>NZ_WNNK01000022.1 GCF_009724245.1 Pseudomonas spelaei | reverse complement strand
AACCATCAAGTGAACCACCACCTCTTGTCGGTGACGAGCATCCCCCGAAAGTCTCGAAGCCGAAATGTCCGTCACAGGCAATCGTCGACCTGTTCAACAAAACGCTTCCTGGGCTCCCTCAGGTGGCAATGCTGACCAAGGACCGGGTGACAAAGATTTCTGCTCGCTGGAACGACAGCACGGTTCACCAGGACTTGGGGTTTTGGGCTGAGTTCTTCGAACTGGTCGGGTCGAGCCCGTTTCTGATGGGGGAGGGCGAAGGCAGGGACGGCGCCAAGCCTTTCCGCGCCACATTCGACTGGCTGATCAAACCGAGCAATTTCGTCAAGGTCGTGGAGGGTAATTACCATGCGTGATCCCTACAGCGTAGAAGCCGAGCACGGCGTCCTTGGCGCAATGTTCCTTCGCCCGGAACTGATCGACATACTCAGCGCAGACCTGACGGTCGATGATTTTTACTACGACGATAACGCCGCGCTCTACCGGGGAATAATGGCTCTGCACGGCGACAGCAAACCGGCTGATGCGGTTACCGTGGGCCTGTATCTGGGCGATCTGCCCAGCGGTGACAACGCTGTCGCGTATGCCGCCGAGGTAACCCGAAACACCCCAAGCGCTGCCAATGCCTCCTCGTACGCCGCAACTGTTCGTGAGCGCAGCCTCGACAGGGCGATGATCGAGCTCAGCACCCGGATCAATGAGATAGCCCATAGCGACCAGCCAACGGTCGACAAGGTCGCGGCAGTGCAGGCCGAGGCGCAGGCCATCGATAGCCAGTCTGCTACTTCCGAGGTGCTCAAAGCTTCGGACATTCTGGACGACTACATCGAAGTCTTGCAGGCGCGTGCTGATCGGGGGGAGGGTATCGACGGCCTTTCTACGGGAATCGAGGATTTGGACGAGAAGCTGCAAGGGCTCAAGCCTGAGCAACTGATCATCATCGCTGGCCGTCCGGCGATGGGCAAAACCACCTTGGCGATGAACATCGGATCTCACAACGCCATACGCGCAGCAAAAAGCGTGATGGTGTTCAGCCTCGAAATGCACAACACCGGGTTGATGGATCGATTTATGGCATCGGAAGGTCGGGTTCCGCTGCAGCTGATCAAGAGCGGGAAAGCCCCGCACACCCACGGTGCCGAACTCATGAGCGCCGCCGGGAAGATAAAGCACTCCAAGCTGTTCATCTCAGATCGTGCCTCGATGACGATCAATCGTATCCGTTCGGCTGCCCGCCGGCACAAACGTCGCCACGGCCTGGACTTGATCATCATCGACTACCTGCAACTGATGGAGTCCGATTCGCGCACGTTCAGCCGTGAGCAGGAGGTCAGCCACATGACCCGCAGCGCGAAGCTCATGGCTCGCGAGCTTGGTGTGCCAGTGATCCTGCTCAGCCAGCTCTCGCGAGAGTGCGAGAAGCGTCCGAACAAGCGACCGCTGAACTCAGATCTACGCGAATCCGGGGCTATCGAGCAAGACGCCGACATCATCCTGTTCGTTTACCGCGACGAGGTTTACCACGAGCACACAGAAGCGAAAGGAATCGCTGAAATCATCATTGGTAAGGGTCGAGACATTGAAACCGGCACCGTTCGCACGGCTTTCCTCGGGCAGTACAGCCGATTCGAACAACTGGCTGCGGGATGGGTTGAGCCGACCAAGCCAGCAAAAGTAACCAGCATGGCTGACCGCTACCACTCAAAGGACAAATTCTGATGCCTGATCCGCGCCTTGCCGTTCCCACACCGGCCTTGTACCGCTATGCGGTGTTTTGCTGCTCTTCCAAGATGGACCTGGGAAGCACACCAGATCATGCCTTGGCGCTGTTTTTTGATAAGGCTATGGCCATTCGATACGGCGGCTGGATGTGGCCGTCGACGTTTGAGGTTATCGACCTCCTTAATCCTGAGGAGGGCGCGTTTTGAACCCACTCATCAAAACCCTGACGGTGAAGCTGTCGGATGCTGAGATTGCCCGCAATGCCAAGCTTGAGCATGTGCGCGACCTGCGTGACGCCAGCCACCCGGCGCTGCACTTTCGGTACTTGAAGAACCGCGCTCGCGGGTCCTGGTACTTTCTTCACAAGCGTGAATGGCACCGCATCGGCGCCTTCCCCGACCTGAGCACCAAGCAGGTGGTTGCGGCTTTGCCAGCGGTGCGCTTGCGGGTAGCCGCTGATGGTGCGGCCAGCGTCTCCGGGTGGGTCACCGTGGGCGAGCTGCTGGACTGGTTCGGCGACCGCATGGCCAAGTCGCGTGCGCTTTCCGACAAGCGTCGGGCCGCCGGCAAGTCGGCCATCAGCTGCCAGCTCAAGCCGCGCTTGGACGATCTGCTGCTGCGCGACGTGAGCGCTCAGACCCTCGACAAGCTGCTGATGTGGCCGGCACAGGCTGAACTGTCGCTGTCCTACGTCCAGCAGCTTTACCGGCTGCTTGCCGTCGCGTTCCGGCAAGCCCGAAAGCTCGACCTGATCCCGGTCAACCCGATGGCAGAACTCAAGTTCGTTAACTTCACCACGGCGCGGATCCTCCCTAAGCCGGCGCGGTTGCGTGACGTGCAACTGCAGGACCTAGTGAGCCTGCTGGCTGAGCGCTTCGACAGTGCGCCGGGTGACGCCATGCTGGCCTTGATGATGCTGTGCCACGGCACCCGGATCGGCGAGACCCGCCAGTCCCGTTGGGCCGATATCGCGCTGCCAGAGCGCGAGTGGTTCATCCCTGCCGAACACACCAAGACCAAGACCGAGCTGCGGGTGCCGCTGACTGACCAGGTATGTGCGCTGCTGCGCCGCTACCGTGACCGGCAGCTATCCCAAGGATATGAGGGTGCCTTCCTGTTCCCGTCACGCCGTGGCAAGCCACTGAGCGACAACCAGGCGAGCGCCGTTTTCACTCGGCTGGGGCAGGGCGCCTGGACGAGTCACGACCTGCGCAAGGTAGCCCGCACGGCCTGGACTGACCTGGGCGTCGACGGGCACATCGGCGAGATGCTGCTCAACCACTCACTGGGAAAGATCGCCTCCACCTACATCAACACCCAGGCCAAGGAGCAGCGTCGGTTGGCGTTGGTGAAGTGGCACAACTGGTTAGATGCGCGTGGCTTCAAGGCGATTCACGCGCAGACAGGTGTTAGATATGAAGATTCGCAAAACCTCGTAGACGCCTTGAACGGCGGGGCCTGCGAGCCAGAACCACAATTTGTTAAGGGCGAGGTTTAAAAATGTCTAAAAAGGTCCATGGCCCCGCCTTTCGAAAGGTATTGAGGCCACTCAGGGAGTGTTTAGCTTGTCGCGGCAAAGGCCTGGTTAGTGGGGTTTTTCATGAGATGGATTGCTCTGCTTGCAATGCTTCTGGATGGGTCTGCCTGGAGACAGGCGAATCCCTCCCGCTGGCTGAGCTGGTCCTTCAGCTCAACTTGAAAGTGCATGCCCTGCGCCGTGAGCTCGCCGAGATTGATGCTGCATTGGTGGGTGGTGCACATCAGCAATACGAGCAGAACAACCGTCGCGGCGCCGGCGGCACCAACTACACAGGGGACTGACCGATGATCTATCAAAGCGTACTTGGCGGCGTCGTTTCGGCCCTCGCCGCAGAATCAATCGACAACACCAGCAAGCAGGCCTGGCAAAAGCTATGGAATCCGCACGAGGAGGAACGCAGCGACCTTCGCTCTCTATTCGGTTGCGCGCCGGGAGAGGCTATTGACCGGACGCAGGCTGACTGCTGGGTTGCTGCTCGCTTGCATCACGGGCTGGAGAAGCGTCACATGGACGCCTTGGTCGCGAAGTACAGCACTGACAAGGCCAAGAAAGTCAAAGCCATTACGGATCTGCGATTGCTGGTCGATTCTCCGGCCCCGATGCTGTTCGTCTATAAGGCTGTCACTGCTTGGGCGATCCCCAAGCTCAAAGGGGCAGAGCAGAAGGGGCCGCAGACGGTCACAGTGACAATCCCGGTGGATGCTCCTGACTGGCGTCGGGAGTCAATGATCGCCTCAGCAGTGGCTGCTGAGCGCGCAGCCAAGAAGAGAATCGAATCGCGGGCGGCTTCAATGATTGTTCTGCCCAAGAGCTTCTATGACATGAACACTTGGGAGCCTGACGGCCGTCCGGAATCTACGCGCCGCGAATGGCGACGAAATATCCACGCTGTTCTGAATACCCTTGTAGACGAAGCGCTTTGCGCGGCCGGTGAGATCTTCGACTTCGAGGGTTTGGTCATTTCTGATGTTGCAGCGTGAGTACCTGTTGACAGCTATCCATCGTTCCGTCAGTATTTGTTCCATCCTGTCATTCATGCGCGTGTAGATGAGTGACCAAAGAAGCCCGGCCAATGTGTCGGGCTTTTTGCTTTCTGTAATGCAGATGAATGCGCAGGCTGATGCGCTAAGTCGGTAGTGGCGTCCCACAAACCCGTGCGGTCACTGTGGGTCAACGCGATGAGAGGTTGGGGTACGAGACCCAGCGAGCCAACCCACAAAGCCGGAGACCAGCACCGGCCCTCTGCACCCATACCAAGCCTCGGCATTTGCCGGGGCTTTTTCGTTTTCAGCTCCACCACACCCATTGCTTCGAGCTGGGAGTGCTGCTGGAGCTGACCTATTTGCAATGGAGAGACCAATGGCCGAACCAACAAGCACTGCCGCCGGCGTCGTGCTGGCCAAGTACGGCGTGGTCATGGCTGCTTTCATCGGTTCGATTCTGTCCCTTGGTTTCCTGAAGGACTTGACCCGAGGGCAGGCCGCCGCGGCGGTTGTCACCGGATTTTTCTTTTCGATGTACCTGACTCAGCCCGTCACGATGTGGATTGCGCCAAAGCTAGACCTTGAGGTCGGTGATTACCTGTTGTGTGGCGTGTCTTTTGTGCTTGGCCTGACGGCAATGAACATCATCCCGGGCATCAAGGCTGCTCTGGGGGCGTTCGTCACAGCGCGAGGTGTCTGACATGAGTAGTGTTCTAACTTCCGTCCTGACGGCAATGGACATCTTCCTGTGCGTGCTTGTGGTCCTTGCCGCGTGTGACTACTTGCGCCGGGTTCGTCCCGTCGATCAACCCTTGTTGTGCACCGCCTTCTATCTGGTGGCCATCGGCGCATTCGGCGCGTTCGTGACGGCCATCCAGGGGCACTGGGTTAACCCGTTCGGTGTGGTGTTGCACGCCGGCGTGGTGGCTTATGCCTGGGCAAGGCGTGGACATGTGTTCCAGCCAGTTACTCAACCGCCAGTCGGCGATCATCTGAAAGGAGCCTGAAATGGCCGCTAAACCAGAAGTAAAGCAACAGGAAACCGAAGCCACCGAACTTCAGCCACTCTCGGCCACAACGCTGGGTGAGTCTGTCTTTGTGCCAAGTGCTGCGGGTCATGCGCTGACTGCGGTTCTTGTTGCTCGATTGACTCACCTTCATCCGTCCCAGTTGCTCGACGATGCAGTGGCATGCGGAGTCGCTGTTAAAGCTGCATTTGATCAGCTCGAAAAAGCTGACGACGGGCAGTAACCGATATGTCTGGGGCTTTCGATATTTCGGTTCGGGCCAATGTGAAGGAGATCACCAAGTCGCTATCGGCGCTGGCCTATAAGCAGGTCAAGTTCGCTACCGCCCAGGCACTGACGGCCCTGGCCAAAGAGGTTCAGGCTGACGAGATTCAGAACATCGCCTCGACCTTCAAGAAGCCCAAGCCATTCACCCAGAAGTCTGTTGGTGTGCGAGGTGCTCGCAAGGACTCACTCACGGCCACGGTGTTTGTTCGGCCTATCGCGGCCAAGTACCTGGCCCCGTATGAGGGTGGTGGCAACCACGTTCTATCTGGTCGAGCGCTCTTCAACCCGAAGAACATCAAGCTCGATCAATACGGACAGTTGCCGCGCAAGGTGTTGGATCGACTGAAGGCCCGTAAGGATGTCTTCATTGGTCCAGTGAAGTCGAAGTCTGGAACGGTCAACGGTGTGTGGCAGCGTGTACCGGCCAAGCGGAAGCAGCCAGCTCACTTGAAGCTGCTGATCCGCTTCGGTGATTCGCTCGCAGTGAACAAGCGGTTGAACTATCGGAGCCGAGCAAAGGCACTGGTAGATCGCCGGTTCAATGCTGTGTTTGGTGAGGCGATGTCGAAGGCGCTGGCGTCGGCCCGCTGATTTCTGATTTTGCACCGTGGTGGTGCGGCTACCCCCCCCTATGCTTGGGTCCCTCCTGAGAGGTCGAGCATCGAGGGCATTGCGCGCCGCGCTGTCCGTCGATTTGAAAACTTTTTCAATTTGGGTAACAGGTAACAAGGCCCGCCATGAACCAAAGCGAATTTGCTGCGCTCCACAACGTCAGCCGAAAGACTGTCACTAAGTGGAAAGAGCGCGGCTGGCTTGTGTTTGACGGTAGCGCGCTGGATGTCGAAGCCTCTAATGCCTTGATCGCAAAATATCGCCGTGACGGTTCAGATGTTGTTACCCCAGCAGGTGAGGGTAACAAGCCTCTCCTGAAAACTGCTGCTGTTACCTCCGCGTTGAAGCGGGTAACAATTCAGCCTGGCGAAACCGTCGAGCAGGCCACCACTCGGATTCTTATCGCGACTGGTGCGGACATGAATCTCGACGAGGCAAAACGGGTAAAGGAAAACTACCTAGCCTTGCGCGAGCAGCTTGAATACGACCGGACGGCCCGCCTGGTTGTGGCGGTAGAGGACGTGTGTCGGGCGGTAGGGGATGAATACGCCAAAGTGCGAAGCCGTCTCCTTGCCATACCATCGGAGCACGCTCCGCGTATCAGTCGCTTGAAAACAGCACAGGAAGTACAGGACGCCTTACACGGCATTATTGTTGACGCGCTTGAGGAGTTGACCCGTGACGGAGATGGGCTCAACAAACGATGAGCGCCGATATGCAGAAGGATTTGATGCACTGCAAGCCGGACTGCTGTCTGCACGCCGGCGGAACATCCAGCCGCCTCCCAAGCTCACACTGAGCCAATGGGCTGAGAAGTACGCGGTCTTGTCCCGCGAGACCAGCGCCCAGACTGGGCGGTTTCATGCCTTCCCGTATCAAATCGGGATTATGGATGCGATCACTGACCCGACCGTCGAAATGGTCACAGTCCAAAAGTCGGCCCGGGTTGGTTATACCAAGATCCTTGACCACGTTGCCGGCTACTACATCCACCAAGACCCGTCGCCAATCCTGGTGGTCCAGCCCCGGGTGGAGGATGCCGAGGATTACAGCGTTACTGAAATTGAACCGATGCTGCGTGACACACCGGTTCTGGCTGAGATCGTCGGAGACCCCAAGAAAAAGGATGCTCGGCAGAAGATCAACAAGCGGATCTTCCGCAACGGCGCCTCAATTTCTTTCGTAGGAGCCAACAGCCCGGGCGGGTTTCGGCGGATCACCGCCCGTATCGTTAAGTTCGATGAGGTTGACGGGTATCCGGTGATGGGTGCCGGTAAGGAAGGCGACCAGATCAAGCTGGGGATCAAGCGGACCGAATCGTTCTGGAACAGGAAAATCATTCTCGGCAGCACGCCCACAGTTAAGGGTGAAAGCCGAATCGAGAAAAGCTACGCCAATAGCGACCAGCGCAAGTACTACGTCCCGTGCCCTCACTGCGGTGAGTACCAGGTGCTGGAATGGGGCGGCCCGGATACTCCTTATGGGATGAAATGGGATAAGGACGAAAACGGCGTCGGGTTACCCGATAGCGTGTTCTACGTCTGTAAGGCGACCGGCTGTGTGATTCGTGAAGCCGACAAGGAGGATATGGTTGAGCGCGGTGAATGGCGGGCCACCAAGCCGTTTAAGGGGCATGCAGGCTTTCACATCTGGGCGGCTTACAGCCTTTTCGTTAACGCCTCCTGGCGCAATCTGGTCGCGGAATGGCTTGAGGTAAAAGATGACCCGCTGATGCGGCAGACCTTCGTCAATCTGGTGCTGGGTGAGACTTACGAGGATCGCGGAGATCGCGCACTTCAAGAGGATCGTTTGGCAGCCCGCTGTGAAGTGTGGGGTGCTGAGGTTCCGGATGGCGTGGCTGTCGTGACCGTTGGCGTCGATACCCAGGGCGACCGCTTTGAATGCGAGGTTGTCGGCTGGGGGCTGAACGAAGAAAGCTGGTCGATTGACTTTGAGGTTATCGCTGGTGACTTGGAAACCCCAGACCCGTGGAACCGGCTGGATGCCTACCTTAAGCGTATTTGGTTCCGGGGTGACGGTCGAGGCTTTGAAGCCATGGCTGTGTGTCATGACTCCGGCGGGCACCACACCCAAAAGGTTTATGAGTTTGCCAAGGCGCGCCTCGGTCGTCGTGTTTGGGCCGTCAAAGGCGAGTCGGCGGTGGGTGGGAAACGCTCCCCTGTGTGGCCGACGAAGACGCCCAGCCGGCGCAACAAATCGTCATTCCGGCCGGTGATCCTTGGCGTTAACGCGGCCAAGGATTCGGTGCGTTCGAGGCTTCACCTTGTGGAGCCGGGAGCAGGCTATATGCACTTCCCGGTGAGCCGCGACATCAACTACTTCGCGCAGATGACAGCAGAGCGATCCGTTAGGAAAACCTCTGGCGGTCAACATTACCGCGTCTGGGAGTTGCCAAACGGCAGGGCCAACGAAGCACTCGACTGCCGTGTCTATGCGTATGCAGCGCTGTGCGGGCTTATGCATATGGGCTTGAAGCTCAACAAGAGGGCAGAAGAGGTGAACGCGTCAATTGGTACGCCTGTTCATCGACCTGAGTTGCAGGAGCAAGAGCCCATGGCGGAGGGGGGCAATCAAGACCAGTCCTCTGGCCCGCGCGTCATTCAGGCAAAACCCACCAAGAAAAGGACGTTGGCCAGCCGGCTGGCGTAGATCCTCCCCGCTCCTGCGGGGCATACCTGGAGTAATCCCATGAGCCGTTATGGTCCAAGCAGCCTGTTGGCGGGCATACCCCGGGAGTCGTTGCAGGTGTCTTTGCAAAATGCCCAGCAGGCCTACCTGCAGCTTTCCTCGGGCGGAAAGGTTGAAACCGCGACGTACACCCAGGGCGATGGCTCGAAAAGCATCACCTACACCCGCGCCAATATTGCCCAACTGGCAAACGTTATTCAGATGCTTCAGCAACAGCTGGGCATTACCACCCGAGCCCGCCGGCCACTCACATTCAGGTTTAAGTGATGACCAATCCCGTATCGATTGTTGGGCTCGACGGCAAGCCGATCCAGCCTCTACGGCCGAGTCGGGGGAAAATGCTGGCGCCTGGTGGTGGCGCTCCCTACGACGCCGCCGACATTCATGGTGAACACGTTGCCGGATGGCACCCATATCTGGGCTCGCCTGATGGCGACCTCAACATGTACCGCGACCGCATCGTCGCTCGGGTACGTGATCTGGTGCGCAACGATGGCTGGGCCTCGGGCGCTGTCACCCGCATCCTGGACAACGCCATCGGCGGTCACTTCCGGCCGCTGATCAAGCCGGACTGGCGCGCACTGGCGGCCTACACCGGCAAAAAAGCTTTTGATGCGACATGGGCGCATGAGTTTGCCCAGGTGGCCAGCGCGCACTATCGAACCTGGGCCTTTGACACTGGTCGTTATTGCGATGCGCAGCGGTCGCTGACCATCACCCAGATGATGCGCTTGGGCTTTCGGCACAAGTTGATTGATGGCGACTCGTTGATTCAGGCCTGCTATATCCCAGACCGGGTTGGTCTTGGGCGCGCTCGATACGCTACAGCGATGCAACTGATCGACCCTGACCGGTTGAGCAACCCCCAGCAGCAGTTCGATTCCAACTCATCGCGCGGCGGTGTGGTGCTCGATGAGTTCGGTGCAGCTAAGTCCTATTGGATTCGCAAGGCGCACCAAGGCGACTGGTGGAACGCAGCCGATAGCGTGACCTGGGAGGAGATACCTCGGGAAACCACCTGGGGCCGTCCGGTCATCATTCATGATTTTGACCATGATCGGGCCTCACAGCACCGGGGCGGTTCGGGCATTTTTGCACCGATCCTGCAACGCATGAAAATGCTGGCCAAGTACGACGCGGTCGAGCTGGACGCGGCGGTGATCAACTCGATTTTCGGGGCTTACATTGAAAGCCCGTTCGATCACAACCTGGTGGCTGAGGCGGTGGGCGACGATGACAGCCTGTCGGCCTATCAAGGTCAGCGGGCTGATTACCACGACCGGAAAAAAACGGTGCTGGGTGAGTCTCGGATACCGATCCTGTTCCCGGGCGAAAAGATCAACGCAGTGAGCTCCACGCGACCGAACGCGAATTTCGCGGGGTTCGAGAAATCGTTCCTGCGCAACTTTGCCTCGGCTACTGGGCTTTCCGCGCAGCAGATGTCCCACGACTGGTCCGATACCAACTACAGCTCGGCCCGTGGCGCGTTGCTGGAGGCGTTCAAAACCCTGACCCGCCGTCGCAACGACTTCGCAAATAACACCGCCCAGCCGGTACTGGGGTGCTTCATGGAGGAATCCATGGAGGTCGACGACTACCCGTTGCCACACGGTGCTCCAGAGTTTATGGAGTGTCGCTCCATGTACTCGCGTGCTGAGTGGATGGGGCCGGCCCGCGGCTGGATTGATCCGGTTGCCGAGAAGCAAGGGGCGGTGCTGGGGATGGACGCAGGCCTATCCACGCTTCAGCAGGAATGCATGGAGCAGGGGCTGGACTACGAAGAGGTGCTGGAGCAGCGCAAGCGCGAGATCGACAAGTTCAGAGAGCTTGGCATTCCCGCTCCTACCTGGGCCGGTATGCAGATCCCTGGCGGATACACATCGGCGGACGACGCCATACAGAAACCGAGGCCGACTTAATGCAATTTGGACATCTTGCTCAACGGCTCTTCAACGTGCCGGTGGCGATCCGCCCGGAAAAGGCCGAGGTCATCATGGCCGCCCTGGCCGAACGCATGGGGATTGGCCGAATGATGCGGGTCAGCGGCGATGCTGTTGACCTGACACCGCTGGCGCTGGAGGGCGAGGGGTACAGCTACGCCGACCGGGAGTCTCGCGATAGCGGGTATGACTTGGTGGGCAATGTGGCCGTCATTCCCGTTCACGGCACGCTGGTGCAGAAAACCGGCACCCTCCGGCCGTGGAGTGGCATGACGGGCTATGACGGATTGCGGCAAGCCTTCCTGACTGCGCTGTATGACCCGCAGGTCGCTGCCATCGTCCTCGATGTCGACTCACCCGGCGGCGAGGTCTCTGGGTGTTTCGATCTGGTAGACACGATCTACAACGCCCGGGGCTCGAAACCGATCTGGTCGATTCTCAACGAGTCGGCTTATTCGGCGGCCTACGCGATAGCCAGTGCAGCGGATCGGATCTACGTCCCGCGCACCGGCGGCACCGGGTCAATCGGTGTGATTTGCATGCATGTGGATTTTTCCAAGGCGCTGACATCCGCCGGTATCCAGGTGACGTTCATCACCTACGGCGACCGCAAGGCCGATGGTCATTCAGAAATTCCGCTGTCGGCTGATGCCTTGGCGCGGTTCCAGGGCGATATCGACGCCATGGGCGAGCTGTTTGTAGAGACCGTGGCTCGTAACCGAAACATCGCGGCCAGCAAGGTCCGCGCAACCCAGGCTGGCACCTACCTCGGTTCTGCCGGGGTTGATGCTGGCCTGGCCGATGTTGTCGCGGCACCTGACGCGGCTTTCCGGGCACTGCTCTCTCAGCTGGCCTAGTTCATACCATTTAGAGGATTGATAACCATGACCAGAAGCAGAATGGCTGCTGCTGCAACCTTTGCGCACCTGCTGGGTTTTGCCAAGCGTGCCGATGAAGGCGATGACGAAAAAGACAAAGCCCGTCGCGCGGAAGAAGATGACGACGGCGATGACAAGGATGACCCGAAAGGTCGCAAGGCAAAGCGTGCTGAGGAAGATGACCTCGAGGACGACGAAGACGACAAAAAGGCAAGAAAGGCCAAGGGCGAAGGCGATGATCCTGACGACAAGGACGACGCCAAGGGCCGTAAAGCAAAACGTGCCGAGGACGAGGATGATCCGGACGCCGAGGATGAGGACGATAAAGACGATCCGAAATCCAGCAAAGCCGCAGTAGCCAACGAGCGTGCCCGTTGCGCCCAGATCATGGCTCACGGCTTCAAGTCCGGTAATGCCGAACAGGCCGGTGTATTTGCGTTCGACACCAACATGACTGCGGCAGCCGCTATCAGCGCCCTGAACGCTGCGGGTTCGGTAGGCGGTCGTGGTGGAAACCTGAAAGACCGCATGGCCGCCGCGAATGTGAAGAATGTCGGCGCCGGCGGTGATGGTGGTGGCGAGTCGTCCGACTTGTCACCTATCGCCCAAAAAATCATTGCGGCAGCTGCCCGAGCCAAGCCCCAGTAACCTCAACGCCAAACGGAGATCAACAGCATGTCGCTGATTCCAACTGAAATTCGAGACAACCCACAACGACCAGGCGTTCAGGCACAGGTGTATATCCCTGATCAGCTGATTGCCGATGCTCGCAATCTGGTCACCCAGCCGATCCTGTTGGCTGCTGGCGTGCTCAAGCGCGGCACGATCTTGGGGCAACAAACCGTCAGTCCTGTCCAGGTCATCCCCAAGCCAGGTAACGCCGGCAATGGCACGGTGGCCCCGGTCACCGTTGGTTCTGCCATCGAAACCGGTGGCTACGCGCTGTTGGCCACCTCGGCCACCGTCTTCAGTGTTACCAACCCCGAAGGCGTGGTGCTGGGTGACGCAACTGTTGGTACCGCGTTTGCGCACGCCGAGATCAATCTGACGATCACTGCGGGCGCCACGGCCTTTGCGGTAGGTGATGGCTTTACCGTCAATGTCTTCGATGTGGTCGGCACCTATGTCGAGTGCGTCCGGACGGCATCTGATGGCAGCCAGGTCCCGGTGGCCATCTTGGTCGACGATGCTGATGCAGCGGATGGACCGGTAACGGCTGGCGCCTACGTGGCCGGCGAATTCAACGCCTCTTGGCTGATTTACAGCCCAACATGGTCGCTTCCTGCGCTGGTTTCGGCCATGCGCCCGTACGGCCTGTTTGCCAAAACCTCACTCTCGGCGGCATCCCCGTCGAATAACTCGGCGCCGTAATCCGGCCCATACCCCGCCATCCACAAAGGCCCGCTGATGCGGGCTTTTTTGTGGGTTGGATTCAGCATTTTTTGCTTTGGAGAGGCCCATGACCGCCGCCAGTTCGTTTCCTTTTAGCACCACTGACCTGATTCAGGTCGTGCCGACGCTAAAGCGTCCGCAGAAATTCCTGCTCGACAAGTTCTTCCCGAACATTCAGAGCTCCGAGACCGAGTTTGTTGCTATCGACATCGATGTCGGTCTGCGTCGTATGGCTCCCTTCATCAGTCCGCTGGTGCAGGGCAAGCTGGTTGAGCAGCGCCGCTACCAGACCAACACCTACAAGCCGGCCTACATCAAGGATAAGCGCGCCCCGGATCTGCGCAAGCCGATCATGCGCCAGATCGGTGAGCGCATCGGCGGCGGCACCATGACCGCCGGCGAGCGTGAAATGGCCAACGTTGCGTTCGAGATGGCCGACCAGATCGACATGCTGGATCGTCGGCTCGAGTGGATGGCTGCATCGGCCATGCTCACCGGCAAGGTGGTTGTGTCGGGCGAAGGCTTTGAAACCGAGGTGGTCGACTTTGGCCGCGACTCCCAACTGAGCATTGCCCTTTCCGGCAACAAGCAGTGGGGCATCAAGGCCAACTTCAACCAGGCCGGTCGCGACACCATCCCGGCGAACAACCTGGAAGAATGGCAAACGCTGATGTTGCAGCTCTCCGGAGCGCAGGCACAGGATTTGGTGTTTACCACCTCGGCCTGGCAGACCTTCTCCAACGACGAGAAAGTATTCGGCGCCATCTTTTTCCCGAAACAGTCCGAGGCGGGCAGCATCAACATCGGCCCGCAGATCGCGCCGGGTGCTGTTTACAAGGGGCGCTGGGGTCAATACGACCTGTGGCTGTACAACGAGTGGTTCATTGACGACAACGGCGTTGAACAGCCGATGCTGCCCGACGGCTACATGCTGATGTCTGGCCAGCAACTGCTCGGCACCCGCGCCTTCGGTTCGATTCTCGACCCGAACTTCAACTACCAGGCCATGCCATACGCGCCAAAGACCTGGGTCGAGAATGACCCGGCTCAACGCATCCTGTTGATGCAGAGCTCGCCGCTGGTCATCCCAAGCCGTGTTAACGCCTGCCTTGCCGCGAAGGTCTGCACTCCGCCGAGCAAAGGCTGATGGCTGGCGCACCTGGAACGGGGGCCTCTGTAGTGGAGGCCGTCGTGGCCCATGGCCGAACCGTGGTCGGCGTCAACGGAAAAAGGGTTGGGCCTGGCGACACCGTCAAGGTGCCCAAGGATGAGGTCGAGTCGCTGACTGCGCTCGGCTTTTTGACCGATGGCGACGTGATCGAGAAGCCGCAAACAGGGCCGCATGTCTCTGTGGCGGCGGGGCCTAGCGTGAGGATTGCCTGATGATCGACTGGGACAACTTGGTACTGGGACCTCTTGAGGCCATTTTCGGAGAAGGTCAGCGACCTGATGGGCGAGTGATGTTTTTCCCTGCGGGGCGTGCCGGTTATCCCATTGATGGGGTGTTTGATTCGGCCTACCGAGAGGCCGAGTTGATTGATCCGCTTGTGGGCTCCAACAACGCCCAGCCAGTGCTGGGCGTTCGTCTGTCGACCTTTCTTGAAGAGCCTGCTCAGGATGATGAGGTCTACATCCCCAGCATTGCCAAGCGATATTTGGTCAACGATGTTCGGCCAGATAGCCATGGTTGGGCAAAGCTGATGTTGAGTGAAATGTGATGACTACTACAGCAGATCTGCGTCGACTAACCATGGAGGCGCTGAAGGGGGCAACAGCTGCAGGAGACAACGTGTTTTCCGCGCGGTCCTGGCCTATTGCGAAGGGCGACTACCCGCTTTTGTACCTGCACTCACCGGCTGAGGACATGGAGTCTCTCGGCCGCAATGGCGCCCCACAGTTCACAGTCACCGCAGTTATCCGGGTCAGTGCCAGGATTCAGTTGAAGGCACTTCCCGGCAACGCTGCGGCGGCCAAGTCGATTGATGAGCTGGAGGTGTTCCAGCAGCAGATCAAGAGGGCATTGATCAATTACCCGCCATTGATGGAGCGGTTGCAGCAGTTCCCTTTTATCCGATCACAGATTCAGGAAGACGGGGATGCCGCTCTGGAGCTTGCCGAGCTGGTGATGGATGTCGGCATGGAGTTTTACCAGGGACCAGAAGAGTTTTATCCGGTCCCGACCGATCCCCTGCATGAGTTGAGCATCACCAGTGATCTGCTCAACGTTGTAGATGCTACAGGCACATATCTCGATCCAATGTTTCCCGATTCCGTTACCCCGGCGCCGCGCGTCGTTGGTCCGGACGGGCGGGCAGAAGGCTTCCTTTCGTACGAATTTCCGCAGGAGTAACTATGCGCATTTATCCCTCCCCTGGGTTGCTGGTACGCGACCCGGTCAAACGCGACGCACTGCCGGAAGAAGGCCGAGAGGTCGCAGACAACGATCACTATTGGCTTCGCCGGCTCAGTTGTAATGACGTGACACTTACCGCTCCGAAGGTGGTCGCTGTGGTTGAGCCAACGCCGGCGGACGAAGAAAAACCGGCAGTTGCCAAGGGCGCCAAGCCTGAAACCTCCAAAGGGAGCGACAGTTAATGACCGTCCCATTTAGCAACATCCCGTCGAACCTGCGGGTTCCGCTGTTCTACGCCGAGGTCGATAACTCCCAGGCCAACAGCGGCGCACAAACTCAGCGCACCCTGATCATCGGGCAGATCACAGATACCGGTAATGGTGTGGTTAATGTGCCGGTGCTCGGCCAGGGTAAGAGCGATGCCCAGGCTAAAGGCGGTCTTGGCTCGATGTTGGCGCTGATGACCGCAGCCTACAAGGCTTCGGATAACTTCGGTGAGGTGTGGTTTCTGCCCCTGGCTGACGCTGCGGGCTCGGTGGCGGCAACTGGTACTTTGCTGGTCGCTGGCACTCCGAGCGGTACGGGTGTTATCTCGCTTTACATCGCTGGTCAGCTCCTTAGCTTCCCTGTGTCCACGGCTGAACCGGCAGAAGACATTGCGACGGGCCTGGCGGCCCTGGTCAATAGCTCCAGCAATCTGCCGGTGACCGCTGAAGCCACCGCCGCGACCGTGAAAATCACGGCCAAGAACAAAGGCGCCACCGGCAACGACATTGACCTGCGCTTGAACTACTTGGGCACTGCGGGCGGTGAGGTAACTCCGGCTGGCCTGACACTGACCATTACCGCCATGGCTGCTGGCGCAACCAACCCGGTGCTCGATGTGGCTTTGTCGAGCCTGGGTGACGAGGCCTTCGACTTCATTGTCAGCCCATACACCGACACGGCATCCCTGAACGCCCTGAAAAACCTGCTCAACGACAAAACCGGGCGCTGGAGTTATGCCAGCCAGATCTATGGGCACATCTTCGCCGCTCAGCGCGGCACGCTCGCGACCCTGGCCACTGCGGGCAACGCTCGTAACCACCAGCACGAGTCGATCATGGGCTTCTATGACTCGCCGTCCCCGGCTTGGATTTGGGCGGCAGATGTGGCGGGTTCCGCTGCGGTGGCGCTGCGTGCTGATCCAGGCCGGCCACTGCAAACCTTGACGTTGAGCACGGTGCTGGCGCCGCCGCCGTCGTCGCGTTTTGATCTGGGCGAGCGCAATACCCTGCTGTGGGATGGTATCTCCACCTTCACCGTGGCCAGCGATGGCACCGTTGCGATTGAAAACCTGATCACCACGTACCAGAAAAACAGCTTTGGCGCCGCAGATGACAGCTATCTACAGGTCGAGACGCTGTTCCTGCTGATGTATGTGTTGCGCGCCCAGAAGTCGTTGGTGACCTCCAAATATGCCCGGGTGAAGCTGGCGGCTGACGGCACACGCTTTGCGCCAGGCTCGGCGATCGTCACGCCAAAAATCATCAAGGCCGACTTGATCGCTCAATACGGCGAGCTGGAGTACGACGGGTTTGTCCAGGATGCCAAAGCCTACGCCAAGGAACTGATCGTCGAGAAGAACCGGACCAACCCCAATCGAGTCGATGTGCTCTGGCCGGGGACCCTGATCAACCAATTGCGGGTCTTTGCGCTGTTGGCTCAGTTCCGCCAATAACCCAGGCATTTCGCCTATCGCCGCCTTGAGCGGTTTTTTTTCGCCTGGAGAAACCTATGGCTGATCCCAACCGCCTTGCCGGGACCTGTTACCTGTCCATCGACGGCGTGAGTTACATGCTGGCCGGTGACTTCTCTTACAAGATTTCCGGGGTCTCCCGCGAAACCTTGAAAGGGCAGGACGGCATTCACGGCTACAGCGAGACCCCGCAGCCCGGCTACATCGCCGCCACGCTGCGTGATGCCTCAAACCTGAGCATTGGTGACATCAATGCAATGAACAACGCCACGGTCGTCGCTGAGCTGGCCAACGGCAAAACCATCATCGGTCGCAACATGTGGACCACTGACCAACAAGAATCCAAATCTTCCGACGCCACTATTGAAGTGAAGTGGGAAGGCCCTTCTGTTACGGAGAACTGATCCATGTTTGAAGACGAAATCACCATCACCCTGAGCAAGCCCGTGATCATCGGCAAGGGTGAAAACGCTATTACCTACGAAGAGATCAAGCTGCGCGAGCCGACCGCCGGCGAGATGGAAAAAGCCGCTCGAGCAGACACCATGGTCGGATCTGCGATCACGCTGATTGGTCTGGTAGCGGGCATTCCACGCAGCTCTGTTGAGAAACTCAGCAAGCGTGACCTGGTGGCAGCCAACAAGTTCTTGGAGGGTTTTACCGAAGCTGGTCAGCCGGAGGAGGCTGGCCAGAGCTGATTGCCGAGCTCACCAAGTATTACGGTTGGGGGCCACGCGATGCGTGGTCGCTCACTTTGAAGGAACTGGTCGAATGGAACAAACAAGCCATTCGCATGGCGGGTAACTCAGATGGGTAATACCTTCACGATCACGATTGACGCGGTTGATAAGGCCTCGGCGACCGTTCGCAAGGTCAACGATTCTGTCAGCCGTCTGACCCGGCCCTTTGAAGAGGTCGGTAAGTCCTTCAAAAGCCTCGGCCGTGAGCTCGGCTTTGAGCGTATCGGCAAGAACCTCACCAATATTGGCAGGGAAGCCGGCGGTGCCGCTCGCAGCATCGGCAACATCGTTGCTCCAATGGCGGCGATCACTGGCATTGGTTCGGTGGCCGGCGTAGCGGCGTTGGCTGTTAACTGGGCCAAGCTGGGAAGGTCGATTGACAGCAGCGCGCACGGGATCGGTATTTCTGCGGATCAGCTGCAGACCTTCCAGGGCGCCGCCAAGATGGTTGGCATTGATACCGAATTGGCTACGGGCAGCCTCAACAGCCTGGCCACCACCATGCAGGACGCACAGTGGGGGCGTAACCAAGGCGCGCTGCTGATGCTGAACAAGCTCGGCATCGGCC
Source organism: Pseudomonas spelaei (assembly GCF_009724245.1). Classification (GTDB taxonomy): domain Bacteria; phylum Pseudomonadota; class Gammaproteobacteria; order Pseudomonadales; family Pseudomonadaceae; genus Aquipseudomonas; species Aquipseudomonas spelaei. The sequence goes on along the minus strand of NZ_WNNK01000022.1, from coordinate 106,328 downwards.
TGAAGAAAGCCAAGGACGGCTCCTGGGATGTGGTGGGCGAATACAAGGCGATTGCCAACGCGATTGCCAGCCAGAAAAGCCCGCAAGTCCAAGCCCTGATAGCGAACAACCTGGGGCTGGGCGGCATGCTGCCATTCCTGCGTGAGGGCGCTGCTGGCATTGAGCGCTACGAAGCCACGGTGAAACGCCTGGGCTACGTCATGAGTGACGATGCGGTAAAGCGCGGCAAGGAATTCTCGCAGAGCCTGGCAGGCTTGAACCTTGTGGTCGACGGGACCAAAAACTCTATCGGCGACAAGTTGATTCCTGTCATGAAGCCGCTGGTTGACCAGTTCACCAATTGGCTGGCGGTGAATCGCGATTTGATTGCCAGCGACATTGGCGAGTGGGCCAAAGGTTTTGCCATCTGGATCAACAAGGTCGAGTGGAAGAAGATCGGCGACGGGATCGTCAACTTCGGCAAAGGAGTTGGCAAGGTCGTTGAGTGGTTGGGCGGCTGGCAGAATACGGCCTTACTGGTGATCGGTGTGATGAACGCCGGCCTTATTGGCAGTGTCCTGTCCCTCGGCGTGACACTTCTTCGTGGTGGCGCCGGGGTCTTGGCATTCACCAAGCTTCTGCTGGGCTGGGAAGCCGCTGCGGTTGCGGCGGGCGCTGCAACTGGCGCCGCTGGCGCTGCGGGAGCCGGTATGGGGGCTGCTGGTGCGGGCGCCGCTGGTGCCGCTGGGGCTGGCACGGGCGCCTTGCTTGGTGCTTCCGCAGCAGGTCTTGGGGCGTTGTTCTACTCCTCGACACTGAACGATGGCGAGGACAAGGAGGTTGCGCGTATTCGCCGCGCTCAGGGGCTTCCTGAAGTATCGCCTTCAGAGGTTTTAAGCAGCGCCTGGAAGGCGAAGGGCGGGATCAATGAAGACTCCACCAAGCGCTCGATGCAGTTCTTTCAGGACAAGGGCTGGACCAAGGAGCAGGCGGCCGGAATCAGCGCGAACCTCGGCCTTGAAAGTAACTTTGACCCGGCTGCGGTCGGCGACAGCGGACGCGCCTATGGCATTGCTCAGTGGCACGACTTCCGCCAGAAAGAGTTCGCAAAGTGGGCTGGCAAACCCATCAAAAACTCAACCTTGGATGAGCAGCTTGGTTTTGTTCATTACGAGCTGACCAAGGGTGGAGAGACTTCTGCCGGGGATGCGTTGCGGGCCACTAAAACAGCGGCCGCTGCGGGCGACATCGTTTCCAGAAAGTACGAGCGACCTGCCGACGCAAATGGTGATGCTGCCAAGCGCGCCGCTGTGGCTGACATTCTGGCGAGCTCGGCGGTAAATATCTCGAGGGCGCCGGCGGTACCGGGAGCACTCCCATCCTCGACACCGGCTCCTGCGCCCGCAGCGATGTCGGCACCGACGCTGATGCCAGCACCTGCAACAACGCAGACACCAGCGCCAATGCCGGCACCTACGCCGGTGAGAGCACCAGAGGGGCCTTACACCCAAGGCGCGGCCCAGGCCTCGACAAACGGGAGTGTGAAGGTGGAAATCGAGCACAAGAACGCGCCCGAAGGAATGAAAACAAAGGTCAAGTCTGACGGTAACGTCCAGGCTTCGAGTCGTGTCGCCTATACGGGCATGGGGGCTGTCGCATGAGTTTGCTGTCAGACATCATTCAGATCGCCCAGGAATCCAACAAGACCTGGCCGGAGATGCTCAATCAGGCATCGTTTCGTGGTGTTCCGTTCGCAGTTTACGGCGGCGATGCACGTTTTGGTCGCCGCCTGGCGCTCCACGAATACCCGGGGCGTGACAAACCCTACATCGAGGACATGGGGCGCTCGACCCGCCGAATCCGCATGAGCGGGTTTCTGGTCACCGACAGCCTGGTGTATGGCGGTGGTAGCGTTCTGGCTCAGCGTGACGCCCTGATCGGGGCTGTTGAGGCAGCAGGGCCGGGGGCATTGATGCACCCAACTCTGGGCGCGCTGAAGGTCAGCGTTCCCTCTGAAGGTCTGAGCGTGATCGAGCGCTGGGACATGGGGCGGTACTTTGAAATCAGTATCGTCTTCATCGAGTCGGGTGATCGGGTCTTTCCCTCAATCACCACCTCGACCGGTTCACTGCTGGACAAACTCGCCTCTGCCCTGGGGCTTTCGTCGGCGCTGGACTTTGTACGCAAGGTGATTGGTGGCGTCACGGCGGTGATCAATGCCGTGGAGGGCGTCATCAAGTTCGGCAGGGCTATTGTCGGCATGGTGGTGGGCGTGATCGCCGACTTCCAGGTGCTTGTGGGCCGTATCACCCGCGACGTGCGGAGTATCACCAGCTTGGCCAGCCTGATGACCGGTAACTTTGGGCGCTATGCCAACGGCAACGTCAGCAGCGCGCTCACGGTCAACAAAAAAGCCAAGGACAGTACGGCGACCATGGCCGACTTGATCGCCAAGAACACGACCAACCGTGCGGCAGTGGACACGGCGATGGATGTGCTTTTGGTCGCGGCTGCGAATCTGGACGCAAACAGCGGCCAGCAGTTCACGGACGCTGTGCAAGGTGTGATGGATGCGCTGGTGGCCAGCATTGCAGACCCTGGCAATGCCATTGAGCTGCTTGGATCGCTGGCCCGATTTACGCCGCCACCGGTTTCCGGTAGCAGCATCATTGGTGTCGCGCGGGAGGTTGCTCAGGATGCCACCAGTGCGCTGCTCCGGCGTTCGGCCCTGGCCTCAATTGGCAAGGTTGTCGCGACTTACGTGCCGACCTCCTACGACGAAGCCATGACCACCATGGCGACGGTGACCGGTTTTATTGACGGGGAGCTGCTGGTGGCGGGCGACAGTGGAGACGACGAAAGCTATGGCGCCTTGGTTGCACTGCGCCAGGCCGTGGTGAGTGCTCTGACCACCACCGGCGCCACGCTTCCAACGTTGGAGACGTTCACCTTTCGCGCTCCCATGTCAGCCCTGGCCATGGCCAACCGACTGTATCGGGATACCGGGCGCACGGATGAGCTGATTCAGCAGGCCAACCCAATTCACCCGGCGTTTATGCCGACGACCGTTAAAGCCCTGGCCCGCTAGGGCGTTTCCCCCCGTTCGTATTCATTGAGGCCTTCCATGCAAGATGACGACCTGACCATCACGTCGGGCGGCTTTGATATCGCCGGCTGGACGGATGTTCGCGTGACATGGGGTATAGAGCGCCTGCCCAGCGACTTCAGTATTGGCATGACCGAACTTTACCCGGGGGAATTTGACCGACTGGAACTCCCACCAGGTGCTGCGTGCCAGGTGCGACTTGGGCAAGACCCGGTGGTGACCGGTTATGTGGACCACTACATCCCGAGCATGAGTGCGGGTGATCACTCGGTACACGTCAGCGGACGCTCCAAGTGTTCCGATCTGATCGACTGCGCGGCGGAATGGCCAGGCGGCCAACTGAGTAATCAGACCGTACTCGGGATCGCCCAGCGCCTTGCGGCAGTTTACGGGCCAGCCGTCAACGGCGTGGCCGAAGGCATACCGGTTGCAACGGATGTGAGTGATTTGCCGGTACTACCCCAGGCAAACCTGATGTTGGGTGAATCCGCCTTTGACATCATCGACCGGATGGCGCGCTTCTCAGCCGTGCTGGCCTACGACCTGCCTGATGGGAGTCTTTTCCTCAGCCGGGCGGGGACGCGCCGTGCTGCCAGTGGCTTTGTCGGTGGCGCCAACGTTGAGAGGGCTTACATCGACTTTTCAACCGACCAGATCTACTCGGACTACAACGCCTATATCCAGTCGGTCGACACGTTTACCGACCTTGGACAGGGTGGGAACCAGATCCACACGGTGAGGGACCTCAACTGCAAGCGGCATAGGGCGCTGGTGATCATCTCCGAGGGTGGCGGCCTGGGTAATGATGTAGCCATCAAGCGCGCCGAGTGGGAAGCGGCCAGGCGATTTGGGCGCTCCCGGGTAGTCCGTTTGACCGTTGATAGCTGGCGAGACTCGGCCGGCGCCTTGTGGGAGCCAAATACCCTGGTGCCGGTTCACCTGCCGAAATTGAAGTTCTCGGCCGAGAGCATGCTGATCAGCGAGGTGACATTCCTGAAGAACAGCTTTTCCGGAACAACCGCAGAAATCACGCTCATGGCGCCTGAAGCGTTCCTGCCGCAACCCATCAACCTCACGCCGCTGTATGGCGAGCTTTTGCAAGGTGGTTTCTGATGACCTCAGCCACGAATCAATCCAGTGACTCCGGCGGCGTTCTACAGCGCATGATGCGGCGGATTCAACTCGCTACCGGCTGGGGCCGGGTGACGTTCAGCGACGACAGCAAGACCGCACAACTGCTGCAGGTGAAACTCAACGATTCCGAGACGCGAGACGGCACGCCTCGTATTGCTGAATTTGGCTTCACCTCTCTGCCGCCATCGGGTTCTGATGTCCTGGTGGTGTTCCTGGCTGGTGACAGGTCGAAGGGTGTGGTGGTTGCCACTGCGCACCAGGCCAGCCGTCCCACCAACCTGAAGGAGGGTGAATCCATGATTTATGACCTCTGGGGTAAGTCGATCTACCTGACCCAATCCGGCGGGATCATCGTCGACGCGAAGGGCACGCCCGTCACCGTCAACAATGCCACCACCGTCACGATCAATGCCGCCGAGGCGGTGCAGATGAACACCCCTGTTCTGCGCGTCTCTGGTGATATCGAAGCCGGCGGCAACGTCCAGGACAAGGTCCGCACCATGGCCGCCGACCGGCTGCTGTTCAACCAGCACACCAACGGGAGCGGCACCACCACGCCGAGCCCTCAACAATGAGCGATATCACCACTACCTGGATCGTAGAAACCGGCACGGGCGACTGGTCCATCACCGGTGGCGCTTTGGCGAGCGGCAATGACCTGGCCAGCGCCGTATTGATCAGCCTATTCACCGATCGAATTGCAGATGACGCGGACATCCCTCCGGACGGCGGTGATGACCGGCGCGGTTGGTGGGGCGATGCGGATGAGGACGTAGCCATTGGCTCCCGTCTATGGCTTCTGGACCGCTCCCGGCTGACACAGGCAGTTGCCAACACCGCCAAGATCTACATGGATGAGGCGTTGCAGTGGCTCATCGATGACCAGGTGGCGCTCAGTGTGAAGGTCGCGACTGCCATTGCTGGAGGGAGCCGGCTTAACGCCATTGTCACGGTGACCCACCGTGACGGGACGGTCACACCGCTCAATTTCAACTGGGTTTGGAACCAGACCTGATAGCACGTCATAGCCCGCCTTGAGCGGGTTTTCTTTTTCTGGAGAAAGACCCCATGCCGTTTACGAGACCTACGCTCTCGGACCTGCGCGCGCACGTCGCAGCGGACATCACCTCTGGTTTGCCCACCGCCGACGGGCTCCTGCGCTTTTCCAACCTGCAAATCACAGGTAAAGCCGTCGCCGGCCTGGCCCACCTGAACTATGGATACCTTGACTGGATCGCCAAGCAGGGCGTGCCCTATACCGCTTCGGGGGAGTACCTGGAGGCCTGGGCAGCCCTGAAGAAGGTTTATCGGAAAACTGCAACCGCAGCCGCGGGCAGTGTGACGTTCCGGGGAGCCCCGGGGCGGATAGTCGATGCCGGAACCCAGGTGGGGCGGAGCGACTCGGCGACCTTCACCACTCAAGCGTTGGCCAAGGTCGCGGCTGACGGCACGCTGGTCGTGCAGGTAAAGGCGGACCTGGCAGGAGAGGCCGGAAATACCCCGATGGGGAGCCTCATGACACTTGGCGTCTCGATTGATGGCGTCCAGTCCACTGGGGCCGTGACAGCCGCAATTACCGGTGGTGCTGATCAGGAGCAGGACGAATCGCTATTTGGGCGGATGCTGGAGGCCTATCAGAGCGTGCCCAATGGCGGATCGAACTCCGACTATCCAATGTGGGCGAAGCTGGTGCCGGGCGTTACTCGGGCCTGGGTAGCTCCGAATGGATTCGGCACGGGAACCGTGGTGGTCTACGCAATGCTCGATGACGCGAACTCGGCCCAGGGTGGCTTCCCCCAAGGTACGAACGGCATATCACCGAGCGATAACCGTGTCACCTCGGGAAACCTCGCCGCCGGCGATCAACTGATCATTGCAAACACCATCTATCCCCTGCAGCCGGTGACGGCAATGGTCTACGTTTGTGCGCCTATCGCATCCCCTGTTCCTTTCACGATCACCGGCCTGACAGGAGCAACCCTTGCCACGCGCGACGCGGTGGCTGCTGCCATTGCGGATGTTCTGCTTGATCAAGGCGCCCCTCTGTCGAACGGTACGTTTGTAGGCGTCTCTGACATCGATTCCGCAGTCTCCGCGATTGCAGCAACGAAAGGGTTCGTCATCACGTCACCGGTGGCGAACATCCCGAACCTACTTGGACGCATGCCCACCTTGGGCAGCATTACCTGGGCCTGACAACAATGTCGAAACCTTCATTTACGAGCGGAGACTTCACGTCTGCGCTGCTTGGCCTATTGCCGCGCGGGAGGGTTTGGCCGAAGGAGCTAAGCAGCATTCAGGCGCAGGCTATGTCCTGTTATGCACCCACCTTCCAAAGGCTCAGCGACTCGGCACTCAACCTGCTCGAGGACATGTTTCCGGCAACGACGGTGAACTTCTTGGATGAGTGGGAGGCAACGTTGGGGTTGCCAGATCCGTGTTCAGGGCCATCACCCACGTTCCAGGGGCGCCGCAAGCAAGTTGTCGCGCGCCTAACGAATTCAGGTGGCCAATCCATCCAGTTTTTTACGGCGTACGCCCTGGGCCTGGGTTACACGATCACAGTTACACAGTTTGCCCCTTTCCGCTGCGGGCAGAGCACCTGCGGGCAACAGCTTGGTGGCGTTGACTGGTTTTTTACCTGGGCGATCAACACCAAGGTCAACACGATCAACTACTTCAGGGTTGGCCAGGCGGCAATGGGTGAACCGCTCTCGTCGTGGGGAAACGCGGTGCTTGAGTGCGAGCTCACCGAAGTGAAGCCGTCACACACCATTCTTCAATTCCATTATTCGTGAGGCTCTAGATGTATCAGATTGATAACTCGACTGCTGCGACCACAATTCCGCCATCAGCACCCGCTGGCACTCCTGGCTTCTTTACCGACGGCAATCCCGCAACCGGCGTGGCAGCGACGATCCTTCCGGCGGAATTCATGAATACGATCATGATGGAGACATTGAATGTTCTGTCAGCGGCCGGCATCACTCCGGTTAAGGGGCAGTACAATCAGTTGGCTCTTGCCATATCGAAGATCGTTTCCTCCGGAGTCAGCTGGGACAAAATCGCCAACAAACCAACTACCGTTGACGGTTTCGGTATCACCGATGCGATGAAGACGGGGGCGGGTGGGCTCCTTTCAAAACCAGCCGTGGTGAATGGCAACATCAACGCAATCTCTGACACGCGTTTCTTTTCGATGGCCGATGCCACTGGGGATCGCCCAGCAGCGGTGGCGTATGGTGCCGGTGTCCACATATCTTTTCCGAGTGGTGGTGCGACAGATATTGGCATCGATTTCGCCGGCAGTGTCTCCGGAAACAGCTGGTTCGGTGGCCGTCGCTACTCGGCTGATGGCACGGGCGTTTGGGTTCAATTTTGGACTTCTAACGACTTTGATCCAGCAAACAAGGCTGAAAAAGCGACCACCTTGAGCGGTTATGGAATTGTCAACGCTTACACCAAATCTGAAACTGATGCCGCCTTGGCAAATAAAGCAAACAAGGCCACCACTCTCAACGGTTATGGCATTACTGATGCTTACACAAAGGCCCAGTCCGACGCCTCGATCAGTGGTGCCATATCCAATAAAGCCGATAAAGCCACAACTCTGGGTGGATATGGCATTGCAGACGCATATACGAAAACTCAGGCCGACACAGCTATCGGAAATGCTGTATCCAATAAAGCGGATAAAGCTACAACCTTGTCCGGCTATGGCATTACTAATGCCTACACGACCACTCAGGTAGATGGTTTATTGTCTGGGAAGGCGGACAAATCGGGGGCTGCGTTTACGGGGGCGATTTCTATCTCGGTCGCTCAGGATACTGGCTCACCAGGGCTCCGGCTTACAAACTCTGCTTATCCGGGAGCGCAGGTAGCGTTAAAGCTTGAAACTACCTCAACGGCTTTATACCTCCTTCACAACGGCGGATCGAGCGGTGGGCTGCTTCGCAATGCTTCAGGTGGCGTTGCTGACCTAGACCTTGGCACGGTCACCTCAAATGGCTCTGCCTGCCATACCGCCGCCACCTTCATGAAGCCAGTCGCGGGCCAGTGGGTTTCGCTTGCGAATGGTGCGACTTTACCCGCAGGCGGGACATGGGCTTATAGCCTGACAAACTACAACAGTTCGGGCGCGCTAATCAGCTCCTCTACTGGGCTGACTCCGGGCGGAACCCAGCTTGGCGGCACTTATTCGACTGGTTTTGCATGGAGATTTCAGTGATGGCTACGAAGGCAATAGAAGAAACTTCAGGCGTAGCAGCTACCGAGCCACCTCAGGTAATTATCGAGAGCATTCAAAAGAGAAAGGATGGGACCTATGTGGTAATCAACAACGGCTACCCATATCACGCGACTCTTAATGAAACGCCGGATGTGTATCAGCAGGTCCTTGATATGATCAAGGACGGCGCCGAGGTTGCGGACTACGCTGAGCCTGTAATGGTAAAGCCGAGCCCGGCCGAGGCTGCTACGGATGAGTACAACCGATTGCGTGGTGTTGCTGATTTCACAATTGCACCACTACAGGATGCTGTTGAGCTTGATGAGGCTACGGAAAAAGAGATAACGGATCTTAAGGCATGGAAACAGTATCGGGTGTTGTTGAGTCGAGTGTCTTTGCAGCCGGGCTACCCCAACACCATCAAATGGCCCTCCGCGCCGGAGTAATTCAAGCCTGAACAACTTTGCGCCTGGAGCGGTTTTTTGGTAAGCGCGTCGAATTAGAGGAGGATCTAAAATTTATTCAAGATAATGCTGTCAAATTGACAGTATTATGTATAGAATGCCGTGGCAAAAAATAGACCTCTCTTGATTGTTTATTGTTGCTTGGTGTAAGAGGAGCTTTCTCCTTTTACTTTATTGTTTTATCTGCCGCAATCTTGCCGTCAAAATTCTTGACGGGCGAAGGGACTCGTAATGTCTGTAGTGCAAGTCGTTAAGTTCGTGCAGCACCAAAAAAATGGCTTTGCTGCAAACTTGTGTGCTCTCTTGTTTTTATTGTCGCCCGTTCTTTCGAATATGGCAATTTTTGAAAAATTGTCTTTCGGTGACTTTACAATTATCGCCACTTTGATTGTTTGTGTTCTCTCAACAAGGAAATTCGATTTTAATTGCTTTTTAGGCGGGGTGAGCCTTGTTGTCATTTCGCTGGTTGCTGTGTTTCAGTATTTAAATTATTATCCTGAAGGGGTGATGGTGGTTGTTAGAATGAGCTTTTATATGATTTCTTTTTTCATCATATTAAGTTCATTTAAGAGTATGAAATATTCCTTTGCGGTGAAGAATATATATTTGTTCATGGTGTTGATTTCTTCGGTTCTCCTAATATTTCAAGTTTTTGTATATAATGTTTTTGATGCTGTATTTGTGTATATCGACACTCCTATTGATATACAGCCTAACTCTGTTCTAGGTCTTGATATCGCCACCCAAGGATTCAGAAGCGGTGGACTGTTTAAAGAACCTAGCTATTTTGCTATATTTGTGGCTCCCGCTATGATTTACGCGGCTTCAGTTAGGCGGTCATTTTTATGGCTTGTCATATGCTGTGCAACTATGTTGTCAACGTCCGCGCTTGGATTCGTATTTATTATGCTTTCGTTGACAAGATTTTTTAATGTGCGGTATCTGTTATTCTTTAGTCCTATCGTTATCTTCTGTGTCGGGCTTGTTGTATCTGGAATTGTTCCAATTCTTCCTGATCGAGTGATTCAAACCATGAATGGCGAAGGGAGTCTTTCTATTCGAGTGATTGAGCCATTTTTAAGAGTGTTTGTTGATGGTGATATGTTTTTACCCAACTACTCTGTGTTGCAGGATCTTGCTGATCCCGATATAGCTGCAGGGATATGGTTTAATTCTATCTCCTACGCCGTTGTGGTATTTGGTGTTTTGGCTTTTATCCCTATCTATTTTATTTTTGCGGTAAGTGGGTTAAACCAGTTTGCATTCATATGTGTTATGTTGATTGCTGTTAATGGTTTGACTAATCCATTCTTCCTGGTTTCCGTGGTGGTTTTGAAGGTCCTTGATGATATTATTAAGTTCTCTCCTGATCGGAGGCGGAAAATTGTTTTTTTCTAGTTGATGGGTTGTGCTTTGATGTTGCCCTAAGGAAAGCCTACTTGCGACTTACGCAATTTTGAGAATTTTCAAATAACAGCCCGCCATGAGCGGGCTTTTTTTCGCCTGGAGAAAAAGTATGCCTATCACCGAGACCCGTGGGGTACGCAACCGCAACCCAGGAAATATCGACTACAACTCGGCCAACCAGTGGCAGGGCCAGCTTAAGCCAGACCCGGCTATCGAGAAGCGCTTCGCCCGGTTCGATACGCCGGAGAACGGAATCCGTGCCCTGGGCAAGCTGCTGCTCACCTACCAGCGCAAGCATGGGCTTAAGACGGTGAAGGCTATCATCAGCCGGTGGGCGCCGGCGGTGGAGAACGACACGGCGGCCTATGTACGTGCCGTAGAGGCGAGCACCGGCACCGCGCCGGGCGCAGAGATCGACCTGACCCAGGCGCCGCTCATGCGTGGTTTCGTCAAGGCGATCATCCATCACGAGAACGCAGGGTATGCCTATCCGGACGCGGTGCTGGCCGAAGGCGTCCGCAGGGCGTTGGCATGACGCCGGTGCAGAGGCTGCTCGGTCTGGCGGTGTTGATCCTGTCGCTGATGGTTTTTGCCGCCGGAGTGACCTGGCAGGTGCAGGCCTGGCGATACACCGGGCAGCTTGAGCGTTTGGCGGCGGCCCGGGCCAATGATCTGAACGACCTGACCCAGGGCGTGTTACGTCAGCAGCAGGCCGAGCAGGCCAAGCGCGCGGCCCTGGAGCAACAGCTGGCAAGCCAAGACCAACAACACACCAAGGAGCTTTCCGATGCCCAACGTGACCAAGCCCGCCTACGTGACCGCCTTGCTACTTCTGACCTGCGGCTGTCAGTCCTTATCGACGCAACGGATTCAGCCAGTGGCCGCAACGTGCCTACCGCTCCCGGCGCCGTCGGCGTGGTTCATGGAGCCCAGAGAGCCCGACTTGACCCAGCGCATGCTCAACGAATTATCGGAATCACCGACGACGGCGACGAAGGATTGATCGCGCTACGAGCTTGCCAGGCTTATGTCAGGGCTATTGCGCGCTGATTGGCTGGATGAGTTCGGGTCCCTTGTTCCTCACATTGCCCACGGACACATTTACCTTGAACCATTCGAAGGCCTCGGCCGGTTCTCCTTGATGCAACACCATCTGCTCGGCGCGCTCCTTGGGCGTGGCCGGATCCAACCATTCCCGGGCCAGGTCCGGCGCCAGAACCACGGGGCGCCTGTCGTGAATATCCACCATGCCGCCGGCGCTGTCGGCGGTGATGATCACGAAGCCGTCATGCTCGCCCGGGCCTTCATCACTGTCGGGTAGTTGGCCAATGGATGCGCACAGCACCGGGGAGCCATCTCGCCGGCGGATCAAATATGGCTGCTTCTTCGGCCCACCCTCATCAACCCATTCAAACCAGTTGTCCACGGGAGTGATCGCCCTGTGTGGCCAGATCGCCCGAAAGAATTGGCCGTGGGCCACCTTCTCCACGCGGGCGTTGATCGGCGCCGCCCTGTCCTTGGCCCAGTGTGGCCGCCATCCCCACCGAACCAGATCAGCGTGCAGCGTCTCACCTTGGAGGTGGAGTAGGGCGACTTGGGTTGTCGGTGCCACGTTGTACCGTTCAAGCGGTGCGTCACCCACGGAGTTCACCAGGGTGTCGCCCATGCCCAGCGTGGCAACGTACTCTCGAATATCGCTGTACTGCGAAATCCTCCCGCACATAGGCACCTCTCCGTCTGTCGAAATCCCCTACAGAAAAATTGACCGCAAGCCGACTGCAAAGTTAACTGTACATTCGTACAGTGTCTGCAAAAGGCAGCATCATGAGCTTTACCATTTTAGGCCCTATATCCGAAGGCGGCACGAAGCTGCCTTTCTGCTCGTTTCGGGTGCCAGCGGGTTTTCCATCGCCGGCGTCCGATCACATCGAGCTGCACATCTCATTGGATGAGGTCCTAAATATTCGTGCCCCTCACATGTACATGATCCGGTTCACGGGCGACAGCATGCAGGGTGTAGGCATTTTTGAAGGTGATCTTGGAATAGTTGACCGCTCAATTGAGCCTGGCCACGGGCACTTGGTGGTCGCCGCGTTGAACAATGAACCCATTTGCAAGCGGTTCTGTAGGCGCGGGAAAGAGCTCATCCTATTGTCGGAAAACCCGAAGTACCCGGCGCGGTATGTCTTGGAAGGCGACGAGCTTTCTATCTGGGGGGTGATCACCAGCACCGTGCGCAGCCATGTCTAAGCCGGAGCCAGTCTTCGCCCTGATCGATTGCAACAGCTTCTATGCGAGCTGCGAGCGAGTCTTCCGCCCGGACCTGGCCAGGGTGCCTATCGTGGTTCTCAGCAATAACGACGGCTGCGTCATTGCCCGGAGCTACGACTCCAAGCCCTTTATCAAAATGGGCGAGCCGTATTTCCAGATCAAGCACAAGCTGAAGCAGCACGGCATCGTGGCCTTTTCCTCGAACTATGCCCTGTACGGGGACATGAGCGAGCGGGTTATGACACTGATTGAAAGCCTGGTACCGGCGGTTGAGGTGTACAGCATTGATGAGGCGTTCGCCGATCTGTCCGGTATCGATGGCCTGGACGACCTGGGCCGGCGGATCCGTGCCCAGGTGCTGCGTTGCACCGGAATCCCCGTGGGGGTGGGGATCGCCACTACAAAGACCCTGGCCAAGCTGGCCAACCACACAGCGAAGCGACTGCAGGCCCAGACCGGCGGTGTGGTGAACATCACTGACCCTGCCAAACGAGACTGGGTGCTGCGCAACACGGACGTGGCCGAGGTGTGGGGTGTAGGCCGAAAAATGAAACTCCACCTTGACGCCCTGGGCATCAAGTCCGCCATGGACCTGGCCAAGGCTGACCCGTGGATGCTGCGCAAGAAGTTCAGCGTGGTGATCGAGAAGACTGCGCGGGAGTTGGCCGGAACGTCCTGCCTGGAGCTGGATGAGCCCGACCCACCAAAGCAGGAGATTTGCTGTAGCCGGATGTTCGGCCAGCGCCTGACGGAGTTGCCGCCGATCAAAGAGGCGGTGGCCACCTACATGATGAGGGCTTCGGAAAAGCTCCGAGCCCAGGGCTCGCTGTGCAAGAAGGTCCGTGTCTGCATCCGCACAGGCATGTTCAATCCGGAAGAGGCAAAGTACGCAAACGGGGTGGTGGTCGATCTGCCATATCCAACCGATGACGTGCGCTTGCTGACCAGGGCGGCCGTTGATGCGGTCGGCCACATATACCGGCCAGGCTTCAGATACAGCAAAGCCGAAGTGATGCTGCTCAATCTGTGCCAGCCCGGCGAGTACACCGACGATCTATTCGCGGTATCGCAGCCGGCAGAAGCCACCAGGGTGATGACGGTGCTGGACCAGATCAATGGGCGGTGGGGAAGGGGAACGCTGCGCTCGGCCAGTGTGCCGACGAATCCTGATTGGGGGATGCGCCGGGAAATGATGAGCCAGAGCTACACGACTCGTCTGGATCAGCTGTGGCAGGTTCATTGCGGCTGATCTTAGGTTGAATTGCAGTTTCTTCTTGGTGTTGGGTCTACCACAACGATGCTAAAGGGATGGCCAAAGAGCGTTTTCGATGCAGCCCATAAGCATCTGGCAGTTGCGATGAGCTCATGAGCTGTGAGGAGGTCGTCCCTTGGAGCAGCTTGCGGCTATGCAAGTTTCTTTACTCATCCAATCAAATGCAAATAAAAATCAATACCATTTGTCGGAATGTATGCATTTTGCATAATTCAGATTGGATGCAATGCTGTATTTATGTACAGTCATCGGGTGACGTGGTTTCGCCTCCTAAAGCACCACTGCCACAGGAGGATTGTCATGACACGAAAGTCAGGAGTCCCAAGTATGGGTCTTCTTTTAGCGTGAACAATCAGCATAGATAAATCGAGCGTTTCACAGTTAGTGGCTCAGAATTTTGCATGTTGGTAAACTTAATCATAAAGGAATATGAATTATGCCAGTAGAACTTGGAAAAACAACTGTTACAGGGCAGCAAAGTGGTCCGTCGCTGTTGTCAGTACCAAATGGTACAGTAATTGGCCAACCTTCAATGGATGAGTATGACGTACTTGGTCAGCTTATTATTGTGGAAGATAATGTAGAGAGTTGGATTGCTGATAGTAAGCAGAAAGTAGATCAGCAGCATAAGAGTAATGTCGCCGCCATCGACTCTGAGATCGATGCGGAAGTTAAGGCGGCGGGCGGTCTAAATGTACGAATGGATATCTCCACTCCTAACCAGACAGTCATCAAAGAAAAAAATATCCTGGTAAAACTTTATCTGACGAAACAATCAAATGCCGATGGCAAATCAAAAGATTCGACATACGTTTTGAATGGTCGTACTGATAAGGCTGAAAGTAATCCGAGTGCTCGAAACTTTATACAAACCGGTATGAAGAGCGTTTATGTGCATCAAGAAAGCCTCCTTGGCTGGGCCCGTGGCTATGAAGCCTCGAACCTCGCTCTGGTCTACTCGGAAATGGCTCGACGTTTGAATGAAAAGGCACAGGCTTTGGACGGTGTATTGGCCGCTCAACAAGCCCGAGCGAATATTGAAGCGCAGCGATTAAGTGATGCTGAGGCGCGAGCAGGGCGTCAGGAAGTGCCAATGATCCCGCCTGGGGTTTCTTTGGATAACAACATGATTGAAGCCAAGGCCCTGAGAGAGTCGTCAAAGCTTGTGGTAGGTGGTGAGGAGGCGATTGTTTATGGGGTGTTTTACACAAAAGTCAGGAACGGTGGTGAATGGGATTACAAGCAGCGCGGCCCTCAATATGAAGAGGTTGGCAATTTTAATTATGGCGCCACTGGCCGAGCTGCGGGCATTCCCGAACAGGTACTGCTGAGAGCCGCAGGTGCGGCGCAGGGGATTGCGGGTACTTCGATGGAGGATTTCGGCAAGTGGTGGGCAGGATCACCTTATGGTGATGACAAGGTGGACCAAGTATGGATTAAGGCGGGAATTGAATTCGCCAAGGCAAAAGGATTTTGAGATCATCTACGGCGATAGAAATAATCTGAAACGCAAAAAATGGTAAATTTTTCTGCATTTTGAGCGTTTAAAATACAAACAAGCCATGCAAAATGTGGCTTGTTTGTCAGTTTGTGCTAGCGCCATAGGTTGTGACTTGTTGATAGGCTTTGTCGCAAGTTGGAGTTTGGTTTCTAGCTCTCCTTAATTTGATTTGTTGTCAAGGAATAGTAAATGTCTAAGTCATGGATTCAGACGGCATGTAACGGTTTGTTAGTCGCTTGCCTGTTGTATGTAGGAGTTGATTGGCTTGTCGAGCCATCTAAGCCTGCTTTGGATAAAATTGTATTTACATATCCTCTCGGCAACGGTAACTCCATTTACGGAGCACGCGACAACAGAGGCGGTGCGACGGCTGGGTTCTCTTATCGTTATTATATATCTAGTGACATAGTTTCTGATGAGGAGAATTTAAAGGTTTTAGGTTCAAAGCATGCGTTCTTAGTAACCAAGCAGCCAGACGTATCGGTAGAGAAGAACAATGGTGAGCTTAAAATTTCCACTAGAGGTAGAGTTTATGAATTCAGCAGTTATAGTCTGGAGAGCGCGGGAGCCGTAAATATAAACATGATATTGTGACGAGCACTTTATACGAGGACGCTTGCACGCCGATAATTATTTGCGGTGTTACAACCCGCAGATGCATCCATAGTAGTTAGTGTATTGCTCCAGAATAATGGATTGTGGGGAGCACTGCGGTCGGCCAGCCGACCAATCCTAATTGGAGAGTGTGCCGGGAGATGCTGGCCAGAGTCCACCACAGGGCTCGATCAACTTTAGTCGTAGCGGCATCTAGCGATCAGTCAGGAGTCATGAGGACGGCCAGGGTCAGCTTGATGAACTCTTCGTTACGGTCGAGGGTGTCCAGGGCGCCGCGCACGTTCTCGGCGACTTCGGCACCGCCTTGCTGCTCAACCCAGCTCGAGAGTTCCATGATGGAAGCTTCAAGGGCGAGCTGGTTTTCGTTCATTTTGGAAAGCAGGGAAGGGAGTAGATCTAAGTTCTGCATCGGTGTTCCTCCGTGGAGTGAACAGCGTAGCAGTTGGGTTGTTTACTGGTGAGTGGTGTTCGGTCGGCAGGACGCCGGGGAGGGGGCACGAGACGCTAAAAGAATACCAAAACTGGAAGCTACCCCTTTGGCAGGCGGGGGCTGTAGAGGTACGAAATTGCGAATGTTATGGTACTAAATATGTAATGTAGGCCTTGCCCTGCGGGCCTTTGGAGGTCGGATTGCAAATCCGCCTACGCCGGTTCGATTCCGACCTCGGCCTCCACTCTTAAAAACCCCGTAGCTCAGTGAGTTACGGGTTTTTTTATTGCCTGTGATCGACGTCTTCCTCTTGGCGCAGATCCGCTCTATAGCCTGCTCGATACCCGGCCCGACCTTCCAGGTGGTCCTACGTAACAGCACCTATGATGATCTGTAATATTTGATTTTTTGAAACCCAGTCGAACTACGTGGTGGATCATATTTTCAGCCCTCGGAGAAGGCTCTCCAGATTTCGTTCTCCTTCTTTAGTCTGCGCGCCAGCCTTGAGTCCTCCCCGAATGAGTTTTTCAGCTGCCGGGCGCTCGAAGAGCCCCGCCCAGGCATCGTGCTCGCGGCGAAAACCTTCCCGCAGGTCTGTTCTAGGCATTGCTTTTTTGGCGGCGGCGATGACTCCTTCGGGCAGTGCGGCGATGTTGCGCGCCAGCCGATCAACGAAACCGTCAAGCTGCTCTTCAGGCAGCGCCCTGTTGATCCATCCGTAACGTTCTGCTGTATTCGCGTCGATGAGATCGGCGCCAAGTATCACTTCAAGAGCCCGGCCGCGCGTCATCCGGCCAGGAAGGTATTGAGTCGCTCCGCCGCCCGGAGTGATGCCCATCAACGCTTCGCATTGGGCAAGGCCGGCTCGGCCTTGTGCGGCAAATATCATGTCGGCCGCCGAGATGAATTCTGCACCTCCCCCGCGCGCCAATCCGGCGAGCTTGATGATTGTGACCTGCGGCTGACCTCGCAGCAGTTCGCCGAATGCCTGGAACGGGTTGAGAGCTTCTGGAGCTTCATGAACAAAATCGTCAAATGCGTGTGGCTCGTCGATCAATGTCATATCGACATGCGCAATGAAAAACTCTGGATCCGCACTCTGGAAAACCAGCACGCGGGTGTTTTTGTCATCACGAGCGGAAAGGAGAAAGCGGCGTATCTCGCTCATCAAAGATACGTCGAGGACGTTCACCGGCGGATTATTAATCGTGATCGTTGCGACGCCATCCGTGCTGGAAATGTGAAGCCTGCCGAAGTCTGTGTCTGTCATCTCAGTTTTTCCTAGGTTAGGTGCGTTAGTGACCTGATAGTATTTATTGGATACCTGGAGTCAATTACGCACCTGAAGCATCCCAGGGGTGCTGGAGGATACCAATGGAAGACACTGACCCGATCTACCGCGCCGATTGTCCGAGCCGCGTGATACTCGACCAGATAGCAGATAAGTGGTCGATGATGGTTCTGGCGGTATTGTGCGAGCCCTGTCGCTTCAATGCCATCAAGCGTCGTCTCGATGGCATCACCCAGCGCGTGCTGACCCAGACGCTACGTAAGCTGGAGCGTAATGGAATGTTGACGCGTAGAGTTCTGGATGGACGAGTGCTCGGTGTCGAGTATGCCCTGACACCACTCGGTAGATCGTTGCAGGGGCCTTTCTCGGTTCTGTTCGACTGGACGGTCGAGAATATGGACGTCATTCAAAACTGCCGACGTAGCTATGACGCAGGTGAAAAACAGGGCGAATTATAAAGGCTTTACCTGCACTTTTTCTGTGCGCCTGTCGTGGCGTATTCCAATACCGGATTTCTTTGCCGGGCGAATGTCGAAACTTAAGCAGCGGTGTTTTGTCCGAGGAGTCATACCTGCGTTAAATGCCGCCGGCGAAGAAACGGCTGAGAAGTCACCGACATGGAGTAATTCGAATGAAAAAATTGAGCCTTTCGATTCTTACGGGCGCCTCCCTGATGCTAATGGTTGGAGGCGCTTGTGCTGAGCAGTATCTGCCGGAGATTGCGAGTAAAGCACCATACAAAAAAGCCTATGCTGAGATGCTCGGTTTCCCAAGCTGGGTTAGCAAAGCACAGGGCACTGCGTCACCAGTTGAGGACGTTAAAGCCGACGGAAAAACCTTCACTGTGGGCCACATGTGTAAGCCTCACGATTGTGCAAATAACCAACTGATCGTGGTTTTCAACGCGGATGGGACAAAGTCTTGGGGACTTCTCGCAACTCGCTCAGGCGATGGCGAGGCCTTCAATAAACAGCTGCTTGGCAATCCCGACAGTGTTGTTCAGGGCCTACTGAGCAAGTCCTTTTCTGATAACAACCCAGAAGACTAGTCTGCACTCCATGGTGGCGTAACGGCGGGGGACGATCGGACCGCACCTGATCCGAATCGAACTGTCGCCGCGCTCCAGGTGCGCCCGGGCCGGTGCTTCAAGCAGTTCTTATTCGGCGTCCTCCCCAGCAAGCATTCGTTTGCGCACCACATCGTTATGATTGCGGATTTCCTTGAGCCTGCTGGCGATAGCCTGGTTCAGGTTTTCGTCATCGGTGTCGGCCAAGGCTGCCGGTTCGGCCATGGGCACCTCTGTATTTGCCGGAGTCCCCTACAGAGAAAAGGATGCACATAACTGTGGTTTATCGGGTGGCAAATCGTGGCGGAGCAAGGTCACAGGGCAATGCACCAATTTGTAAAGGCATTGAGTGGCTTATTGTGAAGCACACCAGCAGAATTGTGGAGTGATCATGTCAGCGTAGAGTTTTAGCTGATTTTGGATTGGTGTTCGATCGGCAGGACGCCGGGGGAGGGGTAAAAACAGTTCCGAAACAAAAGACAGAGCCCGTATTCTACGCGGCCTCCAGAGGATGCTTTTTGCTTCGGTTTCGGAACTGAATATCGCTACAGGCCTTGGCCCGCTTGAGTTTCAGGCCCGGATTGCAAATCTGCCTACGCCGGTTCGATTCCGACTTTGGCCTCCACTCTTAAAACCCCCGTAGATTAATGTCTACGGGGTTTTTTATTGGGTGCGGGAAAGTGCAGGGGTTTTGTAATTTACAATGCTCTGTGCGAGTACTAGCGCTGACCATCGTCATGCGCTGCGAAAGTTGATAACATCCTGTGAAAATTCGAAGACAGGATACGGCGTCGCATGTTAAGTTTTAAAAAGCACTAATTGAAAATTAGAGATTTGATAGTATGCTTACACTGCTGAAAGGGGACGGTCAAGGCTTGAAGGTTGGGCCCCGCTGGCCATCTTCTAAAGTATTAGTTGAACAGGAAGTTTTCCTTAAATTAATTGAAGTTCAGTCAGAGTTGCCCTCGTCAATTCGGCTGTTACTTGTTCGTGGGTATGAAAATAAAAACAGCCATCTCGGTTTTTTTAGAAGCCTGTCCAGGTGGCTGGGGATCAAGCTGTTTTGCGCATGTTATCCAGAGCGCAAAGAGGAAGTAAGTGAAATATTTGGCTCCAATGGACATGATGTGGATGGCACGCATGTCGATATTTCCATTATTTTGAATGGACGGCGACTACGGTTTCTGCCGTTAGGTGTATTTACATCGCTGAACCGTCAACACCTAAGAGCAGCGGAACACCTGCGTGTTATTGAAAAAGTCAAGACTACGTTAGAGCGGTGCGGCTTTGAAATTCACCAAAATCAAACAGAAAGTATGCAGATTCATTGTGATTACAAAGGGTAAGATGGTGCTTTAGTTTGCAGGTTGGTGCCCATGAGGAGGTTTTTGTACACATCGTGGCTTTTGACCTTGGCGACCCCCTGTGCTTAATTGGTCATTGCCTTTCTAATAAATCCAATTTTAGTAACTATTGATGAGGTAAGTAGGCATGAAAAAAATTGCCATCGTCATTCTTCTGTCTGTCATTGCTCCGGTTTGCTTTTCGAAAAATAATGATGAGGGCGTTAGGGAAAGTACCATCCAAAATTCCAAGCCCGTTTCTGGACGTTTGGATTTGGCAAATCTTACATTTAAAGAAAGTATTCAATCTATCTATGAGTTGGCTGGTGTTGAAGCGACTCCATCAGAAGAGAAAACATTGTTTGGCTATGAAAGAACGGAAAGCTCTTCGCCGGGCTTGTTGAATTATAGTGGCTTGGTTCTTTCTGGCGAATTTGAAAATATGAAAAACAAGATAGTTTTTCATTTTTCTGAGAGTGGAGAGAAGTTGTCAATGTATGAGTTGCGCGTTTATTCGCAACCACAGAATAGCAATTTTGTTGAAGTGATCCAGAAGAAGATTGGCCCGCCGCTTGTTACAAAACTCAGCACTGACAATGAGAGTGGTGTTAGCTTCAAACAAGCTGTGTGGGCAAAAGGAGATGTTATCTACTTTCTTTTGCAAGAGTTGGATAAAGCTGGTGTCAAAACCTCGAACTTAGCAGTGTTTGAAAATAAGGATAAGGATTTTTATAAGTTGCTTGGGCAAAAGGGTTATGCCATTGATCCCTCATCACTTATTGACGAGGCATTAAAGCGGCGTTGAGGGATGCTTTCAGGTTTTTTACCTTTAAATCGTTCATTTTCAATAAATATAAAATTGAGAAGCTCACGGCATCGCTAGTGTCTGTATGTACACCCAGAAATTTGGCGTACTGGATCTAAGAGAATATTCAGATACCCCCCTCGACATCCGCCCTATGCATCAGCCGAATATCTGCTAATCGCCAAAGCTCCATTGGGGGATTGAGTCATCCTCAACCCGGTGGAAGCAGCCGCTGCGGGTCGACTGGAATGCCATTGGCGCGGATTTCGAAATACAGCTGAGCACGGTCGGTGTCCTGGGATCCAGCTTCAGCGATCTTCTGCCCTTTGATCACCATCTGGTTTTCCTTGACCACCAACCGACTATTGTAGGTATAGGTACTGGTGTAAGAAGGGCTGTGCTGAAGGATTAGTACATTACCGTAGCCACGCATGTATCCGGCGAACATCACTTTGCCACCCAGAGAGGCATGGATCGGTTGCCCTTGAGCGGCAGCAATGCGGATGCCCTGGCTAAGCTTGCTGGTGGGTGAGAAGCGCCCGATCAATACGCCGCGGATCGGCCAGCTCCAACCCTGCAGGGTTTCTTTTGGGAGAGGGCGCTGAGATGAAACTGTTTTGCTCTTGCTGGTTGAGCCGATGAGACGGGGTGCTGCCCGAGTACTTCCAATACGTAGGCGTTGACCGACCTCCAGCGTATAGGGAGGGCTAAGCTGGTTAGCCCGAGCCAAGTCCTTCCAGCTCAGACCATTGCGTGCAGCGATCGAGCGCACAGTATCGCCTCGTTTGACCCGGTATTCGCCGGGCGCGTCCCCGTTCGTCGAGGAGCCAGGAGCGTTAGAACTGCAAGCTGAAAGCGTCAGCAGCCATGCGATGAAGAGGAGTCTTAAGAACACGCAACACCCTTTATGTCTTGATAGATGCACCCAGCCGAATACGCCGGCAAAGTAGGCATTATTTTGATACGGCTAAGTATCACATTGGATGCCACGCAAAGCTCTCAATTTTATTGAGGTTGATAGGGGAGGCTTAGTGCAAGAGGCTTAAGCCTCTTGCATCGCTTTACTGTGCCGCGGTTTGTACGGCGATGCTCATGACTCCGCCTACGGCGGGTGTCACTACCCGATATTCAATAGTGATATTTGTAGCGTCCACCACGGAGCAGCGTATGAAACCAAGATCCAGTGTTTTTACCGTTAGTCCTGTCAGGGAAGGTTTGATGTCCTGGCGTCTAGGCGCGTAAAGCAGGCCGTGTGGGATAACCAGGGTTTTAACCCCGACAGTGTCCAGGTCGCCGGCTATGGAAGACTGCTCTTTAGATAGAGTGGTTGATTTGGTACCGCCGCTCAAACCTGTTCCTTCGATATTGAAACGGTCCGAGTTTGCTATTGGCGCGTTGCCTGTCGTATAGGCACCGGATGACGGGGATATGTCTAGGTTGATCCGGTTTCTGCCTCCGTGTGAGTCCACAGGGGTGGTGTACTCAAAACCTGACACCAACGTGTTCGCAACCCAGCCACGGATTCTATTACGGCTTGAGGTTACTTTCAGGCCGGTCTTGGTTCCGCGAATAAATAGATCAGCGATTGCGGTACCAACACCGCTGACAAGAACACCATTGGAAAATGCAGCGGCTTCAGAGTTGTCGTAAATTTGCATGACGCCGACGCTGTTGAAGTCCCCCGTGATCTTGGCAACCCATGCGTCTGGTGTGGCTGTAGATCCTGCTGCGCGCGCGAGGCCTCGCCACACCCCAATCATGTTGCGAGAACCCGAAACAGTCACCATGTCGCCACCTTGGCCACCAAAGTACTGGTTCAGATTTGAAATCAAGCACGAGCCGGCGTTAATTTCTAATGAGCCGCCATCCACGGTGATTTGGCCGAACGAACCATTGGTGCCGATATAGATGTTCTTACGCTTGCGACCGCTTGCGCTTGTCCAGCTCATGTCGCCTTGAAAGCAGTGCAAAATGGTGCAGTAGGTGGGCGCCCCGTTGTACGTACCGTCGAGAATCTCACTGAAATAGTTCCAGCCTTCATTTCGCATGCCAGTGATATTGTCCATATGGACATTGTGTGGCCCACGGTTTACCCAGCCGTCCCCGTTATTGTCGCGGACAATTAAATCTCGAATGAAGCCTTCTTCTTGATCGGCAACCGAGGCATTGCTGGATACATTCGTTGCGTACTCAGTGTATAGGCCGCCGCTGGCACCCCAGCCGATAACAACGTGATCTATGATTGTATAGGCGCCATAGAAGCAGCATGCTCGGCCGGTACTGTTATTCTCTCTGTTTCCATTGACCTGAATGTTTCTTAAACCGAACCAGGAGGGCACTCGGCTATCTGTTGCGACTGGCAGGCCGGTGCCGGTCAAAGAGGCGAAATTTTCTGACGTTACAAAGTCTACGTTTGACCCGGCTTGCTGTTGCAGGATAGATACCAAGGGGTTCTCGCCTTGGATAATGACCCCCCTCGGAATGACAAGGGTGCTGGCTACGTAGGTTCGAGCACCTAGAACTACCGTTCCGCCAAGTGAGCCGAGAGCAGCCACTGCGTTTGCCAAGCCATCTGTATTGTCGACAAGTCCCGGCAGGCAGTAGTCGTCAGCGTGGACACTGCGCCGCAGTGCAGACTCCACTGTAGAAAGTACGGAGCTTGTGCCGCGAGGTACGAAAGGAATAAGAGAAGCCCCTTGGTTGGGGTCAATCAGTCCTTTTACAGGTGGGATGATTTCAGCTGGTTGCGTGAATTCGCCAATGGTCATATTTACCTCAAGTTATATCGATCCCAAATACATGGGTATGTGTGCCAGTCCTTGCTGGTTCAGGCGTTTTGTGAGCTACATCCGAATCCCAGACTTTTCTTGAATCGCCTGCAATGCTCTATGGCATTGCTGCAGCGCGGCTTCAAAGTGGGTTCTAACTTCCAGCGCGTCATGCTGATGATAGGCAAGATGAGGACGAGTGCCGCCAACCGGAAAAGTATGAAAGGCTCTACTGGGAAAGGTCGCAGCCCATCACAACCATTCCGATTTCGGCCTTGTCGGTACTGAAAGGAATTTCACCCAACGTCCTGAAGCCGAAACCTTCATAGAAACGTTGTGCGTTTGAGTTGGTCTTCAGCACATCCAGCCATATGAAGTCTTCATTGTGGTTTTGCGCTGAGTCTTGAATGAACTTGAGAAACTGCTTCCCGTAGCCTTTACCTGCCTGAGACTTGAGGAAGTAAATTTTCTGGAGCTCGGCGCCAACCTGGGCAGAGAGAGGCGCTGGCTTGGACCAGTTGATCTTTGAGAAGCCGATTGCTCGGCCTTCTTCGTCGAATGCGATGAGCCAGCAATGACGGGTAGGTGATTCGATCGACTTCTGAAGCTCGAAAACCGAGAAGTCCTCGCTTAGGAAGTTCTGTATTCCCGTGGTGGTCCAGATGTCAGAGAAATGTTCTCGGTACGTTTCGATGCCGATATCACGGAGCACGTGAAGGTCTTCAATGGTTGCCTCTCGAATCGTGATCACTGTCCGGCTTCCTTGCGCCAAATAATTCCCACCAATACCGGCAACCAGCCGCTATTTCAAGCTTAAGATGACTCTGGGGCCAGGACTGATAGCCATAGGGCGTAGAAGTAATCCTGTGCTGATCGAGGGGGGCTCCTCACTCGGCAGCAGGTGATCGATTATTTCTTGGGACGGCCTAGCTCTTCCAGTCTCCCGCTTTCAAGCAACTCCTTGTATTTGATAGCGTCATTTTTATCGTGATAGACACCCACGATAGCTTCGCCTTGGTATACGTCCCACATCTCCACGACCGAGCCAGCTGTTTCGTGGGACATCCCACTTTCTTCTCGCAGTTTTATGGTGATCTTCATATTCATACACTCCGAATTGAGGGGAGGAAAATATAACTCGACGGGTTGAGAGACAACCATACTGTTTGTACCGCCAGTGGTTGGAACGGTGCTGGCCGGGGCGGCAGTAAAGTCGAGCGTGACCGTGAAACATTGTTGTTCGATAGCGACTTCAATGTGCCAACCTAACTTGGCGCACAACTGGCGCATCAGCTCCAGCCCCAGCCCGTATCCGAAATCACCTGACTCCTGCGTCGGCTTGGCCTCTCTGATCTGATTGACGATGCGCAATTGAGGGTACTTGAAACTGATTTCCACGTTGCCTTCTTCTGCGTATTGCAGGGCGTTGCGCAGGAAGTTGCCGATAACGATGCGGCACGCGGTGGGGGGCAGCCGACAAGGTTCATTGTGGATGTCGATAATCAGCTCGATGTCCCGTTTGCCGATCAGGTAACGGTGTTTTTCAATCAGTTCACCCACCAGCCCGCTCAGGTCGATGTCTTCTTCCGGCAGTGGCTCGGGATTTTCGCGGCTCATCCACAGCAAGGTCTCTGCGATAAGTTGCATGTTCAGCACCGAGCGTTCGATACGCTGCAGGGGTGATGGCAGGACGCCGCCGGACTGCAGGGCCAGCAGTTCTATATTGGCCTTGAGCACCGCCAGCGGGGTGCGCAATTCATGACTGGTGTAGCGCAGCAGGCGGCCTTCACGCAGGCTGGCGGCCTGTACCTGCTTCACGCTTTGGGCCAGGGCGTCGGCCAGAATGTTGAATTCCTTGAAGCTGAAATCAGGACGCTCACCGGACATGGCGTCCGGGTTGTTCAGCGTGGTGGACCATTGGGCCAGCCGTCCCAGTGGTCGGACCAGCCACCAGACCAGCAGAGCGATGATGATCAGCGCTGGAATGAACACCGCCAGGCTGATGAAGGTGATTCCGCGCAGCTCCTGGTCGAAGTAGGCATCAGACAGCGGCGTCTCGACTTCGCCGCCTTCTTCATGGTCGTGCTCAATGTCGTACATATAAAGGGTCTTGCCGTCACCCAGGGGCTGGACGAGGATCACCCGTATCTCATCGTCGTCGTCATCGGAGTCCAGATCGCCGAAGACCTGAACCGCGCCGTAGGACAGGCTCGGCGGTGTGTCCAGCACCTGACGGACGTCCTCCGGCAAGGCGTCCTTGCCGATAGCGCCGATGTAGAAGTAGTTGTGCGGCGGCTTCGTGGTTGGGTCTTTCTTGTAGTGCCTGACGAAATACTGGGCTTCTTCTTCCATCATGGCGCTGGCGGTGTAGAGCAGGCCGCGTAGGGTGTATATGGGCAGCAGTTTGCTGTAGATGATCAGAACGACCGCGATCAGCAACAGGAAGCTGCCGCTGATCACCCACTTCAGGCTCAAGACGTTACGCATATGATGTCAACTGGATACCGACGCCAGGAAGGGTGTGGATCAAGGGTTGGCCGAAGGGTTTGTCCACGGTCTTGCGCAGTCGATGCATGTGAACTTTGAGGTTGTTGCTGTCCGGCGGCTCATCGCCCCAGATCGTTGCTTCGAGACGTTCTCGGGTGACCGGCTCGGGACTGGAGCGCATCAGGCATTCCAGCAAGGTCCAGCAGATGGGAGACAGATGCAGCTCCTGCCCGGCACGACTGACCTTGCGAGTGGTCAGCTCCATAACCAAGTCCTCGACCTGCAGACGACTGACCTGGCCGCTGCGCCGCATGCTCAGTGCACGAATCCTGGCCACCAGTTCGGCCAGCTCGAACGGCTTGACCAGGTAGTCATCGGCGCCTGCGGCAAAACTGGCGAGCTTGTCCGACAGTGCGTCCAGCGAGGTGAGCATCAAGATGGGTGTTTGATTGCCTTGCTGGCGCAACTGTTCACACAGCTGCTGGCCGTCCAGTCGCGGCAACATGATGTCCAGGAGAATGACGTCGTAGTGCTGATTGAGTGCCAGGTTAAGACCGGCCTGGCCATTGCTGGCGTGGTCGCAGACGATGCCGCTGATCTCCAGATACTCGATGACGGTAGTGGCCAGATCAAGGTTGTCCTCGACCAACAGCAGGTGAATATGCACGGGAAAGTCCCCTTGGACGCTTGTTGCTCAGAGGTCCGAAGGATAACGGAAGCCGGACGCTTTTCGATTGATGTTTACCTGATGTTAACCCATCGCTGTTTAGGCTGAGGCTCTTCTTATCCAGAGCTCGTCACCGTCATGAACCTGTCTTCGATGGTCAAAGGAATTCTGTTGGCCCTGATTTTCCTCGGCCTGATGGCGTGTGTCCTGCCATCGGGAGCGCAACTGGTGCGCATGGGGGGGAGCAGCTGGTTTCTGGTTGGTCAGGGCGTTGAACGGGCAGGGCCGTATTATGTCGCCAGTGCGTCCTGATGACGTCGGCGCCAGCTACGCCACTCAGTTGGTGTTGTGTGTGGTGCTGATTATTTGTGTAACGGTTTCATTGGGTGCCTACATTGTTCGCTTGAATGCGCGCATTGATAAAGCACGGGAACTGTCGCCGGTGTATTTGCTTGAGTGTGGCAAGGATGGCGGGGCTTTTATCGTTTATCCCGACGGCAGGCGACGTAGCAGTGACCGCTGTCACCCGATCGATGACGGTGGAGGCGATGGGGTTATGCGGCTCGTCAATGAGTCGCAGGAGATGAACCTCACGGCCACGGAGCGTGGTTAGTGACGGATCATCGCGCCAGCTATTCATTTTTTAGGTAACGATTGACAGTGCCCTCGACCCCGCCCCCAATCAACCCCGGCCCTCTGAACTGAGGCCCTATAGAAAGCCATCAGAAAAAGGACAAGCAGCATGGGCGTTTTCGATTACAAGAGCATGACGGGCGAGAAGGGAAAGGTGCTGCTGAACGACGCCTTGGCGTTATCCGAGTACGCTTATGACTCTACCGGCCAACCACTGGCAACCGGTGGCTGGGCGCCTATCGGTGCGCAAGCCTTGGGCGTGACCCAACATGTCGACAAGCAAGGCACTTTCTGGGGCGAGACAGCATTGGCGTCTTCCGCCAACGTCGAGGTGCTGGGGCAATACGATAGCGCCGGCAAGCTGGTTGCGATGGGGATCGCGTTCCGCGGCACCTCCTTTGGCTTGACCCTGGATGGGCTGGGCGACGTGGCCAGCGATCTGGCGGCTGCCGTACTTCCCGGATACGCCACCGACTACGCCAAGCTTGCCTTTAACTCTCTACTGGACAGCGTCGCCAGTTATGCCAGGAGCCAGGGCTTGACCGGCAAGGACATCCTCGTCACCGGCCATAGTCTGGGCGCGCTGGGTGCCAACAGTTTGGCGACCTTGAGCCACGATCATTGGGGCGGCTTCTATCAGGACGCCAACTACGTAACCTTTGCCTCACCCACTCAAAGTTCGGGCGATACCCAGGTCTTGAATATCGGCTATGAAAATGACCCGGTGTTCAAAGCCATCGACGGCAAAGGCATCAATACTTCGGCGCTGTTGTGGGGTAACGACAGGGTTTGGGATTCGGCCGCCAACAACCTTGTCAGCTTTACTGATAATTACGCCTCGGCCTCGGCACATTTGCCCAACAGCCTTAACTGGGGTGTCGCCAAGGCCCATTCCCTGGACGGTTACACCCAGGGCCTGGGGCGAATCGCCGCCTCAGACTTCTACGACCTGACCAGCAAGGATTCGACCATCGTCGTCTCCAGCCTCTCAGATGCTGCGCGTGGAACCACCTGGGTGCAAGACCTGAACCGTTACGCTGAAAAACACACTGGCAACACCTTCATTATCGGCACTGAGGGCAACGATCTGCTCAAGGGCGGGGCGGGCAATGACTTCCTGGAGGGGGGCGCAGGCAATGATCGTTTCCGCGATGACGGTGGCTACAACATCGTACTGGGAGGCAAAGGCGATAACGTCTTCGAACTACAAAAGCCCCTGGCCACCTTCAGCTTTGCCAACGATGGCGACGGCACGCTGTACATCAACGACGCCTATGGCGGCATCAGCATGACCCGGGATATCGGTGCGCTGGTGAGCAAGGAAACCTCCTATATTCCATGGACCTCCATCCCATGGGGCTCACATGACATCACTTATCAGGTGACTGGCAACGGCCTGCTGGCCGGAACCGATTTGACGCACTACGCGACCTCGGCCAAAGGCGATGCCGGTGACAACGTCCTCACCGCCCATGCCGCCGGCGACTGGCTGTTTGGCCTGGGTGGCGACGATCACCTGATCGGAGGCCAGGGCAATGACGTGTTTGTCGGCGGGGCCGGCAACGACCTGATGGTTTCGGGCGGCGGCAGCAACACGTTCCTGTTCAATGGCCTCTTCGGCAACGACCGGATCGAGGGCTACCAGGCCAGCGATAAACTCGTGTTCATGGGCATCCCGGGACTGGGCCAAGACTACGATTACCGCTCTCATGCCACGACGGTCGAG
Organism: Pseudomonas spelaei; assembly: GCF_009724245.1. Classification (GTDB taxonomy): domain Bacteria; phylum Pseudomonadota; class Gammaproteobacteria; order Pseudomonadales; family Pseudomonadaceae; genus Aquipseudomonas; species Aquipseudomonas spelaei. Next base: position 77,131 of record NZ_WNNK01000022.1, on the reverse strand, counting down.
GACAATACCGTGCTGTCGTTTGGTGATAACTCTGTGATGCTGGTGGGCGTAGGCATGACCCAATTGAACGGTGCGGGGATTTTCATCTCCTGATCTGACCCCGCGGGAGACATCGAGCAGAAGACTGGTCGCTGCTGCAGGTCAGTGGATCAGTCTGGCTCCATCATCAACGCGATACTCAGGTCTATGAACGCCTGGTTATGGGTGAGCGTTTCGAGGGCGCCATAGACATTTTTAACGGTGTCCACTGAGCCGCGATCACCGACCCATTTGGCTAGCTCTTCGATAGCCGCGGCCAATGCAAGTTGGTTCTCATTGAGCGCCTTGAGCAATGGGGGGATGACATCTTCATGTCGCATGGATAGAGACCGGCGAAGGAGGAGCTCATGAGCTGAGGTGGTTAGCGGCTGTATAAACTCAGCCTTTGCGTCGAGTGAGCACTGTTCCTTCAGCCACGGCAGTCTGCATTGCAAATGATTGCTGATCAATCAGATGGCGACGAAGTGTAAAGGAGAGGATACAAAGGTGACGCAGGCCGTTATTGGTCGTGAGAATCCGTCTTGAGCTTCTTCAGGGCCTGCGTTATTTGCCCGACGTTCTCCCCGATTGTCGATAGCGCTTCCCGAACGTTTTCGTCCACAGTCGCGTCGCCCTGGCGCTCGATCGCAAGGCTCAACTCCATGATCGCGGCCTCCAGGGCCAGTTGGTTTTCGTAGATCTTCTCGAGTACGTCAGGGAGTGAGTGCTGGTTTGGCATGGTGTCGATTCCATTCGCGGATAAGGCCAGTTTAGCAGGCAACCACAAAAAGCCTGTGGCCTTCCCGCTTAACTGTGGGCTCTGATAGGAATAGGCAATGCTGGAAGACAAACCGGCATAGGTGACCGGGTTTTCGATAGATACCATGGTGCTCTACCGACTTATTGGAGTTCGCCATGAGCAGCAGAAAAACCCTCTTCATCACGGGGGTGAGCAGTGGTTTTGGCCAGGCGCTGGCACAAGAAGCCCTTGGCGCAGGTCACTGCGTCATCGGCACCGTGCGCAGTCAAGCGGCCTTGCAGGCCTTTGAGGCACTGTCCGTGGATCATGCGCATGGGGTGATCCTGGATGTCACTGACTTCGCCCGCATCGACGGCGTCGTTGCTGACGTTGAAGCTACGTACGGCCCGGTTGACGTGTTGGTCAACAACGCCGGCTACGGTCATGAGGGCATCCTTGAAGAGTCGCCGTTGACGCAGATGCGTCGTCAGTTCGACGTCAACGTGTTTGGCGCGGTGGCGGTGATCAAGGCGTTCGTGCCTTATTTTCGCAAGCGGCGTGCCGGCCATATCCTCAATATCACTTCCATGGGCGGCACCATCACGATGCCGGGGATCGCGTACTACTGTGGCAGCAAGTTTGCTCTCGAAGGTATCTCCGATACGCTGAGCAAAGAACTGCTGCCGTTCAACATCTTCGTGACTGCGGTGGCGCCTGGCTCGTTTCGCACTGACTGGGCCGGTCGTTCGATGCAACGCACGCCACGGAGCATTGCCGACTATGACGCCAGCTTCGACCCGGTACGCAAAGCACGCGAGGAGAAGAGCGGCAAACAGCTCGGCAATCCGCAGAAGGCTGCACAAGCGATGCTGCAGGTGATCGCCAGCGAGGCCCCGCCGGCTCACTTGTTGTTGGGCAGCGATGCACTGGGTCTGGTACGTGACAAGTTGGCTCGCGTGGCCAGTGAGATTGATCAATGGGAAGCGCTGAGCCGTTCTACCGACGGTTGAGCGGCCAACAGAGGGGGCGTCAATGAATCAGGCTTCGCGCATGGTGCAATTGATGGAAAAGCTCGCGCCGCTTGAGGGCTACAATCTCAGCGCGCTGGAGGACATCCGTTTTTTGCGTTCGAATCGACCACTGACGCGCACGCCGGTGCTGTATGACCCAGGGATTGTGATCCTGTGCCAGGGGTGCAAGCGCGGCTATCTGGGGGATGACGTCTACGTTTATGACGCCCAGCACTACCTGGTGGTGTCCGTGCCGGTTCCGTTCACCATGGAGACCGACGCCAGCGAAGCGCAGCCCATGCTGGCGGTTTACATGCGCCTCGACTTGCAACTGGCCAGCGAGTTGATGCTGCAAGTGGATGAAGCGCTCGGCCCAAGTGATGCCCAGCCCAAAGGCATGTACGCCTCGCCGATGGACGATTTGTTGCGGGCCTCGACCCTGCGTTTTCTCGAGACGATGAGCCGTCCGGGCGAAGCGCACATACTTGGGCCGTCACTGGTGCGGGAAATCTACTACCGCATCCTGACGGGCGAGCAGGGTGGTTCGATGCGCGCCGCGCTCAATCGCCAGGGGCACTTTGGCAAGGTCACTCGCGCGATCCGCAAGATCCACAGTTGTTATCAGCAGCACTTGGATGTGGAGTCCCTGGCCCAGGAAGCCAATATGAGCGTGCCCAGTTTTCACCTGCACTTTCGCAGCGTGACAGACTCTTCTCCGATGCAGTACCTGAAGTCGACACGCTTGCACCAGGCGCGATTACTGATGCTACGCAACGCGATGAGCGCGTCGACGGCGGCGTTCAATGTAGGCTACGAAAGCGCCTCGCAATTCAGTCGCGAGTTCAAGCGCTTTTTTGGGCGAACACCTCAAGCGGAGATCGAATGGATGAAGGCGACCTATGCACTGCCCGCGCCGTCCACGCCATCCTTGTACGTTTCGTCGCATTAGCGATGTGCACCAGGCTCAGTTCTTTTTCAGTTGCTCCCACAGAAACTGATACACCAGGGCATCCATGTTCGCCGACTGGGCGTTGGTCGCGGCGCCGCCGTGTCCGCCTTCGATGTTCTCGTAGTACGTCACGTGCTTGCCGGCCTCAATCATCTTCGCCGCCATCTTGCGGGCATGCCCCGGATGCACGCGGTCATCGCGTGTGGACGTCAGGAAGAGCACCGGCGGATAGGCCTTGGCCGAATCGAACAGATGGTACGGTGAGAACTTCTGGATGTAGGCCCACTCGTGTGGCTGGTCCGGGTCGCCATATTCGGCCATCCACGAGGCGCCCGCCAACAGGTGGTTATAGCGCTTCATATCAAGTAATGGCACCTGAACCACGACCGCACCGAAAAGCTGCGGATACTGGGTCAGCATATTGCCGGTCAATAGTCCGCCGTTGCTTCCACCTTGCACGCCCAGGTGCTGGGGCGAGGTGATCCCGCGATTGATCAGATCCTGTGCGACGGCTGCGAAATCTTCGTAGGCCAGCGGACGGTTTTCCTTCAGCGCCGCCTGATGCCAGAGTGGACCGTATTCGCCACCACCACGGATGTTGGCAACCACGTAGACGCCCCCCTTCGATAGCCACGCACGGCCCAGGCCACCGGAGTAGTAGGGCGTCAGTGATACCTCAAAGCCGCCATAACCGTACAGCAGGGTGGGCGTGCTGCCATTCGGTTTCAGGTCCCTTGGACGCACAAGGAAGTACGGCACTCGGGTGCCATCTGCGGACGTGGCGAAGTGCTGTTCGGCGAGCATAGTGCTCGAGTCGAAGAAGGTCGGCATGGTCTTCAGCACATGCGGCGGTTGGCCGATCTGGGCCAGTGACAGAGAGGTCGGGGTCAGGAAGTCGGTGGTGGTGAGCCACACTGCGTCGCTCTCGTCAGGGTCCACCGCGTAGACATCGACTGATCCGACGCCCGGTACCCCGTCGAATCCGCTGTGCTTGAACCCATTCTTGCTGGGTGTCAGTACGCTGAGGCTATTTTTGACGTCATTCAGTACGTTCAGTATCAGGTGATTCCTGGTCCAGGTACTGTCGACCAGAGAAGTACTGTTTGTCGGTGTAAACAGAATCTCGAAATGGCGCTGGCCAACGAGGAAGTCATCAAGCCTGATCGCCAGTAACGAACCGGACGCATAGACCGTCCCCAAGTCCCAGTCATCGCGCAGTTCCAGCAGCAGCCATTCCTTGTGTACTGACTTGTTGGCTGAATCAGGAGCATCGATCTTGGTCAGTGTGCCGTCCTTGCTGCGTAAATACAGTTCGTCGCTGTAAAACGCCAGTGCACGGCTGACAAAGTCACGCTCATAACCCGGCGTGTGATCGTGTGCAGCATAGACATATTGATCATCAGGCGTGCCTTCATAGACAAGGCTGGCAGCGCTGAGCGGGGTGCCGCGTGCCCACTGTTTGACGATGCGTGGATAGCCCGACCGGGTCAGCGAGCCCTCACCGAAGTCGGTGAAGACATAGAGGGTGTTCATGTCGATCCAGTTTGTTCCGCCCTTGGATTCGGGTAGCTGAAAGCCGTTTTTTACCCATTGTTTATCAATCAGGTCGAACTCACGAACCACATGTGCGTCGGCGCCCCCACGGGACAGTGTTATCAGGCCGCGGCGGTAGTCCGGAGGCAGGCAGTCGGCGCCGCCCCAGACCCAGTTTTCTTCTTCGGCTGAGTTCAGGGCATCGATGTCGAGCACCGTCTCCCACGCCGGTTCGGGTTGGCGGAACTCATCCAGGGTGGTGCGGCGCCAAAGGCCACGCTGATGCGCCGCATCGGTCCAGAAGTTGTAATAGTACGCGCCGATTTTCTGCACATAAGGGATCTTGACGTCCGAATCCAGTACGGCCAGCAGCTCGGATGCTGTTTGTTTAAACGAGTCGGATTGCGCGAGCCGGGCTTCGGTGTCGGCATTCCGGGTGCGTACCCAGTTCAGGGACTCGGTGCCCTCAACGTCTTCAAGCCACAGATAGGGGTCCTCGGCCGAGGCGGTGAGGTGCGTTTCGAAGTGAGAGGGCATCTTGGAATTCCTGAAAACTTTAAAGATATCAGACCAAGCGCAGGCTGTTTTTGCTTTCCCGTGATGGGCGCAACGCCGGGGAAAGTGTATTCCTTGATTCACCCGTAGCTGTATGGGGCTCTTCAACCCTGAACACTCTACTGTCGCGGTTACAGTACTTCGTTCGGATGGTGTCCCATGTTCATGTCTTCAAGCCTGTTATCAGCCTTCGCGTTGTTCGCCTTCGTTTCCTCGATTACGCCCGGCCCGAATAACACCATGTTGCTCGCGTCGGGCGTGAACTTTGGTTTTCGCCGGTCGATCCCCCATGCCCTGGGGATCAGCATCGGTTTCATGCTGTTGGTGATATCGGTCGGTTTGGGGCTGGGGGAGGTGTTCAAGGCATTGCCTTGGGCCTACACGTTGCTGCGTTACGTGGGGGCTGCGTATCTGTTGTACCTGGCCTGGAAGATCGCAACGTCCAGTGCCATGGCCGATGAGCCTGATGCAAACCGCCAGCCGATGACATTTCTTGGCGCGGCGGCTTTCCAGTGGGTCAATCCCAAGGCTTGGGTCATGGCGTTGGGTGCCATTACCACTTACACGCCAGCCGAAGGTTATGTCGTTAATGTCCTGGTGATCGCTGCGGTGTTTGCCGTGGTCAATCTGCCCAGTGTCTGTGTGTGGGCCGGATTCGGCAGCGGCTTGCGCAATCTGTTGCGCGAACCGCGTTGGTTGAGGGTGTTCAATCTGTCCATGGCGGGGCTGCTGGTACTGTCGCTGTACCCGATGTTTTTCGCAGGGTGAAGTGAGGCCCTAGACCGGCGAAATGGTAGCGAGCAAGCCAATTGCGATGGTCAGCGCTAAAAATCCAAACAGAAAAAATGCCATCTTAGCCATAAGGCCTCCGAAAAGAAGGGGCGACGGGAAGGTGCCTGTCGTGCTCCACGGGCGTGTCGGGAGTGGGGTTATTGTCGCCGTTCAGTCGGGTGCGATACAGATGCAGGTGACGAAGAAAAAAGCGTATCAGATGCTCAGGCAACGCTTCAGCGACGGGGCTTGGCCTGAGTCTGATAGTTACCCATCAGTGTTGGTGCCGTCACGGTGAGCTCAGGATTTAAGGCGGGAGGCGTCGGGCTTGTCTATTCTAAACGGGTTCTGGGCAAGATCGCTGGCATGAGGACAAGAGATGGGCAAAACACTGGGGGCGCTGTCGTTTTTGTTGACCCTGGCCTGGGTCTCGGTCGTCATTGCGGTGATGACTTACTTTTCTTGATCGGGCGTTTTCGCAGATAAGACCGAGGAGGAAACTGCTCTTACCCACGTGATATTGGAGAATTCACATGAACAACAAGAACAGTATTTGTCTCTGGTACGAAGGTACCGCGTTGGATGCAGCGACCTTCTATGCCCGTACGTTTCCCGACAGCGTCGTGACCGCCGTTCATCACGCTCCTGGCGAGTATCCCGCGGGCCAGCAGGGCGATGTGTTGATGGTTGAGTTCACGATCATGGGCATCCCTTGCCTGGGGCTGAACGGCGGGCCGGTATTCAAGCACAACGAAGCGTTCTCGTTTCAGGTCGCGACCGACGACCAGGCTGAAACAGATCGGTTGTGGAATGCGATTGTCGGTAATGGCGGCCAAGAGAGCGCCTGCGGCTGGTGCAAGGACAAGTGGGGACTGTCGTGGCAGATCACGCCGCGCGTCCTGATGGCCGCCATAACCAACCCGGATCGCGTGGCTGCCAAACGTGCTTTCGAGGCCATGATGGAGATGGGAAAGATCGATATTGCTAAGATCGAAGCGGCGCTGGCGTCGTAGGTATTTCGAGCGTGTGATGTGGGAGGAGGTGCAAATGGACCGATTCACCGGCGGTTGCCTGTGCGGCAGTGTCCGGATTGAGGCGTTGGGGGCTCCCTACCGGGTCGGTCTTTGCCACTGCCTTGAGTGCCGCAAGCATCACGGCGCGCTTTTTCACGCGTCAGCGGTGTTCCCACAGGGCTCGGTGACGATCAATGGCGAAACACATGACTACGCCGGACGATTTTTCTGTCCCCGTTGTGGCTCATCTGTTTTCGCCCGCTCCGGCGATGAAATCGAAGTGAACCTGGGATCTCTGGATACCCCGGACCAACTGATGCCAACCTACGAAAGCTGGGTCGTCCGTCGCGAATCCTGGTTGCCGCCGTTTCCGCTTACGAGGCGATACAAGGGTGATCGGGCCGCTTCAGGGCGCTTTGAGGAGTAGGCGCGCTTGAGTGGCGAGAAGGCAGGGGAGATCAGATACATCGCGTAGCCTGATTAGGGGGTGGTAGAGTCTCGTGACTTTATTACGAGGGAACGTTATGCGGGTTTTAATCGGAGCGTTATTGCTAGGCGTTATCGGCGGGTGTTCTACATCACCCATATCTGCCGAAAATGCTGACCCAGTACCTGCCCCAAGATTGTATGCGTTCACCGAGAAGAGCGCAGCTCAGTTAGTGGTGACCAGAGACTCGGGGATCTATGGTTCTGAGGTCCGCTTTATCCTGCATATCGATGGCAAACCGGCTGCTGAATTTCACCCGGGCGAGGTTGCCAGATTTGGCTTGGCTCCCGGTAAGCACATTCTTGGTGTGTCGAAATACATGATCTTTGGACACTCAAGACTCATCGAGTCAGAAGTTGAAGTGAAGCCGGGAGATCTGGTTCGTCGTAGAATTTCCCAACATGGCAGCAGTTTTTCTTTCACCCCGACTGCTTACTAGATCTCAGCGGGAATGCCTGCTATTGAGCGGCTGTTTTGTCTGGGAAAAGTGATGCGGTTGCCGCCTGTACACCCTGCTACGAGAAGCCCGCATCAGGTGCGGACTTCTCGTGAGCTGTAGCGTTTGATTTCAACCATCAGCGGTTACGTGGCATCGCTCCAGTGCAGATTCAGATCCTGAACAGCCCCGCCTTTAAGTTCAACGACACTCCGATGTTCGTGACCATTGCGAGTTCCGACAATCACATACCTTCCGGGTGCCAACTGAACGTAGACAATGGGGCCGACCTGGTTCAGCGTCAGCAGTGAGTGTCCCTGCATATTCTGAATCGCGATATCGACATCAGGCACGTATTCATTACCTGGGCCGGTGGAAAATGTCAGGTGGAGGGTATATCCCTTGGCCTGTTGAATGGCTCGTGACTCGTCCAGACCAATACCACCCGACAGGTAGGCAATACCGTTTTGCTGTTGCTGCTCAAGTTGCACGGCTGACGTATCGATCGGCTCACTGCTGCTCGCGTGCGAGACCATTGCAGGGAACCCCGACAGCACGACCAGGGCAGCTCCAGAAAACGCAAGTAAGCGTAAGGACTTCATGATGATGACTCCTGGGTCCTTACAGAACCCATGTACGGATGCCACCCCTTAGTGCAATGCCATAAAACGGTGGTATCCCGATTTGAGTACCCCCTGGTACTGTTGATCACTCAGGCCACAAAAAGTTTATATTTCGCCGACTGGCAGTCTTGATACCCATTGGGTGATGGCTTCCACGAAGCAGAAGTCCAGTGGGCGGCTGGGCTTTGGTACGGCGTTTGGACAGCGCTCATCTCAATAATCTGACCACCACCATCGCACTTTTTTTCATTTTCTCGATCTATGCCTGTCCCGATCACGCTAATTCCCAGCGTGGGCAGAAGAACCAGATTTGGTGTCGATGGATCGTACGTTACCTGTTTTTGTCATTCGATGGATGCGTCGGCCGCTGGTGCTGGCTGCAGTTTTCATGCTCTGTACCATCGGTTGCAGCCAGCAGCAGGGGCGCGATATCGCCAGGCAACTCAGTGATGGCAAGCCTGATGAGTTCTTCCAAACCAGCGTCGATCGTATGGCTACCCTGGGCATGCACGACAATCTGCAAAGCCTGTACTTGCTAATGAGCAAGCTCTATCTGCGTAACCCCAACCAGTGGCGTCAATCGGGTTATCCAGATGCTGTAAGCGCTGCTCGGGAAGTCCGTCAGGCCATCGAACTTCGTCGACCCCTGCCTGCCCTCGGGGAGCGTCGTGATCTAGACGCGTTGAGCTATTCCTTAAGCCCTGAGTTTCGCGGAGACAGGGTTGGGGCCTTTATCTATGCGATCGGCAGCATGCTTGTTACCGCACACGGCGGGCGGACCGAGTTTTATATGACGAACTCGATCAATCCGCAGTTCGTTAGCAATGCCGCGCGTAATATCGAGAAGGCTACCTGGCTGCTCAGCCAGCGCCAGGATGCCAATGGGGTTTTATTGTTGTTCTCCAACGAGATATCGGAGGAGGCCAGCAACCTCAGTTTCGCCGTTGAGTTCGGCAAGATAGTTGCGCGCCTGGACCTGTTGACCCAGATGCTCGATGAGCGTTACCGACGTGTTGCTCTCAACTACGCGCAAAGCTTGTTATTGATGAACTTCCTGCCGGTGCAGTAATGCTCCCCGCAGGCAATCGTTTTTGATTGGGGCACGCAGTTGCAGGTTCAGGACGTTCGGGGTTTGTGTTCGGTCGGCAGGACGCCGGGAGATGGGAATTGCGGAGCAAAAAATAAGGGCCTGCATCAGGTTTCCCCGGCAAGCCCTTGATATAGATGGTGCCCGAAGCCGGAATCGAACCGGCACGCCCTTACGAGCGGGGGATTTTAAGTCCCATGCGTCTACCAGTTTCGCCATTCGGGCGGTAGCGCGGTGAAGCGACTCAGGGCCCTTGATGGTTCAAGACAGCCTTGAGCGTTGCAGCAGGCTAGGGAATATATAGATCCAGCCTCATTGGTGCAAGTTCGAACACGGTCATTGGCTGATAAATATGCGGATAAAAAAGCCAGACAGATCAGTGATCTACATCGTTTGCGTGATCTTGCCTGCGAGGCATGACCACCGAGGGAAGGGCGATCATATCCATTCCCGGGGCGACGTTCGGTAGGCTAAAGCCCGGTACCCGGGTGTATGGTGGATCAGGCAACTCCTGGATTATCTCTGGATAAAGAGAGGTGACTATGAGCGCTCCCATGCTGAAAAAGATGCATCTCAATGGCTATGAAATCGTGCAGGTCAACAGTGGACCTTGGCGGGTATGCACCCGGGATGACCGGTTAGCGTCCTTTGGCTCCCGTGAGCAGGCCTTGGCGTATGCCGCAGCGTTGCCGGGGTACAGACCTCGTACTTGCCCCGTCTCAAACGATGATTGAGTGGGCTTGAACGCCATTAATAGCCTCGGCAGGCCCGGGGCTTTTTTGTGGCCGGTGGTTGGCGGTGGGACGGCTTTTAATGGATCATTCCCCGATTGTTGGCCTGAATAAGGCCCGTTAGATAGGAGTTCCCCATGTCCCTGGCTACCTTGTTTTTATTCATCATGATGAGTGCGGCGATTATCGCCATCCCCGGCCCTACCGTGTTGCTGGCGTTGCAGAACGGTTCGCGGCATGGCTTGAAGGCGGCGGTGTGGGGTATGGCGGGGGCGGTGTGGGCCGACGCATTGCTGGTGACGGCGGTGGCGTGCGGCCTGGGGCTGTTGCTGGCGGCCAGTGAAGGATTGTTTCAGGCACTGAAGTGGATCGGTTCGGCTTATCTGGTGTGGCTGGGCTGGCAGATGCTGCGTTCGCCACTCACGGCGTTGCCGACAGCGGGCGAGGGTGAAGAGGTCGCGGTTCGTTCGGTCAGTATTTTCACCCGTAGCTTTCTGGTGGCGATTTCCAATCCCAAGGCCTTGTTGTTCATGTCGGCTTTCTTGCCGCAGTTTGTCGACCTCACCCAACCCCAGTTGCCGCAGTATGCGTGCCTGTTGCTGGTGCTGTGCGTGCTGAACGTGAGCACCATGATGTTCTACGCGGTGTGCGGGGCGCGGCTGCTTCGTCGCTTGCGGCCTGCGCACTTGCAGCACTTCAATCGGGGCTCCGGAGGATTATTGATGACGATGGGTGTGCTGTTGGCCGCCTACCGTCGCTCGCCAGCGCAATGACCTGAAGCGCTATCAGTGCTTCAAACCAATCATGAAAAGGAGTCAATGATGAGTGTCGATGGTTTTTCCCAGGACGGCGGTTGCCGGTGCAATCGGGTGCGCTTCAGCATCACTCAGAAGCCGGTGATCACCATGGCGTGCCATTGCACCGGCTGCCAGAAAATGACCTCCAGTGCGTTCTCCCTGAGTGCGTTGGTACCCAGCAGTGGCTTTACCGTGACCCTGGGTGACCCGGTGATCGGCGGGCTGCATGGCGTGGATCGCCATTATTGTTGCCCCCATTGCATGAGTTGGCTGTTTACTCGGCCCAACGATGTCGAGGAGTTCATCAATGTGCGTGCTGTGATGCTCGATGACGCCAACGACTATGTCCCGTACATGGAAACCTGGACCAGCGAGAAACTGCCCTGGGCGTCCACACCCGCAGTTCACAGCTTTGCACAGCTTCCCGCGAGGGAAGCGTTTCCTGGTTTGTTGCAGGCGTACGCCGAGCGCGACGGGGCGTAACTCAGTCGATGAGACGCAGCAGGTCGGTATCGCCCACATCGCGTCCTGCCTGCGTCAACAGCGTCGTCACCTGGCCCCGATGGTGGGTCTGGTGATTGAAAAAGTGGGTGACCAGGCTGTAGAAGTTCTTGTCGGCAGCGACACCCCGCATGTTGTGGTAGCGCAGGCGCTGATCCAGGTCGGGCTCGCTGACCGATTGCGCCCAGTCGAGGATGATCTGGTCCAGCCAGACACGCTGGGCCTGGAGTTCGCGGATGTTGGCAAACACCAACTGATCCAGCCTTTTGGGCGTGTCCAGTATGCTCAGTGGCGTCAACGCGGCGTATTGGGCTGGATGCTCGGCAAAGCGCTTGAGCCAGACGGTATCCCCCAAAGTGAGGTGGTTCAGGGTGCCGATGATCGAACCGAAAAAGGCACTGCGGTCGGCCAGCAGCGCTTCGTCGCTCAGCCCTCGGGCCGCTTCATAAATCTTCAGATTCATCCACTGGTTATAGGTAGCCATCAGGCTAATATGCTCGGCGCGGGTCACGTGCGTCCCTCCTCGATGGGGCTGCTGCTGAGTGTGGCGAAGCCATGATAAGGCGGCCAGAGGATGGACGATACGGCAGGGAGAGCACAAACCCAGCCGGGCGGTCACGACGTTATCGCCCAGGCAAGCTATTGTTGCTTGTCTGGAACCTGATGCCCGAGGAGGGCGACACCATGAACACCAGCGATCTACTGGAAAAACTGTTGCAAGCCGGTCAAGCGTCGATGAGCCAGCAGGGCGGCTCGACGGCAGCACCTCAGGGGAGCTCGGGAGGCCTCGGTGGGCTGGGCGGACTGCTTGGCGGCTTGCTTCAGGGCGGCAGCGCGGGTGGTGCGGCGTCTGGCGGTGGCGGGCTGGGTGGCTTGGGCGGCCTGCTTGGCGGCCTGGGTGGCCTCGGTGGTCTTTTAGGCGGATCGAACTCGGGTAGTGCGACTCAAGGGCGCTCGGGCGGGGCCAACTACGCGGCGCTGGCCTCCCTGGGAATGATGGCGTTCCAGGCTTACCAGGCGTGGCAGAGCCAACAGGCTTCCGCGCCGCAGCCGGCGTTGCAAACCGTTGACCAGTTGTCTGGCTCCCAGGTAGATGAACATAGCCATGCGATCCTCCGTGCACTGATTGCAGCGGCCAAGGCCGATGGCAAGATTGATGATCAAGAGCAGGCGATGATTTCGGCGGAGCTGGCGCGTCATACTGATGAGCCCGAACTGAAGGCGTGGCTTGATAGCGAAGTCGAAAAACCACTCAATGCCTCGGATTTCGCCGAGTATGCGAATAACCCTGCGATTGCCGCCGAAATCTATCTGACCAGTGTGATGCTGGTGAATGATCAGCAGGAGGATGAGCGCAGCTATCTGGATGAGTTGGCGGTCCAGCTCAATATCGAGCCTGAATTTCAGGTGCAGTTGGAGCGTCAGGCCAAGGGGCAGGCTAACGCCTAATAATGAAGGTGAGCGGGGCAAGCCCGCTCACCTTCATGCTCCTTCAGAACCGCAGCGTAGCTCCTGTCGTCAGCCACTGATGACGATCCCCGATCAGGCTGCGGCCCACCACCAGATCCACATCGATATTCTTCCCGACATGCACTCGTGGCCCCGCTTGCCACGCCTGGTCGCCACCTTCCTGGCCGTAGCGTTCGGCGATCAGCGTCAGCGACTGCGCCACGTCGTATTCAAATCCCGTACCCCAGGTCAGCCGATGATGTTGCTCGCCACCGTCATAGGCATGGGTCCACCCCGCATTGACGTTCAGCCGCAGGGCCTCCAGCGGCTGCCAGGTGAAGGGAATGCTCAGGTCGGCGCCGTCAAAGGTATGTTGCCGATTGAGGGCGAAATGCGCGGTAGCGGACGCCGCCACTTCTATCCCCAAGTCCTCCCGTGACCACAATTGCGCCTTGAGCTGTGGGCTGACCTGGGTTTCGCCATCGCCCTCGGCGGTGGCCCGCGCCACGGCGGCGCCCCATTGCAGCCACGGTACGCCAGCGGAGGTACACGCGGCGGACAGGGTTTCATTGTGGGTCGATCCATGGTGCCGATTGGCGGTGTGCCAGGCGTCGATGTTGCATTCCCCTGGCGCATTGATCGCGCCGTCGTCGACCACATACGAGCCGCCGGCGGCATATGCCTTGGAGATCAGGCTGAGGACCAGAACGACACCCAGGGTGGTGCCGATGAAGATCAGATTGCGCCGCAGCGCGCGTTGTTTGGAGAGGGGCAGGGCATGAAGGCTGGATTTGGATTTGGACTTCTGGTGTTGCTGGAGGCGGTATTTGGCAAAACCGTCAGGGCGCTGTGGCAGGTGTTTTTTGTACATGGTGAACCTCGATAAACAGCCGGCAGCGCGGTCCCGGTCGACCATTGAGCAATGGGCTTGGCAGGGACGCGCCGTGATTCAAATAAGAGGTGTGCTGCAGGGTGATGCCGCTACAACTGGGTTCTTCTGGCATGGGGTGATGCTCCAAATGGGGATTGATTCAGCTGTCCACGGTCAGCACATGGATGCCGCACGTTCTTGCCTGGATGATCAGTTGTGAGGTGTCGTCGCCACCGGGCAGTGCAATTACCACGTCGGGTCGGCTGTCCGTCAGCATGAACTGGTTGCGATGCCGTTCTGCCTGTTTGCCATGGCGTTGCCAGTTGGGTGGGTAACGCACCACATCCACTCCCGTTTCCCGGGCCCAGTCCTCTATGTCGCTGCCCAGGAACTGGCTGCCACCGTGGATCAGCACCTGTACAGGGCGCAGGCGGTGGTAGGCATCCAGCACTTGGCGGGACATTTTTGCATCGGCGTAATGACGACCTGCACAGATCAAGACGCGCATGGTGTTTTCCTTGTATTGCTTGTCGCTTTTCATTTTCTCGGTTGTAGCCGCTGCCGAGGCACGAGGCTGCGATGCGGGCCGCAGGACCGCCCTCGGCGCAGCCCATCGCAGCCTCGTGCCTCGTCAGCGGCTACAGGTGGTCGATCAGTACCACTGCTTGAAGCGGCGGATGTAGATCGTCTTCATCAGTTGGGCGACACAGCAGTAGGCGAGCAGGGTGCCCACCAGCCATGGGAAGTACGCCAGCGGCAGCGGCTCCAGGCCCACCAGGGTGCCCAGGGGCGAGAACGGTACGTAGATCCCGAGTGCAATCACGATGCAGGTCATCATGATCACCGGCCAGGCGGCGGTGCTCTGGAAGAACGGAATCTTGCGTGTGCGCAACATGTGCACCACCAGGGTTTGCGACAGCAGCCCCTCGATGAACCAGCCCGATTGGAACAGGGTCTGCATTTCCACGCTGTTGGCGGAGAACACGTACCACATCAGGGCAAAGGTGGTGATGTCGAAGATCGACGAGGTCGGCCCGATCCAGATCATGAAGCGGCCAATGTTTTTCGCATCCCACTTACGCGGCTTGGCCAGGTATTCCTTGTCCATCTTGTCCCATGGCAAGGCCAACTGGGAGATGTCGTACATCAGGTTTTGCAGCAGCAGGTGGATCGCCAGCATCGGCATGAAGGGAATGAATGCACTGGCCACCAGCACCGAGAACACGTTGCCGAAGTTGGAGCTGGCGGTCATGTTCAGGTACTTCATGATATTGCCGAAGGTTTCGCGGCCCTTGAGCACACCCTCTTCCAGCACCATCAGGCTCTTTTCCAGGAGGATGATGTCGGCCGACTCCTTGGCGATATCAGTACCGCTGTCCACCGAGATACCCACGTCGGCATCCCGCAGGGCTGGTGCATCGTTGATGCCGTCGCCGAGGAAGCCCACGGTGTGGCCGTTGGATTGCAAGGCCTTGAGCACCCGGGATTTCTGCAACGGTGTCAGTTTGGCGAAGACCGTACGCTCTTCGACTTGCAGCTTGAGGGTGGCATCGTCCATGGCTTCGATGTCCACGCCCAGCAATGGCTGGCCTGGATCCAGCCCGACCTGGCGGCAGATCTTGCTGGTGACCACGGCGTTGTCGCCGGTGAGCACTTTGACGGCCACGCCGATATCTTGCAGGGCAGCAATGGCCGGGCCAGCGGTTTCCTTCGGTGGGTCGAGGAAGGTCAGGAAGCCATGGATCACCAGGTTGCGTTCATCGGCGGTGGTGTATTGGTTACGCGCCAGGGATTTGGGAATATTGCGGGTCGCGACCACCAGTACCCGGAAGCCGTCTTCGTTGTAGTCACTGGCGAGGGCCAGCAACTCTTCACGGCGGCGCTCATCCAATACGACGGCGGTGTCGCCTTCCATCGTATGGGTGGAAATGCTCAGCATCTCCTCCACGGCGCCCTTGCACACCAGCAGGTGATCGCCCTGGGCATCCTTGACCACAATCGACAGGCGTCGACGTACGAAGTCGAAGGGCAGTTCATCAACCTTGCTATAGGCGAACGGCACCTGGAACTTTGGATTCTGTTGCGAGAACTGCACCACTGCCTGGTCCATCAGGTTGCGCATGCCGCTTTGGTGATGGCTGTTCAGCCAGGCCAGGGACAGCACCGAGTCATCACGTTGGCCGAAGGCGTTGACGTGGTGCTCCAGGATGATTTTGTCCTGGGTCAGGGTGCCGGTCTTGTCGGTGCACAGCACGTCCATCGAGCCGAAGTTCTGGATCGCATTCAGGCGCTTGACCACCACCTTGCGCTTGGCCATGGCGGTTGCGCCCTTGGCCAGGTTGGCGCTGACGATCATCGGCAGCATTTCCGGGGTCAGGCCGACAGCCACCGCCAGGGCAAACAGGAAGGCATCGCCCCAGTCGCCCTTGGAGAAACCGTTGAGGAAAAATACGATCGGTACCATTACCAGCATGAAGCGAATCAACAGCCAGCTGACGCTGTTCACCCCACGGTCAAACGCGGTTTGCACGCGGGAGCCGACGATGGCTTTGGCCAGCGACCCGAAATAGGTGCGCGCACCGGTGGCCACCACCACGGCTTGCGCCCGGCCACTGACCACGTTGGTGCCCATGAAGCAGATGTTGGGCAGGTCCAGCAGGTTGCCCTGGTCTGCCGCTTTGGACGTGGCGGATTTCTGCGTGACGTCCCCCAGGGTGTCGTACTTTTCCACCGGCAACGCTTCGCCGGTCAGTACGGCCTGGCTGATAAACAAGTCCCGGGATTCGATCAGGCGGATGTCCGCCGGGATCATGTCGCCGGCGGACAGTTGCACGATGTCACCTGCCACCAGGTCGCGCATCGGCACTTCCCGCAGAGTAGGCTTGGAGCCGACTTGTTCGCGACGCAGCACGGTCGCGGTGGTGCGGACCATGGCTTTCAAGGCTTCGGCGGACTTGGCTGAACGGTGTTCCTGCCAGAAGCGCAGCAAGCTGCTGAGCATGACCATGGTCATGATAATGATGACTTTGGTCAGGTCGACTTCTTCACCAGCCTGCAGTGGCAGCCAGTAATCAGTGACGAAGCTGATGGCGCCCAGGGTCAGCAAGACATAGATGAACGGGTTGTTCAGTGCCTGGAGAAATTGCACGAAAGCGTGCGGTGGCTTGTCGTGAGCCACCTCGTTATAGCCTTCCCGCTGCAGACGCGCCGAGGCGTCCAGTTCGGTCAAGCCATCCTTGGTTGCTCGCACGTTAGCCAGGGTGGCCGAGAGGCCGTTCTGGGCCTCCCGGGCAGCGCGCATCGACAGTTTGATATCGGTGTCGGTGCTATTTTTTTTGTGCAGGGGTGCGTTTTTTACTGCGCTCATTGTATGTGCTCCTGTCGCCAATTTTTCGACAAAACATACCCGGGACTTACCTGAAGACAGGCGAGCGAAAGCATGCCGAGTCGCTGACTTCGCGATCGGTTTAAATAAAGTGTTCAGCAACTTTCTAGAGGCCCGCTAGAAGCGCGTTAGTTAACTAGCGCGCAGCGGGCTACTACTGGCTTCGTCCATAGAGAACTCCAGCAAATCAATTAGCGGATAATAAGAAAACAGTCTTTCTCAAGCACTCGAAGAGGGGGCCTGGAGATGACTGTTCAACGCTTCCAGCCGTGAGCGCTCACGTAGAGACTCAGCATCAGGCTCGCTTGCGCGAACAGGCTGGAGGCGTTTCGACTCTGAGGGTCTTGAGGGTCGGCGTGATCCCAGTGCTGCAGCAGTTGGCCAGTCGTTGGGCAGATACGCCAGTGGGCCAGGGGAACCGGGCTTACGCGGGGGGCAGGGCTGATAAAGGCGGTGCGGCTAGGCGAAAAGCCCACGGGGTCGCGGCCCAGCTTGGCACGCAGGGCTGACGCCAGCGTACGTAGATCAGGCAAGATTACTTTAGGAAAAACAAAGGTTTGGAAGTTCATAACACACCTCGGGACCGGACTGGCGACCGGTGAGGCAGTTACGTGGAGCATCAAGCTCTAGCGCAGCTTACCCGACCTGAAAGGCGAGTCCCGTCATATTCTGGGTTTTGCGCCCGATTCGCCGATTTCACGGTGATCGGACAGCGACTAGATACTGTGTCCATTGGCTTCTTTTGTGAGGTTTAAAAAAGGCCCGAGTTGCAGGCACGGGCAATCTACTCAGGCAGTTACTGATTGTCAATGTTTAATGAATTAAATTGTCACTGGTTCAGAGTTCGTTCAGGCAAGAGGTACAAGGAAGTTTGCGTACATATGAATTAAATACCGCGCAGGGCTAACAGTGCCAGATAGATCAATACCAACCCGCAGGCGCCATAACTGATCCGTTGCCAAGTTGCCGATGCCGTTTTGCGTAACAGATTGACCAGTGCCGCAATCAGGAAGCACGACAGGATCGAGGCCGCCATGAAACCGGCGAAAAACATCAACGTCTGGTTGTGGCTTGGTGTGGCACCGACAATGCCTGAGAGCGCGCTGCCCAGGGCGCCCCAGTAGACAATGTTCTTCGGGTTGGCCAGGGAAATCGCCGCGCCGACCATCAGAGCGTTCTGTCCGGATCGGGCCGGTGTGCTGTCTGCTTCGGGCAAGCGCCAGGCATCCCTCAGGCTCTGAAGGCCGAGCCAGGCCAGATAGAGACCGCAGATGAGCGTCAGCGGGATGCGTATCGACTCATGCTGGATCAACAACGCCATGCCCGTCAGGCCAACCACCGCCCAAACGGCATCCCCCACCAGCGAGCCGATTTGCACCAGCAATGCCGGGGAAAACCCGTGGAGCAGGCCGCGGCGCAAGGTTTCCGCCAGCACGGCGCCGGGGGAAAGACAAAACACAAAACCGAATACCAGCGCCGAGAAAAAGATCGTCAGCATGCCTGCCTTCCTTCCTATGGGAGATGGCGAGCATACGCGGGTGCTGCCCCTTGCGAAAAGTCGTCGAACGTTACAGCGCGGCGATACGTTCCAGCTCACTCTGGAGCTCAACCGCGCCAAGGCGGGTGAACGGCAAGCTGAAGAAGGATCGGCAGCGTGTTTCGATGGTTTCCAGGGTGGCATTGAAGGCCGCATCGATGTGAGCCTCATCAGCCTGAACATCTGACGGGTCCTCAAGCCCCCAATGGGCCTTGAGCGCCGGGCCGAAATACACCGGGCAGGTTTCACCGGCGGCCTTGTCGCAAACGGTGATCACGATGTCTGGCGGGTTGCCCGCAAAAGCATCGTTGCCTTTGCTGTACAACCCTTCGATGCTGATTCCGGCGGCCTGCAAGGCACTCAAACTACGAGGCAAGACGTGGCCCTTGGGAAAGCTGCCGGAACTGATGGCGTGGAAACCTGGCGGGGCCAGGTGGTTGAACACCGCTTCGGACAGAATGCTGCGGCAACTGTTGGCGGTACACATGAACAGGACTTTCATGACAGGACTCCGTTAAACACTGAGGCGCAAGGCCAGGGCGGCGAGGGTGATCAACAACACGGGCAGGGTCAGGACAATGCCGACCTTGAAGTAGTAACCCCAAGTGATGGTGATGCCCTTGCGCGCCAGGATGTGCAGCCAGAGCAGTGTGGCCAGGCTGCCGATGGGCGTGATTTTCGGGCCCAGGTCGCTGCCGATCACGTTGGCGTAGATCATCGCGTCCTTGACCACGCCCACAGCGTGGCTGGACTCGATGGACAGTGCCCCGATCAACACGGTGGGCAGGTTGTTCATTGCCGATGACAGCAGCGCCGTCAGCACCCCGGTGCCCAGCGCTGCGCCCCAGATGCCGTATTCGGCAAAGGCATCGAGCCAGGTGGCGAGGTAAGTGGTCAGTCCGGCGTTGCGCAGGCCATAGACCACCAGGTACATGCCCAGGGAGAAAATCACGATCTGCCACGGCGCTTCTTTCAACACTTTGCGGGTGGAGATCTTGTGACCCTTGGCGGCGATCACCAGCAGCAACAGTGCACACACTGCAGAGATCGCGCTGATGGGAATGCCCAAGGGTTCCAGGGCGAAACAACCCACCAGCAGGATGCCCAGCACCCACCAGCCGGCACGGAAAGTGGCGTGATCATGGATGGCACTGGCCGGGTCATCAAGGTCGGCCGGGTCATAGGCTTGTGGAATGTCACGGCGGAAGAACCACAGCAACACCGCCAGGGTTGCGGCGATGCTGACCAGATTCACCGGCACCATTACCGCTGCGTATTCGTTGAAGCCGATCTTGAAGTAGTCCGCCGAGACAATGTTCACCAGGTTGGAAACCACCAGCGGGAGACTGGCGGTGTCGGCAATAAAGCCTGCGCCCATGACGAAGGCCAGGGTGGCCGCCGGGGAAAAACGCAGGGCCAGCAACATCGACATGACGATCGGCGTGAGGATCAGTGCGGCGCCGTCGTTGGCGAACAACGCCGATACCAGGGCGCCCAGCAACACCATATAGGCAAACAATCGTCGTCCGCGGCCTCGACCCCAGCGGGCGACATGCAAGGCGGCCCAGGCGAAAAAGCCGGCTTCGTCGAGTAACAGGCTGATGATGATCAGCGCGACGAAAGTCCCGGTGGCGTTCCAGATGATCTGCCACACCACCGGAATATCGGCCAGGCTGATCACCCCGCAGGCCAGTGCGAGGATCGCGCCTGCGGTAGCACTCCAACCGACACCCAGGCCTTTGGGCTGCCAGATGACCAGAACGATGGTGAACAGAAAGATCGCACCAGCGACAAGCATGGAAACACTCTCCTATGGGTCAGCAGCAACTGCTGGCACGTTGTGGTCTGTCGCCCATTGCGTCCAGGCGTAGTGCGTCGGTTTGCAGCCAGGATTGGTTGGCTTGCAGGGTGGTTTCCAGCACGGTCGTTACCCACTGTGGCAGTGCCGGATTGAGGCGGTAGTAGATCCACTGTCCCTGGCGTTGATCCAGCAGCAACCCCGCGCTGCGCAGTTGGGCGAGGTGACGGGAAATTTTTGGCTGGCTGTCGTTCAGGGCATGGATCAATTCGCAGACGCAAAGTTCGCCTTCGCGCAGGATCAGTAGGGTGAGCCGGATGCGTGTGGCATCGGCCAGGCATTTGAAGAGGTGGGGCGGGGAGAAAAGATCTGGCACGGTCAGGGCCTTTATGTATTCGATCATTCGAATATACGTATTTCCATATATTTCAGTCAAACCCTGTATCGATTGATGTGGATCAAACCCCGTGCAATGAGTGACAAGTGGTTGAAATTAAAATGAAACAATAATGTCCTAAAGTGCCCGCCCATTGGTGATGAAGGAAGAAAACGCGTGACCCGTGCCACACGAAACCTGCGCAAGACCCTCGATTCCGTCGCGGAAAATAACGAAACCGCGGCCTTTGACCTGATGCGCGCGGTGGAAAAACTCAGTGATGAAGTATTGCGCCAGCGCCTGCTCAACACCATCCACCGCCTTAACCAGGACGCCGATGAACTGCGCGAAGCCCGCGATTCGGTGGAGCAGGTGTCGGTCAAGCTGGCCTGATATTGGGGCACGACCGTTCGGCGATTGGCGAGTGAATATCCCCGGTGATAAGTGGACACTGAGTACGGCTGCGGTCGTGTGAAGTGAGGGCCGTCAGCCCAACTTACTCAATACACAGGAAGTCACCCGATGAGTGAAAAACCGGCAATTGTCCTCGTACATGGTTTTTGGGGCGGTGCGGCGCACTGGAACAGAGTGATCGCCCTGCTGCATAAAAAGGGTTACACGGATCTTCACGCGGTAGAAATTCCTCTGACCTCGCTGGCCGACGACGCCGAGCGCACCCGCAAGATGGTGGCCCAGATCAAGGGGCCGGTCTTGTTGGTCGGCCACTCCTATGGCGGTGCTGTGATCACCCAGGCGGGCAACGAGCCCAATGTCCAAGGGTTGGTGTTCATTGCCGCCTTTGCTCCGGACGCGGGCGAAAGCCCAGGCGGGATTACCCAGGAACATTTGCCCAAGGCGGCACCGAACCTGGCTCCCGACAGTGACGGCTACCTGTGGGTCAAGCCCGAGCTGTTCCACGAAAGCTTTTGCCAGGACCTGCCGCTGGAAGAAGGGCAAATCATGGGCATCACGCAGAAAGCCCCGCTGGCAAGCACCTTTGGTGACGCCATCAGCAACCCGGCCTGGAAAAACAAACCGTCCTGGTACCAGATCTCCAGCCAGGACCACATGATCCACCCGGACAACCAGGCGCGCATGGCCAAGCGCATGAACGCTAAAAAGGTCATCACCCTGGATGCGAGTCACGCCTCTTTGGCGTCAAAATCCGCCGAAGTGGCAGCGTTCATTGACGAAGCTGCCAGCTCTCTAAAGAAGTAATGTCCGCAAGCAAGGTCCCTCCCAACGGTCGGGGCCTTGTTTTGTGCACGATCATTCAAGACAACGTGTAACAGTGCTGGCATGCTCATCGACTGTCTGTTGATGAGCCCGTTGTGTATGCCTACTGCCTTGCCTCACCACGCGTTTGCCCGTGGCGCAATCGCGATCATTCCCTTATCCCTGGCCTGCGCGCCCTGGGGCCTGCTGGCGGGTTCGACCGCAATCGACGCCCAATTCACCCCACTGGAAAGCCAGGGCCTGTCGGCCATTGTGTTTGCCGGTGCTGCCCAGTTGGTGGCCATCGGCATGGTCAAGAGCGGGGCCAGTCTGATTTCCATTCTGCTGACCACCTTGCTGCTGACCTCCCAGCACTTGCTCTACGGCATGCACATGCGGCCCACGTTATCGCCGCTCAAGCCGCGATGGCGCATGAGCCTGGGCTTTTTACTGACGGACGAGTTTTTTGCTCTGGTTAACCACTATGACCGTGAGACCTTCAACCGTTGGTACGCCTTGGGCGTGGGCCTGACCTTCTACCTGATCTGGAACCTGTTCACCTTTGCCGGCATTGTGCTCGGCAAAAGCATTCCCGGCCTGGACCAGTTGGGCCTGGAATTTTCCATTGCTGCGACCTTTATCGCCTTGATCACGCCGGTGGTGCGGGATGTGCCGACGGTGATCTGTGTCGCCGTGTCGCTGTTCTTCTCGGTGCTGCTCAGTTACTGGCACTGGGAGTCGGCGGTGGTGGTGTCGGGCGTGTTGGGGATGAGTGTGGGCTATGCCTGCAAGCGACTGGGAGTGGGGTTGCAATGATATTTGTGATGATTGTTGCCATGGGCCTGATCGTTTTCTTTAACCGTTATCTGTTCCTCGAGCCGCGCTTGCCGGTGCGCCTGAACCGTGGCGCACGGGAGTTTCTCGGGTTTGCAGTGCCAGGCATGCTGACCGCGATTTGCGGCCCGATCATTTTCATGGCCGACCATAAGCTCAATGTGAGCCTGGGCAATCCTTATCTGTTGGCCGGAATTTGCGCGGTCGGCCTGATGTTCTGGACCCGCAGCGTATTGATCACCGTGCTGCTGAGCATGGCGTTGTTCTACCTGTTTCGCTGGCTGTTCTGAGGCCCCTGATTCCGTAGATACCGTCCTGAACCGCTACGGGGCCACGGGGAAACACAGGCGAAAAAAAGCCCGCGGGGAAGCGGGCAGGAAGGAGACTTCTAAAAATGAGCCAGCCCACTATAGGTGGCGAGATCTCCCTTCACAGTGAAACAAAGTTCACTGGGTTGTCAGCAGGGCTTCACTTCTTGTTCGCCTGGGCCTCGGCTGCCAGGCATTCCAGGGCGAACTGTTCGGTATAGGTCATCTGGATCGGGCTGGTTTCGCCTTTGACGGTACGCTCGCCATCGAGGATGTAGCGGATACGCTTGTCGGTCACACCGATACGCTTGGCAATCCACGAGGGGGTCTGGCCAATGCGGCTGATCAGTTTGTCGGCATAGTCGGTGGACGGGTTATAGCGCTCGGCGTTGGGTGTCATGGGGGTTCCGGATAAAAGCAGGTTCACAGGTAGCCCACAGGGTGACGCAATAATCGGTCGGTGTCGCCTGCCAAGGCGGAACCAGTGGTACAGTCGCGTTTTTTTCCAAGGAAGCAACGGTATGCGGATGGTGGTGATAGGCGCGTTGGTACTGGCATCGCTGGCCGGTTGCGCAGGATCGAAGATGAAGGAAGCGCGCTCCGGTGTGCCTTACAAAGCACTGGCCTCGGACAAGGCGGCCCTGGTAGTTGCGCAATGCGTTCAGTTCGGTTGGCAGGACGAGGCCGTATTCGGCGTCGACGCCGGTGGGTTCATGGAAGCGGCTCCGGCCGGCGGTTATACGATCTATACCACTGCCGGTGATTACTTCGTCGATGTGTTGACCACCGGTAAAGGGGCTACTGCCAATTATTACGCCGCTGAAGACAACTGGGCGGCCAAGCGGCGCCTGGCCGCCTTGGCGACCTGTCTGTAAGAATCAGCTTTAGATTTATTCAGAAATGCCCGGCGGACAGCCACCGGGCGTTGCCTTAAAATTCGCCAGCTCGCCCGACATCCAGGCTCTTTACCGGTACAGGGACGTCGAGGCCGAAATGTCGGGCGGGCACCTTTTCTGCCGATTCAGCGTGGCATATACCCCAGGTGCCAACGCCGCGGAATCTTCAATGACACCAGCCCCAGCAACGCCGACAGCAGGCCACTGACCAGCAGCGCGTGAATCCCCATCTGCCGCTCGAGCAGCGCACCGATCACGGCACCTGCAAACATCCCGGCCCACGGAATCAACTGCACTCGCCAGCCGTTGCGTCGTTCCCCCAGCATCCATCGCCCCAGCCCGCGCCCGAAACGTGACAGTGCCCCAGTGACGTAAGTCAGCCCCACCGGCAGGCCGTTGACCTCTTCGACCGCTGCATTGAGCATGCCCATGGCGATGATCGCCGCCAGCAAGGCGGGCAATTGATCGGCGAATGGCCAGGCCGCCGCGCCGCACAACAACGTGGCGATGCACAGCAGCAAGGGCAGGGCATGGCGTTTGCTGACACGACTGATGATTACCCCCAGAGCATTGCCCGCGATAAAGGTCGCCACCAACAGTGTCAGACGCCCGATCAGGCCCAGCTCGCCTTCGCTGATCGCCACCGCCAGGCGCGTGGTGTTGCCGCTCATGAACGAGACAAAATCACCGCTGGCCATGAAGCCGATTGCATCCGTCATACCGGCCAGTACCGACAGGCTGGCCACCAGCATCAACCCGACGCGGCCGCGCCATTTGTGTTGATGCAGTAATGCCGTGTTGGTGTTCAGCCTGAGGGATGAAGGCAGCATGGGGCCAGGTTCCTCGATGAGATTATCCGGCCACTACCGTAGGGGGCTTTGGTCTCGGCTGCAATGGCTTGGGGCATTCCATTCAAACCCCCTCGAAACGCCAACCTTCGGCGTGCCAGGTCAAGGTGTGAGTGGGCTGGAGTGCGGCGAGAAAAACCGGGTCATGGGACACCGCGACCATCGCGCCGGCAAACCCCTGCAGCGCCTGTTCGAAGGCAATGACGGACTCCAGGTCCAAGTGGTTGGTGGGCTCGTCCAACAGCAGCAATTGCGCCGGGACTGCACGCCACATGGCAATCGCCATGGCGGCTTTCAATCGTTCGCCACCACTGAGTCGCCCGACCGGCTGCGTGACCCGCAAGGCGTTCAGTTGTAATAGCGCCAGGCGTGTACGCACCTCACCTTCGGCCAGCGGCGTGTCCAACAAACGGAGGTGTTCGACAATCGATAGGTGATCCTCCAGCAACGCCAGTTGTTGATCGATGTAGGCAGTGGGGACGTGAATCGCACACTCACCGCTGACGGGCGGCAGGTGACGTGCCAGTACCTTGAGCAAGGTAGATTTGCCACAACCGTTGGGGCCGTTGACCACTAGCCGCATCGGCCCGATCAGATTGGCATTGACGTAGCTGGCGGGTGACTGCGGATCCAGCCAGGGCAATTGCAGGCCGTCCAGAATCAGCACCTGGCGCCCAGTGGGCAATACCGTGTCGGGCAAAGCCAGCAGCGTCGGCGTTTCATCCACTACCCGCGAATGCGCCTGGCGTACACGGTCATCCAGTTCCTGCTTGTGTTGCAGATGATCACTGCGCACGTTGCTGACGATTTCGTTGGCGGCGGCTTTCCAGTGCGCCCGGGTGAGCCGGTCGACATTGGCGGTGTCTGCGTTCTTGCGGGACCTGGCAGCGTGGCGCTGGATGTTGTCATGGTCTTTTTGCAGGCGCTTGCGTTCGCGGCTGCGGTCCAGGCGCGCATGTTCAAGGGCGGCCTGGGCGGCCTGCCGTTCGGTCTCGCGTTGAGCGCGAAAATCCTCGTAGTTGCCGCCGTAGATCTGAGCGCCCAAGGGAGAGAGTTCGATGATTCGACCCATGGTATTGAGCAACTGGCGGTCATGGCTGACCACAATCAAGCCGCCGCGCCAGTCGCGCAAGGCACCGAGTAGCCAGTCGCGGCCCTCCCTGTCCAAGTGGTTGGTCGGCTCGTCAAGCACCAGCAACTGAGGGTTGGATAACAGCGCGCCGATCACCACCACGCGTGCCAGTTGGCCGCCACTGAGGGTGTCGGCCGGGGTGTCGGCACGGACCTCAGGCAACCCCGACGTGTCCAGCGCGTGGCGCAAGCGTTCGGCCAAGTCCCAGCGGTCATCGATCAGCTCCAGGTCCTCGGGCGCGGCTTCACCCTTGGCCAAGCGTTCAAGCGCAACCAGGACCTTGGCGGTGCCCGTCACGTGTGCAACGGTTTCGCCAGGTGTCAGGCTGATTGTTTGTGGCACGTAGGCCAGGCTGGCCGAAGATTTACGGGTGCCGGAAGAGGGGGCAAGCACGCCCGCAATCAAGCGCGCCAAGACACTTTTGCCCATGCCGTTACGACCGACAATGCCGGTGGGCGTGTGATCGAACGACAGGGTCAGATTGTCCAGCAAGGTTTCGCCATTGGCGAACTGGAAGCACAGGTGTTGCAGGGATACGAGCACGGGCAGCCGTTTGACGTCAGTCATCAGCACCTCCAAAAAAATGTGAAACAAGCCAACAAGCGCGCCAGGCGGCTCGTTGCGAATACATTTTGGAAGGCTTAGAACTTCACGTCGGCGATCATCCCGGGAATTGGAAAGGGTCGATAGGGTAACGCAATTGAGTTTTTTCCTACAAGGGTCAGGCCAGTACCGCCACCGCCTTGATTTGTGCCCATAGCACTTGGCCTGGGTGCAGTTGCAACTGGTCCCGGGAAAAACGTGTGATACGCGCCAGCAATGGCGTGCCGCCCGCGTCCAGGCGCACCAGTACGTGAGCACTGTTATCGGCGGGAATTTCCTGGGTCACCGTCACCGGCAGACGGTTGAGAATGCTGCTGTATTCCTCGGCCTGCAAACTCAGGCTGACATCCCGGGCCTGCACCTTGAAGCGCAGGTGTTTGCCCAAGTCCAGCGGCGAATGAGCGACCCGGATTTGTAATGAGCTGTCGGGCAGTTGCAGGGTCAGCAGTTGGTAGTGGCTGTCATAGGCACTAACTGTGCCATTGATCACCACGCCCGCGTCGTCACCCAGCGCCATGGGCAGGTCAAGCCTGGCGAGGGTCTCGCCAATCGGGCCGCTGGCCAGGGCGTTGCCGTCACTGAGCAAGACGATGTGATCGGCCAGCCGCGCCACTTCATCCTGGGCATGGCTGACGTACAACACCGGGATTTCCAGCTCGTCATGCAGACGCTCCAGGTACGGCAGAATCTCGTTTTTGCGTTTGCTGTCCAGCGCGGCCAAAGGCTCGTCCATCAGCAGCAGTTGCGGGCTGGTCAGCAGGGCGCGGGCAATACCGACCCGCTGGCGTTCGCCGCCGGACAGGTGCTGGGGATGACGGTCCAGCAGGTGGCCGATGCCCAGCAACTCCGTGGCATGGGCCATGTCCACCCGACGTTGCTGGCGCGGGATGCGCTTGAGGCCGAATTGCAGATTGGCCAGCACCGACAAATGCGGGAACAGGCTGGCCTCTTGAAATACGTAGCCCAGGGCGCGTTTATGCGGGGGGACGAACAGCCCCCTGCGACTGTCCTGCCACACCTCATCATTGATCCTGATGAAGCCATCATCTGCGCGCTCCAGCCCGGCGATACAGCGCAGGCAGGTGGTCTTGCCGGAGCCGGAATGCCCATACAGCGCCGTCACGCCGCGCCCCGGCAACTGCAGGTCAACGTCCAGGGCAAACCCGGAATACTTCAGTTGCAGGCGTACTTCTATCATCGACATCAACTCCAGCCCGCTTTGGTTTTACGGCTGGAGTAGAGCGCCAGCAACACCAGGAAAGAAAACACCACCATGGACCCGGCCAGCCAGTGGGCTTGGGCATACTCCATGGCTTCGACGTGGTCGTAGATCTGCACCGAAACCACCCGGGTCTTGTCGGGGATATTGCCGCCGATCATCAGTACCACGCCGAACTCACCGACGGTATGGGCAAAGCCGAGAATCGATGCCGTGATAAACCCTGGGCGAGCCAGAGGCAGTATCACGTTAAAAAAAGTGTCCCAGGGGTTGGCCCGCAAGGTCGCGGCCACTTCCAGCGGGCGGGTGCCGATGGCGCAGAAGGCGTTCTGCAACGGCTGCACCACGAAGGGCATGGAATAGATCACCGAGCCGATCACCAGCCCGGTAAAACTGAAGGTCAAGGTGCCCAGGCCCAGCCATTGGGTGAACTGGCCGAAGTAGCCATTGGGACCCATGGTCAGCAACAGATAGAAACCGATCACCGTCGGTGGCAGCACCAACGGCAGGGCGACGATCGCCCCGATCGGGCCGCGCAACCACGAGTGGGTGCGCGACAACCACAGGGCGATCGGAGTGCCGATGACCAACAATATGGCGGTGGTCAGCGATGCCAGTTTGATGGTCAGCCAGATTGCGGAAAAATCGGCACTCGACAGGGACATTTAGAGCTCGTAACCGTAGGACTTGATAACTGCGGCGGCTTTTGGCCCTTTCAGGTACTCAACCAGGGCCTTGGCAGCAGCACTGTCCTTGCCTTTGTTGAGAATCACCGCGTCTTGCTTGATCGGGTCATGCATGGAGGCTGGCACGATCCACGCCGAACCGCTGGTGACCTTGCCGTCTTTATAAATCTGCGACAGGGCGACAAAGCCCAGCTCGGCATTGCCGGTGGACACGAATTGATAGGCCTGGGTGATGTTCTGGCCTTCGACGATCTTGTCCTTCACTTTTTCAGTCAAACCTTCCTTGGCCAGCACCTGAGTGGCGGCGAGGCCATAAGGGGCAGCTTTCGGGTTGGCGATGGACAAGTGCTTGTATTCATTTTTCTTCAGTACTTCGCCCTTGGCATCGACGTAGCCTTCTTTGGCCGACCACAGCGCCAGGGTGCCGACCGCGTAAGTGAAGCGCGAGCCTTTGACGGTATCGCCTTCAGTTTCGAGTTTTTGCGGGGTGGTGTCGTCGGCGCTCAAGAACACTTCAAACGGCGCGCCATTCTTGATCTGGGTATAGAACTGGCCGGTGGCGCCGTAAGCGGCAATCAGTTTGTGCCCGGTGTCTTTTTCGAAGTCGGCGGCAATCGCCTGGATCGGCGCGGTGAAGTTGGCGGCAACGGCCACCTGGACTTCATCGGCCTGGGCCGAACTGAAGGTAAAGAGGGCAATCAGGGTGGCCAGGCTGGTAGGGGCCAGGCGTGAGGCGCGAATCATCATGAAGCTGCTCCTTGGGGGGCCGACTGTACGGCTTGTTATAGGCAGAAAGGTCTACCGCTATGTATGGGAATATATAGCGGTTGGCCATTGCCGGTACAGTGTAAAGTTGCCCAGGAAGTCAGTGTTTTCAGGTTCTTTTGAATTTTTCCAGCGCTTGCTCCGCCAGCGTGCGGGTCAGTTGGTAAGTCGAGAGGTCTTTGCACAGGCGTAATGCCTGGCCTGACCACAAGTTACTGAAGCCAGCTTCATCCTTGGCTTTCAACGGCATCAACGCGCCGCCGGACAGCGGAAATGCGGGCGCTGTCGGGTTGATTGATCCCAGCTCACGCATTACCCGGTTGATGATGCCCCGCGCCGGACGCCCGGTGAACAGGTTGGTCAGGGCCGTCTCACTGGCCTGTGCCGTGCGCAATGCGTGGTGGTGCGACGGTGTGACATTGGCCTCGGGGGTAAACAGGTACGCCGTGCCGACCTGCACTGCCGAGGCCCCCAGGGCGAAGGCGGCGACAATGCCTCTGGCATCACCAATCCCGCCGGCGGCAATCACCGGCACACTCACGGCGTCGACAATCTGCGGCACCAGGGCCAAGGTGCCGATCTGGCTGCTGAGGTCTGCGGTGAGAAACATCCCGCGATGACCCCCGGCTTCATAGCCCATGGCAATGATCGCGTCGCAGCCGTGCTGTTCCAGCCAGATGGCTTCTTCGACGGTGGTGGCGGACGACAGCACCTTGGCACCGGTCGCTTTGACCCGGTCCAGCAGGGCTTTTTCCGGCAGGCCGAAGTGGAAGCTGACGACTTCTGGACGAAACGCTTCTACGACTTCGCAGGCGGCATTGTTGAACGGTGCGCGGCTGGAGGTGGGCGTCGGCGCATCGAAGTCGGCACCCAGTTCACGGTAGTAGGGTTGCAGCAGATTTTTCCACTGGCGGTCACGCTCGGCATCGGGTGTCGGCGGCTGATGACAGAAGAAGTTGACGTTCAGCGCTCGCGTGCTGCTTTGACGGACAGTGGTCAGCGCCTCACGCAGTTGTTCGATGCTCAACGCTGCAGCCGGCATCGAACCCAGGGCGCCGGCCTCGCTGGCGGCAATGACCATGGCTGTGCTGGTGGCACCGGCCATGGGCGCCTGAATGATCGGCAGTTCAATGCCCAGCAGGTCAATAATTCGAGTGTCTGGCCAGGTGCTCATGGGTTGCCTCTCCAACGGTGGAATGCCTGCCCGCTGTTTTAGCAGGGGCCAACAGCCCTCGCCAGTCTGTTTTATTCACTGGACGAACCCGGCGTTTCGTGCCGGGTTCAACCGCAGGTTTCAGTCGATGGCGTGCCCAAGTACCTCGTGGATACGCTGGGCAATGGGCGCAACATGGGTTTCAAGGGCGAAGTGGCCGGTGTCGAGCAACTCCACCACCGCGTTGGGGTTGTCGGTCTTGTAGGCGTGAGCCCCCGGCGGGATGAAAAACGGATCATTACGACCCCAGATCACCAGCGTCGGCAACTGTGTGGCCCTGAAAAACGCCTGGAAGGCCGGGTACAGGGTCAGGTTGTTGCGATAGTCGAGGAACAGGTCGAGTTGGATTTCGTCATTGCCGGGGCGCTGCATCAGTAGGGTGTCAAGGATGTAGGACTCCGGCGCTACCAACTCCGGTTGATCAACACCGTGCA
Organism: Pseudomonas spelaei; assembly: GCF_009724245.1. Taxonomy (GTDB): domain Bacteria; phylum Pseudomonadota; class Gammaproteobacteria; order Pseudomonadales; family Pseudomonadaceae; genus Aquipseudomonas; species Aquipseudomonas spelaei. The sequence goes on along the minus strand of NZ_WNNK01000022.1, from coordinate 46,312 downwards.
GGTACTGATAGCGGGTGCCGTCCAGGCTGATCACCGCAGTGCGAATCACCTCCCGGTTGGCCTGGCTCGGATCGGCCCAGTAGGCGCGGATCGGCGCCCAGGCATCACCCAATCCTTCCAGATAAGCGTTGCCGTTTTGCGACACCAGCGCGCTGACCCGCTGCGGGTGTGCCACGGCCAGGCGCAGGCCAACCGGGGCGCCGTAGTCAAAGACATACAGGGCGTAGCGGCTGAGTTTCAGCGCGTCGACGAAGTGGCCAATGGTGACTGCCAGGTTGTCGAAGCTGTAGTGGTAGGCGCGTTCAGCGGGCACCTCGGTAAAGCCGAACCCCGGCAGGTCCGGCGCAATCACCCGGTAACGAGTGGCGAGCAGCGGGATCAGGTTGCGGTACATATGGGAGGAGCTAGGGAAACCGTGCAGCAACAGAATGACCGGCGCGGCAGGATCGCCGGCTTCACGGTAGAACACGCGCACACCATCGGCGTTGACGTGATGGTAGCGAATCACTGGCGCGAGGATCGACATGATCAGACTCCTGTGTAACTGGTTAATTTAATTTATCGGGTTACTGGTTGAGCAGGCTGATCTTATTTTTGTAACCTGTCAAATCAAATTAAGAGGTTACTTTTCTATTGGGTTCCGTAACTACACAGATGCTTGAATAGTGGTTACGATGATGGGCGTTCAAGAGGATTCGACATGACTGCCATCCCCCCATCCGATTTACCGCTGGAACCTTATGTACTGGCCGATGATCCGGTATTGGATATGCTCAATACGCGGGCGAATGTCGACGGTGTGGCTCGGGACTTCTGGGAGACGGATGCCGATGTCGAGCGTTGGCTGGTACGCCTTGGCTGGACCGAGGAGGGCGCCGTGCCTGCGTTCGAGGAGGGTGCTTTGCTAGGCGCGGCGCGGGGGTTACGGGAGGTGATCCGGGATCTGCTGGAGCAACGCAAGGCAGGCTTGCAAGGTGAGCCCGCGGCCCTCAACGGATTTTTGCGCAAGGCTGTCAGTCATCCACAACTGTCCTGGCCTGCGCCGGGCGAGGTGCACCTGGAGCGTCAGCGCAAACAGCAAACGCCTGAACAGTTTCTCTCGCCGCTTGCGGAGGCCGCTGCGGTGCTATTGGTCGAGGGCGATTTTGCTTTGATCCGCACCTGTGAGCATCCGGATTGCGTGCTGTGGTTCTATGACCGCACCAAGGCCCACAAGCGCCGTTGGTGCAGCATGGCGCTGTGTGGCAATCGGCATAAGGTCGCGGAGTTTCGTCGGCGCAAGCTGGAAGGGTAGCAGCCTCTTGCCGGGGCCTCAGGTGTGTGTCGAGCCTTCTCGCTCCAGCAACTGGCGTTTACGCTCCACGCCCCAGCGATATCCCGACAGGTTGCCATCGCTGCGCACCACCCGATGGCAAGGAATCGCTACCGCCAGGCTGTTGGCTCCACACGCCTGGGCCACGGCGCGGAAAGAGGTCGGGGCGCCGATGCGCTTGGCAATCTCGCCATAACTGGCGGTGCTGCCCACCGGAATTTCCCGCAACGCTTGCCAGACCCGTTCCTGAAACGCCGTACCGCGTAGATCCAGAGGCAGGTCCAGGCCCAGCGCCGGCGCTTCAATAAAACCAACAACCCGGGCGATCAACTGTTCGAACCCGTGATCGGCGCCGATAAGGTTGGCCAGGGGAAATTGATCCTGCAGGTCGTGCACCAATTTGTCTGGGTCGTCCCCCAGCAGAATCGCGCATACCCCCCGATTACTTTGCGCCACCAGGATCGCTCCCAGCGAGCATTGGCCGACGGCAAAGCGGATGTCACTGTTGGTGCCACCGGCTTTGTAATCACTGGGTTTCATCCCCAACAGTTGGTCGGCAGACTCGTAGAACCGACTGTTGGAATTGAAGCCGGCGTCGTACAGCGCATCGGTCACCGAATGGCTGTCCTTGAGCCTGTCACGCACCTTGCGTGAGCGGTGGGCACTGGCGTAGCCCTTGGGTGTCAGGCCGGTGACGGCTTTGAAGATCCGGTGGAAATGAAAGGGGCTCAAGCCGGCGAGGGTGGCCAGCGCTTCCAGGCTGGGCACGGTCTCGGCCTGTTCGATATGCCGGCAGGCGGCTGACACAATCCGGGCATGACGCTGCGCTACCTGAGTTTGATCCCCAGAAGCGCGTTTGCTGGGACGGTAGCCGGCCGCTTCGGCGTGTTGCGGGGTGTCGAAGAACTCGACGTTTTCCGGGCGTGGCAGGCGCGACGCGCTGCTGGGGCGACAATAGACACCGGTGGTTTTCACGCCATAGACGAACTGCAAGTCAGCCTTGGGGTCGCGGGCGACGATAGCGGCCCAGCGTGGGTCTTGTTCAGTGGGGTGGCGCGAAGTCATGGTTGATTACTCTTGAACGAACACGGCCAGATTAGTCGCACGCTGTATCCGCAACACTCCGATGCTTGCGGTCAAATTCAGCCGGCCATACGGAACGTCAGGTTGATGCGCTGTGGTCCCATTTGCGGGTGTACGCCTTCCTTGATCGGCAGCACGCCATGAAAGCGCAAGCGATCCACACCGCCCCAGACGACCACATCGCCATGGAATAACGAGACCTTTTGTACCTTGTCGCTGCGTTCATGGCCGCCGAATAGAAATACCGCCGGCAAGCCCAGGGACACCGAGACCACGGGCGCGGTGTAGTGACGTTCGTTCTTGTCCTGGTGCAGGGACATTTTTGCCCCCGGTACATAGCGGTTGATCAGGCAGGCGTCCGGTTCAAAGTCGTTGAATCCCGCTTCCTCCGCTGCCATTACCGCCAGTTGATGCAAGGCTTCGGGCAGTGCTGGCCAGGGTTGCTGGCTGTTGGGGTCAATGGTTGTATAGCGATAGCCCGTGCGGTCCGTGGTCCATCCCAGCTCGCCGCAACTGCTCAAGGCCGCCGACATGATGAAGCCGCCAGGTGTGACCATCTGCCGAAACGGTGACTGGGCCAGCACGCGCCGCAACTCCGGCAGCAGACGTTCGATCCAGGGCAGGGCATAACCTCTGAGAACATAGGACTGTTCGCCGATTTGCTCGCGCCCCGCCGGTTGCTGCAAAGCATCGTCGGCGAACAGCTCAGCGGTGGGGCCGGAAATCGGCTTATTGCGCATCGTGAAAGATCACTCCCAAAGTATGACGTTTGCCACTGTGCAGAACACTGACCCCATGGCGCAAGGTCACCCGATGAAAACCACGAGTGCTGGGCATTGGGCGCTGATTGACCGCAAAGATCACGGCATCCCCCTTGTTCAATGGCACTACCTGGGCCCGAGATTGCATCCTCGGGCGTTGCTCGGTCAGTACGAATTCCCCGCCATTGAAATCCTCGCCAGGCTGGGATAACAGGATCGCTACCTGCAGGGGGAAGACATGCTCACCATAAAGGTCTTGATGCAGGCAGTTGTAGTCTCCCGGGCCATATTGCAGCAGCAGGGGGGTGGGACGTTGTTGTCCGGCAGCGTGGCAGCGAGCGACAAAGTCGGCGTGTTGTGGCGGGTAGGTGATCGGCAGATTCATCTGCTCGTTCCAGCGATTGGCCTGTGGCGCCAGATAAGGATAAAGCTGTTCGCGCAGGTCGCCGACAAGGGCTGGCAGCGGGTAGCGAAAGTATTTGTACTCGCCCCGGCCAAAGCCATGCCTGGCCATCACCACGTGGGAGCGGAATGCCTCCGGTCGTGGGTAGTGGTCGCTGAGATCGGCGCATTCGCGGGCATTGAGCAGTCCGGGGATCAGCGCATTACCCTGTTGGTCAAGAGCGCTTTCGATGGCGCGCCAGTCCTGGGAAACCAGGCGATCGGCCAGAGGGAGGTGAGTGGATAAAGAAAGCATCGGCGATTTCCTGTGGCAGTGGGTGAGGGCTGCCAGTCTAGGAAGTCGCCGGGGGCACGGCACTCCGATGCTTGCGCTCGAATTACAGGGCTTTGCTCACATTGATATCGGTGATTTCGTCGCTGGCATCATGAATCTTCGCCAAGGCGGCTTTAGCCTCTTCTACACTGGCCGATTGCAGCTGGGCGAATTCAAAGCGGCGCTCACCATTGAGCTTGTACTTGATGACGTATTTGGTGGTTTGAGTCACGGTCTTTCCTGTCGGCTGCGGTTGAACAATCAGCTCAGTTTGGAGTTGGTACGGCGAACGATTCGGATTTTGTGAGACAAGGTTGGCTTGCGCGTCACGCTGATGGCGCGGCGGCTGACCACGTCGAGGGTAATGTTCCAGAAGCCGGTACTGGGTGCGGTGATTCTAGCCGGGAACGTGTCAAACGCGCCGCCGTGGTAGCTGTGGCGGCCACCGTTCTTGAAGCTGCGAAAGTTGGCATCGCTCATCAGGCGGATATTGCAGGTTTGGGAGCACTCGATGACGACAATGTCCCCTTCGTTAAGGTGCTCGCGCTGGTGAATGAATTTCATGGGGTGTCTCCAGAAGGGCTTTTTCTGAAAAATCAGAACGATACGTAGGTTAAGATGGAGTTTATCAGCCCCAGCACGTTTATTATCGGGCCGTCGTCGGTGTCTTCGACAATTTAAAACAGTTATTTACCGAGTTATCAGGGATAAGTCCTACGTTTGCGGGAGAAAAATACCATTCTCGCTGTCGTAGGGTCTTTATCGGAGGTTTTGTATGAAGTGGAGTGTGTTGGTCCTGGCCTTGGCGTTGGGTGGGTGTGCTTCGGTATCAGATATCAAGCAGACACCGCCAACGTTGGCGGTCATCTCCGGGAAAAAACCACAGGAGTATGCGGCCTGTGTGGTTCAGAAATTGTCGTCGACCCGCAGACCGTCGCAGATCGAGCCCCACAAGGACGGTGTTCGGGTGATCGTGCCGCAGAAATTTTCCGCTGATCCGTCGGCTGTCTTTGAAATTGAAGATCGCTCCAGCGGCAGTAGCATCAAGCTCTATGAAAGCATGTCCAATGTGCCTATTCGTCCAGGCGATGTGAAGAAAGCCGCCGAGGATTGCATTTCCGGTTGAGGCCAGGGCCGCTCATACGAATCCGATTCAAAAAGCCTGACACTGATGCCGTGTCAGGCTTTTTTTTGCCTGCGCTTCCCGTGAGGGCGCGTATTTACCCGAAGATGTTTATTTTTGTGCAGTGCGAAGGTGTTGTAGCTATCAGCTCATTGCCCTACCATTTGTAGGCTTATGCTTTGAGGGTCTAAGCATATAACTATAAGAATGGAGTCGTGATGATGTCTCTGGAACGAGTTTTGATGGGGAGTGCGCTGCTGCTGATACTGGGCAGTGCTCACGCGCAAGAAGGCCGAAACGTCTTTACCCAAGGAGGTTCGCAGCCTGGCGCTGCGCCTTGTGTGGCGTGTCACGGAGCGGATGGCCTGGGACTGGCGGCGGCCGGTTTTCCGCGTCTGGCCGGTTTGCCGGCGGGCTATTTGCGCAAGCAGTTGGAGGATTTCAAAAGCGGGGCCCGCAGCAGCCCGGTCATGCAACCGCTGGCCAGCGCCCTGACTGAAGAGGAAGTCGGCACGGTGACCCAAGCGTTGGCGACGATGCCCGCACCTGCCGTTGCAACCCTTCACCGAAGTGTCATGCCCGCCAATGCGGCGCAAAAAATCGCCTTGCAAGGTGCCTGGGATCGACAGATTCCTGCCTGTGTCAGCTGTCATGGGCCAGCTGGCGTAGGCGTTGGTGAGGCTTTTCCACCCCTGGCCGGTCAATCCGCCGCTTATCTGGTCGCACAACTGAATGCCTGGCAGAGCGGGGCACGGCATAACGATCCCAATGACTTGATGGGCCATATCGCTAAGTCGCTCACGGCTGAGGAAGTGCAGGGCGTGGCAACCTATTTCTCCTCATTGAGCGGCCAGGAGGCCAAGCCATGAAGGTTTTCCTGTTTGCCCCCGTATTGAGCGTGTTGATCAGTCTGCCCGTCTTGGCTGCGACTATCGCCATGGAAGATCAGTCGCAGTTACAGGCCCCTGTTGCGGCCCATCCGGCGAGTCAGTTCCAGCCACCACTGGAAAGTGAACTGCCGGACAATGCCTACGGCAAGCTGGTCAGGCAGGGATATGCGTTGTTTGTCGACACCAAGCGCCTGGCCCCGAAATTTGTCGGTAATGGCCTCAATTGCAGCAATTGCCACTTGGATCAGGGGCGGTTGGCTAACTCGGCGCCGTTGTGGGGGGCCTATCCCATGTACCCGGCCTATCGAAAAAAGAACGACAAGGTCAACACCTTTGCCGAGCGCTTGCAGGGCTGTTTCCAGTTCAGCATGAACGGTGGCACGCCACCGGCAGCTGACAGTCCGGAGATTACGGCGTTGTCGGTCTACTCCTATTGGTTGGCGAGCAAAGCGCCGTTGGGCGTTGAGTTGCCGGGGCGGGGTTATCCAGAGGTGCCGTCATCCGCCAACGCTTATGACTTGGCTCGGGGGGCCGAGGTCTACAAGGGGCAGTGCGCGGTCTGTCATGGTGCCGAGGGCCAAGGTCAGAAAGTCGGCGACAGCTACGTAATGCCGCCTTTGTGGGGTAAAGACTCCTACAACTGGGGCGCCGGAATGCACCGGATCAACACGGCGGCATCCTTCATCAAATACAACATGCCCCTGGGCAAGGGCGGCAGCCTGACCGACCAGCAGGCATGGGATGTGGCGGCGTACGTCAATAGCCACGAACGGCCGCAAGATCCGCGGCTGGTGGACGGTTCGGTGGAGAAAACCCGGGTCAAGTTTCACGCCAACGACGGGGTCAATCTGTATGGGCAAACGGTAGAGGGCGTGCTGATAGGCCAAGGCATCCGTTAAACTGTTGGTCACCCACAAAAATGCCGCTGAAACCCAGCGGCATTGTTTTTTTCGGAATTCAGTCATGAAGCGTGAGCAAGTCAGAGACCGACATGCAGCAGGTCACATATCGGCAACCCATGTCATACAGAACCCGGCCGATCCTGGAGAGTGGATTGTGTTCTTCAAGAAAAGCGCCGGGCGCAGTTTTTTTCTGGTGGATGACCAGGATGAGGTCGAGGCCTTCTCGCGGTTGGATGACCTGATCGAAACCATTCGTGGCCTGGGCATCAAGTTCGCCGAAATTCACATGTAGCTGATCGGTTACTTGCAGACGACGACTACGCTGCGGCTTTTGAAGTTGCCGACATCTTTGCCCAGGGTCTTGTCGCTTTCCTTCAAGGCAGGCGTACCTTCTGTACCGACGATGCGGTAGCCGGTGCCCGCGCAGGAGGCGTCGGCTTTCTCGTAGCAACTGGCCCAGGAGTTGGCCTCGCCGGAACAATCGATGGTCAGGCCTTGCTCGCCATTTTTCAGGTAAGTATCGGAGGTGGTAGTGCAGCCGGTGAGCACCAGTACCGCAATCAGTGCCAGGATCTTGTTCATGGTGTGGTCGTCGCTGAAGGTGTTGGAAGGGGCGCTGAAACGGTTCAAGCGAGATTATAGCGAACGGCCATTAACGTACAGACAAACACAAAAAAGCCCCGCTCACGGGGGCTTTGATGTACAGGGCTACAAGGCTTACTTGCCCTTGGGTCTTTTGCTTGACGCGTGGCCAGCTTCATCTACGAACACTTCCGCTACCGCAATAGCTTCACGTTCGGTTGCGAATGACCCGGCGACGCTGTCACCGTGGAAGTTGATCAAGTGCCAGCCATCTGCTCGCTGTGTGATCAGGTAGCCGTTCACGCCTTTTGGTTCTGACATCTATCTTTCTCGTTGTCTGGTTCAAGAGCGCAATGATAGCGCCAAATGCATTTGGACCGCCCAACTTGTTGCAGGTCAGTGCTGATCCTCATAAAGCATGCTAAAAAGGGTAAAACCCTTTAAAACAACGGGGCGCAGTCAATGTTTGCGATGCCGCCGGGAAGGCTTGTTCGAAGATGGGCGGAACTTAAGCCGACATTTTTTCTCTATGTTGACATCGCAACGCCAGCAGGACCCATTGTAAGGTGACTGCGGCCTGATTAGACTGCGCCGAATTTCGTACGCACAGCCCTTATTAAGGACTTTTATGATCAAGAAATGCTTGTTCCCAGCAGCCGGTTACGGTACTCGCTTCCTGCCAGCGACTAAAGCCATGCCCAAAGAGATGCTGCCGGTGGTGAACAAGCCACTGATCCAGTACGGCGTTGAAGAAGCACTGGATGCGGGTCTGAACGAAATCTCCATCGTGACCGGCCGTGGCAAACGCGCTCTGGAAGACCACTTCGACATCAGCTACGAGCTGGAAAACCAGATCAAGGGCACCGACAAGGAAAAATACCTGGTTGGTATCCGTAAGCTGCTCGATGAGTGCTCGTTCTCCTACACTCGTCAGACCCAAATGAAGGGCCTGGGCCACGCGATTCTGACCGGTCGCCCGCTGATCGGTGACGAACCCTTCGCCGTGGTACTGGCGGACGACTTGTGCGTCAACCTGGAAGGTGACGGCGTGTTGACCCAGATGGTCAACCTGTACAAGAAATACCGTTGCACCATCATTGCCGTTCAAGAAGTCGATCCTCAGGAAACCAACAAGTACGGCGTAATCGCGGGCGACGAAATTGGCGATGGCCTGATCCGCGTACGTGACATGGTTGAAAAGCCGGCGCCGGAAGATGCACCGTCGAACCTGGCGATCATCGGTCGCTACATCCTGACGCCGGACATCTTCAAGCTGATCGAAGAGACCGCCCCAGGCAAAGGTGGCGAGATTCAGATTACCGACGCGCTGTTGAAGCAGGCGAAAGATGGCTGTGTGATCGCCTACAAGTTCAAAGGCCAGCGTTTCGACTGCGGTGGCGCCGAGGGCTACATCGAGGCGACCAACTTCTGCTACGAGCACTTCTACAAGACTGGCAAGGCTTACTGATTCACGCTTGCCTGCCTGATCTCAAGAAAGCCACCTTCGGGTGGCTTTCTTGTTTTTCGGCCCCCTATATTGCTCAGAGGATGGCAGCAGGTATGCTGTTGGCCTGCCGAGGAGAGTGAAATGGCCTACGATTTTGATCTTTATGTAATAGGTGCCGGTTCCGGCGGTGTTCGGGCTGCGCGCTTTGCCGCAGGCTTTGGCGCCAAGGTGGCCGTGGCTGAAAGCCGCTACCTGGGCGGTACCTGTGTCAACGTCGGTTGCGTACCGAAGAAGTTACTGGTCTACGGGGCACACTTTGCCGAAGATTTTGAGCAGGCCAGTGGTTTCGGCTGGTCTCTGGGAGAGGCGAACTTTGATTGGACAACCTTGATTGCCAACAAGGACCGCGAGATCAATCGCCTCAATGGCATTTATCGCAACCTGTTGGTCAACAGCGGCGTGACCCTGCATGAAGGGCATGCGCGCCTGGTGGATCCCCACCAAGTGGAGATCAACGGTGAGCGCTTCACTGCCAGGCACATTCTGATCGCCACGGGTGGCTGGCCGCAGATCCCGGAAATCCCGGGGCACGAACATGCCATCGGCTCCAATGAGGCTTTTTTCCTCAAAGCGCTGCCCAAGCGTGTGCTGGTGGTGGGCGGTGGTTACATCGCGGTGGAGTTTGCCGGGATTTTCCACGGCCTTGGCGCACAAACGACGCTGTTGTATCGCGGCGATCTGTTCCTGCGTGGTTTCGATGGTGCGGTGCGCAAGCATTTGCAGGAAGAGCTGACCAAGCGTGGGATGGATTTGCAGTTCAATGCCGATATCGAGCGCATCGACAAGCAGGCCGACGGCAGCCTAAAGGCCACCCTGAAAGACGGTCGGGTGCTGGAGGCAGATTGCGTGTTCTACGCCACGGGTCGACGTCCAATGCTCGACAACCTGGGGCTGGAAAATACCGGCGTCAAACTGGACAAGCGTGGCTTCGTTGAAGTGGATGAGCGCTACCAGACGGCTGAGTCGTCGATCCTGGCCATTGGCGATGTGATCGGGCGTGTGCAATTGACGCCGGTTGCGCTGGCGGAAGGCATGGCTGTGGCGCGTCGTCTGTTCAAGCCTGAGCAGTATCGCCCGGTGGATTACGCGATGATTCCGACAGCAGTATTCAGCCTGCCGAACATCGGCACCGTGGGCTTGAGCGAAGAGCAGGCCAAGGCTGACGGTCACAAGGTGCAGATTTTCGAAAGCCGTTTCCGGCCGATGAAGCTGACCTTGACCGAGTGCCAGGAGCGCACGCTGATGAAGTTGGTGGTTGACGCAGAGACTGACAAGGTCCTGGGTTGCCACATGGTGGGGCCGGATGCCGGCGAAATCATTCAGGGGCTGGCGATCGCGCTCAAGGCGGGCGCGACCAAGCAGCATTTCGATGAAACCATCGGCGTGCACCCGACGGCGGCGGAAGAGTTCGTTACCATGCGCACGCCTGTGGCAGGTTGATCAACCTTCGGTAGTCGCCTCTGGCGCCGTTGCAACGACGGCCGCCAGGTGCAGCGCCTCGATACGGGCCTGGGCTTTGACCAGGTCCAGTTCGAGGGCCTTGTTGGCCTGCTGGTGTTCGCTCAATGCCTCCTGGCGTAACTGAACCTCCAACAGCGCAACCCGCAAGCGTTCCTGGAGGAGGGTGCGCTCGCTGTCGATCAGGCTGACCTGTTCGCTCAACTGGCGCTGCTCGTCCCGTTCCTTGCGTGATTGCTCTTGCAGCATACCCAGCTCCTTCACGGTGACGCGATGCTCAATCAGCAGTCGCTCGTTATCGCGGTGCAACTGGGTAATCTCATCCTGGCGCACCATCGCACTCTGCTGCGCCTGGCGCAGTTCCGCCTGCACTTGCTGCAACTGGCCTTCGTGGCGTCGCTGTTCCTGCTCACGCTGATCCTTGATGGCGTTACGGTAATGCTCCAGGGCATCTCGAGCGTGCAGGTGCTTTTCTTCCAGTGAGCGAATCTGCTCGTCCTTGTCGTTGATTCGTAGCTCGTAGTCGCTGCAGGCCTGGCTCAGGCCTGCGTTGCGGGTCTGTTCGGTTTGCAGGCTGGAACGGGTGGTGTTGAGTGCGGCGCTCTCATCGGTCAGCGCGTGTGCCTGAACCTCGAATGCTTGCTTGAGTTGGCTGTGCGCCTGTTCCAGTTCTTCGAGTTGAGCGAGCAGGGCGGCTTTTTGCTGTTTGAATTGCGCCAGGGCGCTATCAATCGGCTCTTGGGCCTGGTCTTTCAGGCGTTGGGCCAGTTTGCCCACAAGCTCCGCCAGTTCATCGTCTATAGGCGCCTGGGTGATGGTTTGCCGCGATTCGCTTTCGTCCAGCTCCTTCAGATAACGATGAATTGTGGTTTTCGAGCCGGTATTGCCCATCTCGATACGTACGGCATCGATGCTGGGGTTTTCGCCGCGGGCCAGGATCGCCAGGCGTGCCGTTTGAACTACTGCTTTATTGATGCCGCCGCGAGCCATGGGGTCTCCGTCGATTTAGTACTGTGGTACGTATTATGTAATTACATACTCTATCACGATTTATTTTCCATTGAAATTCATGAATTAACAGATGGGATATTGGCGTATTATCCCGTGTCATAGCCGTTTTGAAGCCTTCTTCGTCCAATGGCAGTACGCATACATCCTGCAAGGCCATCCCTATGAGCGAGTTGGACCGTTACCTCAACGCCGCCACCCGCGACAACACGCGTCGCAGCTACCGAGCGGCCATTGAGCATTTTGAAGTGAGCTGGGGCGGATTCCTGCCGGCCACCAGCGACAGCGTCGCGCGCTATCTGGTGGCGTATGCGGGTGTGTTGTCGGTCAACACGCTGAAGTTGCGTTTGTCGGCGCTGGCTCAGTGGCATACCAGTCAGGGATTTCCCGATCCCACCAAGGCGCCTGTGGTGCGCAAGGTACTCAAAGGTGTTCGCGCCCTGCACCCGGCGCAGGAGAAGCAGGCTGAGCCTTTGCAGCTCCAGCATCTCGAGCAGGTGATTGCCTGCCTGGAGAAAGAGGGGAGAGACGCCAGAAATGCCGACAATCAACCAGGCTTTCTGCGAGCCAAACGTGACACGGCCTTGATCCTGCTTGGTTTCTGGCGTGGCTTTCGCAGCGATGAACTGTGTCGTCTCAACATCGAGCATGTGCATGCCGTACCCGGTTCAGGGATCAGTCTGTACCTGCCCCGCAGCAAAAGTGACCGGGAAAACCTCGGCAAGACCTACCAGACCCCCGCATTACTACGGCTGTGCCCGGTGCAGGCCTACAGCGAGTGGCTCAGCGCCTCGGCGCTGGTGCGTGGCCCGGTATTTCGCGGCATTGATCGCTGGGGCAACCTCGGCGAAGCAGGGCTGCACCCCAACAGTGTGATCCCGTTGTTGCGCCAGGCTTTGGAGCGTGCGGGTATTGCCGGGCAGTTGTACACCAGCCATTCCTTGCGCCGTGGTTTTGCCACCTGGGCCCATCGCAGTGGCTGGGATTTGAAGTCGTTGATGAGTTACGTCGGCTGGAAGGACATGAAATCCGCCATGCGCTATGTTGAAGCGACGCCCTTTCTTGGAATGACGGTGGCGACTGATCAGCTGATATGAGATTTCTTCTATTAATACAGTCGCCTAATAGCGAAAACCAATCGTCAGCATCAGGTTTGCCAATGAGCCATCGGTGATGAGACTGGGTAGGATTCCCCCATCAACTTTTTAACCCCTGACGGAGAGTCAACGATGCCTATCATCAACAGCCAAGTAAAACCGTTCAAAGCAACCGCCTACAAAAACGGCAGCTTCGTCGAAGTGTCGGACGCTGACCTGAAAGGCAAGTGGTCTGTCGTTTTCTTCTACCCAGCCGACTTCACCTTCGTCTGCCCAACCGAGCTGGAAGACCTGGCTGACAACTACGCCGAGTTCCAGAAACTGGGCGTCGAAATCTACAGCGTTTCCACTGACACCCACTTTGCCCACGCTGCCTGGCACAACACTTCGCCAGCCATCGGCAAAATCCAGTACACCATGATCGGCGACCCGACCCTGGCCATCTCCCGTAACTTCGACGTACTGATCGAAGAAGTCGGCCTGGCAGATCGCGGCACGTTCGTGATCAACCCTGAAGGCCAGATCAAAATCGTTGAAATCAACGATGGCGGTGTAGGTCGTGACGCTTCCGAGTTGCTGCGCAAAATCAAGGCCGCTCAGTACGTTGCTGCTCACCCAGGCGAAGTTTGCCCAGCCAAGTGGAAAGAAGGCGAGGCCACTTTGGCGCCGTCCCTGGACCTGGTCGGCAAGATCTAAGTCTGTGAAACACCTCAGGGCGGAGTTGTCCGCACCTTAAGTAGGCCGCACCGCCCTCAAAAACGCCCGGGCGAGATTCGCTCGGGCGTTTTTTTTCGACCGTATTAAACGAATTAACAGGAAATCGCCCGTATGTTGGACGCCAATCTTAAAGCTCAGTTGAAGTCATACCTGGAACGGGTCACCCAGCCGATCGAGATCGTCGCCTCCCTCGACGACGGTGCGAAATCCCAGGAAATGCTTGCCTTGTTGCAAGACGTAGCCAGCCTTTCAACGCTGATTACCTTGCGCAGCGATGGCGATGATGCGCGCAAGCCATCGTTCTCCATCAACCGCCCGGGTGCCGATATCAGCCTGCGTTTCGCCGGCATCCCCATGGGCCATGAATTCACTTCGCTGGTGTTGGCGCTGCTGCAAGTCGGCGGCCACCCTTCGAAGGCCAGTGTCGAGGTGATTGAGCAAATCCGCGCCTTGAAAGGCGAGTTCAGCTTCGAGACTTACTTCTCGCTGTCGTGCCAGAACTGCCCGGACGTGGTCCAGGCGCTGAACCTGATGGCCGTGCTAAACCCGAACATCCGCCACGTTGCCATCGACGGTGCATTGTTCCAGGCTGAAGTCGATGATCGTCAGATCATGGCCGTGCCCAGCGTTTACTTGAACGGTGTCAACTTCGGTCAGGGCCGCATGGGCCTGGAAGAAATCCTCGCCAAGCTCGACACCAGCGGCATTGAAAAACAGGCCGAGAAAATCAGCGCCAAAGACGCTTTTGACGTGCTGGTCGTCGGCGGTGGCCCGGCCGGTGCCTCGGCGGCGATCTACGCTGCGCGTAAAGGCATCCGTACTGGTGTCGCGGCTGAACGTTTCGGCGGGCAGGTGCTGGACACCATGGCTATCGAAAACTTCATCTCGGTCCAGGAAACCGAAGGACCGAAGCTGGCCAGCGCCCTGGAAGAACACGTCAAGCAGTACGACGTCGACATCATGAACCTGCAGCGGGCAAGTCGCTTGGTTCCTGCGAAAAACGCCGGCGAGCTGCACGAGATTCACTTCGAAAGCGGTGCGACACTCAAGTCCAAGGCAGTGATCCTGGCCACCGGCGCCCGCTGGCGCGAAATGGGCGTGCCGGGTGAGCAGGAATACAAGGCCAAGGGCGTGTGTTTCTGCCCGCACTGCGATGGTCCGTTGTTCAAAGGCAAGCGCGTTGCGGTCATCGGCGGCGGTAACTCCGGCGTTGAAGCGGCTATCGACCTGGCCGGAATTGTCAGTCATGTGACCTTGCTGGAGTTCGACAGCAAACTGCGCGCCGATGCCGTGTTGCAGCGCAAGTTGTACAGCATGCCTAACGTTGATGTGATCACCAGCGCGCTGACCAGCGAAGTCAAAGGTGATGGCCAGAAAGTGACCGGTCTGGTGTACAAGGACCGCAATTCGGGCGAGTTCAAGACGGTCGATCTGGAAGGCATCTTTGTGCAGATCGGTTTGCTGCCCAACACCGACTGGCTCAAGGGCACTGTCGAGCTGTCGCCCCGTGGCGAGATCATCGTCGATGCGCGTGGTGAGACTTCACTGCCCGGCGTGTTTGCTGCCGGTGACGTGACGACTGTGCCGTACAAGCAGATCGTGATTGCGGTGGGCGAGGGGGCCAAGGCTTCCCTGAGTGCCTTTGATCACCTGATCCGCAGTTCTGCTCCGGCGTAACGGTTGGCCTGAAACTGAAAAACCCCATGAGTGATCATGGGGTTTTTTATTGGGTGAAACTTTTACAGCGGTGCTGGCTGGATGATCTCTACCCAGTAAGCATCCGGGTCCTTGATGAAGGCCAGGCTTTTCATGCGGCCATCAGTCAGGCGCTTCTGGAAATCGCAGCCCAGGGCTTCAAAGCGCTCACACGCGGCAACGATGTCCGGCACCGAGATGCAGATGTGGCCAAAGCCACGCGGGTCGGTGTTGCCGTTGTGGTAGGCGAAATCCGGATCGTTTTCGGTGCCGTGGTTATGGGTCAGTTCCAGAATGCCGGGAATCGACTTCATCCACTGAGTACGTTCAGCGGCGTCGGCAGGGATCTGGGCTTTGTCCACCAGGGCCAGGAAGTACAGGCTGAATTCGGCGTCCGGGAAGTCGCGCTTTTCCACCAGGGAGAAGCCGAGTACGCGGGTGTAGAAGTCCAGCGACTGGGTGATGTCCTTGACCCGCAGCATGGTGTGGTTGAAGACGAAGCGGCTGGTGGCGGTGTCCGGTTGGGCAGTCACGCCCGGGAAAGTGTTCAAATCGTGCAGGCTCATGGGCCCTCCAGAAAAAATGGGGTAGACGCAGCTCGTGGTTTGAGCGGTCCCTTGGCTTGCGGCTGACAGGCATCCGTGCAACTGAGCCATGATACGCAAGCCCCGCCTGTTGCGACAAATGAAAAAGGTCACGCGACCCTTGCGACCAGCGGGCTGGCGGGCTCAAACTTTGAGGCTTGAACCTCGAGTGTTTTTTGCAATGAGCCGATTGAGTAAACCGTTGTTGACCACCTTGTGCCTTGTATGGGGCAGTGCTGCTGTCTTGGCGGCGGACCCGGAAATTCATTGGCCCAGCGGCTGGCAAGTGGAAGAGGTGGTGCCTGATGCGGACGCACCGCCCAAGCCGTCATCGGTTTCTCGCCAGCGGGCGATAAAGAATGATGAAAACGGCGCAACGCTGATGGTTATGGAACTCACCGGTACGCCGATCGAAGCAGGGCATGCGGTCAATCTGCAAGGTGTGCTGCTGGAGATGCGCAAATCCATCCAGAAGGATTTTGCCCGGAGCGGTTATCAGAGTGTCTGCAGCAAGATGCACCCAACAACGTTAAGTCGTCTTGAGGCGTTGGAAACTACCTGTGTCGTCACTGAGAACGGCCGGCATGTGCTGTCGCAAACGCTGGTGGGCGCTGTCGATACGGATAAGGCGTATGTTTTTTCATACGCCGGGCAAGCCGATGCTTATGAGGCGAGTAAGGCTGAAGTCAGCTCCGTACGTGATAGCTTGAAACTTTGATGCTTTGGGCTAAACGCTTGGCGTGGGTCGGCGACAAAAAACGCACAACTAGAAGGCATTAGCGCGAAAGCGCTGACAAGTCGGATTTGTACCAAGTGAAATGTATTTTAAAGTTCACTTTCGAAAACATCCAGGTTTCAAATCACGACCCAAAATAAAAAAGCCCCGCGTCTGCGGGGCTTTTATTTAGTGCGCTTCTATTAGCCGCGCAGCCAGGAATCTACAGTGGCTGCGCCATACTCTTCTTTCCAGGCCTTCAAGCCGCGGTGGTTGCCGCCTTTGGTTTCAATCAGTTCGCCGGTATGCGGGTTGTGATACACCTTGACCACGCGTGCACGGCGCGTTTTGGGTGCGGCCGCTACTTGAATACCGGACTTGCCCGGGTTTGGATCAAGGATGGAAATGATGTCACGCAGGCTCTTGCCGTAGGTTTTCATCAGCCCTTGGAGCTTTTCTTCGAATTCGATTTCTTTCTTCAAGCCAGCGTCGTTCTTCAGGGATTCCAGCTGGGCGAGCTGCTCTTGAAGGGCTTTTTCTGCTGCGCGAAATTCGGCGAGTCTGGACAAAATCTTTACTCCAATAGTGTATTTGGCTGATACCAACTGTAAACAAAGCTATAAGCCAAGAGCCTCAGCGTGACTCATTGAAAGTGGCTCTCCTGCCCATTCAGCGCAGGCAGGAAAAATTGTAGTAGTTAATGAGTCACGAGTAAATCATGTCTTTTGTATAAATAACAATATTTCCTCCCGGCGCTAGATGGCTATTCAATGGCCGTGCAAAGACTTAATGAATGCATCAAAGGGCTCGGGGCGACCAAACAGGTAACCCTGCAAAAAGTCCACGCCTTGGGCCGCCAGATATTGGCACTGCTCTTGTGTTTCCACGCCTTCTGCGACGATCCCCAAGTCGAGCTTGGCGGACAACTCAATGATGCTGTCGAGTATATGCCGCGATAACGCGTCGACACCGATCATCGCGACAAAGCTTTGATCAATCTTCAAGTAGTCAACATTGAAGTTGCGCAAATAGCCCAGGCTGGAGTGGCCGGTACCAAAGTCGTCAATGGCGATCATCACCCCCAGTTCGTGCAGCGCCTGGAATAGCTGGCGGGTAACGTCGGTTGGTTCGATCAACTCGCGCTCGGTCAACTCAAGCACCAATATGACCTGGCCTGGCGTGAAGGCCGCGAGGAACTCGCGGCAGTCGTCCACCAGCGCCATGTCATGGCAATGACTGGCGGTGATATTGATGCCGATGTGGAAACCGCTGGTGAAGCGGTCTGCATGGGGCGCCAGGCAGGCGGCGGTCCGGCGCATCAAGGCACGGGTCATCGGCACGATCAGCCCGGAGTGCTCGGCCAGGGGGATGAACAGGTCCGGGCGCACGAGGCCTTCCTTCGGGTGGTTCCAACGCATCAGCACTTCACAGCCGGCCCATTGCAGGCTGTCACCGCGCACTACCGGTTGAAAATAAGGCACGAACTCATTGGCGCCCAATGCTCGTTGCAGTTCGTGAGTGGGCGCGGAGGAGCGCTTTTGTAGCCAGTGAGCGAAGACGCCCGCCAATACGCCGAAAAACACCACCAGACTGAACAGTGCCGGGTATCGAGCTTCCATATAGCGCCAGACTTCACCTTCAGGCATGCCGGCTTCAACGCTGTAGACATAGCGCTTGGAGTCGAGACGCTGATGGGCCACGGCAAACACGGGGGGCGCGGTCTGATGGACTTTGCCATCGGCGCCCAGCCAATTGGGCCCCACCTGCAATACCAGGTAGGCATAGCGACTGATCAGACGCAGGGCGTTCGTCAGGTGGTAGCCGTCAATGGAGGCAAAGGCGCCCTGGTCACCGTCTGTGAGCCGATACACCAGCAAAGCTGTGTCAGGGGTTACCGGATTGCCTTTCATCAGCCACAGCCGGCCGTCGACGTAGTCTTCAGGGTTGACCGGTGACACGTAATTGCCGCCAAACAGTGAGCTGCAATAAATGGTTCTCTTCCACGACAGAGTAGTAGCGCGTACGAAGGGGCGGCGCGTGACTTGCTCGCGAAGGGCCAGCTTCACCGACCTGTCACAGTCCTTGCCGGCCAGTGGCAGGAGGTCCTGGGCGGCGAGGGCGGTGTTGTCGAGCATCAGGTCAAACTGGCGCACGGCCTCTTCGGCCGTCTGCGCAGTGCTTTGTTCCAGGGTGCGTTCGGCCTGCAAGTACAGGATGACCACTCCCAGCAGAATCGGCAGCAGTACGCTCAGGGCGGTGATCAGGTAGCGAGTTGTAGGTTTTCGTGGGCCTTTGACGGTCAGTGGCATTTACGCGGCCTGTAGCAGATAAGGGCAATTGGGCTCTCAAAGGCGGACGGGACAACAAGGCCGTTCAAAAAAGAGTGCGGGCAGTCGCCATGATAGATGGCCTTGCGAGTCTGCGCCTGCTCAGTGGCGATTCAAACGGGTAGCCAGGTCGATAAAGGCCAGGGTGGCGGGGGACGATTGGCGTCGGTCCAGCACTGCCAACCCTACCTGACGCGTGACCGCCGGTTTGAGGGGTTTTTTCAGATAGCCTGGCCCTTGGGTTTCAGGTAGCGAACCTTCGGCAACGACCGTCACGCCATCACCCCGTTTTACCGCATCCAAAGTACTGAGCAGTTGAGAGCAGCGGTAGCGAATATCCGGTTTGAGTCCGGCGCCCGTGAACAATCGAGATACCAGCTCCGACGATCCTGCTTCGGTCAAGATAAACGGATCATTACACAACGCCCTGAGGCTGATGTTCTCCTGTTCGCCCAGTGGATGAGCGAGCGGCAGCAGCGCCACCAGTTGATCCTCGATCAGCGTGAAGGTGTCGAAGCGCTCCTCGGGTAACACCACAAACCCCACATCGATCCGCCGCTCTTCAAGCCATTGCAACACCTGCCGATCCGGGCCTTCGTCTACATGCACCTCTATCCCCGGGTGTTCCTGGCGAAAACGCTGCAGGATGGCGGGCAGCAAACGAATGGACGCGGTCGGTCCGAAGGAGCCGATGCGCAAGGTGCCGCGCTTCATACCCCGGGCATCCGCTGCTTCCTGCTGCAAGGTATTGGCCAGGCCCAACATGGTCCGGGCCCGCGTCAGCAATTGCTGGCCGATATCGCTGAGTTCTACCCGAGATTGATGCCGACGGAACAATTCGACACCCAGTTCCTGTTCCAGGGATTTGATGGCATGGGACACCGCTGACTGACTGATGCTCAAGCGATGGGCCGCGCTGGTGAACCCATGGAGTTCGGCCACCAGGGAAAAGATTTCAAGCTGGGTGAGGGTCATGAGGTTTTACTCATTTTACGATGATCTTGCATTAGGCGAAGAATACGCCAAACGTCCCCTCCAGTGCGCAGGATCCTTATGAGTACAACGCTTTCCTTGAAGTCAGACTACCTCACGTATTTGAAGCTGGCTGCCGTCACCATGATCTGGGGCGGTACCTTTGTGGCCGGGCGCTTCCTCGCCGGTAGCCTGGACCCGTTTCTAGCGGCGAGCCTGCGGTTTGTACTGGCGAGTCTGGCGTTACTGCTGTTCATGGCCTTCGCGCGGATTCCCCTGGTGTGTCCAACGCCCCGACAACTGGTGCAGTTAGTGACGCTGGGATTTTTCGGGATTTTTTTCTACAACCTGTGCTTCTTCTATGGCCTGCATTACATCAACGCTTCGCGGGCCTCGTTGATCGTCGCCTTGAACCCGGCGGTAATCGGATTGGCATCCTGGCTGTTGTTCAAGGAGCGACTGGGCGGGGTCAAGTTGCTGGGGATTGGTGTGTGCCTGGGCGGGGCAGGGTGTGTGATTGTCAGCCGCAACCCGCAGCTGCTGGAGGGCACGCCCGATGCCTGGATCGGCGACCTGCTGATTTTCGGGTGCGTGCTGGGCTGGGGTATTTATTCGCTGTTTTCCCGCTCGCTCAACCAAAGCCTCGGACCGTTGCAGACGGTCACCTGGTCGATTCTGCTGGGAACCCTGATGCTGGCAATCACCACGCTGGTGACCGGCCGGATGACGGCACAAGGTCTGAGCGCTATTCATGGGCCGCAGGTGTTGAGCTTGCTGTATCTGGGGGTGTTGGGTTCGGCGCTGGCCTATATCGGCTACTACGACGGCATTCGCCGCATCGGCGCAACGCGTTCAGGTGTGTTTATTGCCCTCAATCCATTGACGGCAGTGATCTGCGGGGCGCTGTTGCTGGGGGAGTCACTGACGATGCCGATGATCCTGGGCGGCGTGCTGATCTTGCTGGGTATCTGTCTGTGTAACAAACCCCTTGCGCGAGCCAGGGCAATGGGGATTTGATAAGAGTACGGACAAATGTGGTTACGCTGTGTAGAATCGGTTTACGCATACAAGAATAAGGACTTCCGATTACGGAAGCCTCGTCCCTCCGGGACGCCCGTAAGAGAATGATTCAACCATGAAGCTACTCGGGTCCCCACTCATCTACGGTGACTTCCTCGCCCGCAGCGTGCGGGGCATTTCCTGTGCGCCACCTTCCCACCTCATCCTTGCTGGCAATTAACGATCCGTTAACTACAAAAAGATGATGAGGCGCCAAACCATGGCAGATTTATACGAAAACCCAATGGGCCTGATGGGCTTTGAATTTATCGAATTCGCATCGCCGACACCGGGCACCCTTGAGCCGATCTTCGAGATCATGGGCTTCACCAAGGTCGCGACCCACCGCTCCAAGAACGTGCAGCTGTACCGTCAGGGCGCAATCAACCTGATCCTCAACAACGAACCCAACAGCCTTGCATCGTACTTTGCGGCCGAGCACGGCCCGTCGGTGTGCGGCATGGCGTTCCGGGTCAAGGACTCGCAGCAGGCCTACAACCGTGCCCTGGAACTGGGTGCCCAGCCGATCCACGTTGAAACCGGTCCGATGGAACTGAATCTGCCGGCCATCAAGGGTATTGGCGGTTCGCCGCTGTACCTGATCGACCGTTTCGGTGAAGGTAACTCGATCTATGACATCGACTTCGTTTACCTGGAAGGCGTTGACCGCAATCCAGTGGGCGCGGGCCTGAAAGTCATCGATCACCTGACCCACAACGTGTATCGCGGGCGCATGGTCTACTGGGCCAACTTCTACGAGAAGCTGTTCAATTTCCGTGAAGCGCGCTACTTCGACATCAAGGGTGAGTACACCGGCCTGACCTCCAAGGCCATGAGCGCCCCGGACGGCATGATCCGTATCCCGTTGAATGAAGAGTCTTCCAAGGGCGCCGGCCAGATCGAAGAGTTCCTGATGCAGTTCAACGGCGAGGGCATCCAGCACGTGGCCTTCCTCACCGACGACCTGATCAAGACCTGGGACGCGTTGAAGAAAATCGGCATGCGCTTCATGACTGCGCCGCCGGACACCTACTACGAAATGCTCGAAGGCCGTCTGCCCAACCACGGCGAACCCGTGGACCAACTGCAAGCGCGGGGCATTTTGCTGGACGGTTCGTCGGTGGCCGGCGACAAGCGTCTGCTGCTGCAGATCTTCTCGGAAACCCTGATGGGGCCGGTGTTCTTCGAATTCATCCAGCGCAAGGGCGATGATGGCTTCGGCGAGGGCAACTTCAAGGCGTTGTTCGAGTCCATCGAGCGCGACCAGGTGCGTCGTGGTGTACTGACAGCCGACTGATCGCTGATACGTCTGTAAAAAAGCCCGGCCGGGGTTTCCCTCGGTCGGGCTTTGTTTTGCCTGCAAGCATGCCTTGCACTGATGTACGAGGTGTGTGGCCCCTTCGAAATAATATCTAACCGCTTTTCTGGAACAAAATCTTACAGCCAGACCACATAGAGATGACGAATCTAAGTCGCGCAGTCCTGCGTTACTGGGCAGATATTTCGTCAACTTTATCCATGAATCGGTGGCTGAACATGACAACCCCTATTGGCAACTTTCCAGTAAGCCGCAATTCGATAGCTCCTCCGTCGGGGGGCTTGCTCAATGGCCATTTCATACCCTCCATCAGCCTCTCCCGGTCGGCACCGGTCGCCCCCTGGAGTGTGCCCGGCGATACTTACACCCTGAAAACAGTTAAGGAGACGTTTTCCGACAGCATTGTGAGGGATCTGAACAGTGGTGCGATGAAACCTGAAATCAAGGAACTGGTCGATGCCGTGCTGTACCCGGAGAAATCAACGACGCATAAGGTTCAGGTCAAGACATTTGCAGTAGACGGAATTCAAGCCAATGATCTGATCGTTGTTCAACGCGTGCCATCCAACCCGAATGGGCTAAACATAGTGTTGTACATGCCTGACCAACAGGGCGCTTCATTTCACGGGTTCAAAAATACCGAGGACATGAATACCTGGCTGAAAGAAACTGCCGCCGACCCTGAGCGTTTAGATAACTTCGCTCTTCACTTCACAGGTGTATCCCCTGAGCGGGCCAATCGTGTCAAAGAGGTAATGACCCGGTTCAAAGACAATGATAGCAATGCGATAGTCGGCCCTTACGCCCTTGAGGGCGATGATATTTTTACCCGGTTGGACAAAAAGACAACAGTGCCACCTGCTCCTGTCAATGGGCTGACTGACCTTCAATGGGAACGTGAGTCGCCTGAGGGCCGTAGCCTCTATTCGGGTAGACGCGCGGACGGGGAGAAGGTCTTCTATGAGTATGATGCCTACGGCAACCTGCTAGGCAAGACCCGTCAGGACGATTTCTATTTTGCAAAAAATGGATTGGCTAGCCACGAGTTGCCTTCTCCGATAACTCATCAGCAGTTCAAGCTGAAGGTTTCAGACGTAACGCTGGATAATGTGGGCGCGAATGACGTACGTGGGTTTTATAAGGAGTTCATTAAGCACCTTGAGCACCCAGCGTATGGCATGAGTGACGCATTACACGTTTTTGGAATAGGAAAAGATGCGGCCGATACTGTCGAGCGTTATCTGGATAACCCTGTAGGCGCAGCATTGGTTGACCTGAACAAAGACAATCAGATCGGCAAGGTCTTCGGCGTAGACAAGCAAACCATGGATGCAGACCTGAAAGGGGTAGGTGATTTTGCTCAGGGGTTTATTCCTGTCTATGGTCAAGCCCGAATGTTGGGGGCGCTGACGGCCAAGGCCCTGAAAAATGAACCGCTGACACAGGAGGAAACCAGAAATCTCGCTGACGCACTCGCATTGAAGCCTGGAAGTCCAGCAAGAAAGAACCTGGATGTTTCCGGGTCCAGGCCTTCGATAAAACAGATGCAAATTGACAGAGAACAGCCGAGAGTAGCTCCACCGCATCCGGAAAACCCTACGCAGGTACCTGTCCCGACAGGGCCGGAACAAACACCAGAGGTTCTTCCTGGTTCAATTAACTACCCGGGAATGAAGCAAGTCGAGTTCCAGGGGAAAAAGTATTTCGTCGCCGACAACCCTGATGCAGGGGATGGCGAACATTATCTGTTGCGAATACCAGACCCGAAAGATCCGGCAAAACTGGTGAGCAGCAGTATCGTCGCGAAACCCAATGAGGCAGGGGGCTGGGAAAGGAGAGGTGTCAGAGGCGGGGGTGATGAGCCTCAGCCTTCCAGCAGTACAGGCGCCTCGGCTCATGCAACTGCGCCTTTCAAGGGCGTTCCCATAAAAGAGGCTACCGACATAGGACTTGCTTATCAGAAGCCAGCAGAGCCCGAGCAAATTTTTGAACTCAAAAGAAACCCTGATGGACGTTATACGTTAACTTCTCAAGACCCAACGGATAACCAGCCTTTTATCTATAAGGAAGGTCAGGCTTTGGCCTACGTGGTTCGAGCAGACGAACCTGAAACGATTTATGTAGGTTCGTTAAACAAAAGCCTGACTCCGGATGGGAAACCCTATCGTTTTAGTCATGAGAGTAATCCGGATCTTGTGCAGGGGCATTCGGGGCTGACCCATGGCTTGAAAAGTATTAAGGGCGGCAGTACCGATGTGGCGTACGCGGGAACGATATATATGAAGAACGGCAAAGTAGAGTATTGGACTAACGAAAGCGGCCATTATCAACCTGATGCGGAACTGCGCCATACGAATCTTTCTCCCAAAGTCAAGGCGTTGCTTCCGGAAGAAACGTTCCTTGAGTCAGGTAAACAAACTGCACAACAAGACATGGAATGGGAGAGCCTTATCCGACTCACCCCAGCTGAGGAGCAGGAGATCAATGAAGACATGAAAGACAGGTATCAGGTACAAAGCAGCGATTCCGAGTTGAGTGACGATGATGAAAGTGTCAACTATGCCAAGAAGCTTCGCAAAGAACGTCTGAATCGTACCTAGTGCTCCACATGGCTGGCGCTTCGAGTCGATGTGGCATTGATCTGAGCGCCAGTCTATTGCGTTAGATGTCAGCGCTTTCGCTGATGCACCAGGTGCTTGAACCCTTCGAACACCAACACCATCACCGCCAGCCAGATCGGAATGTAGGTCAGCCATTCTCCCGGGCCGATGCTTTCGCCCAGCAACAACGCCACCCCGAGCAGCAACACCGGCTCCACATAGCTGAGCAAGCCGAACAGGCTGAAGGCCAACAAGCGGCTGGCAATGATGTAGCACACCAGCGCCGAAGCGCTGATGAGGCCCAGCATCGGAATCAGCGCGTACAAGCCTTTGTGGGCGTCCAGCACGGCAAAGCCTTGTTCGCCACTTTGTACAAACCACAGGGCCACCGGCAACATCAGCGCCATGTCCAGCCACAAACCGCCCAGATGGTCAGTGGCCAGGCGTTTGCGCAGCACGAAGTAGACGGGGTAACCAATGATCACCAGCAACGTGGCCCAGGAAAAACCGCCGACCTGGTACAGCTCGTTAAGCACGCCGATTGCAGCTAATACCACCGCGATCAGTTGCAGCCGCGACAGTTGCTCGCCATACACCAGGCGCCCGGTCAGGACCATGGTCAGCGGCAACAGGAAATAACCCAGGGACACATCCAGGCTGCGGCCGTTGAGCGGCGCCCACATGAACAGCCACAGTTGCACGCCCAGCAACGCCGACGACAACACAATCGCGCCGATCAGCCGTGGCTTGCCTGCCAGTAGCCGCAGCAGCTCCCACACGCGTCGCCACTCACCGCTGACCGCCATGAAGACGGTCATGCACGGCACCGTCAGTAGCATCCGCCAGCCAAAAATTTCCAAACCGCTCAACGGCGTAAGCAGCGATGTGAAGTAATACATCACGGCAAACAACACCGAGGCCGATACCGATAAAACAACACCTTTAGACACGCAATCCTCGCGAAACCGATTCAAACAAAAGAGGGGGGAATTTCAGGTGGGAATATATTGCTTTTGAGGTGAGACGTTTGCTCTGTTTTACGGCATCTTATGGGAAATTTTCTCACGCCCAAGGTTTGCCAGGATGCCCGTCACCCCACAACCACCCCTCGATGACTTCGACCGGGCGATTCTCAAGCACCTGCAACGCGATAACACCACTGCGCTGCGGGTGATCGGCGAACAGGTCAACCTGTCGACAGCCGCCGTGCAGCGGCGCATCAAACGCATGGAGCAGAGCGGGGCGATCAGCGCCAACACGGCGGTGGTGAATCAGGAGGCAGCGGGCAAGCCCATCACGCTTCTGGTGGAGGTGCACGCCGAGCGCACCCACATCGAGGACCTGGACGCGCTCAAGGCACAGATGTCGATCCCCGAGGTTCAGCAGTGCTATTACGTCACCGGTGATGCGGACTTCATGCTGGTGGTCGTGGTGGAAACCATGAAGGCCTATGAAGCCTTGGCCCGGCAGTTGTTCTACGAGAACCGTAATATCAAGTGGTTCCGCAGCATCGTGGTGATGGACCGGGTCAAGGTGAGCCTGGATGTACCGCTGGACTGACAGGCAATGCGAATCAAACGGGGCTCGACATCTCCCACAGGGTTAAGGGTGTTCTCAAGGGTGGGCAATCCGCCCCGAAACGAAATGGCCCACGTCATTGAACCCCGGTGTCGACGCATGCCCCGGCGTCACCAGCGAATCAATGAATGCCTCATCCTCGGCACTGATCTTCACCTCCAGCGCGCCCGTATAGGAATCCCACTGGGCCTCGGTACGCGGTCCGACAATCGCTGAGCTGACGGCCTGGTTGTTCAACACCCAGGCAATCGCAAATTCGACGATGCCCACGCCACGGCCCTGGGTGTACTGCTGGATCTGCTGGGCGATGCGCAGTGATTCCACGCGCCATTCGGTTTCCAGGATGCGCTTGTCCTGCCGTGCGGCGCGGCTGCCGGCCTCAGGGGCCAGGTCCGGCGCGTACTTGCCACTGAGCACCCCACGGGCCAGCGGACTGTAAGGCACCACGCCCAGTCCATAGGCCGCGGCAGCGGTGATCTGCTCGACCTCAGCCTGACGATTGACGATGTTGTACAACGGCTGGCTGATCACCGGCCGGTCCACCCCCAGGCGCTCGGCCACGCGGATCACTTCGGCGATGCGCCAGCCGCGGTAGTTGGACAGGCCCCAGTAACGGATCTTGCCCTGGCGGATCAGGTCGCCAATCGCCGATACCGTGACCTCCAGCGGTGTGTTGTGGTCTTCGCGATGCAGGTAATAGATGTCCAGGTAGTCGGTGTCCAGACGGCGCAGGCTGTCCTCCAGCGCAGTGAACATCCGCTTGCGGCTCAAGCCATTGCGGTTGGGCAAACCATCCAATGGGCCGATGCCGACCTTGGACGCGAGCACCCAATCCTGGCGATGGCGGGCGATGGCTTCGCCGACGATTTCCTCGGAACGTCCACCGGTGTAGACGTCAGCGGTATCGATGAAATTGATGCCTTGATCCCAGGCTTTGTCGATGATGCGCAGGGAGTCTTCGGTGTTGGTCTGCTCGCCAAACATCATGCTGCCCAGGGTCAACGCGCTAACCCTTAAGCCGGACTGACCCAGTGTGCGGTAAATCATGGTGAACACCTCAAAAGGGGAAACATGAGGGTATGCAATACCAGAGAGCAGGGCTCTGGAACAAGCCCTGCGTCAGTAGGTCAGTGTTCTTGAATCGATAGGTACTCACGACCATCACCGGCGTAGCGCGCCGTACTACACAGACCGAACGGACCTGTCCGGTGCCAGCGGCGAACCCAGGTCCAGGCAGCGATAGACCGCCTCCGTGACGCGTTGCCGGCGTGTGGGGAACCCGGCTTTCCAGCGCCAGCGCATGACGTACAGCGGCACTGCGGCGAGCAGCCATGCGCCGATGCACAGGCTGCTCAGGAAGAACCAGGACGCGCTGTCCGTTCCCGTCAGCGCGCCAATGCAGGCACCCATGACCAGCAGGGCAATCAGCAGGGCGCTCAGTGTCAGGACGTAGCGGTGTTCGCTGGCGGGCGGGATGCGTGTCGCGGCATAGGGCTCGCAGGTGCGTTGCCAGGCGAAGTGCGTGACGTAGACAGTATCGTCCTCCAGGTTGCGCAGGGCGTATACCCAGCGTTCGCCGGTAGGTGTGAGGGGGGTATTCAACACGGCCAGTTCGACGCGGTCGCCTTCGGCCAGGAAGGGCGAGCTCGGGTGCCATGAGGGCTCGCGGGTAAGGAGCCACATCGATTGGCCATCGACGTCGAAGCTGTAGGCGTTGCCCCGCTTGTAGAGCGACTTCGCTGCCAGTTTCTTGAGTCGGCCCTCGACCCTCAGGATGTCAGGGAGTTCAGCGGTCATGAGTGTACTCGCCGCAGTATTTCGTCATCACCGATGCCATCAACTGCAAGGTTTGTCGGCGGCTGAAACTCTCCCAGAGCGTGCTGATGGAAAAGGCGATCTGGAACAATGAGAGCATCAAGGCCGCCGTGGCCAGG
The DNA here is from genome assembly GCF_009724245.1 of Pseudomonas spelaei. Lineage (GTDB taxonomy): Bacteria > Pseudomonadota > Gammaproteobacteria > Pseudomonadales > Pseudomonadaceae > Aquipseudomonas > Aquipseudomonas spelaei. The sequence goes on along the minus strand of NZ_WNNK01000022.1, from coordinate 18,375 downwards.
GCCGCGACGATGAGGAACGGGAGGTTCCAGGCGGACTCGATCCGCAGCGCCAGAAAGAGCGCGACAGCCCCGATCAAGCCGCTGGCGACACCCAGCCGCAGTGCGCGGGGCAGCGACTGCCTAATTTTTTTGGTTTTCACTGACGTAGGCTCGGGTGCGATGGGTTGCTGTGCGCCCTGGGGCAGTAACCAGTCAAGCGTGTGCGTGCCGTCATGCATTTCGAAAACCCCGACCAGGACCGGTGTGCGCTGATCGGCCAGTGCCTGCAGAATCTGGGGGGTGGTGTGCTGTTCGCGCAGGCGGGCGTCGATCAGGATGCCGTCTAGGGTAAACCGCACTCGGCCGATCTCCATCGACGTAGTGACGGCGACACGCAAGTGCTCGAGCGGACCTTCTAGGACCTTGATCGCGCGTGCGCGACGGTCCCGTGCGAGGGGAATGAGTTCTTTCATGGTTTCAGCTGCCTGCGCCGAAGCGAATCCATTCGATGGGGGCGTCACGCCAGTGTTACCCATGAAATCACTCATAGCCGTTGCCCTTGCAATGAAACTGTTTGTCGATGGGCCACTTGCCGACAGGGGGCAGGGAGCGCTCTTTCAGTTTGAAATGGGTCCAGTTTTTTTCCCAGTCCCAGCCTGGGACTTGCGGCGTGGGGAGGTGCGTGCTCCAGGCCTCGTCATCCAGAACCAAGTAGAGGTTGTCACCGTTGAGATAGGCCAGGCGGCCTCCCAATCCGGTCGGGCTGCGCGACTGCCATGTCTTGCCGGCGTCGGCCGAGTAAAGCAACTGGGTCCGACCGCCGCCGCCTCCTGCATAGACGCCGGATATGTCATTGCGCCACGGTGCGAGCAGATAGCGGGTGTTGGCGGCGTCGACGACGAGTTGGTCGCTCCTGCCGGAGTACTCGTGGCGGCCCCAGTCTTCGACCCGGGAACGGATACCTTGCTGACGGTCAACGTACATCATCGTGCCGGTGATGCAGAAGTAGGACTGGCGCGGTACGAACTCAAAGTAGCGGTTGTCGTCGATCCGGTAGACCACCTGCGGTGCCGCGACCGGGCCTCGGTAGGGCTTGCCATTTTCGGGGGCGTCGCGATCTGCGTTGGGGTTCAGGTCATCCCAGTACCTGAAGTCGAGTGCATCCGTACCTGGCCACTCCGGGTCCATCGTGCCGTCCTGCCTGGTACGCAACTGCAACGCCTTGAAGTGAATGACATCGCCATCGAGCCAATACAGAACGAACCCACGGGCTTCGGTGGTCTTCGTATTCTCATACGTGCGCAGGGTGTTCTGCGACTCGAGCCGATACGGCTTGGCGCAACCGGGTTGGGCGTTGCGGATGCTTTGGGCCAATGTGTCCCAGCGATCACCTTGCAGGGTGTAGCCACCCGCCGTCGCCCAATCGATCGCGAGCTTGCGTGCTCCCGTCACTTGGTCCACGTAGTAGATGTTGGGTGCGGCGCAGGGATTATCCTGGTTCGGCTCGGCGACGAAATAGTGCTTGTCGTCGATCTGATTGATGATGCCGCCGGCGCCCGCGAGGGCGGGAGATAGATAGACGTTCTGGTTAGTGCATCCGGCGAGCAGCAGTGCAACGGCCAGTGCGCAAAAGCTGGTTTTTTTCTTCATTATTGTTCTCGCAAGGGCATGGCTCGCCGCCGCAGCATAACGGGAGAACGATGTAGCCTGCACGTTCAGTCTTTCTGTGGATGAGCTCGAAGCACTTGGCGGGCCGATCCCGCCACAATGGGGAACCGGTTGGGTCAGCAGACCACACACTGATGACGTGTTTGAAAACGACAGTCAACGTTAAATCAATCTCAGTTCGGAGAAATGCTCATGTCTTCAGTCAACCCACTTTCGCCGTTCCCTCAGGTCAATGCCCTTATTGACTCCGTGATCGCAGCAGTCCGGAACAACCAAAACCCGTCTGCTGCAGGACAAGAGAAAAACGCAGATGAGCCGTGGCGCAAGGCGGTGCTGGAAGGGCGTCCATTTGAGCGCAAAGGTTCGCCTATCACCTTTTGAAAAGGCCCAAGCCTTCAACCGCCAGCGCCGGTGAGCGTTGAAGGATCGTTCCCTTGCGAGGGAACGATCGGGCTACCGGTGTTTACGCGCGCAACGTCCGCGTCATCCGCAACGCCAACACGCTCCCCGCGACAATCACCGCCGCCAGCAGGTACAGCGCCAGATCGGTCGACCCGGTAGCGTCTTTCACAAACCCGACGATATACGGGCTCAGGAAGCCTGCCATCTGGCCCATGGAGTTGATCAACGCCAAACCACCTGCTGCCGCACCGGCACTGAGCATCGCGGTCGGTACCGGCCAGAACATTGGCAGGCCGGTCAGAGCGCCCATGGTGGCGATGGTCAGGCCGAGGATGGCGATAGCTGGCGTGGTGGCGAAGTTCACCGCGATGATCAGGCCGATGGCGCCCATCAACATCGGCACCACCAAGTGCCAGCGACGCTCTTTGCGCAGGTCGGCGGAGCGGCCCACCAGCAACATGAACACCGCCGCCAGCAGGTACGGAATCGCGCTGAGCCAGCCAATCACCAGGTTATCGCTGAACCCCATGTTCTTGATGATCGACGGCAGCCAGAAGTTGATGGCGTACACGCCGCTCTGGATACAGAAGTAAATCAGGCCAAAGGCCCAGATCGCCGGGTTCTTGAAGACTTCCAGCAAGGAGTCGCTGGCGGTTTTCGGCTTGTTGGCCAGGTCCGTGGCCTGGTCGGCTTCGAGGACTTCGCGTTCATGGGGTTTAAGCCACTTGGCATTGGCAAAGTTGTCGCTGAGCAGGAAGTAGGCGAGGGCACCGAGGATCACGGTCGGGATGCCTTGCAGCAGGAACATCCATTGCCAGCCCGCCAGGCCACCTTGGCCTGCAGCGAAGTGGTTGAGGATCCAGCCGGAGAACGGGCTGCCCAGCAAGCCGGACACCGGAATCGCCGACATGAACAACGCCATGATCCGCCCACGGCGGAACGTCGGGAACCACTGCGAAAGGTACAACACCACGCCTGGGAAGAACCCGGCTTCGGCGGCACCGGTAAACAGGCGCAGGGTGTAGAAATGCGTCGGCGTAGTGACGAACAGCAGGCAGGTGGACAGAGTGCCCCAGACGATCATCATCAGCGCGATCCAGCGCCGTGGGCCAAATCGGGTCAACGCCAGGTTGCTCGGTACGCCGCACAGCACATAACCGATAAAGAAAATCCCGGCACCGAGGCCGTACACGGTCTCGCTGAACTTCAAGGCGTCGAGCATCTGCAACTTGGCAAAGCCGACGTTGACGCGGTCGAGGTAGTTGAACAGGTAGCAGATGAAAATGAAGGGGATCAGGCGCAGGGTAATGCGCTTGTATACGGCGTTTTTATCGTCATCGTTGGCCTGGGTGACAGCGGCGCTCTGTGACATGGCAGTCTCTCTTTATTATGATTTTTCGCGATGCGAGGGTAACGTTGATCGCCCAACGAGTCTCGGCCACCTTGCAGGGTGATGTCTTTGTGCTTGCGCACAGTGAAGCATCGTTTGCGCTGTGCCTATGAACAACCTGTTTTCAAGGAATTTAGCCCCATGTTCGAGCTGGATCATGACCTGGCGCAGGATATCGTCGATCGCACCATGGCGATCCTGCCCTATAACGTCAACGTCATGGACAGTCAGGGCCTGATTCTCGGCAGTGGCGAACCGGAGCGGATCAATACCCGCCATGAAGGTGCGCAGCTGGTGCTGGCGAATGGCCGGGTGGTGGAGATCGATGGCCAGACTGCCAAGCATCTCAAGGGTGTGCAACCCGGGATCAACCTACCGTTGTTGCATGATCAGCGCTTGATTGGCGTGCTGGGCATCACCGGTGAGCCGGAGCTGTTGCGCACGTACGCCGAACTGGTGCGCATGACCGCCGAAATGTTGGTCAGCCAGCGCCACCAACAGGCCGAGCAACAATGGCGGCGCCAGCGCTGCGATGATTTGCTGGCGCTGCTGCTGGCCGAGACCGGCGACTCGCCGAGGCTGGTGGATGAGGCGCAACAACTGGGCCTCAAACCGCAGCTGCCGCGCACGCCGTACCTGTTCGAGTTGGGCGTTGGCCAGTCGGCGGAGGCCCTGAGCACATGGTTGATGTCACGCTACCCGGACAGTTGGTGCGTCAGTTCTGCGCAGTTTTCGTTGTTGTGGTGCCGCCCGGCGTCGGTGTCGGTGGACAATCCGCGGCTGCTGGAGAAGCTCGAAGGCCTGGGCTGGAATATTCTGCGGGTGGCGGTGGGCGGGCAGGCCGATGGGCTGGCGGGCCTGCGTCGCTGCTATCGACGGGTCGGCGACTTGCTGGCCTACGGGCGCGATGTGTTGCCGCAGTCGCGCTTGCTGACCCTTAACCGCTATCGCCTGCCGGTGATGCTCTGGCGTCATCGCAACGACGACGCCCTGGACGAACTGCTCAACCCGCTGCGCAAAGTGCTGGCCAAGGACAGCAACGGCCAATTGCAGGCAACCCTGCGCAGTTGGTGCGAACACGACGGGCAAAGCCAGGCCTGCGCCGATGCCTTGGGCATCCACCGCAACAGTCTGCGCTACCGCATGGAGCGGATTGCCGAGTTGAGCGGGGTCGACCCGTTGACCCTGGACGGGATGCTGGCGCTGTACCTGGGCGTACAGCTGTTGCCGCAGACTTTGTAGAAATGAACAACAAACCCCGTCCGCACTTGTGCAATGGACCGGCGTTATTGCCGATGCCAACTGGCAGCATGGGCGTTATAAAAACCGGAGAACGCCCATGAAGATCATCATCGCCCCCGACTCGTTCAAGGACAGCCTGAGTGCTGAAGGCGTGGCCCAGGCCATTGCCGAAGGGTTGGCGCAGGTCTGGCCCGACGCCGAGCTGATCAAGTGCCCGATGGCAGACGGTGGTGAAGGCACGGTGGAATCGGTTCTCGCCGCCTGCAACGGCGAACTACGCAGCCAGCGGGTGCAGGGGCCATTGGGCGGTACGGTTGAAGCACGCTGGGGCTGGTTGGCCGAGAGCGCGACGGCGATTATTGAAATGGCCGAAGCCAGCGGCCTGCAATTGGTGGCTCCGGTTAAACGTGATGCCTGTTCCAGCACTACGTTCGGCACGGGTGAGCTGATCCGCGCCGCCCTGGATGCCGGCGCCCAACGTATCATCCTGGCGATTGGCGGCAGTGCCACCAATGACGGTGGTGCGGGTGCCATGCAGGCCCTCGGCGTGCAATTGCTGGATGCCGAGGGCGTGATTCTCCCCAACGGTGGCCTGGCACTGGCGACGCTTAAGCGCATCAGCCTTGAGCAATTGGACCCGCGGCTGGCCCAGGTACGCTTTGAAATCGCCGCCGACGTCAACAATCCACTGTGTGGTCCTCACGGTGCCTCGGCGATTTTCGGTCCGCAAAAAGGGGCCAGTCTCCTGCAGGTAGAGCAGTTGGACCAGGCACTTGGGCATTTTGCCGATCACTGCGCCCAGGTCCTGCCCAAGGACGTGCGCGATGAGCCGGGCAGCGGTGCCGCGGGCGGCCTCGGGTTTGCCGCCAAGGCCTTTCTCGGGGCGCAGTTTCGTCCTGGTGTGGAAGTGGTGGCTGAGCTGGTGGGCCTGGACGCGGCCGTCCGTGGCGCCGACCTGGTGATCACCGGCGAAGGCCGCTTCGACGCCCAGACCCTGCGGGGCAAGACCCCGTTTGGCGTGGCGCGGATTGCCAAGCAACACAACGTCCCGGTGATCGTGATCGCTGGCACCTTGGGCGACGGTTATGAGCAGATGTACGCCCATGGCGTCGACGCGGCCTTTGCCTTGCCGTTCGGGCCGATGAGCCTGGAACAAGCCTGCCGCGAAGCGCCACGCTTGTTGCGCGAGCGGGCCGCCGACATCGCCCGGGTTTGGCGACTGGCGGCGCCCAAGGCTTAAGCCAAGAAGCCCTGCGCCAGCTGCTCGATCAACTGGCGCTGAAACCCCAGCAGTGCCTCGTTGGGCTGTTGCAACTGGATAAATGCCAGCATCGGGTCATCCACTGCCGTACGCACCCCGGCCAATTCTTCAATCGTTGCCAGCCCGCAAAACGGCACATAGGCTTCGCTGTAACCCCCTTCATGCACCAGCACCAGACGGCCCTGGCACAACCGTTCGGCAGCCAGGCGCACGGCCCGGGTCATCAGGCGGAACGATTCACTGTGCAGCAACATGCGCGCCAGCGGGTCGACGGCGTTGGCATCGTAGCCGCAGGCGACGATGATCAGTTCGGGCTCGAAGCGCTCCAGAGCCGGCAGCACGATACGCTCCATGGCATGCAGGTAAGCGAGGTGACCGCTGCCCGGCGGCAGCGGGATATTGATGTTCGCTCCCAGGCCATCGCCGTGACCGCGATCCTGTTCGCCGCTGTAGCCCGGCGGAAAGCAGCCGTCCTGATGCAGGGAAATGGTCAGCACATCACCACGGTTTTCGAAAATCGATTGGGTGCCATTGCCGTGGTGCACGTCCCAGTCGATCACCGCCACCTTGCCCAGTCCATGGCGTGCCTTGGCGGCCTCGATGGCGATGGCGATGTTGGCCAGGAAACAAAAACCCATGGCGCCATCCGCGAGGCAGTGATGCCCCGGTGGCCGTGACAGCGAATAGGCGTTGTCGGCGTGTCCGGTGAGCACCGCGTCCACGGCGGCCATAGTCAGCCCGGCAGAAAGCCGGGCGATGTCGTAGCTGCCCGGGCCGATGGGCGCTTGAGGTCCAAGGTCGCCGCCACCAGCGTCACTCATGGCCCTGAAACGTTGTAGATACTCGGCGCTATGGACCCGCAGCAAATCTTCTTCACTGGCGGGGATCGCGCTGTGCTGATGCAAATGGTGACTTAATCCAGACACGTCCAGCAGGCTTTTCAGGCGTCGCTTGGTTTCCGGTGATTCGGCATGTCCGGTGCCTGCAGGCGGCTGCACCCAGCCGCCCACGGGCAAGGTCAAGACATGGGCGCCGGCGCTGTGCCAAAGGCTCAACTCATCAAAGAAAAACGCAGTGTTTCGGGTCATTAGGGTCTCCAGTTCAGCAGGGTAAAAAAGGGCTTCAGGCTTTGGTACGGCTGCCTAGGATCAGCCCCAGGGACAACAGGGTGATTCCGGCACCGTCGATCAACAGCGGGGCAAACCCACCGCTGGCTTCTATCAACCGACCGGCGACGGCAGGCCCAATGGCCAGGCCGCCGCCAATCACCAGGTTGGAGGCGTTCATCAGTTTTCCCGTGGGGTCGAGGTCGGCCAGGCAGGCAAGGATCAGCGGCAGGATGAAGGTCCAGGTGAACTTGAACAGCAACGCGGCCAAGGCAAACCGCATCAGTGTTGGCTGGCCCAGCAGCAACAGCACGGCACCGGCCATCAGGCCGTAGCCCAGGAACAACAGCAGCAGGCGCGGCAGGCGGGTGCCGATCAGCGAGGCGCAACCGGCGCCGACAATGCCCATGACCGTGGCAATGGCGAGGATTTCGCCGCTGTGTTGCGGCGAAATCCCGGCGCTGGCGCTGATGGACCCGATAAAGGTCCAGATGCCGCTGAGGCTGATGTAGAAGGTCAGGACGCCGAGAATGCCCAGCGCGGCTTTGCCCCGTGAGCCGGGCGGCGCCTCAGACCCGGTTTGACACGCGGCCGGGCTGCCGGCCGGAAAACAGCGGGCCAATGGCAACAACAGCGTCATCAACCCCGCAAGAATCAGGTAACAGGCGCCCAATCCGTAGCGGGCAAACAGTCCGGGCAGCACACCCAGGCCAATGGCACCGACCACCAGTTGGCCCATCACCCACAACCCGTACACCCGGCTGGGGTTGGCCGTGGCGGCAGCACTGGCCAGGCAAATGATCATCAAGGAACCGCCGGCCAGGGCGCTGGCAAAGCGCAAGGCGAGCAGGGTGCTGTAGGTGTCGACCAGCATCGACAGCAGGTTGGCGGCGATAAACAACACCCCGGCGACCAGGGCCGCCTGGCGCCAGTCCACCCGCTTCAGCCACCAGAAGGCGGGCAGGGTGGCGAGGCTCATGGCGCCCAGTTCGGTGGAAAACAGATCGCCGATGCGTGACGGGCTCAGTTGCCATTGCCCGGCCAGTTGGGCCGCCACCGCCGGCGCGGTCATCAGGATGGTTGGGGTAATGGCGGCAAACAGCACGATGGCCGCCAGCAGGCTCCAGGAGGTGGTTGTCAGTGAGGGTTGGTCAGCGATGGCGTGAGTCTGAGTGTTCATGTTCAAGCTCCGGGAAGGTGATTCAGAACACATGGACCAGGCGCAACAGTGCGTCGGTGCCTGCGTAGCCGTTGGACGCCGCGACGTTTTGCGACAGGCTGAACATCAGCTGGTTCTGCCGGTCGAGCCAGTGCCCGACTTCAAAGCCGACCTGGGTGTAGCGCTTGTGGGTGTCGTCGATGCGCTGGTTGTTGATGCGTAATTCGCCGCCATCGGCCTGAATCAGCCGCAGTGCGCCGTAGGTGCTGGGGGTGAAGTCATAGGAGGCGAAGGCTTGCAGGCGATACAACGGGTCTTGTTTGAGGTCGCTGCCGAAGTAGTCGTCATTCTTGCCGTAGAGCTGGGCTTCGAGGTTGGCTTCCAGCACCCACTTTTCGCCAATACCCTGGGTGTAGTTGTAAACGAAGGTCGCGCCCCAGCGATTGGCGCCGGGCGACACGTCCGGGTTGTTGCTGTGGTATTCACCCACGGGCAGGGTGATCAGCGTCAACAGGCCGCTGTAGGTACGGGACGCCGGGTCGTTGATGAAAAATACGGTACCGCCGACCTGGGGATCGCCAAACCCGCTCTCGCCGGTATGCCCGCTGGCACCGGGCAAGCGAGCGTTGATGTCGGCATACGGCAGGATAAATTGCGGGGTACACAAAGTGCCGCAGAGGTCCGTGAAAAACACCTGGCGGTAGGCCACTGCGTTGACCTTCAATTCGGCCTTGCCTGTGGTATCCGCGGGGCCGTGGAAATCACCGTCGCGGGTGGCGGGCAGATACAGCACGCCAAGGCTGGTGCCGGGCGGTGCGCCGAAAAAGTCCCGGGCGTTGAGGTCGGCGGCTTGACTGTCCAGGCACAACAGGGGGCCGCCCAACAGCAAGGTCAGGTTACGCAAGGTTCTGTGCTTCATGGCAAGGCGTCTCGTGTGAATTGTTATTGCGGCTATATCGCCGGTACGCGGCAGCTGGAAATGGGGCAAAGCGCACCCGTGGCCGTCAAAGCGACAGCGCAAAAAGAATCGAGGGAAGGCTTAGTAATCAGTTGGGTGGGGCGTGCAACAGGTGCGCGATTCGCGCCTTGTCCTTGACCCCAAGCTTGCTGTAGATGGCGCGAATGTGATGCCGCACGGTGTTGGGCGACAGGCCCAGGTCGCGGGCGACTTCCTTGTAGGTCTTGCCTTCGCCAAACCCTTGGGCGACGTCGTTTTCCCGAGGACTGAGCTGGGGCAGCGTACGGTTGATCCGCGCGGCCAGCAGGAACTGATTGCCCACGGCCGACGCTTCGATATGCACCTGCTTGCCGTCATGGCCGCGCTCATCCAGCGTCACGGGCAGGGTGGGGCCGCTCCACTGCGGCCACTCGCTGAGCAACAGGTCGACAAAGCCGGCCTCGGCACACTGCAATACTCCGCGCTGGTCACACACCGCCAGGGCCAGGTTGCGCGGGCTGGTCAGGGTCTCACGCATGGCCACCAGGGTGCGGATCTGATTCGCCGACACCGCAGCCACCAAATGCAGCATCAGGTTGTTGAGGAGTTGGCAGTCCTGTTCGTTGAACCGTGGTGCGTCGGGGCTGCGGTAGAGGGCCAGGTGGTCGCTGAGGTGGGTTTGGGGATCGATGTAGACAACGCAGAGCAACTGACCGATGCCATAGCGCTCGCCCAGCCAATTCACCCCGGGACCATGGGCCGGATCACGCATGTCGACAATCACCGACTGGCCTGGCGACTTGTGGACCAGGCCCACCGTGACATCGACATGGCGGATCGATTGCCAGTCCGGCAGGTAGCTCGGCGGCAGGTTGTACAGGTGGCAACTGTGCTCTTCCGGTAAACCCTCGATCAACGCGGCGCGGCCCCACCAAGCGCTGTCGAAGGTCATCAGTTGGCTGATCCGTGCCAGGGCGTGTCGGTGGAAGTGTTCTATATCCTGATGCTGCGCCAGGCGCTGCAAATCCAGGGTCAGGGTGCTGAAAGCCTGCAACAGGCTGGCGTGATCATCGCAGCGCATGGGGATTCCTCTGTGGGACGTTCTTATTGTTTTCGTCACAGGGTTTTCAGGCCGGGCGTTCGATGAACGGGGCAGGGCCTGGTGTGAGTATCGGCGCAGCGGGGGAGGATCGCTATCCTACAGATGCAGGATGTGGTGTGGCGGGGGGCTTCGGTGTACATATCCGTTGCTGCGGTTACGGCTGCTATTGGTTCCGCTCTTACAGCGGGTCACTTTGGAAAAGAGCCCCAAAGTAACCAAAGGGCTCTTGCCCCACCACTTGGTGCCTCGCCTAGGCTCGGCATGCCCTCACTCCGGCATTACTCCGTGGGCCGCCGCGACGGGCCATCCATGGCCCAACGCGGCTAAACCGGCGTCCTGCCGGTTTACCCACTCCGTAATACCTGCGTTCGGCCAGCGTGGTTTAACGGGGCGCCTAAGATCAAAATCAAAAGCACGGCGGCCTGAAAGCCGACCTGAGTGGTAGAAGCAAAGGCAAGGGCCGGAGCGAAAGCAGAGCTGCTTTTCTGTGGGAGCTGGCTTGCCTGCGATGCAGGCAACTCGGTCTTTCAGGAACACCGAGGTGATGCCATCGCAGCATAGGTATCTACACAATTTTTGTAGCCGCTGCCGAGGCACGAGGCTGCGATGCGGTCCGCAGGACCGCCCTAGGGGCTGCTACGCAGCCCATCGCAGCCTCGTGCCTCGGCAGCGGCTACAGGATTTCGCAGGATTCAAAAGATGTGTAGATACCCCTGGCCATCGCAGGCAAGCCAGCTCCCACAGTCGACCGTGCCCGCTTTTGATCTTGCCTTTGCTTCACACCACTCAAGCCGGCCGGTAGGCCGCTGTGCTCTTGATCTGCTTTTGACCTTGATCTTAGGCGCCCCGTTAAACCACGCTGGCCGAACGCAGGCATTGGTCCGTGGGTAAACCGGCAGGACGCCGGTTTAGCCGCACTGGGCCAGGGATGGCCCATTGCGGCGGCCCACGGAGCAATGCCGGAGTGAGGGCACACCGAGCCTGGGCGAGGTGCCGAGTGGTGGGGCAAGAGCCTTTTGGTTACTTTTGGGCTCTTTTCAAAAGTGACCCGCCGTAAGGGCGGAACCCTAAGCAGCCGTTACCGCAGAAACGGATATGTACCCAACTCCCACCCCCATCATCAGACCCCCCACGCATCAGGTCTCGCCACATCAGCTCCCCACCCTCTACACTGGCCTGCCACTTGTCTTTCAAAGGATGAAACACAATGCACCCACCTGAACCCAAGATCGTCATCCAGCGCTTTGCCGAAGCTCATCTCGAAGGCATGAACGCGCTCTACAACGACCCGGCCGTGTGCCGTCAGGTACTGCAAATGCCTTTCCAGTCGGTGGAGATCTGGCGCAAACGCCTGGCAGACACCAATGAGCGACTGATCAGGCTGGTCGCCCTGCACGGCGCCGAGGTGATTGGCAATTGCACCCTGGACCAGTATTCACGCAGTCGCCAAAACCATGTCGGCGCGATTGGCATGGGGGTCGCAGTGGCCTGGCAGGGCAAAGGCGTGGGTACAAAGTTGCTGGGGGCGGCGCTGGATGTTGCCGACAACTGGATGAACCTGCGCCGCGTGGAATTGACGGTGTATGTCGACAACGAGCCCGCCCAGGCGCTCTACCGCAAGTTCGGCTTCGAGACCGAAGGCCGGCTGCGTGATTACGCCGTGCGTGACGGCGTATTCGTCGATGCCCTGACCATGGCCCGCTTGCGTCAGACCGCCTGACCTTCCAAGGCAAACGCCACCGCAGCCCGCGCATGCAGCTCGGTGGTGTCCAGCAGCGGCAGGTCGCTGTGTTCCGGCTTGATCAGCAGACTGATTTCCGTGCAACCGAGGATGATCGCCTGGGCGCCGCGAGCGGCCAGGGAGTCGATCACCCGCAGGTACTCTTGGCGTGACGCTTCACTGATCACCCCGACACACAACTCTTCATAGATGATCCGGTGCACGGCCTGGCGCTCATCCGCGTCCGGTATCAGCACGGTCAGCCCCTGGGCGCTGAGACGAGACTTGAGAAAGTCCTGTTCCATGGTAAACGCCGTGCCCAGCAGGCCCACCGTGAGCGTGCCGGCCTCGATGGCTGCAGCGACAGTGGCGTCAGCGATATGCAGAAAGGGGATCGACACCGCTGCCTCAATCTGTGGCGCCACCAGATGCATGGTGTTGGTACACAGCACCACACACTCGGCGCCGCCCGCTTGCAGTCGGCGTGCAGCATCTTCCAGGATCAGCGCCGCGTCATTCCAGCGCCCGGCGTGTTGAGCCTGTTCCACCGGGCCGAAGTCAACGCTGTACATCAGCATTTGCGCCGAACGCAGCGGGCCCAAACGGTCGCGGACCTGCTGGTTGATGATCCGGTAATACTCGGCGCTGGACTCCCAGCTCATACCGCCGATAAGGCCGATGGTGCGCATGCGATGCTCCTCAAGCAGATGGGCGAAAGGCACACATTACCCAAGACCGACACGTTAGTCATACGCATCGGTGCCGCATCTGCCATGCTGGTTGTTCGCAGTCAGGGTTACCCGAGGAACACCGCAATGGACGATGTACAGCAACTGGGCGAGATGCTTCGTCATTACGCCGACAGCGAAGCGCACAAACAGCAGCAGTTCGAGGTGCAGTCCGCGCACTGGGCACAGAAAATCACTGAGCTGTTCGGCCAGATCGAGCAGTGGCTGGAGCCGGTTAAAAGCGTCGGACTGCTGGAAGTGCAGCGTGAAGCGTATGTGGCGTCCGGCCCCAGCGTGCCGCTGGAAACATCGACTTTCAAGACCGAGAAGCTGACCATCCACATCGCTGGAAAACCGGTGGAGTTCGTGCCGGACGTGATGGGCGTCGGCGGTTTGATTTCGTTGTCGGTGATGGGCCTGACCGCCGCCCGCTATGGCAGCATTTCCCTGGTGCTGCTGCCGGGCAAGAACGACTGGCTGTGGAAGAAAACCAATGGCCTGAAAGACCCGGACACCTTTGCCTTCGATGCCAACTTCCTGGCCTTGCAGTTGCAGAGCCTGATTCCCCGCGAGCGCGGGTAAGGCCTCGGTAACACTGAAGATCAAGTGTGGGAGCTGGCTTGCCTGCGATGCAGACGCCTCGATGCATCAGTTACACCGAGGTGATGCTATCGCAGGCAAGCCAGCTCCCACACAAGCCCACCCACATTCAGAGCTCTATCTTGCCCCAACCCTTCTTTGTTTCCTCAGGCGCCACAGCCTTGACCTGCTTGCCCGTTGCCAACTCCACCCGCCGCGCTACTTCAGGGTCATCGGCAAACGGAATCAGGCTCGCCTCATCCAAGTCATCCCTCGACTGACCCCGCAAGCAGTATTCCACTGTGATGTAGAGGCAAATCAGCGCCGCCAGGTTGAAGATCATCTCCCACATCAGGCGATCTGCGCTTCATGCTGCGCCACCTTCAAGTCCGCGACCCTCACCGTGCGCCAGGTGTTGTACGCCATCAACAACATCCCGCTGAGGAAAAACACCCCACCGACAAATCGCACCACAAACCCCGGATGACTGGCCTGCAAGGCTTCGACAAACGAGTAGGTGAGGGTGCCGTCGTCATTGACCGCCCGCCACATCAGGCCCTGGGTAATGCCGTTGACCCACATCGAGGCGATGTACAGCACCGTACCGATAGTCGCCAGCCAAAAGTGCAGGTTGATCAGCGGCACGCTGTGCATCTGTTCGCGGCCGAAGATTTTCGGGATCATGTGGTACAGCGAACCAAAGGTGATCATCGCCACCCAACCCAGGGCACCGGCGTGCACGTGGCCGATGGTCCAGTCGGTGTAGTGGGACAGCGCATTGACCGTCTTGATCGCCATCATCGGCCCTTCAAAGGTCGACATGCCGTAGAACGCCAGCGACAGCACCAGAAAGCGCAGGATCGGGTCGGTGCGCAGCTTATGCCAGGCGCCCGACAGGGTCATCATGCCGTTGATCATGCCGCCCCAGCTCGGCGCCAGCAGAATCAGCGACATCGCCATGCCCAACGACTGCGCCCAGTCCGGCAGTGCGGTGTAGTGCAAGTGGTGGGGGCCGGCCCAGATGTACAGGGTGATCAGCGCCCAGAAGTGCACGATGGACAATCGATAGGAATACACCGGCCGCCCGACCTGTTTCGGCACGAAGTAATACATCATTCCGAGGAAGCCGGTGGTCAGGAAAAAGCCCACCGCGTTATGCCCGTACCACCACTGCACCATGGCGTCGGTGGCCCCGGAATACACCGGATAGGACTTGAACCAATCCACCGGGATCGACAGGTGGTTGACCACGTGCAACATGGCAATCACCACGATAAATGCACCGAAGAACCAGTTGCCGACGTAGATATGTTGGGTCTTGCGCTGCACCACGGTGGTGAAAAACACAATGGCATAAGCCACCCATACCACCGTCATCCACACCGCGCCGGAAAACTCGATCTCGGCGTATTCCTTGGTGGTGGTGTAACCCAGCGGCAGGCTGACCAACATGACGACGATCACCGACTGCCAGCCCCAGAAGGTAAACGCCGCCAACGTATCGGAAAACAATCGCACCTGGCAGGTACGCTGTACTGCGTAGTAGCTGGCAGCAAATTGCGCGCTGCCGGCAAAACCGAAAATAACCAGGCTGGTGTGCAACGGCCGCAACCGGCCAAAGGTGGTCCAGGGTAAATCCAGGTTCATCTCTGGCCACACCAGCTGCGAGGCGATCCACACCCCCATGGCCATGCCGATGACGCCCCATGCCACGGTGGCGATGACGAATTGGCGCACGACCTTATAGTTATAGGCTTGCCCGGTTGATGCTGTGCTCATGGTCAGTCTTCCCACGGTTCCAAGTCATGCCAGGCCGACCGGTCTGGCAGGTGGGGGACTGTAGGAAGTCCGGGGAAAACAAAACAGCCTCAGGAAAGATGCATTAAAGCGGATCAGATGCCTTGTTCATTTCAACGCAGGGTCTCCAGGGTTGAGCTTTTTCCAGCTCTGCATCACCCCCTGAGCCTTGGGTTCGTGAGCGTTTTCCAGGTAGTACTGAATCAACGACAACCGGGCATTGCGGTTATACGGTTGGCGTTTGAGCAGGTCTTCCAACTGCAGGCAGGCCTTATCGACGCTCCCGCTGTCGTGCAACGCCACCGCCCACACAAAACTGTATTGACCATTCCCAGGTTCCAGGCGGGCAGCCTCACGCAGGTGAGGCAGGGCGTTGGTCGTATCCCCGGAACGAATCAGCATCAGGCCCTGAGTGTGTTGCAGCAACGCCGCTTCGGGGTGTTGCTTGAGGTTGTCGGCTATCAGGCGGCGGGCCTCCTCACTGCGACCGTTGGCCTCCAGCCACTGCGCCAGCGTCACCAACGCCGGGTAGAAATCCGGATCGCGCAGCAGGGCGGTGCGCAGTTGCGCCTCGACCTTGCTCCCACGGCCGCTGGCCTGGTACAGCATGGCCAGGTTGAGGTTGGCTTCGGCGCGCTCCAGCAAGCTCAGTTGTACGTTTTCGTACTCGGTGATGGCCTGCTCCCAGGCAGGGCCCAGGCCTTGAGCGGAGACGCTCAGCAGGTCGCGGGCGGCGATGATGCGCACCGCTCGCACCGGGTCCTTGAGCAGTGGCCCATACAGCGCAACCCGTTCGGCCGGTGGCAGGAATGCACTGACTGCCCGTACTGCACTTTCGCGTACTTGCGGGGCGGGGTTGCCCAGGTCCCTGGTCGCCAGTTTCAGTGCCTGTTCGCTCGGGTAGTTTGCCAGTTCTGCCAGCAACGTCGCACGCTGGATCGCTGGCAGGTTGTTGCGCGCCAGTTGCTCATACAGCGCCTGCGCAGCACCCGGCTGGCCGCCCCGAATCAGCACCAGGCTTTCGTCGTAACGCGGTGCGTGAACGGTTTCGCTGCTGCTCCAGAGCTTGAATTGCTCGCTGACCTTATCGCCCGCCCTGGGAATACTGAAACTGTGGTCATGGCGAAAGTCGTTGCCCATATAGAACTTGCCGGGCATATGGCAATCGACGCAGAACGATTCGGGTTGCCCGGCGATGTTGCGCGTATGTTCAGGGGCTTCGTAGTTCTTGGCCTGCAACCCTTGGCCGTCCACTGTCGCGACAGCGCTCTTGCCGGCGGTGTTGTGGCATTGCAGGCAGACGCCATTGCCGGGGGCCTTCAGTTGGTTGCTATGGGGGTTGTGGCAGTTACTGCAGCGCACACCCTTGTCGGCCATTTTGCTCTGGGCAAAGGAGCCATGTTCGAACACCTCATCCTTGATCTTGCCGTCCAGGGCATACAGCTCGCGGGTCAATACACTGGGCAGGTAGTCGTCCATCAGGCGTTTGCCAACGGTGTAGCCGTCTCCCAGCGGTGCGCGACGGGCATGGCAGCGGGCGCAGGTTTCGATCTCGACGGTGGCGTCCTGGTCTTTCAAATCCACCGCAAAACCGGCATGCAGCAAGTCACCCTTTTTCGCCGCCCATTGCACATGATCGGATGCCGGGCCATGGCAGGCCTGACAACCCACTCCGAGGCTGTTCCATTGGCTGTCGAAGCGGTTGGTGGCGGCATCGAAATTACGTTTGTAGCCGGTGGTGTGGCATTCGATGCACATGAAGTTGGCGTTCTGGCTGGGCTTGCTCCAGTGCAGCGGGTTCTTGAAGTTCACGCCCTGGCCGGGGTAGAGATGAAACCAGCGGCTTTTCTCGGTATCCCAGGCCACGGCCAACGCCTGCAAACGGCCATCGCCGACTTCGATCAAGTATTGCTGCAACGGTGCGATGCCGAAGGTGTAGGCCACCTTGAAGTCAGCGGGTTTTCCGTCGGGCCCCGGGGTGTTGACCCAGAACTCATCGCTTCGACGAAAGAATCGCGTGGTTTCTTCCGCGCTTTTAAAGGACACGTCATTGAAATCGGCTGGCACCGTCTGGGGCGTCGCCGCCTGCATTGCCAATTGATGGTGAGAGCCTTGCCAGTCCCTGGCCTGGGCCTGGTGGCAACCCTGGCATTGTTGCTCGTCGACCATCCGGGCAGGAGCGGCCACTACCGGCTTGGTCGTTACAGCGACCGGGGCGGGCACAAGGGGTTGCGGTTTGGGCGTGCCGGCCTGGAGAAAAAACCAGATCCCGGCCATGGCCAGCAGCAACAGGGCAATCAACAGGGGGTAGAAGTAACGACGGGGTGAATCACGGTGGGTAACGGTTTTATTATCAGGCTTGGGCATTGCGACGTCCGATGTCCAGATGCATTGACGCTCTATGGCGTACTTAAGCTTCGTGCAGCTTTGACGCTGAGTGCCGGCCTGTCAAATTAGCGTTGTGAAATACTCCGCAACCTGCAACGCTGAAGGCGCTTTTTTCCCAGAGTTGGCTATACCTACAGCTCAGTGTTTCGATGATGACCGCCAAGGAGTTCCATGATGAAGATAGGGCTAATGATCAGTACGTTGTGCATTGCCTCGATTGGTGTAGTGGGGTGTTCCAGCAAGGTGACGCAACCGGACGAGTACTCCGGGTTTCTCTCGGACTACAGCCACTTGAAGGAAGCCAAATCACCGTCGGGCGCAGAAGTGATGCGCTGGGTTGATCCCAACCTGAACCTCAGCCGCTACACCTCGGTGTACATCGAGCCGACCCAATTCTTCCCCAAGCCTCAAGCCACGACCAAAATTCCTGAAAGCACGCTGCAAGGTATCAGCAACTACTACAACCAGGCGCTCAAGCGTGAGGTCGTCAAGTCGCTGCCGCTGGCCAACGGGCCAGGTCCTGGGGTGATTGTGGTGCGGGCGGCGATCACGGCGGTCAGCAGCAAAACTGAAAGTCTCAAGCCTTATGAGTACATTCCGGTTGCACTGGTGGCCGCTGCGGTGAGTACGGGTGCCGGGATTCGTGATCAGGAAACTACTCTGGGCACTGAGGCGCAGTTCCTTGATGGTGACAGTGGCAAGGTCGTTGCTCAGGTTGTGCGTAAAGGTACCGGCAAGCCGCTGGCAAATGATTCGCAGGTGATGAAGGCGGATGATGTGAAGGGTGTGATTGATGGTTGGGCTGTGGATATGCATCAGTCTTATGTCAAGCTCAAAGGGAATAAGTAAGCGGTTTGGATTGGGGGGCATATCCGTTGCTGCGGTAACGGCGGCTATTGGTTCCGCTCTTACAGCGG
>NZ_WNNK01000021.1 GCF_009724245.1 Pseudomonas spelaei | reverse complement strand
CGCGGGGCAAGGAAAATCAGACACCCGGCGGGCATAGAGCGTCTACCTGTCAGAATTGACAGTGGCGACGAATGGTCGCCAAAAAAGAGGGGAGGTTACTTGGGGTACAGGGGCGGCAAGCTCGTGCTATCCGCAGCCGGAGTCTGTTCCCGCTCCGTCATCGGAATCGCCTTCACCGCCCGCCACAACTCTTCACCCTGCCAATGCTGCCCCGTCTCGCTGTAGAGCGCCCCATTCAAGCCATCCAGCGCATCGGACAACGGTACAAACCGCGCCGCCATATCCGCCAGGGTTTCCGGCTGCTGTCGCGCCCAGGCGTCCAAGGCCTGACGCGTCGCCTGAGGATCATTCGCCTGGCTCGCACGTTTAAGATCGTCCAGCAACGTACGCGGGCTAGGCCCGGTCTGCGCCGCCCGCAGGATCGCCGGCTGCCAGCGCGCGCGCCACCACAGGCCGAAGCCCAGCAGGGTGGTGCAGGCCAGGATCAGGCTGGTGAGCTGCCAGATCCACAGGCTGTCAGAGTCCGGTGCGGTGATCACCGTCGGCGTGGCCGGAGTATCGACCACCAGGCTTGGGTTGTTCGCTACCTGCAGGGTGCGGGCCGGCAGATGGGTACGTTCGAGATGGTCTTCATGGGTGTTCCACCACACCACTTCCACCGCCGGCAATTCCACGGTGCCGGCGCGGCTGGGCACCAGAGCTTCACGGTCTTCGCGGCTACCGATCACGCCGCGGTCGCTGTTCTGGTTGTTCAGTACCGGTTGGTCCGGGTAGCGGCGCAGGCCTGCGACCTCGGTGTTGGGCAGCGGTGGCAGTTGAGCGCCGGCGAGGCCTTCGGCCTTGAGGGTCAGGCTGCGGGTCAGGGAGTCGCCGACCTGGACGTGATCCGGCTCCGGGTTCCAGCTTTCACTCAGGCTCAGGCTGCGGGCCGGCAGCCAGGGGGCATCCGCCGGATACAGGGCCGGCTGGGCTTTGACCGTCAGCAACAGTTCGGTGGAGCTGACGTGCAGCAGCTTGCCGGGTTTCGGGCCTTGAGGGTTGGTGTCCTGGGCTGGGCGCGGTTCGACCCGGGTCGCGCTGAAGACCTGGGCCGGAATCACCAACTGGCCGCTGCGTTGCGGGTAGATCCCATAGCGCATCTCGATCACGCCATGGCGAATGCCGTTGATGACTTTCTCGTAGTTACGCGACTCACCCAACTGCTCGACCCGCGCGTCGGGAATCTGCAAGGGCGTCAGGCTGCTGTCGTCGTACAGCGACACCGAATGGTAGACACGTACGGTCAGCAGGGCCTGTGCCTGAACATAGACCGTGTCCTGGTCGAGGTTGGCCTCGACGAACACCGGCGCCAGTTGGGTGTTGGTATCCTGGCTGGCGGTTTCGATGACTTGCAGGGTGATCGGCTGGCTCTTGAGCGCTCCCAACTGCAGCGACGGAATCACCACGGTGCCGTTTTCCTTGGGCAGCAAGGTAATGATCCAGCGGGTGGTGGCGTGATTGTCGCCGCCCAGGGTGGTGAGCTGGTTGATCTGGCGTGTGCCGCGTACTTCGAACGTCGGGTCCAGGGGCGTCAGGTCCGGCTTGCCGAACTGCGTGACGTCATTGGATTCCACGGTCAGTTCCACCGTCTCCCCGGAGTTGATGCGGCTGCGGTCGACGCTGGCAACCAGGTCCGCGGCCTGGGCTTGGCAGGCCCACAGTGCGAGGGTGAGGAGAAGGGCGGTGCAGCGGCTCATCGAGTCTTGTCCTGATGTTGTTGCTGTTCGTACCAGAATTTACGTCGCAGCAGCTCACCGGGATTGTCCGGGATCTGCCGCAGCCACTGTTCCAGGGCCTGGCGGTGTTCGCCGTCGAGGCTGGCATCCGCCGGGCGCAGGGGCGGAGTGGTGGTTTGTTCATCCCCCAGTTCGCTGCCGGGGACCTCGTTGCCGCCGGCGTGTGGCGTGGCGCCGGTTTGCGTTTCGGCGGTGCCTGGCTGGCCTTGGCCCTGGGGCGTCTGCTCGCCACCGGGAGCGGTCTGGCCGCGGGTGCCCGGTTGTGCAGTCTGGCCGGGTTGTGTGGTTTCGTCATCCTCCTTCTTGGGCGGCTTGGCGGGTTCCGGTTCCGGCGTTTCCTGCAGCAGGCTTTCTATCAGGGCCTTGTTTTTCAGGGCTGGTTGCAAATCCGGTTGGGCTTCCAGGGCTTGCTCATAGGCATCTATCGCCGCTTCCAGTTCACCGGCCCTGGCCAGGGCATTACCGCGATTGTAGTGGGAATAAGCATCGCTGCCTTCGGCAAAGCGCTTGGCGGCTTCGGCATAGTTACCGGCTTCATACAGGGCGACGCCTTGCCATTGCGGGTTCTCGAAGCGTTCGGCGGCTTCGCTGGGGCGTTTTTGCTTGAGCAGGTATTGGCCTTGCTGGTCCGGGCGCAGCCACAGGTCCTGAAAGTTGAAGGCGTAGCTCGGTTGCGGGGCGACCAACAGCAACAACGGCAGGCAGAACAACCAGCCCCGACGACCGGCGCAGGCAGCGAGCAGCAGCAGTGGCAACAGCAGCCAGTAACCTTGGTCGGCCCAGGTGTCCAACTTCAGTCGTTGGCCGTCGTTACGCAGACTTTGCGGGCCGTCCAGCAGGCCGAGACCGCGCAGGTCTTTGTCGTCCAGGCGGGCCTGGCGGTAGCGACCGCCCATCTCGCTGGCGAACGCCTTGAGGGTCGGGCTGTCCAGGCGCGGTACGAGGATTGCGCCTTGGTCGTCCTTGAGGAACTCGCCGCTTTCCTGAGTCACCGGCGTGCCTTCCCGGCTGCCGATGCCAAGGATCGACAGGCTTGGCGCCTGGTCTCCCAGCAGCAGGCGGATGCCTTGGCGCTCTTGTTTGGACAACGATGAGCCGATCAACAGCAAGCGACCCTGGCCGAGGCCGCCGTGCTTGAGCAACGACAGGGCTTTTTCCACCGCGAGGTCGGCGCGGTGGCCGGCCTCGGGCATGATCGAGGGGCGCAAGGCTTCCAGCAGGTTACGGCTGGTGGCCAGGTCATCCGAGAGCGGCACCAGCGTGTGAGCGCTGCCGGCGTAGACCACGATGGCCGTCTGCGAATCGCTGCGGGCCTGGAGCAAGTCGTACAGTTTGCGCCGCGCCTGTTCCAGGCGATTGGGCGGGCTGTCGGTGGCAAGCATTTCCGGCGTCAGCTCCAGCAATACCACCAGCGGATCGGCAGGTTTCTGGCTGTTCTGTTCGACCCTTTGCCAACTGGGGCCAAGCAGCGCCAACACACCCAGCAGCCAGGCGAGGCCGAGGATCACCCAGGGCGATTTGCTTTCCCGGCCATTGCCGCCACTGAGCAGCGCCGCGTGAAAGGCTGGCGGCAGGATCATCTGCCAACGCCCGGCGCGTTTTTGCCGGTGCCATAAGTGCCACAGCAGCCAGCCGAACAGCGGCAGCAGTAACAGCCACCATGGGCGGAACCAGTGGGGCCACAGGGCAATCATCGACGCCTCCGCAAGCGCAGGCGTTTGAGGCGTTGGCGCCATTCGGGGTGCTGTTGCAGAAAGTGGCCCTTGCTGGAAATTTTGTTAAAGAGGCGTTGCAGGGCGTTGTCCGGCCAGCGTTCCTGGATCACCAGCAACATGCTCAGGATCAGCGCCAGGGCCAACGGCCCGCTATAGAGTGCCTGGGCTGGACGCGCCTGGGTCGGTTGCTGGGCCACCGGTTCCAGTTGGTCGAGGGTTTCCTTGACGGCTTGCAGTTCCTTGCCGTCGCGGGCACGGAAGTAGCGCCCGCCCGTGGCCTCGGCGATGGCCTTGAGGGCCGGCTCGTCGAGGTCCAGGCTCGGGTTGACGCCGAGCATGCCCAGGGAACCGGTTTGCTCGGGATCGGCGCCAATGCCGATGGGGTAGATTTTCACGCCTTCTTCGGCGGCCAGGCGCGCGGCGGTCAGCGGATCGATTTCGCCACCGTTGTTGGCACCGTCGGTCACCAGGACCAGCACGCGGCTTTGTGCGGGACGCTGGCGCAGGCGCTTCAACGCCAGGCCAATGGCATCGCCAATGGCAGTGTTTTTTCCGGCAATGCCAATTCGTGCTTCGTCCAGCCAGGTACGCACGGTACGGCGGTCGAAGGTCAGTGGTGCTTGCAGGTAGGCCTGGCTGCCAAAGAGGATCAGGCCGACGCGGTCGCCTTCGCGACCTTCGAGGAAATCCCCCAGCAGGTGTTTGACCAGCGTCAGGCGACTGACGTCTTCGTCCTGCCACTGCATGTCGGGAAAGTCCATGGAGCCAGACACGTCTACTGCCACCAGCAAATCACGGCCGCTGGCGGCAATCGGCAGCGGCTCGCCCAGCCATTCCGGGCGGGCGGCGGCGGTCAACAGTAACAGCCATAGCACCACGAAGGGGGCTTGCTGACGCCAGCCCGGGAGGTTGGCCCGGGCACGGCGACGGGTCAGGCCTTCCAGGTCGCCGAGGAAGCTGACCTTCAAGGCGGGCTCGCCGCTGTCGGCGGTGGGCAGGAGTATCCGCATCACCCACGGTAGCGGCAGCAGGACGAAGATCCACGGCCAGGCGAACTCAAACATGTTTGCGAATCCAGGTGTCGACGGCCTGGGTCAGGCCGGCGATGGCCTTGTCGTCGAGCTTGCATTCGGGTTTGTAGGCACCCTCTACCAGCACCATCCAGCGGGTCAGGCCGGCGGCCGGGCAACGGTTATCGAGAAAGGCCAGCCATTTACGACCGTTGAGGGTGTGGCTCTGGCTATAAGGGTAGTCGTTGCGGCACAGGCGCTTGAGCAGGCCGTTGAGTTGCTGCAACCAGGCGCCGGCCGGCGCACCGTCGTAGGGTTTGGGCATCAGTGCCAGTTCCGCCAGGGCGGCGACGCGCAGCGGGTCCAGGGGTTGTTCGGCGCGGGCCACGGGACGCTTGGCCGGGAGGAAACGGCGCAACGACCACAGGCCCCAGGCAAGCAGGGGGATGAGCAGCAGCAATAGCCACCAGCCAGGCGCCGGCGGCCAGAAACCGATGGCTGGAGGTGCGATCAGCGGTTGCAACGGGTCGAGGCTGCTCATTGCTTTTTGGCCGGACGTTGCGGGTTGAGGTATTCGCGCAGTTGCTCGACCATTTCGCTCTGGGTACTCAAGGGCATGAGCAATATCCGCAGCTTCTGCGCGAGCAACTCCCAGCGCGCGCTACGTTCGTCGGCCTGGGCTTTATAGGCCTGGCGCAGGTCGAAATTCAGGGTATCGATTTCCAGTTGCGCACCGCGTTCGGCGAACCGCAGTAGCCCGGCGGCGGGCAGGGCATGGTCCAGCGGATCGGACACCGGCAACAGCAACAGATCGCAATGACGTGACAAAAGACTCAGTTGCTGTTCGGCGCCTTCGGTCAGGGCGCGTTCATCGCAGATCACGATCGCCAGGCTGCCGGGCCGCAAGACTTCTCGGCCACGGCGCAACGCCATGCCGAGGGCATCGGGTTCCGGCTTGCTTTCGGTATTCAGGCTCTGGTTGACCCGCACCAACCGATTGAGCAGTTGCAGCAGGCTTTGTTTGCTGCGTCGCGGCTTGATTTCGTAGTGCTCGTTGTCGCCGAATACCAGCCCGCCGACCCGGTCGTTATGCCCCAGCGCGGCCCAGCCGATCAGGCTCGCGGCCTGAGCCGCCAGCACCGACTTGAACATCAGCCCCGAGCCGAAAAACAGCCGGCAGCTTTGTTCCACCATGATGAAGATCGGGCGTTCCCGCTCTTCGTGGAACAGCTTGGTGTGGGGCTCCTGGGTACGTGCGGTGACGCGCCAGTCGATGGTGCGTACGTCGTCGCCGGCCTGGTAGACCCGCACCTGATCGAAGTCGACGCCGCGGCCCCGCAGTTTCGAGTGGTGCAAGCCGATCAGCGGGCTGCGTTGGCTCGGGGTAGAGAACAACTGTATTTCCCGCACGCGATGACGCATCTCGATCAATTCGCCCAGGGTGACGCGGACTCCATCGCTGGCGTTCATGGGGCTCAAGCGACGGCTACGACGTCGAGAATGCGTTGCACCACGCGGTCCTGATCAATGCCGGCCGCTTCGGCCTCGAACGACAGAATGATCCGGTGACGCAGCACGTCGAACAGCACTGCCTGGATATCTTCCGGGCTGACAAAGTCGCGCCCGGCCAGCCAGGCGTGGGCCCGGGCGCAGCGGTCGAGGGCAATCGAGCCCCGGGGGCTTGCGCCATAGGCAATCCACTCGGCCATTTCCGGATCGAACTTGGCTGGGGTGCGGGTGGCCATGACCAGTTGCACCAGGTATTCCTCCACCGCGTCGGCCATGTACAAACCGAGGATTTCCTTGCGCGCGGCGAAAATTGCCTGCTGGCTGACCCGGCGCTCGGGCTTGGTTTCGCCGTTGAGGGCTTCACCACGGGCTTGTTGCAGGATGCGGCGTTCGACGGCTGCGTCGGGGAAGCCGATCTTGACGTGCATCAGGAACCGGTCGAGCTGGGCTTCGGGCAGGGGATAGGTGCCTTCCTGCTCGATCGGGTTTTGCGTGGCCATCACCAGGAACAGCGGCGATAGCTCATAAGTACTGCGCCCGACACTGACCTGGCGCTCGGCCATGGCTTCAAGCAAGGCCGACTGCACTTTGGCCGGGGCCCGATTGATTTCGTCCGCTAACACTAGGTTGTGGAAGATCGGCCCTTGCTGGAACACGAAGCTGCCGGTTTCCGGGCGATAGATCTCGGTGCCGGTGATGTCGGCGGGCAGCAGGTCGGGGGTGAACTGGATACGATGGAACTGTGCTTCGATCCCTTCGGCAAGCTCCTTGATGGCCTTGGTCTTGGCCAGGCCGGGAGCGCCTTCAACCAGCATATGGCCGTCGGCGAGCAGGGCGATGAGCAGGCGCTCGATGAGTTTTTCCTGGCCGAGGATCTGCGTTGAAAGAAAGGTTCGCAGCGCAAGCAGCGCTTCACGATGTTCCATCGATGACGGTTCCTGGAAAGATGAGCCTGGGCATTGTGAAAAATGCCAGAGCCTGGGGGCCTTACTTTAATGCATTGGGGGGGCTGGCGACTAACGGCGCGCGGGGTATTTTTTGGATTTTGTGGGAATTATCCGTAGCCGTCGGTGCTTATGAGGGCCTCATCGCGGGCAAGCCCGCTCCCACATTTGGACTGCGGTGTGCTCAAGTGTGGGAGCGGGCTTGCCCGCGATGGCGATTTTGCAGGCGCTACTTACAGTTCGCTGATGTAGGTCCCGGTGCCCTTGAGGATGTTCTGCAAGGTCTCTTGCACTTCAGCCAAATCTGACTCGTCGGTACTGTGAATGATTTCCAGATGATCACTGCCACCCAATGCATCCGCGTCCGTCGCGGCAATTTCCACCAGCAGTTTCGTGGCGCTCAGGGTGATCTTCAGCCCATCCAGGGTCGACGGATCATAATCCCAGGTAATCTCCACATCCTCCTCATCCGGGTACCGGGTCAGCATGAACATCTCGCCCTTGTCGCCGTGGCAGCAGAGCATGGCCATGTTGTCTTCTTCGTCATCGCAGGGGTTGACGATCAGGTGGGAGGTGGTCAGTTGCATGGAAAATCCTGTCTGGGGGAGGGTGCGGCATGACAATTGTGCCATTGCAGCGAATTTTGTGCTTCATTCTGTGTCAGAAGCTCGGCGTGACTTGGCTGGGTATCTCGGTCATTTCCGGTACTTGCAAGGCCAAAATCCACCCGTAAACAGCCGGTTGCCCAAGTCGCAACCCGCCAGCAGCGTGCCGTTGACCGAATATGTCGCAGCACCGCAAGCAGCTGTCTTCCTACACTCGTTAAGCTGCGCAACGGATGAGCGCCTGCCAGGAGTCTGACCTGCCCGTCGTACCGTCGCCCGGCCAGCGGCTCATCTTATGGAAGTTGTATGTGACCTCGTTGTCTTGTCCAGCTTCACCCACCTGTCACTCCGATTCGTTATGGTACAACCTGCGAACAGAGCTGACGGTCTCCCCGCAAGGGGATAACACGCGACGCTTCCATCAATAACAAGCCCGAGCGGAGTACCACAGATGGCGTTCTTCACCGCAGCCAGCAAGGCCGACTTCCAGCATCAACTGCAAGCGGCACTGGCGCAGCACATCAGTGAACAGGCACTGCCACAAGTGGCGCTGTTCGCTGAACAATTCTTCGGCATCATTTCCCTGGATGAACTGACCCAGCGTCGCTTGTCCGACCTGGCCGGTTGCACCCTGTCTGCCTGGAGCCTGCTTGAGCGCTTTGATCACAACCAACCGCAAGTGCGGGTCTACAACCCCGATTACGAACGTCACGGCTGGCAATCGACTCACACCGCGGTCGAAGTGCTGCACCACGACCTGCCGTTCCTGGTGGATTCGGTGCGCACCGAGTTGAACCGCCGTGGCTATAGCATCCATACCCTGCAAACCACCGTGCTCAGCGTGCGCCGTGGCAAGAAGGGCGAACTGCTGGAAATCCTGCCCAAGGGCACCCACGGTGAGGACATTCAGCAAGAATCGCTGATGTACCTGGAAATCGACCGTTGCGCCAACGCCGCCGAGCTGAATGTCCTGAGCAAGGAACTTGAGCAGGTGTTGGGCGAAGTGCGCGTCGCCGTGGCTGATTTCGAGCCGATGAAAGCCAAGGTCCAGGACCTGCTGGCCGGTATCGACGCCAGCCAGTTCAGCATCGACGGCGAAGAAAAAGCCGAGATCAAGAGCTTCCTGGAATGGCTGGTGGGCAACCACTTCACCTTCCTGGGCTATGAAGAATTCGTGGTACGTGACGAGCAGGATGGCGGTCATATCGAATATGACGCCAACTCCTTCCTCGGTCTGACCAAGCTGTTGCGCGCCGGCCTCACCGCTGAAGACCTGCGCATCGAAGACTACGCCGTCAACTACCTGCGTGAACCGACCGTACTGTCGTTCGCCAAGGCTGCGCACCCAAGCCGCGTACACCGTCCGGCCTACCCGGACTACGTGTCGATCCGCCAGATCGACGCCGACGGCAAGGTCATCAAGGAATGCCGCTTCATGGGCCTCTACACCTCTTCGGTGTACGGCGAGAGCGTACGGGTGATCCCGTATATCCGTCGCAAGGTCGCGGAGATCGAACGTCGCTCGGGCTTCCAGGCCAAGGCTCACTTGGGCAAGGAATTGGCCCAGGTGGTTGAAGTACTGCCGCGTGACGACCTGTTCCAGACCCCGGTGGACGAGCTGTTCAGCACCGTGATGTCCATCGTGCAGATCCAGGAACGCAACAAGATCCGCGTGTTCCTGCGCAAAGACCCGTACGGTCGTTTCTGCTACTGCCTGGCCTACGTGCCGCGCGACATCTATTCCACCGAAGTGCGCCAGAAGATCCAGCAAGTACTGATGGATCGCCTGAAAGCCTCGGACTGCGAATTCTGGACGTTCTTCTCCGAATCCGTACTGGCCCGTGTGCAGCTGATTCTGCGGGTTGACCCGAAGAACCGCCTGGACATCGACCCGCTGCTGCTGGAAAAAGAAGTGGTGCAGGCCTGCCGCAGCTGGCAGGACGACTACGCCAGCCTCGTTGTTGAAAGCTTCGGCGAAGCCCACGGCACCAACGTGCTGGCGGACTTCCCGAAAGGCTTCCCGGCCGGCTACCGCGAGCGCTTCGCTGCGCACTCGGCCGTGGTCGACATGCAGCACCTGCTGAACCTGACCGAAGCCAAGCCGCTGGTGATGAGCTTCTATCAGCCGCTGGGTCACGTGACCGGCCAGCAAGAGTTGCACTGCAAGCTTTATCACGCTGACACGCCGCTGGCACTGTCCGACGTGTTGCCGATCCTGGAAAACCTCGGCCTGCGGGTTCTGGGTGAGTTCCCGTACCGCCTGCGCCACGCCAATGGCCGCGAGTTCTGGATCCATGACTTCGCGTTCACCGCTGCCGAAGGCCTGAACCTCGACATCCAGCAGCTCAACGACACCCTGCAGGACGCGTTTGTGCACATCGTCAACGGCGATGCTGAAAACGATGCGTTCAACCGCCTGGTGCTGACCGCCGGCCTGCCATGGCGTGACGTCGCACTGCTGCGTGCCTACGCTCGCTACCTGAAGCAGATTCGCCTGGGCTTCGACCTGGGTTACATCGCCAGCACCCTGAACAACCACACCGACATCGCTCGCGAGTTGACCCGGTTGTTCAAGACCCGCTTCTACCTGGCGCGCAAACTCACCGCCGAAGATCTGGAAGACAAGCAGCAACGCCTGGAACAAGCGATTCTGACCGCCCTGGACGACGTTCAGGTGCTCAACGAAGACCGTATCCTGCGTCGCTACCTGGACCTGATCAAAGCCACCTTGCGCACCAACTTCTACCAGGCAGATGCCAACGGTCAGAACAAGTCGTACTTCAGCTTCAAGTTCAACCCGCACGCGATTCCTGAATTGCCAAAGCCGGTGCCGAAGTTTGAAATCTTCGTCTACTCGCCACGGGTTGAAGGCGTGCACCTGCGCTTCGGTAACGTCGCTCGCGGTGGCCTGCGCTGGTCCGACCGTGAAGAAGACTTCCGTACCGAAGTCCTGGGCCTGGTAAAAGCCCAGCAAGTGAAGAACTCGGTCATCGTGCCGGTCGGCGCCAAGGGTGGTTTCCTGCCCCGTCGCCTGCCGTTGGGCGGCAGCCGGGACGAGATCGCGGCCGAAGGCATCGCCTGCTACCGCATCTTCATTTCCGGCCTGTTGGACATCACCGACAACCTGAAAGACGGCGCCCTGGTGCCACCGTTGAACGTGGTGCGCCACGACGACGATGACCCGTACCTGGTAGTGGCCGCCGACAAAGGCACCGCGACTTTCTCCGACATCGCCAACGGCATCGCTATCGACTACGGCTTCTGGCTGGGTGATGCGTTTGCTTCCGGTGGTTCGGCGGGTTACGACCACAAGAAAATGGGCATCACCGCCAAGGGCGCGTGGGTCGGTGTGCAGCGCCACTTCCGTGAGCGCGACATCAACGTCCAGGAAGACAGCATCACCGTGGTTGGCGTTGGTGACATGGCCGGTGACGTGTTCGGTAACGGGCTGTTGATGTCCGACAAGCTGCAACTGGTCGCAGCCTTCAACCACCTGCATATCTTCATCGATCCAAACCCGACGCCTGCCAACAGCTTCGTTGAACGCCAACGCCTGTTCGACCTGCCGCGTTCGGCCTGGACCGACTACGACACCAGCATCATGTCCGAAGGCGGCGGTATCTTCTCGCGCAGCGCGAAGAGCATTGCCATCTCGGCGCAGATGAAAGAACGCTTCGACATCCAGGCCGACAAGCTGACCCCGACCGAACTGCTGAACGCCTTGCTCAAGGCGCCGGTAGACCTGTTGTGGAACGGCGGTATCGGTACCTACGTCAAGGCCAGCACTGAAAGCCACGCCGATGTGGGCGACAAGGCCAACGACGCCCTGCGCGTCAACGGCAACGAGCTGCGCTGCAAGGTTGTAGGCGAGGGCGGTAACCTCGGCATGACCCAGCTGGGTCGTGTGGAGTTCGGCCTCAATGGCGGCGGCTCCAACACCGACTTCATCGACAACGCCGGTGGTGTGGATTGCTCCGACCACGAAGTGAACATCAAGATCCTGCTCAACGAAGTGGTGCAGGCTGGCGACATGACCGACAAGCAACGTAACCAGTTGCTGGCGAGCATGACCGACGAAGTCGGCAGCCTGGTGTTGGGTAACAACTACAAGCAAACCCAGGCCCTGTCCCTGGCCGCCCGCAAAGCCTACGAGCGAGCAGCCGAGTACAAGCGCCTGATGAGCGACCTGGAAGGCCGGGGCAAGCTGGACCGCGCCATCGAGTACCTGCCTTCGGAAGAGCAGCTCAATGAGCGTGCTGCCACCGGCAAGGGCCTGACCCGTCCGGAACTGTCGGTGTTGATCTCCTACAGCAAGATCGACCTCAAGGAGGCACTGCTCAAATCCCTGGTGCCGGATGACGCCTACCTGACCCGTGACATGGAAACCGCGTTCCCGCCGACCCTGGTGGCCAAGTTTTCCGAAGCCATGCGTCGCCACCGTCTGAAGCGCGAGATCGTCAGCACCCAGATCGCTAACGATCTGGTGAACCACATGGGTATCACCTTCGTTCAACGACTCAAAGAGTCCACCGGCATGAGCCCGGCGAACGTGGCCGGTGCGTATGTGATCGTGCGTGACATCTTCCATCTCCCGCACTGGTTCCGCCAGATCGAAGCCCTGGATCATCAGGTCTCCGCGCAAGTGCAACTGGAGCTGATGGACGAGCTGATGCGCCTGGGCCGTCGCGCTACGCGCTGGTTCCTGCGCAGCCGTCGTAACGAGCAGGATGCTGCTCGCGACGTCGCCCACTTCGGCCCGCATCTGGCCGCGTTGGGCCTCAAGCTCGACGAACTGCTGGAAGGCCCGACCCGCGAGGGCTGGCAGAACCGCTACCAGGCTTACGTCGAAGCCGGTGTACCGGAACTGTTGGCGCGCATGGTTGCAGGCACTACTCACCTGTACACCCTGTTGCCGATCATCGAAGCCGCTGACGTGACGGGTCAGAGTGCCGCTGATGTAGCGAAGGCTTACTTCGCCGTCGGCAGCGCCCTGGACTTGCCTTGGTACCTGCAGCAGATCAGCGATCTGCCGGTGGGCAACAACTGGCAGGCCCAGGCCCGCGAAGCCTTCCGCGACGATGTGGATTGGCAGCAACGGGCGATCACTATCAAGGTCCTGCAAATGGCCGATGCGCCAGCAGACATGGAAGCCCGCGTGGCCCTGTGGCTGGAGCAGAACCTGGACATGGTCGAGCGCTGGCGCGCGATGATGGTGGAGATTCGTGCTGCGGTCGGCACGGACTACGCCATGTATGCAGTGGCCAACCGTGAGTTGTTGGACCTGGCGTTGAGCGGTCAGTCGGTGCTGTAACAGCCTTGATTGAGCGTTAAAACAAAAGCCCCGTATCGCGAGATACGGGGCTTTTTGTTGGAACACGATCTACCCAGCGACAAAGATCAAATGTGGGAGCTGGCTTGCCTGCGATAGCGGTGTGCCAGTGAACAGCTAATTGGCTGACCCACCGCTATCGCAGGCAAGCCAGCTCCCACAGGGTTCAGTGGTGATTCAGTAATTTGGCTTCCAGATGATCCAGGTGTTGGGTCATCAAGCTGACAGCCTTTTCCACATCCCCTCGCTCCACCGCCTCCACAATCCCCATATGCTCCTGCCACGCACAATATGTGCAGGCCTGCGCCTCATACTGCGCAATGATCAACGACGTCAGCGGCACCAGGCTGTTGAGAAACTGCGCCAGCGGCGCGTTCCCGGCAATGGCGGCCAGTTGCAGGTGAAACTCCCCGGACAGGCGAATTGCCGGCCCGCGTTGATCACGCTCGATGCATTCACGCTCCCGGGCAATCAACTCCCGCAACTGGCGCACCTGTGCAGGTTTTGCCTGGGCGCAGGCCAACTGCACCACAGTCACTTCCGTGAGGCGCCGTGCTTCAAGAATTTGCCGCGCTTGCTGCGCATCCGGTGCCGCCACCTGGGCGCGGTGGTTGGGCCGCAGGATGATCACTTGTTGATGGGACAACCGCGCCAGCACCCGACGAATCACGCTGCGGCTGACCCCAAAACGCTGCCCCAGGCTTTCCTCGGTAAAGCGGCTGGCCGGGGCAATCCGTTGTTCAAGAATGGCATCGAACAACCGAGGGTATATATCGTCCACCGAGGGTTTTTTACCGGCCACCAGGCGCATGGCGGGCAGGGCGGTGACGGCGGCGTTGCGTTGCAGAGCGTGAGCGGTCATGGCCGGTCTCCAAAAAATCAGCTGCCCAGGTGGTCATCCGGGATGTTCAGGGCGATGCCCATGCGCAAGCCTTCCTGAAGGATATGCCGGCGCATCTCGGCGCTGGCCAGGGCGCTGTTCTTGTTGCGGATGGCGCGTACTACGGCGTCGTTTTCCTGCAAGCGTTCCGCCAGGTGTTCGGGGGAGTTGCGTAGCACCTGGGCGCTTTGTTTGAGGGCGTTGCTGGTCTGTTGCACCACGTTCTGGAAGATCGGGTTGGAGGTCAGGGCGAACAGCTCTTCGTGGAAGGCGATGTAGGCGTTCATCCCGGCTTCGCTGTCATTGGCGTCGAGGGCTTCGCGCATGTCCATCAGG
This sequence comes from Pseudomonas spelaei, assembly GCF_009724245.1. GTDB lineage: Bacteria > Pseudomonadota > Gammaproteobacteria > Pseudomonadales > Pseudomonadaceae > Aquipseudomonas > Aquipseudomonas spelaei. The sequence goes on along the minus strand of NZ_WNNK01000021.1, from coordinate 117,705 downwards.
GTCAGGCGCAACTGGCCGACTTCTTTGCTGCTGATGGACTGGGCTACCAGGCCGACGATAAACGGCTCCAGGGTGTAGCGCAGTTGCAGGATGTCTTCGAGGCTGGCGTCGGCCACGCTGTTGTCCTGAGATTGGGGATCGCTCAGCGTGGCTTCGAGCACGACCACACCCTTGCCCGGCATGGAGCGCACCAGGCCCAGGGTTTCGAGGACGATGACGGCTTCGCGCAGGCTCGGGCGGCTGATGCCCAGTTGCTCGGCCAGTTCGCGTTGGCCGGGCAGCATCTCGCCGCGCCGCCACTGACCCTTTGCCAGGGCGGCACGTAGTTTTTCTACCACTGAATTGACGACGGTTGAGGTGGTGATCACGTCGGTGGCTCCTTGTATGTCAGGTATTCCCCTGTAGCCGCTGCCGAGGCACGAGGCTGCGATGCGGGCCGCAGGACCGCCCCAGGGGTCGCGTCGCAACCCATCGAGCGGCTACAGGGTTCAGTTAGAACTCTTGATGGGCCGGCAGCACCGGCTTCTTCGCCTGGAACGCGTACCCTTGTTGTCCATCCAGCACCTTGTTGGCCCTCTGGATATCGATGTCTTTTTCCCAGCGAGCAATGGCTACGGTGGCGACGCAGTTGCCGATCAAGTTGGTCAGCGCCCGGCCAATCCCCATGAACCAATCCACCGCCAATACCAGCACCAAACCCACCACCGGAATTGCCGGAATCGCGGTAAGCGTGGCCGCCAGAATCACCAGCGCCGAGCCCGGAATGCCGTGGGCGCCTTTGGAGGTGATCAGCGACACCAGCAAGATGGTCAACAGGTCGGTCATCGACAGCGGCGTACCGGTGGCGTTAGCGATAAACACGATCGCCAGGGTCAGGTAGATCGAAAAACCGTCGAGGTTGAACGAGTAACCCGTGGGAATCACCAGGCCGACGGTGGAGCTGCCGATGCCGAGGTGTTCCAGTTTACGCATGATCTGTGGCAGCACCGCATCAGAGGAAGCGGTACCCAGCACGATCAGTAGTTCCTCGCGCAGGTACTTGAGGAACGGCAACATCCGCAGGCCCGACAGGCGCATCACCAGGCCGAGAATCAACGCAACGAAGACAAAGCAGGTCAGGTAGAACAGGCCTACCAGGCTACCCAGGTGTTGCAGTGAGTCGAGGCCGTACTGGCTGGTGGTGAAGGCGATGGCGCCGAACACGCCGATAGGCGCCAGGCGCACGATCATGCCCATGATGCGGAAGATCACGTGGCTCAGTTCATTGATCAGCCGCGAGATACCAGAAGCCGCTTCGCCCACCAGGTTCAAGGCACTGCCGAACAGCACCGAGAACAGCAGCACTTGCAGCACGTTGTTCTCGGCGAAGGCGCCGATTACCGAGTTGGGGATCAGTTCCATCAGGAACTGGCTGGTGCCCTTGATGTGCTGGCCGCGGTCGGCAAGTTCATTGAGGCCGGCGGAGGACAGTTGGTCCAAGTGGATATTGGCGCCGGTGCCGATGCCGCTGCTGAAGGCCATGATCAGGCCGATCACCAGGGCGATGGTGGTCAGCACTTCAAAGTAGATCACCGACTTAAGCCCGATGCGCCCGACCTTTTTCAAGTCGCCCGCGCCGGAAATGCCGCTGACCACCACGCAGAACACGATCAGGCCGATCAGCATTTTGATCAGCTTGATAAAGCCGTCACCGAGGGGTTTGAGTTGCGAAGAAAACTCGGGAAGGGCCAGGCCGCAAATAACCCCGAGGATCAGGCCAATCACGACTTGCAGGAAAATCGAACGCGAGCACCATCTGAGCATGGGAAGGATCTCTATTCGGTGCCCTGGTGGTTCCAGGGCTTAATTGTTGTGGTCTTACCGGTAAGTCCAGTGCGGGGCCAGTCTACGCAGGGTTTTTTTCAAATCTCAAGTAAATAATCGACGCTTGGTGCGTGCCGGTCTGACCAGTTGGTCGGTAAGGCTGATGCTTGAGCGGTTGGCGGTGTGCAAAGTTTTTTCGCTTATCATCTGGCGCTTGGCCAGAAAGGTGAGCGATGGATATTTCAGGACTGATAACCCACGAAGGTGTCACCCACTGCGCATGGCGCACATCGGCGGCTGAATACCGCGACTACCATGATCACGAATGGGGTGTGCCGGTCGCCGACGACATTCAATTGTTCGAGAAGATCTGCCTGGAAGGTTTCCAGGCGGGCATGGCGTGGATCACCATTCTGCGCAAGCGGGAGAACTTCAGGCGGGCGTTCGAGGGTTTTGATTATCACCGGGTGGCGCAGTACACCGAGGAGGATATTCAGCGCTTGATGGCGGATCCGGGCATTGTGCGCAATCGGGCCAAGATCGTGTCGGTGATCAACAATGCGCGGCGGGCGCGTGAGCTGGTGGAGGAAACCGGGTCGCTGGCGGCCTGGATGTGGTCGTTCGAACCCGCTGCCGATGAGCGTCCGGCGGTGGTCGACCTGGCTTACTGGACGGCCAATCCTACCTCGGTGGCGTCGATACGCTTATCCAGGGCCCTGAAGAAGCGGGGCTGGACCTTTGTCGGGCCGACCACGATGTATGCCTTGATGCAGGCGATGGGCATGGTCAACGACCATTTGGACGGTTGCATCTGCCGGCAGCACATCGAGGAGCTCCGCCGGCAGTTCAAACGCCCTTAATGGGCCAGCGGCGTCAGCACTTCGGCCTTGTCATCCATCACCATGACCACCAGCAGTTTGGCCGGTTTGGTCTGGCTGGCATTGCTCGATTCAAAGTGCCGGGAGCCTGCGGGTTCATAGAAAGACTGACCCACCTTGTAGGTAATTGCCTTTTCATCGTTGACCCGCGAGGTGATCTCGCCTTCCAGCACATAAGCCACGGCCGTGCCGGTGTGGCTGTGGGGCACGGTGGCCTGGCCGGGCGCGTAGTCCACGGTGAGCATGATGGTTTTTTTGCCGGGCACGTTGGTCAGCGCATGCTCCTGCAGCACGTTGATTTTTTCCTGGTTGTAGACCGGGTCGTGGGCAAAGGCGCTGAACGAGGCCAGCAGAAGGGCGGTGCCGAGCAGTACTTTCATGACGAGGCTTCCGAGTAGTTCCAGACCCGTTCACCCTAAGCCCCGCAACACGCCTGGCCAATAGCCAATTTTGCGCAAAAGTCCTCAGCCAATGTGCAGCAGGATATCCCGCACCTTGTCCAGGGCCGGGTCGATATCCAGGGTCTCAATGGCCCCGAAGCCAATCATCAACCCCTCGCGTACCGGTGCTTCATGGAAGAATGCACTCAGCGGGTAGAGCCCTACGTCCACCTTGCGCGCCAGCTCCACGAGCAACGGAATGTTCACCGCCACCTTGCACAATGCGGTCATATGGAAGCCAGCGACGGTGGGCACGACCTCGAACCAGGGCGAAAGGTCGCCGGCCAGGCGGGCGAGAATGCGTTCCCGGCGACCGGCGTACACCGTGTGACAGCGTCGTATGTGCTTGAGCAAGTAGCCTTCGCTGATGAACTTGGCCAGCGCCCACTGAGGCAGGGTCGAGCTGTGCTGGTCGCTCAGTTGCTTGGCCTTGACGACGGCTGCGAATATGGCCGGTGGCAGTACCGTGTAGCCCAGTCGTAATTCGGGTAGCAAGGTTTTCGAGAAGGTCCCGACGTAGGCGACCACACCGCGAGTGTCCATGCTTTGCAGGGAATCGGTGGGGCGGCCTTCGTAGCGGAACTCACTGTCGTAGTCGTCCTCGATGACGATTGCGCCCAGCGTGACGGCCCGTGTCAGCAAGGCTTCACGGCGTGACAGGCTCATGGGCATACCCAGGGGGAACTGATGAGACGGTGTCACGTAGATCAGTCGCGTACCGTCGGGAATCAAGTCGACCAGCAGGCCTTGCTCGTCCACCGGTACGCCCATCACCGTCGCGCCCATGGCCTCGAACATCAGTCGTGCCGGCGTGTAGCCGGGATCTTCCATGGCGACGATGCTGCCCGGTTCCAGTACTACGCGCGCGATCAGGTCCAAGGCCTGCTGGGCTCCGTTGGTGACCACAATGTCCTCATCCCGGCATTTCACCCCACGGGAAAAGGCAACGTGCCCGGCGATAGCACTGCGTAACGCCGGCAAACCTTCGGGCTGGCTGTAGAAACCGCTGCTCTGGGCGATTCGGCGCAAGGCGTCCTGGGTGCAGCGGCGCCATTCGTCCTGGGGGAACTGGCTACGGGTGGTGGCGCCGCCAATAAAATCCTGGCGTGGACGAGCGTCCTGGTTGGGATGACCCAGAAGTGAAGGCAGCGCTTGCCATTTGGCCAGCGTGTCGGCGCAGGCGAGGTCGGCGGCACGCTGCACGTGTTCGGCGCGTGTCGCCCAGGCATTGACGAACGTGCCCCGGCCGATCTTGCCGATCAGCAAGCCTTCGTAGGTCAGTGAGGCGTAGGTATCGGAAACGGTCTTGCGCGAAACACCCAATTGCTCGGCCAGCAGGCGGCTGGGGGGCAGTTGCGCACCGGCCGCCAGGCGGCCTGACTCGATGGCCGTGCGCAATTGCTGGTAAAGCTGTTCAGCCAGGTCCTTGCGGCCCTTGATAACAACGTGCAGTTCCATGTTTCATCCTGAGGAGATCAATCCCCTGCAAGATTACCGCAAGCCGCCGTTACAGGAGCGCTCCAAGACAAGTCAGGACAGGAAACCGCCGTCCACATTCAGCGATACACCTGTGGTGTAGCTCGACGCATCACTGGCCAGGTACAGCACGGCACCCGCCATTTCACTCGGCGCAGCCACGCGCTTGAGTGGGATCTGTTGCAGGGCCATTTTCAGGATCGAATCGTTCTTCACCAGGGCCGAGGCGAACTTGGTGTCGGTCAGGCCGGGCAGCAGCGCGTTGCAACGAATGCCGAACTGCGCGCATTCCTTGGCGAACACTTTCGTCATGTTGATCACTGCGGCCTTGGTCACCGAGTAGATGCCCTGGAAGTGCCCCGGCGAAATGCCGTTGATCGACGCCACGTTGATGATGCTGCCACCGCCGTTTTCACGCATCAGCTTGCCGGCTTCCACCGACATGAAGAAGTAGCCACGGATGTTCACGTCGACGGTTTTCTGGAACGCGCCGAGGTCGGTGTCCAGCACGTTGCAGAACTGCGGGTTGGTGGCGGCGTTGTTGACCAGGATATCCAGGCGCCCGAACTGTTCGCGGATGCCGGCAAACACCTGGGTGATCTGCTCCATCTCGCCGATATGGCAGGCAATCGCCGTGGCCTTGCCACCGTCGGCGATGATTGCGTCGGCGACGTGTTGGCAGCCGTCGATCTTGCGGCTGGAGACGATCACATGCGCGCCTTGCTGGGCCAACAGCTTGGCAATGGCCTCGCCGATACCGCGGCTGGCGCCGGAAACGAAAGCAATCTTGCCGTCGAGGTCGAACAACTGGGTCTTGGACATGGTGGTTCCTTGTGGGTCAGAGCGCGGATTTGCCGATGACGCTCAGGCTCATTTGCTCCAGCAGCTTGTTCATCTGGATGAACTGCGCAAAGCGTTTGTCCTGGGTCTGGCCATGGAAGAAGCGGTAGTAGATCTGCTGCACGATGCCGGCCAGGCGGAACAGGCCGTAGGTGTAGTAGAAGTCGAAATTGTCGATCTGGACGCCTGAGCGTTCGGCGTAGTAATCGACGAACTGGCGGCGGGTGAGCATCCCTGGCGCATTGCTCGGCTGGCGGCGGGTCAATTGCACGGGGGCGGGGTCGCCGGCTTCGATCCAGTAGGCGAGGGTGTTGCCCAGGTCCATCAACGGGTCGCCCAGGGTGGTCAGTTCCCAATCCAGCACGCCGATGATCTGCATCGGGTTGTGCGGGTCGAGGATCACGTTATCGAAGCGGTAGTCGTTGTGCACGATGCTGGACGTGGGGTGGTCGGCGGGCATCTTGTCGTTGAGCCAGGCGCGTACGGTTTCCCAACTGGGCGCATCGGGGGTCAGGGCTTTTTCGTAGCGGTCGCTCCAGCCGCGAATCTGCCGTTCGACGTAACCTTCAGGCTTGCCCAGGTCGGCCAGGCCGCAGGCGGTGTAGTCCACCTGGTGCAGCTCGACAAACTTGTCGATAAAGCTTTTGCACAAGGCTTCGGTCTTGGCCGCGTCCAGGCCGAGTTCCGGCGGCAGGTCCGAGCGCAGGATGATGCCGTTGACCCGCTCCATCACATAGAACTCGGCGCCGATCACCGATTCGTCGGTGCAGTGCACATAGGCCTTGGGGCAGTACGGGAAACCGTCCTTGAGCTGATTGAGAATCCGGTATTCGCGGCCCATGTCATGGGCGGACTTGGCCTTGTGGCCAAAGGGCGGGCGACGCAGGACGAACTCCTGGCCCGGGTATTCCAGCAGGTAGGTCAGGTTGGACGCGCCACCCGGGAACTGGCTGATTTTAGGGGTGCCATCGAGGCCCGGGATATGGGCCTTGAGGTAGGGATCGATGAGGCTGACATCAAGTTCTTCGCCTGGGCGAATCCGGGTCGATTGGTCGTTAAGCGCCATGCTTATCCCTTCTGCTTATTCTAAAGGCCTTGGACTATTGGCTAATCTAATGCGCGCAGCCGCCCGGCCACAAGGTCGGGGCGGCTTAATAGGCTAGCGTGTTGGCCGATGATCAGTGTTCCTGATGTGCCTGAAGACTCAGATCACCAGGACCGCACGACCACCGGGGTTGCAGGACAGGTTGGCACCGATTTCGACTTTTGCCAGGTCGATGCCCAGGCCGGCGAGGAGGTTGTTGACGATAGGGTCGAGCAGGGGGCCGAGGACGCCGGAGATAAGGCCACTCAACAGGTTCAGCACACCGCTCAGCAGGCCTGTGACAACCCCCAGCAGCAGGCTCAGAAGGCTGTCGACGATCGGTACATGACTGATGAACTTGATACCGGCGAGGGTGCTGCTGAGGCTGCCGACCACGTTGTTGGCGGTGAAGCTGTAGAAACTTGGCGGTTGCTTGACCTCCGGCGGCATGTCGAACACATGGGGCTTGCTGGTTTGAGCGATGGGACTGTCGATTTTCAGGCCCAGGCCGCCTCCGGTAAAGGCTTGGCGGGTACAGGGCTTGCTGCCTGCACAGGTGATCATGCCGACATCCACCACCGGGAACTCGTCGACGCTCAGGTCTTTGCTGGAGGAGAACAGATTGGCGGGGTCAATCTGGCCAATCATCAGGCGAACGGCTGATGTGGTACCGACCACGGACAGTGATTTTTTCTGTGGGTCTGTACAGCTGTAGTCTGTGACATAGCTGCTGCCGCTGGCGGCCTCCAGGGCAACATTGAGGTGTTGGCCGATTTTCAGGCTGATCCTGGAGTCCGAGTTACCCAGCAACGCATTCAATAGGCCAATGGTACCGTCGAGAAGATCGTTCACTACCCCAACGATGGGCAGGTCCACGGTGACCAGCGTCCTGACCTGCGCTGTGCGTACATAGATTTGATTCGGTCCGCGCGGGTCCTTCCTGGCCAGTTCCGGGTTGCCGATCGCCGAGACTTGAGGCGGCGATATGACCTTGGTCTGAACCTTTACGCCGAGCAACCCCAGCACATTCACTGGCAATTCTGCGGCCACGGCACTTTCCTTGTTCGACAGTTGTACAAAGCCCTGGATCAGGTTGAACAGTTGCAGGTTCACATCGAGGGCTGCCTTGTCGAGGCCGGCCTGGATGTTCAGCAAGTCCTTGAGGTGCAGGATCTCGGTGCCGGCCGCGATCAGCTTGATGGCCTCCAGGCTGTTGATGATCACCTTGATCCCGTCGCCACCTCGTTGAAGCACATCAATGGCAGCCTGGATCAGTTGGCCCACGGTGGCGTCGGTATTGAGCAACTTGTCGTAGTTGCCGGCACTGACGTGCAGTTCAATGGCCAGGGCGTCGAGGTAGCTGAGCAGGTTGATGTCGGTGTTGATCAGGCCTTGCCAGCCCAGGGCGTCGATCTTCAACTTGCCGCCCAGCAGTCCGCCGATCAGTCCATTCAAGATTTCGGACTTGCTGCTGTCCACAGTCAGCAAGGTACTGCGTACCGTCAGTGTCGCCATTGGCGGCAAGGGCACAGCAGCCACCGCAACCGCCGTCAGTTGCGTCGTGAGATCAGCACGGCCGGTAGTGAACAAGGCGCGGATGCCACCGGCAATACTGGTGGTGACGCGATGCTTGGCGATGACCTGAATGGCGTCGGCCTTGAGCGGATCGGCATTGAAGGTGCGCAGGAAGCTGGCGCCCGTGACCAGCGTGCCGCAGGCAATGGTCAAGGTGCGGTTATCGTCGAGGGTAAAGTTATTGCGCGCAGCGCTTTCCCGGGCAAACACCACCGCGTTATTGGCCGGGGCGGCGCAGGTACCGCCACGGCTCACGGCTTCCAGGGCCGCCGTATCGACGACCCGCTGCAACTTGCGTTTTTCCAGGTACAACCGACCGCTATCGACCACGACCAACAGCAACAACAGCGCGAGTCCGAGGGTCAGCGCGCCCATCAGCCCGATCACACCGCGTTGGCGGGCCGGGCCTGATCCATGGCGAAACATACTGCGTCCTTCGCCAGTCCTGCACCGGCGTCCTGAGGTTCCCCGGAAGCAGTGTAGTCAAGATCTGGAAAGTTGCTGGCCATGAGCCATTATTTGTTTCGATAAAGGTTTTCGACAGTTTCAGTTCGCGGGTGGCAGTGCCACCGGGGTCAATACGGGGCGGCCTGCGAAGTATTCCATCAGGTTATCCGCCACCCGTTGCACCGTGTCATGAGCTGCCTCGGGCGACAAACCGGCGACATGGGGCGTCAGCACGGTATTGCTCAGGTGCTTGAGGGCATCTGGCACCTGGGGCTCATCATCGAACACATCCAGCGCCGCGCCGCCGATGCGTCGTTGCTCCAGGGCGCTGATCAAGTCGGCGGTGACAATCACACTGCCCCGGGCGATGTTCACCAGAAAACCGTGGGGCCCCAGAGCGTCCAGGGCCTGGCGGTCGATCAAGTGCCGTGTCGTGGCGCCGCCGGGGGTGGCCAGGATCAGAAAGTCCGAGGCTCGTGCCAGCTCCAGCGGGGTCGAGCAGTAGGTGTAGTCCACATCATCCCGGGGTTGGCGGCTGTGGTAGCTGACTTCCATGCCGAAACCCAGTGCTGCGCGTTTGGCAATCTCCATGCCCACCGCGCCCAGCCCGAGAATGCCCAGCTGTTTTCCCGACAGGGAAGGGCGCATGACCTTGGGCCATTCGCTGCGTCGCACCGCTGCGTCTGCCCGGGGAATATCCCGCACCAGCGACAACAGCAACGCCATGGCGTGATCGGCTACCGACGGTGCATTCACCCCGGCGCCATTGGTCACCACAATCCCTCGGTTACTGGCGGCCTGCAGGTCTACGTGCTCGTAGCCGGCGCCAATCACACAGATGATTTCCAGCAACGGCAGGGCGGCGATTTCCTCGGCGTACAGACCCAGCGGCCCACGGGTCAGCACCGCCTGGATTTGCCCGCCGTGGGCCTTGATCGCCAGGGCGCGTTCGGCTGGCGTGGGGGCCAGGATCACGTGAAAGCCATTGCCTTCGATGAGCGGCAGGTAGTCGTTGATGGTTTCAACCAGGACCAGAACAGTGATGGGCATGCGAAGGCTCTTCCTGAAGGCTTTGATGGCGTCAGTATGCGACATTTCCTTGGCCTGAATCCCGCGTCTGATGAAGAAAAATCTGATGCGCGCAGGGTAAATATCTCCCTGCGTGCATCCATGATCTGGATGTCAGGCCCAGACCTCTGCCGCCTTGACGCATTTCACAAATGCCCCGGACAGGGTTGCATTGTGATGCTCGATAATCGTCTCGGCCGATAACACCGGGGTGTCCATGCACGTGTGGCCGTCTTCCGGCAGCACTACCGAAAAGCCCAGTTCTACCGCTACCCGGCAAGTCGTGTCGATGCAGTACTGGGTCTTCATTCCGACAAGCACCAGATCATTGATCTGCGCTGCCGCCAGTTGCTGGGCCAAATGAGTGCCCAGAAAGCAACTGGGGTGGGTTTTGTTGAAGACCGTGTCCTGAGCTTCATCAACGTCCAGTGCTGGCCATAGCTGCCAGAGCGGACTACCGGCTTCGATGGGAGAACCGGTCGGGCCTGTATGACGGGCAGCGTAGACTGGGATACCTGCTCGCCGGGCGCGATGAATCAACTGGTTGATGGTGTCGAGTACCCGCTCACGGTCGAACGGTTTTTCCGGCCCATCGTACAGGCCGACTTGCATATCAATAATCAGCAGGGCGGTGCGTTTGGCGTCATGCATGAGGTTGCTCCATCGTGTTGCCAGGTGGACAGAGCAAGAAAAGGCCCCGTCCATTGCTGGCGGGGCCTTGGGTGTTGCGGGTGACTTGGTTTAGCTCAAGCGCCACTCACAACCACCGCACGACCCGCCAGAAGCGGTCGTGGTGGTGGTACGGGTGAGGGCCAGCTGAAGAATGTTCATGGGCCGATCATGCTTGGCCTGGCTCGGTGCTGTCAACGTGCCAGCCACCTTCGGATACCTGCACCGCACAACCATTCCTCAGCTAAGTCTTTGCTTATTCAAGCGAATCCCGGACAATCGCGCCCCTGTTACGGTGAGGGCGCTGTCTATCGGACTTTTCCGAGCCGTCCCCCACTGTGTGGCAATGAACCGGAATGCGGAGATCCGACCGGATGAATGATCAGGCCAATAGCGTCGACGAACGCTACGCAACGACACCTGCAACCCTCACAAGCTGGAGCCGCCAGGACACCACCTGGATGCTTGGCCTGTTCGGCACGGCCATCGGCGCCGGTACCTTGTTTTTGCCCATCAACGCAGGCCTGGGCGGCTTCTGGCCGCTGTTGGTGCTGGCGGTCCTGGCCTTTCCGATGACGTTCTATGCGCACCGTGGCCTGACCCGCTTCGTGCTCTCGGGCCGTGAAGGTTCGGACATCACCGAAGTGGTTGAAGAGCATTTCGGGATCAAGGCCGGTGCGCTGATCACCTTGCTGTACTTCTTTGCGATCTTCCCGATCCTGCTGATCTACAGCGTCGCCCTGACCAACACCGTCGGCAGTTTCCTTGAACACCAACTGCACATCACGCCGCCGCCACGGGCGATTCTGTCGTTTGTACTGATCCTCGGCCTGCTGGCCGTAGTGCGTTGTGGCGAGCAGGTGATCGTCAAGGCCATGAGCCTGATGGTGTATCCGTTTATCGTCGCCTTGCTGTTCCTGGCGGTGTTCCTGGTTCCTCACTGGAACGGCGGCATCCTCAGCACCGCCAGCACGCTGCCGGCGCCGTCGGCCTTGCTGCACACGCTGTGGCTGGCGATTCCGGTGATGGTGTTCTCGTTCAACCATTCGCCGATCATCTCGGCCTTTGCCGTTGACCAGAAGCGTCGTTATGGTGAACACGCCGAAGAGCGCAGCTCGCAGATCCTGTCCCGCGCCCACCTGCTGATGGTGGCGATGGTGCTGTTCTTCGTCTTCAGTTGCGTGCTGACCCTGTCGCCAGCGCAATTGGCCGAAGCCAAGGCGCAGAACCTGTCGATCCTGTCCTACCTGGCCAACCACTTCAGCAACCCGACCATCGCGTTTGCCGCGCCGTTGATTGCGTTCGTGGCCATTGCCAAGTCGTTCCTGGGCCACTACATCGGTGCCAGCGAAGGCCTGAAGGGCCTGATCGTCAAGAGCGGCCGCCGTCCCGGGCCCAAGGCTCTGGACCGCATGACCGCAGCCTTCATGCTGGTGGTGTGCTGGATCGTCGCCACGCTCAACCCAAGCATCCTGGGCATGATCGAGACCCTGGGCGGGCCGATCATTGCGTCGATCCTGTTCTTGATGCCGATGTACGCCATTCGCAAGGTGCCGGCCATGGCCAAGTACCGTGGGCAGGCATCGAATGTGTTTGTGACGGCGGTAGGCCTGGTGGCGATTACGGCGTTGGTGTATTCGTTTGTAGCGTAAAGCTTTCTGGGTTCAGGAGCTGATAAAGGCCGATCCGCGTTGCGGGTTGGCCTTTTTTATATCTGCAAGGTTGGTGTCGTTTGGTCCGGCCCCATCGCGGGCAAGCCCGGCTCCCACAGGGGTACGCATTTCAAATGTGGGAGCCGGGCTTGCCCGCGATGGGGCCGGAGCAGGCAACAACTTTCTTCCAGGCATAAAAAAACGCCGCGTACCTTGCGATACGCGGCGCCTTCTACATCAACAAACCTTAGGCTTGAACCACCGGAATGTTGGCGTTTGCAGCCGCTTCACGGAACTCAGCGATCTGGTCAAAACTCAGGTAGCGATACACATCGCTGGCCATGGTGTTGATTTCCTTCGCGTAGGCCATGTACTCCTCGACGGTCGGCAGGCGACCCAGGATGGACGCAACCGATGCCAGCTCGGCCGAAGCCAGGTAGACGTTCGCGCCATCACCCAGACGGTTCGGGAAGTTACGGGTCGACGTCGACACCACGGTGGAGTTCGGTTCAACGCGCGCCTGGTTACCCATGCACAGCGAGCAGCCCGGCATTTCCATGCGCGCACCAGCCTTGCCGTAGATGCCGTAGTAGCCTTCTTCGGTCAACTGGTGAGCGTCCATCTTGGTCGGCGGCGACAGCCACAGACGGGTTGGCAGCTGACCCTTGACCTGTTCCAGCAGCTTACCGGCAGCGCGGAAGTGACCGATGTTGGTCATGCACGAACCGATGAACACTTCGTCGATCTTCTCGCCTTGTACCGAAGACAGCAGACGGGCGTCATCCGGATCGTTTGGCGCGCAGAGCACAGGCTCCTTGATGTCGGCCAGGTCGATCTCGATGATTTCGGCGTATTCGGCGTCGGCATCGGCCACCATCAGCTCAGGGTTGGCAACCCAGGCTTCCATCGCTTGGGCGCGACGTTCCAGGGTACGCGCATCGCCGTAGCCTTCGCCGATCATCCAGCGCAGCAGGGTGATGTTGGAGTTCAGGTACTCGGTGATCGATTCTTTCGACAGCTTGATGGTGCAACCGGCAGCCGAACGTTCGGCCGAAGCGTCGGACAGCTCGAAAGCCTGCTCGATGCTCAGGTTGTCCAGGCCTTCGATTTCGAGGATGCGGCCGGAGAAGGCGTTCTTCTTGCCTTTCTTCTCTACGGTCAGCAGGCCAGCCTGGATCGCGTAGTAAGGAATGGCATGAACCAGGTCACGCAGGGTGATACCCGGTTGCATTTCGCCTTTGAAGCGCACCAGGATCGATTCCGGCATGTCCAGCGGCATAACGCCAGTGGCGGCGGCAAACGCTACCAGGCCGGAACCGGCTGGGAACGAGATGCCCATTGGGAAACGGGTGTGGGAGTCACCACCGGTACCGACGGTATCCGGCAGCAGCATACGGTTCAGCCAGCTGTGGATGATGCCGTCACCCGGACGCAGCGATACACCGCCACGGGTCATGATGAAGTCAGGCAGGGTGTGGTGGGTGGTCACGTCGATCGGCTTTGGATAGGCCGCGGTGTGGCAGAACGACTGCATCACCAGATCGGTGGAGAAGCCCAGGCACGCCAGGTCTTTGAGTTCATCACGGGTCATTGGACCGGTGGTGTCCTGGGAGCCGACGGTGGTCATCTTCGGTTCGCAGTAGGTGCCTGGACGAACGCCGGCCACGCCGCATGCCTTGCCGACCATTTTCTGCGCCAGGGTGTAGCCCTTGTCGCTTTCAGCCGGCGCTTCCGGCAGCTTGAACAGGGTCGACGGTGGCAGACCCAGCTCAACGCGAGCCTTCTCGGTCAGGCCACGGCCGATGATCAGCGGGATACGACCGCCAGCACGGACTTCGTCCAACAGCACCGGGGTCTTCATTTCGAAGGTGGTCAGGACTTCATCGCTGTTGTGCTTGGTGACTTTGCCAGCATGCGGGTACAGGTCGATCACGTCGCCCATGTTCATGTTGGTGACGTCGAATTCGATTGGCAGTGCGCCGGCATCTTCCATGGTGTTGTAGAAGATGGGAGCGATCTTGCTGCCGAAGCAGAAGCCGCCAGCGCGCTTGTTCGGGACATTGGGAACGTCGTCGCCGAAGAACCACAGCACCGAGTTGGTGGCCGATTTACGCGACGAACCGGTACCGACCACGTCACCGACGTAGGCGATCGGGAAGCCTTGGCCGCGCATTTCTTCGATCTGTTTCATCGGGCCGGTGACGCCTTGGACGTCAGGCACGATGCCTTCGCGGGCCATTTTCAGCATGGCCAGGGCGTGCAGCGGGATGTCCGGACGGGACCAGGCATCCGGGGCAGGGGACAGGTCGTCGGTGTTGGTTTCGCCGGTGACCTTGAACACGCGCAGGCTGATCTTGTCGGCCAGGACAGGGCGGTTCTTGAACCACTCGCCGTCGGCCCAGGACTGGATCACGTCTTTGGCGTGCTGGTTGCCGTTCTTGGCTTTTTCCGCGACGTCGTGGAACGCATCGAACATCAGCAGGGTGTGCTTGAGTTGGGCGGCCGCGACAGGCGCCAGCTCGGCGTCGTCCAGCAGCTCGACCAAAGTCACGATGTTATAGCCGCCTTGCATGGTGCCAAGCAGTTCAACAGCGCGTTTCTTGTCGATCAGGGGGGAAGTAGCTTCGCCCTTGGCCAGGGCAGACAGGAAACCGGCCTTGACGTAGGCAGCCTCGTCAACGCCTGGTGGAATGCGGTTGGTGATCAGGTCAACGAGGAAAGCTTCTTCGCCAGCCGGGGGATTTTTCAGCAGCTCGACCAGGCCTGCAGTTTGTTCGGCGTTAAGCGGCTGGGGAACGATACCCAGGGCTGCACGCTCTTCGATATGTTTGCGGTAGGCTTCAAGCACAGTTATTACCCTCATCAGTGGTCCCACGGGACGCTCATCCAGACATGCACGGCACGCATGCGCTCGGGGGCCTTTTGGGCCGTAGAGCCAGCGCTGCCGGCATTTCTCACAGAAGCTGCTTTCAAAGTTTTACGCCTGCAGAACGGAGCTGATGAGGGTTGGCGCTGGCTATTTATGGGGTAAATAACCGTCGCCAACACCGTTCTGAAGGAACGACTGTGCTCGTGACGCTTTGAAAACAGCTTCCAATGGATTATTGGCGCCTTACAAGGCCGGGTGATTCTACGGCAAAAAATTTCTAAACGTAAGTTGCTGCGCCAAGTTTGCGGGGTGATGAACCTTAGACAAAGGGCTAATATGGGCAACTGTTTCTGATTGGCGCGTTGTTGCCCATGTCCAACCAAACGATCAAAACCCCCTGCGTCGGCCTGTGTTCCACGGTCTACGGCGATCTTGTGTGCCGGGGCTGCAAGCGGTTCCACCATGAAGTGATCCAGTGGAACGGCTACAACGAGGAAGAAAAACGCGCGGTGTGGCTCAGGCTGGAGCAACTGTTGGTGCAGGTGATGGCCGGCAAACTGGAAGTGTTCGACCCGAAAATGCTGCGTTGGCAGTTGGAACAGCGAAAAATCCGCTTTGTCCCTCATCAGTCGGAGTACTGCTGGGCCTACCAGTTGATCGCGCGTGGTGCGCGGGTCATCACGAACCTGGAGGCCTACGGCATGGTGCTGATGCCGGAGTTTCGCGACTGGAACCTGCCCGAGCTGCGGGATGCCATTGATCGGGAATTTTTCATCCTTTCCGAAGCCCACTACCAGCGCTATATCGCGCCCGGGTTTCTCAAGGACGCGCTGGGGAACTGACTGACGCAGATCAAAATGTGGGAGCTGGCTTGCCTGCGATAACGGCTACACGTGCAGATCTTCAGGGTTTGGTGGCGAGTTCCTCCAGATGATCCATCAGCTCCTGGGGTTTGAGCACCAGTACATCACTTTCCAGCGCATCCAGTACCACCTCCGCAGTATTGCCGATCAATGCCCCCGAGAGCCCGGTACGCGCCACCGTGCCGATGATGGTGACCGCCGCCTGCCATACATGCGCCGCATGGGGAATCAGCACATCCGCCGGGCCTTCTTCGATGTGCAGGTGAAGGTCATCGATATCGAATTCGGCCTGGAATGCCTTGCATTGCTCGCGGTAGCGGGCTTCGATGGTCTCCTTGAGCTGGAACACCGGGTCCGCCGCCGAGAGCATTGGCGACGGATGGGCGCTGATTACATGCAACTGGGCCTTGGCCAGCCTGGCGATATCAAAGCCATGGTCGACGATGGTGTTGTGCAGCGCTTGATGCTCGCTGTCGGTGTTGCCCACGTCGATGGCTGCCAGGATGACGCCGCCGGCCCAGGGCGTGACGGTCTTGACCAGCAACACCGGAGTCGGGCAGTAACGCATCAGCTTCCAGTCAGCCGGTGTCAGCAGGGCCTTTTTCAACGGGCTGTCAGGGAAGTGCTGCTTGACCACCAGGCCGCAGCCCTCAGCCTGCTGCACATCGATGATGGTTTCATGCAGGCTGTCATTCCAGGCCTGCTCGGTGGTGACGCTGTAGCCGTCCTCCTGCAGGCCGGACTTGAGCAGGCTCAACATCGCCGAATGCTCATGCTTTTTATCGCAGACCAGCAAGTGCAGGTGCGCGCCAGTCACGCCGGCGATCAGCTTGGCGCGCTTGAGGGCCAGGCTTTCCGAATGCTCGGGCTCGATAATCACCAGGATGCTGCGGATGGCTTGCATGGTCGGGATCTCCGGAAAAGGGGCCTGGAACAACTATAGTTGCTGCTCGCCAGACGTCATGTTGACGTGCATCAAGGCCGGTGGCTGGTGGTCTGCGGCGCGCTCGGTATAATCGGCGCCCTTCGCTGTGAACCTTTATCCGTGAGCCTCATGTTCTTGACCCTTGTTGTTGTGCCGGAAGTGACCCGATGAACCTGCCGCAAATTCATGAATTCCTCGGCTGCCGTACGCCGGATGGCTGGGTCCAGGCCGCACTGGCGGATCAGGAAACCCTGCTGATCGACCACAAGAACTGCGAATTCAAGGCCGCCAGCACCGCCTTGAGCCTGATCGCCAAGTATCACTCCCATGTTGACTTGATCAACCTGATGTCGCGCCTGGCCCGGGAAGAGCTGGTGCACCACGAGCAAGTCATGCGCCTGATGAAAAAGCGCAAGATCGAGTTACGCCAACTGTCGGCCAGCCGGTATGCATCAGGTTTGCGCAAAGTGGTACGCAGCCATGAACCGGTCAAGCTGGTGGATACTCTGGTGGTCGGCGCCTTTATCGAAGCCCGCAGTTGCGAGCGTTTCGAAGCATTGGTGCCACATTTGGACGAAGAACTCGGCAAGTTCTACTTCGGCCTGCTGAAAAGCGAGGCGCGGCATTTCCAGGGTTATTTGAAGCTGGCCTATCAGTACGGCGACGCCAAGGACATTGCCCAGGTCATTGACCGAGTGCGGGCGGCAGAGCAGGAACTGATCGAATCACCGGACGTCGAGTTCCGCTTTCACAGCGGCGTGCCAGCCTGACGTTACGCAGACTGCGGACAATGTCTCGTTAAAGAGTGCGCTGGATTTGTTAAAAACTCTTAAAAGCATGAAGCTTCGTCGAAAACCTGCATTCAATGATGGCTACATGCTCTTAACCACCTGCGCTGACGCCTATAATACGCCCACTTCAATCTGCGTTAGCACACTGGGAATTTATGGAAAACTTGGGTCTTGGCAAGGTCTTGCTCGTTGAGGACGATCAGAAGCTGGCAGGGCTGATCGCGCATTTCCTTTCCCAGCATGGTTTCGAGGTGTTGGCGGTACACCGTGGCGATCTGGCGCTGGCCGCCTTCCTGGAGTTCAAGCCCAAGATCGTCGTGCTCGACTTGATGTTGCCTGGCCAGAGTGGCCTGCATGTGTGCCGCGAGATTCGCAATGTCTCCGACACCCCCATCGTAATCCTCACCGCCAAGGAAGATGACCTGGACCATATCCTGGGCCTGGAGTCCGGTGCCGACGATTATGTGATCAAACCGATCAAGCCGCCCGTGCTGCTGGCGCGTCTGCGTGCCTTGCAGCGGCGCCAGGTGCCGGAGCCGACCGTGCGCGGTTCCCTGGAGTTTGGCCGGCTGTCCATCGACCGCAGTTGCCGAGTGGTGAGCCTGGGTGACGAGAAAGTCGACCTGACCACCATGGAGTTCGAACTGCTGTGGTTGCTGGCCAGCAGCGCCGGGAAAATCCTCTCCCGTGATGACATCCTCAACCGCATGCGCGGGATTGCCTTCGATGGGCTCAACCGCAGCGTCGACGTCTACATCAGCAAGCTGCGCGGCAAACTTAATGATAATCCCAGGGAGCCGGTGTGCATCAAGACCATCTGGGGCAAGGGCTATTTGTTCAATCCGTTCGCCTGGGAGGTCTAGATGTTACGGCTGTTTCTACGCCTGTATGTGATTCTGGCCCTGGGGCTGGCGGGGGCGATCTGGCTGGTGAACTTTACCTTCGATGAGCTGATGCCTGAGGCCAACGAGACCTATAACCGCGAGGCAATGCGTGGGCCGATGTATGGCGTAGTGGAGCAACTGCGGCCGGTGCCTGATGCCGCGCGTGCCGGCCGCCTGGCCGAGCTGCAAACCCATTACGGGCTGCATCTGGCGTTGATGCCGCGCAGTTCGGCGGGGTTGACCGAGCGCGAGCAGCAACTGTTGGCCGCTGGGCAGGTGGTGGTACGTGGGGACTTCATGGAGTTCATTGCCGATATCGACGGCGGCCCGCAACTGCTTAATGTCAAGCTGCCGGAAGAGCCCAAATGGCTGTACCTGTGGGCCTATGGCTTCCTCGGTGTGAGCCTGGCGCTGGTCCTGTATTTCTGGGTTCGCCCCCATTGGCGCGATCTGGAACACATCCGCCTGGCGGCCCAGCGTTTTGGTGATAATGACCTGGGGTCGCGGATCCTCTTGCCACGGCGCTCCACCGTGCGCGAATTGGCCGGGCACTTTAACCAGATGGCCGAGCGCATCGAAAGCCTGATCGCCAACCAGCGGGAATTGACCAACGCGGTTTCCCACGAGCTGCGTACGCCGATTGCGCGGTTGTCGTTCGAGCTGGATCAGTTGAAACAACAGGCCGACCCACGGCAGAGCCGCGCACTGATTGCTGATATGTACGCTGACCTGGGCGAGTTGGAAGAAATGGTCTCGGAACTGTTGACCTACGCCAGCCTTGAGCGTGGCGCCACGCAGGTCACGCGGGAAAATATCGAGGCGCACAGCTGGCTCGACAGCGTGATTGGCAGTGTCGCCCTGGAGGCGGAAGCGGCTGGGGTGCAGTTGCTGTTGCGTACCTGTGAAGTCGACTACATCCGCATTGAACCGCGTTTCATGGCGCGGGCAGTGATTAACCTGCTGCGTAATGCCATTCGTTATGCCGACCATCGCGTTGAGGTGTCGTTGGTGAAGTTTGGCGCAGGCTATGAAGTGCGGGTTAACGATGATGGTCCTGGAGTGCCGCTGGATGGCCGGGCGAAGATCTTCGAACCCTTCCTGCGCCTGGATGCCAGCCGTGACCGCCGTACCGGTGGCTTCGGCCTCGGGTTGGCGTTGGTGAAGCGGGTCAGCCAGTGGCATGGCGGGCAGGTTGAAGTGCTGGATTCGGAGTGGGGCGGTGCGTCATTTCGGATGACGTGGGCGCATGTCGACTAATTCAGACAACGGCTTGTATCTACGGGGGGATGGCGGCTCGTCAGCGGTGGTCCTGGCACACTTGGGTGCCAGGACTACAACGCCAGAAACTACTGCGCCCCAAACCGCACAAGCATGCGTTGACCCACGCGCAGTGACGCAGGCGCAGGCTGGTCGAAGGCCAATATGCATTCAACGGTACGCATGTTGGCCCGTACCTGCGGATCGTCTTCGAGGGTGCTGTTGCCCAATACGGCACTGATGCGCACCACATGGGCGGACAGCGGCGGTGAGTCGTTGCCGCTCTCGTCCGATATTTCGGCTTTCATCCCGGGAAGTACCGCACCAACAAATGACTCGTTCAACTCGGCTCGCACGATACGTGCCTGGTTCGGCAACAGGATGAAGGCGGGTCCTGACTGGAACGAGACGGCGGCGCCAGGCTGGATCAGGCGTCGAACCACTTCAGCGTCGACCGGTGCATAGAGGCTGCGTTGCGCCAGCTCATAGCGTGCGGTGGTGAGCTTTCTGGTGGCTGTTTCGGCGTCCCCACGGTTCTTCTCAATGTCGTCGTGCAGTTGGGCGGCGGCTTCCCGAGCGTCATCGGCGCTCTGGCCATCTCCAGCACCCGCCGCGGCCGCCTTCGCCAGGCGAGTGGCCTTCTGGTCGGCAAACTTGAAGCGTCTTTCCAATTGCTTGGCTTGAACCTGAACCTGTTGTTGCTCGGCCTGGGCGGCACTGACTGCCAACCGTGCCAGTTCGCTGTCCAGCGATGACAGTAACTGACCTTTTCGGACGTGGTCGCCTTCTTTGATCTTGATATCGGCCACGATGCCGTCGCGGGTAACACCCAGCTTGAGCAGGCCACCTTCAACATCCACACGGCCACGGGCAACCGCCAGGTACGTCGCTGATGAGGCGGTTGTTTTAGCGGGGGCGTCTTCTCGGGGGCAACCGGTCAGGAAGAAACAGGCGCTGATCAGGACAAGCCAAGGGTGCAGTGAACGCGAATTCATACGGAGTGTTCCTGGGGGCCGGTAGCGTTGACCGGCCGGAGGTGAGGGGGGTGATCGCTGATGATGCGGCCGTCTTCAATGGCTAACACACGGTCGGTGTGGCTCACGAGGCGAGGGTCGTGGCTGACACACAGCACGGTCGTACCGTGCTCGCGTGCGATGCGGTGCAAGATATCGATCACGACCTGGCCGTTGGCGGCGTCCAGGGCGCTGGTGGGTTCGTCGGCGAACAGCAACTCGGGCTCCTTGGCCACGGCGCGGGCGATGGCCACGCGCTGTTTTTCGCCGCCGGACAACTCGGCAGGGCGCAGTTTCATGCGCGCGCCAAGACCGACTTCTTCCAGCGCCTGAGCCGCCCGCCGGTGCACTTCCTTCGTCGTAAGCCCCAGGTAGCTCAAGGGCAACTCGACCTGCTGCAGCGCCGTCAAGGCGGGGAACAGGTTGAAACCCTGGAATACGAACCCGGTGTGGTGCAGGCGAAAGCGCTCCAGTGCCCGGGCGTCGAGCGTTCCCAGGTCTTGTCCCAGGGCCATGACGCAGCCTTGGTCGGGTCGCTGCAAGCCGCTGAGAATGGCCAGCAGCGTGCTTTTCCCGCAACCGGAAGGTCCCGAGATCAAGGTCAGCTCGCCAGGCCGTATCGCCAGGGTGATGTCATGCAGCACCGTGCTGGCAACCTGGCCTGATGTAAACGACTTACTGATACCGCTGGCCTGCAGGGTGAAGGGTGTTGTCGTTGTCAGGTGGTTCATGGGCTGTTTATCTCAGAAGGCTTGTCGGGTCGGCATGGCGCAGCGTGCGGATGGCGGCCAGGCCGGACACCAGGACCAGGGCCATGCTCAAGAGCAGACAAGCCAGGGCCGCCACGGGCGAGAGCGCCACGGGAACGTTGTAGTAATGAGCAAGGGCGAAGAACAGGCAGGCCAGGACCGTGCTGCCCAGCAATCCCAATGCTCCCACCCAGAACGCTTGTTCCATCACCACTTTGCGCAGCGCTGTCACGCCGACGCCGAGGGCGTTCAAAGTCGCGTATTCGCGGATCGACCCAATGACGGCAGCCACCAGGGTCTGGCTGGTAATCACGGCCCCCACCAGGAACACGATTGCGGCTAAAAACAGTACGCCGGCTCCGGCCCCGGTATCGAACATCCAGTACGTCTGTGAGCGTTGAGCGAACTGGTCTGCGGTCCAGACGGCGTAGCTGCCGAAGGCCGACGCGCCGCCAAGGCGCGCGGCAACCGCATCCGCCTGGCTCGGGTCGCGTATTTTGGCCACCAGGTAGGTAATGCGATCAGCGGCGACGGTATCGAGTTGGCGAGCGGTCGCCAGGGAAGCCACCACGTTGACTCCACCCAATGCCCGCAATCCGCTCGTGACGCCGACCACACGCACCCGATGACCGTTGATGGTGGCGGCCTCTCCCAGGTTGACGCCCAGGCTGTCCAGGTCGGCGCGGTCAACGATGACCGCCCCCGGCTCATTCAGACGCACCCGCAGTGCGGTGGGCAGTACGCGGTCGAACATCAGGCCTTGTGGCCCGGCATCGATACCGGAGACAAAGACCGAAACGCCTCCTGTGTCACGAGCGCCGCGCCAATCGGCATCCACCCAGCGGAATGACTCCACCTTGAGCACATCGGGATCCATGCGCAAACGCATCTCCACGCCGGCGTCGATCGGTCGGCCCAGGTTGACGCTTTGGGTGCCGGGATAACCCACCCAGAGATCGGCGGTGGAGCCGGTGATGTATACGCTGGCGCTGCTGAAGATACCCAGTACCAGTGCCGTCTGAAGCAATTGCAGCAGTCCGGCGAAGCCCACGGCAATCATTGCCGGCAGGAAGCGACGCCACTCATGGATCAGCGTTTGACGGGCGAGCGCAACCATCAGTCAGTATCCTTGAGAGACGTTGCCGGCAGCGGCGCACCGCCGAGAGCCTTATAGAGCGCGACGTAGGCAATGTTACGCTCGGCACTGGCCCTGTCGACCTGGTGCTGGGCGCGCAGTTTTTCCACCTGTGCATTGCTCAGGTCCAATGTGCTCAACAGTCCCAGTCCGGCCTGTTGCTGCAGCGCATCCAGACGGGTTTGCGTGGCGGTATAAGCCTGTCGGGATGATTGCTCACGCACACGCAATTGCTCCAGGTCACCCATGGCGGTTTCGGTTTCAGCAATGCCTTCCAATACCGATTGCCGATACGCCAGGACGGCGGCCTGCATTTGGTGGTCCTTGGCTTTCGCATTGGCGACACGCTGGCCCCAGTCGAACAAGGGAATGCTGATCCCAGGTCCTGCAGAGAAAATGCTGTTGCCGCTGGGCGTCTTGCGGCGATTGCTGGCAATGTTCAACGACCACTGCAGTGAGGTACCGAAGCTGATGTGCGGGTAGATATCGGCCCGGCTCATGCCAAGTTCTCCGGCCGCGACAATCACTTCGGCTTCGGCGCTGGCAATTTCCGGGCGCGTGCGCAGCAGGTCAGTCGGTACGCTATTGAGTTGCCAGTGACCAAGTGTCGGTGGCGGTCCGGGTTGTAGCCAGAGAGGGTCTGGCTCGTTCTGGCCGGACAACACCGCCAACTGCTGCGCACTGCGGTTTATCCGTTGGCGCGGACGGGTCAGGGCCATCTGTGCCTGCGCCAGCTCAACCTGTGCCGCCGCTACGTCTGAGTGCGGTGCCAGGGCGAGCTGTTCGCGAACGAGTAGCAGCGCCAGCTTTTCATGCTGGATGTCGCGGATGGCCGCGAGGGTGTGTTCCATTTGTTGCGCTGCCCGCAACTCGATCCAGCGCCGGCTGACTTCGGCCACGAGTGACACCTGTACCCTGCGCAAATCGGTTTCCACCAACGTCTTGTTGCCCTGGGCGAGGCGATCAGCACTTTGTTTCGCGCCAAACAACGGGAGCTCCCATACCGAATCGAAACCGATCAGGAAGTAGGAGGTGCTGGTATCCGGGCTGACGGCATCCTTGGTATTGATGCTCAGAGAGGGCAAGTAGGGTGACTGCGCGTGTTGGCTGATGACCCGGATGGCGCGCAAGCGCTCTACCGCTTGGGCGACGTCTAAATTGTTCTGTAACGCTCGATCCACGAGGGCATTGAGCTGGGGATCGTTGAACGCCTGCCACCATTGATTCAGATCGGGTTGCTGGGGCGACAGAGGGCGTTGTGCGTTGCGCCATGCATCTGGCGTCGGCGGTTTCAACTCCGGCAGTGGTGCTACGGAGCATCCTGCAAGCGCTACTAACACTAACGAGAGTGCGCAGAGCGACCGGCAAGAATGCAATCTGTTAAGAGGCTTGATAGTCGTTCCCCAAAATGTACAGGTACTGCGCTATTGGTACGATGAAAACTGCAATCCACTGACACGTGTGGTATGTCATTGATCGATCAATGTTTAGTGTGACGTCGGGGCGTAACTTACCCGCAGGCGACGTTCAGTTCTGTAGGGAAATTGTATTGGCGCGCAATCACGCTTTTTTTCGTCCGTGGTTTAGAAACTCAAGTTGATGTGGGGTGAATCGGTACGCTTGAAGCGGTAGCCCGAGGCGCTGAGGCCGTTGACCTGGCGGCTCACGGTGTCGCCCAGGCCATAGCCGTTGCCGGCCAGTACCGCGTGGGCGTTGTCCACCGGCAACAGGATGTAATCGGTCAAGGGCTCGTCATGCAACTGCCCGCGAATCACCAGGAAACCTTCTTCCAGGCGCACGCTGATGCCGCTCAGCGGGGCATCGGGCTCGTGAGTGTTAAGCACTTGATACGTACCGACAGTGTTGGCCCAGGCGCCGGTCAGTGGTGTTGGCTCGATCCGCTCGCCCACCGGTACTCGTTGGCCATGACTCTTGGCGATCAGTACCTGGCGTCCTTGAACGGTCACCACATCCAGCTGAACCCGGCCCAACTCGCCCAGGTCCTTGAGCCAGAATCCGAGGAATTTTTTCTGGGCACGCAGCCAGTCATGATCATCGCGCAGCAGTTCGAAGCGGGTGTCGGATAGCTCACCGTGCAACTGGCCGTCTTCATCCTTGATGCGCAAGACGCCCCAGGAGGTGGCATAGAAACCGGCCAGGCGCTTGCGGTCGATAGCAGCGGGGATACGCCGATGATCCTTGCCGCCGGCCGGATTCTGGCAATTGTCGGCGCAGGCGACCTCTCCGGTCTGCGCCTGGAGCATCATGCGCAGGGCATGCGTGGCCAGGGACGCGACCATGTCTTCGGCGTTGCTGTCGTTGGCCATGATGATCACAGCCAACTGCTGGTCCGGCAGCATCGTCAGTTGAGCGGCGAAGTCGTCGCCGGCACCGCTGTGCTGATACGTGCGCACGCCGGGAGCGACCGGTTCATCGCCACAGGGCGCAAGAAACCAGCCCAGGCCGATCTTGCAGTCGAAGTCGAGTACGTTACCGACGTTTTGCTGCGTGAACATTTCGTTGATGGATGCATCGTCCAGCACACGCTTGCCTTTGTAGTTGCCTTGGGCGAACAGCATCTGCACGTAATGGCTGAGGTCCTTGGGGCTGGCCCACAAACCGCTGGCGGCGAGGTCGCGGATCTGGGCGTCGGCGCTGGCAGTACCGTCCTGATAACCCTGTGAACGGTTCCCGACTTCAGTATTGCTGCCAACAAAACTGGATTGGTTCATCTCCAGAGGTTTCAACAAACTGCGCTGCAGCTGGACCTCGAAGTCTTGTCCGGCACTGCGCTCGATGGCTGCGCCCACCAGCGAATAACCCAGGTTGGAGTAGGCCACCTGAGTGCCGGGTGGCGTGCTCAGCCAGACGCCCGAGACCCGCATCGGCATCTGGCTCATGGCGAACCCGCTGCGCAGGTCCCGCAGGTGTTCACTGGGCAGCCCGGACTGGTGGCTGAGCAAGCGACGCAAGGTGACGTCGCGGTCGGCGGCGCTTTGGTCGGCGTGAAAGCGCGAGCGTACGTAGAACTCCTTGAGGGTGTCTTGAATCGGCGTATCGAGGGCCAGGCGGTTTTGCTCGACCAACTGCAAGGCGGCGCTGGCCGTGATCAGCTTGGAAATCGCCCCCGCGCGGAACGCGGTATTGGGCGACACCGGCACGCCCCGAGCCTTGTCGGCATAACCGAAGCCGCGGGCCCAGATCAGCTCCTGGCCGTTGACCAGGGCAATGGACAACCCCGGTACGTTATAGCGCGCCATTTCCAGGGGAATGCGGTTTTGCAGGTAGCGAATGATTGCACCGTAGTCGCCCTTGGGAATGGGCGGCGCTGCCGGCGGCTGTGCGTGGCAGCCGATGCTGCTCAGCAGACAGCCCAGCAGCGGAATACTGCGCAACGTGCGAAACATGACGAACACCCGGAAGGTAATTTGGATGCTCGAATGCTACGCAGCGCCTGTCCAACAGTCTTTGAGAGCTTTGTCTGGAAACTGTCAAAGAGTGTTAAGAGGATGAATGTGTGGTGTTGGTGGCGAGCAGTCAGATCCACTCCTCAGGGCGACACCAACCCCAACCGCTCATGCCACTGCGCAATCGATTCCTCGGGATATTCCTCAAATTGCTGATCCCCCGGTCGCACGGACACTTCCACCCACGGCGCCTTGGACCCCAACATCAAATGCGTATGTTCCGGCGGTACCGGCAGTGGTGTGTCGATGGCCGATGCAAACGGATGAATCAACTCCGGCCACTCGGGGCTGAACAGCCACAGCGCCGTACCGCACTGCGAGCAGAAATGCCGTTCAGCGCTGCTGGCATGAAAGCGGCGGTCACCCGGCGCCTTCATCCGGGCGTGGTAGATCGAGATCTGTTTGCGCCCGCGCACTTTCAAACTGTCGGCATCACCCCCGAGGTTGATCGCATAACCGCCGCCGCCCTGGGTCTTGCGGCAGATCGAGCAGTAACAGCGCTGGTAAGGGTAGGGGTGAAGACTGGTCAAGCTGAACGTGACGGCGCCGCAATGGCAGGAACCTTCGAGCAACATGGGACTGTCTCCTTCATGCAGGGTGGGCGTCTTTCACAGGGTAGCCGGCAGCTTCTGCTTGGCAACGTTTTCACATCGACATGAGGGTGGTGTTGATTTATTCGGTTGACTCTATAGTTACTTCAGGGTTTTTACTGCGGCTACGGGCATGTCATCCGATGCGCCAGGGTCTTGAATTCATGGAGTCATCATCATGAGCTTTTTCAAAAAAATGCTGGGCGGTCATCACGGCTCTGGCGGCCACGGTTCCAATGGTGGGCACGGTTCCAATGGCGGTCGCCATGGACAGTACAGCCAAGGCGTGACACCGACGGACACGGGCGGTACCCGTTGCCCAGGCTGCCGGGTGATGAATCCCGATGACGCACGCTTTTGCAGGCAATGCGGCACCTCACTCGTGCCGGCAGCCTGTGTTCAGTGTGGTTCGGTGATGGTGGCCGGCGCCAAGTTTTGCGCGCAATGCGGCACGGCCTCTGCCTGAGGTGAACCACCCGGTTCCGGCATCAACGTGGCGATCAACGCGCGAATGGTGCCGGGCAAGGCTTCCAGCTCCCGCACCAGGATGCTGCGCTCGCGCATCGCCCAGCTTTCATCGAGCTTGATGGTGACCAGTTGCATGGTCCGGCTGTGCCGTACGGCAGCGGATTCGGGGATGATGCCGATGCCCACGCCGGCCTCGACCATTCGGCAGATCGCCTCGAAACTCGACACCTGAATCCGCAGTGACAAGTGCTTGCCGAGCCGTTCCACATGCTCGCGCAAGAAACTCAGCAGGGTGCTGCCTTCGTGCAGGCCGATATGTTGATAAGCCAGGGTTTGCTCCAGCGTCACCGATGGGTGATCCGCCAAGGGGTGACCTGTGGGCACCATCAGTACCAGGTGATCAGTGCTGAAGTGCAGCACTTGCAAGCCTGCAGCCTCTACCGGGCCGGCGATGATGCCCATGTCGCTGGTGCCGTCGAGCACGCCGCGGACGATGTCCCGGGACAGGCGCTCTTGCAGGTCCACGGTGACGCCGGGGCGTTTGGAGAGGAAGCCGGCGAGCACTTCCGGCAGAAATTCGGTCACCGCCGTGGTGTTGGCGAAGATGCGGATATGCCCGGCCGAGTCAACGCCGTATTGGGTGAACTCGCTCTTGAGGTAATCCACCTGGCGCATGATCAATCGGGCGTGGTGCAGCAGCCGCTCGCCGGCCGGGGTGATCTCCACGCCACGGCTGTCGCGGTACAGCAGGCGGGTTTCCAGTTGGCCTTCCAGGGCTTTGATTCGTGCGCTGGCGGCGGCGGGCGAGAGGAACGCACGTTTGGCGCCCTGGGTCAGGCTCGGGGACTCGGCGATATGGATAAACAGGCGCAAGTCGGCCAGATCGAAGTGCATGGAAGTCTCCCGAATAAGTCAGCGGCGTTCAGCATAGCCGAACGCTGCTTTATTGAAATGCAAATTCTCAGAACGGCGAATGGCTTGCATGATCCGGACAGATTCCCTGCCCGAGGACATGCACCTGATGAGCGCCACAGACTGGATCGGCCGTAGCGAAACCGCCCACGACCACTTGAGCCACAACCTGCTCAAACGTATCGCTGCGACCTTGGGTGAGGCGGTACCCGCCGACGGCGAGCCTGTCCCGCCATTGTGGCAATGGTGTTTTTTCCAGGACCCGCTGCCGGAATCTGCCCTGGGCAGCGACGGTCATCCGGCCCGTGGCGGCTTCTTGCCGCCGGCCGATAATCGCAACCGCATGTGGGCTGGTGGGCGCATCGAGTTTTTCCATGCCTTGCGCGCCGGTGAGTCCGCCAGCCGCGTGTCCACCATCACCCAGGTGGAAGAAAAAACCGGCCGCACCGGCTCGCTGCTGTTTGTCACCGTGCGCCATGACTATTCCCAGGACGGCCGCCTGGCGATCCGCGAAGAACAGGACATCGTCTACCGCGAACCGACGCCACCCAAGCAGGGCAATGGCGATGTGTTGCCCCAGGGCGATTGGCGCGAAGCCGTCGATCCCACCCCGACCTTGCTGTTCCGCTACAGCGCCGTGACCTTCAACGGCCACCGCATTCATTACGACTACCCCTATGTCACCGGCACTGAAGGTTATTCGGGCCTGGTGGTGCACGGCCCGCTGATTGCCACCCTGAGCCTGCGTGCGTTTTGCCGCGCCCATCCCGAGGCGACCTTGCGCCGCTTTGCCTATCGCGGCGTGCGCCCGTTGATTGCTCCGCAGCCCTTTGACGTCGGCGGACGCATCACCGCGCCCGGTGTCGCCGAACTCTGGGCCGGCAACGCTGATGGCTTGGCCCAGCGCGCCGACCTTTCTTTCGAATAGCCCCATAACAACAGGCGGAGAGCCGTTAATGAATCCCAACGACAACGACGAACTGAACGCTATCCGCGAAGGCGTGCGCGCCTTGTGTGCCGAGTTCGATGCTGCCTACTGGCGCAAGGTTGATGAAGAAAAGGGCTTCCCTGAAGCCTTCGTCAAGGCCCTGACCGACGCTGGCTGGCTGGCGGCGATGATTCCCGTGGAATACGGCGGCTCAGGTTTGGGCCTGGCCGAAGCCTCGGTGATCCTCGAAGAAGTGAACCGCTGCGGCGGTAACTCCGGCACTGTTCACGGCCAGATGTACAACATGTTCACCTTGCTGCGCCACGGCAGCGAGGCGCAGAAAAGTTTCTACCTGCCGAAACTGGCCAGCGGTGAGTTGCGCCTGCAATCGATGGGCGTCACCGAGCCCACCACCGGCACCGACACCACCAAGATCAAGACCACCGCCATCAAGCGTGGCGACAAATACGTGATCAACGGCCAAAAGGTGTGGATCTCACGGGTTCAACACTCCGACCTGATGATCCTGCTGGCACGCACCACGCCGCTGGCCGAGGTCAAGAAGAAGTCCGAAGGCATGTCGATCTTCCTGGTGGACCTGCGTGACGCCATTGGCAACGGCCTGACCGTGCAACCCATCGCCAACATGGTCAACCACGAAACCAACGAGCTGTTCTTCGACAATCTTGAGTTGCCTGAAGACAGCCTGATTGGCGAGGAGGGCAAGGGCTTTCGCTACATCCTTGACGGCCTGAATGCCGAGCGCACGTTGATCGCCGCCGAATGCATCGGTGACGGCCGCTGGTTTATCGAGAAGGCCAGCGCCTATGCCCGTGATCGTGTGGTGTTTGGCCGGCCCATCGGGCAGAACCAGGGTGTGCAGTTCCCGATTGCCGAAGCCCATATCGAAATCGAAGCGGCGGACCTGATGCGCTGGCGTGCCTGCGCGGAATACGACATCGGTGCCAACGCCGGGGCCAGCGCCAATATGGCCAAGTACCTGGCGGCCAAGGCCTCCTGGGAAGCGGCCAACGCTTGCCTGCAAACCCATGGCGGCTTTGGCTTTGCCTGCGAATACGACGTGGAGCGCAAATTTCGCGAGACCCGCCTGTACCAGGTGGCGCCGATTTCCACCAACCTGATCCTGTCCTACGTGGCCGAGCATCTGCTCGAGCTGCCGCGCAGCTTCTGAGGGCCTGACCATGAGCCATACCCAAGCCCTGTGCCGATTCCTGGCTGCGCTGGATTACGAACAACTGCCCGACCACGTGCTGGCCCGCACCGAGGACCTGTTTCTCGACTGGCTCGCTTCGGCGCTGGCCAGCCAAGGCGCACATCCGATCCCATTGTTCGAGCGTTATGCCCGGAAGATGGGCCCGGCCACCGGACCTGCGCAAATCATCGTCAACGGCGCCAGCAGCAGTGCGTATTTCGCCGCATTGGTGAACGCCGCCTCGTCGCACCTGGTGGAGCAGGACGACTTGCACAACAGTTCGGTCCTGCACGCAGCAACCGTGGTGTTTCCAGCGGTATTTGCGGCGGCGCAGGATCTTGGCAAGTCAGGCCGTGAGCTGTTGCTGGCCTCGGTGGCCGGCTACGAGGCGGGGATTCGCATCGGTGAATTCATGGGCCGCTCCCATTATCGAATCTTCCACACCACGGCCACCGTCGGCACCCTGGCCGCCGCCGTCGCGGTGGGCAAGTTGCTGGATTTCAACGAAGAGCAGTTCATCAACCTGTTGGGCAGCGCCGGCACCCAGGCTGCCGGATTATGGGAGTTCCTGCGGGACGCTGCCGACTCCAAGCAGTTGCATACCGCCAAGGCCGCTGCCGATGGCTTGCTGGCGGCATATTTGACGGCAGACGGCCTGACCGGTGCGCGCAATATTCTGGAGGGCGATCAGGGTCTGGCGGCGGGCATGTCCACCGACGCCGACCCAAGCAAATTGTCCGATCGCCTGGGCAGTCGCTGGGCCCTGCTGGAAACCTCGTTCAAGTTCCACGCGTCTTGCCGTCACACCCACCCGGCTGCCGATGCGCTGTTGGGTTTGATGCAGCGTGAAGGCCTCAGCCATGAGCAGATCGCCCACGTAGAAACCCGCGTTCACCAAGGCGCCATCGACGTATTGGGCCGCGTGAGCGTGCCGCAGAGCGTACACCAGGCCAAGTTTTCCATGGGCACTGTGTTGGGTCTGATCGCCGTACATGGCAAGGCTGGGTTGACCGAATTCCAGGCGTTTGCGCTTAACGATTCGAACGTGTCGGCGTTTCGCGACAAGGTCGGCATGACCCTGGACCGCGAAGTCGATGGTGCCTATCCGCAGCGCTGGCTGGGCCGGGTGGTGCTCACCACGGTTGACGGTCGTGTGTTGCACGGCGCTATCGACGAACCCAAGGGCGATCCGGGCAACACGCTGAGCCGGGAAGAACTGGCTGACAAGTTCCAGCGTCTGACCCGGTTCAGTGGCGCCCGCACGCCTGCGCAGAGCGGTGAGCTGATCCAGAAGGTTTGGGATCTGCGCAACGCCGTGTCTCTGGACCATTGGCTTTAGGGGAATCGTCATGACTGCTAATCAACGACCGTTGGACGGCATCACTGTCGTCAGCCTGGAACACGCGATTGCTGCACCGTTTTGCACCCGCCAGTTGGCCGATTTGGGTGCCCGTGTCATCAAGATCGAGCGCCCTGGTGCCGGTGACTTTGCTCGAGGTTATGACGAGCGCGTGCGTGGCCTGGCCTCGCATTTCGTCTGGACCAACCGCTCCAAGGAAAGCCTGACCCTGGACCTCAAGCAGGACGAGGCGGGCGACATCCTCGAGCACCTGCTGGCCGACGCCGATGTGTTGGTGCAGAACCTTGCGCCGGGTGCAGCGTCGCGCATGGGGTTGTCATTTGAAGCGTTGCATGAGCGCTTTCCACGGCTGATCGTCTGCGACATTTCTGGCTACGGCGAGGGCGGCCCTTATGAGAAGAAAAAAGCCTACGACCTGCTGATCCAGAGCGAAGGCGGTTTTCTCTCGGTGACCGGTGGCCCGGGTGACGACCAGATGGCCAAGGCCGGTTGCTCCATCGCCGATATCTCCGCCGGGATGTATGCCTACAGCGGGATTCTTTCGGCGTTGCTGCTGCGGGGCAAAACCGGGAAGGGCAGTCGCATCGACGTCAGCATGCTCGAAAGCCTGGTGGAGTGGATGGGCTACCCGATGTACTACGCCTTCGACGGCGCCCCCCAGCCGCCGCGTGCCGGTGCGGCCCATTCGACGATTTATCCCTACGGGCCGTTTCCCACCGGTGACGGCGGCACGGTGATGCTCGGCCTGCAGAACGAGCGCGAGTGGGCGGCGTTTTGTGACAAGGTTCTGCTGACTCCAGGACTGGCGGCTGACGAACGTTTCTCGGCGAACTTCAAGCGCTCGGCCAACCGTGAAGTGCTGCGCCAGATCATCGTCGACAGTTTCGCTCAACTGACGGCGGAGGCGGTGATCCAGCGTCTGGAAGAAGCGCAGATCGCCAGTGCCCGGGTCAACGACATGCAGGGCGTATGGGACCACCCGCAACTCAAGGCCCGCGACAGCTGGCGCGAAGTCGACAGCCCGGCGGGCAAGTTGCCGTCGCTGCTGCCGCCGGCCCGCAATGCGGCGTTTACCCCAAGGATGGACGGCGTGCCGGGGCTCGGGCAGCACACCGAGGCGATTCTCAAAGGCCTGGGTTACTCGACCGAAACCCTTGAACAATTAAGAGCACGTCGAGTCGTGTAGCCGCTGCTGGCACGACGCTGCGCTGGCTGTAGCCGCTGTCGAGGTACGAGGCTGCGATGGGCTGCGCAGCGGCCCCAGAGGGCGGTCCTGCGGACGCGCATCGCAGCCTCGTGCCTCGGCAGCGGCTACAGAATTCGAGATGTTTAGAAGAAGGAATATAGGTATGTCCCATCCCATAGTGCGCTCTGCACTGTTCGTCCCCGGCAGCCGCCCCGAGCGTTTTGCCAAGGCGTTGGCCAGCGGCGCCGACGCGGTGATTGTCGATTTTGAAGACGCAGTTGAAGAACCACTCAAGCGCCAGGCCCGGGACAACCTCGGGGTGTTTTTGCAGGCAACACCAGGGGCCCGTGTGTGGGTGCGGATCAACGCGCCCGAACATCCCGAGCACTTTGCCGACGTCGCGTTCTGCCAGGCGCATGCCGAGGTGGCGGGCGTGTTGCTGCCCAAAGTGGAAAGCGCGGCCCAGGTGGCGGTGGTGGCCGCGACGGGCAAGGCCATCTGGCCGATCATCGAAAGTGCGCGAGGCTTGCTGGCGGTGGCTGAAATCGCCCATGCGCCGCAGGTCGAGCGCCTGTCGTTTGGCGGCCTGGACCTGGCGCTGGACTTGAACCTGAGCAGCAACTCCCCGGCGGCGCACTTTGCCCTGGACCAGGCGCGCCTGGCGCTGATCGTGCACTCGCGCGCCGCCGGGCTGGTGGCGCCGCTGGATGGTGTACACCCGGCCATCGACGACCCTGAAGGCCTGCGTCGCTCGATTCGGCATGCCTATGAAATGGGCTTCGCCGGGGCGCTGTGTATCCATCCCAAGCAAGTGGCGGTGATTCACCAGGCGCTGGCTCCCAGTGCCGAGGACCTGGCCTGGGCAAAACGGGTGGTGGCGGCGGGTGCCCACGGGGCCGGGGCGTACCAGCTGGACGGGCAGATGGTGGATGCGCCGGTGTTGTTGCGAGCGCAAAGATTACTGGCAGCACAGCTCTAAAAATGTGGGAGCAGGCAAGCCAGCTCCCACCTGGATTTTGGATTGTCTGCCAGGTTGGCGTTCGTCCACGCCGAACGCAGGTATCTAAAATTCGAAATTCTCTATACGCGTGACATCAGGCACCTTGCCCTATAACACAACAATAAGAAGGTGAATTCCATGCTCAAGCTTTCTCGGGCGCTGTTCTGCGCCGCCACCTTGTTTGCCGCGGGCCTGGCCCAGGCGGCGGACCCGATTGTGATCAAGTTCGCCCACGTAGTCGCTGAAAACACCCCAAAAGGCCAGGGCGCGCTGCTGTTCAAGAAACTCGCGGAAGAGCGCCTGCCGGGCCGGGTCAAGGTCGAGGTTTACCCGAACTCGTCACTGTTCGGCGATGGCAAGGAGATGGAAGCCCTGCTGCTGGGCGACGTGCAGATGCTGGCACCGTCCCTGGCCAAGTTCGAG
The DNA here is from genome assembly GCF_009724245.1 of Pseudomonas spelaei. GTDB lineage: Bacteria > Pseudomonadota > Gammaproteobacteria > Pseudomonadales > Pseudomonadaceae > Aquipseudomonas > Aquipseudomonas spelaei. Next base: position 83,740 of record NZ_WNNK01000021.1, on the reverse strand, counting down.
CAGTACACCAAGCAGGTGCAGATCTATGACCTGCCATTCCTGTTCAATGACCTGGCCGCCGTCGACCGTTTCCAGGCGGCCCAAGGCAAGGCATTGCTGACCTCGATGCAGGACAAGAACATCCTCGGCCTGGCCTATTGGCACAACGGCCTCAAGCAATTGTCGGCCAACAAGGCCCTGCGTGAACCCAAGGATGCTCGTGGCCTTAAGTTCCGCGTGCAGGCATCCAGTGTGCTGGAAGAACAGTTCAAGGCGATCCGCGCCAACCCGCGCAAAATGAGTTTTGCCGAGGTCTATCAGGGCTTGCAGACCGGCACCGTCAACGGTACCGAGAACACCTGGTCGAACTATGAAAGCCAGAAGGTCAACGAGGTGCAGAAGTACTTCACCGAGTCCAACCATGGCCTGATCGACTACATGGTGATCACCAACGCCAAATTCTGGAACGGCCTGCCACCGGACGTCCGCACCACGCTTGACCAGGTCATGGTTGAGGTCACCGTCGAGGTGAACAAACAGGCCGAAGCGCTGAACCAGTCGGCCAAGCAGAAGATCATCGACGCCAAGACCAGCGAAATCATCGAACTGACTCCGGAGCAACGCCAGCTCTGGCGCGAAGCTATGCGCCCGGTGTGGAAGAAGTTCGAAGGTGAAATCGGTGCTGACCTGATCCAGGCGGCGGATGCTTCCAACCAGTAACGGCTAGCTGACGGGACCGGCTTCTGTGGGAGCCGGGCTTGTCGGATCCCACAGGTTGATCCGGTTTCCAACTCGATACCTATTCCCGCTTCGCGAGGTTTTGCCATGCAAACGCTAAGGCGCGTCTGGGAGCACCTGGAGGAAGGTTTTATCGCCTTCCTGCTGGCCGCCATGACCCTGGTGACTTTTGTCTACGTCATGCTCAACAACATCTACACCTTGTTCTTTTCCCTGGCTGACAGATGGGCCCTCAGCAGCCACTTCTTCAATGCCTTGGGCGACAGCACCATGGGGTTGGCCCAGGACATGACCTGGAGCGTGGCCCTGACCAAGGCCATGTTCGGCTGGCTGATTTTCTTCGGGATTTCCTACGGTGTGCGCACCGCCGGCCACCTGGGCGTCGATGCGCTGGTCAAGCTGACCGCGCGCCCGGTGCAGCGTGTGCTGGGGATGCTGGCTTGCCTGTGCTGCCTGGCGTATGCGGGTTTGTTCATGGTCGCCAGTTACAAGTGGGTCAGTGCGGTGATGACCGCACACATCGGCGCCGAAGACCTCGACAAGTTCGGGGTGGATGTCGGCGACATCGTGGTGATCGTGCCGATCGGCTTCGCCCTGGTGTTCATCCGCTACCTGGAAATTTTCTACCGCATCTTTACCCATCGGCAAACCGGGCTGGGGCTGGCGGACGAAGCCGGTGAAGCCAGCAAGCTGGCGGGCAGCCATGAGGAGCGTCACTGATGGCCGTTCTTTGTCTGTTCCTGTTGTTGTTCGTGTTCATGTTCCTTGGCGTGCCGATTGCGATTGCCTTGGGGTTGTCCGGCGCTGTATCGATCCTGATGTTCAGCCCGGACTCGGTGAGTTCACTGGCAATCAAACTGTTTGAAACCTCGGACGCCTACACCTTCCTGGCGATTCCATTCTTCCTGTTGTCGGGTGCGTTCATGACCACCGGCGGCGTGGCGCAACGGTTGATCGACTTTGCCAATGCCTGCGTCGGTCACATCCGTGGAGGCCTGGCGATTGCCGCAGTACTGGCGTGCATGTTGTTTGCCGCACTCTCCGGCTCATCGCCGGCCACGGTGGCGGCGGTGGGTTCGATTGCGGTGGCGGGCATGGTGCGCTCGGGCTATCCGAAGGAATTCGGCGCCGGGATCATCTGCAATGCCGGGACCTTGGGCATCCTGATTCCGCCGTCGATTGTGATGGTGGTGTACTCGGCAGCCACCGAAACCTCGGTGGGCAAGCTGTTCATGGCCGGGGTGATCCCGGGGCTGTTGCTGGGCCTGATGCTGATGATCGCGATCTACATTGTCGCGCGCATCAAGAAGCTGCCGGCACAACCACGGGCCACGTTTCGTGAGTGGCTGACCTGCGCCCGTCGTGCGTTCTGGGGCCTGCTGTTGCTGGTGATCATCCTGGGCGGTATCTACAGCGGTATGTTCACACCGACCGAGGCGGCGGCGGTGGCGGCGGTGTATTCGGCGTTTGTGGCGCTGTTTGTCTACAAGGACATGAAATTCAGGGACTGCCCGAAAGTGCTGCTGGAGTCTGGCCGGCTGGCGATCATGCTGATGTTTATCATCGCCAACGCCATGCTGTTCGCCCACGTGCTGACCACCGAACAGATTCCCCAGGAAATCACCGCATGGGTGATCTCCGAAGGCCTGACGCCCATTGGCTTCCTGATCATGGTCAACGTGGTGCTGCTGGTGGCGGGCAGTTTTATGGAACCGTCAGCCATTGTGCTGATCCTGGCGCCGATCTTCTTTCCGATTGCCATGAAGCTGGGCATCGACCCGATTCACCTGGGGATCGTGATGGTGGTGAACATGGAGATCGGCCTGGTGCACCCGCCGGTGGGGTTGAACCTGTTTGTGACATCGGCAGTGACCGGGTTGACCCTCGGTCAGACGATCCGGGCGGCGTTGCCGTGGTTGATGATCCTGCTGGCGTTCCTGATTCTCGTCACGTATGTGCCGTTTATCTCGCTGGCGTTGCCGGGGTGGTTGGGGATGTAGTTTTCCATCGCGCATATTCGGCCGGCATGCACACTGCACACGGTCGATATCCCGCGGCCTTGGCTGTCGCTTCATCCAGGAAAAACACTCGACTCGCCACATAGCCGCCCCGTGCCAAAGCGCGCAGGGCGGCCGGGCAATCCAGCCGGCCATAGAGCCGGCTTTTTTTATGCCCGCCGACAGTGCCGGGGCGGTCGCTGGAAAACGGCTGTCCCTGGCTGTCGAGTAGTGTCCACTGGCGGTCGGGCATTATTGATGAAGGTCCTATTGATCCATGGCACTCAAGATAGCGTGGGCGGCTTTCACGCGCTCGGCATTCGGGTAGTTCTTGTTCGCGAGGATCACGATACCGATGCCTCTGCTGGGCACGTAGGCCACGTAGGCGCCGAAGCCATTGGTGGCGCCGGTCTTGTTGGCCAGCGTATCGGCATGGGGTGGTTGCGGCGGGGTCAGCCAGGTGACCTTGTGGGGTTTAAAGGCCATGGAGTCCGAATTGCCGGCAACCAAAGCATCCAGCTTGATCGGGTAAGGATACATCTCCCAGCCCAGGCCTTGGGTGGTGCCTTCGACCGTGTAGTAGCCGGTGTGGGTGGCCGTGATGGCTTGTTGCAGGGGTTTTTCCAGGCTGGCCGGATTCATGTTCAGTTCGACATAGTGAATCAGGTCCGAGGTGCTGGTCTTGATCCCGTAGGCTTCGCTGTCCAGGGCGCCCGGGCCTACACGCGAGGGTTTGCCGTCCTTGTCATAGCCTTGGGCGTACAGGTTCATTTGCGACTTGGGCACGTTGATATAGGTGTGCTTGAGACCGAGTTTCGGGAGCAGGGTTTTCTCCATCACCTGGTTGAAGGGTTGCCCCAGGCTTTGCGCCGCCAGGTAACCAAACAGGCCCAGGCTCGGGTTGGAATACAGGCGTTGCGTGCCGGGCGCGAAATCGGGTTTCCAATGCTGGTAGTAGCCGATCATCTTGTCGGTACTGTCGGCTTGCGGGGGGAATTGCAGCGGCAAGCCACCCGCTGTGTAAGTGCCGAGGTTAAGCACGCTGATGTGATCAAACGTGCCGCCCCGCAACGCAGGCAAGTACTGGCTGGCGGGGGCCTCCAGATTCAATTTGCCGGTGGCCTGGGCGTAGCCCGCGAGGGTGGCGGCGAAGGTTTTGCTCACCGAGCCGATTTCAAACAGGGTGTTTTCGGTGACCGGTTGCTGGCGGTCCTTTGAGGCGACGCCGTAGTTAAAGTATTGCGCCTGACCGTTCTGCACGATCGCTACCGAGAGGCCGGCAATTGCCTGTTGTTGCATCAACGGTTTAACCGTTGCGTCGACAACCTGGCGAATGTCGGTGGCTGCCATGCAGTTGCCTGCGCCGAGTAATAAGGCGAATATCGTGACTTTACGCACTCTAGACAAAGATTTTTCGTACATGATGATGTCGCTTCCATGAGGCTGATTCGTTGGATACCTGCACCGGCGCGGGCGTTGCAAATCTAGGCAGTTTGTCGCCATCGGGCAAACGACCATATCTCGCAGCAGCCATTAGAAAAATTTGGATCAAAGCATGCTTCGTTCACATCTGCCCCTCAATGCCTTGCGGGCCTTCGAGGCCTCGGCGCGCCACCTGAGCTTTACGCGGGCGGCCATCGAGCTGTGCGTCACTCAGGCTGCGGTCAGCCACCAGGTGAAAAGCCTGGAGGCACAGCTTAATGTCACCTTGTTCAAACGCCTGCCCCGGGGCCTGATGCTCACCAGCGAAGGCGAAACTTTGCTGCCGGTACTGCGCGAATCCTTCGACCGCATCGCCCAGACCCTGAGCCGGTTTGAGGGTGGGCATTATCGCGAAGTCCTGACCGTCGGCGCGGTGGGGACGTTTGTTGTCGGTTGGCTGCTGCCACGACTGCCGGACTTTCAGGCGCGTTATCCCTTTATCGATTTGCGCTTGTCCACCAACAATAACCGCGTCGACGTGGCTGCTGAAGGCCTGGATTACGCCATTCGTTTCGGCGCGGGTGCTTGGCACGGTACTGAGGCGTGCCGGTTGCTGGAGGCGCCGCTCACCGTGCTGTGTGTGCCGCAGATCGCCCGGCAATTGCAGACCCCCGCCGACCTGTTGAAGCACACCTTGCTGCGCTCCTACCGCGCCGATGAATGGACCCAATGGTTCCAGGCCGCTGGCCTGCCGGCCGATACGCTGGTGCCACGCAGCATTGTTTTCGACTCGTCCCTGGCGATGATGGAAGCCGCGCAGCAAGGGGTGGGTGTGGCCCTGGCGCCGGCGATGATGTTCTCCCGGCAACTGGCCACGGATGTGATCCGGCAACCGTTCGAGGTGGGCATCACCACGGGCAGTTACTGGCTGACGCGCTTGCAGTCGCGGACCGAAACCTCGGCGATGCTGGCGTTCAAGGCGTGGTTGCAGGAGGTGAGTGGGTAGGGCGGCGCTAAGCCAGGTATTTACGAAACCACCCCAACGTCCGCTCCCACGCCAGGTTCGCCGCCGCCTCGTCATACCTCGGTGTCGAATCATTATGAAAACCATGATTGGCACCCTTGTAGATAAACGCCTCATACGTGGTGCCCGCGGCCTTCAAGGCCTTTTCATACGCCGGCCAACCCTCATTGATCCGTGTATCCAGTTCACCGTAATGCAGCATGATCGGCGCCTTGATCCGTGGCACATCCTTGGCGTCCGGCTGGCGCCCATAAAACGAGACTGCCGCACCCAGTTCGGGATAGGCCACCGCCGCCGCATTGGTCACGCCACCGCCATAACAGAAGCCGGTGATGCCGACCTTGCCCGTGCTGGCATCGTGGTGCATCAACCATTCAATGGCGGCGAAGAAGTCGTTCATCAGCTTTTCAGGATCGACTTTCTGCTGCAGCTCCACACCTTTTTCATCGTTGCCGGGGTAACCACCCACCGAGGTCAGGCCGTCGGGGGCCAGGGCGATAAAGCCGGCCTTGGCCAAGCGCCGCGCGACGTCTTCGATATACGGGTTGAGGCCACGGTTCTCGTGTACGACCACCACGGCGGGGATTTTTCCGCTGGCGTTGGCTGGGCGCACCAGGTAGCCGCGCACCGTGCCGTTGCCCTTGGGCGAGGGGTAGGTGATGTAGTCGGCAACGATGTCCGGGTCGGTGAATTTCACCTGCTCGGCCAGGGCGTAGTTCGGGCTCAAGGCCGTGAGCAGCGCCGAGGCTGTCAGCCCACCCAAGGTGAACAGTGCCGCGCGGTCCAGGAACTCGCGGCGGTTGATCTTGCCGTGGGCGTAGCCGTCGTAGAGTTCCAGCAGCTCAGGGGCGAAGTCTTTGGCGGTCAGACGAGTCATCGGTGTATTCCTCATTCAACGGATGGCACTGAATGTAGACCACTATCAGGCATCCCGGCCATGGGCGGCGGCGGCCAACTGTCCGGTATCGACTCGTACAAAAATCGAATCGCCAATCGCCGTGAGCACGTCACCGGCGTACACCTCGCAGACCACGCGGCTCTTGCGCCCGACCTCACCCTCAACCTTTGCCCGCAAGGTCAGCGGTACGCCCATCGGCGTCGGCTTGATGAATTTGATGCCCAGGTTGCCGGTGACGCAGTCGATGCGAGGCAGGCTGCCCGGTTCGCGGTTTTCAGCCCGGTAGTGGTAGGCCATGGCGGTCCAGTTGGAGTGGCAGTCCACCAGCATTGCGATCAGCCCGCCGTAAACCAGGTCGGGCCAGCCGGAGTATCTGGCATCCGGCAGATGCTCGGCGATGACGTGGATACCGTCTGCATCCCAGCGACTCTTGATATGCAAGCCATGGGGGTTGCTGCCGCCGCAGCCGTAGCAAATGCCTTCAGGGGCGGTGGTGTCCTGCAATGAAAGGTGGTGCATCGGGGATCCTTATTGTTCTGGGGCAGCTAACCTGCGTTAGAGGGCACGAGCCTAATGCCAGATGCCGGAATAAATCCAGTGCTCGCCCTTTGCCCTTGGGGAGAGCTCCATGAATCGCCGATTTTTGCCGTCTGCCGCGCTGGTGACTCTCTTCGCCCTGTGCAGCGCCCAGGCCGTGGAATACACCTACGTCAATCCGGCGGCCAGTACCATCAGCTTCACCTATGACCAGATGGGCCAACAGGTGTACGGCACCTTCAGCCAGTATGAAGCGGCCCTGGATTTTGATACGCAAAACCCGGCCGCTTCCCACGCTGTGCTGAAGATCCAACTGGCGAGCATCGATGCCGGTAGCCGCGATGCCAACACCGAATTGACCAAGCCCGGCTGGTTCGATATGGCTACGTTTCCGGTGGGCACCTTTGAATCGACGCGAGTCACCGACTTGGGAGGCAACCTTTACCTGTTCACGGGCAACCTGACCCTCAAGGGGCAGACCCGGCCGGTCGATGTGCAAGTAGCTCTCAAGGAGCAGGGCGGTATCGGCGTGTTCGATGGCGAGCTTGTGCTCATGCGTGGTGACTTCAATATCGGCGCGGGCGAATGGGCGGACAGTGCGGTGTCCAATGCAATCACCATCAAGTTCAAGATCGTGGCGCCTCAGCGCTGAAACGCGGCGCTAGCGGGCGAACCTCTTCGCGCCGGCCACGCACAGAATCACCGCCACGGTGACCACCAGCATGCCCAGGCTGACACGCTCATGGAGCAACGTCGCCGCCAGCGCCAGGCCGAAGAACGGTTGCAGCAACTGCAACTGGCCCACGGCAGCAATGCCGCCCTGGGCCAACCCGCGATACCAGAACACAAAGCCGATCAGCATGCTGAACAACGACACGTAGGCCAGGCTCAGCCAGGCGGGCAGACTGATGCCCGAGAACGAGGCGGGCATCAGCAGCAAGGTCAGGGGCGCCACCACCGGCAGTGACACCACCAGTGCCCAGCAGATCACCTGCCAGCCGCCGAGGGTGCGGGACAGTTTTGCGCCCTCGGCATAACCCAGGCCGCACGCCAGTATTGCCAGCAGCATCAGCAGGTCGCCGGCAGGCGCCGCACTTAGCCCTTGGGAGACGGCGTAGCCCATCACCAGCAGGCTGCCCAGTATCGAGAACAGCCAGAACACTGGCCGCGGGCGCTCGCCTCCGCGCAGCACACCGAACACGGCGGTGGCCAGGGGTAGCAGGCCGACAAACACAATGGAATGCGCGGAGGTCACGTATTGCAACGCCAGTGCCGTCAGCAGTGGAAAGCCGATCACCACGCCCAGCGCGACGATGATCAGCGGCACCCACTGATGGCGGGCCGGGCGTTTTTCCTTGAACAACCACAGCAGGCACAGCCCCAGCAGCGCGGCGATTGTTGCCCGGGCCACGGTCAGGAATATCGGATTGAATTCCAGTACCGCCAACCGAGTCGCCGGCAATGAGCCACTGAAAATCAGCACACCGATAAAACCATTGATCCAGCCGAGGGTGTTGTTGTGTTCCACGGCATTCAGGGGCGAGGTACGTTCCATGAGAGGCAGGCTCGATAAGGATGGGTTGCATCCAGGGCATCCTATGATCGAAGATTAAGACAATCAAAAAATTGTCATGGATACGCTGCCGATGCCTCGTGCTCGCTACAAGTCGCTGGTTGATAGCTTCGCCAGAGATATCCGCTCCGGAAGCCTGGTGCCCGGCACACGTTTGCCGACGCACCGGCAATTGGCGACCACCCACGGCTTGGCATTGGCCACGGCCAGCCGTGTGTATACCGAGCTTGAGGCGATGGGACTGGTCAGTGGCGAAACCGGTCGCGGGACCTTTGTGCGGGAGATATCCCTGTCGCCGGGGCAGGGTATCGGCCAGGTCGCCGTGGCGGCCGGCATGATTGATCTCAACTTCAACTATCCATCGTTGCCGGGTCAGGCTGATCTGCTGCGCACCGCATTGCGGCAATTGGCGTTGTCCGGCGACCTGGAGTCGCTGTTGCGCTATCAACCCCATGGCGGGCGTGCCCATGAACGGGTTGCGGTGGCGCGGCATTTGCGCAGCCGGGGGCTGACGGTTCCGGGCGAGCAAGTGCTGATGGTCAGTGGCGCCCAGCATGGCCTGGCGGTGGCGATGATGGCGCTGCTCAAGCCTGGTGATGTGGTGGCGGTGGATGGGCTGACCTACTCGGGCTTCAAGGTCCTGGCCGAGGCGTTGCACCTTGAAATCGTAGCCCTCCCGGTTACGGCGACGGGCCCGGACCTTGGCTTTCTGGAAGACCTTTGCCGCCGGCGCAAAGTGCGTGCGGTATACAGTATCCCGACCCTGCATAACCCCTTGGGTTGGGTATTGGGAATCGAACAACGCCAACAGTTGGTGGCGATCGCCCGTCATCACGACCTGATCCTTATCGAAGACGCGGCCTATGCGTTCCTGGCAGAGGATGCGCCGCCACCGTTGGCAGAGCTGGCACCGGAACGTACGGTGTACATTTCAGGGCTGTCCAAGAGCGTCGCTACCGGCTTGCGCGTTGGCTTCGTGGCCGCGCCCCTTGAATGGGTGCACGCGTTGGAACGCATCATTATGGCGACTGTCTGGAACGCGCCTGGGGTGATGACGGCCATCGCCGTCGCCTGGATTGAAGACGGCACCGTCCTGCAACTGGAAGCGCAGAAGCGCGAAGACGCCCGGGCGCGTCAGCTGCTGGCGGATGAGGTGCTCGCCGGGCTGGATTACATTCGTCACCCGTCGTCGTATTTCCTGTGGCTGGCGTTGCCGGAAGACACCCGGGCGGATCAGTTCGCCATGGCATTGAGCCAGGAGAATATCTCGGTGTCCACGGCCGAGCCGTTTGCGACGACGGTGCATGTGCCCCATGCAGTTCGCCTGGCGCTGGGGTCGGTGGATATCGCGGCGTTGCGGGAGGCGTTGATCAAGGTACGGCGGTTGGTGGCGTGGTGAACGTCGGCTTTCTGTAGCCGCTGCCGAGGCACGAGGCTGCGATGCGGGCCGCAGGACCGCCCTTGGGGCCGCTACGCAGCCCATCGCAGCCTCGTGCCTCGGCAGCGGCTACAGAAACAGTGTGTTCAGAACTTGAACGCTTGGCGCCCAACCAGCAGCCAGTGGCCTTTCTGTTTCTGCCAGACCTGAAAATTCTCGATCTCGGTTGGCACTTCCACGCCGCTGTTAACGGCCTGCGCCGAAAAGTGGTTGCGCACCAGGGCGGTGTCGCCGTTGAGGGTGATGGTCTGTTTTTGCATTTCCAGGGTCTTGAAGCCGCTGCGGCCGGTTTCGATGTCGGCGATGAATTCCTGCTTGTTCTGGATCTTGCCGCTGGAGTGGCCGTAGGTGAGGTTGTCCGCGGTGAGGGCCTGAAGCTGGGGGATGTTCTTGTGCAGCATGGCCTGGGTCAGGTGGTCGACGGCCTGGGCGACGTCTTTGTCGGCAGCGGCTGGGCTGGCGGCCACATAACCGCTGAACAGGCATAGAAAACCGATCAGCACTTTGACGTTTTGCATGGGGATTTCCTTGTTGTTATAGGGCGCGTATGGATGAGCTGAATTTTGCGAAGGTTAGCGCTCATGTCATCGTACAACACTGCAATAAATGTCTATGGAAAGGAAAGTGAAATTTCTAATTAGGGCCTTAATTGCAGGGATTTGTGTATAAATCATCTTGTATGATGTCTCATCACAAGCTAAAAATGGTGCCCCGTCTAACAATAAATAACGGAGACCTCCCATGGATTTTGCCCCATCGTCCCACTCGGCAGATAACAGCCGCCGGGTGTTTCTCAAGCGAACCCTGGCCGTATCAGCAACGGTTGCGGTACTCGGCAACCTGCCTCGGCTGGCCCAGGCCGAGCCGCTGAGCCGTACAGGCCGACAGTTTTGACGGCAAGCCTTGACGGCAAGCCTTGACGGCGACAGCGGTAAGGTCAGCCGGGTGATCGACGACCTCAACGGACCCAACGGCCTGTGCTTTTCTCCCGATGAAAAGGTCCTCTACGTGGTAGAGGGGCGAGCCAAACCCAACCGGCTTATCTGGGCGATCAGCGTCAATGAAGACGGCAGCCTCGGTGCCCGCCGAAAACACATCGAAGGCCTGGATTACGCTGCCATCGACGGCATGAAATGCGATGAGAGTGGCAACCTCTGGTGCGGCTGGGGTGGCAATGGCGACCCCAAGGCCGACCTGGAAAAGCTCGATGGCGTGCGGGTATTCAACCCCGAGGGCAAGGCTATCGGCCACATCTCATTGCCGCAGCGTTGCCCCAATTTGTGCTTCGGGGGGAGGGAAGGCAACCGGCTGTTCATGGCCGGCAGCCATTCGGTGTACGGGTTATTTGTGAATACCCGGGGCGCCACCTTTGTCGATTGAATGAGCCCGTTGTTCAGATCCGCGCGAGGGCCTGGGCCAGATCCTTGCGCAGGTCTTCGACGTCCTCCACACCCACCGACAACCGCACCAGGCCATCGCCAATACCGAGTTGCGCACGCGTTTCGGCGGGGATGCTGGCGTGGGTCATGATTGCCGGGTGTTCGATCAGGCTTTCCACGCCACCGAGGCTTTCAGCCAGGGCGAAAATCTGCACGTTTTCCAGGAAGCGCTTGGCCCCGGCCAGGTCGCTTTTCAGGTCCACGGAAATCATCCCGCCGAAGCCACGCATCTGCCGACGGGCCAGTTCGTGCTGAGGGTGTGATGCCAGGCCCGGATAGTAGACCCGCGCCACTTGCGGCTGTTGTTCCAGCCAGGTCGCCAGGTCCAAGGCATTACTGCAATGACGTTCCATGCGCAGGGCCAAGGTTTTCACGCCGCGCAGCGTTAGGAACGCGTCGAACGGGCCGGCGATGGCACCGACGGAGTTCTGCAGGAAGCCCAGGCGCTCGGCCAGTTCCGGATTTTGACCCACCACCGCAATGCCGCCGATGACATCCGAGTGGCCGTTCAGGTACTTGGTGGTCGAGTGCACCACGATATCGAAACCCAGCTCCAGCGGACGCTGGATCCACGGGCTGGCAAAGGTGTTGTCAGCCACGCAGATGATGCCTCGGGCGCGGCAGATGCGGGAGATGGCCGCCAGGTCAGTCAGGCTCAGCAGGGGATTGCTCGGGGTCTCGACCCAGACCATTCGCGTATCGTCCTGCAAGGCGGCTTCAAAGGCCGCTACGTCGCTCAGGTCGACGAAGCTGAAACGATGCCCGGCGCTGCGTTGGCGCACCTTGTCGAACAGGCGGAAGGTGCCGCCGTACAGGTCATTACCGGAGACCACATGCGTACCGGCATCCAGCAGCTCCAGTACCGTGGAAATCGCCGCCAATCCGGAGGCAAAGGCGAAGGCCTGAGTGCCGCCTTCTAGGTCTGCCACGCAGCGTTCCAGGGCAAAACGCGTAGGGTTGTGAGAACGCCCGTAGTCGAGTCCCTTGTGCACGCCGGGGCTCTGTTGCAGGTAAGTGGAGTTGGCATAGATCGGCGGCATCAGCGCCCCGGTCGTCGGGTCTGGTGACTGCCCTGCATGGATGACACGCGTGGCAAAGGCGGTTTTATCGTGCTGACTCATGCAAGGGATCTCCGTAAGTGATTGAGCAGGTCGACGCGGGTAATCAGGCCGTGAAAGCCCGAGGCGTCGGCGATGATTGCCACCAGCCCGCGATCGAGTTCTGCCTGCAGTTCAGCCAGGCTGGCGCTGGGCGCGAGGGTTTGCAGGGTGTTGGTCATGGCGCTGGCCACGGTCATGTGAAAGTGCGAGGCATCCTGGTGCATGCCCAGCAAGATATCCGATTCGTCGATCACGCCGACCAGGCGCTGGCCGTCCACCAGCACCGGCAGTTGCGAGACATCCGCCAGGCGCATGCGCTGGAAGGCGGTGAGCAAGGTGTCGTCCGGGCCGACACTGATCACCCGGCCATCCTCGAAGCGCCGGGCGATCAAGTCGCGCAGGTCGCCGTAGTGCTTGTACTGCAACAGGCCCTGATCGTTCATCCATTGGTCGTTGTAGACCTTGGACAGGTAACGGGTGCCGGTGTCGCAGACAAAGGTCACGACCCGTTTGGGCTCAGTCTGCTCGCGGCAGTAACGCAGGGCCGCGGCCAGCAGGGTGCCGGTGGAAGACCCGCCGAGAATACCTTCGGCGCGCAGCAGTTGCCGGGCGTGGTCGAAGCTTTCTTCGTCGCTGATGGAGTACGCCTGGCGCACGCTGGACAGGTCGGCAATCGAGGGGATGAAATCTTCGCCGATGCCTTCCACCGCCCACGAGCCTGGCGTGACGAGGCTGGCGCTGCGGCTGTATTCGGCCATCACGGAACCGACCGGATCCGCCAGCACCATGACCAGGTTCGGTTGCACGCGCTTGAAGAAGCGGGTCAGCCCGGTCAGGGTGCCGGCCGAGCCGACGCCAACCACGATGGCATCCAGGTCATGTTGGGTTTGCGCCCAGATTTCCGGGGCTGTACTGGTTTCATGGGCCAGCGGGTTGGCCGGGTTGTTGAATTGATCGGCGAAGAATGAATCGGGAATTTCCTGTGCCAGGCGCGCCGCGACGTCCTGGTAATACTCGGGATGGCCCTTGCCCACGTCGGAGCGGGTGATGTGTACCTCGGCGCCCATGGCCTTGAGGTGCAAGACTTTCTCGGTAGACATCTTGTCCGGAACCACCAGCACTACCCGATAACCCTTGGCCCGGCCCACCAGCGCCAGGCCCAGGCCGGTATTGCCGGCAGTGGCTTCGATAATGGTGCCGCCAGGTCGCAAGCGACCATCACGCTCGGCGGCGTCGATCATTGCCAGGCCGATACGGTCCTTGATCGAACCGCCAGGGTTCTGTGATTCAAGCTTGAGGAACAGCGTGCACGGGCCGGTATCGAAGCGGCTCACGCGGACCAGCGGCGTATTGCCGATCAGTTCGAGCACAGCGGGGCGAGAGTTTTGGGGCATGTCGTCACCTGGCTACGGGGCAGTCGTATGGGATGGACAGCGGGATGCGAGTGCAGGTTGCAAGTCAACGTGTCGTTTGAAACATAGGCGGATACGGTGCCAGCTGCAACCGTATGCTGGCATCCGCTTCAGAACTGCACAGGCTACAACAACAGATCTATCCGGGTTGTCTAAATGTAGTCGACGCAGTGAGTGCGTGAAATGTTTAGCTGTTGCTATCGGATAATAGTTCATCCAATGCTGACATGAACTCGGAAAGAAAATTTCTGAAAATATTAAGTTCGTTGTCGGGGATCAAGTAGAATTTGTCAGTAGTGATAGTGCTGTGTTTGAATAATTCTTCAGTTTCAATAACTATTGAGCTTAGTATAAGGTCCTCGTGGTAGGCTGACTCAAACTCGGTTTTAAAGATTGTTGATTTTTCGATTAGCGCTTTTCGGTTCTCTTCGGAAATAACGCCATGAGTATGAGAGTATACATTGCGCAGTCGGCAAAAAAGATCCCATAGACTTATCATGAATGGTTTGCTCATTTTGTGCTCTTCAAACATGATGCTTTCGAGTGGTTGATGAGTTTTTAGTATTTTTGAGATCAGGTCGTTAGTCACGTACTCATTGTTTCCTACCACTTCTTTTAGTGCGCTTTCAGCAATGCTGAATAGAAATATAAACTCCCATACATTTAAAAAACCTTTGGTTATCTCGTACCAACTGTCGGATTCTACTGAGTTTTGCAGGTCGTCCAGGTTTACATCTATTTCTCGATTCATGTAGTCACCGATGCCGACGCCCTGGCACATCAGAACATGCTCGATTTCTCTGAATTTGGATTTGAAACTGCTAATGATCTCCTGCAATCCTTCTTTAGCATCCTCTGCATAGATTTTTTCACGATTTGCAAAGCTTATATCGAAGTGTTCATGCTTGTGGATAATTCCTCTGCTTTTGAAATCTTCGATTGTCTCTTGGCTGGCGTGATTTAGTTTTGTCAGCTCGATGAAGCTGTTCATATATGAAAGTAGTAGGTGGTTTGTCAGTTGTGACATGTAAAAGGAGTTGTGAAATTTTTTGTACCAGTCCTTTGAATTTGATGCGGGCTTTCTAAGAGTCGGGATGTGTGCGTTTATCATGTAATACCTGATGACGTTGGCTGTGAATTGAGTTTTCTGGAACTTGCTTTTTTAATCGCGTGAATGTGGTGGCACGAATAACACTTGTAGGGATCCACTCGCTGGAAAGGCAGGCTCCAGATTAAGTCTGAAGTTGGTTACCATTCACTTTGCATGAGGTAACAGCAATCCTAGTGCGCCGACTATAAAAGCCATGGAAATGGCCCCCATCAAGCCAATTGCCCCCACGCTTCCTGACGCAATGAAATCGGAAAGTGCACCGTTTACATGTTGCTGCTTAAGCAGCAGCAAACAGATGGCAATCGAGGGCAGGAAAGGCAGCAAGAAACCGATGAGACGAACAGCCAGTTGGCGGGTCATCAATAACCACCCACCGGCAATGGTAAGGACGGTCGTGGTCAACCCGTAAAGCGCGCGTTCAAGCACGGTAGTGACCAGTTGGTCTTTGGTCAGGTCCACGCAAAAGACCGCAAGAGCTGTCAGTGCTGGGAGCAGCCATTGGTAGGGGTGTTCCTTACCCTTTTCTATGATCCTCACAACGACTAGATAAGTCGCGCCGGCTCCTGCTGCGCCCACCCCTACGGTCGCGGCAATCGGTAGCCACGCCGCGACACTGCCAGCCGTCGCAAAGCCCGTCGTGGCGACGGCTACAGCGAGTCCCGCCGCTGCCGCGATCGCTTGGATCAATATCCCGAAGAAAGCTGCGATCGCCGGTAACAACTGGGCGATCCCCCATAGGACAGCGCCGGCAGCCACGCCTGCGGCGAGGATGACGGCGGGATTCGAAAGGCTTGAGCGATTCATAAAAGAACTCCATGTTCTGATTTTTCGGGGCACTATTGTGCGTGCAGCAGGTGGCTCTATGCCAGCATTTAGATGGATGGAGTTTATTTATGCTTTGAGGTGGCCTGCGATGAGCTTCTGATGCGTGGCCAACAGGTAAGGGCTTCAGGCTCTCACTCACGAAATTTACGATGAGCCCTTGGCTCGCATGCGCTGAGTTTTTTTGGAGAATATATGGAATTTGACTGGCACAGCCACGTGATCACCCGCAGCACTGAAGTTTCCCGGCACTATAAAAACACCCAGAACGTACGCCGATTCATGCTTGAGCACTGCGGCGCCGCGTTCAAGTTCGACCGGGCCTTCATGGCTTGGATCCGCAACGGCATGCCCAAGACCATGGGCGATGTCGTTGATGAGTGGAAGCAACGTCAGGAGCGTTGAAGCCCGGCCTCCAGATTCCGGCGTGTGTCTTCGTCCACCAGTTTGCGCATGGCGGCAAACAGCGGGTGCAGGCTGGTATAGCGGCGTCCGTAATCCAGGTTGAATTCAAAATCAAAGTCGGGCGGATTGTTGCCTTGATTGTGCTGGAGCATGGTTTCCAGCTTGTCGAACGCTTTGACTGCCAAGGCTTCCGGGGACGAGGCCTGCTCGTATTCGTCCCACAGCGACAGGATGCCTTCGCGCACCGGTGCATCCACGGAGCGGGCGAGGAACAGCAAATCGTCTCGCTCCTGTTCGCCCTTGTTCTGCCCGGGGATTTGCGCAATCGCCGGCACATCACCGTGAATGGCTTCGCCCAAATCGTGGATGACGCACATCTTGAGCACTTTCAGACGGTCCAGGTCGGCCAGTTCATCCTCGAACACCATCGCCATCAGGCACAGGCGCCAGCTGTGTTCTGCAGTGCTTTCGGTACGGCCGGACGAGGTGTGGGCCGAGCGCAGTACGTCCTTGAGCTTTTCCGCCTCGCGGAGGAAGTCGAGGCGGCCTTTGATTTTTTCGATGTCCATATGGAACTGCTCACTTGGGTGACTGCCGACAGCCTAGGGTGCCACTGAAGAAGAATGCAAGCCGGTCGCCCATTTCGGGCGCCCGGTGTCAGTGCTGTTTATTGTGTGGCCTCAAACGCCTCGTGAAATCTCACGCTACTGCTCGCAAACGACAACGCTTGAAAGTATTCCGCTGGGACGCCAGGTAACTCAAGGCCTGGCTGGGCCTTGAATCCGAAGCGCCCGTAGTAGCCAGGGTTACCGAGAACGACGCAACCCGCCCCACCCAGTTTTTGCAACTCGGCAAGGGATGCCTTCAAATACCCGGGCAAGCACCACAGGCAGATGGCATTCTGTGGCGCCACGGGGCAGCGGCCAAAACGCTTGAGGAGTGTGTCTGTGATCTATGACGTCGTGATTGTCGGTGCCGGCCCGGTTGGTTTGTTCCTCGCTTGTGAACTGCGCATCGCCAAACTGTCGGTGTTGGTATTGGAGCAGGCCGAGAGCCCACATTCGCCGTTGAAGCGGCTGCCATTCGGTATGCGCGGTCTGTGGACGCCCACCCTCGAGGCCTTTTACCGTCGCGGGTTGCTGGATGACCTCGCGATGTCGCAACCCACGAAAGTTGACTCGGGCAGTCGTGCGCAACCGGCACGCGGACCGGCGGGCCATTTCGCCGGTATCGTGTTCGACCACGCGCGTATCGACACCTCGCAATGGCCTTATCACGTGCCAGGCGCCCATGTCACCCATATGGCGTCCGATATGGAACAGATCGAGTCTGTCTTGGCTGCCCGTGCAGGTGCGATGGGCGTCGAGGTCAGATGGGGCGTGGGTGTCGAAGACTTCGAACAATCGGACGAAGACGTGATGATCCGTGCCGGCGGTGAGCAACTCCGCGCACGCTGGCTAGTGGGGTGCGATGGCGGTCGCAGTACCGTGCGCAAGGTCGGTGGCTTTGAGTTCATTGGCACCGATCCTGAGTTCACCGGTTATTCCGTTCAAGTCGAAATGGCCGACCCCGAGAAACTCCGCCCAGGCCGCCATTACACGCCCACAGGCATGTATTCCCTGACGCCGCCCGGAACCCTCGCAATGGTTGATTTCGACGGCGGTGCTTTCCACCGAACGCAGCCGATCACCCTCGAACATGTGCAGGCGGTGTTGCGCCATGTCGCGGGTGTCGACGTCACCCTGACGGCGCTCAAGCAGGCCAGCACCTGGACTGATCGCGCTTATCAGGTGACGGCGTACCGCAAAGGGCGGGTGCTGCTCGCCGGGGACGCTGCGCACATTCATTCCCCCTTGGGTGGCCAGGGGCTCAATCTCGGGTTTGGCGACGCGATGAACCTGGGCTGGAAGCTGACAGCAACCCTGCGTGGCGACGCGCCGGAGGGCCTGTTGGACAGCTATTCAAGCGAGCGGCATCCGGTGGGCGCGCAGGTCCTTGACTGGTCACGCGCCCAGGTCTCGTTGATGCGGCCGAGCCGGCACTCGCGCGCGCTCGAAGCCATCATCCGTGACCTCATCGACACGCGCGATGGCGCCACTTATTTCGCCGAGCGTGTGTGGGGCATTTCCTTGCGCTACGACCTGGGCAGCCACCACCCGCTGGTGGGTCGTAGCGCGCCGGACTTCGCGCTGGCGGACGGGACGAAGTTGGGCGAACGGCTGAGGGAGGGGAGAGGGCTGTTGTTGGACTTCGACAGCTGTGCGCCGCTTCAAGCGCTGGCAAGCTGCTGGAGTGATCGGCTTGCCTATGTCGCGGTGGATGCCAGGGAACGGCTTGGTTTACGTGCTGTGCTTGTACGGCCGGATGGCATTGTCGCCTGGGTGGGTGAGGCGAGTATTGACCTTGAGACAGCGGCCGAGGCAGCAGCACGATGGTTCGGTAAACCGCGTCATTTAACCGGAAGATTGGCAAAGTAATCGACATCCAGCAGGTAAGGTTTACCCAGCAAATGGCCCGCGCCGTACCAAGGTGTTCGGTTGAAGCTCAGGTTCAGCCCATCGTATCCGAACTCAAAAAGATAGCCGTTATTGCTGGTGAACTTGAAGTCGCTATCGGAATACTCAACCAGCGTGTACTGGACATTCTGCCCCTGTGCATAGAGGTCCTTGACCCGTTGCAGATACAGGGGGGCGATGTCGGCGAACTGGGTTTTGGCCTGCTGAGTGTATTGCTCCAGCGTCAGGCCTGGAGTCTTCTCCAATCGGGTGGCTATCAGCGCGAAGAAATCAGCATCCGCCTTGGCGACCGCCAATTGTACGCCGAGGAAATAGTTAAGTTTTTGCGGGTCGACGTTCAGCTTTTTCTTGCCCGAAACGGGTGCGGTGGTTGCCTCCACCATGAACTCGGCGGTTTTTGGCAGCATCATCACTGAGGTGGCGATGTAGGCCGCACACGCGGTGGCGCGTCGTGACCTATCCGGATCAACCAGTAATGACAGCGGGTGGCCTTGTTGAGGCACCCGGCTCAGGTCAATGCCTTGCTGCAAAAGGTTTTGAGCGACTTGCTGCTGAGTGCTTTCGCCCCGTGCCAATGCACAGACCTGGTTCATCATCAATTCATTGCGCTGACCATCCGGCATGGGCACCAGCGCCATGACGGCACCCTGAATAATCGGGAGTGCCGGCAGTGCTACGCCTTGGGAGGTTTTTGCAGCGACGGTGTGAGCGCTGTTATCGCAGCCGGCCAGCAACACCAGGGGGAGGATCCATCCAGAAATCTTGAACAACGACATAGGGCATTAGCCTTGTGCTGATGTGGATAAAGACAGGCTGCACGGGTGCAGCCTGTTCGTCAGGTACTAAACAACGCACTTACTTACCACTGGTAGCCGACGCCAACGCCGATGCCCGCATCGCCCTGGGTGTTGGTGGTGGCCTGGAGTTTGCTGACCCAGCGGCCGTTATCGGAGATTCTCGACACGCCAAACGACAGCGCTGATTGCCCGCGATAGTTGGCGGCTGCGATGGACGTCATGCTCGCTCCTGGTGAGTAAGGTTGTGGCAGGCTCGCCATGGCCATGGCGCCGGCGATGCCCGCGCTCAAGGTGTCGTCCTGTTTCTTCAGGTCGCGCTTGAGTTCGGAGTAACGCTGGTCAGTGTAGGCGTTAACGTTGTTGGTGACGTTCGACACGCTTTTATTGAGCTGATCGAAGTTCACCGCGTCAGTGCCCTGGGTGGCTGCGGCCACATTGGTGATCTGCCGTTCACTGCCCTTGGCACCGACCGAGACACTGTTATCACGATCCGCCACCGAGTTGGCGCCCAGGGCCGTGCTGTTGCTCCCCGTGGCGCTGGCGCCGTTACCCATGGCCACCGAATTGGCTCCGGAGGCCTTGGCATTGGTGCCGACCGCTGCGCTGTTGTTGCCGGAAGCCACCGAACCGACACCGCCGGCCACCGCATTGGTACCGGTAGCGGAAGGCTTGGCGCCAGCGCTGGTGTTGTTCACCTGGAACATGCCGTCGGTGCCGTTCTGTACCTTGGTGACATTGCTTTCTACCTGAGTCACACGGTTATCCACGGCAGTGATGGCGCCGGTGACGTTGCTAATGTTGTTGTTGACGGTTTTCAGCGAGTCGTCGGTGTACTGCTTGGACTCGGCTACCGCGCCATCGAGTTGCCGCACGTTGACCGCATCGGTGGCCTGGCGGCCATCGGCAACGTTGCTGAGGGTGCGGGTCTGGCCCGTGGCGGCATTGCCCACCGAAACCGTGCCTACACTGGCGTTGCTGGCGTTGGAGTATTTACCGGTGTAGTTCTCCGCGCCGCGGCCGCCATCGCTGGAGCCTTGGCCAACGGCTACGCTGCCATCGGCGCTGGCCGTGGCGCCATTACCAACCGCCACCGCCCCGGCGCCGGATGCCTGGGCACCGTTGCCGGAAGCCACCGAGCCTGTGCCCGAAGCTTTCGCGCCGTTGCCCGAAGCCACCGCCCCAGTACCCGAAGCACTGGCGTTACCGCCGATCGCCACCGAGTCCGCGCCACTGGCCACCGAGTCAGCCTGGGTGGAGTTGGCGTGGAAGTACTTCACGCCACCGCCGTTGGTGATGTTGTTGATGTTGCCCTCAATGGTGGTGACTCGCCCGCCGAGGTTGGTGATGCTGGTGGTGTTTTGCGCCACCTGGTCACCCACCGCCGTCAGTTGCTCCACGTTCACCGCATCGTTCGGCGCCGAGCCGGCCGCCACGCCGGTGATCTTGCGATTACCCGCTGCGGTGCCAATACCCAATTCGCCGACCGAAGTCTGCGGTGCGGTCAGGCCATAAGCGGTGTAGCCGCTCTGGGCGCCGACCGTAGTGACCGAATTGGAACCCAGCGCGATGCTGGTGGCCTGACTGGCCACCGCGCCGGCGCCGAGTGCCAGCGACTGTGCGCCTTGAGCCTGGGCATCGACGCCAAGAGCAATACCGGAAGTCGCCAACACCTTGCTGTTGCGACCAATCGCAATACCATCCGGCGCGGCCTGGTCGACGGTGGCCTGGTTCCCGATACCGATACCGTTGTCACCACTGACCACGGTACCGCCACCCACGGCGACGGCTTCCTGGCCTACCGCCTGGGAGTCCGCGCTGGTCGAATTGGCGTGGAAGTACTTGATGCCCGCACCGTTGGTGATGTTGGTGATGTCGCCCTCGATGGTGGTGACCCGCCCGCCGAGGTTGGTGATGCTGGTGGTGTTCTGCGTTACCCGATCACCGACGGTTGTCAGTTGTGCCACATTCACCGCATCGTTCGGCGCTGAGCCGCCGGCCACGCCGGTGATCTTGCGATCACCCAGTGCGGTCCCAATCCCCAATTCGCCAACCGACGTTTGCGGAGCGCTGAGGCCATAAGCGGTGTAGCCGTTCTGGGCACCGACCGTGGTGACCGAGCTTGACCCCAGCGCGATGCTGGTGGCTTGACTGGCCACCGCACCGGCACCGAGTGCCAGCGACTGTTCACCCTGGGCTTGGGCCTCGGAGCCGATGGCAATGCCGGAGGCCAGCAGCACCTGGGTATTGCGACCCATCGCGATGCCGCCAGGGGCCGCCTGGCCGACGGTGGCCTGGTTACCGATACCGATACCGTTATCACCGTTGACCACGGTGGCCGGGCCTACGGCAATCGACTCTTGCCCTACGGACAGGGAGTCTTGCGGGTTAGTCGAGTTGGCATGGAAGTACATGGTGCCGGTGGCGCTGATCGAGCCGATTGCGCCGGTCAGTTGGCGCAACGTCACGGCATCCTGGGAGCTGGTACCGTCCGCTACGTTGGTGAGTTGACGGTACTGGCCGGTTTTGCCCAGTGACACGGCACCTAATAAGGTCGCGTCCGTGGTGTCATAGCGAATGGCGCCATTGCCCACTGGAATCAGGCCGGTGGCGGGTGCGATGGCACGGTCCGAAATCGAGCCTTGGCCCAGCGCCACACCGCCCGCTACTTGCACGCTACTCAAGTTACCCAAGGCCACGCCGCCGGAGGTGCTTGCCACTGCACCGGCGCCGGCTGCGAAGGATTGCGCGCCACCTGCTACCGATTGCGGACCAATGGCCACGCTGTCGGTGCCCGTGGCGGTGCTGTCGGCCAAGGTCGAGTTAGCGTGGAAGTACTTGATGCCTGCGCCGTTCACGATGTTGTTGACCGTCGTGCCGACGCTATTGACCGCCGTGTTGGTGGCGAACAGTTGGCTGCCGTTGACGGCATCGGTGCTGGTCCCGGTGACTTGGCCGGCCGCCACATTGGTGATCTGGCGTTCATTGCCCGCACTGCCCACACTCAAGACGCCTGTCGGTGCGCCTCCCGCATAGGTGTAGGCCGTGCCATTGACCGTGCCGCCGGTGGTGGCGTTAGCCGCGGCAGTGGTTGCGCCGCTGCCCAAGGCTATCGAGTTGGCGGTGCCTGCCGTGGCACCGTTGCCCAAGGCCATGGCGTTGGTCGCCGTGGCACTGGCGCTTGGTCCGACAGCGACACTGTCGGTGCCAGTGGCGGTGCTGTCGGCCAGGGTCGAATTGGCGTGGAAATACTTGATGCCCGCGCCGTTCACGATGTTGTTGACCGTCGTGCCGACGCTATTGACCGCCGTGTTGGTGGCGAACAGTTGGCTACCGTTGACCGCATCGGTGCTGGTGCCCGTGACTTGGCCTGCCGCCACGTTGGTGATCTGGCGTTCATTGCCCGCCGATCCCAGGCTGAGCACACCAATCGGTGCGCCGCCGGCGTAGGTGTAGGCGGTGCCGTTGATGGTACCGCCGGTGGTGGCGTTGGCGGCGGCGGTGGTTGCACCGCTGCCCAGGGCTACCGAGTTGGCGGTGCCTGCCGTGGCGCCATTGCCCAGGGCCATGGCGTTGGTGGCGGTGGCACTGGCGCTCGGCCCGACAGCGACACTGTCGGTGCCGGTGGCGGTGCTGTCGGCCAGGGTCGAGTTAGCGTGGAAGTACTTGATGCCCGCGCCGTTCACGATGTTGTTGACCGTCGTGCCAACGCTATTGACCGCCGTATTAGTGGCGAACAGTTGGCTACCGTTGACCGCATCGGTGCTGGTGCCGGTGACTCGACCTGCCGCCACGTTGGTGATCTGGCGTTCATTGCCCGCCGATCCCAGGCTGAGGACACCAATCGGTGCGCCGCCGGCATAGGTGAAGGCCGTACCGTTGATCGTGCCGCCCGCGGTGGCGTTGGCGGTGGCGGTGGTGGCGCCACTGCCCAGGGCCACCGAGTTGGCCGTTCCCGCCGTGGCACCGTTGCCCAGGGCCATGGCGTTGCTTGCTGTAGCACTGGCGGTTGGGCCGACAGCCACACTGTTAATCCCGCTGGCAGTGCTGTCGGCCAGGGTCGAGTTAGTGTGGAAGTATTTGATGCCTGCACCGTTGTTGACGATGTTGTTGAGTGTTGTGCCGACGCCAGTGACCGCCGTGTTGGTAGCGAACAGTTGGCTGCCGTTGACGGCATCGGTGCTGGTGCCCGTGACTCTGCCTGCCGCCACATTGGTGATCTGGCGTTCATTGCCCGCCGTCCCCAGGCTGAGGACACCAATCGGTGCGCCGCCGGCGTAGGTGTAGGCGGTGCCATTGATCGTGCCGCCGGTGGTGGCGTTAGCCGCAGCGGTGGTTGCGCCACTGCCCAAGGCTA
Organism: Pseudomonas spelaei; assembly: GCF_009724245.1. Taxonomy (GTDB): domain Bacteria; phylum Pseudomonadota; class Gammaproteobacteria; order Pseudomonadales; family Pseudomonadaceae; genus Aquipseudomonas; species Aquipseudomonas spelaei. The sequence goes on along the minus strand of NZ_WNNK01000021.1, from coordinate 60,178 downwards.
CCGAGTTGGCAGTTCCCGCTGTGGCACCGTTGCCCAGAGCCATGGCGTTGGTCGCCGTGGCACTGGCGCTAGGGCCGACAGCTACGCTGTTGGTGCCGGTGGCGGTGCTGTCGGCCAGGGTCGAGTTAGTGTGGAAGTATTTGATGCCTGCGCCGTTATTGATGATGTTGTTGACCGAAGTACCCAGGCCGTCGACGGCGGTATTCGTCGCAAACAGTTGGCTGCCGTTAACCGCATCGGTGCTGGTGCCTGTGACTCGGCCTGCCGCCACATTGGTAATCTGGCGTTCATTGCCCGCCGATCCCAGGCTGAGCACACCAATCGGTGCGCCGCCGGCATAGGTGTAGGCCGTGCCGTTGATCGTGCCGCCAGTGGTGGCGTTAGCCGCAGCAGTGGTTGCGCCACTGCCCAGGGCCACCGAATTGGCAGTTCCCGCCGTGGCGCCGTTACCCAGGGCCATGGCGTTGGTCGCCGTAGCATTGGCGGTCGGACCGACAGCCACGCTGTTGGTGCCGGTGGCGGTGCTGTCGGCCAGGGTCGAGTTAGTGTGGAAGTACTTGATGCCCGCACCGTTGGTCACGATGTTATTGACCGTAGTACCGACGCTATTGACCGCCGTGTTGGTGGCAAACAATTGGCTACCGTTGACGGCATCGGTGCTGGTGCCCGTGACTTGACCGGCTGCCACATTGGTGATCTGGCGTTCATTGCCCGCCGTCCCCAGGCTGAGGACACCAATCGGTGCGCCGCCGGCATAGGTGTAGGCGGTGCCATTGATCGTGCCGCCGGTGGTGGCGTTAGCCGCAGCGGTGGTTGCGCCACTGCCCAGGGCTACCGAGTTGGCAGTGCCTGCTGTGGCACCGCTGCCCAGGGCCGTGGCATTGGTTGCCGTGGCTTTCGCGTTTGGACCGACGGCTAACGAATTGTCGGAATCCGCTGACGCGCTGGTGCCAAAGGCTGCGGCATTGAGACCCAGTGCTTCGGCGTCGTAACCCATTGACGTGGAGTTATCACCATTAGCCCATGAGTCGCGGCCAATCGAAACGGCACGCTGTCCGAAGGCTTGTGTATTGCTGGTACCAATGGCGATGGCATCCGCGCCGGTTGCGGTGGGCTTGAAGCTGCTATTCGTTGCCCCCGTGCCACCGATCGCGATGCTGCCGTCACCTGCCGCTGATGTATTACCCACCGAGATCGATCGTACGCCTGTCGCCGAAGAGTTGGCGCCCAGGGCCGAGCTTTGGGCGGCAGCGGCGGAGGCGTTACTGCCGACAGCGGTCGAGGTGGCGCCATTGGCGACCGCCAACGGACCCACCGCCACACTGTCGACGCCGACAGCGCTGGAGTCAGCGGCGGTCGAATTGGCATGGAAATACTTGATGCCCGCACCGTTGCTCACGATGTTATTGAGCGTGGTACCGACGCCATTGACCGCCGTGTTGGTGGCGAACAACTGGCTGCCGTTGACGGCATCGGTGCTGGTGCCTGTAACTCGACCTGCCGCCAGATTGGTGATCTGCCGTTCATTGCCCGCTGTGCCCAGGCTGAGCACACCAATCGGCGCGCCACCGGCATAGGTGTAGGCCGTGCCGTTGATCGTACCGCCAGTGGTGGCGTTAGCTGCCGCGGTGGCGGCGCCGCTGCCCAGGGCCACCGAGTTGGCGGTTCCTGCCGTGGCGCCGTTGCCCAGAGCCATGGCATTGGTCGCCGTAGCATTGGCGGTCGGACCGACAGCCACGCTGTTGGTGCCGGTGGCGGTGCTGTCGGCCAGGGTCGAGTTAGCATGGAAATACTTGATGCCCGCGCCATTGTTGACGATGTTGTTGAGCGTGGTACCGACGCTATTGAGCGCGGTGTTGGTGGCAAACAATTGGCTGCCATTGGTGGCGTCAGTACTGGTGCTCGTGAGTCGGCCAGCTGCCACATTGGTCACCTGGCGCTCGCTGCCCGCAGCGCCGACGCTGAGCACCCCGCCAGCCGCTGGCGCCGCACCTGCAAAGGTGTACGTCACGCCATTGATCGTGGCATTCGCGGTAGGCGCCGAGGCGGCTACGGTGGAGTTGTTGCCCAATACAACGGCGCCATCCAGCCCCGTCGGTATCGTGATGTTGTTGCCCAGTGCAAAGGCATTGTTAGACACGATCGTGTTGTTGTTACCCAACGAGTACGAGTTGGCCCCCGACACCGTGCTCGGGTCACCAATGGCGCCGGAATTGTTGCCGCTGACCGTATTGCCCAGGCCGATACTGATGCTGGCAGTCCCCGTCGCCCTGGCGCCTCGCCCGACAGCGATTGCGTTGGCGGCAGCGCTGGCACCATCCCCCGCAGCCACCCCGTAGGTTCCCGTGGCAGAGCTGCCGCGTCCAAGAGCGATGCCGGAGGTTGCTCCCGTCGCCACGGTAGACTGGCCACCGATTGCGATGCCATCGACTGCATTGGCTTGAGCCCCTCGTTGACCATTGCTGCCAATGGCAGTCGAGCCGTCGCCTGTGGCAATCGTAGAGTTGGCCGGTGTCAACACGGTTGTACCGTCACCACCCGCCCCACCAATCGCGACAGTGTTAAGACCGCGTGCCTGGGCACCGAAACCTAACGCTGTGCTGCCGATACCCGTCGCTGTACTGGACAGCCCATACGCCGACGCCCATTGGCCTGCCAATGCGGAAAAGCCAAACGCGGCGCCGCCCTGCGCGGTTGCCTGGGCAAAAGTACCGAAAACGGAAACAGATGATTGCCCATTACCACTGGCGTTACATCCCACGACATTTGAATACGTTCCGGAGCCATCCACAGGGCCCACGGTAGTCGGCCCTGTCGTGACCTGACCGATCGGGACATTCCCGCCCCCTGAAACGCAAGTTCCAGCGGGAGGGTAGGCTGATGCTTCAACCGTTTGAAAGCAGCCAGCTGCCAGGAGAATCAACGCCGACGTGGCGGTAATGCACTCTTTTCGCAGAGCTGGTTTTTTTGCTTTTTTACCTTTTTCCTCCGGTATTGATGAGCCTGGCGAACGATCAAGACTAACACTAAAAGGATTGATTTTTTTCATCTTAATACCGCCCCTATATCATCGATCAACAAAAACATGCATAGGCCCAGGGCCCATCCATTGTTGCGAACAAGGCGTAATCATCTGTTTATGTCATGTCTTCGAATCGCACACTCAAGCCTGATAAAAGGGCATAAAACGCTTATGCGTACTTACAGTCTCGCACTGCACTTCGAACCACACATCAGTTTGATTAGACGTCTAGTTCCTACAATAAAACTTGGAGGTGAGTAACCGATTGCCGTTTTCTGGCGTAAAGGTCTTCAAGTGGTATCAATCCTGCGAAAAAAGGCGCGATCCAAGTTCACTTGAATTTTCAAGATATTGAATAGCAAGGTATTTATGGAGGTGGCTTTCGGAACGCACGCGGCCATTTTTCGGGCCGTAATCCCTTTGCCAGGAAATAACGGACAACCGTTGTCGCGAAGGTCGTTCACCAACAGTCCGTGTAAGGTAGTTACAACAACCATGACAATTCCTTGGCGTCAAAAAAACATAAAGTCATTTGAAAACAACAGGTTGGTAGCCTGTTGCTAACCGTAGCAAGAGTCTGGCGCGCGATTGTATTGTTTTGCTATAAGGACGCTAATTAAATGATATTAGCAGGGCTTTAGTTTCTTGTTTTACTTTGTGGTGGGGATTTCAGGAAAATTGGTATTAGTTATAAAGGTATACTTTGCTGTTTTCGGAACACCCTTGATGCCTGCTCTTTCAAAGCATAGTTAATGCAGTGCCTGCTCATCCAGATAGTTACTCAGGCACTCGATAAATGCCTGATGCTTGCGGGTATGACGTCGGTGTTCCGGGTAGATAACATGGATTTTGGCGCCGAACTGATCGGGGTCCAGCTCTATATCAGGGAGCAGTTGCACCAGTTCACCACGCCTTAGATAGGGAACGGCGCTCCATTGCGGACACAACTGCAAGCCCATGCCGGACAGGAGGGCGGCGAACAGGCAGTCATAGTTGTCGCTCACCAGGCGAGGCACTGGCTGGGATATGCGCTGGCGTTCTCCTTCATGGGTAAACCACCAGTAATGAGGGTTCAGCGCGGGGTGTCGAAAAATCAGCCAGTCGTGTTGGTCGAGCGTGTGAGGTAGCACCTCAAGTGGATTGCGTTGCAGGTAGCGTGGGCTGGCGCAAATCAGGATGCGGTTGGCGGTCAATGGCCGTGCGATCAGGTCGGGCAATTCGACAGGCCCGTCGCGTACCGCAAGGTCGTAGCTGCCCTCGACAAGGTCCACCAGTTCATCGGTGAGGTCGACTTCGAGGCGCATCATTGGGTATTGCTCGAGAAAGCGGCAGCACGCTGCATTGAGAAACGCCGGCGCGAAGGAGGGTGGAGCCACCACGCGTAAGGTGCCGCACATCTCCTGCTGCAACTGGTCAATGTCTTCGCGGGCCTGCTGAAGCTGTGTCAGCACCTGTCGTGCACTTGCCAGGTAGATATGCCCGGCCTCGGTCAGGGCAATCCGGCGCGTGGAGCGCTCGAACAGGCGTGTTCCCAGTTCCGCCTCAAGGTGGGTCACGGCCCTGGTCAGGGCTGAAGTCGTTTTGCCCAGATAAGCGGCGGCACGGGTGAAACTGCCGTGGTGTGCGGTGGCCACGAACATGGTAATGGCGCCAAGCTGGTCCATTCGTTTTTTCCTTTTGGGAAAGTATGTGTTTCAGGCATCAAGTATTCTTAACCTCATCTGACTTGGCTAGTCTCTCGAGCACTCTTATAAAAAAGGTGTTGGGGCGATGAAGAACGTTCTCAGAGCGACACTGGCAATGGCGGTTGCTTTTTCATCAGTGGAAAGCATGGCGGCAGCCGATCTGCTCTTGTACAACGGCAAGGTGTTCACCGCCGAGCCAGGGCAGGCACTGCAACAAGCCGTTGCAGTGGTCAATGGCCGGATCGTCAAGGTGGGTAACGACGCCGAGGTGCTTGCGCTGAAAGAAGCCGGCACACAAGTGATCGATTTGCAGGGCAAGGTGCTGATGCCCGGCTTTATCGACAGCCATAGCCATGCGATTTTTGGCGGGGTGAAACTCAAGTCGGCCGACCTTGAATCGCAGATGCTGCCCTTCGATGAACTGGAGCAGCGTTTGCGTGCGTGGCGAGATGACGGCAAGGCCCGCCACGGTGACATGCTCAGTGTCGGTGGCTTCCCTTCGACCTACTGGAGCCAATTGGCCGAACTGGAGAGGCGCTTCAACCAGGGTGGATGGGCGGACACACCGATTGCCTTCATCGGCTGGGACTATCACACCGGTTGGGCCAACAAGGCGATGCTCAAGCGAGCAGGCATTGACGCCGAGCGGGTCAAGTCACTCAAGGGTGAAGCCGTGGCAACCATCGGCCATCATGCAGACGGCACGCCAAATGGCTTCGTGGCCGACGCCGGATTGTCGGCGGTGGTGTCTCAGCTTCCCGCGCCAACCTTTGACCAGTTGCTGGACGCAGGCCGGGCGGCGCGTGACCTGAATCATCGCCTGGGCATCACCGCACTCATGGACCCGGCGGCCAATGCGATGCCAGGCGACGCGGTATTCGATTTCAAACCTACCGCGCAGACGGTGGGGGTCTTGCCCGTCTACAAAGCGTTGTCGGACAAGGGTGAACTTGAGTTGCGGGTGGCCGCTTTGATGGTTGCCAACCCCAAGAGCACGCCTGCCGATCTGGCGGTGCTGGATCAGGTCAGAAAGCAGTTCTCCGGCGTCGACAACCTCAGCCTGCCGGGTATCAAGATCTTTGCCGATGGCGTGGCCGAGGTCCCCGCGCAAACCGCATCCTTGCTCGAACCCTACAAAAACTCAAAAAAAGCCGGAGAGCTGTTGATCGACCCCGCGCATTTCGGTGAGCTGGTCAGCGCCGCCGATGCACGCGGCTGGCTGGTGCATGTGCATGCGATTGGCGACCGTGCGGTACGCGAGTCGCTTAATGGCATCGAGCAGGCACGCCGCGACAGACAAAGTGAGGTCACCCATTCGATCACCCATCTGCAACTGGTCAACCCCAAGGAGTTTGCCCGCTTCAAACCGCTGAACGTCATTGCCTCGATGCAGCTGTATTGGGCCAGTGCGGACGAGACAAGCATTGACTTGCTCAAGCCCTATATCAACGCGATGCAATTCCAGTACATGTACCCGGCGCGCTCGCTGCTGAAAAATGGCGCCACCATCGCGGGCGCCAGCGACTGGCCGGTCAGCACCCCGGAACCCTGGAAAGCCATTGCCCAGGCAATCAGTCGCAAGGGGCCCAAGGGTGTGCTCAACAAAGACGAGGGGATTGACCGGGAAACGATGTTCTATGCCTATACCCGCAACGCCGCCCGAGCCATTGGCCTTGAGCAAGAGATTGGCTCGCTCACGCCGGGTAAACAGGCTGACCTGATCGTTCTGGATCGCGATGTATTCAACGTGGCTGACGAGCAATTGGCCGATACCCAGGTACTCAAGACCTACTTTTCCGGACGTGAGGTCTACAGCCAACCCTAGACGTTTGCGAGGGTGTTCATGAAAAAGGCCTGGATGCAACGGATTGCATCCAGGCCCTTTGATGACTACACGGGTTTTGCCTCAGGCAACAATGTCAGTGGCTGCGGCCTGACCTACCGTGGTGACGAGGAAATCCGCCACGCCCAGACCGGAAAAGTCGATGGCCAGGGTGCCCAGGTTGGTGGCCGAGGTGAAGGTCAAGACGGCATCGCCCGCTGCACCGGTGAAGGCATCGACGTAATGCAGGCCGGCGCCTTGGGTGATGCCGGTCAGGTCGATCTTGTCGCTGCCGCTGGTGAAGTCGAGGATCTGATCGGCTGCCCCGGGTTTGGAGTCAGAGCTGGCGCCAAACACGAAGGTGTCCGCGCCTGCGCCACCCCACAGTTGGTCGGCACCGCCGCCGCCGTAGAGCACGTCATTACCCGCACCACCCTTGAGGATGTTGTCTGCTGCGTTGCCCACCAGCAGGTCGTTACCAGAGCCGCCGATAGCATTTTCAACGGTCACACCCTTGGCGATGGAAACGTTACCCACCAAACCACCGACGTTGGAGAACGAACCTTCATTGAGGTTGATTTGCTGGGCTTTGCTGAAGCCGGAGAAGTCCAGGGTGTCGTTGCCGCCGCCGTCCCAGACAGCGAACACCAACTTGTCCGTCGAGGACGTGGCGCTCAGGTAGTCGCGGTCGGTGTTGGAGTTGAAACCGTAAGTGGTGTCGGTGGCGCGGGTGTCGTAGTTGGCGCCGTAGTGCTTCTGGATCGCGGCGATGTCATCGATCAGCGGCCCAGCCGAATAGGCGCGGGAGAAGTTCTGGTCGGTGTTGCTTTCGCTCCAGTAGCTCATGATGCTGTAGCCACGGGTATCTTCGGCATAGGACGCGCTCGAAGAGTAAGTCGGTGCGACGGTGTCACTGGCGTTGTAGCTGCCAGGGTGGGCGAGTCCCAGTGCATGACCGATTTCGTGGGTCAGGGTCTGGCGCCCATAATTACCGTTATCGGGGGTGCTGTTGACCTGATAGTCCTTGCTGATCTTGTACCAGGTTTCACTGGTGCCGCTGCCATTGGGATACTCACCGAACGCCGCGCCTTTGCTGTTGACTTTGGAGTCATAGTTGCCAAAGGTAATATGCGCCTCACCCTTGGTGTCGGACTCGGTAAACGAAAGCTTGGCCACATCACTCCAGGATTGGAGGGCGAGGGCGGCCTGGGCTTTTTGTTGATCGTTGAACTCGGTGACGCCACTCAATCCACGGGATTTGAAGGATGAGTTCTCATCCAGAAAACTATAAGTAACGCTGACAGTGCCATCGGCGTTTTTATCGTTCCAGTGGGGAATGTCGCGCACGTTTCCACGGGAGTCGGTGGAGGTCGTCAGTTGTTGTACGGCGCGCTCGATGGAGTAGGAGTCCTTGCCGTCTTTTACAAGACCATTTCCGCGATCATAGGCGTGACTGAAACTGTCCACCTGGGTAAAGCTTGAACTGGGTTGTGCGAGCGCCTCATTAGAGGTGGTGAAGAGTTTTTTGAGGTTTGCCATATCCCTATATCCTTGAGCTATAAGCTGAATAGAAAAGTTTGAACGGTTATTGGCTCTTGCAAACACCCGTGCAGATTATTCGTCGGGTAAAAAAATACTGACACTGGAGTGGGGGACTGTCCAAAAGTAATCGGGTCAGATGCCATCCATTGATGATGCGGACAGTTATATTTTTCTTTTTTAATCAGTGGGCTGACGGGATAAAGGTGCTTATATTTAATTATTAAATAGTGCTCGCCCTAAATTTTTGGTGGTGTTGAACGTCACGTTATTCAGGTGTATTCATTTAACGACTAAGTACTTAACAAAACGGTATGAGGCGTTGTTTTTCTTCGGCGTTGATATAGCCGGTTCACTTGCCATTTAATAAATATGCACTTTAACCGTGCGCTGAGTAGTTGCTTTCAGCCTGTGCCGAGGGTACTGGGTGACTGCGCATAGGCCGTAGTCATGACGTGCCATGTATACGCATCAGCCGGAATCAGGTGCTCGATCCGCAACGACGTCACGGTGATGTCCAGCGGCATGCCGAAGGTCGTGAAGGTCGACAGGAAACTCAACTCACCTTGCCGTGAATTGACGCGGGTCAGCACCAGTGGCGGCAGTTCATTGTCCATGGGCGCGAGGCTGTCCGGGGTCGGCAGGCTTTCCACGAGGCTGGCCAGTGCGGGGTTGTTCAGGGCCTCTCGCGATGCCCGCTGCCAGGCAATATTTCTGATTTCGTCGGCATTGATCAAGTGATCGCCGAGACCTCCAGGCCGCAGCAACGTGACCAGTAGATTCAGCCCTTCGGTCGCGCCTGGCGCCAGCCCCACCAGATCGAACAACACGCCAGTACTGGCATTGGCGGCGAGGACTTCCCAGTGGCTACCCAGCACAATCGCAGGGGCGGGATTGTTGGCGTGAAGCACATGGCTGATGGCGTCTCGAATTGCATCCATCGACGGTGAGGAGAGCGGGGTGGCCTCATAACGCGGGGCATAGCCCGAGGCCAGGAACACGTTGTTGCATTGTTCCAGCGGCACCTCCAACGCCATCAACAGATTGTGCAGCGTGCCAGGGCTCGGTTTGGCGCGGCCGGTCTCGATGCAGCTCAGGTGGCGCTGGGAAATCCCGGTGATCAGTGCGAGATCCAGTTGGCTCAGCCGGGCCTGCCGACGCAATTGGCGTAATTGCGCTCCGGCGGGGGTTGGGGGAGTCGTTCGGGGAAAAGTTTGGGGGCTCATGGGTTGACTCTGGCAGTGCGGGTCAATGACGTCCATGACCTGAGAGGTCATTGAGGGCAGGGCGACGTTATCACTAACGTGCTCAGGTCGATCAGACACTTTTGTCTCCAAGGAGGAGAAAATGCAACGACCCTATCTCGCCCTCGTCACCCTGCTGGGATTTTCCCTGTATACGGCGTACACGCTGGTGCTGGCTGATCAATCCCTGATTGCGTTCGGCCTGGAGCTCATGTCCCGTCCGGACACCGCGCAAGTAGTCATCGACCTCTATGTGCTCGCGGTCATGGCGTGCGTCTGGATGTACCGGGATGCGCGCTCGAAAGGACGCCCACTGGTTTCCATCCTTCCTTACTTGCTGATAACCGCGATCTTCGTGTCGATCGGTCCGCTGGTATACATCGTGGTCAACGGCTTCAGCCGCAGGCCCGGTCACTGATTCGCCGACGACACCTGCGCCAGATACCCCATGTACCCCTGCGCGAAATCCAGGTACGCCCGCACGATGGCAGACGGATGACGGTGTGAGGGGTAGAGCAGGTTGATCTGCTGTTCCGGCAATGGATGGTTGGGCAGCAATGCCATCAGCGTCCCTTCGCGGATGGCTGGCGCTGCCAGAAAAGGCGGTAGCTCCGTCACCAGATCACCTGACAGCGCCCGACTGCGCAGGTGTGCATAGTCATTGGTGGACAGCATCGCTTCGGGCTTGAAGAGCACGTCCCCCAACTGCCATGTTCCATGGCTGCCCCGACTCCAGACGCCGCAGGGAAAACCGTGTAATGCCTCGACATCGGCAGGTACGCCCAGCCGCTCAATCAGCGTTGGGCTGGCCACCAGCAAGTGGCGATAAGTCAGCAGGCGGCGGGCAACCATGGTCTCGTGGGTAATCATGCCGACCCGTAGCGCTACATCCACCCCGTCCTCGATCAGGTCGATGCGCCGCTCGGTGGTATGGACGCTGACCTGGACTTGCGGATAGCGGCGCTGGAACGCCGACAGGACGTCCCACCAGGGATCAAACGAGGGCGGCAGTGACAGCCGCAGGCGTCCTTTCAGCAGCGCCTGATCGCTGATGACTGCCTGTTCGCCTTCCACCAGTGCCTCGATGCCACGGCTGGCATGTTCATACAAACGCATCCCCGAATCGGTGAGCTTGGTGCCCCGTACCGAGCGTTCGAGCAGTTGTACCTTCAGTTGCTGCTCAAGCTCGCGAATGCGTCGGCTCAAGGTTGGCAGCGGAATGTCCAGGCGTTCGGCAGCGGCGGACAGGCTGCCGGTCTGCGCCACGCTGACGAACATGCGGACGGCGTTGAAATCCATGCTTAATCCTCTCATTTATGAAAGGAAGCTTATCTCGTGTGTGGATTATCTTCCAGTTTCGGTTGATGGATAGTGCAGCCACTTGCCTCAACGGCAATGTCTCAACCCACTACGTACTTGAGGAACACCCCCATGAAAGCTTACGTGATCGAACAAACTGGCGGCCCCGACGTTCTGCAACTGCGGGATATCCCGTCCCCCGAGCCGACGGCTGACGAAGTGCAGATCCGCGTCCGCGCCTTTGGCCTCAACCGCGCCGAAACCTATCTGCGTGCCGGCAAAATGGGCGACATCAGCGCACCTCGGGTGCCGGGTATCGAGGCGGTAGGCGAAGTCATCCAGGACCCCTCCGGCGTGTTGCGTACCGGCCAGCGCGTGGTGACGGCCATGGGCGGCATGCAATTCACCCGTAATGGCAGCTACGCCGAACAGGTGACGGTGTTGCGCAATAACGTGATCGCGCTGGACGACACCTCGCTGTCCTGGGAACAACTGGCTACGCTGCCGGAAGCCTACCTCACGGTCTGGGGCGCGCTGGACAAGAGCCTGGGCATTCAAAAGGGCCAGAGCTTGCTGGTACGCGGCGGCACGTCATCGGTTGGCCTGGCCGCTATCACTTACGCCAAGGCTCGGGGGTTAAAAGTCATCGCCACCACCCGTAGCGCTGAGAACAGCCAGCGCCTTTACCTGGCTGGGGCTGATGTGGTGGTGATCGACAACGGTGATATTGCCCCGCGCATCCGCGAAATAGCGCCTGAGGGGGTCGACGCGGCCCTGGAAATCGTTGGCGCCCCGACACTGCGCGATACCCTCAAGGCAGTACGCCCCTTCGGTGCGGTGAGCGTCATCGGATTGCTCGGCGGCGCGCCAGTCCTGGAGCAGTTCCACCTGATGCAGGACCTGCCTGGAGGTGTGCGGCTGAACTTCTTCCCGAGCGGTTTATTCGGCACACCCGCCTTGCCGTTGCAGGACACACCACTGCCGTGGCTGGCCAGGGAACTTGCCGCCAAGCGGATTCCTTCCATCCATACCCGAACCTTTGCCTTTGACGAAGTCCGCCAGGCACACCGCTTGATGGAGAGCGATCGTGCGTTGGGCAAACTCGTCGTTGTGCTTTGATATCAAGGAGAACAGTCATGCGTATCCCACTGATCACACTGTTTCTTGGCGCATTGTTGCTACCGCTCGCAGCCCAGGCGGCAACGCCTGCCACCGAGGAGGCGGTAAAGGCACAGGTCACCCAGCAGCTCAAACGCTATGAGACGGCACTGAATGCATCCGACCTTGACCAGGTCATGAGCTTGTATGCCCGCGATGCCGTCTTCATGCCGCAGAACAGCCCGCCAGCGGTAGGTCGTGACGCCGTGCGCGCGGCGTATCGCCAGGTCTTCGACCTGATCAAGCTGGACGTGCGTTTCACCCTTGATGAAATCCAGCCGCTGTCACGGGACTGGGCGTTTGCCCGGACGCGTTCCAACGGCACGGTCAAGCTGCTGAAGGGTGATCAGCCGGCCAGCGCCGAAGGCAATCAGGAGGTGTTCCTGTTGCATCGGGAAGCCGACGGGCAATGGCGATTTGCGCGGTACATCTTTGCGAGCACGCAGCCACCCAAGTAGACGGTAAAAATGCTGTTCACTTAAGAACAAACGCTGCTTGTCCCGACGCGGGCAAGCGGCGTTTGTGTTGGACCGCACCGAAAAAATTACACCGCTTCAGCCTGCTTTATTTTCTGTAGCCGCTGCCGAGGTACGAGGCTGCGATGCGGGCCGCAGGACCGCCCACCAGGGCCGCTATGTCGGAATGCCGCCCAGCCCCATCGCAGCAGTGGCTACAAGGCGAATGGAAGCTGGAAACTTTCGGTCTGGCGGTTGAACGTTGATGTGAAAATGAAGGCGGTAGGGTAACGGACTCTTGCATATGACACTATGTGTCATATACGATCTTTGGTGTTATGCGCCCGTTATTGAGGAACTCCAATGAAAATTCATTTCGTCGTTCACGAAGCCTTCGAGAGTCCCGGCGCCTATGAGGCGTGGGTCAAGGCGCGCGGATATGAAGCCAGCTACTCCCGTGTTTACGAGCACAGGGCCTTGCCCGGCAATGTCGACAATATCGACCTTCTGGTCATCCTCGGTGGCCCGCAGTCTCCTGCCACCACCCAGCAAGAATGCTCCCACTTCGACGCCGCTGCCGAATGTGCCTTGATTGCCAAAGCGGTCAAGGCGCAAAAGGCGGTGGTGGGGGTGTGCCTCGGTGCCCAACTGCTCGGTGAGGCCTTGGGGGCCAGGTTCGGTCACAGCCCTGAGAAAGAGATCGGCAAGTACCCGATTACCCTAACGGCGGCGGGCAAAACCTGCGACAAGCTTGCCGGTTTTGGTGACGTGCTGGACGTTGGCCATTGGCATAACGACATGCCCGGCCTGACGGACACCGCGAAGGTCCTGGCCTATAGCGAAGGCTGCCCAAGGCAGATCGTTGAGTACGGCCCGCTGGTGTATGGCTTTCAGTGCCATATGGAGCTCACTCGCGACGTCGTGGGGTCACTTATCGCTGCATCCGAGAGCGAGCTGGCCGCTGCGACGGACCGTCGTTTCGTTCAGCAATCGGCGGCGCTACTTGCCAACGACTATGACGAAATGAACCAGAAGCTTTTCGGCTTTCTGGACAAGTTGGTCGCGGACTACACCTTGCAATAACGCCGCCCCGTCAGGCCCGCCGCGCCATCAACAACACCGTCGCCGCCGCCGACAACAGCCCGGCGCAGCATCGATTGAATATCCGCTTGCCCCGAGGCTGTGCAAACCAGCGGCGCATATGCAGGCCCATATAGGCGTAGGCGCTGATGGCGATCCATTCCAGGGCCAGGAACATCGCGCCGAGCAGGGCGAATTGTGGGGTGATGGGCTGCGCAGGATCGACGAACTGCGGCAGGAAGGCGGTGAAGATCAGGATTGCTTTTGGGTTGCCCGCCGCCACCAGAAACTCCTGCCGCGCCAGCGCCCACAGTCCAATCTTGGCCGCCGTCGATTCGGCCTCTGCCTGCGGATTGGTGCGCCACAGTTGGTAGGCCAGATAAAACAGATACGCCGCCCCAAGAATCTTGATCCCGTAGAACAGCAACTCCGACGTTTGCAACACCACCGCCAGCCCGGCGGAGGCGAGGGCGATCATGCCGGCGAAGGCCAGCAAGCGACCGACACCGGCCAGGCACGAAGTGCGGTAGCCATAGCGGGTGGCGTTGCTGACGGACAGCAGGTTGTTCGGGCCGGGGGCCATGTTCAGGGCGAAGCAGGCGGGGAGGAAGAGGGTGAGGGTGGCGAGGTCCATGAACGGCTCCGGAAGGGCGGACGGGGAGCGTTAAACTGCCATTATCGGAAAGCCAGGGGCAAGCTCTATATTGCCCATCATCAGGCCTGGCTTGACCTTCCTCTGAGCGGATACCGCTGAATGATTCGCTTAGCTATGTGCTACCCGGCGTCGAGGGTAGGTAAAGCACTCATTGGGCGCGATCACCGGGTCCAGTGTCGTGGCGTTTGGAATAGGAGGCCCCCATCAGATAGAAGCACCCGCCCGCCACGATAAACGCCGCGAGCATATAGAACATGAAATGCGCCGGCTGTGATGCCAGGGCAAATCCGCACAACACCGGCCCCATCGCTCCGCCGAGGTTGGACAGGTTTTGCGCGCCGTAATACATACCGCGCAAGTGGTCCGGCGCGATGCGGTCGATGAACATGTACTCGGCCGGGAAGACGATGATTTCGCCTACGGTGAATATCGCCACGGCCAAGGCCCAATGCAGCACGCTGGTGGACAACGCAAAACCGACGACGCCCAGCAGGAACAGGCTGAAGCCTGCTGTCAGCCACTGATTCAAATGCTCATTGGTAATGCGCTTGCCCACCATGTACTGCAGGCAGATCACCACCGTCGCATTAACCGCCACCACCGTGCTGATGACCTGGTAGGTAAAGGCCGGTGTGCTTGTGGTCACCAGGTATTGCGAGATGTAGCCGGTGAACTGGCCGAACGCCACAGCGCTCAACGCGCCGCCAACCGTGAAGCAGACCAGGCGATAGTCCCTGAGCAGAATGCGCCCCACCGCGACGAACGACACCGGGGCATTGGCCGGGTCAGCGGAGCTGAGGGTCCTGTCGCCCCAGACCATGTAAGTCAGGAAGTAGCTCAGGCCCAGGATCGCTGACATCAAGAACGGCAGTTTCATATTCATGTGCGCGAGCCCAGCGCCAATGAACGGCCCCACCGCGTAACCAATGTTGATCAGTGTGTAGCGCACCGAAAACACTTTGCCGCGCTCGGCTTCCGGCAGCAGTTTGCCAAACGCAGCCTTGACCACGATGTCGATCACTGAATAGGCGAAATTGAACGACACCAGAAACAGGAAAAACAGCCACAGGTGCCGCGTGATGCACATGCCGATGAAACCTACGGTGAAAAACCCCGTGAAGCTCAGGATCAATCGATAGCTGGAGATTCTGTCTGTCAGGTAGCCGCCGTAAAGGCTGAGCAGCGAGCCGACCAGCATCGCACCGCCCACTACCAGACCGATGTCGCTGATGCCCAACGTGAAGTTGGATGACAGATAAATCACCATGTACGGCAAGGTAATGGCGCGACCCAGTGTCAAAAACAACGCAGACGACAGCAGCAGATTGACCGAAAACGGGTAGTGTCTGAAGGCAGTGAGCATCCGCGTTGGTTCCTGTCATGAACAGTATCAAGGGCTGGGACACATATGGTTACATAGCCAGCTTTGACTTGACAGCGGGATTTGTTGGCGTAGGCGTGCTACGCACGAGGCTCCGTACCATCCTCCCACTCACTGATGAAACCGGCGCCCCAACGCATCCAACCGCACTGCAATCGGCGGCAACCGCTCACTGCTCCTGGCCAACGTCTCCACATCCTGCGCCGTACTCTGCGCAATGCTCTGCACCGACTGCAGCCGTCCCACAATCTCCACATTCGCCGTGGATTGCTCGCGGGTGGTCGACACAATCCGTCCATTCAACTGATCAATGTGCGAAATGTCATTGCCCACCGCCTGCAGCATCTGCACCGCCAACTGGCTGTCTTCCACGCACCGCTCCACCCCCTGGCGGCTAGCGTGCATGGCTTCAACCGCCAGCCGGCTGCCTTGTTGCAACCCTTCAATAATGGTCTTGATCTCCTGGGTAGACACCGCCGTGCGCTGCGCCAGGCTGCGGACCTCATCGGCGACTACGGCAAACCCGCGTCCTTGCTCACCCGCGCGAGCGGCTTCGATGGCAGCGTTGAGGGCTAACAGGTTGGTCTGGCTGGCGATGCTGCTGATGACTTCCAGCACCGAGCCGATTTGCTGGGCTTGCACGGCCAGCCCCTGGACCGTCTCGTTGGTGTCGTGGAGGCGGGTGGCGAGCTGGGTGATTTCCTGTTGGGCGCGGCCGACGCTTTCCTGGCCGCGGATGACTTGCTGGCTGGCTTGCCCCGCGTGTTCGACGGCCTGTTCGACGTGTACGGCGATGTGGCCCATGGCGTCTTCCATGCGTTGCATGGAACCGGTCATTTGGGCGATTTCCGCCAGTTGGTGGCGTGCGCCTTTTTCCAGCGTGCCGCTGGCGTGGGCCAGTTCCTGGCCGAGTTGGCCGAGGCCGTGGGAGTCGCGGGCGACGCCGTCGATCAGGCCGGTGATCTGAGTGAGAAAGTGGTCGAAGCGGGTGGCGAGGGAGACGTGGATTTTTTCCGGATCGTCCTTGGCCGCCTCACTGCTGAACCGGGTGGTGACGGCGAGCATCTTTTCAAGCATTTCCTGGCTTTCTACCGCGTCGGTCTGGCTGTGCACGGCGAGGTAGAGCAGGGCGACGGTCTCCATTATCACGTAGAAGGCGTGGACGAAAATCATGTTCCAGCCTCCGTGGTGCTCCATCACAAACACCGGGAAGCCCTGGTGCTGCAAGGCATGGAACACCACGTGGTGCACCGCGATGGTGACGGCGGCCACCAGGATTGGCAGCCAGTCGCGGTAGAAGGTCAGCACCGCCAGCAGCGCGAAGATGCCGAAGTGCGATTCGATGACGCCTTGGGTCTGGTTGATGTGCAATGCCGCCATGACCATCAGGCCAACGCCAAGCGCGCAACGCATCAGGCGGGTGCCGCCGATGACGCGATAGGACAGGGTGAGCACCACGCAGGTGCCGCCACCCACGAAGAGCGCTTGAAGCAGGGTGTCGTGCCAGAACGCCAGGCCCAGGGAGAACAGGCCCATCAGCCAGATCAGGGCGAGCATGATGCGGTCGGCTTTGCGGTAGTGCTCGATGAATCGGGCTTGCGCAGGCATTCACTCGTACTCCATGTGGTCTGGCCAGGATCAAGCAAGCATGCGAGGTACCACACGCGCATGCGCGGAGCGAATCGGACGTAAGGGAACGCTGATCGATTCATGCAAGAAGGTTATCGGCATCATCGGGATGGGCTTTAGGTCGGTAACGGCCACGCGCCCCCGGAAGAATCAGGTGACGCCACCGTTTACATTCGGTGATGTTCCATCAAGAAGTCCACGAATAACCGTACCCGAGCCGGCATTGCCGAGCCACCGACGAACACCGCATGAATGGGTTCCTTGTCACCGGGGTTCCAGGCTTCCAGCAGCGGTATCAGGTCGCCGCGCCGCAGGTCCTCGCTCACACTGAACTCGCCGATACGCGCAATGCCGGCACCTACTCGCGCGAGTTGGGCCAGCGCTTCACCACTGCTGCATTCGATGTTGCCACTGACCTTCAGGGAAAACGCTCTTGCGCCGCGGATGAACGGCCAGTTGGGTTCGGCACGCCGGAAGTTGAAGCGTAGGCAGTTGTGCCGTAGCAGGTCCTCCGGTTCCTGGGGGATGCCGTTGAGCTGTAGATACTCGGGCGATGCCACCACTACCTGGCCGGTGTCGCCGATCCTGCGTGCGGTCAGTGGGCTGTCAGGCAGATGACCAAAGCGTACCGCCACGTCGGCCTGGCCGCCGAGAATGTCGACCACTTCGTCGCCGAGCGTGAGGTCGACGATGATGTTCGGGTAGCGGGCGCTGAACGCTGCCACCAGGGGAACGATGGCCAGCCGGCCATGGCCAAGGGCGGCGCTGACCCGCAATCGCCCCCTTGGTACGCCTTGGTCGGCAATGGCCTCTTCGACCTCGGCCATGTCGGCCAGGATACGCCGGGCGCCACGCAGGAAAGCCTCGCCCTCGGCGGTGAAGGTAATCGCTCGGGTGGTACGTAACAGCAGTCGGGTGCCGAGACGTTGTTCGGTGCGCGCGATGATCCGACTGACCGCCGAGGGTGTCAGCCCTAGTGCACGCGCGGCGGCCGAAAGGCTTCCTTCCTGCGCCACGGTGGCGAACACGGCCATTTCACCTGACCTTCCGTTGAACTCCATCTGTGCCTCTTACGCAAAGGTGATTGCCGAAAATGCTATCTACTGCTTGAAAAGGTTGGATCGTAGCATTAGCGGCATAGATGAGGAGCCTTCCATGCGTATCAACCCACCACTTGTCGCACTCGCCATTGGTGCCTTTGGCATCGGCGTTACCGAATTCGCCCCCATGGGCATGTTGCCGAGCATCGCTGCGGATCTTGGCGTTTCCATTCCAGCCGCAGGTCTGTTGGTCAGTGCTTACGCGCTGGGTGTACTGCTCGGCGCGCCACTGATGACCCTGACCACCGGCAGGATTCCCCGGCGCTATCTGCTGATCGGACTCATGGCGATTTTCACCCTGGGTAATCTGATGTCAGCACTGGCTACTGATTACTACAGCCTCATGGTCGCCAGGGTGGTGACCTCACTGAACCACGGTGCGTTCTTTGGCGTTGGCTCCATCGTCGCCGCCAGCGTAGTCGCTCCGCAGAAACGTGCTGGGGCGGTTGCGGCAATGTTCATGGGCCTGACCCTGGCCACCATCGGCGGTGTGCCGCTGGCCGCCTGGTTTGGCGAACTGTTCGGCTGGCGCACCGCATTTTGGGGTATTACCGGCCTCGGCGTGGTGACCATGGCCGCGTTATGGTTCGCCCTGCCTAACCTGAAGACGCCGCAAAGCGTCGGTGTACTGGCCGAAATTCGGGTACTGGGTCGTGGTCCGGTGCTGGGGGCGTTGGCGCTGACTGTCGTCGGCTCGGGTGCAATGTTTACCGTCTTCACCTACATCGCGCCGATCCTCGGCAACGAGACCCACGCGTCCACCGCCTACATCACCGCCATGCTGGTGCTGTTCGGTGTGGGGTTGACGCTGGGCAACATGTGGGGCGGCAAGGCCGCCGACCGATCGATTGATCGCACTCTGATCGTCTCGCTGAGCGTGCTGATTCTCGTCTTGCTGGCGTTCACCGTACTGATGCGTTGGCCGCTGCCGGCCGCCGTTGCCATCCTGATATGGGGTATCGCCAGCTTCGCCCTGGTGCCGCCGTTACAGATGCGCGTCATGGAAGCGGCCAAGGACGCACCCAATCTGGCCTCGGCGATGAACATCGGTGCCTTCAACTTCGGCAACGCGATTGGTGCGGCACTGGGCGGAGCGGTGATCAATGCCGGGTTGGGTTATCCGGCGATCTCCCTGGCCGGAGCGGCAATGGCGGGTCTGGGGCTGCTGATGGTATTGGCTTTTGCCTGGCGTTCCAGAACGATTGCAACTGCGGTGGCGTGACCTTGATGTGAGGAGGCTGTTAGTCGCCATTTATGAGTGGCGGCTATTTAGCTGTCTTGTTACTTCATTGAGCGTGGTTTGCGGGTGATCCGCCAGACCTGGTCGTTTCAACTGTGCCAGGTGGGTGGACCACCACCTAAACAATGGTCACACCAGACGCTCGAAAGGGCTCAGGCTAAGGAGAAGGGAGAAGGCCTGACTTGCGCCAATGGCTCAAAGCCGATGCATCCAAGGCTTGCCACGCTTCCAGATGACGAAGCTGATCCTTCGCCAGCCAGAGCCCTGCGCGGGGGCACAGGGCTTCAGCGGGAAGTGCCAACAGGTCGCTCAACTTCAGCACGCTGATTGCGCCTCGGTCTCTATCATTCTTGGTTTCCCAGTCCCGCAGAAACAGACGCACCTTCAAGGCCTCGGCATTAAAACCTTCAAACTGGGGTCGATTGCGCAGCCACTGAGGTGAATGCCTCAAGGTTCGCTCCTGCACATCCAGCAGCAGGATCTGCCAGGCCATCCGGCCTGCGTGGTCATCCTTGACGTCGGTATGCAGTCGAGTCAGCGCGAGATAGCGTGCATCTTTGGACCAGATCATCGAGGGCGCGAGATCGCTGATGGCGCAACCGGACGCCGTCAGCAAATACCCGCCCAGGCGTGGGCTCTGGACGCGCAGCCAACTGTCGGCGTATTCGGTTTCACACCCGAACAGCCACGCGGCATCTTTGTCCGTAGGGGCTGGCTGGACGAAGTTGCCATCGGCTATGGCCGACTGTGGCTGTTTAACCAGGCGCCAGTCGGGCAGGGCGGTCAGGCCTTGTGGGCTGACGTTCAGCTCACACCACTCATAGTAAAGTCGCGAGTCCGCTCGATGCTCAGAGAATGCAGCGCCATCCTCCGCTTCCGGTGGCGACTGATCGAAGCGTTGCAACGGACTGCTGTGCCGATCTTGATCCAGGCGACCTCGAATGACTGCCACGCTCAGTTTCGGTCCACGAAAGTCCAACAAGCGTGCAACCAACAGTGGAGGGCTGTTCATCAACTGGCGTTCCTGTGCGTCGACCACCACCACGTGGCCGGCTGTGGCGGGCGGCAAGGTAAACGGTATCAAGGCGATGTAACGTCCAGTGTTCGACACTCGATGATCGAGTAGCCAGAGACCCGGTAACTCCCAGTCCGCAATCCGGCAGGTATAACCGCCGAGCCCCAGGCTATTGTCTTGCTGCCAGGTAAATTGCGCCCGGGTTTTATTCGCCACGGGGGCTGACTCGATCCGTGTCGCACCTCGCTGTCCATCTCCCGTCAGCGGTACGGCCAACTGCACGCGAGTCAGCTGCCGCTGCGCGACCTGCATCCGGCCGTTCGCCGCATGGCCAATCCGTGACTCACAGTCACTGTGGACGCTGTGCAAGCGGTAGCCATAACGACCGCAATCAGGCTGCGGGTAGTCGAAGTAGGACGAGAGCCGCAAGCAGTGGTCATCCAGCTCCAGGGGGTCGCTCCAACCCAGGGAGGGCTCACTTTCAGCGGGCACCCACGGGGAGGGCAGTGCTTGCCAGCCTCGGTCTACGTGCCAGAGCCAGTAGTTGAGGGGTTGCTCTGCATCCATCCGTGCATGGCACGCGAAAGAACGACCATCGGGATTCCAGATGATTGCGGTATCAGCGCTGATCAGCAACGCGGTGGGCTGGCCGTTCAGGCTTACGCGATATTCCGGGTGGCTCAGCGGGTCGCAAGGCTGCGGCAATTCGCGCAAGCTGGCCGGCAGCGCCAGGCTGGCGTCTAAACGTTGCTTGCCATCGGGGGACATATGCCGGAGCGTGTCGAGTGCAAGGTTCTTCTGCCAGTCACCGGGCTCAAGCCAGAGGTCAACGATGGGTGCCAGGCTGACTTTTTCAGCCGTTGTCAGCAGTTGCTCGAGGTTGATCTTCTGTGCGCCATTGTCGACCAGAGGGCTATAGCGCCCACTCAGGGTGCCGTCGTTAAAAGCGTCCAGCTCCCAAAATGCATCACATGAACACCGGTAGAGCTGACGCAACTGTCGATCCAGAATCACCAACCCCCAGGCCTGGCGCGAGGGCAACGGTGCGGCGAAATAGCGCCCGTCATTGGAGAAACGAGCCGACGCCCCAAGGCTCTGGAGCAGCACCCCATCGGGGAACAGGTAATCGCACAGGACGGGCCCGCCCATGGCGATTTCACTGTGGTTGAACACGCGGATGGGCTCGCCCTCGGGCGTTTCCCGGGGTTCGTCCCCACCCCAGGCACTGGCGCCGCCCGAAGACTGACCACCTGATGGCGACGACGACTTGGCCTGCTTCTTATCGACCAGGCCAAAACGTTTTTCCAGATGACTCACGCACGCCAGGCCGCAGAACATCACCGCCACGGCCCCCGCGATATCCCAATACGGCGGCAAAGCCCTGCCCAGATTAAAACCCAGGCCTATTGCGGCAGAGGTCATTAAGCTGGCAACCCTTTTGGCGGTTGCTTGCCAACCGGCACGGGCCGTCAGCCACATCAAGGCCGCACACACCAGCACGACACCCAGTGCCCATCGCAGTGGTATGACCGTTACCAGGAAGATCGGGATCAGCAATACGGCGATTTGCCAAAGCAGGTCGAGCAGCAATCGCGGCAGGCTTTTTTCGTCAGTACGTTGATCGGAGGCGTTAGGCACCGTTACCTCGATAACCGATGGGCGATTTCAAATACACGGGGCTGCGACGTAAGCTGCGGCGCGAGGTGGCAAGTGAGTTCATGAGGATAAGGGATGAGAGGCGGTTGAACAATTTAAGCTCATGCGTTGAACCACCAAGTCCCCCTCCACGGTTTATTATTCTTCTCGAAAAGGCGGCACTATGGCTAATGCCAGTCAGTTAAGCGAACGCGGTGCTCAAGGCAGAGAAGAACGAATGTGGGAGCTGGCTTGCCTGCGATTGGATCAACTCGATATACCTGAAGTATCGAGGTGTCTGCATCGCAGGCAAGCCAGCTCCCACACTGAATCTGCTTCGGTTGCTGGATCCCCACTCCTTAACTGATCGGCATTAGGCACTATGGCCCACCTCGTGGGTCTTTGGTTTATGAGAGCGCTGGAAAAACCTAATGGAGACGCCTGTGAGCATCAGAGACAACCCCGAGGATTACCAGGACCTGAAGCGGGCCGTTGGTTTGCTGGAGTCACCCTCTTTGACGGCGAGGCTGTCGGGCATGATCGGCTCACCCATCGAAAGCGCGGTAAAGGCATTGCCGGGTGTGGTGTCGAGGCGGATCAATGGCGCCGTGGCGGCGGCGCTGCACTCGTCCGCTGACGCGGCGCTGTGGAGCCTGGAAAACAGTCCGAGAAAGCCGGCGTCGACCCGATTGCACAAGGTCTATGCCGCGACCTCGGGTGCCGTCGGCGGGCTCTTCGGTATGGCGGCACTGTTTGTCGAGCTGCCGATCTCCACCACCATCATGATGCGCTCGGTCGCCGACGTGGCGCGCAGCGAAGGTTTTGACCTGGGAGACTTTGCGACCAAGCAGGCGTGCATCGAGGTGTTTGCCATGGGCGGCAACAGCCAGGCCGACGATGCGACGGAGACGGGCTACTACATGACCCGCAGTTTCACCACTCAGGCGATGCAACAGCTGTCCAAGGAACTGGCGGGGATCGCCGCCAAGCAGGGCTCCAAGGCCATCAGCAGCCTTTCCCCGGGGCAGGCCGGGAAATGGCTGGCGATACTGATCGATAAAGTCGCGACACGTTTTGGCTTCACCATTTCCAGCAAGTTCGCGGCGCAGGCGGTTCCCGTGATGGGGGCGTTTACCGGGGCGACGATCAATGCACTGTTTACCCATTTCTATCAGGACATGGCGCGAGGGCACTTCATCGTCAAAAGGCTTGAGGCAAAATATGGCTTTGAGCCGATCAAGAGTGAGTACACGGCCATCAAGGCCGCGCCTCGGTTGAACAGACGCGGGTGAAGAGCATGGGCAGTGGTTCCGTTAGCCCCCCGGCAATCTACTTCGCAAACGCATATTCCCCACCCTGTTCCAGCGCCTTGCGATACGCGGGTCTGCCCTGGAACCTTTGTACCCACGCCGCCACATTCGGGTACGGTTTCAATTTTCCCTGAGCCTTGGCGAGTTCGCCAATGAAACTCATCTGGATATCCGCCCCTGTGAATGCTTCACCCATCAGATAAGGCGTCTGCCCCAGCACGTCGTTCAGATAACCCAGGTAATTGGCCAGTTCCGACTCGATACGCGGATGCAACGGCGCGCCGGCTTCACCCAGGCGCCCGACGTACAGGTTGAGCATCAGCGGCAACATGGCCGAACCTTCGGCAAAGTGCAGCCATTGCACGTACTCATCGTAAGTGGCAGTGGTCGGGTCTGGTTGCAGGCGGCCGTCGCCATGACGGCGAATCAGGTAATCGATGATAGCGCTGGACTCGATCAACACCTGGGAACCGTCTTCAATCACCGGTGATTTGCCCAGCGGATGGATGGCCTTGAGTTCAGGGGGCGCAAGATTGGTTTTCGGGTCGCGCTGGTATCGCTTGATCGCGTAGGGCAGGGCGAGCTCTTCAAGCAGCCATAGAATGCGTTGCGAGCGTGAGTTGTTGAGGTGGTGGACAGTGATCATGGGAGGACTCCGCTGTACGAGAGTGAGGAGTCTAGGGCAAAGACTGCGCCACCGCCTTAAGGTCTTTGCAGGCTAGAGATGAAGATCTAACCGGCGATGTGAAACCCTTGTGGGAGCTGTCGAGCTTTAGCGAGGCTGCGATAGCAGTGGGTCAGGCACCCTCAATGTTGGTTGTGCTGACGTTATTGCAGCCTCGTTAAAGCTCGACACACCGCTGACTTTCACTGCCCTGAACGGGGGGGCAAGCGTATTTGACTGCGCCTAGTCGCGAGGTGATTGCGCCAGAAACTCGCTGATCAGCGCGGTAGTCTGCTGCTGGATCACCTCACGTGGCCGAGCGCCGTCGCCATCTGTGCAAATAATGCCATCGCCAGGCACCTCTTCTTCGAGCCTCGCCATCGCGCCAGGTTTGCACACCGACATAAAGCTGAAGTGGCTGGCGTCGCTGATCTCGACATAACGCGTTGACGCCTGGGGCAGCCGTTTGGCCAAATCGGCAGATTCCAACTGAGCGGGAAGCTCTTTAGACGGCACTCCCGCTGCGATCACCAGCGTCGGCACCGGCAGCGCGGCAAGGCTTGCATCGGTCATCCCGCGTGACAGGCCCAGGTCCAATGAAACAATGGCAGTGACACGTTTATCGCTCAAGTCGGCGGCCAACCGTGCCTTGGACTCCGGGGTGCTGGCGGGGTTCATCTGTTGGTAAACGGTGCAACTGGCCAACTGTGGATGGACGCTGCAGTCTTGGGCAAAACGGTCGGGGTCAAAACGTGCACCGGCGATTTCCAGGGCGGTCCAACCGCCGAGTGAGTGGCCCACTACCGCAATTCGATGCTTTGCGATCTTGCCAAATTGTTCCGGCTGGGTCATGACCGCATCGATGGCCCGGCTGATGTCGGCGGGCCGTAGCCATAACTGTGCTGCGGCTTGAGGGCTGCGGTCCTGGCTGGTGGTGCCGGGGTGGTTGACCGCTGCCACGATGTAACCCTGATGGGCCAGCGCACTGGCCAGCCATGCCTGTTTGCCCCAATTACCTTGAAAGCCGTGGGAGAGCACCACCAGTGGATGCTCACCGGCAGCCGCTGGCGCGTTTGGGACGGCAAGGACACCGACAAACACCGGATTATCGGCGATCAACTGTGGCGCGGCGGTGGTGGTACTGGGGTACCAGACGACCATCTCCAGCGGGCGCTCATTGTGCGCGTCTGGCAGTGCAGAGGCCTGGAAGCCGATAGGGTTATCGTCGGCGAATGCGTGGGTGGTCAGGCCGATCAGAAGCAGGGCGGCGAGCGCTGTTTTCATTGTTTTTATCTTCCTTGATTAGATCAAATTATCTGAATCTGAAATCCGCTGCAGGGCGCGGGGTCGACCCAAGGCGGTCACGGGGACGGTGGTCATTCATACCAGGTTGCCTTGGACTCCAGCTCTATGTGTTTCTGTTTGTCGGCAGTGAACGTGGAGTCCAGAGTGCCCATTGCTATCGAAATCCATTCGGCGAACTCCCCTTGGCTTCTTGACCAGAACAACGACGAACCGCACTCGGCGCAGAACTGACGAAGTACTGATTCAGAGGATGGGTACGATTTGATGTTCTCGACGCCCTGGACAAGATGCAGGTCGCTACGCAACACACTGGCATAGCTGGCAAACGCGGCGCCATGGCTTTTGCGACATTGACTGCAATGGCAGTGAGTAAGGGCTTTTGGTCGTGACTGGATTTCGTATTTGACGGCGCCACAAAGGCAACTGCCCTGAAAGATGTCGGTCATAGCGGACGCCATTTGATATTAAAAAGGTCTTTGAAAAACCAGTCGCATCAGGCCGGGGATCACAATCTAACCGGCGAAGTGAAACCCCTGTGGGAGTTGTCGAGCCCCAGCGAGGCTGCGATTGCGGTGGGTCCGCCAACATCAATGCTGGCAGTGCCGACGCTATCGTAGCCTCGCTGGGGCTCGACAACTCCCACCGTTGATCTTCATTGCTCGAAGCTGGGTATTTCAACCGTATTTGGCTGATTTTTCAAAGACCTTGAAAGGGCTGATATTAAAGGCGGCAATTTAACCTGCGGGCAGTTTGGGTGTCGACTGACCGCTTCTGGCCGATTGCTGCCTTTCGGCGGCAACCTAGAGGTAACCAGGTAACCAGGTAACCATGGCTCCTGCTCGATTGCTGCAACGTCTCCAACGGCCAATAGACGCCACAATTCCAAGATCTTTGTCTCTGGAACGCCCTTCATGTGGCGAGGCTCGCCGGACTCTAGGTTTTCAAAAGTGACGGTTCGTGAAAGGTTCACCGAAATGCACCAGTCAGCCTCGTCGGTCACCGAAACATCACCGTGTTCCTCATCTTCCGGGCGAGTTTTCAGTTCGGCGAGAAGCTCAGGGAACGTGTGTATGCCAGGGTTGGAGCTCATGGCGCCGTATCTGTGTGTGACGTGGTAGCTCATGTTTACCTCACGTATTAGTGGTCAAACCGCCTTAGTCTGTTTTAACCCTCAGAATTGTTCGCTAGAAATTAGCCAAAATTTCAGATGAGCTGCTACTGGCTTGAGCATCAAGGTAATCAGATCATTCTGCCATAACGCATATATTAGAAATAAAGTTGTTGGCCGATAGCCAGCCATTTCATCTGGCTGCTTTCGACCCAAAGCGGCCCTCCGTGATCGGTAGCAATCGACCAAAAGCAGACGTTCAAGTTGGTCAGCTATTAACCCTATCTGACACCGACGAGCGCCTCTTGCTCTCCGGTTTCATTGAAACTTTGCATCTTGCAAGCCGTAAACTGGCTACTGTTATTTCAGGAATAATCGAATCCACTCCGACCCTGAGGACGTAAGTCATGATTTCGAAATAGTTACAGATAGTTAACGGTGAATCTCACTGATGCATTCGCGCTACCGGCTTCCAGTGTACTGCCTGCCAATCGATAGTAAGTGGCTGATAACGGAATGTTGAAGTTGGTCGTCGAGTTAAATCCAGCGAACGTATAGGTAGTGCCTAACGCTAATGGCTGTCCAGTTTTGCCAATCAACTGTAGTCCAATTCCTTTAGCCGTTGAGCTAGAATTTAGCGCCACGATACCCTTTTGGCGGTCTAAGACTTGAGAAGTGGCATCGAGTGAATAGGTAATGCTATTGATCCCTTGCTCGCACTTCGTTAGACCAACGTTGAAATTTATCATCCGTGGAGTGCTGCCGGCTTTGTTAAATTCAGTTAGCTGATAATCGTCTCCCATCGACACCTGTATTGATGGCGCCTGGCAAGATGTCTGAGATAACACAATCGGCCTGAGTAGATTAAATTCGGCGATAGTATTTCCGTCGTATGCCTTATTGCCAAGAGAGCCGGCAGGTACTTTATTGTTTTTTCCTAACTCGCCGGACTTGATTATTTCAAATGTGTAGTTTCCTACTACTTGTGGCTTGTTTCCGGGCAGAATCGAAGTCGGCGCACGAAGGTAACTATTATTAGGCTCCATTATTCTGAATGAGAGTCCTGTTTGGCCTAAAGGAAAAACATTTCCTTCCGGCGGCGGTCTACCCAGTGATGTATTAACGTAAAAGCCGCCATACCCCATTGAGTCACATATGAGTGTCTGGTAGTCGGATGTGTGCACAATATCTTTGTAAATGACCGTGCCGACGGGTGCGTCTCGACCGACGGACAAGCCACCAGCCAGATTGCTGCCGAAGTTGATGACGCGAATCTTGCCTTGCAGATAGCAGGGCGCCGCTACCGAATCTGAGGAGTACGTCAAGACGGTAGCGGCCATGATGCTTACTAGCGTAAAAATGCGCTGTCGGATGAAAAGCATTTATATATAACTATTCTGTATAGAGATAGATCTATCTTGCTCGCTCTTTAGCGATATAAATATCAGACGTTTCTTATTTTGCCTCCCAAGACTTCTCGCCATCAAAGCTCGTAGGTTGCTTCGCTTGCGTACGCGCTGTCTTGACATTCATTTTGCGGATGTTCGCGGCTGGTTTATTCCACGTAGGGCTACGCTACTTTCGGATGCAATTCCGGAGAGTGTTTCGGCCACCTCCTTTGCTTCGATATCGGACCTCGACGAATGTCTGCTTCTGGCCGATACCCGTCATCAACGAGCAGCAGTTGCCGACTTACAACGGGCGCCCAGAGCATGAGTGCGCTTGCAGTTGACCGCGTCGCCCATTGCCGTAAAATCGCGCGCCCGAAATTCAGCAGGCATGGCGAGAGGGGGCTTCAATGCAACGGGTGATGATCATTGGTCAGCCAGGGTCTGGGAAAAGTACCCTGGCGCGCAAGCTTGGCGAGCGCACAGGGCTGCCGGTCGTGCATATCGACACGATTCATTGGCAGCCGGGGTGGGTCGAGCGGAGCCGGGACGAGAAGACGCGTCTTTGCCATGAGGTCGAGGCCTATGAGCGCTGGATCTTCGAAGGCGGGCATTCGACCACATGGAACAACCGGCTGGCCCGCGCTGACATGTTGATATGGATTGATCGCTCGGCGCCGCTTCGATTCTGGCGCGTGCTTCTCAGAACGATGCTTAACCGCGGCCGATCCCGGCCTGACTTGCCGGAAAACTGCCCGGAATTGCTGGCCAACCTGCCGGAGTTTTTCAGGTTCATGTGGCGGACAAAAACCTCGTCTAGGGAGGCGATGAAGCGATTCGTGGCTACAGCCCCGTCGGTTTGTCGCGTGGTCTGCCTGCGGACCAATCGGGATACCGAGGTTTTTCTCGCGAGTATGAGCACGCAGCCTGATCAGATTGTGCAACGTCATTAGGTGCTCGATCGCGCTTGATTGGCTGCAGACACCTGCCGCGAAGGCGCATCAGAATGCTCTAATCTGCCCAAGGATGGCCCACGGCGCTGACCAGCAAAATCACTCCCTACAACCCCACTTGGCCCGCCCGATTTCTGGCAGACAAGCCACTCATCGCTTCGGCCTTTGGCGATGAACTGATTGCCATACACCATGCTGGAAGCACCTCTGTTCCAGGGCTCGCGGCGAAGCCCGAGATTGATGTGCTCATCGAGGTTCACGATCACTCCCTCCGCCAAATCAAATCTCAAACGTGGCCTTAACAGTGCGCACGTAGGGGGCTGAGCTGAATACGAATGGGCCAACCCCAGGGATTACGCGAGGTTCTTCATATCCATTTTCGTAAGCAAATGCCTCCCAAATGATCTCACCACAGAATCTGCGAATTTGCACTGAGTAGGCTCCGCACCCGATGTCTCCACACTCGGGGCAGATATAGATGAGCACCCGATAGGGCTCTGCCTCGGGCTGGTCGCATCGAAGCAAGCTCTCGGCAAAGCGGAGGTTCTGTTCTGGATAACCTGATACGAACCCACTCATGTAGTCAGAATGCCCACCGTCAGCGGTCACCAGAATTTCCAGTAAAGAACGCTCGTCGATTTGAAAATCAGCAAAACAACGCTCAACACTGCTACAGCCGTCCGATGAGCTTCCGGGGCGAACCGTATCCTGAAAGGTCATAGTGCTATGCGGCATGCCTTACTCCTTGCATAAAGATAATCAGGATTAGACACAGTGGGCATGAGTCAGGCAAGGCCGGAGGACTCCGGCGAATGTCCGGTTCTGGCAAGTTGCGGAAACACTCTTGAGAAACTCAGCAACCTGCCGGGATATTTAAGATTGCCCCTCATAAGGCTTGGCGCTACACCCCCAAAACGCCTGACGTACCCGCGCCAGCGCTTATGAAAGTTTGTATTGTCAGTCGATTTTTGCGGTAGCCAGATAGTACGCAACCAACGCGTTGGCGTGGCCATGGCCCATACCATGCCCAGTTTTAAGCAAGGCCACCATTTCCATATGCTTCTTGCCGCTGGCGGTCTTGAGCAGATCCAGCCAGTGGGTGATTGGCTGCCCATACTTTTTTTCAATTGAGGGGAAGTACGACGCTGGTCCTTTTGTTTTTGTGTCGTCGGTCATGATGCAAACTCCCTTTGGCTCAGGTGATAGTGCCCAGAGTAATACGATAAGAATGATCTCGCACCGGCGGCATTCGGAACTCGAAGGCCGACTGGGCAACGTTACCCATTTGCGCTCATTGGGTCCACCGTTCGCCCCTGGACCCGATCGGATACTCAGCAGGTTGCTCCGGAGCAGAGGTTTTTCAACATCTCTTCAGGCCGGTACAGGTACTCGTTGCGCGGGGTCGCAGAAAAAGCTTTCTTCGGCAATACGTTCGCCTTCCCAGCGCTGATAGGTGATTTCTTCGCAAGGTTATTGGAGGCATCAAGCCAGGAGGGGTGATCAGGTTTCAGTCCGTATGCAAACGCGCATACAGGTCGAAGTTGCCTGGACGTCCACGCACCATCCGAAATGCTCTCAGCTTCCCTTCGTATTGAAAGCCACAGTTTCTCAGGACGTTGGCTGAGCCAAGGTTACTTTCAAGAACAGAACCCTGGATACGGACTAAGCCGTATTCCAGAAACGCCCACTGCGTGACCGCCGCACATACCGAGCTGGTGATGCCTTTACCCCAATAAGCCGGCGCAAGGTCGTAGGCAATCTCTGCGCTTCGGTTGACGTCACTGACCGTGTGCAAGCCTATGGTTCCGATGAGGTCAGGTCCGTCGATGATTGCCAGCCGCCTGATCGAAGTGGGGCACATCGAGTCGATAGCGTCAAACAACGGCAATAGGTCTTCCTGTGTATTCAGGTTCCAGCTGGTATGTTGAATCACC
Organism: Pseudomonas spelaei; assembly: GCF_009724245.1. Classification (GTDB taxonomy): domain Bacteria; phylum Pseudomonadota; class Gammaproteobacteria; order Pseudomonadales; family Pseudomonadaceae; genus Aquipseudomonas; species Aquipseudomonas spelaei. The sequence continues at coordinate 29,557 of NZ_WNNK01000021.1, read as the reverse complement.
TCTACCTGCGACAGGTAGGCGTACCAGGCGGGTATATCTGTTCGCTCCAATTGCCGAAGCGACAGGCCGGGGTAACTCAACTCAGGCGCTTTCTTGATTCTCATGGTGCTCCGGCACTGGGTAGTGAGGTATCCCGAGCATAAGAGAGGAGGCGACCGCCAGACAACCCCGCGCGCCGCCTCCGTAATGGCTTACACCTCAATACCGCCAATGCCCCGGCACCCACAACCACTGGCCGCCACCCCAGCGATAGTGCCCGGCGACCCAGTGATAATTCGGTGCCGGTGCGACGGGCACCACTTCAACCAGCGGCGGTGGCCGGCGCGGATGAACCGGTTCGACGATGCAGCCGGACAAGGTGGCCGCCATCAACGTTGCGACCAGCGTGGCCTTGAGTATTCTCGACATGGCTCGATTACCTGGGTAAGGCTGGGCCCTCACCGGATTGGCAGGCCTGTGACAGTTAAACGTCTCCACCTGCCAAATCCGTCGCTGATCTCACTCATTTTTTGCCGCTTTGCCTTTGGCCTGGCCATGTGAATACAACGATTGCACCAGCTTCTGACGCTCATCCCGTGGCAGGGTGTTGGCGAAATTGGCCAGGGTGTTGTCGACCAAAAGCCGCAGTGCCGTATCGGCTTCACGAGCCTTGCCCAGATCGACCAGCAGCGCTGCGCGATCTAGTGTCGGCGCCTCCAGTTGTTTGATCACATCCAGCCGTGCCTCGCGCCCGGCGGTGATCAGGGGCTGGCTGTCTGCACGGTTTTGACGCAACAGTTGGCGCAGCTCGCGCCGCCGTTCCGGCGGCAATTGCACCATCGCCTGGCGCAGGCCGTGCTGATTGACAGCAGCCTCGACCGGCTGGGTGTTGGCCAGCCAGTGATACAGGCCGCCACCCACACCACCGATCAGGAACACATTGAGCAGGACCGATATAACCAGCAGCGGTTTCAGGTAGTTGGGGGGTGGGGTCATTGCTCGGCTTCCTCTGCGTTCACGGTGAAGACCATCTCGGCGTCGCCCTGGTCGAAGACACTGGGCAGTATGTCGGGTGCCAACCTGGGGGTTGGCAGGCTCAGGGACGCCACCAACATGCCAACGGCAACGCCGGCGATGCCCACGCCGATCACGCCGGCGGGGGATAACCAGCCGGCGTAGCGGGTCCAGAAGGAGGTCGGCCTGGCGACGGGGGCGGACAGGCGGATACGCCGTGCCAGTGCCGGGTCCACTGGCGCCAGTTGATGGCTGTCCAGCAGGCGGTCGAGCTGGCGCGCTTGCTGCAGGGCGGTAAGTGCTGTGGTATCGCCGCTGTGCAACAGGGCCTGGGCGTCAGGCTGTTCGGCGGCGGGCCAGCGGTGCAGGTCCGCGCCATAGGCCTCGGCGAGGTGGGCAAAGCGTTCGGGTGTCATCATGTTCCCCTTCCTGGGCGGGCGTGCCCGGGTGTCTCGGCAAGGTAACTGCGCAGATTGCGTCGAGCCCGCGACAGCAGGCTTTCCAGTGCCTCGACGCTGATGTTCATCAGGGCAGCGGCGTCGATGTTCGACAGCTCCTGGTAGTACTGCAACACGATAGCCTCACGCTGGCGATCGGGCAGGGACGCCAACGCGGCCGCCATCTGCTCGCTGCGGGCAGCCGCTTCCAGCTGTTCGTCGGGTGTCGGGGTGCTGTCGAGCACCTCGTGCATGTCCTCGTTTTCGTTCAGTGGGCGTTCCTTGCGCCGGCGCAAGTGGTCGCGGCACAGGTTGAGCGCCACCCGGTGCACCCAGGTATCAAAACGCGCTTCGCCGCTGCGCCAGTTTGCTGCCTGGCGCCAGATGCGCAGGAAGGTCTCTTGCGCGATATCCCTGGCCTCATCGGCATCGCCGAGGATCCGACTGGCGAGCGCCAACAAACGGGGCAGCTTGCGCGACACCATTTCATTGACGGCCGTCGGGTCCTGATGACCGATGCGGGCCAACAACTCAACGTCCGGATCAGTCTCTTTCAATAGGCAAGTCTCGGTCCGGTGGCGATGGGGCCGTTAAACGGGTAATTGATTCAGCGGTTCCAGCGCCCTTCGCTCCAGTACCAGTTGGGGCCACGGGCGTCCCAGTGGCCCGGCACCCAGCGGGCGTTGCGCATCACCGGTTGCCAGTGCCCGGGCATCCAGGCGTAGCCACGTCTTTCCCAGCGCCAGTGCCCACGATCCCAAGCGTAGCCTGGGCGGCCTACGGGGATCATTTCGACGCGCATGGGCGGCGGTGCCTCGCGGATGATGACTTCGGTCCGGGCAAAGACCGGTGTGCTGGCAAGGGCGGCCAAGGCCAAGGGGATCAGCAAGGCAAGGCGCAGAGGTCGTGCAAGTCTCATGACAACTCCTTCAGGCGGCAGATGAACGTCAACGCTGCTGATGGGTTGAACGGCGACTCTGCGGGAAATCCGTCGCGCGCCTGTGAATTTTTTTATCGCAAGGCGCTGTAAGGGAAGTATTGCCGAGGGTTTGCCGGAGCTTGATGAAAGTTTTGACAGTTGCGACGGATTTACCGGAGTGCTTGCGTTCAAGGGTTAACCGTTGCCAAACAACGCCCACCGCACCCATGAGGTACTCACCATGTCACGTCGTCTCTCGTTGCTTGTCGCTGCCATCCTGCTCCTGAGCCTTGGCGGTTGTGTGATCTTGCCGGGTCACCGGGATCATTGTTGCTGGCGCTATTACGGGGCTGTTTCGTCCGCAAGCGAGGCCGTGGTCTCCTGACCCTGATCCTGAGTTTGAATGATTCACTGGCTATAGTTGTTTTTACACAGCGCTAAGCCTGATGATGCGCGGCAATTCCTAACTCCAAAGTCAAAAAAAGGATCGCTCCTCATGAAAGTCAGTGCACGCAACGTATTCAAAGGCCAAGTCAGCCAGGTTCAGGACGGTGCGGTTAACGCCGAAGTGGTGCTAACCCTGCCGGGTGGCGAGCAGTTGGTAGCCGTAGTGACCATGGAAAGCGTGCGCAATCTGGGCATTGCCGTGGGCAAGGAGGCCGTCGCCCTGATCAAGGCGCCGTGGGTGATGTTGATGACTGAGTCCAGCGACATTCGTTTGTCTGCCCGCAACTGCCTGGAAGGCAAGGTGTTAAGCGTCAACGACGGTGCGGTCAATGCTGAAGTGGTGATCGAGCTGGCAGGCGGTTCGAAGGTCTACTCGATCGTCACCCGCGACGCCGTGGCCGAGCTGGGCCTGGCACCCGGTGTCAGCGCCACGGCGGTGATCAAGGCTTCGCATATCATCCTGGGCGTTCCGGCCTGATCAATGGCCCTGCAGGTCCTGTATTTCAGCGATGCAGGACCCGCTCTCCTCAGATCGCCTTGCGGCAAAAGCAGTAGACGAACTTCTGTTCGCCGCCCGCAGGTGTAAGGTGAGACTCCTTTTCATGCCCCAGTAGAACAAAGGGCTCGCCAAATTCGGCATGCAGTTCGTTGGCGTCATAGCGCATGACCGGCAAGCCACTGCATTGGCTCGGCCCATCCTCGGCGAACGTCGCGACGATGACCAGCCCACCCGGTTTGACTGCACCAAGGACGGCCTGGACATAGGCCTGGCGCTCTTGTTCGGTGGTTAAAAAATGAAAGACGGCCCTGTCGTGCCACACCTCATAGGTGTGAGGCTCCAGATGAACGTCGAGGATATTGGCTTCCAACCATTGTACGGTTGAGGCTTGTTCACCGAGCCTGGCCTGAGCCGTGGCCAACGCTGCCCCAGAGAGGTCCAGGACCGATATCTGCTGATAGCCGTCCGCCAACAAATCATCGACCAATGTCGACGCTCCCCCGCCAACATCAATGATTGAAGCGCCAAGCAGCACACCGGCCTCACGAATCAACTTGAGCGAGAGGGCGGCATGCGGCTGGAACCAACTCACCTCATCGGCGGCCTTGGCCGTGTAGACGTGTTCCCAGTGGTGTTTGGATTGCATAGTGATTGCTCTGGTGACGTTGACCTGGCACTTAACCTATCGACCCATCAGGCCGATGTCCATCCGTTGGCTTTCGGCATCAATCACGGCCTTGGCGAACGTCTGCGGTTCGTGTGGCCTGATAAACCAGGCTCGGTGCCTGCCCGGGAACGTCGTCCAGTTCGTCGATGCGCCGCATGCCGATTTTTTCCAGGACATTGATCGAGGCCTGATGAGCCGGCCTCACCACGGCATACACCTGCGGCTGGTCCAGTTCGACAAACCCATACTCCAGCGCAGCCCTGGCCAACTCGGTGGCGTAACCGTTGCCCCAGGCGCTGACCGCAAAGCGATAGCCCAGGTTGATACGCTCAATCTCGTTGTACCCGTACAGGGTGATACCGCCGAAGCCGATCACGCGGTCCGGCGAGTCCTGGGAGACGATGGCCCACTGGCCGAATCCCTGCTCGGCCCAATGCTGCAACCAACGATCAAGCATTGATTTTGCCTGATACCGGTCAGCCAAGGGCCCGGCCGGGTTGTAGCGGTTGGTCGCGGGGTCGCCGTAAATGGCGAAGACAGAGGTGACGTCGTCCTCGGTTGGCCGCCTCAGGATCAAGCGTGAGGTGGTTTTTTGCTGGGGCATTGGCATCGAATTCTCCTGGCCAGGACGACTTTCCAACTGACGTGACCTCGTTCAGTGCTTGAGTATGGCCTTGGCCAGGATGCGCGAGACTTGATCGGCGGAGTAGGGCTTGGCCAGGAACTCGAAACCGTCATAGCCGCTTTCTGCCAGTTCTTCGCTGTAACCGGAGGTCAGGATCACCGGCAAGTCGGGTCGGCGGCGGCGCAGTTCCCTCGCCAGGGCTACTCCCGTGATGCCGGGCATGACCACATCCGAAAAAACTGCGTCGAACGTGAGCACTTGCGCGCCCGCAAGCTCCAGCGCTTGTTCGGCGTTCGTGGCCCAGGTGGTCTGGTAGCCCAGGTCCTGGAGGATCTGGGTGGCGAAGCGGCCTATCTCCAGGTTGTCTTCCACGATCAGAATGCGGCATGGAGTGCTGTGCGCGAGCAGGTCAGGCTCCGCTTGCCTGGCGTTTTCAAAAGCTGCTTCGGGTTCCACTTGCGGCAGATACAAGGTGAACACCGTGCCCTGGCCCAAGGTGCTGGCCACGTCCACGTTGCCACCGGATTGCTTGGCGAAGCCGAACACTTGTGACAGTCCAAGCCCGGTGCCTTTACCCACGTCCTTGGTGGTGAAGAACGGTTCGAAAATTCGTTCGAACGTCTCGCTGGGAATTCCACTACCGGTGTCCGCCAGGGAGATCGCGATAAAGGGCTTGCGTGACCCGGCATCACCGCGGATGCGCGGCAGCGGCCGATCGCCCTCGACGCGCAAGACCAGGGTGCCCTGGCCGTCCATGGCATCCCGGGCGTTCAGGGCGATGTTGATCAGCGCGGTTTCAAATTGACTGGAGTCCGCGCGGATGTGACAGGGACGCTCGGGCAGCTCGATGTGCACATGAATCCGCGCGCCGGTGACCGTCTCGAGCATCTCGCCAATGTTGCTCACCCGTTGGCCAACGTTGAAGACTTCCGGGTTCAGCGGCTGGCGTCGGGCGAAGGCCAGCAACTGACTGGTCAGCTTGCTGGCGCGTTCCACGGTGTCGGATACTGCGCTCATGTAGCGCTGGCGCCGTTCTTCGGACAAATTGGGTTGGCGCAGGAAGTCGACGGACGAGCGGATGATGGTCAGCAGATTGTTGAAGTCGTGGGCCACGCCGCCAGTCAACTGACCGATCGCTTCCAGTTTTTGCGATTGGCGCAGCGCCGCTTCGGTTTGGGTCAGCCGTGTGGTTCTTTCCTCGACCCGATGCTCCAGGGTCGCATTCAACTCGGCAAAGGCGGCCAGGCCCTCACGTACGGCGGAGTCGGCGCGTACCCGTTCGATATGGGCCCAGGACCGTTCGGTGACTTCGCCCAGGAGCGCCAGATCGTAGGACGACCAGGTGCGGGCTGATTTGTCATGGATGGCCATCAACGCGGTCAGGCGGCCGTCCTTGATCAATGGCATGCAAATGGTCGCTGTGACCCCCAGGGCCTGAAAGCTGACGGCTTCTTCAGGGGGCAACTCCAGCAGATTGTTGCGGATGATCAATGGCCGGCCGGCCCGTAGACAGCGGCTCGCCCGCTGTCCGAAATCCTCCAGGCGATAGCGCCCCACGATACTGGGCGAGCCTTCTGCCGCCCAATTACCGCGAATGGTGAAACCGTCTTCATCAGCGTCCATGTCCGCATAGGCACAGTTGGACACCTGCAAATGCGCCGCCAGCAGCCGGGTGGTTGCGTTCATGATGGTTTGGGCATCGGTAGCCTCGGCCACGGCGTTGCCGATGGCATCGAGTACGGCCAGGCGTCGGGCCAGGAAAACGGTCGTGGTGGTTTCCGTGACGGTGTCGAGCATCCCCACGACCTTGCCTTGGGAGTCGCGGATCGGGCTGTAGCAGAAGGTGAAGTAGGCTTGCTCCGGCCCGTCACCGCGCTCGATCAGCAGGGGGAAGTTTTCGATGAAGGTCGCTTGCCCTGCGAAGGCCGCCGCTGCGATGGGGCTGACCTGAGGCCAGACTTCTTTCCAGATCTCGTTGAAGGGGCGCCCCAGTGCGTCAGGCTTGTCGCCAAGAATGGGGATGAACGCATCGTTGTACAGCGTGATCAGTTCCGGTCCCCAGACGATGGCCTGGGGGAAACTGGAAGCAAAGCTCAGCGCCACGGTGGTCTTCAACACGTCCGGCCAGTGCTCGAGAGGGCCAAGGGGCGTGCTGGCCCAATCGTGGTGCCGGACCTGCTCGGCCATTTCGCCGCCGCTCTGCAGCCAGTCAGTCATTCGGTTAACCCTTCTTTGCCACGGTTCCCATATCGCTTGAAGTCCTGTGGCGTTTCACAGGTCGCTATTGCGTGCCAAACATGCCCGTCCAATAAATCCCTGCGTCGCTCTTCGGGTCCATCGCATAGGCCGCGCCCATGTCGTGAAACTGCGGGTTCATCAAGTTGGCGCAATGCCCGGGGCTGGCGAGCCAGCCGTCGACCACCTTGCGCGGTGTGTCCAGGCCGGCGGCAATGTTTTCGCCGATCTGCTGGGCTATATAGCCTGCCAGTTCAGCCCGGTCACCCGGAGTACGGCCATCGTGATCCAGATGATCGAAGAAGTTGCCGTTGGCCATTTTCTGCGAGTGGCCGGCGGCGGCAGTGGCGAGTGTGTCGTTCCAGGCCAGGGGTGTGGTCGCGGCAAAAGACTGGTTGCCACACTGGCGCGCTTGTCCGCGGGCGGCGTTGATCATCGCCAGGACCTGTTTGCCTTCGGTTGGTGATTCGCCCAGGCCGCTGGTGAGCAATGGGCGGGCCAGGACAATGCGCCAGTCCTGGCCATTGCTGCTGACGCCGATATCGACGAACTGCGGGTCCAGTACCACGCGGCAAAAACTTTCTTTCACGGCTTTCATGGCCGCCTCGGCATTTTTGGGGCCGGACAGGCTGATGGCCTGGACATTCACCATCGGGTAGGCGGCCCGCGCCAACGACTGCTGCAGGTCGCCGACACTGTTGACCGGCAGCACCAGTCGCGCATCGGTGGTCAGCGGCGGCAACTCCTGGGAGCCCTGGTCGCCACAGCGTTGCACCTGGTTGCGGTATTGGTTGATCGAGTCCACTAATTGGCTTTCTTCGCTCGCCGACGCCGTGATGCAAAACACCATACTGGCGGCCAGCGTCGTAAGCCCCATCATCAATGACAGAACGCGCATGGACGTTTCCCTTGAGCTTGAAAGTGCCCATGATGCGCGATGAAGGGGCATCCATGCACCCGTTGACCGATTTTTTTCGGTCAGTTCTTGAATGCCGAGTGTTTGCGACCCTGGTCGCACAGGGCGAAAACCACCACCAGCAATGCCGCAATGGCCAGGATGATCACCACCCCATCCGTGGCATGGGTTGGCGAGGCGGCCACCAGCGACAAAGCACCTAATGGCGCCAGGCCACCGGCGATGGCGGTGCCGATTTCGCGCCCGGTACCAAAGCCCGAGGAGCGGGTTTGGGTCGGGAACTGGCGGCTCAGGAACGAACCCTGAGGCGCAAACATCATCGGTGCGAGGAGACCGGTGCCCACACCAATGGCGAGGTAGATCATCAGGCTTTCGCCTGTATTGAGCAGCGCCAGGAACGGATAGGCGAACAGCAGCGAGCACACGCCACCGAGCACCAGTACTTTTTTACTGCTCCATTTGTCGCACAGCCAACCGAAGCACGGCACGGCCACAATCGCGATCAGGCTGGCAATGGTCACCGACAGTGAGGTGACGTGCACATCGACGCCTTTGAACTGAGTCAGGTAGGCCAGGGAAAAGGTCTTGAAGATATAACTCAGGGCGTTGTAGCCAATGGCCACAAAGAACACCACGGCCAAACCCTTCAGGTCGTTCTTGAACAGGGCTTTGAGTGGCGAAGCCTTGGCCTTGGCGGTTTCCTTGCTCAACTCCTTGAACTCCGGGGTTTCCGGAATGCTGTTGCGCACCCACAGACCAACACCCACCAGGGCGATGCTGCAGATGAACGGAATACGCCAGCCGCCCGCCAGCATGAAATCGTTGCCATTGATGGTCAGCAGGTACACGGTCAGGGAAGACAGCAACAGCCCCAGGTTCAGTCCCAGCGCCGGCCAGGCGCCCTGGCTGCCACGCTTGCTTTCCGAGGCGTGCTCATAGGAAGTGACTGCGGCACCGGACAACTCGGCCCCGGCGCCCAGCCCCTGGATGATCCTGATAAACACCAGAATGATCGGCGCCCAGATGCCGATGGAGGCGTAGCTGGGGATCAAGCCGATCAGGGTGGTGCACACGCCCATCATGCAGAAGGTCAGCACCAGCACTTGTTTGCGGCCGAACTTGTCCCCCAGGTAACCAAACAGAATCCCGCCGAACGGGCGGGCGATAAAGCCGATGGCAAAGGTGGAGAAGGCCATCAGCGTGGCGGTTTTCGGGTCGCTGTTATCAAAGAAAATCTTCGAGAACACGATCGCCGCCATGGTGGCGTACAGGTAAAAGTCGTACCACTCCAGCATCGAACCAAAGATGGTGGCGGCGGCGACTTTACGCAGGCGCTTTTTGGTTTGTGCAGGGGTTTCCGGGACAGAGGTATGGGGTGTTGCCGTCATTCTGTACTTCCTTCTGAGTCATTATATTTATTGTCGAAGTGATGCGTGTTGCGGGGCCTTCAGTCGGGCTTGAACATGCGGTCGGCGATCATCGCGCCGATGGGAATCGCCGAGGTGGCGGCGGGTGAGGGGGCATTGCAGACGTGGAGCATGCGCGGCGTCTGGGCGAACAGAAAGTCGTGCACCAGGGTGCCATCGCGCATCACCGCCTGGGCACGGATGCCGGCTTCATAGGGCAGCAAATCTTCGATATTCAGCGATGGGCAGTACTTGCGGCATTGCTCCAGATAGCCGGACTTGAACAGCGAGTTCTTCATCTCGACGCTGCCGGATCCGAGGTTCTGCCAAAGGGTTCTCCAGAAACCCGGGAAGCTGGCGTACTGCGCCACGTCGCGCCAGTTGATGGAAAACTTGCGATAGTTCTCCCGTCCAAGGCCCAGCACCGCGTTGGGGCCGACGGTGACGCTGCCATCGATCATCCGCGTCAGGTGTACGCCGAGGAACGGCAGTTCAGGATCCGGGATCGGGTAGATCAGGTGATTGACGATGTGGTTTTTCGACGCGGGCAGACGGAAGTATTCGCCGCGAAACGGGATGATCTGGTGGTCGATCTTGACTCCGGCCATTTTCGCCAGCCGATCCGACTGAAGACCGGCACACACCACCAGATGCCTGGCTTGCCAGGCTTCACCGCAGGTACTGATGGTGACTTTGTCGGTGTCTTCCTGGATCGCGGTGACGGTGCGTTCCACGCAGATTTCGCCACCACGGCGGCGAATGACCCGGGCCATGGTTTCGCAGACTTCGCGGTAATCGACAATGCCGGTGGCGTCGAGAAACAGCCCGCCGAGACCCACAATGTTGGGCTCACGCTGGCGCAGTTGATCGGCGTCCAGGCGTTCAACCTTCAGGTCATTCAACTGCGAGCGGGCATACAGCGCTTCCATCCGCTGCATTTCCAGCGGGGTAGAGGCCACCAGCAGCTTGCCGCACACCTCGAACTTGATCCCGTGTTCGCGGCAGAACTGTTGGGTGGCCTCGGCGCCGCGCTTGCACAGGTCGGCCTTGAGGCTACCGGGGGCGTAATAGATGCCGGCATGGATCACGCCGCTGTTGTGGCCGGTTTGATGCTTGGCCAGCGTGGCTTCTTTCTCCAGGATCACCAGGGACGCGGTGGGTTGGCGCTTGAGCAGCTCCATCGCGGTGGCCAGGCCGACGATGCCGCCGCCGATGATGCAAAAGTCATAAATCATGCTTGAAGGTACCTAGGGTTTGCACATTTCAGTCTGCTTATCAGGTTGTCAGACTAATGTTTTTGTTAAAAAAATGGCGTGCCCGAGGCACGCTTCAAAAAGCTTGGATCGTTCAGTTCGTGGCAGGCAGCTCAAGTTGCAGGCGCTTGGCGGCAGCGCGCAGGTGAGCTTCGGCACTCGCCGCTGCACCTTGGGCATCGCCGTCGGCGATGGCCTGGTAGAGCGCCTGGTGTTCCTGGGTAGCGTCGGCCGAGCCGCTGGCAAAACGTGATGCCGAATTTTCCCAGGCGGTTTTGCGGGCAGTGGCCAATTGGCTTCTGAGGAAGTCATGGAAGGCCACGAAGTAGTCGTTCTTGCTGGCTTCGGCGATGGCGCGGTGAAACTCGACATCGGCCAGCGCGGCGGCATCGAGGTCGGCGCGCTTATCGTGCATTTCCTGTAGCGCCTGCTTCATGCGTTGCAGGTCGCCGGCATCGCGGCGCCGGGCGGCAATGGAGGCGGCCTGGGTTTCGATCCACAGGCGCACTTCAAACATTTGCGCCAGGTCCGGGCGGTGCCCGTCTTTTTCCGGGAAGCGAAACACCGTGCCGGCAGGGGTCTTGGAAATGAAGGAGCCGAGGCCACGCTTGGCCGTCAGCACGCCATCGGCCTTGAGTTGGGCGATGGCCTCGCGCACTACCGAACGGCTGACGTTCAACTGTTCAGCCAACTGTTGTTCGGTGGGTAGACGAGCTTCGGGCGCCAGTTGGCCGGAATCGATTTCTGCGCGAATGGCGCTGACAACGCGCACGACGAGCGAATCAGGGCGCTGGAGCTCAAGCATGGTAAAACCTTAGTAGTCAGGTTGTCAGACAATAGAGGTTACAGTTTTGCCTTGTCAAGAGATGTCTGGAAGCTGTGCGGCGGCAGGGCGGCTTCGCCAGGCGCAGAGCAGCGCCAGGGTGATCAATCCCAGGGCGACCACAAAGGTGGTGCGCATGCCGTTGCTGATCGCCTCGGGCGAGGCCACCGCGAGGTCACCCGAGACGAAGGCAAACACCGCACCCAACGCCGATGCGCCGGTGATCAGCCCCAGGTTGCGCGACAGATTCAGCAAGCCGGCGATCGCCCCACGCCGGTCCGTCGCTACATCGTTCATCACTGAGGTGTTATTGGCCGCCTGGAATTGGGCGTAGCCGAGGGTGAGGAGGATGAGAGGGCCGATATACCCGACAACGCCCCAGTACGACGGCATCAGCGACAACAACAGGCAGCCGGTGACCATGGCCATCAGCCCGATGACGGTCATGGTATGGCCGCCGAAACGGTCGGTCAGACGGCCCGCGGGTACCCCCGCCAGCGCAGAAACGCAGGGGCCCACCGCCATCGCAAGGCCCATCCACGTAGGGGCAAGCCCCACGCCACGAGCCAGGTAAAACGGCCCGACCACCAGCGTCGCCATCATGACTGCAGAGACCAGTGCGGTCATGGTTAGCCCGGCCCTGAGGGGCGGATTGCGTAACGTCGACAGCCAATTGAAGCCGGTGTGCGTCGACGTTTGCTGATTGCCCTCACGGGGCAGATAGCGGCGGGCGAGGACGAAGGCCAGCGCACCCAGGGGCACGGTGACGAAGAACAGCGCCTGCCAACCAAACCCGACGATCAACACCCCTCCCACGCTCGGCCCCAATGCGGTGCCGATGGCCGACATCGTGCCCAGTAACCCCATGGTGCGGCCGGCTCGATCCTTGGACACCGTTTCGCCGACCAGGGCCATGGTCATCGCCATCATGATCGCCGCACCCAGCCCTTGCAGGGCGCGAGCGGCGACCAGCAGCCCGAGTGACGGTGCTATCGCGCAAAGCGCAGACGCCAGGGTGAACAGCAACAACCCGGCCTGTAACAGACGGCTGCGTCCTACGATATCTCCCAGGCGCCCGACACTGACGATCACGGCGGTGATCGCCAGCAAGTAGGCAAGGACGATCCACTGCACCGCTTGAAACGATGCATCAAAAGCTTGGGCGAGGCTCGGCAGGCCAACGTTGGCGATGCTGGTGCCCAGGGAGGCCAGCAACATGGACAGCGACAGGCCGGCGAGGGCACCACGGGAGGCAGGGGCGTTCATCGGGAGTTCCTTGTTCTGATGGGTATCAGAAATCTACGCCGTCACCTAACATGGCGGAAGGCGCAGCATTTGCACTTTATACGTGCACCTGGCGCCCTATATTGCTCAAGCAGAAATACCCCCTCTGTGGCGAGGGGGCTTGCCCTAATGCCGTTCAGTTAAGGAATGGAGATCCGGCAACCGAAGCAACTCCCACAGTTGATCTTTGTAGTCTTGAGCAGTGCGTTCGCTTGACTGAACGGCATTAGGGCTTGTCCCCCGTTGCCACATAAAGGGGGAAAAGCCATGTCGACACCCGACTTCAACTTGCTGGTCACACTGGATGTATTGCTCGCCGAAGGCAGCGTCGCCCGTGCGGCCCAGCGTTTGCGCCTGAGCCCGTCGGCAATGAGCCGTTCCCTGGCGCGGCTGCGTGAAACCACCGGCGACCCGTTGCTGGTACGCGCCGGCCGTGGCCTGGTACCGACCCCGCGAGCCCTTGAGTTACGCGATCAGGTCAGTCAATTGGTGCAGGACGCCGAAGCGGTATTACGTCCTGCACAATCCCTTGATCTGACGCAGTTGGTCCGCACCTTCACCTTGCGCACCAGCGACGGTTTTGTCGAAAGCTTCGGCCCGGCGCTGCTCGCCCTGGTCGCCGAACAAGCGCCGGGCGTGCGCCTGCGCTTTATGCACAAACCTGACAAGTTCAGTACGCCGTTGCGTGACGGCAGTGTCGACCTGGAAACCGGTGTCGTCGACAGCAGCGCCAGTCCCGAGGTGCTGACCCAGGCACTGTTCCGCGACCGCTTTATCGGTGTGGTGCGCCGGGGCCACCCGTTGAGTGAGGGCGAGGTCACGCCGCAACGCTTTGCGGCGGGCAAGCATATCTACGTGTCTCGACGCGGGTATGACCGAGGGCAGATTCATGAAGCGCTGGCAGCGCTCAACCTGACGCGTGAAGTGGTGACCATCGTCGCCGGTTTTTCCACCGCGCTGTCCCTGGCCTGCAACACCGACCTGATCGCCAGCGTGCCGCAGCGGCACACCGCCAACCTGCACAGTGACTTGTACTGTTTCGCGCTGCCATTTGCGCTGCCGGAATTCACCATTTCGATGCTCTGGCATCCGCGGTTGGACGCGGATCTGGGCCATCGCTGGTTGCGGGGGTGTTTGCGCGAGGTGTGCGCTGATGGCGTAGGCAATATGAGCGCTGATGTGCGACGGTCTTAAGCTCACACGGTACAATCCGCCCAGCCTTGACGCGAAATACCAGGAATTTGAATGTTCAGCCTTACCCACTACGAAACCCCATGCCCCGAGCCGATCAACAGCCAGATCTTGCAGATGGTGGTCGACTACCTGACCGACATCAGCATGGTCGCGATCCCGCCGAGCAATCTGTTGTACAACGTCTATCAATACGCGATCGGCTATGAGGTGCACCTGTATCTGGAAGCAGTCGGCGGGTCGAAAGGGATTGCCGTCGAGTTGATCGTTGCGATGGATGAGCAGGATCCGGGCAAGGTCTTGGGCTTTTTGTTGTACTTGCCGGTCAAGGACGATCCAGAGGCGTGTGGCGTGGCGTATATGGCGGTGCGGGCCAGTCACCGGCGCCGGGGTGTAGCGCGGGCGATGATGCAGGACATGCTCGCTCGCTATCCCCATGCCGAGCTGACGTGTGCGGTGGAGAAAGTGCCGGCGTTCGAGTCCCTGGGCTTTCAGGTTCGCGGCGTGCGTGGCACTCAGGTGCTGATGAACACGCGCGACTACAGCACCGATGGCTTGATGGGGTTGCTCGATGTTGCGGCGATCTACAGCTCCCTGGAAGTGCGGCAGATTCACACCTACCTGCTGCAAAAACATGGCAAGCGGGCAATGATTGATGCGGAGAAGCAGCGTGACCGCCACTTTGATCAGATGACCCGCAAGGCCCAGGCGTTTGTGCGTGAACGCCAGGGCTAACCCGGGCATCGCTGGACAAGGGCACTGTTGAGGTGCTCTGACGGCCAGGGTTTACTTGGAAAGGCTGTCAGAGCATTTGCTTAATCGAACTCGACTCGGATTGTCGTTTTATATAGATTTTAGTGATTTTTTAGTTGCCATTTTTAGGGGTTTATTTATCTCGATTTAAACACCCATGAGATTAAGCTTTATACTGATAATGCGCTCCTCCAATGTAAAGTTTTCAGGTGCGGCTTCGTACATCTTGTTCATGACGTCCAGTTCTTTCTGGGTGAGGTCACCCTTGTTTGCCAGGATTTTCAGTAGGTCTTTTGTGTGGCTGTTGAGTTGGGTGTTTTCTTGGCTGTCTTCAGCGGTCAGCAATTTTTTAATTTCATTTTCAATATTTTCAAACTTTGTGTGGGCGAGCTTTTCTTCTGCCGTAATCGGTGGTTTTCCATCGAGCTTGTTATACAGCTGCAGATCCCGTGGTGTAATACTGTCGAGGTTTTTCAGCGCAGAGCTTTGGGTGTTGTCCAGCGAGGTGCGTTTCTTTTGGAGGGGGGGCGTGTGTGGCGCAAGCCCCAAATCCGAGAGCGGAATCTGCATGGCGTCTGGGTGAGTCGAACGTTTGGATGTCCCGGCCGGTGGATTAAAAGAATCTGGCTTATTGTTTAATGACGCCGGCTGATTTGAGTTGCAATTCTCGCATGAGGTATTTTGATGGTGCTCATAAAAACTTGGGCTGAGGCTTCTTGCTGTTGAGAAATTATAGTTCATTCATAACTCCACTAATTGGTTGGGGTGATCGTCGTTTTGAATTGCGCAACGTTGTTTGTTAGTTGCAGGATCTTAGTGGGATGAGGCAGGTGAACGTTCCGCTTGAAAAAGAAGCAGAATATTACGTTGTGGTTTTTTGTGTTTGGGCAATCGGAGTAAGCTGCCGCAAGTGTAGGGGAGATGGAAGTGTGACGGGCGCAAAGTTTCTTGTAATCACAAGGTTGTGCGATCGTCACAGGAAGGAAGTAACTATTTCAGACGTTATCGGTTTACTTGCCCGTCTGCTTTACGTTCTCCGAACGTTCAGTGCTTCAAGCCTGCTCCTCGGTTGACCATTGCCTTGATGGTCTCGAACAGTTCTTCCTGAGCTTCCCAAGGGCTGATTTCACCGCTGGCCGCCGCATGAGACAGCGCCTCGGCCGCCCCCAGCATGGCCCGCAGACTCGCCAGCGTGATGTTGCCTGAGGGCGCGAACGGCGCTAGAACATCACGGCACTTGACCAGGAAAATCATCTCGTATTCGCGCTTGAGGATTTCCAGTTCCGGCGCGCCCGTCAGCGCGGCAATCACCCCCGGTATCTCGCGGCCCTGAAGCAGCACGCAGTCGACATAGGACGAGGCAATCACCCGCGCCCGGCCTTCAAGGCTCGGTTCGCTGGCCTCCAGTGCGGCATCCATCAACGCGTTCTGGCGTTCGTCAAAATCCTTGTATAACGCCGCCAGCAAACCGGCCCGGGTGACGAAGTGGTCGTACACCACCGGTTTGGTGACACCCGCCATTTCGGCTAATCGGCCCAGGGTCAGCGCTTCAGTGCCTTCTTCACGAACCAGTTGCCAGGCCACGTCCAGCAACTGGCGCAGGCGATCCTCCCGGGACAGGCGACGGCGAGGCGTGTGTGTGTCGGTGCTTGACATGCTTATATACCAAAAGTAACTTACTAATCGTAACTTAACTTCAGCTTAGCACCGGAGCATTCGCCATGCATGCACTTATCGTTGTTGCCCATCACGATCCACGTTCATTGACCCACAGCCTGGCCGCGCAAGTCGCGTCAGGTCTTGTCACCCAGGGCCATACCTTTGAGATCGCCGACCTGGCCGCCGAAGGCTTTGATCCACGTTACACCGCCGCCGATCACGCCGTGCACCGTACTCTGGCCACACCACCCGCCGATGTGCGGGTCGAGCAGGCCCGTATCGACCGCGCCGATGCGCTGGTGTTGGTGTATCCGGTTTACTGGTGGTCGATGCCGGCCCTGCTCAAGGGCTGGGTCGACCGGGTATTCACCAATGGCTGGGCGATGGAGTACGACATGCAGACCACAAAACTGATAAAAAAGCTCGGCCACCTGCAGGTGCATCTACTGGGCGTGGGCGGGGCGGATGAAGGCACCTTTGAGCGTCATGGTTATGCCAAGGCCATGAACACGCAGATTGACCACGGGATCTTTGGTTACTGTGGGGCGCAGGTGGTGAGTTCGCAGCTGTTGTTGGCGTCGGAAGTCCGCGAGCCGAAGGGGCATCTGGAAGCGGCGTGGCGTACGGGGCAGGAGCTGTTTGCGGCGCAGAGCCACCGGGTTGCGTTGTCGAGCTAGTCGCGGTTCAACCGTCCCGAAACAAATCATGGGCATCCAGCAACCGATAAGCAATCTCCGGCCGCTTCTCCAACCCCCGGCGAATCGCCGTCGGAATCGCCTGCCGGGTCTTGCGACACAGCCCGGGCAGTTCGTCGATGACAATCTGAATGCCGCGCATGCTTTTGACTTCGGTATGACCGGGGGCAATGTGCACACGGATGCCCAATTGCTGGTACATCAGGTGCTGCATATGCTCCAGGTCCGGCAGGCTCTTCAGGTCTTCCAGACGATCCAGCAGGCGTTTTTCTTCCTGGCGGGTCAGGTGCAGGATGCGCAAGTCTGCGCCCGGGGCGTCCAGCAGTTGTTCGCGCTCGCACACGCAGGCGCCGGGTGGGCAGGGTTGGCGAATCGTCATGAACACTCCCTCCCCATACCGACGCTGATGGCTCAGTAGCTCAGCTTGACGCCCAGGCTACCCAGCATCTTCCAGTACTCAGGATAGGTCTTGCCGACGCAGTCCGGATCCTGAATCTTGATCCCCGACACTTTCAGCCCTGCCAGTGCAAAGCACATGGCGATACGGTGGTCGGCGTGGGTGTCGATCAGTGCGTTGCACGACGTGCCTGCCAGGGCCGGATCGCTGGCCACCAGCAGGTCATCGCCTTCAATGGTCGCCAGGCCCGGACGGATTTCGTTCAGGCCGTCATGCAGCGCCTGGACCCGATCACACTCCTTGACCCGCAGGTTAGCCAGCTCGGTGAAGCGCACCGGCGTGTTGTTGAAGGCCGCCAGCACGGCGAGGGTAGGGATGGCGTCCTGCATCTGCGAACCGACTACCGTGGCCGGCATGTGCGGGAACTCGGCAATCACCGCCTGGGCCTTGGCATCCGGCTGGGTGAAGTCCTGCGGCGCGACGCCCAGGTCGATACTGCCGCCAGTCAGTACTTCGGCAGCCCACAGGTAAGTGGCGGCGGAAGCATCCGGTTCGATCAGGTAGTCATTGGCGGTGTAGCCGGTTGGGGCCACGCGCCAGGTGCTGTCGTCGACCACTTCGATCTGCGCCCCGAAGGCACGCATGCAGTCCAGGGTCAGGTCGACATAACCGCGGGCACCAATGTCCTTGCCGGTCAGCGCCACTTCGATAGGCGCCTCACCACAGGCCGCCAGCATCAGCAGCGCCGAGACGTACTGGCTCGACAGGCCACCGTCGATCTCGAAGCGCTTGGCCTGGACCCGGCCGACGCCATGCACGGTCACGGGCGGGCAGCCGGTTGGGCTTTCAACCTGGATGCCGTTCTGATTCAAGGTCGCGAGCAGCGGGCCGATGGGGCGCTTTTGCATGTAGTCGTCGCCATCGAGGACCACCGTGCCTTGCACCGTGGCCACTGCGGCGGTCAGGAAGCGCATCGCCGTCCCGGCATTGCCGAGGAACAGCGGCTGCGGCGGCAACTGCAATTTGCCCTGGCCCGTGACGACGAAGGTCACGTCGTCCGGCTCATCAATGGTCACACCCATCTGCCGCAAGGCCACCGACATGTGTCGGGTGTCATCGCTTTTCAGCGCACCGCTCAGGCGGCTGGTGCCCTTGGCCAGGGCGGCCAGCAGCAGGGCGCGGTTGGTAATGGATTTGGAGCCGGGGGGCGCTACCTTGCCGTTCAATGGGAAGTTGGGCGGTGTAACGGTCACGGTTTTCTGCGAACTCAAGGTACAAGGCTCCTGATTCAAGGCATGGTGGCGGGGAGTGGCCGGCTGGCGGACACGAATAATCGGCCAAAGACGATGTGCTTGTCGAGCGGGGATCACCACTGGTCGGTGTTTTCCGCAGGGCTGTCGATTCGTTGGCCCATGAAACGACTACACACAGAACGGCCTGTTTCACCCTTGGCTGTTTATCCCTTCCAATCAGGAGAGTGACCATGTCTTACGTCGACGGTTGTGTCATCGCAGTACCCACCGCCAAGCGCGAACAGTTCATCCAGCACGCCAAGGCCGCCGCCGTGGTGTTCAAGGAGCACGGTGCCCTGAAGATCGTCGAGTGCTGGGGGGATGATGTGCCCCAGGGCCAGGTCACTTCGCTGCCCATGGCGGTCAAGCTCAAGGACGATGAAACCGTAGTGTTTTCCTGGATCCTGTGGCCGTCCCGGCAAGTGCGCGACGCCGGAATGCGCAAGGTGATGGAGGATCCGCGGATGAAACCCGAGGTCAATCCGATGCCGTTTGATGGGCAGCGCATGATTTATGGCGGCTTCGAGATGATCCTTGAGAGCTGAAGGCGCCGGTAGATAAGCGGTTGTCTTCGGTACACGTAGCCCTATAGCACATGGGCTGGTAGGACGGGAGGCTGGAATGCTGTAGGAAAATAGCTGGTAGCCAGCAAAGTCGAGGGAAAAGAATTGTGGAGGCAAAAAATACTGGCTGGATGTCCAGTATTTTGTGGGGTAAGTTCGAGCCACTTCCCAAGACGGGGAGTTCTCAAATCTCAAGGAGTGAATGCAATGAACAAACCTCAAACTGAACTCCGACACGGTCGTGTCGTAACCCCTGCCAGCCGTGGTTCGGTGGCTGTCGAACGTGGCCTGCTGGAGAACTGGCAAGTCAATGAGATGGAAGGTGGCAAGAACTTTCCGTCCCTCACCGCCGGGCCGTTTCCTGCGCCCTATGACACCGACGATCAAAGTGTCACACCGCCAGCCGACGGCCATATCCTCAGCGGTGGCAAGACCGATGCCCGTGACTGCATCAACTTTACCGACGAGGAAATGAGCAAGAAGCTCAACACTCCCTTTAGCTGGCCGCTGTTGAATGTCGATGCTGGCCAGGTATTCAAGGTGCAGTGGGCGTACACCGCAGCGCATACAACCCGTGGTTATCGCTGGTTGATCACCAAGGATGGCTGGGATCCCAAGCAACGCATCAGCCGCGCGCAACTGGAAGCCAAGCCGTTCTTCGAGGACTTTTACACCCAGGTGCCGTACTACCAGCATGCGGCCGAACTGAAGGCCAAGGTCGAACACGAGGTGACGTTGCCAAAGGGCAAGAAGGGGCGTCATGTGTTGGTGCTGATGTGGATCGTGGCCAACACCGGCAACGCGTTCTATCAAGCGTTTGATGTGGACTTCAAGTAACCGCTGAGTACGGGTTACTGCACATGAGAAATGTGGGAGCACGCTCCCACATTTTTTTGCTTAGCGTTTGGCCAGCCAATAATAATGCAACGCTCGCGCAGCGGGTTCGATAGCGCTGACCCGTTGCTGATGCAAAGCTACATCCAGGTCCGCCGGCAGTTCGAAATTATCCTGCTCGGCACACCAGGAAATCTTTTCCAGTTGCCCGGCCTGTTCGGCTGGCAGTTCTGGCCAGTTGCCTACGGCAACCCCACGGATATAACCAAAGCACCATTCTTCCGCGAGGGTCAGCGGCAGGTCCTGGTGTTCAGTCTCTTCAAAGCGGGCCTTGAAGCCTTGGGCGTTGGTCGCCAGTTGGGTGGCGATGGCGTTCATATGGCGCACGCTCAGGTCGAGGAAACGTTTGGCTTCCTCAGGGCTTTCCCAGGTCGGATTCTGCCCACCCCAGATGGCCGGGAACCATTCGGCGACGTCTACTTGCGCCGGGCTGGAGACCAGGGCGGTGAAGTAGCCATCCAGTTCAGCCAGGTTCAGCACTGAATGGTCATCGCCGTACTTCAACAGGGTTTCTTCGATGAACTCGAAATCGGCGGGCGCCAGGGGTTGGTTGAGCATGGAATTGTCCTTTGTTCGTCGTGCGCCACTGATCAGGGCGGCCTAAAGCGCGGAGGATGGCGCTTGCAAGGGTTTTAATCCAGCCTCTTTTTGGCTTTTTTCCCACTGCTGGCACAGCTTGCTGACACACACAGAACCCACCACCGCAAGGATGATCGGCACCAGAAAGTCATGGTCGATACGGGTGAATTCCGCCACCAGCACAATCGCGGTCAGCGGCATGCTCATGCTGGCGCCCAGGAACGCCGCTGCGCCAATGATCGCAAAGGCACCCAGCGGTACGCCGGGCCACAGCAGGTTCCACGCCCCGCCGAGGATAATCGCCAGCAAGGCGCCGTTGGCCAGCGCGGGTGTCAACAGGCCGCCTTCGGCCCCGGCCCGCAGGCTGCTCGCGGTGATCAGCACCTTGACCAGCAGGAGTACGGCGGCCAGCCCGATGGTCAGTTCGCTGTCGAAACCCAGTTGCGCCGGGCCTTTGCCATTGCCGAGGATCTGCGGCAGGAAAATCGCCAGGCCACCGATAATCGTGAAGTTGATCAACGACAACACCGGCAGGCGCCAGCCACGGGCGGCGTTGGCCCGTGCTGCGCCGGTCAGGCGTGTGAAACCGTAGGCTGCCAGGCCAAACACCGGGCCGCTGACGATGGCCCAACTGATCAGGCCAGGGTCGAGGGTGAAGTGCGGCACGACATACTGCGCCTCCGTGCCCAGGCCGATCCCGGCTACTGCAGCGCCAATCGCTGATGTCGTCAGGGCAATCACCGCTGCTGGCCAACTAAAGGCACCTACCAGCACCTCCAGAACAAACACCGCACCGCCCAATGGCACGTTGTACACCGCCGCCAGCCCGGCGCCCGCGCCACCGGCGACGATCAAGCGATGCATGTCGGGTGTCAGCCGAGCCCGTTGAGACAGCCAGGTAGCAGCCAGGGCGCCGACTTCCCGGGGCGCCACTTCACGGCCCAGCGGCGAGCCCAGGGCTACGGTGATGATCTGCAAGAGCGCGTGGGCGAGGGTGGTCTTGGGCGGCATGATCGGCGCCTGGCTCGACACGGCTTGTTTGATGCTCACCAGCGGCCGGCCGTAACGATAAATCAGCCACCAGCCCAGGCCCGCCAGCAGGCCGCAGCTCATTAATACGAGCACCCGACGTTCCGGCGACGCAGCGGTAACACCGAGCAGGAAGGTTTCGTGGCTGATCAGGCTGTCGAGGCTGTAGCCGTAGGCCAGGTGTTGAATGCCGTGGAGCAGCAAGGCCAGGAACATCCCGCCGAGGCCGGCGCCGATTCCGGTCAGGATCACCACCAGGGCGAGGATCAACAAGCGTTTAGCGGTGTGGCGAGCAGACATGATTGCAGCCTGTAAAAGAGTCAGCCGATTTTATAGTGGGTGCCCATAAATGCAGGCCCTGTTTGTATGGGGCTTCTGCAAAAGGTCCGCCCATAACATTTTGTTACCTTACACTGTGCCTGCTGCCAACCAAGAGGAGAGATTGACGATGTCCGGTGTTCACAAGTCTGCTCAACAGGGGTTCTCTACCCAGGCCACCACCTACGCCCAGGGCCGCCCGGATTATCCGCGGCAACTGACGGGTTGGTTGACGCAGGCGCTGGCGATCAATGCCCAGTCGACGGTCATCGACCTCGGTGCGGGAACTGGCAAGTTCACCCGTTTGCTCAACACTGTCGCGCCCACCTTGATTGCCGTCGAGCCTGTGGATGCCATGGGCGCCCAGTTGCACAAGCTGCTACCGGATGTCCGCTTGCTGTCTGGCACTGCTGAAGCCATCCCGCTTGAGTCCGCCACCGCCGACGCGTTGGTCTGCGCCCAGGCGTTCCACTGGTTTGCCACAGAGGCCGCGTTGCGTGAAATCCACCGCGTACTGAAGCCCGAAGGCCGCCTTGGGTTGATCTGGAATGTGCGCGACGAGTCGGTGGACTGGGTCGCCGCTATCACCGAAATCATTACCCCTTATGAAGGCGATACCCCGCGCTTTCACACTGGCCAGTGGCGCGAGGCATTCACCGGGCAGTATTTTTCCGATCTTGAAATGACCAGTTTTGCGTATAGCCATGTCGGCAGCCCGCAAGAGGTGATCATGGATCGCTTTCTGTCTGTCAGCTTTATCGCGGCCCTGCCAGCCGCCAAGAAGGCGCGGGTGACCGAACAACTGCAAACCCTGATCCATACCCACCCGGCATTGCAGGGGCGCGACACGGTAGCTTTTCCTTATCAGACCCAGACCTATCGGTGTCAGCGTCTGGCATAAAAGGAATAAAGTCAGATCGTATTGATATAAGTAGTTATAAGAAAAATCGCTATGCTGCGGCCAGAAATTTATAAGGCCGCAGGTAGTTGTAATGGATGTGGGTAATTTTGGTTTCGTGGTGGCTGGCCTGGTTGTGGGTTTTATCGTTGGCATGACTGGCGTAGGTGGGGGCTCCTTGATGACCCCGATCCTGCTGTGGTTTGGTATCAACCCGGCGACGGCCGTGGGTACCGACCTGTTGTATGCGGCCATCACCAAGTCCGGTGGCGTGCTGGTGCACGGCAAGAATAAAAATATCGACTGGAAAATCACCGGCTGGCTGACCCTGGGCAGCGTTCCGGCGGTGTTAGTGACCTTGTGGTTTCTCCAGAACCTGCACACCGACCCCAGCGCCATGAACGCGGTGATCAAGCAGGCACTGGGTGTGGTGCTGTTGCTGACGGCCCTGGCGATTCTGTTCAAGAAAAAATTGTTAGCCTTCGCCCAGCGCCATGCGGGTGATGACTACCACATGAACCCACGCAACCTGAACGGCCTGACGGTTGTCACCGGCGCGATTCTCGGCACCATGGTCGCCCTGACCTCCATCGGTGCAGGCGCCCTGGGCACCGTGGCGTTGTTTATTCTGTATCCGTTCCTGGCCACCCGACGCCTGGTGGGCACGGAAATCGCCCACGCCGTACCGCTGACCCTTGTGGCGGGCCTGGGGCACGCGAGCATGGGCAATATGGACTGGCACTTGCTGGGCTTTCTGCTGATGGGGTCGCTGCCGGGGATCTACGTGGGCAGCCATATGACCGGACGAGTGCCGGACGGGATCCTGCGCCCGTGCCTGGCGGTGATGCTGGCGATGATCGGGTACAAGTTGGCGTTTTGACGCCATTCGGTGTAGCCGCTGTCGAGGCACGAGGCTGCGATGTTTGGTGCGGCATCCCGACGAAGCGCCCCCGGAGGGCGGTCCTGCGGACACGCATCGCAGCCTCGTGCCTGGCAGCGGCTACAGGGGTTACTTGGATTTATCCAGCCACTCCACCGCCGTACGCCAGATACAAATCCCCAGAAAATACGCCGACATCAACAGCCACAGCCCCATGGTCAAGTGGTTGGTGTACGGGTAGTTCATGACCAGCAGCATGCTGCACAGCAACCACACCGTGGTCACTGCGATGTTGATCGGCATGAAGCGCTTGACCCGGAACGGGTGCAAAAACTTCATCGGCGTTACGGTCAGCAGGGCCAGACCGATCACCGTCAACAGCGTCACCCAAGGCGCCGGGGCGATGATGTAGACGCACAGCGCGACGACGTTCCAGGCGGCGGGGAAGCCCTGGAAGTAGTTGTCCTTGCTCTTCATGTTGACGTTGCAGAAACAGAACAACGACGACACCAGGATCACCGATACCGTGAACAAGTGGGTGAAGTCCGGCAGGTCGATATAGCGATAGATAAACAAGGCCGGGATAAACACATACGTCAGGTAGTCGATCACCAGGTCCAGCACCGAGCCGTCAAAGCTCGGCAGTACGGTCTGTACATTGACCCTTCGCGCCAGCGAACCGTCGACGCCATCCACCACCAGTGCCAGGCCCAGCCAGAGCAGGCAAGCCTTGGGTTGGTTCTCGAGCAACGCCAGGGTCGCCAGGAACGCCAGAACCACGCCAGTGGCGGTAAAGCCATGGGCACCCCAGGCTTTGAGTCTGGCTACATGTAGAGTCGATATCACTAAGGCGTTCTCCAGAAGGTAAAACGGGACAGCCGACGGTTGGATGATGCGCCGTCGAATCTGACCAAGGGGTGCATGTATCGACCGGGTGACGGGGGATAAGGTTCACCTTCCCGGCGTAACGATTAGCGTAGCAAGCGTTCGGCGATTCGGCATCAGCCTTGGCGGAACACCAGCGCTTTTAAACCACTTTGAGGGTCGACATCAGGGAATTCCGGCGGGTTTTCCAGGCGCTGCTCAAAGCGTAGGCCAGGGGCTTCGCGGGTCACCCCATCGATGAGGAAGTCTTCGCCAAACGCAGGGTCGTTCATGCACGCCAGCACGGTGCCCTGCGGGCTGAGCAGATCCGGCAGACGACGCAACACCCGCTGATAGTCCTTGGTCAGCAGGAAACTGCCTTTCTGAAAGGAGGGCGGGTCGATGATCACCAGATCGTAAGGGCCGCTGTGGGTGACCTTGGCCCAGGATTTGAACAGGTCGTGGCCCAGGAATGTCACCTTGCTCACGTCATGGCCATTGAGCCGATGATTGTCACGGCCCCGACTCAGGGCGCCACGGGCCATGTCCAGGTTGACCACGTGGTCGGCACCACCTTCGATGGCCGCCACGGAAAACCCACAGGTGTAGGCGAACAGGTTCAACACTCGCAGGCCCTGGGCTTGCTCGCGGACCCAGTGGCGGCCATAGCGCATGTCGAGAAACAGCCCGCTGTTCTGCTTTTTGCCCAGGTCGATCAGGTAGCGCAGGCCGCCTTCGGTGATGATCAACTCGTCGACCGACTCCCCCAGCAACCATTCGGTGGTGCTTTGCGGCAGGTAGCGATGTTGCAGCGCCAGGGTATGGGCGCCGCACTGCTGCCATTCTGATGAGACCGTGACTTGCATCAGCTGTTGTTTCAAGGCCTCGAGCTCGGCCGCTTGGGGTTCCTTGAACAGCGAGACCAGCACCACTCCTTGCAGCCAGTCCACCGTCAGTTGCTCCAGGCCCGGCCAGCAGCGGCCACGACCGTGGAACAGGCGCCGGGTTTCTGCCGGGGCAGTGTGCAGGGCGGTGAGCAAATGAGCGTTAAGGGTGGCGAGTGCGTCTGGGTTCATCGGGCAGCGTCGGTCGTTGAGCGGGCGGCATTTTAAACACAATTACCGGGGTTCAGGGCGTTGAAGCACAACGTGCTTTGAATTTCAGGATTGACAGGGATTTGTGCTCAAAAAGGATCCTGGGTCGGGCGATAACAGTCAAAAAAACCTGAGGCGCCGACATAAACTGGAAAAAAAGCCCGGAGGTGCCCATGAACGGTTTCGCGAGTGCAGTGAGTCAGACAGCGATGGATCAGGAAGAACTGGCCGAATGGCGCGATGCCCTGGAATCGCTGGTGTCCAACGCCGGCGCCGAACGCGCCAGGGAAATCCTCGACATGCTGGCCGCCGTCGGTGGTACACCCGCGATCGGCTGGAAGCCACGCCATGGCACGCCCTATATCAATAGCATTGCCCCGGACCAGCAACCGCGCTTCCCCGGCGACTTGGCCACCGAAGAACGCCTGGCCTGCGTCGTACGCTGGAATGCGCTGGCCATGGTGGTGCGGGCCAACCAGGCCTATGGCGAGCTGGGCGGCCATATCGCCAGCTACGCCAGCGCCGCCGACTTGTTTGAGGTGGGGTTCAATCACTTCTTCCGTGCCCGCAATGACCGCTTTGGTGGCGACCTGGTGTTTTACCAGCCGCATTCCGCTCCAGGCATCTACGCCCGGGCCTTTCTTGAAGGGCGCTTGAGCGAGGCCGACCTGGCCCACTATCGCCAGGAACTCGGCGCCCTCAAGGCTGGCGCCCGCGGCCTGTCCAGTTACCCGCATCCTTGGTTGATGCCGGACTTCTGGCAATTTCCCACCGGCTCCATGGGCATCGGCCCCATCAGCTCGATTTTCCAGGCGCGTTTTATGCGCTACTTGCAGCACCGTAATTTGCTGGACACCACCGATCGGCATGTCTGGGGGGTGTTCGGTGACGGCGAGATGGACGAACCGGAAAGCATGTCGGCCCTGACCCTGGCCGCCCGCGAAGGCCTGGATAACCTGACCTGGGTGGTCAACTGCAACCTGCAGCGGCTCGATGGCCCGGTGCGTGGCAACGGGCGGATTATTGATGAACTGGAAGCGCTGTTTGCCGGGGCCGGCTGGAATGTGATCAAAGTGGTCTGGGGTTCGGACTGGGATGCCTTGCTGGCCAAGGACACGGACGGCAGCCTGGTGCGCACCCTGTCGCAGACGGTGGACGGCCAATTCCAGACCTTTGCCGCCAAGGACGGTGCCTACAACCGTGAGCACTTTTTTGGCCAAAGCGAGGCCCTGGCCAAACTGGTGGAGGGCATGAGTGACGAGCAGATCGACCGTCTCAAGCGCGGCGGCCATGACATGCTGAAAATCCACGCGGCCTATCACGCCGCCCGACAGGTCAAAGGCAAGCCGACGGTGATCCTGGCCCAGACCAAGAAAGGCTTCGGCATGGGCGAAGCAGGGCAGGGCAAGATGACCACCCACCAGCAGAAGAAGCTCGACCGTGAGTCACTGATCGCCTTCCGCAATCGCTTCCAGTTGCCGCTGTCGGATGAGCAGACCGAATCCCTGAGTTTTTACAAACCGGCTGAAGACAGCCTGGAGATGCGGTACCTGCACCAGCGCCGCGCGGACCTGGGCGGTTATGTGCCGAGTCGTAGCCAGCAGGCGCCGCCGGTGAGCGTGCCACCGATGTCCGGCTACGGCGGCTTTGCCACTCAGGCCCAGGGCAAGGAAATGTCCACCACCATGGCCTTCGTGCGGATGCTCAGCAATCTGCTCAAGGACAAGGACCTTGGCCCTCGCATCGTGCCTATCGTTGCCGACGAGGCGCGCACCTTCGGCATGGCCAACCTGTTCAAGCAGATCGGCATTTATTCCAGTGTCGGCCAGCGTTACGAGCCGGAAGACATTGGTTCGATCCTCAGTTATCGCGAGGCCACTGACGGGCAAATACTCGAAGAGGGCATCAGCGAAGCCAGCGCTATCAGTTCCTGGGTCGCGGCGGCCACCAGCTATTCGGTGCATGGCCTGCGCATGCTGCCGTTCTATATCTACTACTCGATGTTCGGATTCCAGCGCGTGGGCGACCTGATCTGGGCCGCCGCCGACCAGCGTGCCCGGGGCTTCCTGCTGGGGGCTACGGCGGGTCGTACCACCCTGGGCGGTGAAGGCTTGCAGCACCAGGATGGCAGCAGTCATCTGACCGCTGCCACCGTGCCCAACTGCCGCGCCTATGATCCGGCGTTTGCGGGTGAGTTCGCGGTCATCCTCGACCACGGCATGCGCCAGATGCTGGAGCACGATGTCGACGAGTTCTACTACGTGACGTTGATGAATGAAAACTACCCGCAGCCGAGTCTGCCGGAGGGTGTCGAGGCGGCGATTATCAAGGGCATGTACCGCCTCAGCGGGCAGGACAAAGCCACGGTGCGTTTGCTCGGCTCCGGCACGTTGGTACGCGAAGCCCAGGCGGCGGCGCAGTTGTTGGCAGATGATTGGCAAGTGACAAGCGAGGTGTTCAGCGTCACCAGTTTCAGTGAGCTGGCCCGCGAGGCGCGAGAGGTGGAGCGCTGGAATCGCCTGCATCCACAACAGCCGGCGCAACGGAGCCACCTGGCTGAGTGTCTGCCCAAGGGCGCGCCGGTGATTGCGGTGTCCGATTACGTGCGGGCGGTGCCGCAGATGATTGGGTCGTACCTGGATTCAAGCTACACGGTACTCGGTGCCGATGGGTTTGGTCGCAGCGACACCCGGGCGGCATTGCGGGACTTCTTCGAGGTGGATCGTTATCACATTGTGCTGGCGGCGCTGACGGCGTTGGTGGAACAGGGCGCTCTGGATCGGCAGGTGTGTCAGCAGGCGATTGAGCGTTATGGGGTGGACACAGAGCGGGGAGCATCCTGGACCTGCTGACTGTGTAGCCGCTGTCGAGGTACGAGGCTGCGATGGGTTGCGCAGCAGCCCCCGACGGTCCTGCGGACACGCATCGCAGCCTCGTGCCTCGGCAGCGGCTACAACGGGTTTATGGTGTTCTTTAAAGCGTGGCTATCAACGGCGGCCCGAATGCTTCGCGCAAAAAAACCGGCGCGATATAGCGCTCGTAATGCGCCTCCGACAGCAGGAAAAACTCCCGGTCAATCGCATCCCGCAGATCCGTCAGCTCCCGCTCACGAAACTCCGGCAGCAAGGCCAAACCATACGCATCCAGCCTGGACATCACCCGCGCGCCCCGGGCGATCAATTGATACGCCCAGCAGTACGGCGACTGGTGAGGCATGAAGCGAATCTTGCGGTCTTCCAGTTGCTGGCGCAGACGCTGAGGATCGAGCACTTCCAGCTTACTGGCCATCACCTGCACCAGCAGTTGTTCAAGGCGCAGCCACACGGCTTGCTTCTCTTCGCTGCTGTAGCCATTCCACTGGATCACTTCATGGTGATACCGCTTGCACCCACGGCAGACCAGATCCCCGTAAACGGTAGAGCACAGGCCGACACAGGGTGTCTTGATGGTTTGATTAGGCATAAAAAAGCATCAGCACATAAAACAAAACGGCCCCTGATGGGGCCGCATGAGATCAATCCCAGCTCAGCGCGCCGCCGGTTTGATACTCGATCACACGAGTCTCAAAGAAGTTTTTCTCTTTCTTCAAGTCCATGATCTCGCTCATCCAAGGGAACGGGTTAGTCGTCCCTGGATACTCTTCCTTCAAGCCAATCTGCGACAGGCGACGATTCGCAATGAACTTGAGGTAATCCTCCATCATCGCCGCATTCATGCCCAACACCCCGCGCGGCATGGTGTCACGCGCGTATTCAATCTCCAGCTGAGTCCCTTGCAGGATCATCTGGGTCGCTTCTTCCTTCATCTCGGCATCCCACAAATGTGGGTTTTCGATTTTGATCTGGTTGATCACGTCGATACCGAAGTTCAGGTGCATCGACTCATCCCGCAGGATGTACTGGAACTGCTCGGCCACGCCGGTCATTTTGTTGCGACGGCCCATGGAC
>NZ_WNNK01000020.1 GCF_009724245.1 Pseudomonas spelaei | reverse complement strand
CAGGCAATAAAAAGGGGCGACCCGTCGGTCGCCCCTTGAGAATTTCGTCCTGGCTCAACGCTTTTGACGTTGGCTCACCTCACGCCGTCTTGTGGACAGTGTGCAGCCCGGGGGCCGGCGCAACCCGGTGGGGTTGGCGGGCCGCAGCCGGCCTGTTGGGCGGGCTGCAGTGGACTCTATGTCCGGGCAGTGATTCTGGTTAAAAGAATAGGCTGAAGGCCCCGGCAGGCGATTGCGAAGATTGCGTCAATAAACAGTGCTTGCGCAATTTTTAACCCTGGATAGATAATTCGCAGCAATAGTTACGACAAAGGCCAGCCCCATGAGCAAACTTGACCGATACGACCTGAGTATTTTGGCGGAATTACAGCGCGACGCGAGGATCTCCAACCAGGAGTTGGCCGAGCGAATCGGCCTGTCGCCGTCACCCTGCTCGCGCCGGGTCAAGCAACTGGAAGATGACGGCTACATTGCGCGCCAGGTGGCATTGCTGGACCGCAAGATGCTCGGCCTGAGCCTGACGGCCTACGTGCTGATCGGCATGGACCGACACACACCCGAGCGCTTCGAGAACTTCGAAGCGGCCATTCGCACCTTGCCACAAGTGCTGGAATGCAGCCTGGTGACCGGGATGGATGCCGACTATCAGTTGAAAGTGGTGGTGCCGGATATGGACCACTATCAGAAACTGCTGCTGGGGCATCTGACCCGCATCGAAGGTGTCACCAGCGTGCGCTCCAGCTTTGTGCTGAACCAGGTACTCAACAGTACCGAGTTGCCGCTGACGCACCTGCGCACCTGAGGCCGCCGCCGAACAGATGTGGGAGCGGCGGTGCGACGATTCGACTTGCTCGCGAATGCGGCATGACAGCCAATACATGTGGTGACTGACACTCAGCTTTCGCGAGCAAGCCCGCTCCCACATTTTGATCGCGTGCCTACAATAGGTTCGCATGCGGCAGACCGACGCAGGTCAATAATGAAGCCTATGGCCTGTCGTATACTTTGCGCCCCGCCCCCTGCCGGAACTGCCCAATGAACTCCATTGATCCCGCCGTATTTGAAGAATGGATGATGACCGGACTGGTCACCATCCTGATCATTTTCATGGGTTTTATCGTCTGGGACCTGGCGAAGAAATCCAAGGCCGGGCGCTTTGGTTCCTTCATCCTGTTCTTCGTGCTGGGCCTGGGCATAGCGGCGTTCATCATCAAGAGCGTGGTAATCGGCCTTATCGAGTCCGGCGCCTTATAAGCGCGCCGGTACTTCTTTCCACTGGCCCTGATCCAGGCCATCGATCGACCAGTCACCAATGCGCACCCGCACCAGGCGCA
This sequence comes from Pseudomonas spelaei, assembly GCF_009724245.1. Taxonomy (GTDB): domain Bacteria; phylum Pseudomonadota; class Gammaproteobacteria; order Pseudomonadales; family Pseudomonadaceae; genus Aquipseudomonas; species Aquipseudomonas spelaei. The sequence continues at coordinate 131,764 of NZ_WNNK01000020.1, read as the reverse complement.
AGGTCGGCAAACCGACAGCGGCGGTCATGCGTCGTACCTGACGGTTGCGCCCCTCGCGAATCACCAGTTCCAGCCAATGGGTCGGCACGCTCTTGCGAAAACGCACCGGCGGATTGCGCGGCCACAACTGCGGCTCATCCAACTGTCGCGCTTCAGCGGGCAGGGTCATGCCGTCGTTGAGCTCAACGCCATCACGCAGGCGTTGCAGTTGTTCCTCGGTCGGTTCGCCTTCCACCTGCACCCAATAGGTTTTCGCCAACTTGTGCCTGGGGTCGGCAATTCGTGCCTGCAACTGGCCGTCGTTGGTCAGCAGCAGCAGGCCTTCACTGTCACGGTCCAACCGGCCAGCGGGATAGATGCCGGGGATGTCGATGAAATCCTTGAGCGTCGCCCGCCCTTCACCGTCACTGAATTGGGTCAGCACATCGAAAGGTTTATTGAACAGGATCAACTTCGGCTCAGCCGGTGGCGCCTTGGCAACACGGCGCGGGGCTGACGAGGTGTGCGGGCTTTTCACACCGGGGCGGCGGGAAACGGGACGGGCAGGACGGGACATGGCAAAGGAACATCTAACGGTCAGGACCGACAATGCTAGTGGCCTGACCGTTAAATAACCATCCCAACCGCTTAGCGGAACGGTGGTTCGTCGAAGCTGCGCAGTTTGCGCGAGTGCAGCGAGTTGAGTTCGGTGCGCAACAAATCCACCGCCTCAATGCCGATCTTCAAGTGCTGGCTGACCGCGCGCTCGTAAAAGGCGTTGGCCGAACCCGGCAACTTGATCTCACTGTGCAGTGGTTTATCCGAAACACACAGCAAGGTGCCGTAAGGCACCCGCAAACGGTAGCCTTGGGCAGCAATGGTGCCGCTTTCCATGTCCACCGCCACGGCACGGGACAGGTTGATCAGCGGCCGCTCCTGAGCCCAGCGCAGCTCCCAGTTGCGGTCGTCATAGGTCAGCACGGTGCCGGTACGCAGGCGTTTCTTGAGCTCTTCGCCCTTCTCGCCGGTGACGTTGGCCGCCGCTTGCTGCAACGCCATCTGCACCTCGGCCAGGGCCGGGATCGGAATGTTCGGCGGTACCACCCGGTCGAGAATCCCGTCGCGACGCATGTAGGCGTGAGCCAGCACATAGTCGCCGATGGTCTGGGATTGGCGCAGGCCGCCGCAGTGGCCAATCATCAGCCAGCAATGCGGCCGCAACACGGCCAGGTGGTCGGTGATGTTCTTGGCGTTGGACGGGCCGACGCCGATGTTCACCAGAGTTACACCGTGACCGTCGCTGGCCTGCAAGTGGTAGGCCGGCATCTGGTAACGGTGCCAGACCACGCCCGCAGCAATGGCAGACGCTTCGCCATGGTCCATACCTTTATCAATGATCACATTGCCCGGCAGCACCATGCGGATGAAGCGCGGGTCGCTGCGCAGTTGCTCCAGGCCGTGGACGATGAACTGGTCGACATAGCGGTGATAGTTGGTCAGCAAGATCCACGGCTGCACATGGCGCCAGTCGCTGCCGGTGTAGTGCACCAAACGGCGCAGGGAAAAATCGACACGGGCCGCATCGAACAACGCCAGGGGCAGCGGGTCGGTGTTTTCCCAGTCGTACAGGCCATCGGCGATGCCATCGGTCGCGGCCGACAGGTCGGTACTCGGAAAGACACGCGCCAGGGTCGCGGCGGTGACGCCGGAACCGGCCAGTTCATCGCCCTGCTCTACCACGTACGGGTACGGAATGTTCTGCTGGCTGACGCCCACTTCCACCGTCACGGTGAAGTCGTGCATCAGCGGCACCAACTGCTCCAGCAAGTATTTGCGGAAGGCTGACGGATGGGTGACGGTGACACTGTAAGTGCCCGGCAACTGGACCTTGGCGTAGGCGCGGGTGGTCTGTGGGACTTCGCCCTGGACCAGGTAGGTCAGGCGCAGTTCCGGGTAGCGAAACAGCGCACGCTGTTCGGCGTCGGGCTCGACGCGGTCTTTCAGGTAACGCTTGAGGGCTTGATTGAGTGCGCCGGTAGCACGCTCATGCAGAGCGGCCAGCCGATCCACGGCCTCTTCAGCGGTTTGAACAACGACAAAAGCTTCGGTCACGGTAAGCATCCTGTGTTCTGACTTGCAGGCCTTCATCTTGCCTGTATCCCAGCCTCACCGAAACACTGAATTGGAATGCCCCCGCAAGAAGGGCACGATCCCTGTGGGAGCCGGGCTTGCCCGCGATGCAGGCGGTGCGGTTTATCAGCGAAACCGAGGCGATGCCATCGCGGGCAAGCCCGGCTCCCACATTTTGACCGAGGTGATTCAGAACCCTTGTGGAGTGGACCGAGCAACGATGGCTTCCACATCCACACCTCGAGGCAAGGTGCCATACGCCCGCCCCGACGACTCACCCAACCGACTGGCAATAAACCCATCACTGACGCTGCTATTGCCCGCCTCCAGCAGCAGCTTGGCCTGTAACACCAAGGCGATATCCTCGGTGAGTTGCCGAGCGCGGTATTGAATATCCTGAGTGTCCATAAACGCCGACTTGAGTTGTTCAATCTGTCGGGCCAGGTGCTTGTCGCCATGACCGTCACCCAACTCGACAAACAACGCCTCCAGTACACCGGGCTCTTTCGACAGCGCCCGCAGTACATCCAGGCATTGCACATTACCCGAACCTTCCCACGTCGAATTGACCGGTGCCTCACGGTACAGCCGAGGCAGGATGCTGTCCTCGACATACCCGGCACCACCCATGCACTCGGCGGCTTCGTTGATCATCGCCGGCGCGCGCTTGCAGATCCAATACTTGCCCACCGCCGTCACCAGTCGGGCGAATTTGGCTTCCTGTTCATTATCGAGATGGTCCAGCGCCCGGCCCATGCGCATGCTCAAGGCCAGTGCCGCTTCGCTTTCCAGGGCCAGGTCGGCCAGCACGTTTTGCATCAGCGGCTGCTCGCTGAGTACGCGACCGCCCACCAAACGATGGGCACAATGATGGCTGGCCTGGGTCAGCGCCTGACGCATCAACGAACTGGAGCCCACCATGCAATCGAAACGGGTCATGGCGACCATTTCAATGATAGTCGGTACGCCACGCCCTTCTTCACCGATCATCCAGGCCAGCGCCCCGCGGAACTCCACTTCGCTGGACGCGTTGGAGCAGTTGCCGAGTTTGTTTTTCAGACGCTGGATATAGAACTGGTTACGGGTGTCATCCGGACGGTGCCGGGGTAGCAGGAAGCAGGTCAAGCCCTTGTCGGTCTGGGCCAGAGTCAGGAAGGCGTCGCACATGGGCGCCGAGCAGAACCACTTGTGGCCCACCAACTCATAGGGCTGGCCCGGGCCGCCGGCGCCCACCGGGTAGGCGCGGGTGGTATTCGCGCGCACGTCGGTGCCGCCCTGTTTCTCGGTCATGGCCATGCCGATAGTGGCGCCGGCCTTGTGGGCGATACCGACGTTACGCGGGTCGTATTCGGTGTTGAGGATTTTCGGCAACCACGCTTCGGCCAGGTCCGGCTGCAAACGCAGGGCTGGGACACAGGCGAAGGTCATGGTCAGCGGGCAGCCGGTCCCGGCTTCAGCCTGGCTGTGCAAGTACGTCATGGCTGCGCGGGCGACATGCGCGCCAGGTTGCGGATGAGCCCAGGGCAGCGACGGCAGGCCGTGCTCGACGGCGGTACGCATCAGCTCGTGGTAGGCAGGATGAAACTCCACCTGGTCAATACGATGGCCATAGCGGTCATGGCTGTTGAACACCGGTTTGTTCTCATTGGCCAGGAACCCGGCCGCCATCAATGGCCCGCCCGCCAGCGCGCCATAGGCATCGATCCGCTCCTGAGCCCAGCCGGCACCGAAGCGGCGCGACCAGTCTTGCAGGGGCAAATCGATGCGATACAGATTGGCCCCGTCCAGGGACGGCGGCTGATTGGTGACGTCGTGGGTTTCGGCGAACTGGTGCAGATTCATGACGGGCCTCCTGAAAAAGTGGCCTCGTTCTCTGAAGCCTGAATTTCAGTTAAGCACCGCCATCGGCGTTAAAGAAGTGGCATAAACGCCTAACTGTCGGCGCTTTCACCCTCAACTGCCGACAACAGCCGGCGCTGCAATACCGCTTGCAAGGCTTCAAACCGTACCGGCTTAACCAATCGGTCGGTGATGCCAACGCCATGGCAATGCTCGCGCTCGGGACTGTGCAGCGAGGTGCTCAAGGCAATCACCGGCAGTTCACCGCACCCGGGCAACGCACGGATCTGGCAACACAGGGAAAAGCCGCCCTCCGGCACATCCAGCAGCACAGCATCGAAGGTGTCGTCCTGCAACAACGTCAACGCCGCCGGTCCATTGTCGACCGTCTTCACCCGGTAGCCGAGCTTGAGCAACATGCCACGCACCACCAACTGCGCCACGCTGTTGTCGTCCACCAGCAACACCGCGCAGTCCTGAGGCGCACGCGGGGTGTCGGACACACTACAAGGTACTGAAGGCTCGACAGCTACCGGGGTGACTTCAAGCTCCACTTGGAAGCGGCTGCCCCGCCGAGGTTCGGAGTGATGGGTCAAGCGCCCACCCAACAGCTCGATCAGTTGCCGGCAGATTGCCAGGCCGATGCCCAGGCCGCCGTACTCGCGGGTCATCGACCCATCGAGCTGGAAGAAGCGCTGATACAAGGTCGCCTCATCCAGGTAGGCGAAGCCGATACCGGTGTCGGTGACAATAAAGGTCAGGCGCAGATTGCCATTCGCGTTGATCAGCCCGACCACCCGTACCCGCACCGAGCCTTCGCGGGTGAACTTGAAGGCGTTGTCCAGCAGGCATTCCAGGCATTGCACCAACTTGTCCGCATCACCCTCCACACGGTCGGGCAATTCGTCGGCGACATCAATGGAAAACTCCAGCCCCTTGCTCTGGGCATTGGCCAGAAACCGCTGGCGCAAGGTGTCGAGCAAGCCCCGCAAGCTGAATACCTGGGGCTGGGCATGGAGGCGACCGGCCTGCAGTTCAGTCAGGGTGAGGATGCCATTGACCATGCGCATCATGTCTCGCGCCGAACCCGCAGCGGTTTGCTGATACTGCGCCAGATCGCCTTCCAGCGACTCGGTTTGCATCAGCTCCAACGAACCGATCACGCCGTTCATCGGCGTGCGCAGTTCGTGGGTCAAACTGGCAAGAAACTCGTCCTTCAACTGGTTACTGCGGGCCAATTGCTGGTTGAGCGCTTCAAGTTTCTGGCTGGCATCGAAAAGGGTCTGCGCCTGCTGCTCGCGCATCGAGTTGATGCGGTCCGCCAGGGCCAGGGACAGTAAGGCGACTTCCAGGGCCGAACCAATCTGGCTGGCGTACATGGTCAGGAACACGTTAGGCAGATAGCCCAGCACCATCAGCGTATTGACCACCCCGCCAATCAGGAACGCTGACCAGGCAATGATGAAGTAGCGCGCCATTCGCTGGCCGCAGTACCAGGCCTTGATGGCGGCGACAAAGATCGTCACGGTAAAGATCAACGCCAGGCCGGTGGCCAGCCGCAAGGCCAGGGCGTAGCTGGTCAGCAACGCCAGCACCATCACCCCTGCGCCACACACCGCCAGCCCCACCAGCAGCCGATTGAGCCAGCGACTGTACAGCGCAGTATGCAAAAAACTGCGGGCAAACAGGCTGCCGAAGAGTGCCGCTGAACCAATCAGGAAAGGTACGGCAGCATTGGCCCACCATGGACTGTTGGGCCAGAAATACTGCACGGCGACACCGTTCACCGACAGTTGGTACAAGCCGAACGAGGCGATGTAGAGGATGTAATAGAGGTAGCTGGTATCGCGCACGCTGAGGTAGATAAACAGGTTGTAGATCAGCATCCCCAGCAATACGCCGTAGATCACACCCAATACATATAAGCGCAGCGGTTGTTGCTCCAGATACGCGGTACTCGACCAGAGGGTCAACGGCGCCTGGATCGAGCCTTGGCTTTGCAGGCGCAGGTACAGGGTTTCCTGCTGATCGGGGGCAAAATCCAGCTTGAACAAGTAGTTGCTCTGGCGAATCTCACGGCTGGAAAACGGCATCGCGCTGCCCGTGCGCGTGGCCAGGCGATAACCACCCGCGCCATCGGCTTGATACAGGTCCAGATGATTCAGCGGCGGGTAAGCCAGCTCCAGCAACCAGGTACGAGGGGGGTGAGGATTCCTGGGGAGGTAATGCAGGTCGACTTTCAGCCAGAACACTGAGCGCGAATAGCCGGCATTGAGGGTGGCTTTGTCATGGGGTTTGAATCGATCAGCGTTGCCTTGGGAACTGACATCCTTGATGTCGAGGGTACCGCTCGGGTCTTCGAGCACTTGCATCACCTGGCCCAGCGGCAGGCTTCGGGTGGTGTCCGTGAACTCGACTGCGCCGGCCAGCATCGGCAGCCCGCACCACAGTAACATCAGCAAATAGCGCATAGAGCCCCAGCGTGGCCTGTCCGGTTATGTCAAAAGCCCCCATTCCTTTTGAGAAGACGTATACCGGCAATACAGTTATTGTTTGAAACCACTCTAGCATAGCCGGTAAAGGCCAATAGACACCATTGAAATAAAAATTTGAAAGGCTCTAGAACGGGCGTTCCAGAACGTTTCCAGCCTGCTCTTGATGACTTGTCAGGGCCGCCCACACTCACTTTCAGCCATGAAATTCAACCCGCGCCCGACAGCCACGCAAAAAGCGTTTGGTGGTAAGCTCGCGCACCATGAATATCTACAGCTCTCGCCCCGTTGTCCTCTGTCTCTCCGGCCACGATCCCAGTGGTGGCGCCGGCTTGCAGGCAGATATCGAAGCCCTGCTCGCCCAGGGTTGCCACGCCGCTGCGGCCGTCACCGCGCTGACCGTGCAGAACACCGTCAATGTCAGTGATTTCCGCGTGCTTGACCGCGAGTGGGTACTGGCCCAGGCCAACGCCGTGCTCGGCGACTCCCAAGTGGCCGCAGTCAAGCTGGGCATGCTCGGCTCCACAGCCATGGTCGACACCGTCGTTGAACTGCTCAAGGAGCACCCGCATCTGCCGGTGGTCTGCGACCCGGTACTGCGCGCCGGTGGCGGTGGCAGCCTGGGCAAGGATGAAGTGGGCTACGCCATGCGCGAACGGCTACTGCCACTGTCGCTGATTGCCACGCCGAATCTGCCGGAAGCGCGCATCCTGGCTGAGCTGCCCGAAGGCAGCGCCGACGAGTGCGCCGAGAAACTGCTGCCGTTCATCAAGCACCTGTTGATCACCGGTGGCCATGGCGACGAGCATGAAGTACACAACCGCCTGTACAGCCGCGATGGCGGCCAGCGGACCTTTACCTGCCAGCGTTTGCCCGGCAGTTATCACGGTTCCGGCTGCACCCTGGCCAGCGCCCTTGCCGGCCGCCTGGCCCAGGGCGAAGGCCTGGCCAGCGCGGTAGAGTCAGCACTCAATTACACTTGGCGCACCCTGCGTGACGCCGAACAACTCGGCCAGGGGCAATTTGTGCCTCGTCGTCTGCCGTTGGATTTCTGCTCGTAACACCAAGAGGCCTGCCCGATGAAACTACGTGGCCTTTACGCCATTACCGACAGCCAACTGTTGGCCGGCAAATTCCTGGCCTACGTCGAAGCGGCGCTGGACGGTGGCGTGACCCTGCTGCAATACCGCGACAAAAGCAGCGATGAGGCGCGCCGCCTGCGGGAAGCCGAAAAGCTGCATGAGCTGTGCTCACGCTACAAGACTCAGTTGATCATCAACGACGACGCCGAATTGGCTGCGCGCCTGGGTGTCGGCGTACACCTGGGCCAGACCGACGGCCCGCTGACGCCGGCCCGAGCGCTGCTGGGCTCCAGGGCGATCATTGGCTCGACCTGCCACAGCCAGATCGAACTGGCCGAGCAAGCGGCCAAGGAAGGCGCCAGTTACGTCGCCTTCGGCCGCTTCTTCAACTCCAACACCAAGCCTGGCGCCCCCGCGGCCGACGTCGAACTGCTGACCCAGGCCCGCGCCCGGTTGCATCTGCCCATCTGCGTGATCGGCGGCATTACCCTGGAAAACGCCGAACCCCTGATAGCCCACGGTGCCGACCTGCTGGCAGTGGTCCACGGCCTGTTTGGTGCCGACAGCACTGCAGAAGTGACGCGCCGCGCCCGCGCCTTCAACGAACTGCTCAAGACTCAATAATCGATTTCAGAGAGCCCGATCATGTCCCGTTCCGAAACCCTGTTTGCCAATGCCCAGAAACACATCCCCGGTGGCGTGAACTCGCCTGTGCGGGCGTTCAAAAGCGTTGGCGGCACGCCGCTGTTCTTCAAGCACGCCGAAGGCGCCTACGTCACCGATGAAGACGACAAGCGCTATGTCGACTACGTCGGCTCCTGGGGCCCGATGATTCTCGGCCACAGCCATCCGGACGTGCTCGATGCGGTACGCAAGCAATTGGAGCACGGCCTGTCCTATGGCGCCCCGACCGCCATGGAAACCGAGATGGCCGACCTGGTCTGCGCCATCGTGCCATCCATGGAGATGGTACGGATGGTCAGCTCGGGTACCGAAGCCACCATGAGCGCCATTCGCCTGGCCCGGGGTTTTACCGGCCGCGACAGCATCATCAAGTTCGAAGGCTGCTACCACGGTCACTCCGACAGCCTGCTGGTCAAGGCGGGCTCCGGCTTGCTGACCCAGGGCGTACCGAGTTCCGCCGGTGTGCCGGCGGCGTTCGCCAAACACACACTGACTCTGCCCTTCAACGACATCGCCGCCGTAGAGCAGATGCTCAGCGAAGTGGGCCAGGAAGTGGCCTGCATCATCGTCGAGCCTGTGGCCGGCAACATGAACTGCGTGCCACCTGCGCCGGGCTTTCTCGAAGGCCTGCGGACCCTGTGCGACAAACACGGCGTGGTGTTGATTTTCGATGAAGTGATGACCGGTTTCCGCGTTGCCCTCGGCGGCGCCCAGGCGCACTACGGCGTGACGCCGGACCTGAGCACCTTCGGCAAGATCATCGGCGGTGGCATGCCAGTGGGTTGCTTTGGCGGTAAACGCGAAATCATGCAGCACATCGCACCGTTGGGCCCGGTCTATCAGGCAGGCACCCTGTCCGGTAATCCGCTGGCCATGGCCGCTGGCCTGACCACCCTGCGCCTGATCAGCCGCCCGGGCTTCCACGCCGAGCTGACCGACTACACCGCCCGCCTGCTGGACGGCCTGCAACAGCGCGCCGACGCTGCCGGCATCCCGTTCGTTACCACCCAGGCAGGTGGCATGTTCGGCCTGTACTTCAGCCGCGCCGATGACATCGTCACCTTCGATGACGTCATGAGCAGCGATGCCGAGCTGTTCAAGCGCTTCTTCCACCTGATGCTGGAAGGCGGCGTGTACCTGGCACCGAGCGCCTTTGAGGCCGGATTCACCTCGATCGCCCACGGTGATACCGAGCTGAAACTGACCCTCGACGCCGCCGAACGCGCCTTCGCCGCCCTGAAATAAGTCAGCCTGAAACCTGACGTCGCCCATGGCGGCGTCAGATTTGCTACTTTGCTTACAGAACTTTCCTTCTTTTTCCGAGAAATCACCTGCAAACCGGCAGATAACTTGCCCACGCAGCAGAAAAACGAGTAAAGACTTTGTAAGCAGGGGCCTGCTTATTTCATAATGCGCGCTTATTGGACCCCCCTGCGGGTCCGCGCGCCCCGTCAGAGGTAAGTCGATTCCCATGAAACGCACCGGCCGCACCCTGGTTCTGGGCTGCCTGTTGCTCCTTCAGCCCCTGCTCGCGCATGCACAAGCAGGCGGCAACTCGTTGTTAATCCCAGCGATGGGTCGTTGCACCCTCAATACCCAGCCAGAAAGCCAGGCCGAAGCCCTGAGCACGTGCCAGCAACTGGCCGACGGCGGGGATGCGCAGGCGCAATACGAGTTGGGCGAATTCTTCCACGACAGTAAAAACCCCTCCCACGACCTCAACAAAGCCTTGAGTTACTTCGAGAAAGCCTCGTTACAGGGCCATGCCCAGGCGCAATTCCAGCTGGGCACCATGTTCTTCAAAGGCGAAGGCGTGCCAGCCAATAACGTTCAGGCGTATATCGTGCTGAAAATGGCCGCGGTCAACGGCGCCGAAGATGCGCTGGATACTGCCGACGAAGTCGCCGAGCATATGCAGCGTGATGAGCTGGAAGTGGCGACCCAGGTACTGGGGCAGATTTTCCGTAACTACCTGCAGGAACTGCAGAGCGCCGATGGGCGGTCGCCTTTCTCGCCACTGCCCTGATTTATCTAAGCTCAACTACCGCTATCGCAGGCAAGCCAGCTCCCACAGGGCACTGCATTTCAAATGTGGGAGCTGGCTTGCCTGCGATGGGTACGACTCGGTCTAACGCCTTACTTCTCAGGCATCGGCATCGGAAACGGCATGACATTACTCATGCCCCGGGCTTCGCTGATTTTCGGCGTGCCCAGGCGCTCGACTTCATCGATGCGCACGATCGAATGCATCGGCACAAAACTGCGCACCACGCCCTCGAACTGAGCCTTGAGTTTTTCCTCGCCCGGGTCGACAACCAGCTGTGTGCGCTCGCCAAAGACGAACTCTTCCACTTCCAGGAAGCCCCACAGATCACTTTGATAGATCTGCTTGGCGTACATTTCGAACACCTGGCCCTGGTTAAGGAAAATCACCTTGTAGATTGGAGCTTCACGTTTGGTCATGGTGGGCGGGTAACACATCGGGGATATAAAAGAGGGCGCGAACTATAGCATGGCACCCGATGCACAGTGCTAGGAACCTATCGGTATGCCCCCTATAATGCGCGGTTCTTTACCACCAGTTGACGATCCCCCATGGCCAAGAAGCTTTACATCGAAACCCACGGTTGCCAGATGAACGAGTACGACAGCTCGCGCATGGTCGATCTGCTGGGTGAACATCAGGCCCTGGAAGTCACCGCCCGTGCCGAAGATGCCGACGTGATCCTGCTCAATACCTGCTCGATCCGCGAACGGGCCCAGGACCGTGTGTACTCGCAGCTGGGCCGCTGGCGTGAATTGAAACTGGCCAACCCGGACATGGTGATCGCCGTCGGCGGTTGCGTGGCCAGCCAGGAAGGTGCCGCCATTCGCGACCGCGCGCCCTATGTGGACGTGGTCTTCGGCCCACAGACCCTGCACCGTCTGCCGGAAATGATCGACGCGGCCCGCATTACCAAGCTGCCCCAGGTTGACGTCTCGTTCCCGGAAATCGAAAAATTCGACCACTTGCCCGAACCGCGCATCGACGGCCCGAGCGCTTATGTGTCGGTGATGGAGGGTTGCAGCAAGTACTGCACCTTCTGCGTCGTGCCTTATACCCGTGGCGAAGAAGTCAGCCGGCCGTTTGACGACGTACTGGCAGAGATCATTCACCTCGCCGAGAACGGCGTACGCGAAGTGACCTTGCTGGGCCAGAACGTCAACGGCTATCGCGGCCAGACCCACGACGGACGCATGGCGGACCTGGCGGAACTGATCCGCGTGGTCGCCGCTGTCGACGGTATCGAGCGTATTCGCTACACCACCTCGCACCCGCTGGAGTTTTCCGACAGCCTGATCCAGGCCCACGCCGAAGTACCGGAGTTGGTCAAACACCTGCACTTGCCGGTGCAGTCGGGTTCGGACCGTATCCTCTCGGCCATGAAGCGCAACCACACCGCCCTGGAATACAAATCCAAACTGCGCAAACTGCGTGCAGCGGTACCGGGCATCTGCATCAGCTCGGACTTCATCGTCGGCTTCCCTGGCGAGACCGAGAAAGATTTCCAGCAGACCATGAAGCTGATTGAAGACGTCGGCTTCGACTTCTCCTACTCGTTCGTCTACAGCCAGCGCCCGGGCACCCCAGCCGCCGACCTCGCAGACGAAACCCCGGAAGCGCTGAAAAAGGAGCGCCTGAACGCTCTGCAGCATCGACTCAACCAGCAAGGCTTCGAGATCAGCCGCCAAATGGTGGGCTCGACCCAGCGCATCCTCGTCACCGACTACTCGAAGAAAGACCCAGGCGAGTTGCAAGGCCGGACCGAGAACAACCGGATCGTCAACTTCCGTTGCGACAATCCGACCTTGATCGGGCAATTCGCCGACGTGCATATCGATGCTGCTCAACCGCACTCGCTGCGTGGGTCATTGATCAACTGACAATCCGACCTCAAGACAAATGAAGATCAAATGTGGGAGCTGGCTTGCCTGCGATGCAGGCACCTCGGTGAACCTGATACACCGAGGTGCCTGCATCGCGGGCAAGCCCGGCTCCCACACAAGCCCGTCCACAGTAGAACTGCGCCGCACTCCGGCTATATAAGTGCTTTCGCGCACCGGCTGCTGGCGTTATCCTTGATTTCATCTTAATTGCCCCAGGGCGGCTTAAAACGACCTTGAACGCACCCATAGAACCACATCGTTTCCTCCTCGAGCCCTTTGAGGCTCGCCGTTTCGCCAATCTGTGCGGACAGTTCGACGAGCATCTGCGCTTGATCGAACAGCGCCTGAGCATCGAGATCCGCAACCGCGGCAATCAGTTCGAGCTCATTGGTGAACCCCAACACACCACGTCTGCGGAACACCTCCTCCGTCGCCTCTACCGGGAAACCAAGGGCAGTGAGCTGTCGCCGGAAACGGTGCACCTGTACTTGCAGGAATCGGCCGTAGAAGACCTGGCCAACAACCCGGTGGCCGAAGCCAGCGTCGCGCTGCGCACCAAAAAAGGCATGATTCGCCCTCGCGGCTTGAATCAGCAGCGCTACGTCAAAGAAATCCTCGGTAACGACATCAACTTCGGCATCGGCCCTGCAGGCACCGGCAAGACCTACCTGGCGGTGGCCTGCGCGGTCGACGCCCTGGAGCGCGAGCAGGTGCGACGCATCCTGCTGGTGCGCCCGGCGGTGGAAGCCGGTGAAAAACTGGGTTTCCTGCCCGGCGATCTGGCACAGAAGATCGACCCGTACCTGCGCCCGCTATATGACGCTCTCTACGAAATGCTCGGCTTCGAATACGTGGCCAAGCTGATCGAGCGCCAGGTGATCGAAATCGCCCCGCTGGCCTATATGCGCGGTCGCACCCTGAACAACAGCTTCATCATTCTCGACGAAAGCCAGAACACCACCGTCGAGCAGATGAAGATGTTCCTGACCCGCATCGGCTTCGGCTCAACAGCCGTGATCACCGGTGATGTCACCCAGGTCGACCTGCCCAAGGGCACCAAGTCGGGCCTGAGCCAGGTGATCGAGGTGCTCAAGGATGTGCCGGGTATCAGCTTCACTCACTTCATGCCCAAAGACGTGGTGCGCCACCCGCTGGTCCAACGCATTGTCGAAGCCTACGAGCGCTTTGAGCATCGTGACGACGAGCCGGCCAAGGACACTCGCCGCGATGCTTGAGCTTGATCTGCAGCTGGCCACCGAAGCGCCCGCCCCCAGCGAAGAACAATTCCGTCAATGGTGCACACTGGCCCTGCGCCAGCGTACCGCTGACTCGGAACTGACCATCCGCCTGGTGGACGAGCCCGAAGGCCGTGAGCTGAATCACACCTGGCGCCAGAAAGACTACGCCACCAATGTGCTGTCGTTTCCCGCTGATGTACCCGATGAGTTGCTGGATATCCCGCTGCTGGGCGATCTGGTGATTTGCGTCGAAGTGGTGGAGCGAGAAGCAAAGGATCAAGGCAAGGAACTTGAGGCCCACTGGGCCCATCTAGTCATCCACGGCTGCTTGCATCTCTTGGGTTACGACCATATAGACGATGAGGAAGCCGAGGAAATGGAAGCACTGGAACGAACGTTGCTTGCAGAACTGGGTCATCGCGATCCGTATGCAGACGACGAAAACTGATCGACACACACCTGAAACAACACTTAACTGAAACACATAAGGATTTAGAGTAATCGCTATGAGCGAAGACCGATCGAGCAACGGGCAAAAGTCATGGCTGGGGAAACTCACCCAGGCCTTTGCCCACGAGCCGAAAAACCGCCAGGAGCTGCTGGAGCTGCTGCGCGAGGCCCATCAGAACAAGTTGCTGGACAGCGAAGCGCTGGCCATCGTCGAAGGCGCCATCCAGGTGGCTGACCTGCAAGTACGGGACATCATGGTCCCGCGCTCGCAGATGATCAGCATCAAGGCGACCCAGACCCCTCGGGAGTTCCTCCCGGCCGTCATCGACTCGGCGCACTCGCGCTACCCGGTGATTGGCGAAAGCCATGACGACGTCATGGGCGTCCTGCTGGCCAAGGACCTGCTGCCACTGATCCTCAAGGAGAATGGCGACAGTTTCAACATCAAGGACCTGCTGCGTCCTGCCACCTTCGTTCCCGAATCCAAGCGCCTGAATGTGCTGCTGCGCGAGTTTCGCGCCAACCACAATCACATGGCCATCGTCATTGACGAATACGGCGGCGTGGCAGGTCTGGTAACCATTGAAGACGTGCTGGAACAGATCGTCGGCGACATCGAAGACGAACACGACGTTGAAGAAGACAGCTACATCAAGCCGCTGCCCAGCGGTGACTTCCTGGTCAAGGCCCTGACGCCGATCGAGAACTTCAACGAGTTCTTCGACAGCGAGTTCTCCGACGATGAGTTCGACACCGTTGGCGGCCTGGTGATGAGCGCGTTCGGGCATCTGCCCAAGCGCAACGAAACCACGGAAATCGGTGCCTATCGCTTTCGCATCCTGAATGCCGACAGCCGCCGGATCCATCTGATTCGCCTGACACCTATTGCCCGCTAAGGACTGACATGCGCCGTCTCACCGCACCCGGCTGGCCCGGTAACTTGCTGGCCGTGGTGGCCGGCGCCATCACCACCCTGGCGCTGGCGCCGTTCGATATCTGGCCGCTGGCGTTGGTGGCGGTCGGGTTTTTCTATGCCGGATTGCGTGAGCTGACACCCCGCCAGGCCTTGGGCCGTGGCTGGTGTTTCGGCTTCGGCCTGTTTGGCGCCGGCACCAGTTGGATCTACTACAGCATTCACCATTTTGGCGGCGCCTCGGTGCTGCTGGCCGGGCTGCTGATGCTGGCGTTTACAGCGGCGATTGCCTGGTTCTTTGCCCTGCCGGCGTGGCTATGGGCCCGCTGGTTGCGCCGTAACGAAGCGCCCCTGGCGGACGCCTTGGCGTTTGCCGCATTGTGGGTCGGCCAGGAAGCGTTTCGTGGCTGGTTCCTCACCGGCTTCCCTTGGTTGTACTCCGGTTACAGCCAGCTCGACGCCCCCCTCGCCGGCCTCGCGCCATTGGGCGGGATGTGGCTGATTTCCTTTGCGCTGGCTCTGACGGCCGCACTGATCTGCAACCTGCCACGCTTGCTGGTGGCCAAACGTAACGTATTTGTCGGCGCCGGCCTGGTACTGTTGGTGGCGCCATGGGCAATCGGCCTGGCACTCAAGCATCACGCCTGGACCACACCCTCCGGCCCGCCACTGACGGTGGCCGCGCTTCAAGGCAATGTGGCACAAAGCATGAAATGGGACCCCGATCAGCTCAACGCACAGTTGGCGCTGTACCGCGACATGAGCTTCAGCGCCAATCGGACCGACCTGCTGATCTGGCCAGAAACTGCAATACCGGTGCTCAAGGAGTCCGCCGAGGGTTACCTCGCGATGATGGGCAAGTTCGCCGCCGAACGAAATACCGCATTGATCACCGGCGTACCGATCCGCCAGGAAGTGCATCATCAGAAGCGCTACTTCAACGGCATCACCGTGGTCGGTGAGGGCGACGGCACCTACCTGAAGCAGAAGCTGGTGCCGTTTGGCGAATACGTTCCGCTACAAGACCTGTTGCGAGGGCTGATTGCCTTCTTCGACCTGCCCATGTCGGACTTCGCCCGCGGCCCTGCCGACCAGGCCATGCTGCAAGCCAAGGGCTATCAGATCGCGCCGTTCATTTGCTATGAAGTGGTCTACCCGGAGTTCGCCGCCGGCCTGTCGGCCCAGAGCGACCTGCTGCTGACCATCAGCAACGACACCTGGTTCGGCACCTCTATCGGCCCCTTGCAGCACCTGCAAATGGCCCAGATGCGCGCCCTGGAAGCCGGCCGCTGGATGATTCGTGCCACTAACAATGGCGTCACCGGCCTGATCAACCCGTTTGGCCAGATCACCGAGCAGATTCCGCAGTTTGAACGTGGCGTCCTCTATGGCGAAGTGGTGCCGATGCACAACCTGACGCCGTATCTGCAATGGCGGTCGTGGCCTTTGATCATTGTGTGCCTGGGACTGTTTGGCTGGGCATTGCTGGCCGGGCGGATGTCGAAGACGGTCTGAAGAATTCACCCTGGACAATGTGGGAGCGGGCTTGCCCGCGATGCAGGCACCTCGGTCTGTCAGTTACACCGAGGTGATGCTATCGCGGGCAAGCCCGGCTCCCACATTAATTACCGGTAAAACACCCGATACCCCACCTGCCCCACCGCCTCATTCAACAACTGCCCGCTCTGCCATACCGACTTGAACTCCGGCATCCAGCCACCCAGTGGCCGGGCATTGTCCTCGCCCAGGAAACCGACGGGGGCAGGCACCACGGTGAACCCGGCCTTTTCAAAGCTCCAGCGCGAGCGCGGCATGTGCCAGGCCTGGGTGACTACTACTACCCGCTTGATCCCCTGGGGTAACAGAATCTCGGCACTCATCTGAGCGTTCTCCCAGGTCGTGCGGCTGCGCTCCTCCTTCCAGCGTACGGTGACGCCAAAGTCATCCTGCATCGACACCGCCATCAACTGCGCCTCACTGGGCGGCGTCCCATAATGCAGCCCACCGCTGGTCAGTACCGGCAACCCCGAAGCCTTGGCCAACCGCGCCGCATAGCGCTGACGTTCAAGACCAATGCCTGTAGGCTGATCTGTACCCCAAGCCGGATCACCCCGCTCACGCCCTGAACCCAACACCACGATGGCATCGGCCCGCTGCGCCAGGGTTGCCCATTCCTCGCGGGCCAACGGCGGTTCGGTCTCCAAGGCCTTGGCACCCCATTGCACGACCACCGGCAAGCTCATCAGCCACATTCCACCCAGCCCCAAGGCAAAGCATGCCCCAGCCAGACGTGGACGGCTGCGACGAAACCACCAGGCAAGCGCCAACAACAGCAAAAGAATGCCGGGCGGCAGCAACAATTGTTTTATGAAATAACGAAAAGGCATCGGGCATCTCCAAAGATGCCCGAAGCCTAAGGTGTAACCGTGTTCAGCGACAATCTTTACAAGAACGAAGCAGCCTCAGCTGCTGGGTACCACCGAGAAGGCAATCGATAACGCCATGCCTTACTTGCACCGCACGGACCGAAGTTTTTCCGGGTTTCGGCCGGTCGACAAGTCTTTAAGCCACACCACCTTGGCCGAGCGCGAAGATTCCGGGGCGGGCGGGGAAGCCACCCTATGAGTCCCATTGCGCTCGCTCAACTCCAGATAAACCCTGATCACTTCAAGCTCTGCCTGACTCAAGCCACGCAGTTCCAACTCCACAGGCAGTTCATCACGCAATCGACCTGCCGTTTTTGCCGCATCCAGTGCCCGACCCAAACGGTCGATGAGTCCTTCGTACAACTGCGGTTTCGTTAAAGTTCGCTGCGAATAAACCATCCCCTCACCTCATTGAAGATAAGTCTCACTCCCCAATAAACAGCGTAGCTGCGCAGGCGGTACCCGCCTGGCGCCGCGACCAACGGCCTTGGGCGCGCAATCAGGGTTTCCCTCGATAGAGTGGGGTCATGTATGCTACGGCGCTTCCTGTAACTCCACTTCCAGCAGGGTTTGGGCCTGGACGCGCCGTTTCCGGTGTCGATCCCCCCGAACATTGCATTGAAGAGGATTAGGCCACCCCTATTCAGTTCAAAAGTAGCCATGCACGAACATTACCAGCCCCGTGAAATAGAAAATGCCGCCCAGTCGTTCTGGGACGAGCAAAAGTCCTTTGAAGTCAGTGAACAGCCAGGCAAGGAGACTTTCTATTGCCTATCGATGTTCCCTTACCCCAGCGGCAAGCTACACATGGGGCACGTGCGTAACTACACCATCGGCGACGTGATCTCCCGCTACCAGCGCATGCAAGGCAAAAATGTCCTGCAACCCATGGGTTGGGATGCCTTCGGCATGCCGGCGGAAAACGCCGCGATGAAGAACAACGTAGCGCCCGCCAAGTGGACCTACGAAAACATCGCCTACATGAAAACCCAGCTGCGCAGCCTCGGCCTGGCCGTGGACTGGTCCCGCGAAGTGACCACCTGCAAACCTGATTACTACCGCTGGGAACAATGGCTGTTCACTCGCCTGTTCGAAAAAGGCGTGATCTACCGCAAGAACGGCACCGTTAACTGGGACCCGGTCGACCAGACCGTCCTGGCCAACGAGCAAGTGATCGACGGTCGCGGCTGGCGTTCCGGCGCGCTGATCGAAAAGCGCGAAATCCCGATGTACTACTTCAAGATCACCGCCTACGCGGATGAACTCTTGTCGAGCCTCGACGACCTGCCGGGCTGGCCTGAACAGGTCAAGACCATGCAGCGCAACTGGATTGGCAAATCCAAGGGCATGGAAGTGCAGTTCCCGTACAACGTCGCCTCCATCGGCGAAGCGGGCGCCCTGAAAGTCTTCACTACCCGTCCGGACACCCTGATGGGCGCGACCTACGTCGCCGTGGCGGCTGAACACCCGCTGGCCACCCTGGCCGCACAGAACAACCCTGAGCTGCAGGCGTTCATCGCCGAGTGCAAAGGCGGCAGCGTCGCCGAGGCTGACGTCGCCACCCAAGAGAAAAAAGGCCTGCCGACCTCGCTGTTCGTCGAACACCCACTGACCGGCGAGAAATTGCCAGTCTGGGTCGCCAACTACGTGCTGATGCACTACGGCGATGGCGCGGTAATGGCCGTGCCGGCTCACGACGAGCGCGATTTCGAATTCGCCACCAAATACAACCTGCCGATCAAGTCCGTGGTGCGCACCAGTTCCGGTGACACCAACCCGGCTCCGTGGCAAGACGCCTACGGCGAGCACGGCGAACTGATCAACTCCGGCGAGTTCGACGGCCTGGACTTCGAAGGCGCCTTCGACGCCATGGAAGTGGCGCTGATCAAGAAAAACCTCGGTGCCTCGCGCACTCAGTTCCGCCTGCGCGACTGGGGCATCAGCCGCCAGCGCTACTGGGGCTGCCCGATCCCGATCATCCACTGCGACACCTGCGGTGACGTGCCGGTGCCGGAAGACCAGTTGCCGGTCGTGCTGCCGGAAGACGTGGTGCCGGACGGCGCCGGTTCGCCATTGGCACGCATGCCCGAGTTCTACGAGTGCAGTTGCCCGAAATGTGGCGCGCCTGCCAAGCGCGAAACCGACACCATGGACACCTTCGTCGAGTCCTCGTGGTACTACGCACGCTATGCCTCGCCGCACTATGAAGGCGGCCTGGTAGAAAAATCCGCAGCCGACCATTGGTTGCCGGTAGACCAGTACATTGGCGGTATCGAACACGCCATTCTTCACCTGCTCTACGCGCGTTTCTTCCACAAGCTGATGCGTGACGAAGGCCTGGTGAGCTCCAATGAGCCGTTCAAAAACCTGCTGACCCAAGGCATGGTGATCGCCGAGACTTACTATCGCCGCGAAGCCAACGGCGCCTATACCTGGTTCAACCCGGCGGATGTCGAGCTTGAGCGTGACAGCAAGGCCAAGGTTATCAGTGCCAAGCTGATCGCCGACGGCCTGCCGGTGGAAATCGGTGGCACCGAAAAGATGGCCAAGTCGAAGAACAACGGCGTCGATCCACAGTCGATGATTGACCAGTTCGGCGCAGACACCTGCCGACTGTTCATGATGTTCGCCTCGCCGCCCGACATGAGCGCGGAATGGTCCGACTCCGGCGTAGAGGGTTCGCACCGTTTCCTCAAACGCGTCTGGCGCCTGGCACACGCACATGTCAGCCAGGGCTTGCCCGGCAAGCTGAACGTGGCCGGCCTGAACGATGAGCAAAAAGTCATTCGCCGCAGCACGCACCTGGCCATCAAACAAGCCAGCCAGGACGTGGGCCAGCACCACAAATTCAACACCGCCATCGCCCAGGTGATGACGCTGATGAACGTGCTGGAAAAAGCCCCGCAGGCCACTGAGCAAGACCGTGCGCTGGTGCAGGAAGGCCTGGAAACGGTCACCCTGTTGCTGGCACCGATCACACCGCACATCAGCCACGAACTGTGGAGCCAACTGGGCCACAGCGGCGCAGTCATCGATGCCCGCTGGCCAGTACAGGATGACAGCGCCCTGGTACAGGACACGTTGCAACTGGTGATTCAGGTCAACGGCAAACTGCGTGGCCAGATCGACATGCCTGCCAGCGCCAGCCGCGAAGAAGTCGAAGCCGCTGCCCGCTGCAACGAAAACGTGCTGCGCTTTACCGAAGGCCTGACGATCCGCAAAGTGATCGTGGTGCCCGGCAAACTGGTCAATATCGTCGCTAGCTAATCGGATCGGGCGCCAGGACAAAAAACTGGCGCCGAACAAAACCTCCAGGGCCTCGATAAGGCCCACATGGTTTCAAGGGGAGCATCAAAATGATCAAACGCAATCTGCTGGTTATGGGCCTCGCCGTGCTGTTGAGCGCTTGCGGCTTCCAGCTGCGCGGCACCGGCACCACCGAACTGACAATCAAGGAATTGGACGTCAGCGCCCGCAACGCCTACGGCGAGACCGTGACGCAACTGCGCACTACGCTGGAAGGCAGTGGCGTGAAAGTCTACACCGGAGCGCCTTACAAACTGGTCCTGATCAACGAACAGGAAACCCAGCGTAACCTCAGCTACGCCAGCGCCGGTCGTGCCTCGGACATCGAACTGAACACCGCGCTCATCTACGAGATCCAGGGTCACGACAACCTGCCGCTGACCGGTGGCAAACTGGAAGTACAGAAAGTCGTGAGCCACGACGGCAACAACCTGGTGGGTTCGGACTCGGAAAGCATCCAGGTACGCAAAGAAATGCGTCGTGACCTGGTCCAGCGTATGGTGCTGCGCCTGCAACAATTTAGCCCGACCCAATTGGACGCCCTGCAGCAAACTGCAGACGCCAAGGCCAAGGCAGATGCCGATGCGCTGAAAGCTGCGCAAGAGTATGAAAACAACACGCCGAAGCAGTCCCCTGTAGAAATCCCTGCCGAGTAAGCTAAACGGGGCGCGTCATGCGCCCCGTTCGCCCCGACTATGAAACTCGCCCCTGCCCAACTCGCCAAGCACCTGCAAGGCAGCCTCGCGCCCATCTATATCGTCAGCGGTGATGACCCGTTGCTGTGCCAGGAAGCCGCCGACGCTATTCGTGCTGCCGCGCGTCAACAGGGTTTTGATGAGCGCCAGGTATTCAGCGCCGACGCCAGTTTCGACTGGGGTACGTTGCTGCAAGCCGGCGCGAGCATGTCACTGTTTGCTGAAAAGCGCCTGCTGGAACTGCGCCTGCCCTCGGGCAAGCCTGGGGATAAAGGCGCAGCAGCGTTGATGGAGTACTGCGCGCGTCCTGCCGAAGACACGCTACTGCTGATCAGCTTGCCCAAGCTCGATGGCAGCGCGCAGAAAACCAAGTGGGGCAAGGCGCTGGTTGAGGGACCGCAGACCCAGTTCATCCAGATCTGGCCGGTGGATGGCAATCAACTGCCCCAGTGGATTCGCCAGCGTTTGTCGCAGTCCGGGCTGTCCGCCAGCCAGGATGCAGTGGAGCTGATTGCCGCACGCGTCGAAGGCAACCTGCTGGCAGCCGCGCAGGAAATCGAGAAGCTCAAGTTGATGGCCGAAGGTGGGCAAATCACCGTCGAAACCGTGCAAGGGGCCGTGGCCGACAGCGCGCGCTTTGATGTGTTCGGCCTGGTGGATGCGATCCTCAATGGTGAGGCCGCTCACGCCCTGCGCATGCTCGAAGGCCTGCGCGGTGAAGGCGTCGAACCACCGGTGATTCTCTGGGCCCTGGCCCGGGAGCTGCGGTTACTGGCCAATATCGCCCTGCAATACAGCCAGGGCATACCGCTGGACAAGGCCTTCAGCCAGGCTCGGCCGCCGGTGTGGGACAAACGTAAACCGCTGATCAGCAAAGCCCTGCAACGGCATTCGGCGCAACGCTGGGCGCAACTGTTGCTCGAGGCCCAGCGCATTGATGCGCAGATCAAGGGACAAGCGGCGGGATCACCGTGGATGAGCTTGAGCCGTTTGTCACTGCTTATGTCCGGCCAACGCCTGGCCTTACCGGCCGAATAACCCTGTAGACGCAGCCTCGTGCCTCGGCAGCGGCTACAGGGGCTGGACAGAATCCGAACTTCGGCAGATGATTCGTCCCGCAATTACCCACCCAGAGAGCACTCATCATGAGCAAAAAGCCATCCAAGCATGGCCCCAACAAGGCCAAGTCCATCATCGCCCAACCCCTGTTCCGCAGTCGCCAGGAACGTGCAGCCAAGGGCAAAGGCAGCTACCGCCGCGAAGCCTTCCAGTCTAATAGCTGGGAGGCTTCTTACTTTCTGGCTGCCTGAAGGCAAGCGCCCCTCTGGCATGATAAGGTCTGTACCTGATTCGTATTCCCTGGACCTGTGCATGCCCTCTAGTCTTTCCCGTCGTTGGCACCTCCGCCAACTGATCGCTGCCTCCAGCCTCATTCTGTTAGTCGCCTGTGCGGAAAAACCTACCGCCGCAGACGCCCAACCCTTGCCTACCGTGCAAACCGCACCGGTGGCCGCCCCTGCCGTCGTTGCGCCGTTGGCGGTGGACAATCTCGACATCCAGCCCACCCAGACCTTCGCCGAATGGCAAGCAGGCTTTCGCATTGAAGCCTTGAAGGCCGGTATCACACCCCAGGTGTTTGACACCGCCTTTGCCAACGTCACCCCCGACATGTCGGTTATCCGCGCCGATCGCAGCCAGCCAGAGTTTTCTCGCCCTGTGTGGGAATACCTCGATGGTGCTCTGTCGCCATTGCGGGTGCGTAATGGCCAGTCGCTGCTGATCAAGTACGCCGACACACTGCAAAGCATCGAGCAACGTTATGGCGTCGACCGCCAGGCGCTGGTATCGGTGTGGGGCATGGAGAGTAACTTCGGCCAGTTCCAAGGCAATAACCTGGTGATCCGCTCACTGGCCACCCTGGCCTATGAAGGCCGCCGCCCGGCATTTGCCCTGGCGCAACTGCTGGCGGCGCTGCAAATCATCCAGCACGGCGATATCCAGGCCGACCAGATGCGCGGCTCCTGGGCCGGGGCCATGGGGCAAACCCAGTTTATCCCCACCACCTACAACACCCACGCCGTGGACTTCGACGGCGATGGCCGCCGCGACATCTGGAACAGCCCTGCCGACGCCCTCGCCTCCACCGCACACTACCTGCAAAGCTCCGGCTGGCAGAAAGGCCAGCCATGGGGCTTTGAGGTACAGCAACTACCGTTGAACTTTGATTACGCCCTGGCCGACGGCGCGGTGCGCAAGACAGTGGGTGAATGGCTGAAACTGGGGATCCAGGTGCCAGCCGGCGCCAGCGTACCGCCCAACGTGGACCAGCTCTCTGCTGCCCTGCTACTGCCTGCCGGCTATCGCGGCCCGGCGTTCCTGGTACTGGATAACTTCCGGGCGATCCTCAAGTACAACAACTCGTCGTCCTACGCACTGGCGGTCGGCTTGCTGTCGGAGCGGTTCGGCGGTGGTGGGCTGATTCGTGGGGCTTGGCCGAAAGACGAGCTGCCGTTGACCCGCTCCCAGCGTATGGAGTTGCAGACGGTGCTCAGTGCGCATGGTTACGATGCCGGGAACCCGGACGGGATCATTGGCGCCAACACGCGCAAGGCGATTCGAGCAGCGCAGCAAGCGCTGGGCTGGCCGGCGGATGGGTATCCGACGGTGAAGTTGCTGGAGAGCTTGCGCAACAAATAGATTGCCGCATGGCGGCTATCGCTATCGCGGGCAAGCCCGACTCCCACATTTGACCGTGTCGCTCAAGATGTACGCGATCAATGTGGGAGCCGGGCTTGCCCGCGAAGGGCCCTCCAAGGCAATAACTTTGTCAGGGTTTGAATACCACATCCTGCTCCAGCACTAACCTCTTCTCCCCCGCATCCAGCCTTACTCGCGCACCCATCGGCAAGGTCAGGTTCGGGTCGCAGTGCCCACTGCGCCATCCGGACAGCACCGGAATGCACAACGGCTCAAACGTCTGCTTGAGCAAACGCTCCAGCGCCACGTTATCCACACCCGCCACATCCCCCACCAGCACACCGGCCAGTTGGGCCAGCTTGCCTGCCAGGCGCAAATGGGTGAACAAGCGATCAATGCGATACAGCGGCTCGTTAACGTCTTCGATAAACAGAATAATGCCCTCGGCATCAATCTCGTAAGCCGTGCCCATGACCGCAGCGATCATCGACAGGTTACCCCCCAGCAGGCGCCCACAGGCAATACCTGGCTCGATCGTGGTCAACGGATAGGCCACGGGGTGGACCAACTGGCTACCAGCCTTCATCTGGCCCCGCAGCATGCTGAACAGCGACGACTCCGTAGGCTGCTGCTTTTCACCCAGCAAGTCGGCGTTGAGCATCGGCCCATGAAAGGTCACGAACCCGGCGTACCGGCTGATCGCCAGGTGCAACGCGGTGATATCGCTGTAACCTACAAATGGCTTGGGGTTGGCCCGCAGCAGGTCGAAATCCAGGCGGTCAAGCAAGCGTGGTGTCCCGTAGCCGCCGCGCAGGCAGAAGATGGCATCAATTTCTGGATCAGCGAAGGCAGCGTGCAGGTCGCGCAGGCGCACTTCATCGCTGCCGGCCAGATAGCCGTCGCGTTCATACACACCAGAGAAGATCCGCAGCTCATGGCCACGGGCACGCATCCATTGCCCGGCCTTTTCCACATCCAACGCGGCGGGGCCGGCGGGTGCGATCAAGCCGATCACGCCTTCGGCGCGCAGA
Source organism: Pseudomonas spelaei (assembly GCF_009724245.1). Lineage (GTDB taxonomy): Bacteria > Pseudomonadota > Gammaproteobacteria > Pseudomonadales > Pseudomonadaceae > Aquipseudomonas > Aquipseudomonas spelaei. Next base: position 106,875 of record NZ_WNNK01000020.1, on the reverse strand, counting down.
GCAGGTACGGCGGCCGCGAGTTGAGTCGTCATCCATGGTTCTCCTTATCTAGATAGCCAAGGCACTCTAACCAGCAACAGTGACTTATAGAAGACACAGAAACAAATGTGGGAGCTGGCTTGCCTGCGATTGCATCACCCTCGGCATGTTTGATACACCGAGGCGTCTGCATCGCAGGCAAGCCAGCTCCCACACAAACCCACTCCCACATTGGATCTGCGGTGCGGCTTAGGAAACCAGGCTGGCCTTGACCAGTTTCGCCTGCTCATCGGCGTGGTACGAGGAACGCACCAATGGGCCCGAGGCGACGTTCTTGAAGCCCATCTTGTAACCTTCCTCGGCGAACCAGGCGAAGACGTCCGGGTGCACGAAGCGCTGCACCGGCAAGTGGCTGCGGGACGGTTGCAGGTACTGGCCAAGAGTCAGCATGTCGATGTCGTGCTCGCGCATGCGCTTCATGACTTCGATGACTTCTTCATCGGTTTCGCCAAGACCCAGCATCAAACCGGACTTGGTCGGAATGTGCGGCATCATTTGCTTGAACTTCTGCAGCAAGGTCAGCGACCACTGATAGTCCGAGCCCGGACGCGCAGCCTTGTACAGGCGCGGCACGGTTTCCAGGTTGTGGTTGAACACATCTGGCGGCTCAGCGGCGGTGATTTCCAATGCGACGTCCATCCGGCCACGGTAATCCGGGACCAGGGTTTCGAGCATCACATTCGGCGACAGCTTGCGAATTTCGCGGATGCAATCGGCAAAGTGCTGGGCACCGCCGTCACGCAAGTCATCACGGTCTACCGAGGTGATGACCACATACTTGAGTTTCAGGTCGGCGATGGCAATGGCCAGGCTTTCCGGCTCGTTGACGTCCAATGGCTTCGGACGGCCGTGGCCGACGTCGCAGAACGGGCAGCGACGGGTGCAGATATCACCCATGATCATGAAAGTGGCGGTGCCGCCAGAGAAACATTCGCCCAGGTTCGGGCAGGACGCTTCTTCGCAGACGCTGTGCAGCTTGTGTTTGCGCAGCAGGGCCTTGATCCGGTCGACTTCCGGCGAGACCGGGATGCGTACGCGAATCCAGTCAGGCTTTTTCGGCAGTTCGGTGGTCGGAATGATCTTTACCGGGATGCGTGCAACCTTCTCGGCGCCGCGCAGCTTGACGCCGGCTTCCACCTTGGCACGCGGGGCCGGACGCTCGGTAATGTCCAGCGTCGGGATCATGGTTTGCACAACATCAGTAGTCATATCAATCGATTCCGCCCGTCAGGGTCGTCTGCTCAGCATAGTCGAGGTGTTTGACGAGCTGCGCGCGCAGCCGGGCACTTACCTCGGCAAATTCTATCGGACCTGTGTGATCGCGCAGCTGGGTCATCGCCAGCCCGGCGTAGCCACAGGGGTTAATCCGTTGAAACGGGGCCAGGTCCATGTCCACGTTCAAGGCCAGGCCATGAAAGGAACAACCGTGGCGGATCCGCAGGCCCAGGGAGGCGATTTTCGCGCCATCGACATACACACCAGGCGCATCGGGCTTGGCCGCCGCGGTCACGCCATAGCTGGCCAACAGCTCGATCAGACAGGTTTCCATGCGGCTGACCAGATCACGTACACCGAAACCCAGCTTGCGCACATCCAGCAGCAGATAAGCCACCAGTTGGCCTGGGCCATGGTAAGTCACTTGGCCACCTCGGTCGACCTGCACCACCGGAATATCACCCGGCAATAGCAGATGCTCGGCCTTCCCTGCCTGCCCCTGAGTGAAAACCGGCGGGTGTTCCACCAACCAGATTTCATCGTCGGCAGCAGAACCACGCTCATTGGTAAACCGCTGCATGGCATGCCAGACCGGCTCGTAAGCCATCCGGCCGAGCTCGCGAAAGCCCAGGACCTGTGACATCACAACACCATGTGTACGAAGCCGGTAGCCCGCAGTTCGCTGTTGATGTCGTAGAGCTGGTCTTGACCCGTTGCAACGATGTGCAACTGGATCGTCGTGTATTTACCGTTGGTGCTGGAACGCTCATCCACACGGTTGTCGTTGATCGTCGCATGCTTCCTGACGATCTCAAGGATCTTGTCCTTGTTGCCCACACCTGTGTCGCTGATCACCTTGACTGGATAATCAGTCACTGGGAATTCGATCTTTGGCGCCTTTACTTCGGTATCGGTCATGGCGTAACGGCCTCGTAAGCGGTAAGCCGTGGCGACGGGCAAAGCCCCGCGTCGGATCAACGCGGGGCTTTGCAGGTGCACACTATCAGTTGAACAAGCCGTAGAAGAATAGACGGATGCTATCCCACACGCGGCGGAAGATACCACCTTCGTCGACAGCGTCGAGGGCGATCAAGTCGGCGCTGTGCACCACTTTGTCATCCAGCTTCACTTCGACCTTACCAATGACATCGCCCTTGGCAATCGGTGCAACCAGTTGCGGGTTCATGGTCATGCTGGCAACCAGCTTCTTGAGCTGGCCTTTAGGCATGGTCAGGGTCAGGTCTTCAGCCAGGCCGGCCTTGACTTGATGGGTAGCGCCTTTCCACACCGGGGCTTGCGCCAGCTCAGTACCCTTCTGGTAGAAGGTCTGGGTTTCGAAGAAGCGGAAACCGTAGGTCAGCAACTTTTGCGTCTCGGCCGCACGGGCCTGCTCGCTGTTGGTACCGAACACCACTGCAATCAGGCGCTGGCCGTCACGTACAGCGGAAGACACCATGCAGTAGCCGGCTTCGTCGGTGTGGCCGGTTTTCAGGCCATCGACGGTCTTGTCACGCCACAGCAACAGGTTGCGGTTAGGCTGCTTGATGTTGTTCCAGAAGAACTCTTTCTGCGAGTAGATCGCATAGTGCACCGGGTCGACACGAATGATCGCGCGGGCCAGGATCGCCATGTCGTGAGCCGACGAGTAGTGCTCAGGGTTCGGCAGACCGGTCGGGTTCATGAAGTGGCTGTTGGTCATGCCCAGGTCAGTCACGGTTTTGTTCATCATGTCGGCGAACGCATCTTCGCTGCCGGCGATGTGCTCGGACAGGGCCACGCTGGCGTCGTTACCGGACTGGATGATGATGCCGTGCAGCAGGTCGCTGACGGTCACTTGAGAGCCGACCTTGATGAACATCCGCGAGCCACCGGTACGCCAGGCGTTTTCGCTGACGGTTACCGGATCGTTTTCGCCGATCTGGCCGCGACGGATTTCCAAGGTCGCGATGTAGGCCGTCATCAGTTTGGTCAGGCTGGCCGGTGGCAGGCGCTGGTCACCGTTGCTCTCGACCAGCACGTTACCGCTGGCGGCATCCATGAGTACCCAGGACTTGGCGGCCAGTTGCGGTGAAGCCGGCACCATTTCAACCGCCCAGGCGGCCGGAGTGATGATCAGCGGGACAAGCAGGCACAGGCGTTTGGCTAAGGTGGTGATGTTCATCCGTCTCTCGAAATTGCTTATGGAAACTTGCCCTTGCGGGCAAAACTATTCAGACAGCCCGTCTCCAGACTGTCGCGTGTTCGGTTGCCTGCTCACCCCTTGCCCCTGGGTTTTTATTATTCCACGAGCCAACAACCAGGGTCCTGGCCCGCACGCGAGCCTGAACCATCAATCCGATAACTGCTTATTCCGCGCTGACCACACTCGGCTGGCCCAGGTTGGCCAGACGAACGCTGTTCTGCACTTGCTGGATCTCGCCCGGTGAACCGATCGGCCCCAGGCGAACCCGGTGCAGGGTCTGCTGATTACGCACGATAGAGCTGATAAAGACTGGCGCGCTGACCATCCCACTGAGCTTGGACCTTAACAGCTCCGCAGCATCCGGGTTGGCAAAGGCACCGACTTGCAGGTACTGGCCACCCACTGCGTTGCCGGGGGCCGCTTGTGGCACGGCCACCACGGGGGCCGCATGTTGCTGCGGCGGCGGTGTCCATTGCTCGACCTTGCCCGCCTGGGCGATCTGCGGCTGCGGGGTTTGCGGCTCGTTGAGCATCAGCGGTGCCGGCTTGCCACGCTGGGCCCAGTACTGCTGTGGATCGATGCCCTCGACCTTGACCCGGGCGGTGCCGGTTTCGGCATAGCCGAGTTTCTTCGCGGCCGCGTAGGACAAGTCGATGATCCGATCCGAATAGAACGGCCCACGGTCATTGACCCGCAGGATGACCGTACGGTTGTTGTCCAGGTTGGTCACCTTGACGTAGCTGGGCAGCGGCAAGGTCTTGTGGGCCGCGCTCATGCCGTACAGGTCATAGACTTCGCCGTTGGCCGTGTTCTGGCCGTGGAACTTGGTGCCGTACCAGGACGCGGTGCCCGATTGCACGTAGGTCTTGGACTCTTGCAGCGGGAAGTAGGTCTTGCCCAGCACGGTGTACGGGTTGGCCTTGTAGGCACCGGTGTGCAGGGTCGGCGTCGCATCCGGGATACGGGAGACATCAACGTCCCACCACGGCGCGCCATCTTTGTGGGCCCGGTTGATATCCAGGCCTGGTTGAGCGCGGACGACAGCACCGCCAGCTTTTTGCGCAGGGGCACGACTGGTGTTGGAGGAACAACTGACCACCAACAATGACAATGCAGCCAGCGCCACCAGCTTCAGGGGTTTATTGATCGGCGATACCGGCATTACTTGACGCCCCGTGCTTGGACCAGCATGTCTGACAGCTGATGCACGGCCATGGCGTACATCACACTGCGGTTATAACGCGTAATTGCGTAGAAATTCTTCAAGCCCATCCAGTATTCAGGGCCGTCTGCGCCTTCCAGGCGGAAAGCCGTGACCGGCATATCATCGCGCAGCGCATCATGACTTGACCAGCCCAGCGCCCGCAACTCCCCGACGGTCTTGACCGGCTCGATGCCCTGGGTGAGGCCTTCATCGGCGCGATCCCCGGTCACATCGGCACGAATCACCACCGGCTCGCCGGCTACCCAGCCATGGCGCTTGAAGTAACTGGCCACACTGCCGATGGCATCATCGGGATTGCTCCAGATGTTGATATGGCCGTCACCGTCAAAATCCACCGCATAGGCGCGAAAGCTGCTCGGCATGAACTGCGGCAGCCCCATGGCACCGGCGTAGGACCCCTTGAGGGTCAGCGGGTCAACCTGTTCTTCGCGGGCCAGCAGCAGGAATTCGCGCAGTTCCTTACGGAAGAACTCGGCGCGAGGCGGGTAATCGAAACCCAGGGTCGACAACGCGTCGATCACCCGGTAGCTGCCGGTGTTGCGGCCGTAAAAGGTTTCAATGCCGATGATCGAGACAATCACCTGGGCCGGCACGCCGTACTCCTGCTCGGCGCGGGCCAGCACCGCTTCGTGCTGGCGCCAGAAGTCCACGCCCCGGGCTATGCGGGCATCGGTGAGGAACATCGGACGATATTCCTTCCACTGCTTCACACGCTCGGCAGGACGGGAAATGGCGTCCAGGATCGACTGCTTGCGCTGGGCTTCACGAAACACGTCCATCAGCTGTTCACCGGCGAAACCATAGTCACGGGTCATCTCACCGACAAACTCGGCGACCTGGGGCGAACCGTCATAGTCGCCGGCCTGTGCTTCCTGAGTAGCGCCCAGCAGGCCTATCAAGCCCACACAGGACGCGTACCGAGCAGCCCAGCCGCGCATTGCTTGCATTGACATCTTCACCTTATTCAAACCTGTGCGATCCACTTACGATGGGTATGGATCGACATCAAAACCCCAAACGCTGACATCAATGTGACCAGCGAAGTTCCGCCGTAGCTAATGAACGGCAACGGCACCCCAACCACCGGCAACAGGCCACTGACCATACCGATGTTGACGAAAACATAAACAAAAAACGTCATAGTCAGGCTGCCGGCGAGCAATTTGCCGAACAGCGTCTGCGCCTGAGCGGTAATCACCAGGCCGCGACCAATCAATAACAGGTAGATCAGCAACAGTGCGCAAATGCCCACCAGGCCGAACTCTTCCCCCATCACCGCGATAATAAAGTCGGTGTGGCTTTCCGGCAAAAAGTCCAGGTGCGACTGGGTGCCCAGCAACCAGCCCTTACCGAATACACCACCAGAACCGATGGCCGCCTTGGACTGGATGATGTTCCAGCCGGTGCCCAACGGATCACTCTCCGGATCGAGGAACGTCAGGATCCGCTGCTTCTGGTAGTCGTGCATGAAGAAGAACCACATGGCCACCGCCACCGGTATCGCCGCCGCCAATACGCTGAGGATCCAGCGCCAGCGCAAGCCGCCCATGAACAACACGAACGCACCACCGGCCAGGATCAGCAGCGAGGTGCCCAGGTCCGGCTGACGCACAATCAGGATAAATGGCACGCCGATCAGGATCAGGCTGATCCCCACGTGCTTGAGCTGCGGCGGCAAGGTGCGCTTGGACAGGTACCAGGCAATGGTTGCCGGCATCAGGATCTTCATGAATTCCGACGGCTGGAAGCGGATCACCCCCGGAATGTTGATCCAGCGGGTCGCACCCATGGCGTTGTGGCCCATGACGTCCACCACCACCAGCAGCAACACGCCCGCCACGTAGCCCAATGGTACCCAACGCGCCATGAAGCGCGGCTCCAGTTGGGCAATCACCACCATCGACAACAGGCCCAGGCCGAACGAAGACGCCTGCTTGATCAACAGGTCCCAGTTCTTGCCACTGGCCGAATACAACACAAACAGGCTGCCGGCGGCCAATGTCAGCAGCAGGATCAGCAACGGGCCATCAATGTGCAGGCGCTGCAGCAAGGTGGCGCGACGGCGCATCACATCCTCGCTGGAGAGGATGCGGTCAAAATTACTCTTCACGGGCCGTAGCCTCCGCGCTTGAAGGGTTGGCGTACTCAGGCTTGAGCTTGCCGTCCTGGTCCAGCAACCAGGCGTCCATGATCTGGCGCACTACCGGAGCAGCCACGCCGGAGCCGGACTCGCCGTTCTCGACCATCACCGCCACGGTGATCCTGGGGTTGTCAGCCGGGGCAAAACCAACGAACAACGCATGGTCGCGGTGACGCTCCTGAACCTTGGAGCGGTCGTACTTCTCACCCTGCTTGATCGCCACCACCTGGGCGGTACCACTCTTGCCGGCAATCCGGTACTGCGAGCCGGCCGCCGCCTTGCGCGCAGTACCCCGGGCGCCGTGCATCACTTGCTGCATGCCGTGGTTGACCTTGGTCCAGTCGGACGGATCACGCAGGACAATGTCCGGAATCGGGTTCTCATCCACCGGTTTTTCACCCTCGATGGTCTTGGCCAGGTGTGGACGGTTCCATTTGCCCTTGTTAGCCACCAGCGCCGTCGCCTGGGCCAGTTGCAGCGGAGTGGCCTGCATATAACCCTGGCCGATCCCGAGAATCAGGGTTTCACCCGGGAACCAGGCTTGGCGTCGGGTCGCGCGCTTCCATTCACGGGAAGGCATCAGGCCGGGAGACTCTTCAAACATGTCCAGGGACACTTTCTGACCGAGGCCGAACTTGCCCATGTAGGCCGACAACCGATCAATCCCCAGCTTGTGGGCCAGGTCATAGAAGTAGGTGTCGTTGGACCGCATGATCGCCGTGTCCAGGTCCACATAACCGTCACCGGTACGGTTCCAGTTACGGTACTTGTGATCGTAGTTGGGCAGCATGTAGTAACCGGGGTCGAATACCCGGCTGGACGCTGTGATAACACCGGAATCCAGGCCGGCAATGGCCACCGCCGGTTTGATGGTCGAACCCGGTGGATACAGGCCGCGCAGCACCCGGTTGAACAGCGGGCGGTCAATGGAGTCGCGCAGCTCGGCGTAAGCCTTGAAGCTGATCCCGGTCACAAACAGATTCGGGTCGAAACTCGGCTGGCTGACCATCGCCAATACTTCGCCAGTGGTCGGATCCAGCGCCACGACTGCGCCGCGGCGACCGCCCAAGGCCATCTCCGCCGCTTCCTGCAACTTGATATCCAGGCTCAGGACAATGTCCTTGCCGGGAGTCGGATCGGTACGCTTGAGCACCCGCAGCACCCGGCCACGGGCGTTGGTTTCAACTTCTTCGTAACCCACTTGGCCATGCAGTTCCGGCTCGTAGAAGCGCTCGATGCCGGTCTTGCCGATATGATGGGTACCGCTGTAGTTGACCGGGTCGAGGGTCTTGAGCTCTTTCTCGTTGATCCGTCCCATATAGCCGACAGAGTGGGCAAAGTGCGCCCCCTGCGGGTAGTGACGTACCAACTGCGCCACCACTTCAACACCCGGCAGGCGGAACTGGTTCACCGCAATCCGGGCGATCTGCTCTTCGGTCAGCTCAAACAGAATCGGCACCGGCTCAAACGGCCGGCGCCCCTGTTTCATACGCTTCTCGAAGATCACCCGGTCGTCCGGGGTCAGTTGCAGCACCTCGACGATGACATCAAGGATCTGCTGCCAGTCGCCGGATCGCTCGCGGGTCATGCTCAGGCTGAAACTGGGCCGGTTATCCGCCACCACCACGCCATTGCGGTCGAAAATCAAGCCACGGGTCGGCGGAATCGGCTGCACGTGCACCCGGTTGTTTTCCGACAGCGTGGAGTGATAGTCGTACTGGATCACCTGCAGGAAATACAGGCGGGCGATCAACACCCCCAGCAGTACCACCACCAAAATGGCGCCGAACACGACCCGACCGCGCACCAGACGTGCGTCTTTCTCGTGGTCCTTGATGCGGATCGGCTGGGTCATCAGGCAGGGCGCAGACTATTTGTGGTAAGGGTGCCCGGACAGAACTGTCCAGGCGCGATACAGCTGTTCACCGATCAGAATCCGCACCAGCGGATGCGGCAGCGTCAGGGGCGACAGCGACCAGCGCTGATCGGCCCGTGCACACACTTCCGGCGCCAGCCCTTCGGGGCCGCCGACCATGAAGTTCACCGTGCGCGAATCCAGGCGCCAGCGATCCAGCTCCACCGCCAACTGCTCGGTGCTCCACGGCTTGCCATGCACTTCCAGGGTGACAATCCGCTCATTGGGGCCGACCTTGGCCAGCATGGCCTCGCCTTCCTGACGGATAAAGCGCGCCACGTCGGCGTTCTTGCCCCGGGTATTGAGCGGTATTTCCACCAGTTCCAGTGCCAGCTCGGAGGGCAGACGCTTGGCATATTCATGCCAGCCTTCTTCCACCCACTTGGGCATGCGTGAACCAACAGCGATCAGACGCAGGCGCACAGCCGTTCCTTATTCCTGGTCTTTGTTGAGCTTGTCGAAGTGCGCGTGGCCGACTTCAGGGCTGTGGTGCTTGCCATCGGCGGCACGGCTCTGCTCGGCGCCTTGCCACAGACGCTCCAGGTCGTAGAACTGACGGGCGTTGCTGGTCATCATGTGAACGATCACATCGTCCATGTCCAACAGCACCCAGTCGCTGTCGCCCTTGCCTTCTTCACCCAGTGGCTTGACGCCTTGGGCTTTGACGGCTTCGCGAACCTTGTCCAGCATCGCGCCGATCTGACGGTTGGAGGTACCGGTGGCGATGATCATGAAGTCGGTGATGCTCTGCTTGTCGCGCACGTCCAGGACTTGAATGTCCTGGGCCTTCACGTCTTCCAGTGCAGCTACGGCAACCTTCACCAGCTCTGCGCCAGCGAGTTCCGGGCCGGTATGGGCTTCTACAGGCAACGGAGCGCTCTTGAACGTGCCTTTGCGCTTAACTTTGCTTACGTCTTTGTTCGTCATATAAAACTCGTTTTACTCGTATGTTCGGGCGCTTCAATACACGTCTATTCGTGCCTTCAAGCGCGCCTTTTCAGTTCGACGCACGGTAAAGCCCGTGCGCATCGATGTAGGCCAGGACCGCGTCAGGCACCAGGAAACGTACCGACTTCCCGCTGGCCAGCAGTTGACGGATCTGGGTGGCAGACACCGCAAGCGGCGTCTGCCAGACGAATGCAATATTCCCGCTCGGCCCGGTCAGAGCCTGCGGGTCACTTACCGAGCGCGCTGCCAGCAGGTTGCGCAAGGCATCCGGCGGTTCGCTGTCGGCATCCGGGCGTTGCAGCACCAGGATGTGGCAATGCTGGAGCAATTCTTCCCAGCGGTGCCAAGTGGGCAGGCCGCAAAATGCGTCCCAGCCCAAAAGTAGAAACAACTGGTCATCTGCGGCCAGTTCGGCGCGCATCAGTTCCAGAGTGTCAACAGTGTAGGACGGTTTGTCGCGCTTGAGCTCGCGGTCGTCCACCACCAACGGTGCAATACCGGCCACCGCCAGGCGCACCATTTCCAGGCGCTGCTGCGGTGACACCTGCGGCGTGTCCCGATGAGGCGGCCGGGCATTGGGTGCCAGGCGCAGCTCATCCAGTGCGAGGGCATCCGCGACTTCCAGGGCACTGCGCAAATGGCCGATGTGCACGGGGTCGAAGGTACCGCCGAGCAGCCCGATGCGTTTACCCATCAAGTGCGCACATGACCGTCACCGAACACCACGTACTTCTCGCTGGTCAGGCCTTCCAGGCCAACCGGGCCGCGTGCGTGGAGCTTGTCGGTGGAAATGCCGATCTCGGCCCCCAGGCCGTATTCAAAGCCGTCGGCAAAGCGCGTCGAGGCGTTGACCATCACCGAAGCGGAATCCACTTCATTGAGGAAACGCCGGGCATCGCTGAAATGCTCGGTGACGATGGCGTCGGTGTGCCTGGAGCCATAGGTGTTGATGTGTTCGATGGCCTGGTCCAGGTCGTCGACGATGCGGATCGACAGGATCGGCGCCGTGTACTCGGTGTACCAGTCTTGCTCGGTGGCTTCGATTACATCGCTGCCGAGGATCGCCCGGGTACGCTCGCAGCCACGCAGCTCGACGCCCTTGTCGCGGTAAATGGCCGCCAGCGGCGGCAGCACGCGATCGGCAATGCCGACGTGCACCAGCAGGGTTTCCATGGTGTTGCACGGCGCATAGCGATGAGTCTTGGCGTTGTCGGCAATGCGAATGGCCTTGTCGAGGTCGGCGGCCACATCAATGAACACGTGGCAGACGCCGTCCAGGTGCTTAATGACCGGCACCTTGGCATCACGGCTGACCCGTTCGATCAGGCTCTTGCCACCGCGCGGGACGATCACGTCGACGAACTCGGGCATCGTGATCAACGCGCCAACGGCGGCGCGGTCGGTGGTTTCCACCACTTGCACCACTTCGGCCGGCAAATCAGCCACGGCCAAGCCCTGTTGGATGCACGCGGCGATGGCACGGTTGGAGTTGATCGCCTCGGAACCGCCCCGCAGGATCGTGGCGTTACCGGACTTGAGGCACAGGCTCGCAGCGTCGATGGTCACGTTCGGACGCGACTCATAGATGATGCCGATCACGCCCAGGGGCACGCGCATCTTGCCGACCTGGATACCCGACGGCAGGTAGCGCATGTCGCGGATTTCACCGATGGGGTCAGGCAGCTTGGCCACCTGACGCAAACCTTCGATCATGTCGTCGATGCGTGCCGGCGTCAGCGCCAGACGGTCCAGCAATGCCGGTTCCAGACCATTGGCCCGGCCATTGGCCAGGTCCAGCTCGTTAGCGGCCGTCAGCTCGGAGCGCGAAGCATCCAGGGCATCGGCGGCAGCCAGCAGGGCACGGTTCTTCTGCGCAGTGCTCGCACGGGCGATCAACCGCGAGGCCTGACGGGCAGCGCGACCCAGGCGGGTCATGTAGTCAAGAACGGACTCAGTCATGGTCTGGTGGGGTCTTGGCAAAGAGGAAAGCGGCAGATTATAGCTGTCGCGCAGTCCTACGGACAGCGGTGAGGGGCGGATGGTCGAAATGAACTGCAAATACTCGACGTTCAGCAGGAATTAAGGCTGGAGTTGTTATCATCCTGTCACATTTAGCCGCTCCCGCCTTGATCGCCATGTCCAGTTTTTCGCCCCTGATCCCCGCCAGCGCCCTGCCCGACGGCTTTTTCGACCGTGACGCGCAACTGCTTGCCCGTGAATTGCTGGGAAAAGTGATCCGCCACCGCGTAGGTGATCTGTGGCTGTCGGCACGCATTATTGAGACTGAAGCCTATTACATGGCCGAAAAAGGCAGCCATGCCTCACTCGGCTACACAGAAAAGCGTAAGGCTTTGTTTCTGGATGGTGGCCACATCTATATGTACTACGCCCGTGGCGGCGACTCGCTGAACTTCAGCGCCCAGGGGCCAGGCAATGCCGTATTGATCAAGTCTGCCTATCCGTGGGTCGACGAACTGTCTGGCCCGGCCAGTTTGGCGCAGATGCTGCTGAACAACCCCGACGCCAGTGGCCGCCCCCGCCCGTCCCAGAAGCTGTGTGCCGGGCAGACCCTGCTGTGCAAGGCCCTCGGCCTGAAAGTACCGATGTGGGATGCCAAGCGCTTCGATCAAGAACTCTTGTTCGTCGAGGACGTAGGCCAATCGCCTACGCAAATGATCCAGACCTCCCGCCTGGGCATTCCCAGTGGCCGGGATGAACACCTGATGTATCGATTCGTCGATGCCAACTACGCGCCCTACTGCACACGGAACCCGCTGCGTCGGGGCCAGGTCGAAGGGCGCGACTATTTTTTGCGTTGAAATAACCGAACCGGCCACGCGCGCCACACACCAATGGAGTTGATTGTATGGGCCCATGGCTCGATAGCATTACCGGCTGGCTGACCCTGAACCCGCAATGGCTGGCTGTGGCGGTGTTTATCGTGGCGTTCGTGGAGTGCCTGGCCATCGCCGGTCTGATCGTGCCCGGCACGGTATTGCTGTTCGCTATTGCCGCGCTGGCCGGCAGCGGCGCACTGTCGTTGGGGGAAACCCTGTTGCTGGGATTCCTCGGCGGATTGCTGGGCGATGCTATTTCCTACTACCTGGGGCGACATTTTCACCAGAACATCCGCCGGCTGCCTGGCCTGCGCCATCATCCCGAATGGATGAGCGGCGCCGAGACATACTTCCATAAATACGGGATCGCCAGCCTGCTGGTAGGGCGTTTTATCGGCCCGCTGCGGCCAATGCTGCCAATGGTCGCCGGCATGTGCGACATGCCGTTCCCGCGCTTCGCTGCCGTCAGCCTACTGGCCGGCGCCGGTTGGGCGGTGGTCTACTTGCTACCGGGCTGGGCCACCGGTGCGGCATTTCGCCTGCCATTGCCCGAAGGTTTCTGGCCTCAGGCCGGGATTGTCGCCGCCTGCCTCGCCGTATTCGTGGGCCTGAGCCTCAACAGCAGCCTGCGCGGGCATCGACGGGCAACACTGCTGGTCGGCTGCCTCAGCGGGGCGTTGCTAATCGCACTGTTTATTGGCTATCCGTACCTGAACCATTTTGACCAAGGGCTGATGGCCTTGGTGCAGGAACACCGTAGCCCGGCGATGGACCAGGCCATGGTGATGGTCACCCAGCTCGGCGAGTTCAAGAAGATGTTCGTGGCGAGCGCCGTGCTCACCGGCCTGCTGGCGCTGCTGCGGCAATGGCGCAAGGCGATTTTCGTCGGCGCCACACTCTTGGGCGCAGCACTGATCAACACTGGCACCAAGCTGTTTTTTGCGCGGATGCGCCCGGAAGTGCTGAGCGATCCATTGACCAGCTACAGCATGCCCAGCGGCCACGCCTCCGGTTCATTTGCGTTTTTCCTGGCCCTGGCGGTGCTGGCTGGACGCGGTCAGCCCACCCGCTTGCGCCTGACCTGGCTTTTGCTTGGCGCCATCCCCGCCGCGAGCATTGCCCTGTCTCGGGTATATCTCGGCGCCCATTGGCCGACGGACATCCTGGCTGGCACCTTACTGGCAATGACGGTCTGCGCCTTCAGCCTGACCCTCAGCCAGCGCCAAAGCCTGCTGCCGCCCATGGTGCCGAAGGTCTGGTGGTTGATCTTGCCGGCCTGCGTGGCGGTGCTTGGTTTTATCGCCTTTACCGGCACGGCCCACGCGCTGCTCAGGTACGCCTACTGATCCAGGCCGGCCCGATCCAGTCCACCGGGCGCAGCGCGACGTTCAAAAGAACGTTCGCGCCGCTCCAGCAACATCTCGTCGGCAATTTCTGCGGCGCGCTCAGCGATATATTCCGGGCCGCGGTCATCGGCCCATCGAATCATTTGCCCCGTAATTCCGATAAAAAAAGCATCCCAAACTGCCTGTTCCGATTGCGAGAGCCGAATCATTTCCATCCCCTGATCCTGATTAGGTAATTGCCAACCATGTCAGCCGGCAGGATCAGAGTAACGACGAAAATTCCGAGAGAGATATCAGACATGTCTGGAAATTAGATTCAGGTGAACAGCTCACCTTGCAGTTCATCCAGCAACATCTGAATGGCATCCAACCGTTGCTGCGGGTCATCGAGCTGCAACAGGTCGACCTTATCGGCCTCGGTGAAGGGCAACAGATAGGCCAACTGATTGCCCAATGCCTGTTGGCCATCCGCGTGAGTGCCCATGTCCAGCGAAGCGACCATCGGGTGCTCGGCCAAGGCCTGGAGCAGCGCCAACAGGTCGGCGTCCTCCTCTTCCAGCGGTTGCTCCGGCCGCTCTTCCAACCACTGGACCTCAGCCACCAGCAACTGGTCACGCTGAACACCGGCGTCCCACACGCGAAACCTGCGGCCGCCCTCGACTCGAATCCCCAACAGGCCATTATCCTGCTGCTTGAAGTCACGGATCAGCGCTTCGCAGCCAATCAGCGCATAGCCATCCGGGGCCAGCCCCACTTCCTTGCCGTCGAGGATGCACACCACGCCAAAGCTTTCGCCCTTTTTCATACAGCGGCTGATCATGTCCAGATAGCGCGCCTCGAATACCTGTAAATCAAGGGTGCACCCGGGAAACAGCACCGTATTGAGCGGGAAAAGCGCCAGACTCATAAAGGTTTCCTTAAACCTGACTTAAACAACCAGTGACACGGCCAACGGCAGGAAAACCGCCGTGGCCACGCCCATCAAACTCATGGCCAGCGCCGCAAAGGCGCCGCACTCTTCACTTTCCTGCAAGGCCACCGAGGTACCGACCGCATGGGCCGTCATGCCCAATGCCATGCCCCGCGCCTCGGGGCTGTGGACGCCGAGGCGCGACAGGTATGCCGGCCCGATCATCGCCCCGACCACGCCGGTGATCAGCACAAACACTGCCGCCAGCGCCGCCACACCACCAATCTGCTCAGCCACCAGCATGGCAATCGGCGAGGTCACCGACTTGGGCGCCATGGTCATCAACATCATGTGCTCGGCGCCAAACCACCACCCCAGCAACACACAGAGACCAGTGGCCAAAACACCTCCCACCACCAGCGTAGTAAAAATCGGCCAGAACAACTGGCGAATCCGTCGCAGATTCAAGTAAAGCGGCACCGCCAGGGCGACCGTTGCGGGACCCAGCAGGATGCTCATGATCTCGGTGCTCTTGCGGTACTCGGCGTAGCTCAGTCCACAACCGAGCAAGACGCCGATCACCAACAGCATCGACACCAGCACCGGTTGCAGGAAAATCCAGCGGGTTTTCTCGAAGCCCGCCAACACCAGTTGATAGGCACCCAGGGTGATACCGATGCCGAACAACGGATGATGAATCACAGCGACCCAGGCACCTTGCCAGTCGAAGGTCATTGGCCCTCCTCCCGACGTGACTGGCGCTTGATCAGCCTCTGCATCAGCACCCCGACAAAGCCCATAGCGATCACCAGGGACAGCACCAGCGCACCGACGATGGCCCAGAAATCGGCGGCGATGTCCTTGGCATAGACCATCACGCCCACGGCTGGCGGCACCAGCAGCAACGGCAAATAGCGCAGCAAACTGCTCGCCGCCAGGCTCAGGGGCTCGCCGACTTCGCCGTTCCATATCAGATACGCCAGCATCAGCAACAGACCGACAATCGGCCCCGGCAGCACCGGCAGGAATAAATGATTGATCGCCGTGCCCAGCAATTGAAACAGCACCAGCCATGTCAGACCGCGTAACAGCATCCGTCCTCTCCCCCAGAAATCGCGTCCTGCATTATAAGCACGCCGCCTCTATGGACCGGCATTCGCCAAAAGCATGGTGGGTTGACCGGGCCAAATGCCCATGATGATCTACATTGGTTCTTCAGGGGCTTGCCCCACACCTGAACATTATAAAAACCGATGAACCCAAGGAGAGTCGCAATGCCCTCAGTACCCGTAGCGCAACTCAAAGATTACGTCGGCAAGGAACTGGGACGTTCCGACTGGCTCACCATCGACCAGGAACGCATCAACCTGTTCGCGGAGGCCACTGGCGATCATCAGTTCATCCACGTCGACCCGGTGAAGGCCGCCCAGACGCCGTTCGGCAGCACCATCGCCCATGGTTTCCTGTCGTTGTCGCTGATACCCAAGTTGATAGAAGACATCCTGGTCATGCCCGAGGGCTTGAAGATGGCCGTCAACTACGGCCTGGACAGCGTGCGTTTCATCCAGCCGGTCAAGGTCAACTCCAAGGTGCGCCTGGCAGTCACCTTGACCGATGCCACCGAGAAAAAACCTGGCCAGTGGCTACTTAAAGCGACCTGTACCCTGGAAATTGAAGGCCAGGAAAAACCTGCGTACATTGCCGAGTCGTTGTCACTCTGCTTTGTCTGAGTCTTAGTCCGGCACGAAACAGCACATACGCTGTTTCGTGTAAATTTATGTATAGATCTCGCAGCTGCGGCATACTCGGCGCTCAATTATCCGGATCCCGCTATGCGCCCACTCGCTCCCCTTGCTCTTGTCCTGTTGCTCACCGCTTGCGGCGACGGCGAATCGCTGTTGCCGCCTGATGCGCGACTGCCCGACGGAGGTCGTTATCGGGGTGAGGTGATCAACGGTTTGCTGCAAGGCCAGGGTCGGGTGGACTACCCCAATGGCAGTTGGTACGCCGGGCAGTTCGACAAGGGCCAGTGGCATGGCCAGGGCGAATGGCATGGCAGTAATGGCGAGGTCTATAAAGGTCAGTTCCAGCAAGGCCTGTTCGACGGCCAGGGCACGCTGACCACGCCGGGCAGCAGCTACGTTGGCGGTTTCAAGCAAGGGCGACGCAACGGTGAAGGCACTCTCAAAGAGGGCCTGATGACCTACCGCGGCGAATTCAAGGACGATCAGTATTCCGGCCTCGGTCGCCTCGAACTGCCCGACGGCAGTCAATACCAGGGCCAATTCAGCCACGGCAAACCCAATGGCGAAGGCCAGCGCAACGACGACAGTGGCAACCAGTTCAGTGGCCACTTCGTCGATGGCCAACTGGAAGGCAACGGCACCTTCAACAGCGCCGACGGCGACATGTACGTCGGCCATTTCAAACAAAACCAGCTCAACGGCAAAGGCCGTTATGAAAACGCCGACGGTGACGTGTGGATCGGCGAATTCAAGGAAGGCGCGCTGAGCGGCAAGGGCGAGTTGATCGGTGTCGACGCCAGCCACTACGTCGGCCAATTCAGCGATTGGCGCTTCACCGGCCAGGGGCGCCTGAACCTCACTGATGGCAGCTTCTACATTGGCGGCTTCGACAGCGACAGTTATCAAGGCAAGGGCACATTGGTGCTCACCGATGGCACCGTCCAGGCCGGAACGTGGGTCAACGGCATGCGCGTACGCAACGCCGATGGCAAATTGCTGCCCGACGCCCTGGAGGTCGGGATACTGGCCCAGGGCCGTCTGCTTGACCAGGCTCTGGCCGCAGTGCCCGCGTCGACTCCGACGGTTGAGCTGTACACCTTGACGCTGGCCGGCGACGGCAAGCAAAGCGTATTCCTGCGCGAAGCCGACTACGTCAGCAACATGCTCGCCACCCGCTTCGGCGCCTACGGCCAGATTCGCCTGGTCAACCACCGCGACCATATTGCCGACCGCCCCATGGCCACCCGGGAAAGCCTGCGCCGCGCGGTACAAACCCTGGCCGAGCGCAGCGGGCCAGAAGACCTGGTGTTCATCTACCTGACCAGTCACGGTACCCACGAGCACGAGCTGGTGCTGGACCAGCCACGCATGGAGCTGGCCGACCTGCCCGCCGATGAATTGGCGGCCGTCATGGAGCCGCTGAAAAACCGCGACAAGATCATCGTCATTTCAGCCTGCTACTCCGGCGGCTTCATCCCGGCATTGAAAGACGAACACACCCTGATCATGACGGCCTCTCGGGCCGACCGGGTCTCGTTCGGCTGCTCGGAGGAAGCTGACTTCACGTACTTCGGCGACGCCCTGTTCGCCCAGGCTTTCAACCAGACTGATGATCTGCAGCAAGCCTTCAAGCTGGCGCAAAGGCATGTCACCGAGCGCGAAATGGCGGAGAACTTCGAAGCCTCCGAACCGCAAATCTGGGCGCCCAAAGGGGTGATCGCCCATTGGCAGTTGCTGCGTAAACAGCAAGCACGAAAGGCGCTGGAAAGCGTCTCTTTAAATAGCAAGGAAGCGAAGAGCAACTAAGCTGAAATAGTATCAAGGGGGAAATATCATGTACTTGACGCCTCAGCATATCTTGCTTGCCGGAGCCTCTGGCTTGACCGGGGAACATTTGCTGGACCGCCTGCTTAACGAGCCCACCGTCACCCGTGTGCTAGCGCCCAGCCGTAAACCTCTGGCCGAGCATCCACACCTGGAAAACCCGGTGGGTGATCCGGCGGTATTCCTGCCGCAACTGAGCGGCCAGGTGGATATCGCCTTCTGCTGCCTGGGCACCACCATCAAGCAAGCCGGTTCCGAAGCGGCCTTTCGCGCGGTGGACCTAGACATGGTGGTGGCCTTTGCCAAGCGCGCACGGGAAATGGGCGCGCGGCACCTGATCGTGATCAGCGCGATTGGCGCCGACCCCAAATCCTCGATTTTCTACAACCGGGTCAAAGGGGAGATGGAACAAGCGCTGAAGGCCCAGGACTGGCCGCAACTGACTATCGTCAGGCCTTCTCTGTTGCTGGGGGAACGACTGGAACCACGGCTGGCCGAGCAATTGGCCGGACCGTTATCCCGATTGATCCCCGGCAAATACCGTGGCATCGAAGTGTGCGAACTGGCGCGGGCCATGTGGCGTTTGGCGCTGGAAGAGCAGGATGGTGTTCGGATTGTGGAGTCGGATGAGTTGCGCAAGCTCGGCAAGTGATTTTGCAGTGAGTCGACTGGCCTCATCGCAGGCAAGCCAGCTCCCACATTTGAATGTATTCACCCCTAAAAATGTGGGAGCCGGGCTTGCCCGCGATGACGTCGGCGCAAACACCCTCTATGTTGCAGACTACAACCCACCCGTCGCGTTAAACCCAACCCCCAACACCGTCAACACCGACAGCGGCAACAGCAGCGTGTCGAGCAAGGCGCTGGCTGGCAGGTCAACGCCCGGATAGCGCGGCGCCTCGGCACCAAACCGATCCATCGCGCAGCACCCGCCCTGCATCGCATACAAATCCAGCCGCATCCCGGCATACACCACCGGCGCGCCGGGTTGCGCCGCGTCCAGAGTGCGTGCCGTGGCACAACCACCCAACTGCAGCGCCAGCACTACCATGAGTGCCTTATTCATCGCTGCTCAAATGGTGTTCGCCCCAACGCGGCAGCATGTCTTGGGGAATATTCAGCAGGTTGAGAATCCGCGCCACCACAAAATCCACCAGGTCATCGATGGTTTGCGGCTGGTGATAAAAGCCCGGCGACGCCGGCAAGATGGTCACGCCCATGTTCGACAGCTTGAGCATGTGTTCCAGGTGGATGCTCGAATACGGCGCCTCGCGCGGCACCAGAATCAACTGCCGACGCTCTTTCAACGTCACATCCGCCGCCCGTTCGATCAAGTTATTGCAGGCGCCCGTGGCAATGGCCGACAACGTCCCGGTGGAACACGGCACTACCACCATCGCCGCCGGCGCACCGGAGCCAGAGGCCACCGGCGACATCCAGTCTTCCTTGCCATAGACCTTGATCTGCCCCGCCGCCGCGCCGGTGTATTCGGTGAGGAAGGCCTGCATCATCTGCACTTTGGCAGGCAGTGCGACATCGGTCTCGGTGGCCACCACCAGTTGCGCGGCCTTGGAGATCAGAAAGTGCACCTCGCGATCTTCCCGTATCAGGCAATCCAGCAGCCGCAGACCATAGGGCGCGCCGGACGCGCCGGTCATCGCCAGGGTGACACGCTCCGGGCCGCTCACTTCAGGGCCTCGGCGAGTTTGCCGTGCAGGCCGCCGAAGCCGCCGTTGCTCATGATCACCACATGGGTACCGGGCCTGGCCTGGTGTTTCACGTGCTCAATGATGCCTTCCAGTGAATCGCAGACAATCGAGGGCACCGTACACAACGCAGCGATGGCGGGCAGGTCCCATCCGAGGTTGGCCGGCGCATACCACACCACCTGGTCGGCATCGTTCACGCTTTCCGGCAGACCGTCACGGTGCGCGCCGAGCTTCATGGAGTTGGAACGCGGCTCGACAATGGCAATCACCTGGGCATCGCCGACGCGCTTGCGCAGACCGTCGAGGGTGGTTGCAATGGCCGTCGGGTGGTGGGCAAAGTCATCGTAGATGGTGATCCCATTCACCTCGGCGACCTTTTCCATACGGCGCTTGACGCTTTTGAACGCGCTCAACGCCGCGATGCCCATGGATGGCACAACGCCGACGTGCCGAGCGGCCGCCAGGGTGACCAAGGCATTGGCCACGTTATGTTGGCCGGTCATGCCCCAATCGACGATGCCTTGGGCGACACCTTCGAACAGCACTTCAAATTGGGAGCCGTCTTCACTCAGTAACCTGACCTGCCACTGCCCGCCCGCACCAGTGGTTTGCACCGGGGTCCAGCAGCCCATCTCAATCACTCGCTGCAACGCAGGCTCAGTGGTCGGGTGAATCACCAGCCCTTCGCTGGGGATGGTACGCACCAAGTGGTGGAATTGCCGTTCGATGGCCGGCAGATCGGGGAAGATGTCGGCGTGATCGTATTCCAGGTTATTCAGGATCGCCGTGCGCGGGCGGTAATGAACGAACTTGGAACGCTTGTCGAAGAACGCACTGTCGTATTCATCGGCTTCGATGACGAAGAATGGCGTATCACCCAGGCGTGCAGACACCGAGAAGTTCTGCGGCACACCGCCGATCAGGAAGCCCGGGCTCATGCCTGCGTGCTCCAGAACCCAGGCCAGCATGCTGCTGGTGGTGGTCTTGCCATGGGTGCCGGCGACGGCCAGCACCCAACGGCCTTGCAGCACATGGTCCGCCAGCCACTGCGGGCCGGACACATAAGGCAGGCCTTTGTTCAGCACGTACTCGACAGCGGGGTTGCCGCGGGTCATGGCATTGCCAATGACGACCAGATCCGGGACCGGGTCAAACTGCGCCGGGTCGTAACCTTGGGTCAACTCAATGCCTTGGGCCTGCAGTTGCGTGCTCATGGGCGGATAAACGTTGGCATCGGAGCCAGTGACATGATGGCCCAGCTCTTTGGCCAGAACCGCCATCGACCCCATGAAGGTGCCGCAAATACCGAGAATATGAATGTGCATAGTCGACCTCGTAAAACATCGAGGCAGGTTAGCGTAGGGTGGGAAAAATCGCACTCTTTAGCTGTAGGGCAAAAGGAGTCCCTGTAGCCGCTGCCGAGGCAGCGGCTACCGTGTTATCGGGCAATCCCATGTTTGCGCAGCTTTCTATATAAGGTGTTGCGGCTCACACCCAACTGCTCCGCCGTATGGCTCATGTGCCAGCGCTGCTGCTCAAGGGCATTGAGCAACGCCAACCGCTCGGCATCGTCCAGCGGCGAGTCCGACGGCACATCCAGCGTCACCGCTTGCGATTGCGTCTGGCGAATCATGACAGGCAAGTCCTCAAGCCCGATGCGCCCGTCCTCACATAACGCCGCCAACGTTCGCAACACCGTGCGCAACTGCCGCACATTCCCCGGCCAGGCAAATGCCAGCAGCGCCTGACGCGCCGATGCATCCAGTAACACCGATTGCTCCCCCGCCTCTTCCGTCAGCAGAAAATCCAGCAACTGCGACTTGTCAGTACGCTCACGCAACGGCGGCAACGCGACTTCCAGACCATTGAGCCGGTAATACAAATCCTCGCGGAAGCTGCCGTCCTGCACGCGCTCCAGCAAATTGCGGTGAGTGGCGCTGATGATGCGCACGTCCACCGCCTGTGGCTCGCCGCCGATGGGCACCACCAGGCGATCCTCTAGCACCCTTAATAGACGGGTTTGCAAAGCCAGGGGCATGTCGCCAATCTCATCCAGGAACAAGGTACCGCCGTCGGCCTGTTGCAGCTTGCCGCGCATGCCTTCCTTGCGTGCGCCGGTGAAACTGCCGCCGCGATAGCCGAACAACTCACTCTCGATCAGGCTTTCCGGGATGGCCGCGCAATTGAGGGCAACGAAAGCCTTGTCCGCCCGCAGACTGGCGTGGTGTACCGCTTTGGCGAAGGCTTCCTTGCCGGAGCCGGTTTCACCGTTGATCAGCAAGGGTACGTCGCGTTCGAACACCCGCAGTGATTTGCGAAAATCCTCTTGCAACGCCATGTCCCCCAGGCAAATGCCTGGCAAACGCGGGCGCTCGATACCTGGCAGCGCCTTGACCCGCGGGCTCGGTACACTGCGGGGCTGCCCGCGCAACACCGCGAACAACCCACGCCCATCACGGGTGCGCAGCGGCCAACTGGCGCTGGCATTGGCGCTGGCGCGACCGAGCAGTTCATCCAGCGAGCAGTCGAAAAACGCCTCCACCGGCTGCCCCAACAGGCCGCCACGTATTTGCCCCAGCAAGTTCAGCGCGCTCTGGTTGACCGCGCAGATCCGCCCTTCGCCGTCGAACGCCAGCAGCCCTTCGCTGAACAGCCCCACCGACTCGGCCTGTAGATGAAAACGCAGCAGCCAATGATTCTCGAAATGCCGTAGGAAGTAGCAACTCTCGATCATCTTCGCCGAGAGATTGACCAGCGCCATGGTGTGGAACTGGCTCTGGCGCGACACCGCTTCCCGGGCCGATGACACATCGAGCACCGCCAGCAGTTCGCCATGAGGGTCGAATACCGGGCTGGCGGAACAGGTCAGCCCGGTGTGCCGACCACGGAAGTGTTCATCGCGATGAATGGTCAGCGACTGGCGCTCCACCAGACAGGTACCAATGCCATTGGTGCCTTCGCAGGCTTCGCTCCAGTCGGCGCCGAGCCACAGCCCCGCGCGTTCGAAAATCTTGCGTTCGCTGGGAGCGGTGACGCAGTTGAGGATCACCCCACGCGCATCCGTCAACAACACCGCGTGGCCAGCACCGGAGAGCTGTTGATGCAGGCTGTTCATTTCACTGCCGGCGATGCGCAGCACTTGCTGCAGGCGTTCGCGACTTTCCAGCAGGCGGCCGTGTTCCAGCACCGTTGGGGCGATGGTCAGGGCAGGGTCGAGGTGATAATCCTCCAGGCAACGCAACCAGGAGCGGGCAATGGATGGATCGCTGCCGGGGCCGTGTACAGGGTCCTGGCCGCGGGTGACGGTCAGCACTTGCTGGGCATGGCGACTGAAATGATCGTTGTGCATGTTCTTATTGTTCTCCTGCTGCGTAATACACGTCGCGAACCGGGACGCCCAGCATCCCCCAGCCTTCCCGCCATTGCAATCCCGACTCGACCCACCGGTCACAGGTTGTATCGTTTGTGGCACAAACTGTCACCCAGGCTGTACCAGCCTTGTCACAGCGCCTCCTCGCCCCACACCACAACGCCTTGATTTACCTGGCCTGCACGGCACTGGCCCGACCTTTGCTCTACGCTTTAACAAGCACAACAGTGCGTCCTCCAATAAACACAAAAAGCCAGGAGATACCCACCATGCGTTACGCACACCCCGGTACTGAAGGCGCTATCGTTTCGTTCAAAGCCAAGTACGGCAACTACATTGGCGGCGAATTCGTCGCGCCGGTGGACGGCAACTACTTCACCAACACTTCGCCAGTTAATGGCAAGCCGATCGCCGACTTCCCGCGCTCCACCGCCAAAGACATCGACAAGGCGCTGGACGCCGCCCACGCCGCCGCTGACGCCTGGGGCAAGACCTCGGCCCAGGACCGCTCGCTGGTGCTGCTGAAAATCGCCGACCGCATCGAACAGAACCTGGAACTGCTGGCTATCACCGAAACCTGGGACAACGGCAAGGCCGTGCGTGAAACCCTTAACGCCGACATCCCCCTCGCCGCGGACCACTTCCGCTACTTCGCCGGCTGCATCCGCGCCCAGGAAGGCAGCAGCGCCGAGATCAATGAACTCACTGCCGCCTATCACTTCCATGAGCCATTGGGCGTGGTCGGCCAGATCATCCCGTGGAACTTCCCGCTGCTGATGGCCGCCTGGAAACTCGCTCCAGCCCTGGCGGCCGGTAACTGCGTGGTACTCAAGCCTGCGGAACAAACCCCGCTGGGCATCAACGTGCTGATGGAGCTGATCGGCGACCTGCTGCCGCCGGGCGTGTTGAACGTGGTCCACGGTTTCGGCAAAGAAGCCGGCGAAGCCCTGGCCACCAGCAAACGCATCGCCAAGATTGCCTTCACCGGTTCCACGCCTGTGGGCTCGCACATCATGCACGCGGCCGCCGAAAACATTATTCCGTCCACCGTTGAGCTGGGCGGCAAGTCGCCGAACATCTTCTTCGCCGACATCATGAAAGCCGAGCCGCAATTCATTGAGAAAGCCGCCGAAGGCCTGGTGCTGGCGTTCTTCAACCAGGGCGAAGTGTGCACCTGCCCATCCCGCGCGCTGGTGGAAGAGTCGATCTACGACGACTTCATGAAAGTGGTGATGAAGAAGGTCGAGTCGATCAAGCGCGGCGACCCGCTGGACACCGACACCATGGTCGGCGCCCAGGCGTCCGAGCAACAATTCGACAAGATCCTGTCCTACCTGGAAATCGCCAAGGGCGAAGGCGCCGAACTGCTGACCGGCGGCAAGGTCGAGAAGCTGACTGGCGATCTGGCCACCGGCTATTACATCCAGCCGACCCTGCTCAAGGGCACCAACAAGATGCGGGTGTTCCAGGAGGAAATCTTTGGCCCGGTGGTGAGCATCACCACCTTCAAGGATGAAGCCGAAGCCCTGGCGATTGCCAACGACACCGAGTTTGGTTTGGGTGCCGGTTTGTGGACTCGTGACATTAACCGTGCGTACCGCATGGGCCGGGCAATCAAGGCCGGGCGTGTCTGGACCAACTGCTATCACCTGTACCCGGCGCACGCTGCGTTTGGCGGTTACAAGAAGTCGGGCGTTGGCCGTGAAACCCACAAGATGATGTTGGATCACTATCAGCAGACCAAGAACTTGCTGGTGAGCTACGACATTAATCCGCTGGGTTTCTTCTAAGTAATTAGCAGACAACCTGCTCCCACATTTGAAATGCAATTAAACCTGTGGGAGCAAGCCCGCTCCCACACAAGCCAGCCCCCACATGTGATCTTCACAAGTACTCAACATCTCATCCGGCTCAAGTAAGTCGGGCAAAAACAATAAGAACGAAAGGTACTTCCTCATGCCTAGCGAACCTACCGGTGCGTCCGGATCTTCCGTCGACTTCGAAAAGGTCGGCACCGAATACTTCCAGCAACGCGAACTGAAAAAAGGTGCCGCCGGCTGGGTGCTTTTAGTTGGCCTTGGCGTTGCCTATGTGATCTCCGGCGACTACGCCGGCTGGAACTTCGGCCTGGCCCAAGGCGGCTGGGGCGGCATGTTCCTCGCCACATTGCTGATGGCCACCATGTACCTGTGCATGTGTTTCTCCCTGGCCGAACTGTCTTCCATGATTCCTACAGCGGGCGGCGGCTACGGCTTTGCCCGCAGTGCATTCGGGCCCTGGGGTGGGTTCCTCACCGGCACCGCGATCCTGATTGAATACGCCATCGCGCCCGCCGCCATTGCAGTGTTTATCGGCGCCTATTGCGAGTCACTGTTCGGCATCGGCGGCTGGATGATCTACCTGGCGTTCTACATCATCTTTATCGGCATCCACATCTTCGGGGTCGGTGAAGCGTTGAAACTGATGTTCGTCATCACCGCCGTCGCCGCGATTGCCCTGGGCGTGTTCCTGGTGGCGATGGTGCCGCACTTCAACGTCGCCAACCTGCTGGATATCCCGGTGACCGAGGCCAAGGGTGCCAGCACCTTCCTGCCGTTTGGTTATGTCGGCGTGTGGGCGGCGATTCCCTATGCGATCTGGTTCTTCCTCGCCGTCGAAGGTGTGCCGCTGGCGGCCGAAGAAACCAAGAACCCGAAACGCGACCTGCCCCGCGGCCTGATCGGCGCCATTGTGGTGCTCACCAGTTTTGCCCTGTTGATCCTGGTGATCGCCCCCGGCGGCGCTGGCGCCCATGCGCTGATGGCTTCGGGCAATCCGCTGGTGGAAGCCTTGTCCAAGGCCTACGGTGGCTCAACCTGGATGGGGCACTTCGTGAACCTGGTGGGCCTGGCGGGTCTGATTGCGAGCTTTTTCTCGATCATCTACGCCTATTCCCGGCAGATCTTCGCCTTGTCCCGCGCCGGCTACCTGCCACGCAAACTGTCCCAGACCAACAAGAGCAAAGCGCCGGTATTGGCCCTGGTCATCCCCGGAATCATCGGCTTTGGTCTGTCGCTGACCGGGCAGGGCGACTTGCTGATTCTGGTGGCCGTGTTCGGCGCGACGATTTCCTACGTGCTGATGATGGCCGCGCACATCACCCTGCGCATCCGCCGCCCCAAAATGGACCGTCCGTACCGCACTCCGGGCGGCATCTTCACCTCCGGCGTGGCGCTGGTGCTGGCGTGCATCGCCGTGGTGGCGGGCTTCCTGGTAGATCCGCGGGTGGTGATTGGCGCTGCGATCATCTATGGAGTATTAATTGCTTACTTTGCTTTCTACAGTCGGCATCACTTGGTAGCAGGCACGCCGGAAGAAGAGTTTGCGGCGATCCAGGCCGCAGAGGCCGCCTTGCACTAAACGCCGTAAACCTCGGGGCGCTCACCAGTGCGCACCGTCATGGAGACTCTGTATGGCAAGTTTTTCCCACGCGGTTGGCGCATTGAACTACCGCTTCGACAGCCTCAAGGACGTCATGGCCAAGGCCAGCCCGGCGCGCTCCGGGGACTTCCTCGCCGGTGTCGCGGCGCAGAACGACGGCGAGCGGGTTGCGGCGCAAATGGCCCTGGCCAATATCCCGTTGAAGCACTTTCTCGAAGAAGTGCTGATTCCCTATGAAAGCGACGAAGTCACCCGACTGATCATCGACACCCACGACAAGCAGGCGTTTTCAGTGGTCAGCCACCTGACGGTTGGCGGCTTTCGCGACTGGCTGCTCAGTGACGCGGCCGATGAACAAAGCCTACGCGCGCTGGCGCCAGGGCTGACACCGGAAATGGTCGCCGCCGTGTCGAAGATCATGCGCGTGCAGGACTTGGTGCTGGTGGCGCAGAAGATCCGCGTCGTCACGAAGTTTCGCGGCACCATGGGCTTGCGCGGACGCCTGTCCACGCGCCTGCAACCGAACCACCCGACCGATGAACCGGCCGGCATCGCCGCGAGCATTCTCGACGGCCTGCTCTACGGCAACGGCGACGCGATGATCGGCATCAACCCGGCCACCGACAGCATCGCGTCAATCTGCGCCATGCTGGAAATGCTCGACGCGATCATCCAACGCTACGACATCCCGACCCAGGCCTGCGTGCTGACCCACGTCACCACCTCCATTGAAGCCATCAACCGCGGTGTGCCGCTGGACCTGGTGTTCCAGTCGATCGCCGGTACCGAGGCGGCCAACGCCAGCTTCGGTATCAGCCTGAGCGTGCTGCAAGAAGGCTATGACGCCGGCTTGAGCCTCAATCGCGGGACCCTGGGGCAAAACCTGATGTACTTCGAAACCGGCCAGGGCAGCGCCTTGTCGGCCAACGCGCACTTTGGCGTCGACCAGCAAACCTGCGAAACCCGCGCCTATGCCGTGGCCCGCCACTTCAAGCCGTTTCTGGTGAACACCGTGGTCGGTTTTATCGGCCCGGAGTACCTGTACAACGGCAAGCAGATCATCCGCGCCGGCCTCGAAGACCACTTCTGCGGCAAGCTGCTGGGTGTGCCCATGGGTTGCGACATCTGCTACACCAACCATGCCGAAGCCGACCAGGACGACATGGACACCCTGCTGACCCTGCTGGGGGTAGCCGGGATCAACTTCATCATGGGCATCCCCGGTTCCGACGACATCATGCTCAACTACCAGACCACCTCGTTCCACGACGCGCTGTACGCCCGGCAAACATTGGGTTTAAAACCGGCGCCGGAATTTGAACAGTGGCTGGCAAAAATGGGCATCTTCACGCAAGCCGATGGCAAAGTGCACTTCGGCAACAGCCTGCCGCCGGCCTTCCGCCAGGCCCTGGCGCAATTGGGATGAAGGAGCCGCCTGTGCACATCAATCCCCCTGAAACCCTTCCCGACAACCCGTGGCTGGAACTACGCCGCCTGACGCCCGCGCGAATTGCCCTGGGCCGCACCGGTACCAGCATCCCCACAGGTGCACAACTGGACTTCCAGTTCGCCCATGCCCAGGCGCGGGACGCGGTGCACCTGCCGTTCGACCATGCCGGCCTGAGCAGTCAACTGAAAGAGCGCGGCCGCGACAGCCTGTTGCTGCACAGTGCCGCCGTCGACCGTCACAGCTACCTGCAACGTCCGGATTTGGGACGGCGCCTGAGTGACGAGTCAGCCCAAATCCTGCGCGATTACGCCCAAGCCAATCCGGGCGGTGTGGATTTGGCGGTGGTGGTGGCCGATGGTTTATCCGCGCTGGCGGTGCATAAACATACGCTGCCGTTTCTGACGCGCATGGAGGAACAAACCCACGCAGAAGGCTGGTCGCTGTCACCGGTGATTCTGGTGGAGCAAGGCCGGGTGGCGGTGGCCGATGAGATCGGTCAGTTGCTGGGGGCGAAGATGGTGGTGATCCTGATCGGCGAACGGCCGGGGCTCAGCTCGCCGGACAGCCTGGGGCTGTACTTCACCTATAACCCCAAGGTTGGTCTGACCGATGCCTACCGCAACTGCATTTCCAATGTGCGCCTGGAAGGCTTGAGCTACGGCATGGCCGCTCACCGCTTGCTGTATTTGATGCGCGAGGCTTGTCGCCGGCAGTTGTCCGGGGTCAACCTCAAGGATGAGGCGCAAGTTCAGACGATCGAGTCGGACGATCCAGACCTGATGAAAGGCAACTTCCTGCTCAGCCCACCGGAGGACTGATCCCGACACGATTGCGATTTTTCGCAGCTTTAGGCAGCATCAAGCCACGGCCGCTCGTGTCGTCGTACCCACTGGAAGTTGAGGCCTAGCATGCGGATTACTCAAGCGACCCTGGAACACCTGGACCTGTTGACTCCGCTGTTCGTCAAATACCGCGAGTTTTATGGGGCGCTACCGTTTCCTGACTCGTCTCGGACTTTTCTGGAAAAGCGTCTGCGGCGCAAGGAGTCGGTGATCTACCTGGCCTTTCCAGATGACGATGAGAGCAAGTTGCTTGGGTTTTGTCAGTTATATCCAAGTTTTTCGTCGCTCTCTCTGAAACGGGTGTGGATCCTCAACGATATCTACGTGGCCGAAGATGCTCGCCGACAATTGGTCGCCGATAACCTGATGCGTACAGCGAAGAAGATGGCCAAGGACACTCAAGCCGTGCGCCTGCGCGTGTCGACCAGCAGTGACAATGAAGTGGCACAGAAGACCTATGAATCGATTGGGTTTCGGGAAGACACGGAGTTCAAGAACTACGTACTGCCGATCAGTGATGAACAGTCCTGATTGATTCAACACAGCAGATCAACATGTGGGAGCTGGCTTGCCTGCGATGCAGACGCCTCGATGTATCAGTTACACCGAGGTGACACTATCGCGGGCAAGCCCGCTCCCACACGGGATTAGTGGCAACCCTAAGAACGCCTTTCACGACATCCCCCGCTACAAAACCAACACGCTTTTCACCTCTCTATCCGTATAATGCGGACCTTTCTGGGCCGTAAGAAACACGGCAACCCCGTGTAGCCTTATTACCCGAAGCCTCCGCACAGGTCCGCTGAGTCGGCCATTCACACAGGTGCCATCCATGGATTTCAACCCGCTCGACCTTATCCTGCATCTCGACGTGTACCTCGACATGCTGGTAACCAACTACGGTCCGTGGATCTACGCCATTCTGTTCCTGGTGATTTTTTGCGAAACCGGCCTGGTGGTCATGCCGTTCCTGCCGGGTGATTCCCTGCTGTTTATTGCCGGCGCCGTAGCCGCGGGTGGCGGTATGGATCCGGTGTTGCTGGGTGGGCTGCTGATGCTCGCGGCGATCCTCGGCGACAGCACCAACTACGTCATCGGACGAACGGCCGGGGAGCGCTTGTTCAGCAACCCCAACTCGAAAATTTTCCGCCGTGACTACCTGCAAAAGACCCACGATTTCTACGACAAGCACGGCGGCAAAACCGTGACCCTGGCGCGCTTCCTGCCGATCCTGCGGACTTTCGCACCGTTCGTCGCCGGTATCGCCAAAATGCCTTATCCGCGATTCTTCGGTTTCAGCGTCTTCGGCACCATCATCTGGGTCGGCGGCCTGGTCACCCTCGGCTACTTCTTCGGTAACGTACCGTTTATCAAGAAAAACCTGTCGCTGCTGGTGGTGTTTATCATCCTGCTGTCCCTGGTACCGATGATCATTGGCGTGGTCCGCAGCCGTTTCAGCCGCACTTCGTCCGAAGCCAACCCGCACTAATCGACGATGTGGTCCCTCAGCGCCTGGCGTCGCCGGCGCCTCCTGGCCAAGCACCCGATTGCCGATGACACCTGGCAGCGGGTGCGCCAGCACCTGACCTTTCTCGACGGCATCAGTGCCGAGCAGGATCAATGGCTGCGTGAAGCCTGCGTGGTCTTTCTGGCTGAAAAACACCTCACTGCCCTGCCCGGCGTCGAACTGCACCAGGAACAACGCCTGCTGCTCGCCGCCCAGGCGCAACTGCCGCTGATGAACCTGGGCGACCTCGACTGGTATCAGGGTTTCCACGAAATCGTCCTCTACCCCGACGACTTCCTCAGCCCCCAGCGCCACCGTGACGCCAGCGGCGTCGAGCACGAATGGAACGGCGAACACAGCGGCGAAGCCTGGCAGCAAGGCCCGGTAATCCTCGCCTGGCCTGGCGTATTGGCCAGCGGCAACTGGGAAGGCTACAACCTGGTGATCCACGAACTGGCCCACAAACTGGACATGCTCAACGGCGACGCCAACGGCCTGCCACCCCTGCACAACGACATGCGCGTGCAGGAATGGGCGAGCGTGATGCAAAGCGCCTACGACGACCTGAACCACCAGCTTGACTGCAACCCCGACGCCGAGACGCCCATTGACCCCTACGCCGCAGAAAACCCGGCGGAGTTCTTTGCCGTCACCAGTGAATATTTTTTCAGTGCCCCGGATTTGCTGGTCAGCACTTATCCACAGGTCTACGCGCAACTGAGCCACTTTTACCGCCAGGATCCCTTGGCCCGCCTCACCCAACTGCAAGCCGGCGACCCACGCTATCAAGCGCAACACTGACAGCTGTACGACGTCTGGCGCATGGCATCAGCCGCAGAATATGCCTATAATCGCCGCCACTTTCAGGCCAATCCGGCCAAGTTTTATGGCCAACTACGGGGGCAACGCCCAATGAGCTACAGCAAGATTCCGGCTGGCAAAGACCTGCCGAACGACATCTACGTCGCGATCGAAATTCCGGCCAACCACGCGCCGATCAAATACGAAATCGACAAAGACAGCGACTGCCTGTTCGTTGACCGTTTCATGGCCACCCCAATGTTCTACCCGGCCAACTACGGTTTCATCCCCAACACCCTGGCTGACGACGGCGACCCCCTCGACGTGCTGGTCGTGACTCCTTACCCGGTCACCCCAGGCTCGGTCATCCGCGCTCGCCCGGTCGGCATCCTGCACATGACTGACGACGGCGGCGGCGATGCCAAAGTCATCGCAGTGCCACACGACAAGCTGTCCCAGCTGTACGTCGACGTGAAGGAATACACCGACCTGCCGCCACTGTTGCTGGAACAGATCAAGCACTTCTTCGAGAACTACAAAGACCTCGAAAAAGGCAAATGGGTGAAGATCGAAGGTTGGGGCAACGCAGACGCCGCCCGCGCCGAGATCATGAAGTCGGTAGCCGCCTACAAAGGCTGATACCCACTACTCATTGCATAAGCGATAAAAAGAGCCCCGATCATTCGGGGCTTTTTTTGTGCGAAAAACACAAACATTCACTCAACTAAATAAACAAAAACAAGATCAATGTTTAGCTAAAGGCATACAGAGAAAGATCAATCAGGCAATAAGGAAATACCTACAAAAGTATCTCAACGCATAGTTTATTTGATCTAGTTTTCCGGCCAGTAAACTCTGCGTTTATGAATACATCAGGTGATCGCTTAAGAGCGCTACTTCGGGAAGTTCATCTTTCCGCTTCCGACTTCGCCAAGAACCGCGGCGTCACGCCCCAGCACGTGAACAACTGGTTCAAACGCGGCGTCCCCATGGGCCGACTCGAGGAGTTCGCTGAACTGCTGTGCGTCACCAGCCGCTGGCTGCGTACCGGCGAAGGCCCTAAACATCCACTCATAACCTTCCAACCGGCAAACCCGGACACCCACAACGCGCACCCCACTCGAGAAGACAACGGCAACTACCTCGTCACCCCGGCCTGTGGCCCGGAAAAAATCGACGTGGAAATCCCTCTCCACAGTTCGTTCAACTCACAAGAAAGCATTCGGCTCTCACTGCAAACCCTCGAAACCCTCAACGTCACCCCTGAACGCGCCTTGGGCGCCTACATGATCGGCAACAGCATGATCGACATCATCCAGGACGGCTCCACCCTCGCCATCGACCGCGGCCGCACTCAAATCATCGACGGCGAAATCTACGCCCTCGAACACGACGGGATGCTACGCATCAAATACCTCTACAACCGCCCGGGCGGAGGCCTGCGACTGCGCAGCCACAACAGCGCCGAACACCCCGACGAACTGCTGAGCTACGACCAACGCCACGAACAAAACCTGCAAATTCTGGGCTGGGTGTTCTGGTGGTCCACCCTCAACAATCGGCGGCCTCCGGTGCCTCTGGATGATGAGCACCTTTTCAGGGACAAAGGCTCTAAGTCGGATCTTAAACTGGGAAATTGAAGCGAATATGGGTATAGTGCGCGGCACATTTGGCAGGGGTTGGCGCCAAGCCAAGCGCCCTGCCCGGCGATGCGGAGGAGTTCCCGCTGATGCCCCCTATCACTCGGATGAGAGTCTGGGTGAATGATTTGAAGGCTGGTGAGATTTACCAAAAATAGATTGAACCAGTCCCCGAGAAGCCGGCCACAAGCCGGCTTTTTAATGCCTGAATGAAAGTACAAGACATATCCTCTGGACCGTCGCGCAACTTGACTCTCCCCCTAAGGTCACACCCTACCCTGAAACCTAGTTTTTCAGGACCTCGCCCCATGAGCCAAAGAATTCTGGTCATCCTCGGCCACCCTTCCAACACCAGCTTCTGCTCCGCCCTCACCGACGCCTACATAGCCGCTGCCAAAACCGCCGGCCACGACGTACGCCTCCTACGCCTGGCCGACCTGAGCTTCGACCCAATCCTGCACAACGGTTACACCCAAATCCAACCTCTGGAACCCGACCTGCTCAACGCCCAATCCGACATCCTCTGGGCCGAGCACCTGACATTTGTTTTCCCCATCTGGTGGGGCGGCATCCCGGCGTTGATGAAGGGGTTTATCGACAGAGCTTTCCTGCCCGGCTTTGCCTTTAAATACCGCAAAGGCAAGGCATTCCCTGACAAACTGTTGCAGGGTCGAACCGCGCATTTGCTGGTAACCCTGGATACACCGCCGTGGTATTACAGGTGGTTCTACCATATGCCCGGCTTGCATCAGATGCGCAAGACGACGCTGGTGTTTTGCGGCATCAAGCCGATCAAGACGTTACTGTTCGGGCCGGTGCTGGGCTCTACGTCAGCGCAGCGGGACAGGTGGCTGAAGCAGGCCGGCGCACTCTTTGGGAAAAGGATTTTTCATGTACATCGGCAAAGCTGCACAGTTGTCAGGCACGACGATCAAGGCCATTCGTCACTATGAAGCCATCGGCTTGTTGCCACCGCCGCAGCGGGAAGGCCGCTATCGCCTTTACACACCGCAGAGCGTGGAGCTGCTGACGTTTATCAAGTGCGCTCAGCAGTTGGGTTTCAAGCTCAAGGAGTTACAAACGATTTTGCATGGGCACTCAGGCGATGCATTGCCGTGGCAGCGGGCAAGCAAGGCTATTGTGGACAAGAAGCGTGAGTTGATGTGCCAGCTTGAAGCGTTGCAGACGGTATATGCAGGACTTGAGGCGTTTGAAGCCAGCCTTGAGGATGCGCAGAATCAGTGTCAGTTCGAGCGTCTTGCTGGACGGTAACACCCTGATCAATAAGGCGCCTCAGCATTTTTTAGCAATGGATGTCGGTTTGATACGAAAAAACGGCAGAACCTGAGGGCGATAGAAGAGAGCACTCCCTTAACCTTTATTCGGCTCACACCCCAGCCAAAACCCAACCCCTCATTTGCCCCAATCCCCCATGTCTGCTAGTGTCGCGCCGGTTTACCGTCAACCGGAATAGCCGCCATGGCCCGCAAAAAAGTTGCACTCGATTTCGAACAATCCCTCGCTGACCTGCAAGCGCTGGTGGAGCGTCTGGAGAACGGCGAGTTATCGCTCGAGGATTCGTTGACGGCATTCGAGCAAGGCATCGGCCTGACCCGTGACTGCCAGAGCGCGCTGGCGCAGGCTGAGCAGAAGGTTCAGGTGTTGTTGGAGCGTGACGGGGAGTTGGCCGAAGAACCTTTTGACGCGGAACAGCCTGAATGATCGCTGCCTATCAGGCCAGCAGCCAGGCCCGGGTCAATGCTGCGCTGGAAACCTTGTTTGTCGCCCCAAGCCCTGAACTGAACCGCCTGTATGACGCCATGCGCTACAGCGTGATGAACGGTGGCAAGCGTGTGCGGCCACTGCTCGCGTACGCAGCTTGCGAGGCCTTGGGCGCTGTGGCGGAACAGGCCAACGGCGCAGCGTGTGCAGTGGAGTTGATTCACGCCTATTCCCTGGTACACGACGATTTACCGGCGATGGACGACGATGATCTGCGTCGCGGCCAGCCGACGACTCATAAAGCCTTCGATGAAGCCTGCGCGATCCTCGCCGGTGACGGTCTGCAAAGTCTGGCATTCAGTGCCTTGCTGGATCCGCAACTGAGTGGTGCGAGCGCCGAGACCCGTTTGCGGATGGTCACTGCCCTGGCTTACGCCGCTGGCCCCGCCGGCATGGTCGGCGGTCAGGCGATCGATTTGGGCTCGGTGGGCCTGAAGCTTGATCAAACAGCCCTTGAATACATGCATCGCCACAAGACCGGCGCGCTGATCGAAGCGGCCGTGCAGCTCGGCGCCCTGGCCAGCGGCCGCGCCGACGCAACGCAGTTGGCGGCGCTGCAGACTTATGCACAGGCTATTGGCCTGGCGTTCCAGGTCCAGGACGACATTCTCGACGTCGAAAGCGATACCGCAACCCTCGGTAAACGCCAAGGTGCCGATATCGCACGGGACAAACCGACTTATCCTGCTCTGCTCGGGCTTGAGGCCGCCAAGGCCTACGCCCTTGAGCTACGTGACCAGGCGTTGCATGCCCTGCGACCTTTCGACGCGGCTGCCGAGCCATTGCGTGATTTGGCGCGGTATATCGTCGAGCGCCGCCACTGAGATCACTGGCCGTTTGCACCGCATATCAGCCAACTTCGGTGCACTGCGTGGGCAGCTTGCGATGCTTGAGGTAAACTGCCGCCTCTTCTATATCTATAACGATTCGCCTGATGCCCACGACGTTTCAAGAGATTCCCCGCAAGCGCCCGTCCACGCCCCTGCTCGACCGTGCTGATACGCCGGCCGGCCTGCGCCGTCTGGGTGAAGCCGAGCTGGAAACCCTGGCCGATGAGTTGCGCCTGGAATTGCTCTACACGGTCGGCCAGACCGGTGGGCATTTCGGTGCCGGCCTGGGCGTCATCGAGCTGACCATCGCGCTGCATTACGTCTTCGACACCCCGGACGACCGGCTGGTGTGGGACGTGGGTCATCAGGCGTATCCGCACAAGATCCTCACCGGTCGCCGCGAGCGCATGGCTACCCTGCGCCAGAAGGACGGCATTGCCGCCTTCCCGCGTCGCTCCGAGAGCGAGTACGACACCTTTGGCGTCGGCCACTCCAGCACCTCCATCAGTGCAGCCCTGGGCATGGCGATTGCCGCCCGTCTGCAAAACAGCGATCGCAAGGCGATTGCGGTGATCGGTGATGGCGCCCTGACGGCGGGCATGGCTTTTGAAGCGCTGAACCATGCGCCGGAAGTCGATGCCAACATGTTGGTGATCCTCAACGACAACGACATGTCGATCTCGCGCAACGTCGGCGGGCTGTCCAACTACCTGGCGAAGATTCTCTCCAGCCGTACCTACGCCAGCATGCGCGAAGGCAGCAAGAAAGTGCTGTCGCGTCTGCCCGGCGCGTGGGAAATTGCCCGTCGTACCGAAGAATATGCCAAGGGCATGCTGGTGCCCGGCACCCTGTTCGAAGAACTGGGCTGGAACTACATCGGCCCGATCGACGGCCACGACCTGCCGACCCTGATCGCCACTCTGCGCAACATGCGTGACCTCAAAGGCCCGCAGTTCCTGCATATCGTCACCAAGAAAGGCAAAGGTTTCGCCCCGGCGGAAGTCGACCCGATTGGTTACCACGCCATCACCAAGCTTGAACCCGTAGACGCTCCGGCCACTGCGCCGAAGAAAGCCAGCGGGCCGAAGTATTCCGGCGTGTTCGGCGAATGGCTGTGCGACATGGCCGCCGCCGACCCGCGCCTGGTGGGCATCACGCCAGCGATGAAGGAAGGCTCCGACCTGGTGGCGTTCAGCGAGCGCTTCCCGCTGCGCTATTTCGACGTGGCGATTGCCGAGCAGCACGCCGTGACCTTCGCCGCCGGCATGGCCTGTGAAGGCGCCAAGCCGGTGGTGGCGATCTACTCCACCTTCCTGCAGCGCGGTTACGACCAGTTGGTGCATGACGTGGCGGTGCAGAACCTCGACGTGTTGTTCGCTATCGACCGTGCCGGTCTGGTGGGCGAAGACGGCCCAACCCACGCCGGCAGTTTCGATCTGTCCTTCTTGCGCTGCATCCCCGGCATGCTGGTGATGACCCCGAGTGACGAGAACGAACTGCGCAAGATGCTCAGCACCGGCCACCTGTACAACGGCCCGGCAGCGGTGCGCTACCCGCGCGGCACCGGTCCGAATGCGGTGATCGAGAAAGACCTGGAACCGATCGAGATTGGTAAAGGCATCGTCCGTCGCCAAGGCAGCAAGGTCGCTTTGCTGGTGTTCGGCGTGCAACTGGCCGAAGCCCTGAAAGTCGCCGAGAAAATCGACGCGACCGTGGTAGATATGCGTTTCGTCAAACCATTGGACGAAGCCCTGGTGCGCGAGATTGCCGGCAGCCATGAGTTGCTGGTGACCCTCGAAGAAAACGCCATCATGGGCGGCGCCGGTGCGGCGGTCAGTGAGTGCCTGGCACGGGAGAATATCCTCAAGTCGGTGCTGCACCTGGGCTTGCCGGATGCGTATGTCGAACATGCCAAGCCGGCGCAGATGCTGGCGGAGTGCGGGCTGGATGAAGCGGGGATTGAAGCCTCGGTTCGCCAGCGCATGACGCTGCTGGGGCTGTAGCTCCCACATTGATGTTGTATTGTTCTTGAATGCTATGGACAGCCCATGAGCCACCTTCGCTTCGCCCTGCCTCTTCTGCTGCTACCCGCCACTGACCTGCTCGCCGACAACTTTGAGCGCGACGACGCCCTGAAGCTGCCCGACGTGGTGATCAGCGCCAACCGCCAGGTTCAGGCACGCAATGACAGCAGCGCGGCTAACACGGTGTTCACCCGTGATGATATCGATCGCTTGCAACCGTCCAGCGTGACCGATCTGCTCAGCCGTGTGCCCGGCGTGCAGGTGGCACAAACCGGCGGGCGCGGAAGCTTGCCTGGGATATTCATCCGTGGCACCAAGACCGCTCAGAGCCTGGTACTGGTGGATGGCCAGCGCATCGCCAATGCTTCTTCCGGCGATAGTGGACTGCAATATTTAAGTGTCGATCAGATTGAGCGTGTGGAAGTACTACGCGGCTCTCGTTCCGTGATTTACGGCAGTGATGCCATTGGCGGAGTGATTCAGATCTTCACCCGCCGCAATTCGCAGCCCGGCGTGCATCCGCGTTTGCACATGGGATTTGGCAGCAACAAAACCTGGGAACGCAGCCTTGGGCTGTCCGGCGGCGATGAGCGCACCCGCTTCAATCTCGGTGCCAGCCTGGATGAGACACAAGGGATCAACTGGACGCGTGAGTCGTTTTCTGCCGATAACGATCACGATGCCTACCGCAATAAATCCTTGAGCCTGAACCTCAGCCACGCCCTGACCGACGACGTTGAGGTGGGTTTCAACCTGTTGGATGGTCGGGGCAAGTCAGAGTACGACAATCCGGACGGGCGCTGGGACTACGACCTGAGGAAAAGCGTCGGCCAACAGCCCTATACCGATTACACGGTAAGCAGCGTCAGTAGCTATATCGATGCCAAGCTCAATGACCGCTGGCAAACCCGGTTAGAACTGGGGCATAGCGAGAACCGCGACAAGAAGCGCGACAAACTCAGTGATGAGGTCAGCGTGTTCAACACCTACCGCGATTCGGTGAACTGGCAGAACGACCTGATTCTGAACGAGCAGAACAGCCTGATCCTGGGCGGCGATTGGTACCAAGACAGAGTTCGTAGCGACTTTGACTACTTCTTCCAGCGTCGCGGCCTGGATGAAACCAGTCGTTGGAATCGCGCGGCCTTTATTCAGCATCGCTTCCAGTCGGATGCATTCTCGACCGAACTGGGCCTGCGCCACGACAAGAACCAGCAATATGGCAGCCAAAATACCTGGAGTGGCACCTTCACCCTGCCACTCAATCCAGATAACCAAGTGCTGTTGTCCTACAGCGAAGGCTTCCGCGCGCCGACCTTCGGTGACCTCTACTATCCCGGCAGCAGCAACCCGAGCCTCAAACCTGAGCATTCAAAAAGCTACGAGCTGCAATGGCGTAGCCAACTGACCGACAGTACGCGCCTGGAAACCTCGCTCTATCGTACCGACCTCAAAGACGCGATTGTTGCTCGCCAAGAGAATTACTACATTCCGTACAACGTCGCCTCTGCTCGTATCAATGGCTTCGAAGCAACCCTGAAGCAGGAGCTGTTTGGATGGCAAAGCAACCTGGGCTTGGCGATCATCGATCCCCGCGACCGAGAAAGCGGCCACACTCTGGCTCGTCGTGCTCGGCGAACCTTGAGCCTGGATCTGGATCGGCAGTTCGATAAGTTAGGGGTCGGCGCCAGCTGGCAAGCGGTCAGCAGCAGTTACGACGATGAAATGAACAAGAACCGCCTGGGTGGCTATGGATTGCTGGGATTACGCAGTAGTTGGGCCTTAAGCCGTGAAGTGTTGCTGTCAGTGAAGATCGATAACCTGCTGGACAAGACTTATGCTCGGGCGCGTTACAGCTACGATGAACCCAACTTCGAGAACAACTACAACTATCGGGAAGAGGGTCGAGTGTGGATGTTTGGGGTGACGTGGACCCCTGAGTTCTAAAACCCAATTAGCTCAGCGGTCAGGTGTGATGACCGCACACAACCTGGCCACCGCCTCCAACATCTGCCCACTGGGCCGCTCCAGGCCCTTGTCCGGTACCCGCAACAAATGCCCCTGCGCCACCGCCGCCACCTGCGGCCAAGCCTTCCACGCATCCAACTGCGCTTGGTCACCTGCCAGAATCACCTCGGGATTGCGCTGCAACACCGACTCGATACTGACCTGTGGCGCCGGTAGTTTGAGGTCATCGAACACATTCCGCGCCCCACACACACTCAACGCGTCACTGATGATCTGCCCACCGCCCACGGTGTACAGCGGCTGATTCCACACCTGATAAAACACCCGCAACGGTTCTGCTCGGTAGTAGCGCTGACGTAGCCCATTTAGGCGCTGGCGCAATTGCGCAGCCAATTGTTTGCCTGCCTCGGCGCGCCCCAATTGCCGGGCAATGGCTTCGACCTGTGTGGTCAGTTGTTCGAGGCTATGGGGCTCAGCCACGTAGACCGGGATGTTCAGACGCTGGAGCTGCTCACGCTGCGCCGGCCCGACGCTGCCGGGCCACAGCAGTATCAGGTCTGGCTTGAGGCTGAGGAGTTGTTCCATGTCCAACTGGCCGTAACGTCCGACAGAGGCCACGTGCGCCAGTTGCGCAGGCCGATCACCGCCATCGAGTACACCCACCAGCAAATCAGCAGCGCCCAACTCAACGACGATTTCAGACAGGGACGGCGCGAGGCTGGCCACACGCTGCACGGCGCTGGCCGACACGCTGATAGCCAGCAGCAAAACCGCCAGCCAGGCGCGCATCAACCCAGCTGACGCGGGATGCGGTAGAGGTAGAACAGCACCAGGGTCGACAGCGCCAACAGAAACAGCGGCACCGCTTCCAGGCCGACGAAGACGGCCAATGCGCCGATCCAGGCCGGCAACGCGGCAATCAACAGTGCCATGCGTCGACGAGCCGCCAGGGTGATCCAGGCCGCTGGTTCTTCTGGGGTATCGAGGTTTTTTTGCGTACTGATCAGCGCGTGTTTGTAACCATTGAAATACCGCAGGCTGACAAACATCGACGCCACACCGGCGATAAAAAACGGCATGGCCAGCACCGGCAATAGCGGCTCGGTCTTGCCAAACACCAGGTTGATCACGAACAACGGCAGCAGTGCCAGGGCCAGGTACTGCCACCAGTTGACGGACAGTCGCCGCCGGACCTGGCCACGGGTCACGCCCGGTCGGCCTCGCCCTGGTGTTCGTTGCCCATCATGTGGTCGAGCTTGCTGGCCTTGGTAGCCAGGTAGAGTTTGTTGTGCGGGTTGTGGCCGGTGTGCAGCGGCACACGCTCGGC
The DNA here is from genome assembly GCF_009724245.1 of Pseudomonas spelaei. Taxonomy (GTDB): domain Bacteria; phylum Pseudomonadota; class Gammaproteobacteria; order Pseudomonadales; family Pseudomonadaceae; genus Aquipseudomonas; species Aquipseudomonas spelaei. The sequence continues at coordinate 65,879 of NZ_WNNK01000020.1, read as the reverse complement.
GACGGTGATGCCCATGTCGGTCAAGGCTTTGACCTTGCGCGGGTTGTTGGTCATCAGCCGCAGGGACTTGACGCCCAAGTGCTCAAGCATCGGCAGGCAGATGGCGTAGTCACGCTGATCGGCGGCAAAGCCCAGGCGCTCGTTGGCTTCCACCGTGTCGGCACCACCGTCTTGCAATTCGTAGGCGCGAATCTTGTTCAACAGGCCAATGCCACGGCCTTCCTGGCGCAAGTACAGCAATACGCCACGGCCTTCGCGGGCGATGGCCTGCATGGCGGCTTCCAGCTGCGAACCGCAGTCGCAACGTTGGCTGAACAAGGCATCGCCGGTCAGGCATTCGGAGTGCAAACGGCCGAGCACTGGGGCGCCGTCGGCCACATCACCCAGGCTGAGGACGACATGTTCGCGCCCGGTGGCTTCTTCAAGAAAACCATGCATGGTGAACTGGGCAAAGGGGGTAGGCAGCTTGGAAGCGGCGACGAAAACGACGGGCACCGTGTGCTCCTGATTTCAAATTACACAGAGGACGCCATTGTAACAGCAGGTTCCTACGGGCGCTTAAGCTGAATTATCGCTGATAAAGATCAATACGTTTGATTGGCCTTTGTCCTGGATCTATGGGCGTCAGAATGGATACGGCTGGTGCCAGTGCTCGAAAATCGGCTTCAACTCGCCATTTTTCACCAGAACCTCCATGCGCAAGTCAAACAACGTGCGTAAAGCCTGGCCCCGTGGATTGTCGGCAAACCCGAGAAACAACGGCAGTTCGGCGATGTGGGTGAGTTTGAACAATGAAGGGTCAGCCGCCTGAGCAAGAAGGAAACGCACTTCGGTCAGCGCGTCGATATAGAAGTCGGCGCGCCGGTACTCCAGCATCGCCAGAATGCCGTTGCGACGTTCGATCTGCTTGAAAGTGTGGATATTGGGCAAGTACTCGTCGTACTTGTAGCCGCGCACCCAAGCCAGGCGGTAGGTGCCCAAGGTGGCCAGGGTGGGTGCCGGCGTGGTTGCCAGCCCCAACGCATAGATATGATCGGAATCGAAGCTCCAGTGCGGGTACAACACACCCGTAGCCTCATCACGGTAGGAGCCGACCCACGCATCCACCTCGCCCCGCTGCGCCAGACCGACCGAACGAGTATACGGTTCGGTACGCGCCTGAACCTTGACCCCCAGCGGCTCGAAGATGTGCCGCAAAACATCCCAGGCCAGGCCACTGCCGTCGGCGTTGGTGTAGTCGTTCCAGGTTTCGCTGGCCAGGCGAATCTCGCTTGGCACCACAGGAATATCCTCCGCCTGCACCGAAGACACCCCTACACACAGCAGGATCAACAGCCAGCGGCGAATATCCATATCGATTACCTCACGTCAAACACCGCACATGCCGAGCATCAGCCAATCGCCCCATCTAACGCAACCCTCAGGTACTCAGGGCGTAGGCCAGAGTGATCTGTTACAGCGTCTCGCGAAAATGCTGATAACCATGAATGACGGGGGTGACGTCTTGCCCGGCGGCGTCCAGCAGCACTACGCCCTGCCCCGGTGCCACACAGCCGATCACATGGATCGGCCAACCGTCGGCCAGCAACGGTGCCAGCTCGGCAGGTGGCAAGGTAAAGGCCAGCACGTAGTCGTCGCCACCGCTCAAGGCTGCGTCACGGGCACCCTCGTCGCCGAGAAACGCCAGCAGCGGCGCGGACAACGGCAGCTTCTGCCGTTCGATGAGCAAGCTGACAGAGGATGCCTTGGCGATATGCCCGCAATCGGCCAAAAGACCATCGGAAATATCCAGTGCAGACGTAGCCTTCCCACGCAAGGCCTGGCCCAAGGCTAACTGCGGTTGCGGCGACCAGTAATGCGCCAACAGCGGTTCAGCAATGGATGCCTCAGCGCTGCGTTGCCCCAGTACCAGCGGCAAAGCGCCGGCGGCGTTACCCAGCTCACCGCCCACACACAGCAGGTCACCCGGCCGCGCGCCGCTGCGGGTCAACGCTAGCCCGGCAGGCACCCGGCCAAACACGGTCAAGGTCAGGCTCAGCGGCCCACGGGTGGTGTCTCCGCCCACCAAACCCACACCGCAACTCAGCGCCATGGTGTTCAAACCCTGGGCATAGCGTTGCAGCCAATCGGCATCAACCGTCGGGGTGGTCAGGGCAAGGGTAAAGGCAAGCGGATGGGCGCCCATGGCCGCCAGATCGCTGACTGCCACCGCCAGCGAGCGCTGGCCGAGCAGGAACGGATCACAGGGGTCGGCGAAATGCACGCCAGCCACCAGGGTATCGGTAGAAATCGCCAGCTGCTCCCCGGGAGGAACCGCCAGCAAGGCACAATCATCGCCGATCCCCAGTGCAATACCCTCGCCGCCTTGCGCACAAGGCGCGGCGGCGAAGTATTTGCGGATCAGCTCAAACTCGCCCATGGCTGATACAAGCGCTGATCAGCGCTTGAAGGCCTTCACTTCGGCTTCACGCAGGCGCGGGGCCAGCTTGTCGAGCACGCCGTTGACGAACTTGTGACCGTCGGTGGAGCCGTAGACTTTCGCCAGTTCGATCCCTTCGTTGATCACTACGCGGTATGGAACGTCGACGCGCTTGAGCAGTTCCCAGGTGGACAGGCGCAGTACGGCCAGCTCAACCGGGTCCAGCTCTTCGATGGTCAGGTCCAGACATGGCGCCAATGCAGCGTCGATCTCGGGCAGGTTGGCCGGGACGCCGTGCAGGATGTCGTGGAAGTAGCTGGCATCCGCCATGCTGAAATCGTTGTCGACGCGAAACTGCGCCTCGATTTCGTTCAGCGAGGTTTTTGCCATGTGACGCTGGTACAGCGCCTGGGTCGCGAGCTGACGCGCCGCACGACGCTTTTCGCTCTTCGATGGTTTACCGGCGTCCGCTGGGCGCGGGTCGCGTGGGTTGAACTGATCGCTGTCGTCGCTAATCACTTGGCCTCCAACTGCGCCAGCAGGCTGACCATTTGCAGGGCGGACAGGGCAGCTTCAGCACCTTTGTTACCGGCCTTGGTGCCGGAACGCTCGATGGCTTGCTCGATGGAATCAACGGTCAGTACGCCAAAGGCTACCGGCACGCCGAATTCCATGGACACCTGGGCCAGGCCCTTGGTGCATTCACCAGCCACGTATTCGAAGTGCGGAGTGCCGCCACGAATGACCGCGCCCAGGGCGATGATCGCCGCGTATTCGCCTTGTTGTGCAACTTTCTGCGCAACCAGTGGAATTTCGAAGGCGCCAGGGGCACGGATAAGGGTGATATCGCTTTCGCTCACACCGTGGCGAACCAGGGCGTCCACGGCACCGCTTACCAGGCTTTCAACCACGAAGCTGTTGAAGCGGCCAACCACCAGGGCATAGCGGCCTTTGGGGGCGATGAAGGTACCTTCGATGGTCTTCAGGGTCATTCGACAAATCTCTTAAAGAGCCGGGGCGCGCTCAGTGCGCGCCCCTCAGTGATATTTGAACCGCGAACAAGGGGTAAACAACGCCGGCCTTTATTCGGAGGGCACGTATTCTACTACTTCCAGGTCGAAACCGGATATGGCATTAAATTTCATTGGCGCACTCATCAAGCGCATTTTACGCACGCCCAGGTCCCGAAGGATCTGCGAACCGGCACCGACGATGCTGTAGGTGGTCGGTTTTTTCACCGGCACGTGTTCGCCGGTTTCACGGATATGCGCCAGCAACACATCGCCATCCAGCGGGTGACCGAGCAACAGCACCACGCCACTGCCGGCCTCGGACACCGCAGCCATCGCGGCCCGCAGGCTCCAGCGGCCGGGTTGCTTGACCATCAACAGGTCCCGCAACGGGTCCATGTTGTGCACGCGTACCAGGGTCGGTTCTTCGGCGCAGATGTTGCCCAGGGTCAGGGCCATGTGCACGTCGCCTTCTACCGAATCACGATAGGTCACCAGATTGAACTGGCCCAGTTCGCTGTCCAGCGGCTGCTCGGCAATCCGCTGAACGGTACGTTCGTGGATCATCCGGTAGTGAATCAGGTCGGCAATGGTGCCGATCTTGATGTTGTGCAGGGCCGCAAACTCTTCCAGTTCGGCACGACGGGACATGGTGCCGTCGTCGTTCATGACTTCGCAGATCACACCGCTGGGCTCGAAACCGGCCATGCGCGCCAGGTCGCAGGCGGCTTCGGTGTGGCCGGCACGGGCCAGGGTGCCACCCGGCTGGGCCATCAGCGGGAAGATGTGGCCAGGGCTGACGATGTCTTCAGCCTTGGCATCTTTCGCAGCGGCCGCTTGCACAGTGCGGGCACGGTCAGCGGCGGAGATGCCGGTGGTGACGCCGGTGGTGGCTTCGATGGACACGGTGAACTTGGTACCAAAACCCGAACCGTTGCGCGGCGCCATCAACGGCAACTTGAGCAACTCGCAACGCTCGCGGCTCATCGGCATGCAGATCAGACCACGGGCGTGCTTGGCCATGAAGTTGATGTGCTCAGGCTGGCAGCACTCGGCGGCCATGATCAGGTCGCCTTCATTCTCGCGGTCTTCGTCATCCATGAGGATGACCATCTTGCCTTGGCGGATGTCTTCTACCAGTTCTTCGATGCTGTTGAGCGCCACGCGGCACCCCCTTGGGTCAGGATTTGAGGTAGCCGTTGGCGGCTAGAAAACTTTCGGTAATGTTCCCGGACGGCCCTTGTAGAGAGACAGGTTCTGCGGCCTTGTCGCCCAACAGCAGGCGCTCCAGGTAACGGGCCAGCAAGTCCACCTCCAGGTTCACCCGGCGACCTGGCTGGTACGACGCCATGATGGTTTCGCTCAGGGTGTGGGGAATGATGGTCAGTTCAAATTCGGCGCCATTGACCGCGTTCACAGTGAGGCTGGTGCCATCAACCGTGATCGAGCCTTTATGGGCGATGTACTTGGCCAGCTCTTTGGGCGCGCGGATACGGAACTCCACCGCACGCGCATTTTCGCTGCGGGCGACGACTTCGCCAACACCGTCGACGTGACCGCTGACCAAATGCCCACCGAGGCGGGTGGTCGGGGTCAGGGCTTTTTCCAGGTTGACCGGGCTGCCGCTCTTGAGGTCGTCCATCGCGGTGCAGTCCAGGGTTTCCCGGCTGACATCGGCGGCAAAGCCGTTGCCAGGCAACTCGATAACAGTCAGGCACACGCCGCTGACGGCGATGCTGTCGCCCAGTTTGACGTCGCTCAGGTCGAGCTTGCCGGTTTCAACCAACAACCGCACATCGCCGCCTTTTGGGGTCATTGCACGGATGCTGCCAATGGATTCGATAATGCCGGTGAACATGGAGTCCTCCTGGGGAGCTCGGCGCAGGCCGGGAATTATACGCCCGCTGATGGCAGAGGGATGGCAGTGACTCGCCAGTCGTCGCCTACAGCGCGCATTTCAGTGATCTTGAGTTGGGGGGCGTCCGCCAATTTCTCAAGCGGCCAGTCCAGCAAAGGCCGGGCGGCGGAGCCGAGAAACTTGCCGGCGACGAAAATGACGTACTCGTCCACCAGGCCCTGCTGAGCGAAGGCACCCGCCAGACTTGGGCCAGCCTCTACCAGCACGTCGTTGACGCCACGGGCCGCCAGGGCCACTAAAGCGGAACGCAGGTCCACCTGACCGTCGACACCCGGCACCACCAGGCACTCAGGGCCGGTGGGGTATTGGTTGTCCGGGGTCACGCAGGTGATCACCAGCGCAGGGCCGGCCTTGAAGAACGGTGCGTTCAACGGCACTCGCAGGCGGCCGTCGATCAATACGCGCAACGGCGGTCGGGACATGGCCAGCGCGGTGGTTTCTTCATCCAGGCCCAGTTCGGCGGCGCGTACGGTCAGACGAGCACCGTCGGCCAGCACCGTATCGGCGCCGGTCAGCACCACACTGGCCTGGGCCCGCAGGCGTTGCACGGCGGCCCGCGCCGCCGGGCCGGTGATCCATTGGCTCTCGCCGTTGGCCATCGCGGTGCGACCGTCCAGGCTCATGGCCAACTTGACCCGCACAAACGGTAGCCCATGTTCCATACGCTTGAGAAAGCCGAGGTTCAGCGCCCGCGCTTCGTTCTCCAGCAAGCCGCTGTGGATCTCGATTCCGGCCTGGGCCAGACGCTGCATGCCGCGGCCGGCGACTTCCGGGTTCGGGTCCTGCATCGCTGCGACGACCCGCGCCAAACCGGCGTTCACCAACGCATCGGCGCAGGGAGGCGTGCGGCCATGATGGCTGCACGGTTCAAGGGTCACGTAAGCCGTAGCGCCACGGGCCTTGTCTCCAGCCGCGCGCAGGGCGTGGACTTCGGCGTGGGGCTCGCCGGCGCGCACGTGCCAGCCTTCACCAACAACCTGCCCATCACGGACAATCACGCAGCCCACCCGTGGATTGGGATGAGTGGTGTACAGGCCCTTGCGTGCCAACTCCAGGGCGCGAGCCATGTAATGGGCGTCGAGGACCGCTTGTTCTGCCGAAGGTGGGTTCATTCTTTGACTGGCTCACGGGCCAGGCGGTCGATCTCTTCGCGGAACTCATTGAGGTCCTGGAAGCGTCGATACACCGAGGCGAAACGGATATAGGCGACTTCGTCGAGCTTTTGCAGCTCGCCCATCACCAGTTCTCCAACCACCAGGGATTTGACTTCGCGCTCACCGGTCGCCCGCAGCTTGTGCTTGATGTGCACCAGCGCCGCTTCCAGCCGCTCGACACTCACCGGGCGTTTTTCCAGGGCGCGCTGCATTCCGGCGCGCAGTTTTTCTTCGTCGAAGGGCTGGCGACTGCCGTCGGTCTTGATCAGACGTGGCAATACCAGTTCGGCGGTTTCGAAGGTGGTGAAACGCTCACCGCAGCCAGAGGCCAGGCATTCACGCCGGCGACGCACCTGTTCGCCCTCGGCGACCAGACGCGAGTCAATGACTTTGGTGTCGTTGGCACCGCAGAAGGGACAGTGCATGGTGGCAGGCAACAAAAAATGGGAGGGCCATGGTAGCGCATCCCCGTGGCAAGACAAGCCATAGCCTTTACGGTATATAGGCTGACTATTATGTTTCATATTTTTTAAGCCACGGATTTTCGCCCTTTTTGGAGCCGTACATGTCGCTACGACCGCTTGTCATGCTTGCTTTGTTCAGTTTCCTGGTCGCTTGCAGCAGCCATGCCCCGAAACCGGCCGCCCCACAACCAACGCCCCAACAAGAGAAAAAAATCCCAGGTGTGGAAGAGCTGGGCCCGTTGCCGGCGTACCAGCGTGAAGTCAGCGGCACGCTGAACGGCATTCCCGCTGGCGCGGAAGTCGAACTGGCAATGATGGTCATTGACGACCGCAACCGTCCGCAACAACTGCTCGCCAGCAGTGTGTTGATCGGCAATAACAAACCCTTGGCCTTTCGCCTGCGCTTTAACCCCGACGTTTTTCCAGCCGGTGCGCGGGTTGAGTTGCGCGGTCGCGCCAGCCAGTCGGGCCAGTTGATCCTGCACCTGCCCGCCGTGCGTATCACCCAGGCAATCACCCAGAGCACCGGCCCCCTGCAATTCGTCAAAGCCCCATGACGCCACCGCTGGACCTGCAACGGGCCTTGAGTGAACTGATCGGCGACGCCCACCTGGTGCCCTGCCCGTTGCCGGGTACCGAGTTGTCGTTGTGGCTGCTGGACGCCGACAACATGGACCGGGCCTTCAGCCAGGAAGAAACCCGGCGCATCCTTCATGAGCCACCGTACTGGAGCTTTTGCTGGGCCAGTGGTTTGGCACTGGCCAGGTATTTGGCAGCTAATCCCGAGTGGGTCGCAGGCAAGCGGGTGCTGGACTTTGGCGCGGGCTCGGGCGTTGCCGGGATTGCGGCGATAAAAGCCGGAGCGCTGGAGGTCGTTGCGTGCGACCTCGATCCGCTGGCGCTGGATGCATGCAGGGCCAATGCGGAACTCAATGACGTGGCGCTCACTTACTCGAATGACTTCTTCGCCGAGGCTGACCGGTTTGACCTGATCCTGGTGGCCGATGTGCTGTATGACCGGGCGAACTTGCCGTTGCTGGATCAGTTCCTGACTCGCGGTCGCGAAGCGTTAGTCGCAGACTCTCGCGTAAGGGATTTCCAGCACCCGGATTATCAGCGACTGGAAATCCTGGATGCCCTGACCTTGCCCGACCTGGCCGAGCCTTGGGAGTTTCGCAAGGTCAGCCTGTACCATTCGCAGCGCACTTGAAGCCATCGCAGGCAAGCCAGCTCCCACGAGGGAATGCATTTCAACTGTGGGAGCTGGCTTGCCTGCGATAGCGACCTCAAGACTGCCCCGCTTTCAGCGAGCCCCGCCAGCCCTTATAGTTGCCCCATCCCACGCTTTGTTTGAGATACCCCATGAGTGAGCCCACGCCGTACATCTTCGACGCCACCACCGCCACCTTCGACCAGGCGGTGATCCAGAACTCCTTCGAAAAACCCGTGCTCGTGGATTTCTGGGCCGAGTGGTGCGCGCCGTGCAAGGCGTTGATGCCGATGCTGGCGCAGATTGCCGAGAGTTATCAGGGCGAGTTGCTGCTGGCCAAGGTCGATTGCGATGCCGAGCCGGACGTGGTGGCACGCTTTGGCATTCGCAGCCTGCCGACGGTGGTGCTGTTCAAGGACGGCCAGCCGGTGGACGGCTTTGCCGGTGCGCAACCGGAATCCGCCGTGCGGGCGATGCTGGAGCCGCATGTACAAATGCCGCCGCCACCCGCTGCTGACCCGCTGGAGCAAGCCCAGGCGTTGTTTGCCGACGGTCGCATCAGCGATGCCGAGGCTGTGCTGGTAGCCTTGCTGGGCGAAGACAACACCAACGCCGCCGCACTGATTCTCTATGCACGCTGCCTGGCCGAACGCGGCGAGTTGGACGAAGCGCAAACCGTGCTCGACGCCGTCAAAAGCGACGATCACAAGGCCGCGCTGGCCGGCGCCAAGGCGCAAATCACCTTCTTGCGCCAGGCCGCTGACCTGCCGGACGCCGCCGAGCTGAAAAGCCGTCTGGCGCAAAACCCGCAGGATGACGAGGCGGTGTATCAACTGGCCGTGCAACAACTGGCGCGCCAGCAATACGACGCTGCGCTGGATGGCCTGCTCAAACTGTTCATCCGCAACCGCAGCTACAGCGAAGGCTTGCCCCACAAGACGCTGCTGCAGGTGTTCGATCTGCTGGGCAATGACCACCCGCTGGTCACCGTGTATCGCCGCAAGCTGTTCGCCGCGTTGTACTGATCGTTATTCGATCCAACTGTACAGCGGCGTGTCCCCGCCGCTGGCCACCTTGACCTTGGCGCTATGGCGCAGGCGCACCAGCAGGCGCTTGCCCGCCGAGGCACTGCCGGCCAACCCTTCCAACTGATCAAGCAATTCCAACCCATTGAGTTGCCCGGCCTTGCGCAACAGGTCCTGAGCGGCCTGCCACAGGCTCTCGTCCAGATTACCCGGAGCCGGCGCAACCACAGGCTCGGCACTCGATGCTTTGCTGGTCTGCAACTGCGCGCCCAATCGGGCCCAATCACCGTCATCCAGCTCCAGGGTCAAGTCCACCGGCAAGTCGCCGATGGTTCCACGGATTCGTAACATCGCGCTTACTCCCGTACTTTTCTGACGAGCATGCTCCCACGCGTCTTGCGCTACGCCAAGCGGGCGGTCAAACTCGCCGCTATATTGTTATAAGATCACATAACAAAACATTCACCTTCGCCCAGGAGCTCCACCATGCGCCGTTTGTTGCTCGCTTTGCCGTTCGCCCTGCTACCACTGGCCATCGCCCAGGCCGCTGACGAGCATGACCATGATCACGAACATGGCAGCCTCGGCGCCCACGAACACGGCGTCGGTCGCCTCAACGCGGTGCTCGACGGCCAGGCCCTGGAGCTGGAACTGGACAGCCCGGCGATGAACCTGGTGGGTTTCGAACACCTCGCCACCACCGCTGCCGACAAAGCCAAAGTCGCCGCCGCCCGCAAACAGCTGGAAAAGCCACTGGTACTGTTCAACCTGCCAAAAGCCGCCGGCTGTGTGGTTAGCACCCAGGAACTGAACAGCCCGTTGTTCGGCGACAAGCCTGAAGCCGATCATGACGACGACGATGCCGACCACGCCACCGATGGCAAAGGCGCCGCCGCCCACGAGCATCATCATGACCACAGCGAAATCCACGCCCACTACCAATTCACCTGCGCCACCCCGACCGCGCTGAGCAACCTCGACCTGACTCAAGTGTTCAAGACATTCCCCGCCACTCAGAAAATTCAGGTACAACTCATTGGCCCGAGCGGCCAGCAGGGTGTGGAAGCGACAGCCGCAGCCGCCACCCTCAAGTTCTGAGGCTTGCGCAATCTGTAGCCGCTGCCGAAGGCTGCGATAAGGCCCGAAGGGCCTTCACGGTTTTCAATACCCTGCGACCGGTTCCCGGTCGATCGCAGCCTGGCGGCAGCGGCTACAACGCACCACTTTTTTGTGAATTGGCCTGACATGACCCAAGCACTTATCGAACTGTCCGACCTGGGCTTCAACTGGCCCGGTCACCCTCAACTGCTGGACATCCCGGCGTTTCGCCTGGAGCCAGGCGAAACCCTGTTTCTCAAAGGCCCCAGTGGCAGTGGCAAGACCACCTTGCTGGGCCTGCTGGGTGGCGTGCAGAAGCCCAGTCGCGGCAGTATTCGCCTGCTGGGCCAGGAGCTGACCGAGCTTTCGGCCGGCGCCCGTGACCGTTTTCGCGTCGACCACACCGGCTACATCTTCCAGCAGTTCAACCTGCTGCCGTTTCTCTCGGTGCGCGAGAATGTCGAACTGCCCTGCCACTTCTCCAAGCTGCGAGCCCAACGGGCAATCCAGCGTCACGGCAGCGTCGATCAGGCCGCCGCAACCTTGCTCGCCCACCTGGGCCTGAAGGACCAGAACCTGTTGGAACGCCGAGCCGATTCCCTCTCCATTGGCCAGCAACAACGTGTAGCCGCCGCGCGGGCACTGATCGGCCAGCCGGAACTGGTGATCGCCGACGAGCCCACTTCAGCGTTGGACTACGATGCTCGGGAAGCCTTCATTCAGCTGTTGTTCGCCGAATGCCGCGAAGCCGGCGCGAGCCTGTTGTTTGTCAGTCATGACCAAAGCCTGGCGCCGCTGTTCGACCGCAACCTGTCGCTGGCCGAACTCAATCGTGCCGCCACGCCCGTAGAGGTTTGAGATGTATTTGTTTCGTCTAGCCATGGCCAGCCTGGCTAACCGCCGCTTCACTGCGATCCTCACCGCCTTCGCCATCGCCCTTTCGGTGTGCCTGCTGCTGGCAGTGGAACGGGTGCGTACCGAAGCCCGCGCCAGCTTCGCCAGCACCATCAGTGGCACCGACCTGATCGTGGGCGCGCGCTCCGGTTCGGTCAATCTGCTGCTGTATTCAGTGTTCCGCATCGGCAACGCCACCAACAATATTCGTTGGGACAGCTACGAGCACTTCGCCGCCAGCCCGCAGGTGAAATGGGCGATCCCGATTTCCCTCGGCGACTCCCACCGCGGCTACCGGGTGATGGGCACCAATGAGTCCTACTTCGAGCATTACCAATACGGCCGCAAACAGAACCTGGAACTGGCCAGCGGCCGCGCCTTCGCCACCGACCCTTTCGAGGTGGTGCTCGGCGCCGAAGTGGCCGATGCACTGCACTACAAACTCGGCGACAAGCTGGTATTGGCCCATGGCGTGGCGGTGGTCAGCCTGGTCAAACACGATGACAAACCGTTCACCGTGGTTGGCATCCTCAAGCGCACCGGCACACCGGTGGACCGCACACTGCATATCAGCCTTGGCGGCATGGAAGCGATTCACATCGACTGGCACAACGGCGTGCCGGCGCAAGGCAAGGGACGGATCAGTGCTGATCAGGCGCGCAACATGGACCTCACGCCGCAAGCCATCACCGCGTTCATGCTGGGCCTGAACAACAAGATCTCGACCTTTGCCCTGCAACGGGAGATCAATGAATTCCGTGGTGAGCCGATGCTGGCGATTCTGCCGGGCGTGGCGCTGCAGGAGCTGTGGAGCATGATGGGCACCGCCGAAAAAGCGCTGTTCGTGATCTCATTGTTTGTGGTGCTGACCGGTTTGATTGGCATGCTCACGGCGATTCTCACCAGCCTCAACGAACGTCGTCGGGAAATGGCAATCCTGCGTTCAGTGGGTGCACGCCCCTGGCATATTGCGACCCTGCTGATTTTTGAAGCCTTCGCTCTGGCATTCTCTGGTGTGGTTGCGGGCGTCGGATTGTTGTACGTCTGCATCGCGGCATCGCGCGGTTATCTACAGGCCAACTACGGCCTGGATTTACCGCTGTCCTGGCCGAGCGAATATGAATGGACGCTGTTGGCCGGTATCCTCGTTGCCGCCCTGTTGATGGGCAGCGTGCCGGCCTGGCGCGCCTACCGACAATCACTGGCCGACGGCCTGTCCATACGTTTATGAGGAAGGCTTCGATGCGTCGTGCCCTGCTTGCGCTGTTACTGCTGGTGGCCCTGCCCGCCTGGGCTGCCGAGCAGCCCAGGGACCTGTCGTGGCAGGAGATGATTCCGCCGGATGCGCCGCCGGAAATCCCCAATATGAAACCGCTGCATAACTTGTCGGGCATGGCCGACGCGCTGTCCGTGGAGGCCGCACCGGCAGCCAAGCAGGACCTGCCCAACGCGCCGGTGGTGCAGAGCTTGAACGGCAAGCACATCCGCCTGCCGGGCTATATCGTTCCCCTGGAAGTCAGCGAAGAAGGCCGCACCACGGAGTTTCTGCTGGTGCCGTATTTCGGCGCCTGTATCCACGTGCCGCCACCGCCGTCGAACCAGATCGTGCATGTCAAAAGCGAAGTGGGCGTGAAGCTCGACGAGCTCTATCAACCGTATTGGATTGAAGGCCAGATGCAGGTAAAACCGTCCACGAGCGAGCTGGCGGACGCCGGGTATCAGATGGATGCCGAGAAGATTTACGTGTACGAACTGCAGGAATAGCGCGTGATCGCCGTTTCATTGAGCTGAGTCAAAGGCTCGAACGGAACGATCTTTACCATTGGACGTATCCCTTTTAATACGTCCTTTGGAGCTCCCATGAACAAGTCCCTGCTCAGTGCGTCTCTCGTCGCACTTGCCCTCGTCGCCCCTGTTGCCCACGCCCACGAAGCCGGGGACATCCTGATCCGTGCCGGTGCAATCACCGTCAACCCGAAGGCCGACAGCGGCAGCGTAAAGGTTGATCAGGGCCCATTGGCGGGCACCAACCTGGGCGGCAAGGCGACCATGAGCAGCGACACTCAACTGGGCCTCAACTTTGCCTACATGTTCACCAGCCACTGGGGTATCGAACTGCTGGCGGCCACACCGTTCGAGCATGACGTGAAACTCAAGAACACCGCGCTGGGCGCCGCCAACGGTAAGCTCGGTACACTCAAACACCTGCCGCCGACCCTGAGCGTCGTGTACTACCCGCTGGACAGCAAGTCGGCGTTCCAACCGTATGTGGGCGCGGGTATCAACTACACCTGGATCTACGACGAACACGTCGGCAGCCGCGCCGAGCAAGCCGGCTTCAGCAACTTCAAGGCCGAGAACTCCTGGGGCTGGGCCGCACAGATCGGTGCCGACTACATGATCACCGACAAGTGGATGATCAACGGTCAGATTCGCTACATCGACATCAGCACCAAAGCCACCGTCGACAACAACGCCCTGGCCGCCGGTACTCGGGCCAAGGTCAATGTGGATGTTGATCCGATGGTTTACATGGTTGGTATTGGCTACAAGTTCTAAGCACGACTTAAGTAACACCGCCTAACGAAATGTGGGAGCGAGGCTTGTGTGGGAGCTGGCTTGCCTGCGATGCAAACACCTCGGTGTACCTGTTACACCGAGGAGATGCTATCGCAGGCAAGCCAGCTCCCACACAGGCCAGCTCCCACATTTCGTTTTGGGTTGTATTCAACCGTGTCGGTAGAACCGATCCAGCAACGCAGGCAATCCCGCCCGCCACGCCCGAGGCTTGATGCCGAAGGTGTGCAGAATTTTCTTGCAGGCCAGTACCGCATGCTGCGGTTCTTCAGCGGCGTCGGGCCGCGCGGCGTGCGCCTGGGCGGTCGGTGATTCAATCGCCAGCACATGGAAGTTGCGTGCTTCAGTCAGAATCGCCTGGCCCAGGGCTAGTGGCGTGGTCGCCTCGTGGCCGGCGTAGTGGTAGGTCCCCCACAACGGCGCGGCGCAATCGAGTTGCTTGAGCACGGATATGATGACCCGAGCGGCATCGTCCACCGGCGTCGGATTGCCACGGCGGTCGTCGGCCATCAGTAATTCGTCGGGTTTCTCGGCACGGGCCAGGAAGCGCCCGAGAGTGCCGTCGACGCTGTCATCCAGCAGCCAGCCAAAGCGCAGCAGCACATGCTGCGGGCAGGTGGCGCGCACGCTCTGCTCGATGCGCCACAACGCCTGACCGCGCAGGCCCAAGGGCACGGGTTCGTCTTTTTCGCTGTAGGCGGTGGCGCGGGAGCCATCGAACACCCGGTAGCTGGACGGTTGCACCAGGGTGATGTTGTGGTGTTGGCAGAGTTCGGCCAGACGCTCGATCGCGAACTCCTGCCCAGCCAGCCGCGCTTCGCTGACCGTCTCCGCCTGAAACCAGTCGAAGTAATAGGCGAGGTTGATCAAGGCATCGGGACGGGTGTCGTCGAGCAATTGGGTGAGGCTTGCGGCATCCCAGCCGTCTTGGGGCGGTTTAGGTGCGAGGAATCCGATGTCTTCCTCCGCACCGAGGCGAATCAGCGCCTGCCCGAGGGCATTCCCGCCGCCCAGTAACATAAGGCGCATTCGCATAGATTGAGCAGGCCCGGTCTGTTTGGAACGATGGTTATTATCGACAGGCGTGTGAGCCGTGCCGTTGGCATTTGCCAGAATCGTTGCATTTTGCGGGTTTGTAGCGCAACCGTCACTTAGAAAGTGCGGGGTTGCAACTTGCCCCGGCCGGACGCATAAATTGTCCCATGAACCTTCCTGAATCCACGGACACGGTATTGAAGGGCTTCCACCCCGCCGTCAGTGCCTGGTTCCGTAGCACATTCCCCTCGGTGACCCGCGCCCAGGCCCAGGCGTGGCCATTAATTCGCCAGCGTTGCTCGACCCTGATCGCCGCGCCCACCGGTTCGGGCAAGACCCTGACGGCCTTCCTCGCCGTGTTGGACGATCTGGTGCATCAAGGCCTGGCCAATGGAGGCCAGTTGCCAGAGCAGACCCAAGTGGTCTACGTCTCGCCCCTCAAGGCGCTGTCCAACGATATCCAGATCAACCTGCAAAACCCGCTGGCCGGCATCACCGAGCACCTGCAACGCCTGGGCCTGCCGCCACTGGAGATCCGCACCGCCGTGCGCACCGGCGATACCCCGCAAAAAGACCGCGCGCTGATGCGCAAAAAGTCGCCGCATATCCTGGTGACCACTCCGGAATCGCTCTACGTGCTGCTGGGTTCGGACTCGGGCCGCCAGATGCTCGCCAGCACCCGCACGGTCATCGTCGATGAAATCCACGCTATCGCTGCCAGCAAGCGCGGCAGTCATCTGGCCCTCAGCCTGGAGCGTTTGCAGGGACTGTGCGGCGAGCCGCTGACCCGCATCGGTCTGTCGGCTACACAAAAGCCCATCGAAGCCGTGTCGCGTTTTCTGGTGGGCACCGACCGCCCCTGCGAAATAGTCGACATCGGCCACGCCCGACCTCGAGATTTGGACATCGAAGTACCGCCCGTGCCGCTGTCGGCGGTGATGGCCAATGATGTATGGGATTTGGTCTACGACCGCCTCGCCGAACTGGCCCGCGCCCACCGCACCACGCTGATTTTCGTCAACACCCGGCGCCTGGCCGAACGCCTGGCCCGGCACCTGAGCGAACGCCTGGGCAAGGAGGCCGTGGCCGCCCACCACGGCAGCCTGGCCAAGGAGTTACGCCTGGACGCCGAACAACGGCTTAAAAGCGGCGCGCTGCAAGTGCTGATCGCCACCGCGTCGCTGGAACTGGGGATTGATATCGGTGAAGTCGACCTGGTATGCCAGATCGGTTCGCCCGGCTCCATCAATGGTTTTTTGCAACGGGTCGGTCGCTCCGGGCACCAGGTCGGCGGCACACCCAAGGGCCGCTTGTTCGCCACTACCCGCGATGATCTGATCGAATGCACCGCCCTGCTCGACTGCGTACGCCGAGGTGAACTGGACACCTTGCTGATCCCCGTCGCCCCCTTGGACGTGCTGGCCCAGCAGATCATCGCCGAAGTCAGCTGCCAGGAATGGCAGGAGCAAGCGCTGCTCGCTTTGATCCAGCGCGCTGCGCCCTATGCCGAGTTGGACGATGGTCATTACCAGGCGCTGCTGCGCATGCTCGCCGAAGGCTACAACGGACGCCAAGGCATCCGCAGCGCCTACTTGCATCGCGACGCCCTGACCCGCACCCTGCGCGGTCGCCGGGGCGCCAAGCTGACGGCCGTGACCAGCGGCGGCACCATCCCCGACAACGCCGACTACAGCGTGCTGCTGGAACCGCAAAGCCTGAACATCGGCAGCGTGCATGAAGACTTCGCCGTGGAGAGCATCGCCGGGGATATCTTCCAACTGGGCAATACCTCGTATCGCATCCTGCGGGTGGAAACCGGCAAGGTACGGGTCGAGGACGCCCACGGACAGCCGCCGACCATTCCGTTCTGGCTCGGTGAAGCACCGGGGCGCAGCACCGAGTTGTCGTTTGCCGTGGCGCGGCTGCATGGGCAACTGGATGAGCTGCTGGCCGCCACACCCGGTGATCTGCAACCGGCCCTCGACTGGCTGACGGACACCCTAGGGCTGAACCTGGCCAGCGCCGAACAACTGGTGGACTACCTGGCGCGAGCGCGGCTGGCGTTGAGTGCCTTGCCGTCCCAGGACACGCTGATCATGGAGCGGTTTTTCGACGAGTCCGGCGGCACCCAACTGATCATCCACACGCCGTTCGGCAGCCGCATCAACCGCGCCTGGGGCCTGGCTCTGCGCAAGCGCTTTTGCCGCACGTTCAACTTCGAGTTGCAAGCCGCCGCCAGCGAGGACGCTATCGTGCTGTCGCTGTCTACCAGCCACAGCTTTGAACTGGATGATGTGTGGCGCTACCTGCACAGCAACAGCGCCGAACACATCCTGATTCAGGCCTTGCTGGAGGCGCCATTGTTTGGCGTGCGCTGGCGCTGGAATGCCGGAGTGGCCCTGGCGTTGCCGCGTTACAGCGGCGGGCGCAAGGTAGCGCCGCAGATCCAGCGGATGAAAAGTGAAGACCTGATCGCCAGCGTTTTCCCCGACCAGATTGCCTGCCTGGAGAACCTCGCCGGCGAGCGGGAAATACCCGATCACCCACTGGTAGAGCAAACCCTCGATGACTGCCTGCACGAAGCCATGGACAGCAAAGGCTGGCTGGCCCTGCTGCGCCGTATGGAGCGTGGCGAGATTCGTCTGATCAGCCGAGACCTGCCGGCCCCCTCGCCGCTGGCGGCGGAAATTCTCAGCGCTCGCCCCTACACCTTTCTCGATGATGCTCCACTTGAAGAGCGCCGCACCCAGGCCGTGCTCAATCGGCGCTGGAGCGACCCACACAGCACTGATGACCTCGGCGCGCTGGATGCCGACGCCATCGCCGGGGTACGCGAAGAAGCCTGGCCGGCGCCCAATGGTTTGGATGAGATGCATGAGGCCTTGATGAGCCTGGCGTGCATCGCCGACGCCGAGGTCACCCCACAATGGAGCGAATGGCTGCAGTACCTGGCCGACAGCGGACGCGCCAGTCGTTTGCAGATCCGCGCCGGGCAAGCGGTGTGGGTCGCGTTGGAGCGTTTGAGTTGTTTACAGGCGATCTACCCGAACGATCTGCCGTTGTTACCCGGTTTCGATGAGCCCTGGGCCTTTGACGAAGCCATGGTGGAAGTGCTGCGGGCACGGCTCGGCGGATTTGGCCCGTTGACCCTGATCGAAATCGCCACGCCCTTGGCATTGCCAGTGCCTGCGGTGACCCAGGCCTTGGCGCAACTGGAGCGCGAAGGCTATGTGCTGCGCGGGCAGTTCAGCCCGGGCGCGCGCGAAGAACAATGGTGCGAGCGGCATCTGCTGGCGCGGATTCATCGCTACACGGTCAAGCGCCTGCGCCGGGAAATCGAGCCGGTGGCGTTGCAGGACTTCATGCGTTTTCTGTTCGATTGGCAGCACCTGTCCGAGGGCACGCGGGGCCAGGGCAGCGCGGTGTTGGCGCAGGTCGTCAGCCAGTTCGAGGGGTACCCCGCCGCCACGTCGGCGTGGGACAGTGATTTGCTCAGTGCGCGGATCAAGGACTACTCGCCAAGCTGGCTGGACGAGTTGTGTCGCAGCGGCAAGCTGGTGTGGATTCGTCTCAGCGCCAAGGCCAGCACCATTGCACTGCGCAGTACGCCGGTGGTGCTGCTGCCTCGTAGCCAAGTGGCGTTGTGGAGTGGGTTGACCGAGGCAGCTGACAGCCTGGAGTTATCGCCCAAGGCGCAGAAAGTCCATCAAGCCTTGCGTGACCACGGCGCATTGTTTTTCGATGAACTGATCCACGAAGCCCACCTATTACGCAGTGAGCTGGAAACCGCTTTGCAGGAACTGGTAGGCGCCGGGTTAGTGAACGCCGACAGCTTCGCCGGGCTGCGCGCGCTGACCACACCGGCGAGTAAACGCCAGGCCCGCAGCAGTCGACGTGGGCGCGGGGCGTTTATCGGCGGGATGGACGATGCCGGGCGTTGGGCGCTGGTGCGGCGAGCACCGGTAACCGACGGTACACGTCCGGCGGCGCACTCGGCCGAGACCCTGGAGCATGTGGCGATGACACTGCTGCGTCGCTACGGCGTGGTGTTCTGGCGCCTGCTGGAGCGCGAGGCGGATTGGTTGCCCAGTTGGCGGGAATTGCTGCGCACCTTCCATCGGCTGGAGGCGCGGGGCGAGATTCGCGGTGGACGGTTTGTCAGTGGCCTAGCGGGTGAGCAGTTCGCCCTGCCGGAAGCAATCCCACTGCTGCGCGAAGTTCGACGCCGCCCCCATGACGGCAGTTTGATTGCGGTGTGTGGGGCCGATCCGCTGAATCTGGTGGGCACGCTGCTGCCGGGCGCCAAGGTGCCGGCGCTGAGCGGTAATCGGTTGGTGTACCGCGATGGCTTACTGGCGGCGGTAGAGATTGCCGGCAAACAGCAGGTGTTGCTGGAGCTGGATCAACAAGCGGCGGGGTGGGTGCGGGAAAAACTGATCAGGCACTGACGCTTGAGTTGCCTGTACTGGCGCTATTGCAGCAGTAGGTATCTACACAATTGCGCAGGTGCCTGACTTTCTGTAGCCGCTGCCGAGGCACGAGGCTGCGATGCGGGCCGCAGGACCGCCTTGGGGCCTCTTCGCGGCCCATCGCAGCCTCGTACCTCGGCAGCGGCTACAGGGTTTTCGCAGGATTCAAAAGATGTGTAGATACCTATGCCGCGATGAGGCCGGCCAGGTGACACAAAATCTACAGCGCCAGCGCTCGACCTAACGATGCCGGAATCGTGCAGGGCACCAGATTAATCCTCGATACGTGCGTTCCAGGCAAATATCAAATGCCAATACCTGGCTTTTTCTACACAAACCCAACCTCGACACTGCGCTCCTGATTGAAACCCACCGGAGTTGCAGCCATGCCCATTGCCTTGCTGGCGCTGACCCTCAGCGCTTTTGCCATCGGGACGACCGAGTTCGTCATCGTTGGCCTGTTACCCACCATCGGTGCCGACCTTGGGGTCAACCTGCCATCCGCCGGCCTGCTGGTCAGCCTCTACGCCTTGGGCGTTGCCATCGGCGCCCCGGTGCTCACCGCTCTGACCGGCAAAGTGCCGCGCAAGTTGCTGCTGTTGTCGCTGATGGTGTTGTTCACCCTCGGCAACTTGCTGGCCTGGCAGGCACCGAGTTATGAATCCCTGGTGCTGGCTCGGATCGTCACCGGCCTGGCCCATGGGGTGTTTTTCTCCATCGGATCGACCATCGCCACTAGCCTTGTGCCCAAGGAAAAAGCCGCCAGCGCGATTGCGATCATGTTCACCGGCCTCACCGTGGCCCTGGTCACCGGCGTACCTCTGGGGACGTTTATCGGCCAGCACTTCGGCTGGCGCGAAACCTTCCTCGCCGTTTCGGTCCTGGGTGTGATCGCGTTTATCGGTAGCCTGATCTATGTGCCGAATAACATCGCTCACAGCAAACCGGCGTCGTTACTCCAACAGCTGCAAGTGCTGAAACAGCCGCGTTTGCTGCTGGTGTATGCGATGACCGCCATCGGCTACGGCGGCTCGTTTATCGCGTTTACCTACCTGGCACCGATCCTTCAGGACATCTCGGGCTTCAGCGCCGGCACCGTCAGCCTGGTGTTGCTGGTCTACGGTATCTCGGTGGCTGCCGGGAATATCTGGGGCGGCAAGCTGGCCGACAAGCGCGGCCCCATCAGCGCGCTGAAAATCATCTTCGCCCTGCTCGCCGCCGTGCTGTTCATCCTGACCCTGACCGCCGGCAACCCATGGCTGGCCCTCGCCACGGTACTGGTCTGGGGCGCGGTCGCCTTTGGCAACGTGCCGGGCTTGCAGGTGTATGTGGTGCGTCAGGCCGAACATCACACGCCGAACGCGGTGGACGTGGCGTCCGGCCTGAACATCGCTGCCTTCAACCTCGGAATCGCCGGCGGCGCCTGGGCCGGTGGGCTGATTGTCGCTCACATGGGTTTGATCCACACCGCGTGGATAGGTGGCTCGGTGGTGCTGGTGGCGTTGGCGCTGACTGCCTGGAGCGGTCGCCTGGATCGGTTGGGCCCAGTGTATGCCGAGAGCTCGACTCGGGTGGTGGCCGGGCACTGATTCCGGAGCCCTCTGCGTCAGACCTGTGCCTTGGCGGGGTTCACACCAAAGCGGCTGCGGTAATCACTGGGCGCAAGCCCAGTGATTTTCTTGAAGATTGCGCGAAAAGCTTTGGGGTCCTGATAACCCACGGTCCAGGCAATGTGATCAATGGTGTCGTTGGTAAACTCCAACCGCTGCCGCGCCTTACCGACCCGCAGATGCTGACAGTATTCGGTGGGTTTCAACCCGGTGGCGCTGCGAAAGCGCCGCAGAAAAGTACGCTCCTCAAGGCCCGCGATCTGGGCCATCGCCGCCAATGAAACATCCACCGCACCGCTGGCCTGCAGCCAGTGCTGAACCTTGAGGATCGCGGCATCGCCGTGGCTGAGGATCGGCGCGAAATTACTCCCACATTCGCTCGCGCTGTCGCTGTGTTCGATCACGAGAAAACGCGCGGTGCTGGCGGCGATGCTCGGACCAAGCAGACGGTCCACTACGCGCAAACCCAGCTCGGACCAGGCCATGAGCCCGGCGGTGGTGATCAGGTCGCCGTCGTCGACGATCGGCTTGTCAGCTTCCAACTTGATCGCCGGGTAGCGGGCGCTGAAGGAGGTGGCCGACGTCCAATGGGTGGTGGCGCTGCGACCGTCCAGCAAGCCGCTTTCAGCCAACAGGATTGAACCGACACACACACCGCCCAGCACCGTACCGGCGCGGTGCAATCGACGAAGCCAGTCAAGCAGAGCCTCGGATGCCTGGCCTTCGGAAAAGCCGGCAATGGAGGGAGGAATCAGCAGGGCTACGAGGGGCTGCTCAGTGCCAGGCAGGCTGTCGAACACCCGGTTCGGGGCCTCGTCGGCATCGGCCCGCCAATGGCTGAGACGCAGTACCGGTAGTTGCCCCGACTGATGCTCCGCGGCGATGCGATTGGCCACACCGAACAGATCAGTCAAACCATGCACAGCAGCCATCTGCGCCCCGCTGTAGATCAGGATGCCCAGCTCGACGACTGTACGCTGTAACACCATTGTCAGTTTTCCCCCTGCTATTGTCGGTGCCGCCAATCCCCAGACCGCGCGCCAGCCACGATACTGGACACCTCAATTATTCACGAGGGAACAATCATGACCCAGCAAGCGCTCATCCTAGTCGATATCCAGAATGACTACTTCCCCCAGGGTAAATGGCCCCTTAATGGTGTGGACGCAGCGGCAGATAAAGCGGTTCAGGTGCTGCAGGCCTTTCGCCAAGCCGGCGACTCGGTTATCCACATTCGCCACGAGTTCACCGCCGACGATGCCCCCTTCTTTGCCCCTGGTTCCGAAGGTGCACACTTGCACCCTAAAGTGCTTAACCAAGACGACGAGCCGGTGGTGCTCAAGCACTTCGTCAATGCGTTTCGCGAAACCAACCTGCGGATGCTGCTGGAACAGCGCAGCGTGACTCACTTGGTGGTGGTCGGCAGCATGAGCCATATGTGCGTCGACGGTGTCGTCCGTGCAGCAGCGGATATGGGATATACCGTCACCGTGATCCACGACGCCTGCGCCACGCGGGACCTGGAGTTCAATGGCACTACCGTGCCGGCGGCCCAGGTACATGCAGCGTTTATGTCATCACTGGGGTTTGCTTATGCCAGCGTGGTGTCGGCAGACGAATTCTTGAAGACTCAAGTGGCGGCGTGACCGCCACTTGATCGGCTGATGACTATCGTGTGGCGATGATGAACAGGCGCGGAAACGGCAACAGTACCGTGCCATCGGCCAAGGCTGGATATGCCTGGCTGATCCGCGCCAGGTAGGCTTCAAGGAAGGCTGCCTTCTCGGTGTCATCCAGTGGCGCCAGGAACGGCCGCAGTGCCGAGCCCTTGAACCACTCAACCACTGCGGCATGACCGCCGGCCAATGGGTGATGGTAAGTGGTACGCCATACATCGACGGTGCTGCAATGCTTGCTCAGCATTTCGTAATACACGCTCGCCGTATGGCGCTCATTGTGTTTGACCGCACCGATCTTGCTTGCCCATGGGCCATGCGCCGCGACTTCCCGGGCCAATCTGTGGGCAGGCTCATCGAGGTTGTCCGGGGTCTGCACCGCCAGGGTTCCGCCGGACGTCAGCTGATGCACCAGATGCGGGTAGAGCGTGGCGTGATCCGGCAACCATTGCAGCGACGCATTGGCCAGGATCACATCGAATGTCTGTGTCGGGTGCCAGGCACCGATGTCGGCCAGCTCGAAATTCAGCGCCGGCAAACGTTCCCGGGCGTTGGCCACCATGTCGTCGGAGCTGTCCATGCCCGTCACCGTGGCGTGCGGGAAGCGCTCGGCCAAGACTTCAGTGGAATTGCCGGGGCCACACCCCAGATCGACGGCGGTACGTACATCCGCATCCGGAATCGCCGCGACCAGATCCCGGACGGGGCGCGTACGCTGCTGTTCAAACATCGAATACTGCTTGGCTGACCAGGTCATCACGGCATTCCTTCTTCTTTGAGGGGTTGGAGACAGCCTAAATCTTGTGAGCCATGAGAACAAATGCCAGGATTGAGTAACTCCCATACCTGAGAAGTATTCCAATGCTGGAACTTCGACAACTCAAAGCCTTCGTGGCCATCGCTGAAGAAGGCTATATCACCCGTGCCGCCGAGCGCCTGGGCATGCAACAGCCGCCCTTGACCCGTCTGCTGCAAAGCCTGGAAGCCGAATTGGGCGTGATGCTGATGGAGCGCCTGCCACGAGGCGTGCGCCCCACCACGGCCGGCCTTGCGTTGCTGGATGAGGCCCGGGGAATTCTGGCCCAGGTCGATGGTGTAGCGGAGGTAGTGCGCCGGGCGGCTCGCGGTGAACGGGGCCGGCTGGCCATCGGCTTTACCAGTTCCGCAGCGTTGCATCCCTTTGTTCCCAGCGTGTTGCGTCTGTTTCGGGAAACCTTCGTGGGTGTTTCGGTGGTACTGGAAGAGGCCGGTACCGGCGAACTGCTGGATGCGCTGCTCCATGAAAAACTCGATGCGGCGTTTATTCGTTCACCGCTGAGTGGTGCTCAAGCCTTGCAGGATGAACCGATCCTGGTGGAGCCGATGCTGCTGGCGTTGCCCACCGATCATCCGCTGGCCATGGATCCCACAACGCCGCTGCCGTTGGCAAACTTGGCGACAGAGGCTTTTGTGCTGTATCGCCGTCGTGTGGGACTGGGTTTGTATGACGCGATTCTCGTGGCCTGCCGCGAGGCGGGGTTCAGCCCGCAGGTGGTTCAGGAGGCACCACGCATGACGGCCACCTTAAGCCTGGTGGCGGCGGGACTTGGAGTGTCGATCGTGCCTTCGTCCATGCAACGGCTTCGTGGCGATGGCATTGTTTATCGGGAGCTTTCGGAGTGTCGCAGCCTGGTTGCGCCGCTGCATCTGGCTACGCGCATTGGCGATACTTCATCAGTACTGGATCAGTTTCGCAAGTTGGTGACGACGACAGCCTCTACAGAGGCTTAGCACCTCGCCTACAGCTTGCGCCAAACCGAGCTAAAGTCAGTTTGGGTCAGCAGCAGAGCAGTCTATCTGCTGATCCATGATGCATGTGCCAGCGCAGTGTCCACGGACGATTTTCTGGCCATCCGCCACGAAAACTCACCCGTACTCACGTCAATGGGAGATGCCTCATGCCTTTTCTGAAAACACGCGAAGGAAACGACCTTTACTACAAGGACTGGGGCACTGGCCAGCCGGTGGTGTTCTGCCATGGTTGGCCGTTGAACAGCGACAGCTGGGAATCCCAGATGCTGCACTTCGCCAACAACGGTTTTCGTGCCATAGCACACGACCGCCGAGGCCATGGCCGGTCTAGCCAACCCTGGGACGGCAATGACATGGACCACTACGCCGACGACCTGGCCGAGTTGATCGAGCATTTGGACCTGACGGACGCGATTCTCTTCGGTTTCTCCACCGGAGGAGGTGAAGTCGCACGCTATATTGCCCGCCATGGCACAGCACGAGTGGCCAAGACAGGGCTGATCTGCGCGGTGACACCCCTGATGCTGAAAACCGATAGCAACCCCGAAGGAACGCCTATTGAGGTCTTCAACGGGATGCGTGCAGACTCGATTGCCAATCGCTCCCAGCTCTATCTGGATCTGGCCAGCGGCCCCTTCTTTGGTTTTAACCGTCAAGGTACCGTCCCGTCACAAGGCCTGATCAATTCATTCTGGATGCAGGGTGTGATGGGAGGCCATAAAAACACCTTTGATAGCATCAGGGCATTCTCGGAAACCGACTTTCGAGAGGATTTGAAGCACTTCAATATACCCACCCTCATCCTCCACGGCGGTGACGATCAAATCGTACCTATCCGCGCCTCAGCCCTCGAGAGCAAACGCTTGATCCCTCACGCAGAATTGCTGATATATACAGGGGCTCCCCATGGGTTAACGGATACACATAAACAACGGGTCAACGCTGATATGCTGCGCTTTGCACAGCTTTAAGTACTGAGCAGTCGTAAAAAGCCCGCGCGGCCTTGTCGGCGGCGCGGGCTTTTTTCTGCCTGCAGCTTAGGATTAAAGACTGCTAGTTAGAACGGGATATCGTCATCAAAGCTGTCGAAGTCTGCTGCCGGCTGCGGCGCGGCCTGCTGTGGCGCTGGACGCGACTCACGCTGTGGCTGCTGGCTTGGCTGCGGACGGGACTGCTGTGGACGCGGCGCCGAGTTGGACATGCCGCCCTGGCCCTGTTGGTCGCCCTGTGGACGGCCGCCCAGCAGTTGCATCGTGCCTTGCATGTCGACCACGATTTCGGTGGTGTAACGCTTGATACCGTCTTTTTCCCACTCGCGGGTTTGCAGTTTGCCTTCGATGTAGACCTGCGAACCTTTGCGCAGGTACTCACCGGCGATCTCGGCAACCTTGCCGAACATCGACACACGGTGCCATTCGGTTTTCTCGACCTTCTGGCCGGTTTGCTTGTCGGTCCACTGTTCGCTGGTCGCCAGACTCAGGTTGGTCACGGCGTTACCGTTAGGCAAGTAGCGAACTTCGGGATCCTGGCCGCAAGTACCGACCAATATGACTTTGTTAACCCCACGGGCCATAACGTTCTCCTAGGCTGGGCGCGCTGTCGGCACTGGATTGACCAGTTGCTCGAGCGTCGCGCGATCCAATAATTCGGTGTCCAATTTGATGTAAATGGCGGCTTCTTCAGCCACCACGACTGCATCCGTTACCCCAACGACGGCCTTCAGGCGCTCTACCAGACCAGCTTCACGAATCGCTTCGGGCGATAGCGGCAAGCGCAGACTCGTAACGTAGGGAGGTTCGCGCATGGTAACAGCAAAGGCTAGCCAAAGTGCAGCCAGCCCCGCGCATCCAAGGAACACAACCGACAAACCGCCATGCTGGAACATCCAGCCGCCCATGATCCCGCCCAGCGCCGAACCGAGGAACTGGCTGGTGGAATACACCCCCATCGCCGTGCCCTTGCCGCCGGCCGGTGAAACTTTACTGATCAGCGAAGGCAACGAAGCCTCCAGCAGGTTGAACGCGGTGAAAAACACCACCGTGCCGATTACCAGTGCCCGCAGGCTGTCGCCGAACTGCCAGAAGAATAGCTCAGTGAGCATCAGTGTCGCGACGGCGCCCAGCAGAACTCGTTTCATTTTGCGTTTCTTTTCGCCATAGATGATGAACGGGATCATGGCGAAGAACGAAATCAGCAACGCAGTGAGGTACACCCACCAGTGCTGTTCCTTGGGCAACCCGGCTTTTTGCACCAGGGCCAGGGGCAAGGCAACGAAGCTGCACATCAGCATCGCGTGCAATACGAAGATACCTAAATCCAGGCGCAACAAGTCCGGATGCTTGAGGGTTGGCAACAAGGCTTGGCGCGCCACGCCCGACTCACGGTGCTGCAACGGCCCGGTGGAGTGCGGCACCATAAAGGCAACGACCAGGATGCCGAATAGCGCCATGCCGCCGGTGGCCAGGAACAAGCCGTGCAAGCCAAACGCG
The DNA here is from genome assembly GCF_009724245.1 of Pseudomonas spelaei. Taxonomy (GTDB): domain Bacteria; phylum Pseudomonadota; class Gammaproteobacteria; order Pseudomonadales; family Pseudomonadaceae; genus Aquipseudomonas; species Aquipseudomonas spelaei. The sequence continues at coordinate 39,040 of NZ_WNNK01000020.1, read as the reverse complement.
CGAGTCAGTAGCGGGCCTACCACCATCGCCACGGCGAATGACAGGCCGATGGTCATGCCGATCATTGCCATGGCCTTGGTACGGTGCTGTTCGCGGGTCAGGTCGGAAAGCAGTGCCATGACCGCCGCAGAAATCGCCCCGGCGCCTTGCAGGACTCGTCCTGCGATCACGCCCCAGATCGAATCGGCATTGGCAGCCAACACACTGCCGAGGGCGAAGACGATCAGCCCCAGGTAAATAACCGGGCGGCGGCCAATGCGGTCGGAAATGATCCCGAACGGGATCTGGAAAATCGCCTGGGTCAGGCCATAGGCACCAATCGCCAGGCCGATCAGTGCGGGGGTCGCTCCTGCGAGATCCATTCCATAGGTCGCCAGGACCGGCAACACCATAAACATGCCTAGCATACGGAACGCGAACACCAGGGCCAGACCGCTTGCCGCGCGGGTCTCGCTGCCACTCATGCGTTCGCTGTGGGGATCGTGCATGGAAAAACCTCGTGTGAACCGGCGGCGATTCTACCAGTCCCATCGATTGAGAGGGTATATGCGGCGCTTTGCCGCGCAGCTTTCATCTAAGGCTGCACCCGGCCACTTGACAGTGTATATTCATCCAGTCTTTAGCCGTATACTCCTGCATTATTTACGCCCGCCGTGCGAGGCCATCTTGGACAAGATCCTGATTCGTGGGGCTCGAACCCACAACCTGAAGAACATCGACCTGACCCTGCCCCGGGACAAGCTGATCGTCATCACCGGCTTGTCCGGGTCCGGCAAGTCGTCCCTGGCCTTTGACACGTTGTATGCCGAAGGCCAGCGTCGTTATGTGGAGTCGCTGTCGGCCTACGCCCGGCAATTTCTGTCGATGATGGAAAAGCCCGACGTCGACACCATTGAAGGCCTGTCGCCGGCGATTTCCATCGAGCAGAAATCGACGTCCCACAACCCGCGCTCTACCGTGGGCACCATTACCGAGATCTACGACTACCTGCGCCTGCTGTACGCCCGCGTCGGTATTCCTCGCTGCCCGGATCACGACATTCCGCTGGAAGCCCAGACCGTCAGCCAGATGGTCGACCTGGTGCTGGCCCAGCCGGAAGGCGCCAAGCTGATGCTGCTGGCCCCGGTGATTCGCGAGCGCAAGGGCGAGCACCTTTCCGTCTTTGAAGAACTGCGCGCCCAGGGTTTCGTCCGCGCACGGATCAACGGCAAGCTCTACGAGTTGGACGAAGCGCCCAAGCTCGACAAGCAGAAGAAGCACTCCATTGACGTGGTAGTCGACCGTTTCAAGGTGCGCGCCGACCTGCAACAACGCCTGGCGGAGTCGTTCGAGACCGCATTGAAGCTGGCAGACGGCATCGCCCTGGTGGCGCCTATGGACGACGAGCCCGGCGAAGAAATCATCTTCTCCGCACGCTTCGCCTGCCCGATCTGTGGCCATGCCATCAGCGAGCTGGAACCCAAGCTGTTCTCCTTCAACAACCCGGCCGGCGCCTGCCCGACCTGCGATGGCCTGGGTGTGAAGCAGTTCTTCGATATCAAGCGTCTGGTCAATGGCGACCTGACACTGGCAGAAGGCGCGATACGAGGCTGGGACAGGCGCAACGTCTATTACTTCCAGATGCTCGGTTCCTTGGCGTCGCACTATAAGTTCAGCCTGGAAGTGCCGTTCAACGAGCTACCGGCCGAGCAACAAAAAGTCATCCTGCACGGCAGCGGCTCGCAGAACGTCGACTTCAAATACCTGAACGATCGTGGCGATATCGTCAAACGCTCCCACCCGTTCGAAGGCATCGTGCCGAACCTGGAACGTCGCTACCGCGAAACCGAGTCGGCCAGCGTGCGTGAAGAACTGGCCAAGTTCCTCAGTACCCAGCCATGCCCGGATTGCCGTGGCACTCGTCTGCGTCGCGAAGCGCGTCATGTCTGGGTGGGTGAGAAAACGCTGCCGGCGGTGACCAACCTGCCGATTGGCGATGCCTGCGAATACTTTGGCACGTTGAAACTGACTGGGCGCCGAGGGGAAATTGCCGACAAGATCCTCAAGGAAATCCGTGAGCGCCTGCAGTTCCTGGTCAACGTCGGCCTCGACTATCTGTCGCTGGACCGCAGCGCGGACACCCTTTCCGGTGGCGAGGCGCAGCGGATTCGCCTGGCCAGCCAGATAGGCGCCGGCCTGGTCGGGGTGTTGTACATCCTTGATGAGCCGTCCATTGGCCTGCATCAACGGGACAACGACCGCCTGCTCGGCACACTGAAGCACCTGCGGGACATCGGCAACACGGTGATCGTGGTCGAGCACGATGAAGACGCGATTCGCCTGGCGGACTACGTGGTCGACATCGGCCCGGGCGCGGGCGTGCACGGTGGACATATTGTTGCTGAGGGCACACCGGCTGAAGTCATGGCGCATCCTGATTCGCTGACCGGCAAATACTTGTCGGGACGCGTAAAGATCGCAGTGCCGGCCAAGCGAACTCCGCGCAACAAGAAGATGGCGCTGCACCTCAAGGGCGCGCGTGGCAACAATCTGCGCAACGTTGACCTGGAGATTCCGCTGGGACTGCTGACCTGTGTGACCGGTGTATCCGGCTCCGGCAAGTCGACACTGATCAACAACACACTGTTTCCCCTCAGCGCCACCGCGTTGAACGGTGCAACCACCCTGGAAGCTGCCGCCCACGACAGCATCAAGGGCCTGGAGCACCTGGACAAGGTGGTCGACATCGACCAGAGCCCGATTGGCCGCACGCCACGCTCCAACCCGGCGACCTATACCGGGCTGTTCACGCCGATTCGTGAGTTGTTCGCTGGCGTGCCGGAGTCTCGCTCCCGTGGCTACGGCCCTGGACGGTTCTCCTTCAACGTCAAGGGCGGGCGCTGCGAGGCTTGTCAGGGCGATGGCTTGATCAAGGTAGAGATGCACTTTCTGCCGGATATCTACGTGCCATGCGACGTGTGCAAGAGCAAGCGCTACAACCGTGAAACCCTTGAGATCAAGTACAAGGGCAAGAGCATCCACGAAACCCTCGAGATGACCATCGAGGAGGCGCGAGTGTTCTTCGATGCAGTCCCGGCACTGGCGCGCAAGCTGCAAACGTTGATGGATGTCGGCCTGTCGTACATCAAGCTCGGGCAATCGGCGACGACGCTCTCCGGCGGTGAAGCGCAGCGGGTGAAACTGTCTCGCGAGCTGTCCAAGCGCGACACCGGCAAGACCCTGTATATCCTCGATGAACCGACCACCGGCCTGCACTTCGCCGATATCCAGCAATTACTGGACGTTCTGCATCGCTTGCGTGACCACGGCAACACCGTAGTGGTGATCGAGCACAACCTGGACGTGATCAAGACTGCCGACTGGTTGGTGGATCTTGGGCCGGAAGGCGGCTCCAAAGGCGGGCAAATCATTGCCGTGGGTACGCCGGAGCAAGTGTCAGAGATGCCGCAGTCTCACACCGGTTACTACTTGAAACCGTTGCTGGCTCGCGACAAGGCCTGATTTTTCGGCGCCATGAAAAAGCCCCTGTCACTTTGCGGTGACAGGGGCTTTTTTGTAGCCGGCGGAATCAGAACTGCGATTGCAGGTAATTCTCCAGGCCGATCAGCTTGATCAGACCCAACTGCTTTTCAAGCCAGTAAGTGTGATCTTCTTCGGTGTCGGCCAACTGTACGCGCAGAATTTCGCGCGTGACGTAGTCGTTGTGCTGCTCGCAGAGCTCGATGCCCTTGCAGAGCGCAGCACGAACCTTGTATTCGAGGCGCAAGTCGCTGGCGAGCATCTCAGGCACCGTGGTGCCGGTATCCAGGTCGTCGGGACGCATACGTGGCGTGCCTTCGAGCATCAGGATACGGCGCATCAGTGCGTCGGCGTGCTGCGCCTCTTCTTCCATTTCGTGATTGATACGCTCATAGAGCTCGGTAAAGCCCCAATCCTCGTACATCCGCGAGTGAATGAAATATTGATCACGAGCTGCCAGTTCGCCCGTCAGCAACGTGTTGAGGTAATCGATTACGTCGGGGTGACCTTGCATCGCCCTACATCTCCCTGCTTTAAAGACTGTAGTTTGAACCATGATGACTCGGAGGTCACGGGACCAACGGCAGAAAAGTGAAGATTTTCTGAGAAAAGTGGTTTAAATAACGCAAAAACCGCCCAAATGAGGGCGGTTCTGCTTATCACTTAGAGTTAGTTAAGCGATACACCCAGTGCCTTTGCAATCCCTTCTCCATAAGCAGGGTCTGCCTTGACGAAGTGCTGCAACTGGCGCTGAACCACATCGCTGGAAACACCGGCCATAGCGCCGGCGATGTTGTTGATCAGCAGGGTTTTCTGCTCATCGTTCATCAGACGGAACAGTGCACCCGCGTGGCTGTAGTAGTCGGTATCTTCACGGTGATCATAGCGATCAGCCGCGCCACTCAACGCCAATGGAGGCTCGGAGAACTGCGGAGCTTCCTTCGGTGCATCTGCATAGCTGTTGGGCTCGTAGTTAGGAGCAGCACCGCCATTACTGCCAAACGCCATGGAGCCATCACGCTGGTAGTTGTTGACCGGGCTGCGTGACGCATTCACCGGCAGGTGCTGGTGGTTGGTGCCGATACGGTAGCGGTGAGCATCCGCGTAGGCAAACACACGGCCTTGCAGCATGCGATCCGGGGACAGACCAACACCTGGAACCATGTTGCTTGGACCGAAGGCTGCTTGCTCAACTTCCGCAAAGTAGTTCAGCGGGTTACGGTTCAGCTCCAACTCACCCACTTCGATCAGCGGGAACTCTTTCTGCGACCATGTCTTGGTCACGTCGAAGGGATTCTCGAAATGAGCGTTGGCCTGAGCTTCGGTCATGATCTGGATGCAGACGCGCCATTTCGGGAAGTCACCGCGCTCGATGGCGCCAAACAGGTCGCGCTGAGCGTAATCAGGATCGGTACCGGCCAGGCGCGCAGCATCAGCAGGCGCCAGGTTCTTGATGCCCTGCTTGGTTTTGTAGTGCCACTTCACCCAGTGCCTTTCGCCCTTGGCGTTGATCAGGCTGTAGGTGTGGCTGCCGAAACCATGCATATGGCGGTAGCCGTCTGGAATGCCTCGGTCCGAAAACAGGATCGTGACCTGGTGCAGAGCTTCTGGAGAGTGCGACCAGAAATCCCACATCATCTGCGCGCTTTTCAGGTTGCTTTGCGGCAGGCGTTTTTGGGTGTGGATAAAGTCAGGGAACTTCAGCGGATCACGGATGAAGAACACAGGGGTGTTGTTACCAACGATGTCCCAATTGCCTTCTTCGGTGTAGAACTTCAAGGCGAAGCCCCGTGGGTCGCGCTCAGTATCCGCCGAACCACGTTCGCCACCCACGGTGGAGAAACGCAGAAAGGTCGGCGTCTGCTTGCCCACCGACTCGAACAACTTGGCGCTGGTGTACTGAGTAATGTCTTTAGAGACAGTGAACGTACCGTAAGCACCCGAGCCTTTGGCATGCACACGACGCTCAGGGATGTTTTCACGGTTGAAGTGGGCGAGCTTCTCGATCAGGTGAAAATCGTCGAGCAGCAACGGGCCGCGTGGGCCTGCGGAACGGGAGTTCTGGTTATCAGCAACGGGAGCGCCGCTGGCGGTGGTAAGCGTTTTATTCTGGCTCATGCTCAATCTTCCTCAGTCAGTCTTGGAACTGCCGGCTAATCGGCTGAGAGGGAGTATTGACCAGGAAGATGACACCATCAAATTCATTAAATTGTGAACTTCGATAGATATTATCTAACGAACTCCTCGGGCGGATAGCTAAAGCCTGGAGTTTTACTTATCGAGCGCGCACAAAAAACCGGGCACTAGGCCCGGTTCTTCGTTTCAGACTGACGTCTTACTCGGCGGATACAGCTTCGCCAGCAGTAGCACGATCAACCAACTCGACGTACGCCATAGGCGCGTTGTCGCCAGCGCGGAAACCGCACTTGAGGATGCGCAGGTAGCCACCCTCACGGGTAGCGTAACGCTTGCCCAGGTCGTTGAAGAGCTTACCAACGATAGCTTTCGAACGAGTACGGTCGAAAGCCAGACGGCGGTTAGCCAGGCTGTCTGTCTTGGCCAAAGTGATCAGCGGCTCAGCAACGCGACGCAGTTCTTTAGCTTTCGGCAGTGTAGTTTTGATCAGCTCGTGCTCGAACAGCGACACCGCCATGTTTTGAAACATGGCCTTGCGGTGCGAGCTGGTACGGCTCAGGTGACGACCACTTTTACGATGACGCATGGTTCATTCCTTACCAAACTCACGTTCGGTGATTACGACGATCAGGCAGTCGCCTTGTCGTCCTTCTTAAGACTTGCAGGCGGCCAGTTGTCGAGGCGCATGCCGAGGGACAGACCGCGGGAGGCCAGAACGTCCTTGATTTCAGTCAAGGATTTCTTGCCCAGGTTCGGAGTCTTCAACAGTTCTACTTCGGTACGCTGAATCAGGTCACCGATGTAGTAAATGTTTTCCGCCTTAAGGCAGTTAGCCGAACGTACAGTCAGTTCCAGATCGTCAACCGGGCGAAGCAGGATCGGATCGATCTCGTCTTCCTGCTCGATTACCACTGGTTCGCTGTCACCTTTGAGGTCGACGAACGCAGCCAACTGCTGTTGCAGAATGGTTGCAGCGCGGCGAATAGCCTCTTCAGGATCCAGAGTACCGTTGGTTTCCAGATCAATAACCAGCTTGTCCAGGTTAGTACGCTGCTCGACACGGGCGTTTTCCACCACGTATGCGATACGGCGAACCGGGCTGAACGAAGAGTCAAGCTGCAAGCGACCAATGCTGCGGCTTTCGTCTTCATCGCTCTGACGCGAGTCGGCCGGTTCATAACCACGACCACGAGCTACGGTGAGCTTCATGTTCAGGGCGCCGTTAGACGCCAGGTTAGCGATTACGTGATCGGGGTTAACGATCTCGACATCATGATCCAGCTGAATATCGGCAGCGGTAACCACCCCCGAACCCTTCTTCGACAAGGTCAGCGTAACTTCGTCACGGCCGTGCAGCTTGATAGCCAGACCTTTAAGGTTCAACAGGATTTCAATTACGTCTTCCTGTACACCTTCGATGGCGCTGTACTCGTGGAGCACACCGTCAATCTCGGCCTCGACTACTGCACAGCCGGGCATTGAGGACAACAGGATGCGGCGCAGCGCGTTGCCCAGGGTGTGGCCAAAACCACGCTCGAGAGGCTCGAGTGTGATCTTGGCGCGGGTTGGACTGACAACCTGCACATCAATGTGGCGGGGTGTCAGGAACTCATTTACCGAAATCTGCATGGATGCACCTATTTTCTAGCCCTTACTTGGAGTAGAGCTCGACAATCAGGCTTTCGTTGATGTCGGCGGACAGATCACTGCGAGCAGGAACGTTCTTGAAAACGCCCGACTTCTTCTCAGTGTCTACTTCTACCCATTCTACGCGGCCACGTTGGGCACACAGATCGAGAGCTTGGACAATGCGAAGTTGGTTTTTTGCTTTCTCGCGAATCGCGACCACGTCACCAGCACGAACCTGGTAAGACGGGACGTTAACGGTTTGGCCGTTTACGCTGACGGATTTGTGCGATACCAGCTGACGGGATTCGGCACGAGTCGAACCAAAGCCCATACGGTATACAACGTTGTCCAGACGGCATTCGAGCAGTTGCAGCAGGTTTTCACCGGTTGCACCTTTCTTGCCAGCAGCTTCTTTGTAGTAGCCGCTGAATTGACGCTCGAGAACGCCGTAGATACGACGGACCTTCTGCTTTTCACGCAGTTGGGTGCCGTAATCGGACTGGCGACCGCGGCGTTGGCCGTGGATACCAGGTGCTGCTTCGATGTTGCACTTCGATTCGATCGCGCGCACGCCGCTCTTCAGAAAGAGATCGGTGCCTTCGCGACGAGCGAGTTTGCATTTTGGACCAATGTAACGAGCCATTCTTTACAATCTCCTGGATTACACGCGGCGCTTCTTCGGCGGACGGCACCCGTTGTGCGGGATTGGCGTCACGTCGGTGATGCTGGCGATCTTATAGCCACAGCCGTTCAAAGCACGAACAGCAGACTCACGACCTGGACCTGGACCCTTGACGTTAACGTCGAGGTTTTTCAGGCCATATTCCAGCGCAGCTTGACCAGCACGTTCAGCAGCTACTTGAGCAGCAAACGGGGTGGACTTGCGGGAACCGCGGAAACCCGAACCACCGGAGGTAGCCCAAGAAAGCGCGTTACCTTGACGGTCGGTGATGGTCACGATTGTGTTGTTAAAAGATGCATGGATGTGGGCGATGCCATCAACCACTGTCTTTTTAACTTTTTTACGAGGACGAGCAGCAGGTTTTGCCATGATTAATTTCCTGTCGATTCGCGTGGGCGATTACTTGCGGATCGGCTTACGCGGACCTTTACGGGTACGCGCGTTAGTCTTGGTACGCTGACCGCGCACTGGAAGACCACGACGATGACGCAGACCACGGTAGCAACCGAGGTCCATCAAACGCTTGATTTTCATGTTGATTTCGCGACGCAGGTCACCTTCAGTGGTGAACTTCGCCACTTCGCCACGCAACAGCTCAATCTGCTCGTCGCTCAGATCTTTGATCTTTGCGGCTGGGTTGACCCCAGTGACTGCACAAATCTTCTGCGCAGTAGTGCGACCAACACCATAGATGTAGGTCAGCGAGATAACAGTGTGCTTGTTATCTGGAATGTTAACGCCTGCAATACGGGCCATTCAGTGGGACTCCAATTGACAGCTACCTACGCCCCGGAAGCCAAGAAATAGGGCGCGAGATAATATCGCTGTAATAACAAATAATCAACCCGGCAGCGCACTAGCTGCCGGGCTTCAAGCGGATCACACTCAGCCTTGGCGCTGTTTGTGACGCGGTTCCGCGCTGCAAATTACTCGAACAACACCTTCGCGGCGAATAATCTTGCAGTTACGGCACAGCTTTTTCACCGATGCACGAACTTTCATCACCAACTCCTCGAACCTTATGGGTACTCAGCGCAACATGCCGCTGCCGTAACCCTTCAGGTTGGCTTTCTTCATCAGGGATTCGTACTGGTGCGAAACGAGGTGCGATTGTACTTGGGACATGAAGTCCATCACAACCACGACCACGATCAGCAACGAGGTCCCGCCAAGGTAGAACGGAACGTTTGCTGCAACCACCAGGAACTGGGGCAGCAAGCACACGGCCGTCATATATAGAGCACCGAACATGGTCAAGCGAGTCAGAACGCCATCAATGTAGCGCGCAGACTGCTCACCTGGACGGATGCCCGGAATAAAGGCACCGGACTTCTTCAGGTTTTCCGCTACGTCTTTCGGATTGAACATCAACGCCGTATAGAAGAAGCAGAAGAAAATAATCCCTGCACTAAACAGCAGAATATTCAACGGCTGACCAGGAGCGATCGACTGCGAGATGTCCTGCAACCAGCCCATACCTTCAGACTGACCAAACCAGGCACCCAACGAAGCCGGAAACAGCAAAATGCTGCTCGCGAAGATAGCAGGAATAACCCCGGCCATATTCACTTTCAGCGGCAAGTGGCTGGTCTGCGCAGCAAAAACCTTACGGCCCTGCTGACGCTTGGCGTAGTGAACAGCAATGCGACGCTGACCACGCTCAATGAACACCACAAAACCGATAATCGCTACTGCCAGCAAACCGATGGCAACCAGGGCGAAGATATTGATATCACCCTGACGCGCAGACTCGAAAGACTGCCCAATCGCTCTCGGAAGACCGGCGACGATACCTGCGAAAATCAACATCGAGATACCGTTACCAACACCACGCTCAGTAATCTGCTCACCCAGCCACATCATGAACATCGCACCAGCCACAAACGTGGATACCGCGACGAAATGGAAGCCAAAGTCACCAGTGAACGCAACACCCTGCCCTGCCAGACCAACGGACATGCCGATAGCTTGGACCAGGGCGAGGATGACAGTGCCGTAGCGGGTGTACTGGCTTATCTTACGACGGCCAGCTTCACCTTCCTTCTTCAACTGCTCCAGCTGCGGGCTGACGGCGGTCATCAGTTGCATGATGATCGATGCCGAAATGTACGGCATGATCCCCAGTGCAAAAATGCTCATCCGTTCCAGCGCGCCGCCGGAAAACATGTTGAACAAGCTAAGAATGGTCCCCTCATTCTGTCGAAACAGGTCTGCGAGTCGGTCCGGGTTGATACCTGGAACCGGGATGTGTGCGCCTATTCGGTAGACGATAATCGCCAGGAACAGAAAACGCAGACGAGCCCAAAGTTCAGACATACCGCCTTTGCCGAGCGCTGAGAGAGCACCTTGCTTAGCCATTTATTCCTCGAACTTGCCGCCAGCTGCTTCGATAGCCGAACGCGCACCTTTGGTGGCGCCGATTCCCTTGCCGATAGTGACAGCGCGAGTCACTTCACCGGACAGCATGATTTTCACACGCTGTACGTTGACGTTGATCACGTTGGCATCTTTCAGGGTCTGCACGGTAACGATGTCGCCTTCCACTTTAGCCAGCTCGGACAGACGCACTTCTGCGCGGTCCATGGCCTTCAGGGAAACGAAACCGAACTTCGGCAGGCGACGGTGCAGCGGCTGTTGACCGCCTTCAAAGCCTGGAGCAATGGTGCCACCGGAGCGGGAGGACTGACCTTTGTGACCACGGCCACCAGTCTTGCCCAAACCACTACCGATACCACGGCCCGGACGATGCTTTTCGCGACGGGAACCCGGCGCTGGACTCAGATCATTGAGTTTCATCGATTAACCCTCGACACGCAGCATGTAGTAAGCCTTGTTGATCATCCCGCGATTCTCGGGAGTATCAAGTACTTCTACAGTGTGACCGATGCGACGCAGACCCAGACCCTTAACGCACAATTTGTGGTTAGGGATGCGGCCGGTCATGCTTTTGATCAGCGTTACTTTAACGGTAGCCATGATCAGAAGATCTCCTTGACGCTTTTGCCACGCTTGGCGGCAATGGATTCAGGAGACTGCATAGCCTTCAAACCTTTAAAAGTGGCGTGAACCACGTTTACCGGGTTAGTCGAGCCGTAGCACTTGGCCAGAACGTTCTGAACGCCAGCAACTTCGAGGACAGCACGCATAGCGCCGCCAGCGATGATACCGGTACCTTCAGAAGCAGGCTGCATGTACACCTTCGAAGCGCCATGGGCGGACTTCATTGCGTACTGCAGAGTGGTGCCGTTCAGATCAACTTGGATCATGTTGCGACGAGCAGCTTCCATTGCCTTCTGGATCGCAGCAGGCACTTCACGTGACTTGCCACGGCCGAAGCCAACACGCCCTTTACCATCACCTACCACGGTCAACGCGGTGAAAGTGAAGATACGGCCGCCTTTAACGGTTTTGGCTACGCGGTTAACTTGAACCAGCTTCTCAATGTAGCCTTCGTCGCGCTTTTGGTCGTTATTTGACATAACTTAGAACTCCAGCCCAGCTTCACGAGCAGCATCAGCCAGCGCTTTCACGCGACCGTGGTACTTGAAGCCAGAGCGGTCGAAAGCCACTTGCGAGACGCCAGCGGCCTTAGCACGCGTAGCGACCAGCTGGCCAACCTTAGTGGCCGCGTCAATGTTGCCAGTGGCACCATCACGCAGTTCTTTATCCAAAGTCGAGGCGCTTGCCAGGACTTTGTTGCCGTCGGCCGAGATGACCTGGGCGTAGATGTGCTGCGACGAGCGGAACACGCAGAGACGCACGACTTCGAGTTCGTGCATTTTCAGGCGTGCTTTGCGAGCGCGACGCAGTCGAGTAACTTTTTTGTCGGTCATTTGCTATGCCCTACTTCTTCTTGGCTTCTTTACGACGGACGACTTCGTCCGCGTAGCGCACACCTTTGCCTTTGTACGGCTCTGGTGGACGGAAGTCGCGGATCTCAGCGGCCACCTGACCTACCAGCTGCTTATCAATACCCTTGATCAGGATATCGGTTTGGCTAGGGGTCTCAGCGGTGATGCCTTCCGGCAGTTCGTAATCCACTGGGTGCGAGAAGCCAAGGGCCAGGTTCAAAACCGTGCCTTTTGCTTGCGCTTTGTAACCAACACCGACCAGCTGGAGCTTACGCTCGAAGCCTTGGCTTACGCCTTGGACCATGTTGTTTACCAACGCACGAGTGGTACCGGCCATTGCGCGAGTTTGTTGATCGCCATTGCGAGCAGCGAAACGCAGCTCACCAGCTTCTTCAACGATCTCAACGGACGAATGGATGTTCAGTTCCAGAGTGCCCTTGGCACCCTTCACCGAAAGCTGGCCACCTGCGAATTTGACTTCGACACCGGCTGGCAGCTTAACGGGGTTCTTAGCGACGCGTGACATGCTTATCCCCCCTTAGAACACTGTGCAAAGAACTTCGCCGCCGACACCGGCAGCGCGCGCAGCACGATCCGTCATCACACCTTTGTTGGTGGAGACGATAGACACACCGAGACCGCCACGAACTTTTGGCAGATCATCGACGGACTTGTACTGACGCAGGCCTGGACGGCTAACGCGCTTCACTTCCTCGATGACCGGACGGCCTTCGAAGTACTTCAGCTCGATGGACAGCAGTGGTTTGATTTCGCTGCTGATCTGATAACCCGCAATGTAGCCTTCGTCTTTCAGGACTTTGGCAACAGCTACCTTCAACGTGGAAGATGGCATGCTTACGACGGACTTTTCAGCCATCTGGGCATTACGGATACGAGTTAGCATGTCCGCTAACGGGTCCTGCATACTCATGGCTAGACGCTCCTAATACAAAAAAATTAGCCTTGCGGCCATTACGTGTCGCCGAGAATCTCCGAGCATAAAATACACGGGCTCAGGCGAGCCGCGTATTTTAGACACACTCCGGAAATGAAACAAGCCCCAAAAGGGGCTTGTTCCAGATTCTAGGCCACCGGCGGTCAGTATCTTGCGATCCTGACCACCGAGACTTCGAAAGTACTTACCAGCTGGCTTTAACCAGACCTGGTACGTCACCACGCATTGCCGCTTCACGCAGTTTGTTACGGCCGAGGCCGAACTTGCGGTAAACGCCGTGTGGACGACCGGTCAGGCGGCAGCGGTTACGCATGCGCGAAGCGCTTGCGTCACGTGGCTGCTTCTGCAGAGCAACTGTAGCTTCCCAACGTGCTTCTGGACTTGCGTTCAGATCAACGATGATAGCTTTCAGTGCTGCACGCTTCTTGGCGTACTTGGCAACCGTGAGCTGACGCTTCAGCTCGCGGTTTTTCATGCTCATCTTGGCCATTTTCCTACTCCAATCAGTTGCGGAACGGGAATTTGAAAGCACGCAGCAATGCGCGACCTTCATCATCGTTCTTGGCAGTGGTGGTCAGGGTAATGTCCAGACCGCGGAGAGCATCGATCTTGTCGTAGTCGATTTCCGGGAAGATGATCTGCTCTTTAACGCCCATGCTGTAGTTACCACGACCATCGAAGGACTTGGCATTCAGGCCGCGGAAGTCGCGAACCCGAGGCAGGGAGATCGACAGCAGACGATCCAGGAACTCGTACATACGCTCACGGCGCAGAGTCACTTTGACGCCGATCGGCCAACCTTCACGGACTTTAAAGCCAGCGATGGATTTCCGAGCGTAAGTCACAACGACTTTTTGACCGGTGATCTTTTCCAGGTCAGCAACAGCGTGCTCGATGACTTTTTTATCACCGACCGCTTCGCCCAGACCCATGTTCAGGGTGATTTTGGTAACGCGTGGAACTTCCATCACGTTCGAAAGCTTAAGTTCTTCCTTAAGCTTCGGTGCGATTTCTTTCCAGTAAATCTCTTTTAGTCGTGCCATGGTCTTCTACCTAGCAGTGTTCAAGCATCAACCGCTTTTTGGGTCGACTTGAAGACACGAATTTTCTTGCCATCTTCTACTTTGAAACCAACGCGATCAGCCTTGTTGGTTTCGCCGTTGAAAATGGCGACGTTAGAAGCGTCCAGTGGAGCTTCTTTTTCGACGATACCGCCTTGTACGCCCGACATCGGGTTAGGCTTGGTATGGCGCTTAACCAGGTTCAGACCACCAATAACCAGACGGTTATTTGCGAGAACCTTAAGCACCTTACCGCGCTTACCTTTGTCTTTGCCGGCGATCACGATGATCTCGTCGTCACGACGAATCTTTTGCATGTCGGATCTCCTTACAGCACTTCTGGGGCGAGCGAGACGATCTTCATGAACTTCTCAGTACGAAGTTCACGGGTCACTGGCCCAAAGATACGGGTGCCGATCGGCTCTTGCTTGTTGTTCAGAAGAACAGCAGCGTTGCCATCAAAGCGGATAATGGAGCCATCTGCACGGCGCACGCCGTGACGAGTGCGGACTACTACAGCAGTCATCACTTGGCCTTTTTTCACTTTACCGCGAGGAATTGCTTCCTTCACGGTAACTTTGATGATGTCACCGATACCAGCGTAACGACGATGGGAGCCACCCAGCACCTTGATGCACATAACACGGCGAGCGCCGCTGTTATCGGCCACATCGAGCATGGATTGAGTCTGAATCATATAATTTCTCCGACCCCTAGTCCTTAGACTTCCACAGCGCGTTCGAGAACATCAACCAGTGCCCAAGACTTGGTCTTGGCCAGCGGACGAGTTTCACGAATAGTGACTTTGTCGCCGATGTGGCACTGATTGGTTTCGTCGTGCGCGTGCAGCTTAGTCGAACGCTTAACGTATTTACCGTAGATCGGGTGCTTAACGCGACGCTCGATCAAAACGGTGATGGTTTTGTCCATCTTGTCGCTGACAACACGGCCAGTCAGCGTACGGACAGTCTTTTCGGCTTCAGCCATGATCACTTACCTGCCTGCTGGTTGAGCACAGTCTTCACGCGAGCAATGTCACGCTTAACTTGCGAGAGCAGATGAGACTGCCCCAACTGGCCAGTTGCTTTCTGCATACGCAGATTGAACTGGTCGCGCAGCAGGCCGAGCAGTTGCTCGTTCAGCTGCTGTGCGGATTTTTCACGAAGTTCATTCGCTTTCATCACATCACCGTCCGTTTAACAAAGGCGGTGGCGAGCGGCAGCTTTGCAGCAGCCAGGGCAAAAGCCTCACGCGCCAGCTCTTCAGTTACACCCTCGATTTCATACAGGACTTTGCCTGGCTGAATCTGGGCTACCCAGTATTCCACGTTACCCTTACCTTTACCCATCCGAACTTCGAGGGGCTTTTTGGAGATCGGCTTGTCCGGGAATACACGGATCCAGATCTTGCCGCCACGTTTTACGTGACGGGTCAGAGCACGACGCGCTGACTCGATCTGACGAGCGGTGAGACGACCACGAGCTACAGACTTCAGCGCGAACTCGCCGAAGCTGACTTTGCTACCGCGCTGAGCCAGACCACGGTTGTGGCCTGTCATCTGCTTGCGGAACTTCGTACGCTTTGGTTGCAACATTTGGCGTACCCCTTACTTAGCAGCTTTTTTACGAGGCGCTGGTGCTTGTGGTTTCAGTTCTTCTTGGCGACCACCAATTACTTCGCCTTTGAAGATCCAAACCTTTACACCGATCACACCGTAAGTGGTGTGAGCTTCGTAGTTGGCATAGTCGATGTCGGCACGCAGGGTGTGCAGTGGCACACGACCTTCGCGATACCATTCAGTACGTGCGATTTCAGCACCGCCGAGACGACCGCTCACTTGGATTTTGATGCCTTTGGCACCAATGCGCATGGCGTTCTGTACAGCGCGCTTCATAGCGCGACGGAACATTACGCGACGCTCCAGCTGCTGAGCTACGCTCTGCGCAACCAGCATACCGTCGAGCTCCGGCTTGCGGATCTCTTCGATATTGATGTGCACAGGCACACCCATTTGCTTGGTCAGGTCCTGACGCAGTTTCTCAACATCTTCACCTTTCTTCCCGATAACGATACCTGGACGAGCGGTGTGGATGGTGATACGTGCAGTTTGGGCCGGACGATGGATATCGATACGGCTTACGGACGCGCTTTTTAATTTGTCTTGGAGATACTCACGCACCTTCAGATCAGCGAACAAATAGTCCGCATAAGTCCGACCGTCTGCGTACCAGACGGAGGTGTGCTCCTTGACGATTCCCAGGCGAATGCCAATGGGATGTACTTTCTGACCCATCTCTTCGACTCCGTTACTTGTCAGCAACCTTGACAGTGATATGGCAAGACCGCTTGACGATGCGATCAGCACGGCCTTTGGCACGCGGCATGATACGCTTCAGCGAACGCCCTTCGTTGACGAAAACGGTGCTGACCTTCAGGTCATCAACGTCTGCGCCTTCGTTATGCTCGGCGTTGGCTACGGCCGACTCCAGCACTTTCTTCATGATCTCGGCGGCTTTCTTACTGCTGAAAGCCAACAGGTTGAGCGCTTCGCCCACCTTCTTCCCGCGGATCTGGTCGGCGACCAAGCGGGCTTTCTGGGCGGAGATTCGAGCGCCCGACAACTTAGCGGCTACTTCCATTTCCTAACCCCTTAACGCTTGGCTTTCTTGTCTGCCACGTGCCCACGATAAGTGCGGGTACCGGCAAACTCGCCTAGTTTGTGGCCGACCATGTCTTCGTTCACGAGAACTGGGACGTGCAAGCGACCGTTGTGTACAGCGATGGTCAAACCGACCATTTGTGGCAGGATCATCGAACGACGCGACCAGGTTTTCACCGGCTTGCGATCGTTCTTTTCCGCCGCCACTTCGATCTTCTTCAGTAGGTGAAGATCAATAAAAGGACCTTTTTTCAGAGAACGTGGCACTGTCGTATCCCTCTATTTACTTGCGACGACGGACGATCATTTTGTCGGTACGCTTATTACCACGAGTCTTCGCGCCCTTAGTCGGGAAGCCCCATGGCGATACCGGATGACGACCACCAGAGGTACGACCTTCACCACCACCATGTGGGTGGTCAACCGGGTTCATGGCAACACCACGAACGGTTGGGCGAACGCCACGCCAGCGTTTGGCACCAGCTTTACCCAGCGAACGCAGGCTGTGCTCGGAGTTCGAGACTTCGCCCAGGGTCGCACGGCATTCAGCCAATACTTTACGCATCTCACCAGAGCGCAGACGCAGGGTCACGTAGACACCTTCACGAGCGATCAGCTGAGCCGAAGCACCAGCGGAACGAGCGATTTGCGCGCCTTTACCTGGCTTCAATTCGATGCCGTGTACGGTGCTACCAACTGGAATGTTGCGCAGTTGCAGAGCGTTGCCCGGCTTGATCGGCGCCAAAGCACCTGCGATCAGCTGGTCACCAGCACTCACGCCTTTAGGCGCGATGATGTAGCGACGCTCGCCATCTGCGTACAGCAGCAGAGCGATGTGAGCAGTACGGTTTGGATCGTATTCGATACGCTCGACAGTGGCAGCGATGCCATCTTTGTCGTTACGACGGAAGTCGACCAGACGATAATGCTGCTTATGGCCACCACCGATGTGACGAGTGGTAATACGACCATTGTTGTTACGACCACCAGTCTTCGATTTCTTCTCGAGCAGCGGTGCGTGAGGAGCGCCTTTATGCAGCTCCTGGTTGACCACCTTGACCACAAAACGGCGGCCAGGGGAAGTCGGTTTGCATTTAACGATTGCCATGATGCACCCCTTCCTTACTCAGCACTGCTGCTGAAATCGAGATCTTGGCCTGGCTGAAGGGAGATAACCGCCTTCTTCCAGTCATTACGCTTGCCCAGACCGCGAGCAGTGCGCTTGCTCTTACCCAGAACATTCAGGGTAGTAACACGCTCAACTTTCACGCTGAACAGGCTTTCGACGGCCTTCTTGATTTCCAGCTTGGTTGCGTCAGTTGCAACCTTGAAAACGAACTGGCCTTTCTTGTCAGCCAGAACCGTAGCCTTTTCGGAAACGTGCGGGCCAAGCAGAACTTTAAATACGCGTTCCTGGTTCATCCCAGCAGCTCCTCGAATTTCTTCACGGCCGACACGGTGATCAACACCTTGTCGTATGCGATCAGACTAACTGGATCGGAACCTTGCACATCACGGACATCAACGTGTGGCAGGTTGCGAGCAGCCAGGTACAGGTTCTGATCAACAGCTTCGGACACGATCAGGACATCAGTCAGTCCCATGCCATTCAGCTTGTTCAGCAGATCTTTGGTTTTCGGCGCTTCAACAGCGAAGTCCTGAACCACGACCAGACGATCAGTACGCACGAGTTCAGCAAGGATGGAGCGCAGTGCTGCGCGGTACATCTTCTTGTTGAGCTTCTGAGAGTGATCCTGTGGACGAGCCGCGAAAGTGGTACCGCCGCCACGCCAGATTGGGCTACGGATAGTACCGGCACGAGCACGGCCAGTACCTTTCTGACGCCAAGGGCGCTTACCGCCACCACGAACGTCGGAACGGGTCTTTTGCTGCTTGCTACCTTGACGGCCGCCGGCCATGTAGGCCACGACTGCTTGGTGAACCAGCGTCTCGTTGAACTCGCCGCCAAACGTCAGTTCGGAAACTTCGATCGCTTGAGCGTCATTTACATTTAATTGCATGTCAGCTTCCCCTTAACCGCGAGCCTTGGCCGCCGGACGTACAACCAGGTTGCCGCCAGTAGCGCCAGGAACAGCACCCTTGACCAACAACAGATTGCGTTCAGCGTCGACGCGCACTACTTCGAGGGACTGCACGGTCACGCGCTCAGCGCCCATATGACCGGACATTTTTTTGCCCTTGAATACACGACCAGGAGTCTGGCACTGGCCAATAGAGCCCGGGACGCGGTGGGAAACGGAGTTACCGTGAGTGTTGTCTTGGCCACGGAAATTCCAACGCTTGATCGTACCCTGGAAGCCTTTACCTTTGGACTGACCGGTTACATCAACCAGTTGGCCAGCGGCGAAGATTTCAGCGTTGATCAGATCGCCGGCCTGGTACTCGCCTTCTTCAAGGCGGAATTCCATTACGGTACGACCAGCTGCAACGTTTGCTTTTGCGAAGTGACCTGCTTGAGCAGCAGTCACGCGCGAAGCACGACGCTCGCCGACAGTGACTTGCACTGCACGATAGCCATCGGTTTCTTCAGTTTTAAACTGGGTGACGCGATTCGGTTCGATCTCAATGACCGTGACCGGAATGGAGACACCTTCTTCGGTGAAAATACGGGTCATACCGCATTTACGACCGACTACACCAATAGTCATGTTGTAAACCTCATGAGTGTACGGGGCTTTCACCCGCTATGGCCGCCCATTTCAGAGCGTTACACGACTAAGACCCAAGTCTTAGCCGAGGCTGATCTGTACTTCCACACCGGCCGCCAGATCAAGCTTCATAAGTGCATCAACGGTTTTATCCGTTGGCTGGACGATGTCCAGTACGCGCTTATGAGTACGGATCTCGTACTGGTCACGCGCGTCTTTGTTGACGTGCGGGGAGACCAGAACGGTGAACCGCTCTTTACGGGTAGGCAGTGGAATTGGACCACGCACTTGAGCACCAGTACGTTTCGCGGTTTCCACGATTTCCTGGGTGGATTGGTCGATCAGGCGATGGTCAAAAGCCTTCAACCTGATACGGATTTGCTGATTTTGCATTGGATTTCAGACTCCGGCTGCTATTCCCACCGGACGCAATGCGCCCGTTAAAAGGAGGCGCAATTCTATAGACGCCCCAGATAGGTGTCAACCCAATAAAAAAGCCCCCGCTAGGCGGGGGCTTTTTCAAGTCATCACTTATTAAGCGATGATTTTGGCTACGACGCCAGCGCCGACGGTACGACCGCCTTCACGAATAGCGAAACGCAGACCATCTTCCATTGCGATGGTTTTGATCAGGGTGACAACCATTTTGATGTTGTCGCCTGGCATTACCATTTCAACGCCTTCCGGCAGTTCGCAGTTACCGGTCACGTCAGTGGTCCGGAAGTAGAACTGTGGACGGTAGCCTTTGAAGAACGGAGTATGACGACCGCCTTCTTCTTTGCTCAACACGTACACTTCAGCTTCGAAGGTAGTGTGCGGCTTGACCGAACCTGGCTTAACCAGAACCTGGCCACGCTCAACGTCGTCACGCTTGGTACCACGCAGCAGAACGCCGCAGTTCTCGCCTGCACGACCTTCGTCGAGCAGTTTACGGAACATTTCAACACCGGTGCAGGTGGTGACAGTAGTGTCACGCAGACCAACGATTTCCAGCGGATCCTGAACCTTGACGATACCGCGCTCGATACGACCAGTTACAACAGTACCGCGACCGGAGATCGAGAATACGTCTTCGATTGGCATCAGGAACGGCTTGTCGATAACACGAACTGGGTCTGGGATGTAGCTGTCCAGAGTCTCAACCAGTTTACGAACGGACGTGGTGCCCATTTCGTTATCGTCTTTACCTTCCAGAGCCATACGAGCAGAACCGATGATGATCGGAGTGTCGTCACCTGGGAAGTCGTAAGTGCTCAGCAGATCGCGCACTTCCATCTCAACCAGTTCCAGCAGCTCAGCGTCGTCTACCAGGTCAGCCTTGTTCAGGTAAACCACGATGTACGGAACGCCAACCTGACGGGACAGCAGGATGTGCTCACGGGTTTGTGGCATCGGACCATCAGCGGCCGAACAAACCAGGATAGCGCCGTCCATCTGGGCAGCACCGGTGATCATGTTCTTCACATAGTCGGCGTGACCTGGGCAGTCAACGTGAGCGTAGTGACGAATGTGCGAGTTGTATTCAACGTGCGCAGTGTTGATGGTGATACCACGAGCTTTTTCTTCTGGCGCGCTGTCGATCTTGTCGAAGTCAACGATAGCCGAACCGAAAATTTCGGAGCAAACACGAGTCAGAGCAGCAGTCAGCGTAGTTTTACCATGGTCAACGTGACCGATAGTGCCAACGTTGACGTGCGGTAGGGAACGATCAAATTTTTCTTTAGCCACGACAATTAACTCCTTGCCTAAAGGACTGAATCAGCCTTGTTTTTTGGATACAGTTTCAGCGATATGCGCCGGAGCTGTGTTGTATTTTTTGAATTCCATAGAGTAGCTTGCGCGACCCTGAGACATGGAACGAACGTCGGTCGCATAACCGAACATCTCGCCCAACGGAACCTCAGCACGAATTACTTTGCCGGAAACCGTATCTTCCATACCCAAGATCATGCCGCGACGACGGTTAAGGTCGCCCATCACGTCACCCATGTAGTCTTCAGGCGTAACAACTTCTACTGCCATGATTGGCTCAAGCAACTCACCACCGCCCTTCTGGGCCAGTTGCTTGGTTGCCATGGAAGCAGCCACCTTAAACGCCATCTCGTTGGAGTCGACGTCGTGGTAAGAACCGTCAAAAACGGTCGCCTTCAGGCCGATGAGCGGATAGCCGGCAACAACACCGTTCTTCATCTGCTCTTCGATACCCTTCTGGATAGCCGGGATGTATTCCTTAGGAACAACACCGCCCACTACTTCGTTCACGAATTGCAGACCTTCCTGACCTTCATCAGCAGGAGCAAAACGGATCCAGCAATGGCCGAACTGGCCACGACCGCCGGATTGACGAACGAATTTGCCTTCGATTTCACAGTTCTTCGTGATGCGCTCACGATAGGAAACCTGAGGCTTACCGATGTTGGCTTCGACGTTGAACTCACGGCGCATCCGGTCAACCAGGATGTCCAGGTGAAGCTCGCCCATGCCGGAGATGATCGTTTGACCAGTCTCTTCATCAGTCTTGACGCGGAAAGATGGATCTTCCTGAGCAAGCTTGCCCAGAGCGATACCCATTTTTTCCTGGTCATCCTTGGTCTTAGGCTCAACGGCAACCGAAATAACCGGCTCCGGGAAGTCCATGCGAACCAGGATGATTGGCTTGTCAGCGTTGCACAAGGTTTCACCAGTGGTGACGTCCTTCATGCCGATCAAGGCCGCGATGTCGCCAGCGCGTACTTCCTTGATTTCTTCACGGGCGTTTGCGTGCATTTGCACCATACGACCCACGCGCTCTTTCTTGCCTTTAACCGAGTTGATCACGCCGTCGCCGGAGTTCAACACGCCCGAGTAAACACGGACGAAGGTCAAGGTACCCACGAATGGGTCAGTGGCAATTTTAAATGCCAGAGCGGAGAACGGTTCTGCGTCGTCTGCATGACGCTCCAGCTCGATAGTCTCGTCATCCGGGTCAGTACCCTTGATGGCAGGAATATCCACTGGTGCCGGCAGGTAGTCGATCACAGCATCGAGAACCAGGGGAACGCCCTTGTTCTTGAACGAAGAACCACAAACAGCCAAGACGATCTCACCAGCGATAGTACGCTGACGCAGAGCAGCCTTGATTTCCGCGTTGGTGAGTTCTTCACCTTCGAGGTACTTGTTCATCAGCTCTTCGTTGGCTTCAGCCGCAGCTTCAACCATGTTGTTGCGCCACTCGTCAGCCAGCTCCTGCAACTCTGCAGGGATAGGCTTACGAACAGGAACCATACCTTTGTCAGCATCGTTCCAGTAAACAGCTTCCATGGTCAGCAGATCGATCTGCCCCTGGAAGTTGTCTTCGGAACCGATAGCCAACTGGATCGGCACCGGAGTGTGACCCAGGCGCTGTTTGATCTGACCGATCACGCGCAGGAAGTTCGCACCAGCACGGTCCATCTTGTTGACGTAAACAAGACGTGGAACGCCGTATTTGTTGGCTTGACGCCATACGGTTTCCGACTGAGGCTCAACACCCGAGGTACCACAGAACACAACGACAGCGCCGTCGAGTACACGCAGGGAACGCTCAACTTCAATGGTGAAGTCTACGTGGCCCGGGGTATCGATTACGTTGAAGCGGTGCTCATCCTTGTACTGCTTCTCGGAACCTTTCCAGAAGGCGGTAATAGCAGCAGAAGTAATGGTAATACCACGCTCCTGCTCCTGAACCATCCAGTCTGTGGTCGCGGCGCCGTCATGCACCTCGCCCATCTTGTGACTTTTGCCGGTGTAAAAAAGGACGCGCTCGGTGGTGGTGGTTTTACCAGCATCCACGTGAGCGACGATACCGATGTTACGGTAGCGACTAATCGGAGTAGTACGAGCCATAAAGCCCTCGCAAAATTAGTGAAGCTAGAATTAGAAGCGGTAGTGCGAGAAAGCTTTGTTAGCTTCAGCCATACGGTGCACGTCTTCACGCTTCTTAACAGCAGCACCTTTACCTTCAGCAGCGTCCAACAGTTCGCCAGCCAAACGCAGAGCCATAGACTTCTCGCCGCGCTTACGGGCGAAGTCTACCAACCAGCGCATTGCCAGGGCGTTACGACGGGACGGGCGAACTTCAACCGGAACCTGGTAAGTAGCACCGCCTACACGGCGCGACTTCACTTCGACCAGCGGAGCGATGGCGTCGAGAGCTTTCTCGAAGATTTCCAGGGGGTCGCTGTTCTTGCGTTCTTTAACCTTTTCCAGCGCGCCATAAACGATACGCTCGGCAACGGCTTTCTTGCCGCTTTCCATCACGTGGTTCATGAACTTGGCCAGAATTTGGCTTCCGTATTTTGGATCGTCAAGCACTTCGCGCTTGGCTGCTACGCGTCTTCTTGGCATGGATAAGCCCTCAAACGGTCTTCAGGTTCGTTCGGAATTAGTGCCCTTTCGGGACGCCTCCGACCTTACTCTTATCGACTCAGAAAATAAGATGATTCAGTTTTACAAAAAGCCGCTACTACTTAGGCTTCTTGGTACCGTACTTCGAACGACCCTGGTTACGACCTTTAACGCCGGAAGTATCCAAGGAGCCGCGTACGGTGTGGTAACGAACACCTGGCAAGTCTTTTACACGACCGCCACGGATCAGTACCACGCTGTGTTCTTGCAGGTTGTGACCTTCACCACCGATGTACGAGGAAACCTCGAAACCGTTGGTCAGGCGCACACGGCATACTTTACGCAGTGCCGAGTTAGGTTTTTTCGGCGTAGTGGTATACACGCGAGTGCATACGCCACGACGTTGCGGGCAGTTCTGCAGCGCAGGTACGTCGGATTTCTCGACGATACGCTTACGCGGCTGACGTACCAGCTGGTTGATAGTTGCCATCTACTAGCTCCACTGTTGTCTTGCGACGCTATTGTCTTGCAAGAAAAGCAAAATGGCAGGAACGAATTCCCGCCAAATTTAGGGGTACAAGAGTCTAAAGAGGATCTTGCCCCCAGTCAAGGCAAGGCCCCGACCTCCCCCTCCATCGAACCGGGACAAAACTGTCTCGATCCGACGAACGGGGCTGCCAGGGCCCAGTCTTATTATCGCAGAACTCAGTTACCGCTTGAGTTCAGCGCTTCGGTCAGTGCAGCTTCCACTTCACTGGCGCTTACGCGCAGCGGCTTGTCAAGTTCACGGCGGCGCTTACGCTCGCTGTGATAGGCCAAACCGGTACCGGCTGGGATCAAACGACCCACAACCACGTTTTCTTTCAGGCCACGCAGGTAATCGCGCTTGCCGGTTACCGCTGCTTCGGTCAGTACACGAGTGGTCTCCTGGAAGGAGGCCGCCGAGATGAACGACTCAGTGGACAACGACGCCTTGGTGATACCGAGCAGTACACGAGTGAACTTGGAAACGAATTTCTCGTCGTTCGCCAGGCGCTCGTTCTCTACCAGTACGTGAGTCAGTTCCATCTGGTCGCCCTTGATGAAACTGGAGTCGCCGGATTCAGCGATTTCAACTTTACGCAACATCTGACGCAGGATGGTCTCGATGTGCTTATCGTTGATCTTCACGCCTTGCAGACGGTAAACGTCCTGGATCTCGTTAACGATGTACTTGGCCAGCGCACTCACACCCAGCAGACGCAGGATGTCGTGTGGATCGCTCGGGCCGTCAGAGATAACTTCGCCGCGGTTTACCTGTTCGCCTTCGAAGACGTTCAGGTGACGCCACTTCGGAATCAGCTCTTCATACGGATCGCTACCGTCGTTCGGGGTAATGACCAGACGGCGCTTGCCCTTGGTCTCTTTACCGAACGCGATGGTGCCGCTGACTTCAGCCAGAATCGACGCTTCTTTAGGACGACGAGCTTCGAACAAGTCGGCAACACGCGGCAGACCACCGGTGATGTCACGGGTCTTCGAAGTTTCTTGCGGGATACGAGCGATAACATCACCGATCGCGATCTTCGCACCATCCGCAACACCGACCAGGGCGTTGGCTGGCAGGAAGTACTGAGCGATAACGTCAGTGCCTGGCAGCAACAGATCCTTGCCGTTGTCATCAACCATCTTCACAGCAGGACGGATATCTTTGCCTGCAGCTGGACGGTCTTTGGCGTCGAGTACTTCAATGTTGGTCATACCGGTCAATTCGTCAGTCTGACGCTTGATCGTGATGCCTTCTTCCATGCCCACGTAGGTCACGGTACCTTTCATTTCGGTAACGATTGGGTGAGTGTGCGGATCCCACTTGGCCACGATTGCGCCAGCGTCGACCTTGTCACCTTCTTTAACCGAAATTACAGCACCGTACGGCAGCTTGTAGCGCTCACGCTCACGACCGTAGTCATCAGCGATGGCCAGCTCACCGGAACGAGATACAGCAACCAGGCAGCCATCCACTCGCTCAACGTGCTTCAGGTTGTGCAGACGGACGGTACCGCCATTCTTCACCTGAACGCTATCAGCTGCGGAGGTCCGGCTTGCCGCACCACCGATGTGGAACGTACGCATCGTCAGCTGGGTACCCGGCTCACCGATGGACTGGGCAGCGATAACGCCGACCGCTTCACCGATGTTCACCTGGTGACCACGAGCCAAGTCACGACCGTAGCACTTGGCGCAGATGCCGTAGCGGGTTTCGCAGCTGATCGGCGAGCGAACAATCACTTCGTCGATGCTGTTGAGTTCGATGAACTCGACCCACTTCTCATCTACCAGGGTACCGGCAGGAACGATAATTTCCTCGGTGCCTGGCTTGAATACGTCACGGGCGATCACTCGACCCAGTACGCGCTCACCCAATGGCTCTACAACGTCACCGCCTTCAATGTGCGGAGTCATCAGCAGGCCATGCTCGGTGCCGCAGTCGATCTCGGTCACAACCAAGTCTTGTGCAACGTCTACCAGACGACGAGTCAGGTAACCGGAGTTAGCGGTCTTCAACGCGGTATCCGCCAGACCTTTACGAGCACCGTGCGTGGAGATGAAGTACTGAAGTACGCTCAAACCTTCACGGAAGTTCGCAGTAATCGGCGTTTCGATGATGGAACCGTCCGGCTTGGCCATCAGGCCACGCATACCGGCGAGCTGACGGATCTGCGCAGCAGAACCCCGTGCGCCCGAGTCGGCCATCATGTACATCGAGTTGAAGGATTCCTGGTCAACTTCGTCGCCATGACGGTCGATGACTTTCTCTTTCGAGAGGTTGGCCATCATCGCCTTGGAAACTTCGTCGTTGGCCTTGGACCAAAGGTCGATCACTTTGTTGTACTTCTCGCCCTGTGTTACCAGGCCCGAGGCGTACTGGCTTTCGATCTCTTTCACTTCGTCAGTAGCGGCACTGATGATGCGAGCTTTTTCATCCGGGATAACGAAGTCGTTAACACCGATGGAAACGCCGGAAATAGTCGAATAGGCAAAACCGGTGTACATCAACTGGTCAGCGAAGATCACGGTCTCTTTCAGACCAACCACGCGGTAGCACTGGTTGATCAGCTTGGAGATCGCCTTTTTCTTCATCGGCAAATTGACAACGTCGTACGACAGACCTTTTGGCACAACCTGGTACAACAGCGCACGGCCGACAGTAGTGTCGACGATACGGGTGTTGCTCACGCTGCCGCCGTCACGGTCGTTGACGGTTTCGTTGATCCGCACTTTGACCTTGGCGTGCAGCGCGGCTTCGCCGGCACGGAACACACGGTCAACTTCCTGCAGATCCGCGAACACACGACCTTCGCCCTTGGCGTTGATCGCTTCACGAGTCATGTAGTACAGACCCAATACAACGTCCTGCGACGGAACGATGATTGGCTCACCGTTGGCTGGCGACAGAATGTTGTTGGTCGACATCATCAACGCACGCGCTTCCAACTGGGCTTCCAGTGTCAGCGGTACGTGCACGGCCATTTGGTCGCCGTCGAAGTCGGCGTTGTACGCAGCACAGACCAGCGGGTGCAGCTGGATAGCCTTACCTTCGATCAGTACCGGTTCAAACGCCTGGATACCCAGACGGTGAAGGGTCGGTGCACGGTTGAGGAGAACCGGGTGTTCACGGATCACTTCAGCGAGAACGTCCCAAACCTCTGGCAATTCGCGCTCGACCATTTTCTTGGCAGCTTTAATGGTGGTAGCGAGACCACGCATTTCCAGCTTGCCGAAAATGAACGGCTTGAACAGCTCAAGGGCCATCTTCTTCGGCAGACCGCACTGGTGCAGA
Organism: Pseudomonas spelaei; assembly: GCF_009724245.1. Classification (GTDB taxonomy): domain Bacteria; phylum Pseudomonadota; class Gammaproteobacteria; order Pseudomonadales; family Pseudomonadaceae; genus Aquipseudomonas; species Aquipseudomonas spelaei. Next base: position 11,694 of record NZ_WNNK01000020.1, on the reverse strand, counting down.
CGCAGGGTCGGGCCTACGGTAATTACCGAACGACCAGAGTAGTCAACACGCTTACCGAGCAAGTTCTGACGGAAACGACCTTGCTTACCCTTGATCATGTCAGCCAGGGATTTCAGAGGACGCTTGTTGGAACCGGTGATAGCGCGGCCACGACGACCGTTGTCGAGCAAGGCGTCGACCGCTTCTTGCAACATACGCTTTTCGTTGCGCACGATGATGTCCGGAGCGGACAGATCGAGCAGGCGCTTCAAGCGGTTGTTACGGTTGATCACGCGACGGTACAGGTCGTTGAGGTCGGAAGTCGCAAAACGACCACCGTCCAACGGTACCAGCGGACGCAGGTCTGGCGGCAGAACCGGCAGAACGGTCAGCACCATCCACTCTGGCAAGTTGCCGGAACCCTGGAAGGCTTCCATCAACTTCAGACGCTTGGACAGCTTCTTGATCTTGGTTTCGGAATTGGTTTGCGGAATTTCTTCACGCAGACGGCCAATCTCGTGTTCCAGGTCGATAGCGTGCAGCAGTTCGCGGACAGCTTCAGCACCCATGCGGGCATCGAAATCGTCGCCGAACTCTTCCAGCGCTTCGAAGTACTGCTCGTCGTTCAGCAGCTGACCTTTTTCAAGGGTGGTCATGCCCGGATCGATAACGACATAGCTCTCGAAGTAGAGAACGCGTTCGATATCACGCAGGGTCATGTCCATCAGCAAGCCGATACGGGACGGCAGCGATTTCAGGAACCAGATGTGGGCAACCGGTGAAGCCAGTTCGATGTGCGCCATGCGCTCACGACGAACCTTGGCCAGTGCGACTTCAACGCCGCACTTCTCGCAGATCACACCACGGTGCTTCAAGCGCTTGTACTTACCGCACAGGCACTCGTAATCCTTTACCGGGCCAAAGATCTTGGCGCAGAACAAGCCGTCACGTTCTGGTTTGAACGTACGGTAGTTGATGGTTTCCGGCTTTTTAACTTCACCGAACGACCACGAACGGATCATCTCAGGCGATGCCAACCCAATACGGATGGCGTCGAACTCTTCGACTTGACCCTGGTTTTTCAGCAAATTCAGTAGGTCTTTCAAGGCCTTTCCTCCTGGCGGAGCAGAGAGCGGGCTAAGCAGCCCCGCTCTCGATTCGCGTCACGTGTTATTCGGTTTCCAGATCGATATCGATGCCGAGGGAACGAATTTCTTTGATCAACACGTTGAAGGACTCGGGCATGCCCGGCTCCATACGGTGATCGCCGTCCACGATGTTTTTGTACATCTTGGTCCGGCCGTTCACATCGTCCGACTTCACTGTGAGCATTTCTTGCAGAGTGTAAGCAGCACCGTATGCTTCCAGTGCCCAGACCTCCATCTCCCCGAAACGCTGACCACCGAACTGAGCCTTACCACCCAGCGGCTGCTGGGTAACCAGGCTGTACGAACCGGTAGAACGAGCGTGCATCTTGTCGTCTACCAAGTGGTTCAGCTTCAGCATGTACATGTAGCCAACAGTAACCGGGCGCTCAAACTTGTTGCCGGTACGGCCGTCGAACAGCTGCATCTGGCCGCTTTCTGGCAGGTCTGCCAGTTTCAGCATCGCCTTGATTTCGCTTTCCTTGGCACCGTCGAACACCGGGGTAGCCATTGGAACGCCGCCGCGCAGGTTCTTCGCCAGATCCAGGATTTCCTGGTCGGTGAAGGTGTCCAGCTCTTCGTTGCGACCGCCGATCTCGTTGTAGATCTCGTGCAGGAACTTGCGCAGGTCAGCGACCTTGCGCTGCTCTTCGATCATACGGTTGATCTTCTCGCCCAGACCTTTGGCCGCGAGGCCCAGGTGGGTTTCAAGGATCTGACCAACGTTCATACGCGAAGGTACGCCCAACGGGTTGAGGACGACGTCGACCGGGGTGCCATTGGCATCGTGCGGCATGTCTTCAACCGGCATGATCACGGAGACCACACCCTTGTTACCGTGACGACCGGCCATCTTGTCGCCCGGCTGGATGCGGCGACGGATTGCCAGGTAAACCTTGACGATTTTCAGCACGCCTGGAGCCAGGTCATCGCCCTGCTGCAGTTTGCGCTTCTTGTCTTCGAACTTGTCGTCCAGCAGACGGCGACGATCAACGATATAGGCCTGAGCCTTCTCGAGCTGCTCGTTCAGAGCATCTTCAGCCATGCGCAGTTTGAACCACTGACCATGCTCAAGACCGTCGAGTACTTCGTCGGTGATGTCCTGACCTTTCTTCAAGCCAGCGCCGCCTTCGGCCTTGTGGCCTACCAGGGCGGAACGCAGACGTTCGAAGGTCGCGCCTTCAACGATACGGAACTCTTCGTTCAGGTCCTTGCGGATCTCGTCGAGTTGAGTCTTCTCGATAGACAGTGCACGAGCATCACGCTCAACGCCGTCACGGGTGAAGACCTGTACGTCGATGACAGTACCCTTGGTACCGGTAGGTACGCGCAGGGACGTGTCTTTAACGTCGCTGGCTTTTTCACCGAAGATGGCACGCAACAGCTTCTCTTCCGGAGTCAGTTGGGTCTCGCCTTTCGGGGTGACCTTACCAACCAGGATGTCGCCTGCGCCAACTTCAGCACCTACGTAAACGATACCGGCTTCGTCCAGCTTGTTCAGTGCAGCTTCACCCACGTTCGGGATGTCTGCAGTGATTTCCTCTGGCCCAAGCTTGGTGTCACGTGCCACACAGGTCAGTTCCTGAATGTGGATCGTGGTGAAGCGATCTTCCTGAACCACACGCTCGGACAGGCAGATGGAGTCTTCGAAGTTGTAACCGTTCCAGGCCATGAACGCGATGCGCATGTTCTGACCCAGTGCCAGCTCACCCATATCGGTGGAAGGACCATCAGCCATGATGTCGCTGCGCTGAACCCGATCACCCTTGCTCACCAGCGGACGCTGGTTGATGCAGGTGTTCTGGTTGGAGCGGGTGTACTTGGTCAGGTTGTAGATGTCGACACCGGCTTCGCCAGTTTCAACTTCGTCATCGGCAACACGAACCACGATACGGCTGGCATCAACGGAGTCGATCACGCCGCCACGACGAGCCACGACGCAAACGCCGGAGTCACGGGCTACGTTACGCTCCATGCCGGTACCTACCAGCGGCTTGTCAGCACGCAGGGTCGGTACAGCTTGACGCTGCATGTTGGAACCCATCAACGCACGGTTGGCGTCATCGTGTTCCAGGAACGGGATCAGCGACGCAGCAACCGAAACTACCTGTTTCGGCGATACGTCCATCAAGGTGACGTCTTCCGGCGCCTTGACGGTGAACTCGTTCAAGTGACGAACAGCAACCAGCTCGTCGATCAGCATTTTCTTGTCGTTCATCGTGGCCGAAGCCTGAGCGATCACGTGATCAGCTTCTTCGATGGCGGACAGGAACACGATCTCGTCGGTGACCAGTGCGTCTTTCACCACACGGTACGGGCTCTCGAGGAAACCGTACTGGTTGGTGCGCGCATAAGCGGCCAGGGAGTTGATCAGGCCGATGTTCGGACCTTCCGGCGTTTCAATCGGGCATACACGACCGTAGTGAGTCGGGTGTACGTCACGCACTTCAAAGCCTGCACGCTCACGGGTCAGACCGCCCGGGCCCAGTGCAGAAACACGGCGCTTGTGGGTGATCTCGGAGAGCGGGTTGTTCTGGTCCATGAACTGCGAGAGCTGGCTGGAACCAAAGAACTCTTTCACCGCCGCAGCCACTGGCTTGGCGTTGATCAGGTCTTGCGGCATCAGGCCTTCGCTTTCGGCCATCGACAGACGCTCTTTGACCGCACGCTCAACACGTACCAGGCCAACGCGGAACTGGTTCTCGGCCATTTCGCCTACGCAGCGAACACGACGGTTACCCAGGTGGTCGATGTCATCGACGATGCCTTTGCCGTTACGGATGTCGACCAGAGTCTTCAGAACCGCAACGATGTCTTCCTTGCACAACACGCCCGAACCTTCGATCTCGGTACGACCGATACGACGGTTGAACTTCATCCGGCCGACCGCAGACAGGTCGTAGCGCTCAGGGCTGAAGAACAGGTTGTTGAACAGGGTCTCGGCAGCGTCTTTGGTTGGCGGCTCGCCAGGACGCATCATGCGATAGATCTCGACCAGCGCTTCCAATTGGTTGCTGGTGGAGTCGATCTTCAGAGTGTCGGAGACGAACGGACCGCAGTCGATGTCGTTGGTGTACAGGGTCTCGATGCGAACAACCTGAGACTTGGCGATTTTTGCCAGGATTTCAGTGTTCAGCTCGGTGTTGCATTCAGCCAGGATTTCGCCGGTGGCCGGGTGCACGATGACCTTGGCAGTGGTGCGACCCAGGACGTAGTCCAGTGGCACATCCAGCGTCTTGATACCGGCTTTTTCGATCTGGTTGATGTGGCGCGCAGTAATACGGCGGCCCGCTTCAACGATGACCTTGCCCTTTTCGTCCTGGATGTCCAGAACGGCAATCTCACCACGCAGGCGCTGAGGCACCAGTTCCAGGCTGAGGGTTTCGCCACTCAGGTGGAAAACGTTAGTGGTGTAGAAGGCATCCAGCACTTGCTCGGTGGTATAGCCGAGCGCGCGCAGCAGTACCGAGGCCGGCAGCTTGCGACGACGGTCGATACGTACGAACACGCAGTCTTTCGGGTCGAACTCGAAGTCCAACCACGAACCGCGGTACGGAATGATCCGCGCGGAGTACAGGAGTTTGCCGGAGCTGTGCGTCTTGCCGCGGTCGTGGTCGAAGAACACGCCCGGGGAACGGTGCAGCTGGGAAACGATAACACGCTCGGTACCGTTGATAACGAAGGTACCGTTCTCAGTCATCAGGGGGATTTCACCCATGTAGACTTCTTGCTCTTTGATGTCCTTGATCGCTTTGTTCGACGATTCTTTGTCGAAAATGATCAGGCGGACTTTTACCCGCAAAGGTACGGCGTACGTAACACCGCGCAACACGCATTCTTTGACATCAAATGCCGGTTCGCCCAGGCGATAACCGACGTACTCCAGCGCAGCATTGCCGGAGTAGCTGATGATCGGGAAAACGGATTTGAAGGCCGCATGCAGGCCCACGTCGCGGAACTGATCTTTGGTCGCTCCCGCCTGCAAGAATTCACGATACGAATCCAGCTGGATAGCCAGAAGGTACGGGACATCCATGACGTCCGGCAACTTGCTAAAGTCCTTGCGGATACGTTTTTTCTCAGTATATGAGTAAGCCATCAGCGTTCCCCAGCTTGGTCACCTGCTTGTTTGGCCCCTCCCGACGGGAGCAGCCAGAAAATCTCGCAAACCCCATGGTTTGCACCACCGCATCGGGTGGCTACAGCGCGTTAATGGCGGCGACCGAGTCGACAGCCAAGAACGGAAAAAGGCCGGTGGCAAGAGCCACCAGCCATCAGCCTTCAGCTTAACGCTTGGGCTGGAGACGCAAGGTCGATGCTTACTTCAGCTCGACTTTAGCGCCTGCTTCTTCCAGCACTGCTTTAGCTTTGTCAGCTGCGTCTTTCGACACTGCTTCCAGAACCTGGGCAGGGGCGCCGTCAACTACAGCCTTGGCTTCTTTCAGGCCCAGACCGGTCAGTTCACGTACTGCCTTGATCACGTTTACTTTCTTCTCGCCAGCTTCCAGCAGCATGACGTTGAATTCGGTTTGCTCTTCAGCAACAGCAGCAACAGCGGCTGGGCCAGCGGAAGCAGCGGCAGCGGAAACACCGAATTTTTCTTCGAAAGCTTTGATCAGCTCAACAACCTGCAGAACCGACATTTCAGCTACGGCGTTGAGGATATCGTCTTGGGAGATAGACATTGCTGTAATTCCTGAATTGGGGGACGGCCTACGCGGCCATCGAAATAAACAAAAATACGCGAGAGGAGATGCTCAGCCTTAGGCTGCGGCAGCTTCTTTTTGCTCGCGAACTGCGGCCAGAGTACGAGCCAACTTGCTGGTAGCGCCTTGAATCACGCTCATCAGCTGAGAAATAGCTTCGTTACGGGTCGGCAGTGTTGCCAGTACGTCGATTTGGTTAGCTGCGAGGAACTTGCCCTCGAACGCAGCTGCCTTGATCTCGAACTTATCCTGACCCTTGGCGAACTCTTTGAACAAACGGGCAGCAGCGCCAGGATGTTCGTTGGAGAATGCAACCAGGGTCGGGCCAGTGAACACGTCGTTGAGCACATCATATTGAGTGCCAGCAACGGCGCGCTTGAGCAGGGTGTTACGTACAACACGTACGTATACGCCAGCTTCACGAGCCTCTTTACGGAGTCCGGTCATAGCGCCTACTGTCACACCACGGGCATCAGCCACGACAGCGGACAGAGCAGCTTTGGCAGCCTCGTTGACTTCAGCGACGATGGCCTTCTTGTCTTCGAGATTAATTGCCACGGGTTTAACTCCTGCTTGTTACCGTTTCATCTGGCCGAAGCCGGATGTCGTTTTGGTGTCTGATTCGGTAAGGAACCGGGAGCACCATCTGCGTAGGCTTGTGGTTTAAGGCTTGCGCCGCCTACGGTCTTGGATAGCCCCCGCCAGGCAGGGACCCCAATCTTTCAATTGGCGCAATTACTTGCACCAATTTGTGTCTTATACGTCCAGCGAGCCTTGGTCGATGACCAGACCTGGGCCCATAGTGGTGCTCAGGGTAACGCGCTTGACGTAGATACCTTTCGAGGAAGCAGGCTTGATACGCTTCAGATCAGCGATCAGGGCTTCAACGTTTTCCTTCAGCTTGACGGCATCGAAGCCGACTTTGCCAACGGAGGTGTGAATGATGCCGTTTTTGTCGGTGCGATAACGAACCTGACCAGCCTTGGCGTTTTTAACCGCGGTAGCTACGTCTGGAGTTACGGTGCCGACTTTCGGGTTAGGCATCAGACCACGTGGACCGAGGATCTGACCCAACTGACCTACAACGCGCATTGCATCCGGGGAAGCAATAACGACGTCATAGTTCAGGTCGCCGCCTTTCATTTCGGCAGCCAGGTCATCCATGCCAACGCGATCGGCGCCGGCGGCCAGAGCAGCTTCAGCTGCCGGGCCTTGGGTGAAGACAGCAACACGTACAGTCTTGCCAGTACCGTGTGGCAGCACAGTAGCGCTACGAACGACCTGGTCGGATTTACGTGGGTCAACACCCAGGTTTACAGCAACGTCAACAGACTCGCTGAACTTGACAGTCGACAGCTCGGTCAGCAGAGCAGCAGCGTCTACAAAATTGTAGGACTTGCCCGCTTCGATTTTGCCGGCGATAGCCTTTTGGCGCTTGGTCAGCTTAGCCATTACACACCCTCCACGTTAAGGCCCATGCTACGAGCAGAACCGGCGATGGTACGCACGGCTGCATCCATATCAGCTGCAGTCAGATCCGCGTTTTTGGTTTTCGCGATTTCTTCCAGCTGAGCACGAGTTACGGTGCCAACCTTAACGGTGTTCGGACGAGCGGAACCGCTAGTCAGACCAGCAGCTTTCTTCAACAGAACCGAAGCCGGGGTCGACTTGGTTTCGAAGGTGAAGCTGCGGTCGCTATATACAGTGATGATCACTGGAGTCGGCAGACCTGGCTCAATACCCTGAGTACGGGCGTTGAAGGCCTTGCAGAATTCCATGATGTTCACGCCGTGCTGACCCAGAGCTGGACCGACGGGTGGGCTTGGGTTGGCCTGAGCGGCCTTCACTTGCAGCTTGATGTAAGCGGTAATCTTCTTGGCCATGAGGCACTCCAATTACGGGTTCGAACGCCTCGAAAGGCTCCCCGGTTACTTGCGCGTTTATCCCAGTGACGACAAAACCCCACAGCCTAGGGCTGCGGGGTTGGGATGCTTGCTCAGCTAGACTTTTTCGACCTGGCTGAACTCTAGCTCTACCGGAGTAGAGCGACCGAAAATAAGCACTGCCACTTGGATCCGGCTCTTTTCGTAGTTAACTTCTTCGACCGTGCCATTAAAATCAGCAAACGGGCCGTCGGTGACACGAACAACCTCACCTGGCTCGAACAACGTCTTCGGCTTAGGCTTATCACTACCATCAGCAACACGACGCAGAATTGCTTCTGCCTCTTTGTCGGTGATTGGTGCAGGCTTATCAGCGGTACCGCCAATGAAACCCATGACGCGAGGAGTGTCCTTGACCAAGTGCCAAGTACCCTCATTCATGTCCATCTGAACCAGCACATAGCCAGGGAAGAACTTGCGCTCGCTTTTGCGCTTCTGGCCATTACGCATTTCCACCACTTCTTCAGTGGGGACCAGAATTTCGCCGAAGCCATCTTCCATGCCTGCCAGCTTTACGCGCTCTAGCAAAGAGCGCATGACGTGCTTCTCGTAACCCGAGTAAGCATGCACAACGTACCAACGCTTAGCCACGGGACACCCTTAGCCAACAATCAAGGAAACAAGCCAGCCGAGCAGGGAATCAAGACCCCACAACAGCAACGCCATAACCAGAACAACAGCCACCACAATCAACGTGGTCTGCGTGGTTTCTTGGCGAGTCGGCCAAACGACTTTACGTATCTCGGTGCGAGCTTCCTTCACCAGGACTGCAAACGACTTGCCTTTAGCAGTCTGCAGGCCAACAAAGGCAGCAACAGCAGCAAGGGCGAGCAATGCGAGGACGCGGTACAGGATCGGCGACGCAGAGTAGTACTGGTTTCCGACAACACCTACAACCACAATAGCGACTACTACAAGCCACTTGAGCAGATCGAAGCGAGAGCCTTGAACTTCAGCCTTAGGAGTCATCTATGAAGATCCTGTGAAAAGAAAGCCAGACACACCAAGTGAATCTGGCAGGTCAGGAGGGAATCGAACCCCCAACCTACGGTTTTGGAGACCGTCGCTCTGCCAATTGAGCTACTGACCTAAAACAAAATCAGGCCGACAATTATGCCGATCCGAAAAAGACTTTACAACAACAAACCCCAGAAGACCTGAAACCTACCCAAAACAAAATCACGATAGAGAGCAGAATCAATCAAAGGTAGCTGTTAAAACAAAGGCAGATATTTTCATATCTGCCTTGTTATATGGAGCTCTTGAGCGGATTTGAACCGCTGACCTCACCCTTACCAAGGGTGTGCTCTACCAACTGAGCTACAAGAGCGAAACAACCTGCACAACCTGCAAACTTGGAGCGGGTAGCGGGAATCGAACCCGCATCATCAGCTTGGAAGGCTGAGGTTCTACCACTAAACTATACCCGCGGAGCTTGCAGCTCACGCTAAAATGGTGGAGGGGGAAGGATTCGAACCTTCGAAGTCGTAGACGTCAGATTTACAGTCTGATCCCTTTGGCCGCTCGGGAACCCCTCCTAAGCGAGCCGGCATTCTACATCACGCCGGCCTTCTGTCAAGCATTTTCTCATTAAAAACCTGAGGTTAGCTGCGTTGACCTTCGCCTCACCTTGTCGACCTCAGAGGTCTTCACTGCGAAGCGGGCGCCATTCTATGCAAACTATTCGACAGTTGCAATGCCTTCGCACAGCATTATTTTATGTTTTAACTCATTGAATTCCTTGGCAAGGTTTTCAAAGGGCAGGTCATCGGCCAGACGCCGGCTTTCAGGCGCAACCCGCAGCCAGTATCCATTGGCATCGGGAAGGTTTAGCGATTGCAGCTTGACCTTGATATCCAGACTCGTAAGCCGCTGCTCTACCGACTGAGCCTCCTTCTGATCGGTAAATCCACCGATATAAAGACAAGTATTTTGCACCTCAGGGGCTTTTGCTCTATCTCGTCGCACCATCGCATCAGCGGATTCGCTCAGCAAGCGAATATCCTGCTGTGAGTCGCGATACAAGGCCAATGGCGTTACATCCTTGGCCCGCAACGGAGCCTCCTGCTGATGCCAGACGTAATAGAACGCATTGAGGACCAGCAACAGCAAAAACAGCCAACGCATAAAAACCTCAAGACAAGGGACACGCCATCGCCAAACCGACAAAAACCAGATCCGGAACAAGTCGCGCTCCAGGCACAGCATCAGAGATCAGCTCAGCATCTCCACCCGTAAGAAACACGGAGAAATCACTTCCCCAGTAACTTCTCGCCAATTCGAGCTGAGTCAAGACGAACCCCCTCAACATTAGCGTGCAGCCGCGCTCAACCGCTTCCACAGTAGTACGACCAGGCACCAAGCACTCCAAGGCACGTTCGGCAGAAACATCGTCGTAGCGGATCTTGCGAGTGTGCGTGCGCAGCTGGTTGCGCATCAATGGCATACCAGGACAAATAAAGCCCCCTAGATGCTCACCATCAGCGGCGATGAAGTCGGCTGTCGCCGCCGTACCAAAATCGAGCACAAGGCAAGCACCCGACGCCAGTTGAAAGCCACCCAACATCGCCAGCCAGCGATCAAGCCCTAGGCGTTCGAAATCCTCGTAACCATTGCGCACCCCAGCCATCTGACGAGAGGAAGCAGCACACACCACGGCAACACCAAAGGTATCGACCAATGCCGCCACCAACTCGCTTGTCTCCTCAGAGGCTCGCACACTTACCAGCCGGCAATGCTTCAGCGTAAGGCTCGCAAGCGCCAACAAACTCTCGATCAGCGCAATATCAGAGCCGACGACCCCTTCCGCAAAAACGTGCGCCTTATCCAACTCAAGCACTCGCCACTTGATAAAGCTATTCCCACAGTCGAGCTCAAGAATCATCACGCAACCTCAGACTTAGCTCGCCACCGCTGTATATTTTTTCGACGCCGTTCACGTTCAAACGCAACGCACCTTGACCATCAATACCCAACACCACTCCATCGATCTGACTGACACCTGCAATCAGCGACACAGGCTTGCCCTGCCACAGATGGTTCTGCTCCCACTCCGCCTGAATAGCAGAGAAACCTGATGCCTGATGACGATCAAGATAGGCTTGCAACTGCGCCCCTATACGCGCGACCAGGTAGTTACGATCAACTGCATGACCGGTCTCTAACTGCGCCGAAGTCCACTGCTGATCGACCTCTACTGTCTTCTGCATGTTCACGTTAATCCCAATACCAAGGACAACGTGACAGACGTCCGCCGGGTCACCAACCAGCTCCAGGAGGATGCCGGCGATCTTTTTTTGACCTACCAGGACGTCGTTTGGCCATTTCAAGCCAACGCCCTTAACTCCGGCCTCTCGTAAGGCCTGCATAACCGCGACCCCCACAACCAGACTAAGGCCCTCTAATCGCCTTAACCCCCCATCGATTCTCAACACAAGACTGTAATAGACATTTTGAGCGAAAGGACTAGCCCACTTGCGTCCTCGCCGACCCCGACCAGCAGTCTGCTGCTCCGAAAGAACAAGGAAAGGTGCAACCCGCCCCATCTCGACAAGCCGCAATGCCTCTGCATTGGTGGAGTCAATTGACTCGGAAATATAGACAGGCCAAGCAGGAGTCGGAGCATTTGCCGAAATATCATCAGCATTCAACAACACCAAGGGCGCAGCCAATTGATAACCCCGTCCACGGACTTTATGTATGGGTAGATTCAACTCCGCCTCAAGATGCTGAAGCTGCTTCCATACAGCACTGCGACTGACGCCCAGGGCCGCACCTAGCGCTTCACCAGAATGGAAGCGACCATCTTTTAGAAGTTTCAACAACGTCAGCATGCAGGTCTCGCCTCACAATGAGGCACGCATGATAGCTATGCGCAGGGCCATTGCATAGAAAGCAGGGACTTTAGGCAGGCAGACACCT
>NZ_WNNK01000001.1 GCF_009724245.1 Pseudomonas spelaei | reverse complement strand
CTCCATGGGCCGCCGCAACAAAATGACCGGCGTGGCCGAGCAGTTCCAGTACATCCTGCGGGATGAGTCGATGCACCTGAACTTCGGTATCGACGTGATCAACCAGATCAAAATCGAAAACCCACACCTGTGGGATGCCGAGATGAAGGAAGAAGCGACCCAGATGATCCTGCAAGGGACTCAGCTGGAGATTGAATACGCGCGTGACACCATGCCGCGTGGGGTGTTGGGCATGAATGCGGCGATGATGGAGGATTACCTCAAGTTCATCGCGAATCGTCGCCTGTCGCAGATTGGCTTGAAGGAAGAGTATCCAGGGACGACCAACCCATTCCCTTGGATGAGTGAGATCATGGACTTGAAGAAAGAGAAAAACTTCTTTGAGACTCGTGTGATCGAGTATCAAACCGGCGGCGCGCTGAGCTGGGATTGATCCTTAAGCTAATGAGCGTTTGCCAGCTTTGAGCTGATCTAAAAAAGCCCTGACTCGCTCAGGGCTTTTTTGTATTCATTGAACGCAATGTCCTATAGATGAGTAGGAAATTTCGTAGACTTGATAATGGCCACTCAGTATCGTCCTAGGGTTCTCTACTCTCGGCGACGGTATGGATACGCAAAAAAGTAATACAGGCTGGAGTGATACCGAGCTTGAAGCCTCGATTGATGCCTATTTGAAAATGTGGAAGCTTGAGCAGGCTGGTCAAGCTTTCAAAAAGTCGGTGGAGAATCGCTTGCTGCGCGAGGGACCATTAGCCCTGCGTAGCGCTTCATCTATTGAATACCGCATGCAAAATATTTCCGCAGTTATTCAGCAGTTAGGCTGGCAACCCATCACAGGCTACGTACCCGCTAAAAACGTGGGTGCGGGTGTGAATGCTCGTATCCGTGCAGTGCTAGAAGCTAAAGCTGTTTTGGATACTGAGACCTATACCGCCACGGCCGATGAGGCGGTGCTAGAGATGCGCGCGACCACCTTGCAAAAGCGCTCGATTGCGGCCGAACCACAAGGGATTGTTAATCCGCAGCAAGTGAGTGCCACCAGCACTACTTATGTACGTGACCCTCAGGTGCGGGCGTGGGTTCGTCAGCAGGCAAAGGGTATCTGTGAAGGCTGCGGTTCAAACGCGCCTTTCGAGGTGGATGGCCAGCCATTTCTTGAAGTACATCACGTCAAGCACCTTGCCCAGAAGGGTTCGGATTGCACTAGCAATGCTGTAGCCTTGTGCCCCAATTGCCATCAGCGTTGTCACCGGTCGAGTGACCGGAAGGCTTTCACCGCCGGTCTTTACTCGAGAATCACTAGATTGATACCGGAGTAAACTCCTGCGGTCACATCTGATGCACTCAAAAAAAATAGTAGATAGGACCGAGACTAACCCGTGAACCCAGACATGCTCGAAGCCGGCCCCTTGGATGCCAAAGTACTTTCCGTCTTTGACTTCGACGGCACCCTGACCCACCACGACAGTTTTGTGCCCTTCCTGAAGTTTGCTTTTGGGTGGCGGAAGTTCAGCCACAGGATGCTGAAACTAACAGTACCTGGCGCGCGGTTTCTTATCCGTCGGCTTAGCCGCGATGAACTCAAGGCGCAGTTGATCCGTACATTCATGACCGGCGTGGAAAAGGCGTGGGTTCAGCAGAAAGCTGAGGAATATTGCCTGGCGTATTGGCCCAAGTTGATGCGGCCGGCCGGTTTGCAATCGGTTGCCGATGAGGTGAAGTCCGGGGCGGTGGTGACGCTGTGTTCGGCGTCGCCGGCGTTGGTGTTGCAGCCATTTGCGGATCGGCTTGGGATCAAGTTGATCGGCACGGAGCTTGAGGTGGTTGACGGGGTGTTGACTGGCAAGCTCACAGGGAACAACTGCCGGTGTGAGAATAAGGTGCTGCGGCTTGAGGCGGTGTATGGGGACCTGGGTGAGTATCGGCTCAGGGCCTGGGGGGATACGCGCGGGGATCGGGAGTTGTTGGCGGCGGCGCAGGATGCGCATTTTCGGCATTTTCATGCGAAGAAGAAGCGCAAACAACTGCGGTGATCGCGCACTAGCATGGGGTGCTAGGGGTCGAGTGCAGTGGTGATGCTGAGGGTTCGGGAGGGTAGGGAAACCGAGTCGATGCCATCGCAGCCTCGCTGGGGCTCGACAGCTCCCACAGGTGATCTCTGTATATCCTTAGGGTGGTGTGAGCTCGTTAGATTGGCGCTTTGAGATCCACGCCTAGCGCCGTTGCGAAGGCTTTTACCAGCGGGCTGCGCGGTGCGTTGTGCTTGAGGATGAGGTTGAACGGTGTGCTCAGGTGAACCTGCTGGGGGCACAGTGCCCGCAAACGCCCTTCCCTCGCCAACGGCGCGGCGTAGTGTTCCGGGAGAAAGCCCAGGAAGCGGCCAGTGAGGATCAGGATGGCGACCGCTTCAACCTGTGAAGCAGACGCTGATTGGCTGTCGTAGCTGACGAAGTTGGCCTTGTCGCTATGGATCGCATATCGGTGGTTCACCACTTCGTGTTGGCGCAGGACGTCAGCGTTGATATCACGGGCATCAAACAGCGGATGTCCGACGGCGCAGTAGGCGTGGGACTTTTCTTCGTATAGCGGGAAGTAGTCGAATTCTTCACGCCGCTGGTACACCGGGACGATGCCGACGATCAGGCGCCCTTCCACCACGCCGCGCTCAACTTCGTCCAATTGCGAGGCATGTAGGCGTAATCTTATTTTTGGCGATTCGCTGTGTAATTTTCCCAGGGCGGTAATGAGCGGAGAATTAACGTCGGACACGGTGTTATCAATAACGCCCACACTCAGGTCGCCGATGAGTTCGTTTTGTGCCGAACTAAGCTTGTCGCGAAAACTGTCTACCGAGGTAAATAACTCGATGGACGCTTGATACACCACTTTGCCTTCTTCGGTCAGCCCAAACCCTTCTCTACCCCGTGTACACAGGCGCATGCCGATGCGAATTTCCAGGTCGGAGATCTGTTTGCTGATGGCGGCCAGGCCCACGTTGAGCTCGTTTTGCGCGGCGCTGAAGCCGCCGGCTTCGACCACGGCCATAAATACCCGGAGCAATTTGAAGTCCAGGCCGCTCAGTTGCAGCGGCGGTCTTGTGCCGGGTTTTGGTGGCATGTTTCCAGAAGTGGAAAGTGGAGTTTCCATAATACGCGTTGACCTCAAGTGCCATATTCAACAGGCTGCGACCCAGTCCTTGAACATAGCCAGGCGGCGATAATGAACATAAACATCCGCCCTTGGCAACCTTGAATATAGCGGGTTGAACAGCACACAGAGGCTGATTTAACGCCCTGAAAAACCTGACACTCCGATCAGGAATTTTTACTTTTCGACTGCCTCCGACTCTTCTAAAAACAAGCGTGAGGAACACCCATGTCTCAGCCCACCGATCGCCTTTGGGGTGCTCGTTTCAAGTCCGGCCCGTCTGCTGCGTTGGCGGCGTTGTCCCGTTGCCCTGAGCGCTATTTTCGCCTGACGCCCTACGACCTGGCGGGCTCCCGGGCCCATGCCCGCGAGTTGCAGCGGGCCGGGTTGCTGGATGAGTCGGAAACCTTGCGCACGCTGGAAGCACTGGATCGGATCGGTGAAGATTTCGCTGCGGGCCGCCTGCATCCGACGCGGGATGACGAGGACGTGCACACCTTCATTGAACGGGTGTTGACCGAACGCCTTGGCGCCCTGGGCGGCAAATTGCGCGCCGGGCGTTCGCGCAATGACCAGACGGCCAATGATCTGCGACTGTTCCTACGGGACCACGCGCGCACCATCACCACTGAGGTGCTGGGTTTGCAGCAGGCGCTGGTGGAGCAGGCCGAGCAGCATGTCGAGAGCATCTGCCCAGGCTTTACTCACCTGCAGCAGGCGCAACCTATCGTCTTTGCTCACCACTTGCTGGCTCACGCGCAATCGATGTTGCGGGATGTGCAGCGTCTGGTGGATTGGGATGCGCGTACGGCGTTGTCGCCGTTGGGTGCTGCGGCGATGGCCGGCTCGGCGATTGCGCGTCAACCGGAGCATTCGGCCAAGGAGATGGGTTACACCGGGCCGTGCGAAAACTCCATCGACGCTGTCGCCAGTCGTGATCATGTGGCGGAGTTTCTGTTTGTGGCGGGCATGCTCGGGGTGAACATTTCGCGGTTGTCGGAGGAGTTTTGCCTGTGGTCGTCGCGGCAGTTTCGTTGGGTGCAGTTGGACGATGCCTACGCCACCGGCAGTTCGATCATGCCGCAGAAGAAGAACCCGGACATTGCCGAATTGGCGCGGGGTAAGGCTGGGCGCTTGATTGGCAACCTGACGGGGTTGATGTCGACGCTGAAGTCTCTGCCGCTGTCGTACAACCGCGATTTGAGTGAAGACAAGCACAGTGTGTTGGACAGCGTGGATACGTTGCTGTTGGTGCTGCCGGCGATGGCCGGGATGGTTGCGACGATGAAGGTGCAGGTGGAAGAACTGCGGCGTCAGGCGCCGATGGGGTTCACCTTGGCGACGGAGGTGGCGGATTGGTTGGCCACGCGCGGTGTGCCGTTCAAGGAGGCGCATGAGATTACCGGGGCCCTGGTGCAGGCCTGTGAGAAGCATGAGATTGAGTTGTGGGAAGCCTCGCCGGCGATGTTGGCGGAGGTGGATGCGCGATTGACGCCGCAGGTGCGGGATTGCTTGACCCTGGAGGCGGCGATTGCGGCGCGCAGTGGTTGGGGTGGCACGGCGCCGGAGCGGGTTAGAGAGCAGATTGGGCGGTTGAAGGTGGCGTTGGCTGGGCAGCAGAAGTGGGCTGAGAGTTATCAGGGGTTTCGGATTTAAGCCTGTGGGACTTGGGGTGAATGTGTCGGCGCTATCGCAGGCAAGCCAGCTCCCACATTTGGACCGAGTACAGCCGCTAGAGATTTATTAGTTTCGGAGAGTCACCATGAAACAAACCCCGGCAGAGCGCTTGCAGGCCGAGCGTCAGCAGTCCGAGAACCAGTTCGATATCACACAGTACGAGCACGTGCCTCGTCGTTATTACGGGCGGATGTTCTTTGCCACGTTGATCGTGATTGCGCTGGCAGCGTTGTTGCGTGCGTTTGCCAATGGCCAGATCGAATGGTCCTACATCGGTCAGTTCCTCACGTCCGAGGCGATCATCTGGGGGCTGCTGAACACCATCATCATGTCGATCCTGGCCATGGCGCTGGGGGTGGTGATCGGGGTGATCACCGCGATCATGCGCATGTCGGCCAACCCGATCCTGCGTTACGTGGCCATCACCTACACCTGGCTGTTTCGTGGCACGCCGCTGATTTTGCAACTGCTGTTGTGGTTCAACCTGGCGCTGATTTTCCCGGTAATCGCGATTCCTGGCCTGTTCAGTATCGACACCGTGGACCTGATGACACCGTTCGTGGCCGCCCTCCTCGGCTTGAGCATCAACCAGGGTGCCTACACCGCTGAAGTGGTGCGCGCCGGTCTGTTGTCGGTAGACACCGGCCAGTACGAAGCCGCCAAGTCCATCGGCATGCCGAGCTTGCAAGCGCTGCGTAGGGTGATTCTGCCCCAGGCGATGCGAGTGATCATTCCGCCGGTAGGCAACGAGTTCATCAGCATGGTGAAAATGACCAGCCTGGCCAGTGTGATCCAGTACTCGGAGCTGCTGCACAACGCGCAAAACATCTACTACGCCAACGCCCGGGTCATGGAGTTGCTGATTGTTGCCGGCATTTGGTACCTGGCGGTGGTGACGGTTCTTTCATTCGGTCAGAGCCGCCTTGAGCGTCGTTTTGCCCGCGGCGCCGGCAAGCGTTCGTAAGCCCTGACTGAGGAGATTTGCCCCATGAGAAGCATCGTCAAGGCCGTGAACCTGAACAAGTATTACGACCAGTATCACGCGTTACAGGACATCAACCTGGAAGTCGAACAAGGCGAAGTCCTGTGCATCATCGGCCCGTCCGGTTCCGGCAAAAGTACCTTGCTGCGCTGCGTCAATCAGTTGGAAAAAATCGACAAGGGTGGCCTGTGGGTCGATGGCGAACTGGTGGGCTACCGGGTCGTCGGCAACAAGCTGCACGAGCTGAATGAATCACAGATTGCTCGTCAGCGACTGGCCACTGGCATGGTATTTCAGCGCTTCAATCTGTTCCCGCATATGACCGTGTTGCAGAACATCATCGAAGGCCCGTGCCAGGTGCTCAAGCGCTCGCCCAAGGAAGCCACCGAGGATGCGTTGGAGTTACTGGCGCGCGTCGGTCTGGCGGACAAACGCAATGCCTACCCGGTGGAATTGTCCGGCGGGCAGCAGCAGCGCGTGGCGATTGCCCGCGCGCTGGCCATGCGGCCGAAGCTGATGTTGTTTGATGAACCTACGTCAGCTCTCGACCCGGAGCTGGTAGGAGAAGTGCTGTCGGTGATGCGCGATTTGGCCACCACCGGCATGACCATGATTGTGGTCACCCATGAGTTGGGCTTCGCCCGCGAAGTGTCCAACCGCATGGTGTTTATGGATGCCGGCCAGATTGTGGAAGCTGGCAGCCCGGAAGAAATTCTAATAAGCCCACAAAACCCGCGTACCCAAAGCTTTATTTCTGCCGTTCGCACTTAACTAAAAAACTAACGAGAACGCCTCCATGAAAAATCTGACACTTCCATTTTTGCTCGCAGGCCTGATGGCCTCCACTTCGGTTTTGGCGGCATTGCCGGCAGCGATCAAGGACAAGGGTGAGATCAGCGCGGCCATCGTGCCGAACTACCCGCCGATGGATTTCAAGGACACCGCCACCAACAAACTCACCGGCCTGGACTTTGACCTGGGCAACGCCCTGGCCGAGCGCCTGGGGGTGAAGATCAAGTGGCAGGAGACCGGTTTCGAACAGATGCTCAGCGGCTTGACCACCAAGCGCGTCGACATCGTGTTGTCGGGCATGACCGACACCGCCGAGCGGCAAAAGTCGGTGACCTTTATTGACTACTTCACCAGCGGCCCGCAGTTGTACACGCTGGTCAAACGTGAAGACCTCAAGGAACTGACCGACCTGTGCGGCAAGAAAGTCGGCACCAGCCGACGGACTACCTGGCCGTCGGAAATTACCGCGTGGAGCAAGGCAAACTGCGAAGCCGCCGGTAAGCCGGCCATTGTGGTGATCGGCACTGAAGGTTCGGCCGATGCCCGGGCGCAGTTGCAGCAGAACCGTCTGGATGCGGCGATGCAGGGTAGCGAGACCATTCCTTACTTGATGTCGTTGGATAAGGGTAAGTACAAGCCGGTGGGCCTGGCGATCTCCAAGCAGTTCACGGGGCTGGGGATTGAGAAGAGCAATACCGAACTGGTCACGGCGATCAGTGAGGCGCTGCAGGGCATGATTGATGACGGGACGTACGGAAAGATTCTGAAGAAGTGGGATCTGGAGCAGGGTGCGGTGGAAAAAATCAGCATCAATGCCGGGCAGTAACAACGCATAACCCTGTGGGAGTCGGGTTTGCCCGCGATTGCAGTGTGTCAGCCACCAGAAATATCGACTGACAGGCCCTCATCGCGGGCAAGCCCGGCTCCCACAAGGGATCAACGGTGTATGAAAGATCTCGCTCAACCCGAAGAATAAGGACACCCGCCCCACCGTGGCCACTTACTCCCTGGTAATCCGCCGCCTGATGATCTGCTCGGTGACCATCGTCGTCAGCCGCGCCATGACCAGCCCGTTGCTGGCCCTTTTGCTGAGCACACGCCTAGGCCTCAACCAGCAAGACATCGGCTTGCTGATGGGCATCGCCGTATTCATCGCCACCCTGCTTGGCCTGTACGGCGGCTACATCATCGACCGCCTGGAAAAGCGCAAGCTGCTGATCCTGGCGATGCTCTCCAGCTCCATCGGTTTTCTGTTGCTGACTTTTGCCAACAACCTGTACCTGACCACTCTGACCCTGGTGATCACCGAAGCCGCTTCGGCGCTGTTCCTGATTGGCTCCAAGGCAATCATCAGCGAGAACCTGCCGGTGGGCCAGCGGGCCAAGGTGTTTTCCCTGCGCTATACCCTGACCAATGTCGGCTATGCCACCGGCCCCATGCTCGGCGTGGTGATTGCCGGCCAATTTCCCTTGGCGCCCTTTCTGATCGCCAGCGCGATTGCCTTTGGCAGCCTGTTCCTGATGATCGGTATCCCGCCGACCCAGCGCGACGACAGCAACAAACCCTTGAGCTTCCTCAGCACCTTGAGGACGTTGCGCAACGACCGCACGTTGATCCTGTTTACCGGTGGCAGCCTGTTAAGCACCATTGTCCACGGGCGCTACACCCTGTATCTGTCACAGTTTTTACTGGTGGCCTACAAGCCGGAGAACGCGCTGAAAATTCTCTCTGCCGTGCTGGCGTGCAACGCCATTACGGTGATTGTGATGCAGTACCAGATCGGTCGCTTTCTCAAGCGTGAACAACTGCGGTATTGGATCGTGCTGGGGACTTCGCTGTTTATTGCCGGGTTGATTGGCTTCAGCATGGCGGACGGCCTGGTGTCATGGTGTATCGCAATGTTTGTGTTCACCTTGGGAGAGATGATCATTTATCCCTCCGAGTTCCTGTTTATCGACACCATCGCTCCCGACGCCCTGCGCGGCAGCTACTACGGTGCGCAGAACCTGGCGGCATTTGGCGGAGCATTGAGCCCGGTGATTTGCGGGTACCTGCTGATCAACGCGGCACCGGCGAGCATGTTTTATGTGTTGAGCGGGCTGACGGCGGTGGGGGGAACGTTGTGCTTCTTGAGTGGGCGACGGGTAATGGTCCGTACGTGATTTCTGCTGATATTTGCGCAATATCCCGCTATTAATAGCGAAACCTCTCACGGACCCGAGCCCCATGAAATTCGACACGGCCTACAGCCTGAGTCTTGATGACAAGCTGTCGATCTACGACGTGCGGGACCTGAATTTCGATGAAACCACCGCCTTCGACTCCGACAAGGACAGCTTCCTCTGCCCCAATGATGAATGCCGGGCGGCGTTTGCAGCCAGCAACGTGCTGACTACCTTCAACGCGAAAAACGTCAATTACCAACGCACGCCGCACTTCAAGAACACCCCCAGCACCCGCCATATCAACGGCTGCCGCTACGCCAGTCACAAGGCTGGAGCGAGTGAAACCGAGGATGAACGCGAGGAAAGTTTCCCATCGGAATTTATCCTGACGCGGCGTCAGTACGAACGCAGTACACCCGAACCGGGCTCCGACGGCATTGCCCCACAAGATCCACCGAAAACACCGTCAAGCCGCTCCCATGCATCCCACAGTTCCAGCGACACCACCCCGGACAAGACCAGTGTCTTCGCCCACCCGGTTGAGTGCTACGTGTCCAATATCGACGACAAGGACAAACTCAAGGGCATGCCGTTGAAGATCGGCGAGACTGCTGCGACCTACTGGACGTTTTTCAAAAAAGTCGAGTACCTGCAGGACAACAAAGGCCTGATCTACTGGGGCCGGATCAAGGAGATCAAGGACTACACCAACAGCTTTCGTATCGACTTCGAAAAGAAAGTCTGGCTCGACAAGAAGCCCTACTCCGTCAATGTTTACCTGAATAAAAAATTGATCGAGAACTACCGTAAGCGCAAGGTGTTCCTGGAGCAGATCAAGGCCGCAGTGGACAGTGAGCGGCCACTGTATTGCTTCTTTTATGGAGTGACGCCGGCGTTGAAACAGGTGCCGAGCAAGAAGAACCCCGAGCAGACGTTCGGGGTATTCAGTGCCGATATCGAGAACCTGGATCACCTGATTATCCGCGAGGCACCGGGCCTGGAAACCTGAACGTCATCAGGCCAGCATGCTCAACATCACCACCACCAACAAGCCGATGTACACCCGTGCATGCAGTGCATCCGGGATACGCCCGATCCATGGTGTGGCCAAGCGAATACCCAGCAGCGAGCCCACGGTGAGAATGGCGAACGCCAGCAAGTCGACGTAGCCGATAAACCACGACCCGAGTTCGACCTTGGCGAAACCCGCCATGATCATGTACGTAAACGTACCGGCAAGCGCCACCGGCACGCTCAATGGATTGGCCATGGAGGTGGCCTGGGACATGCTCAGGCCGCAGCGGCGCAGCAACGGCACGGTCATGACGCTGCCACCGACGCCCAGAAACGTGGCGATCAGGCCAATACCAATGCCGCCGCCCACCACTTCTGTTCCACTCAAGCACCGTGTTTGCAAACTGCCACTCTGATTGAGAAACCCTCGACGTATCAGGCAATCGGCGATGGTCACTGCCAGATAGGCGATAAAGGCATAGCGGATGAAGCCGCCACTGGCAAACATCGCAGCGCCCGCCCCTACCATCGCCCCCAGGCCGATAAAGCCCCCTAGCGGCCACAGATAATGACGAATCAGATTACCCTTGCGACGGTGTTTTCCGGTGGCGATCAGCGCATTGACGATCATCACGCAGGTGGAAGTCGCCACGGCGATGTGCATCGCCGACTCACTCACGCCCACCTGCGGGCTGAGCTTGAGCATGCCGTACAACAACGGCACCACCACAAACCCACCGCCGAACCCGAACAGCACGGCGGTCACACCGCTCATGCAGCCGAACAGCGCCAGCAACAGATACAACATCGAGTACCGCCTTCGTGCCTGAGGACTTGAGCGGTCGACGATAGGGATTCAAGGCTTGGCCCGCTTGCGCAAGTCGGCCAATAATGCGTGAGATTTTGCCATTATCGGTGTCAGCCTTATGCGCAACGTTTCCATTCATCAACTGGATCACACGCCCCGCACGGTGGTGGCTATCGGCACGGACTATTCCCACGGCTACCTGCTGCCGCGCCACAGCCATCGGCGCGGGCAATTGCTCTATGGGGCCACGGGGGTCATGCAGGTCAGCACCCAGCAGGGCAACTGGGTGGTACCACCCCAGCGAGCGGTATGGATACCCGCCCACGTACCCCATGAAGTGCTGATGCTCGGGGTTTCGACCCGCAGCCTGTATATCGAACCGACAGCCATTACCGCCCTTGGCGACAACTGCCAGGTGATCCGCGTTTCGCCGCTGATGCGCCAACTGCTGATGGAAGCCGTGGAGATGCCGCTGGAGTACGACGAAACCGGGCGCGACGGGACGCTGGTCAGCCTGCTGCTGCATGAACTGACCCGCGCCACCCACCTGCCGCTGCATGTTCCGCTGCCCGACGATCCGCGTTTGCTCGCGCTCTGCCTGGCGTTTCTCCAGCAGCCGGACGTACAGCAGTCGCCCGGGAGATGGGCCGAACACGTGCACTTGAGCCTGCGCACCTTCAGCAGAGTATTCCGTCAGCACACCGGGCTGAGTTTCGTTCAATGGCGCCAGCGTGCCTGTGTGGTGCAGGCCCTGGCACGGCTGGCCAGCGGGGACGCAATCACCCGTATTGCCCTGGATTTCGGCTATGAAAGCCCGGCAGCGTTTTCTGCCATGTTCCGCCGGGTGTTGGGCCAGTCACCCAGCACCTACCTGGAAGGGGCTAAATAGAGCGAGACAGCACTATGAAAAAATCGAGTTGATGAGCGGTCAAAACAACTGTACAAAAACACAGTATAGTTTGTCCTCCCCATCGAACTCTGGAGAAAACCCATGTCCTCTCTGGCAATGAGCAGCCCCGTAGAACAGCAAATCGTCCTTCATCAATTTACCCCACGACACAGTGTCCAGGCCCGCGCGATGCTGGGCTGGAGCCGCGAGGACTTCGCCCGGGAGTCCGGTGTGGATGCCGTCACCCTCCAACGGTTTGAAAGCCACGGTGAGGTGAATGACGAAACCCGACTGACGTTGGCGTTTCGCCTGGAGGCCGAAGGCCTGGTGTTTTTCCCGGGATTCGCACCGGGCTGGGGGATGAGTGTGCGGGGCCGCGCGACCACTACGGAACCGGCCGCCAAAGGGATCATCTCCCGGTTTATGGACTCAACAGCGGCGTCAATGGACCCAACAACACCTCAACCGAAGGGTGCGTAAAGTCCAGCCGAATGGCCGGGCAGTTGGGCATATTCATCCAGTTTTCGTGCCGGGTCCAAGCTGCCGGGAGTTCAAACCTGTAACAACACCTGCTGATAGCCTTGCACCAACGACGCCAAGCGGTCACCGGCCCAATGGGCCCCATAGAACCAGACAGAAGTCGTCACCCCATCGGCATCCGTACCGGTGGGCACACAAACGCTTGGATTCCCGGAGGTAGCGGCCCTATGAAAAGCGGCGCTTTGTGTATCAGAGACCAAGACGTCCAGACGATTTTCCGTTACTCGGTCGTTAATCTCATTGCTCAAATCAAGTGTGAAATGACGCGAGTCATCCACCAGAAAAGCATGCACCGGCACCAATTGCGCCCCCGCTATGCGCAGCGAGTTCAGCACCAGGGCAAAATGTTCGCTGTGCTCGATCGTCTCCCGAACATCGCCTGAAACGTACTCACTGGCAAAACCGATGCGGCTGCCCGCCAGCGATAGGTTATGTCTCAAGTGGCTGGCATCGGCAACCGGAGGGATCTCTACCATCACCGGCCCCTCGGGATCGACCTCGCCCATAGCTATCAGTAAGAGCGAGGGATCGCGCACAGTACGCATCATAGGCCCCGGGATGTCGAACCTGGGTCCATACCCTGCATGACTCGCACCAAAATCGATGCCTTCCTGATGGGAACTCGAATCGGTAATTGCACCGCCGCCCTGGATGCAAAATACCATGCGTGCCGAACCGGCCTCGTCGACCTTGTCCTTTACGGGCGTACAAGACGCAGGAGCAACATTAGCCCCTGGCACTGACGGACTGAACACGCACGGCGCACCCAGTGATATGGCTTTCTTACACTTTTCGTCCACAGATACCCACTCCTCGAAATGGCTCTTTCAAGAAATGATTGCATCCTTTTCTCACGCTTGTCGCAGGTCGGAAACACCTTGCAACTGCCTTTTCTTCAACACAGCGCCAATAACCGAATAGCCATCATCCGCTGACACGTTCCTCACTGCCGGCGTGCTCCACCTCCAACCACCACGCCTGCCCGCGCTCTGGCTGATTGAGCATGAACGCCTGCCCCATGGGCGGCGTGGCAATCGACACATTGCGCTCCCAAGCCAGGGCCATGATGCGGTCAAACGGTTCATGCCAGGCATGAAACGCCAGGTCGAAAGTGCCGTTATGGATTGGCAGCAACCAGCGCCCCTTGAGGTCGATATGGGCCTGCAACGTTTGTTCCGGCTGCATGTGAACGTGGGGCCAATCGACGTTGTAAGCACCGGTTTCCATCAGGGTCAGGTCAAACGGGCCGTACTGTTCGCCGATGCGTTTGAAGCCATCGAAGTAGCCAGTATCACCACTGAAAAAGATCCGCCGCGCACCATCGATCATCACCCACGACGCCCATAGCGTCTGGTTACCATCAAACAAGCCTCGCCCGGAAAAGTGCTGGGCCGGGGTGGCGACAAAGCGGATGCCGTCCACCTCAGTGCCCTGCCACCAATCCAGTTGCCGTACCTTGCTGGCGTCCACACCCCATTTGATCAAGGTGTCACCCACGCCCAGCGGCGCCAGGAAATGGCGGGTCTTTTCGGCCAGTTGCACCACGGCCTTGCGGTCCAGGTGGTCGTAATGGTTGTGGGAAAGAATCACCGCCTCAATCGGCGGCAGCTCTTCAAGGCTGATGGGGGGCTGGTGAAAACGCTTGGGGCCGGCCCAACTGAAGGGCGATGCACGCTCGGCAAACACCGGATCGGTCAGCCAGAATTTGCCGCGCATTTTCAGCAAGACCGTGGAGTGGCCAAGGCGAAACACACTGTGATCAGGGGCGGCAAACAACTGCTCGCGTGTCAGCGGCCGCACCGGAATTTCGCCTACAGGCCGTGTACTGCGGGGTTTGTGGAAAATCATTTTCCAGAAAATCTGCAAGGTTTTGCCAAAGCCCCCGTGCGGTACCGGGGTGTCATTGCTGAAGTGACCTTGCTGCGACTCCGAACGCTTGGGCGCTGAAGAAGGGTCGAGACGGGTTGAGATTGTGGCCATTACGGAGTGACTCCTGCCGACATGTCGGTCAACAACTACACTGCACAGTGTAGTTTCAAGATTGCAACAAAACCTGTAACAAGTAAACTACTGAGTGTAATTTTCTCTCAAGAGCCGAAAGCAACCCATGACTGCCCCCCAGCGCCTCACCGACCGTAAACGCGAAGCCATTGTGGCGGCTGCCATTGCCGAGTTTCGTGACAACGGTTTCGAGGTCACCAGCATGGACAAGATTGCCGCCACCGCCGGCGTGTCCAAGCGCACCGTGTACAACCACTTCCCCAGCAAAGAAGAGTTGTTCACCGAAATCTTGCACAAGCTGTGGGCCAGCAGCGTGGCGCAACTGGATGTCAGCTACAACAGCGCGCATCCCCTGCGCGACCAGTTGCGTGTGCTGCTGGAGGCGAAGATGAAGATGATGTCGGACACCAATTTCCTCGACCTGGCCCGCGTGGCGATTGCCGCAACCATCCACTCCCCGGAACGGGCCCAGGACATCGTCAACCGCCTGAGCGAACGAGAAGAAGGTTTCACCTTGTGGGTACGCGCCGCCCAAGAGGACGGTCGACTCAAGGCGGTGGACCCATGTTTCGCTGCCCACCAGGTTCAAAGCCTGCTCAAAGCCTTTGCCTTCTGGCCGCAAATCACCCTTGGCCAGCCCATCCTCGACACCGCCACCCAAGCCAACGTCATCGAATCGGCAATGGACCTGTTCCTGGCCGGTTACGAGATTGCTGAACAGCCCTGATACACCCGCTCATCTCACTTACAGATCCTGTTGCAGGCACGACATCTGCATGTCGTTTTTGCTCTATTGCGGTCGTCTGCGACGCGAATGGCCTGGAAGGACACTGATTATTCCGGCGCGAATAACTGACAATATTCACCGGCATTATCCGACCCCAAGTCTTCCCGATATCGCACGCCGTCGTATCTGCAAAAAGAACAGCTGACCCAGGAATCTATGGAAAACCAACGAGGCAAAGGGCTGTCATTTGCCAGACGTATCTACAGGCCAAGGATCATCGGCCTGGGCATCGGCTGCTTCAGTGTCGCCGCCGCACTGTACCCACTGCAGATTCCAGGTTGGGTCTGGGGCGCGTTGATATTCAACGGGTTTGCTTGGCCGCACCTGGCGTATCAGCTCTCGACTCGCTCCGAATTCCCCTACCAGGCTGAACGACGCAACATACTGTACGACTCACTGTGTGGCGGGTTCTGGGCTGCAGCTACGCAGTTCACGCCGCTGACGGCCGTGACCATCCTGTCGATGATGGTCATGAACAACTTCGCCGCCGGCGGTAAGCGTATGTTTATCCGCGGCGCAATGGCTCAAGTGGCTGGCGTCGGCCTGGCATGGCTACTATTGGGCGTCAGCTTCAACGGCGATGTCAGCCTCACTGAGGTCTACGCGTGCCTGCCGATGCTGATGTTCTACCCCATGGCACTGGGCATGGTGTGTTACCGCCTGGCGATCAAATTGTCGGAGCACAAGCGCGCCTTGAGTGCTCTGAGCCGCACCGATAGCCTGACCGGCCTGCTCAACCACGGGTCCTGGAAAGACTTGCTGCACTTGAAGTTCCACAAGTGCCAGCAACAACAGGCCCAGGCCACGATCGCCCTGATCGATATCGACCACTTCAAACAGATCAATGACACCCACGGACACATCATTGGCGATACGGTACTGCGCCAGTTGAGTCTGGAGTTGCGACGCAACCTACGGAAAAACGACCTGGCCGGGCGCTACGGGGGGGATGAGTTCTGCGTGATTCTTCCGGATATGCCGCTGGAACAGGCAGCCCTGATCATGGACCGTATGCGAGAAGTGTTCAGCAACCACCGCAACCCCGAGATCCCCGAACTGCGGGTCAGCCTGAGCATCGGCCTGGCGCCCTTCCGGCCCGCCTTCACCGACGCCGCGATGTGGCTCAATGCTGCGGACAAAGCGCTGTATGCCGCCAAGGACACCGGCCGCAATCGGGTCAATGTCGACGAATACATGATCGCCCATTCCGCCTGAAATCCGTTTCACGACATCTCGTCCGAATTATCGTCGCACCTACCTGATTCCTGTGGTTCCGGCAATTAGCCGATAGCATAATGCCGCCATTCATCTGTTCCCCCGAAATTTGCCTTGCCGGGCGGCGAACTTCTGGTGATGCACAGCACTCAGAACCCCTGGTTTCACCCATCTGTCAGCACAAGGAGGCTGACAATGAGCAAGTCAACCGTACGGTCCCAGTGCCCTACGGGACAAGCGCGCACGCATGGACATACCCCCTCAAGGACGCTTGCCTCCCAGAGCACCCGAACATGCTATTCAACCGCCATAAACAACTCGTCGCGACCCAACAACACACCATCGCCCACCAGGCCAGCCTGCTCGAAGCCATCGACCGTTCCATGGCCGTGATCGAGTTCGACCTGCAAGGCACCGTGCTGCATGCCAACGATAACTTCCTCAAGACCATGGGCTACCGCATAGACGAAGTGGTGGGCCAGTCCCATCGCCTGTTTTGTACGCCAGCCTTCGCTCGCAGCGCTGAATACACCCAGCTATGGGCGCAACTGCGCAATGGCCAGTTCCAGTCGGGGACCTTCGAGCGAGTGGCCAGCAATGGCCAGCCGGTCTGGCTTGAAGCCAGCTACAACCCGGTGCGCGACGAGTCCGGCCAGGTGGTCAAAGTGGTGAAGTACGCCATGGACGTCACCCGCAAGATGCAGGCGGAAAGTGAGGCCAACGCCAAATTACAGGCCATCGACCGCGCCATGGCGGTGATCGAGTTCAACCTCGACGGCAGCATCATCAGCGCCAACCAGAACTTCCTCAATCGAGTGGGCTACAGCCTGGCGGAACTCAAGGGCAAGCATCACCGGATCTTCTGCAAACCGGAGTTGGCCAACAGCGCCGCCTATACCGATTTCTGGCGCCGCTTGAATCAGGGCGAGCTGTTCAGCGGTCAGTTTGAACGGGTTGCAAGAAACGGCCAGACCCTATGGCTGGAAGCCAATTACAACCCGGTGTATGACGCCAGCGGGCGCTTGTGCAAAGTGGTCAAGTTCGCCTCCGATGTCACCTCCCAGGTGGAACAGCACGCCGCCGATGCCCAGAGCGCCAGCCAGGCCTATCACATCTCCCTGCAAACCCGGGACATTGCCGAAAAAGGCGCCGAGGTGATTCAGCAAACCGCCCTCGGCATGCGCGAAATTGCTGCCGACATTGATGGATCTTCCGCGCTGATTGCCAAATTGGGCGAACGTTCACAGCAGATCACCGCCATCGTCAACACCATCCGCGGCATTGCCGACCAGACCAACTTGCTGGCCTTGAATGCCGCCATTGAAGCAGCCCGAGCCGGTGAGCAAGGGCGTGGGTTTGCGGTGGTGGCCGATGAAGTGCGGCAATTGGCGGCCCGCACCAGCGGCTCGACGACGGAAATCTCATCAATGATCGAGATGATCCAGACCGAAACCCGCCAGGCTATCGACAGCATGGACGGCACCCGCGACCGCGCCGCCCTCGGTGTGGACCTGGCCAACCAGGCGGGCACCGTGATCCTGCAGATCCGCCAAGGCACCACGGAAGCGGTGCAGGCAGTGAGCATGTTTGCCAACGAACGAGGGGGATTGTGACCCCCTGACTTCGCTCAGCCTGTCGCCGCTGGCAGCGGCGACAGGAATCTTCATGTGTCAGGCTCGGTCTATAGTGATTCACTGTGTGACTGATACCGATGAGTCGAGCCCGCCATGACCCCAGACAAACCTGAAGCAGCCCCTGCCAGCAAAGTTGATCACCTGCGGTTTCACCGCGCCCATGCTCACCTCGGGCCGACGTTCGGCAACGACACCTTTGCCCTGAAAGCCGAAGCCTTCGCCCGGTTCTTTGGTACCCCGACCTTCCTTGGCGCGCAAACGGCGATTGTGATCCTTTGGGTCGTGCTCAACATGACCGGTGTCACCCACTTCGACGTCTATCCCTTCATCCTCCTCAACCTGGCGTTCAGCCTGCAATCGGCCTACGCCGCGCCGCTGATTCTGCTGGCCCAAACCCGTCAGGCCGCCCGGGACAAGGCCCAGTCCGATGCCGATGCGCAGCACCGTGAAGCCTTGGCCGTTGCTAATACCGAGCGTCAGGCTCAAGCGGCGCAGACCACCCGGCAACTCATGGATCTGCTGGAGCAGAACACCCGGCTGACCGAGATGACCAAGCAACTGACTGAGCGTATCGAAGGCCTGACCTCGGAAATGCATGAGCACTTCGTGCGCAAAACCTAAACAGACCCTTGATCAACGGTGGGGCTCGACAGCTCCCACAAGTGTTTCACTTCGCCGGTTAGATTTTTATCCATTAAGTAATCGGCGCCCCGAATGCGCTGGGTCATGCATTACGTCTGTGTACGACCAGGCAGACTGACATGCCTTCCAAGCTCATCAAACAACGTCACCACTGAGCGCAGGGCCCGGCAATCGGGCCGCGTCAACAGCCAAAGGGCCGTGTCATGCCCTGCCAATGCCGGCCCCAAAGGCAGCAAGCCCTGACCGTCCCCCAGCAGGTAATCCGGTAGCGCCGCCACGCCCAGCCCCGCGCGCACCAGTTCGGCGACCGACAGCATGCTGTTGCAGCGGTAACTGAGCACGACTCCAGGCAAGTGCTGACGGCGCCAGGCGACGGTGGGGTGATCCGGCAAAAAATCATCCGGCGCGATCCAGGCCAAGTCCGCCAGCTCACCCATTGCATGTTGTTGCACATAACGGGCACTGGCACAGATCCGATAGGACACCGTGCCCAGGCAGCGTCCCACCAGATGTTCCGGCGGCGTCGTGGTCAGGCGCAAAGCGACGTCGGCATCACGCCGGCTGAGGTTGGCAAAGTCGTTGGAGGTGCTCAGTTCCAGGGTCAGCGCCGGGTAGTCGGGCATGAACTGGCCCAGGGCCGGCAGGAGCAGGCCTTGCAGCACGGAGTCGGTGCAGGTCAGGCGCACGGTGCCGCTGATCACTTCACCCCCCTGCTCCACGCCAATACGTGCAGCATCCAGCGCCTGTTCGGCACGCTCAGCCTGTTCGGCCAAGGTGGTGGCCAACGTCGTGGGCAAGTACCCGGCGCGGCTTTTTTCAAACA
This sequence comes from Pseudomonas spelaei, assembly GCF_009724245.1. Classification (GTDB taxonomy): domain Bacteria; phylum Pseudomonadota; class Gammaproteobacteria; order Pseudomonadales; family Pseudomonadaceae; genus Aquipseudomonas; species Aquipseudomonas spelaei. The sequence continues at coordinate 440,641 of NZ_WNNK01000001.1, read as the reverse complement.
GCGTCTGGCCCAGAGCCGCTTCCAGCCGCCGCACCGCGCGAAACACCGTGGACACATCAACCCGCAACAACCCTGCCGCCCGCGCCAGGGTGCCGCCGCGCACCAGGGCAAGGATCAGCGAAAGGTCGGGGTAGTCCATTCGATAGTGCGTCACTGCATTGAACATATGGGGCATTGCCAATATTGATTGCGTGAACGCCAATCTATAGTGAGCACCTGGACTCAACAAGCCACGGGGAATACGCGATGAAAAAAACCACTCTGCACCTGGGCCTGATCGGCGACTATGACCCGCAAGTCACCGCACACCAGGCTATTCCTGTGGCGCTGCAACAGGCGGGCGAGGCGCTGGGCCTGACGGTCCATTTTGATTGGCTGACCACCGACACCCTCAAATCCACCGGTCAATTACAGGCCTTTGACGGTTTCTGGGCCGTCCCCGCCAGCCCCTATCGAGACCTCGACGGCGCGCTATTGGCCATCCGTTATGCCCGCGAACAGCGCCGCCCGTTCCTCGGCACCTGCGGTGGTTTTCAACATGCGGTGCTGGAATATGCCCGTCACGTCCTGGGCTGGGCTGATGCCGAACACGGCGAACTGGCGCCCGATGCAGCGCGCGCCGTCCTTACGCCCCTGAGCTGTGCCCTGGTTGAAGCCACCGACCGCATCCAGCTGCGGGAAGGGTCACGCATCGCCAAGGCCTACGCCACCCTCGACATCCATGAAGGCTACCGCTGCCGCTACGGCGTTAACCCTGACTTTGAAAGCGCACTGCTGGCAGGCGCCCTGCACGCCACCGGCCATGACTCCACCGGCGACTTGCGAGCACTGGAACTGGAGGGGCACCCGTTTTTTGTCGCCACTTTGTTCCAACCAGAGCGGGCGGCCCTTAAAGGGCGTATCCCGCCACTGGCCATTGCGTTGCTCAAGGCCTGCCAGGAAGCATCAGCATGATCGCCAAGACACCCGCCCCACCCTACTACGCCGTTATTTTCAGCTCCCTGCGTACCGAGGGCGATCAAGGCTACGGCCAGGCCGCCGACCGCATGCTGGAACTGGCCCGCGAGCAACCCGGATTTCTCGGTGTTGAATCGGCGCGCGGGGATGACGGATTGGGGATTACCGTTTCGTACTGGCAGAGCGAAGCCGCCATCCTCGCCTGGAAGCAGAACGCCGAACACCGCGAAGTACGCCAGAGCGGGCGCTCCACCTGGTACGCGGCGTTTCAGACGCGGGTGTGCAAGGTGGAGCGCGATTACACATTCGCTAGCCGACCAGGCTGCGTACCGCACTGATCTGTGGAATCTCCACCCGGCGCATATACGCCCGTAGTGGTTCGGTGATGTTGATGCGCTCATCGATGTTCTGATCCAGCAGCAACTGGATACGCCGGCGAGACAGCGTCATGGTCTGCTGGTCAACAGGCTGCCAGACGAATTCGGCGGTCGCAATGATGCCGTCGTCGGCGACGTCCATGCCGAAGGAGTCTTCGCTGAATCGCACGATGTATTGACCGGTCTTGCGGTTCAGCCCGACGAAACCCTTGAGTTGATCGGCGGCCTGGCAGATAAGTTCGGAGGTGATGCGCATGGTAAACCTCACTGAAAAGTCCTACGTGGACTGGAAAGATGGTTTACACGCGTGGCAAGAAAGGGATTGCCCTCTGATGGGGCAATTCGGACCCAGAGTACTGCAATGTACAGCACAAAAGTGCAGAAAAATGGCCGATGCGCACGTTAATGTCGGTTTGGTGATAGCGCCTTTCGCAATCAATTGTTAAAAAGGAGCCCTTCTGACGCTACCTCCACGAAAGGACCTCGCCTATGCCTGCCACGTTTACCAAGAGTGCCCTGCTGCTCGCCTTGATGCTGGGCCTTGGCCACGCACAGGCTAACCCCATCAGCCCGGTTGAATTGGCGACCAATGAGGGAATCCCTCATCCGGCAGTGATCGCCCACCGCGGCGCGTCCTTTGACGCACCGGAATCCACCGCAGCAGCCTACAAAGTGGCGCGCGACCTGGGTGCCGACTACCTGGAAATGGACCTGCAACGCAGCAAGGACGGCGTACTGTTCGCCCTCCACGACAACAACCTGCAACGTACCACCGACGTGGCCACCCAGTTCCCTGAGCGCAAGGACAGCCCGGCCAACGAGTTCACCATGGCCGAGCTGAAAACCCTCGATGCCGGCAGCTGGTTCAACGCCGCCTACCCGGATCGCGCACGGCCGGGCTTCGTTGGCTTGAAGATCCAGACCCTCGACGAAATCATCAAGATCGCCGAAGGCAACCCGCAACACAAGCCGGGCCTGTACATTGAAACCAAGGAGCCAAAACAGTTTCCAGGGATCGAAGCCGACCTGAAAAACAAGCTGTTGGACAAAGGCTGGCTGAGCTCCGCCGGCTCCAAACTGGGCAAGAGCAACACCGGTGTCGGCCAAGGCAAGGGCCGCGTGGTGCTGCAAACCTTCGAGAAGGAAAGCCTGAAAAAGCTCCAGGAAGAAATGCCCAACACCCCGAAAGTCCTGCTGTTGTGGGTAGGTGAAGGCAGCATCGAACCCAAGTCCAAGGTGACCTTCGCCGAGTCCGGTGAACCCACCAAGGCCGCTTACTACGCCAAACAAGAGCCGAAAGACAACGCCGAATTCGAAAAATGGATCGACGAGGCCAAGAGCCTGGGCGCCATCGGCACCGGCCCGTCGGCGCTGCTGACCAATCTGGGCGATCAGAGCTATTCGGACCTGGTCCAGCCATGGATGAACCAGATGACCCACGATAAAGGCATGCTGGTGCACGTCTACACCGTCGATGAGCCGGTGGACTTCAAGAAGGTGATGGACGCAGGCGTTGATGGCATCTTCACCAACCGCGCTGGCGAACTGCTCAAGTACTACAAGCGCTGGCCGTCCTCGAGCGTGTCGGATCTGCTGCAGGACAATGGCTACTGAGTCAGTCTGCCATTAAGGATGAGTTAAGTTGCGCCGGTTAATCTGGCGCCACTTAAACAACTCACACCAAGGACCACCTCATGAAAAACTTTACTGCCCTGTTCGCTGCTGCCGCCCTGACCCTCACCGCTGGCCTGGCCCAAGCCGACGTTCGTCCGGACCAGATTCCGGCACTGCTCAAATCCGGCGAAGTCATGGCGTTCGAGAAGCTCAATAGCGCCGCCCTGGCCAAGCACGCGGGTGCCACCATCAACGACACCGAACTGGATCACGAAGCCGGTCGCCTGGTCTACGAGGTCGATCTGACCGACACCACCGGTAAGAAGTGGGACGTGAAGCTGGACGCCAAGACCGGCGAAGTCCTGGAAAACAAGCAAGACACCTGATTTACCCTCTCAAAAACGCCGCGCCGCCCTCAGGCCGCGCGGCGTTTTTATACGCCTCTCCAAACTGTCACAAAACCGTCAAATCCACTTGCCATGATGCGCTCAAGTGAACCTGTGAAATCTCCTACAGGCGCTTTCCCTGCGAGCCTCCATGAACCACAGCATCGACCACAGTCATCAGGATTCCGACCTGTTTGGCTTGCTCTACGGTTTTCGTTTTCGCCCCGGTGAAAAAGGCGAGCAGATTGATTCAGCCACCGCGCTTGCGGCCTTGCGGCAACCCGGTGACCCCGACGAGTTTCTCTGGTTGCACCTGAACCTGGCTCACGCCGCTTGCGAGCGCTGGATGCAGGCGCACCTGGCACTGCCGGCAGAATTTTTTGAAGCCTTGCACGAAGGTTCGCGCTCCACCCGTATCGAACACGTGGACTCGGCCTTGCTGGCGGTGGTCAACGACGTGGTGTTCAACTTCAGCAGCATGATGTCTTCGGACATCTCCACCTTGTGGGTCTGTGCCCGCAGCCGGCTGCTGATCAGTGCGCGCCTGCAACCGCTGCATTCGGTGGACAAGCTGCGCTCATCGGTCAAGGCTGGCGAACGTTTTCGCTCGCCCCTGGAGTTGCTGGTGCACCTGTTACGGGACCAGGGTGAAGTGCTGACGCAGATCGTGCGCCAGACCAGCAGCAGCGTCGACCATATCGAAGACCAGTTGTTGTCCTCGCGCTTGTCCACCAACCGCGCCGAGCTGGGGGCCATGCGTCGGGTGCTGGTGCGCCTGCAGCGGCTGCTGGCCCTGGAACCGGGCTCGTTGCTGCGACTGCTCAACCGTCCGCCCCAATGGTTGCAGAAAGAGGACGTGAAGGAGTTGCGCAAATCCACCGAGGAGTTTGCGCTGATCATCAACGACCTGATGGCCTTGGGAGAGCGGATCAAACTGTTGCAAGAAGAAATTGCCGCCAACCTCAACGAGCAGAGTAACCGCACGTTGTTCACCTTGACCGTGGTGACGGTGCTGGCGTTGCCGATCAATATCATTGCCGGTTTTTTTGGCATGAACGTCGGGGGCGTGCCACTTTCCACGGACCCTGAGGGGTTCTGGATTCTGGTGGCATTGGTCGCCACCTTTACTGTGATTGCCGGGCGCTGGGCTTTTCGAAAGCGCAAAGACTACTGACATTGGAATGCGGTCAAAATGTAGGAGCTGGCTTGCCTGCGATGGCATCACCTCGTTCTAACTGACAGACCGAGGTGATGCCATCGCAGGCAAGCCAGCTCCTACATTTGATCTGCGGTGTTTTGTAGACCAGCGGCACTCCCATTCACCTAAACACTGACTTACCGCAGCATCTCTGTAACATTTCGCAATGATCATGGGCGACATCCTCCCCACACTGGATGCTCCGGCATGGCCACCCCTTCCCTGACCGCCTCCACGCAAGCGACTACCACCGACCCAAAACCCCGCCTGGACAAGAAACCCGGCCTGCTGACGGTGATCATTTTCTTCGCCGTGCTCGCCATGGGATTGCTGTTCACCGCTTACAGCCTGATGCACGACATGCACGAACTGGGCACCGTCGTCACCACCTGGACGCCGTTCCTGCTGCTGGGCGTAGCACTGTTGATCGCCCTGGGCTTCGAGTTCGTCAACGGTTTCCACGACACCGCCAACGCCGTCGCCACGGTGATTTACACCAACTCGCTGCCGCCACACTTTGCGGTGGTGTGGTCCGGCTTCTTCAACTTCCTCGGCGTGCTGTTGTCCAGCGGCGCGGTGGCGTTCGGCATCATTGCCTTGCTGCCGGTTGAACTGATTTTGCAAGTCGGCTCCTCCGCCGGTTTCGCGATGATCTTCGCCCTGCTGATCGCCGCGATCCTGTGGAACCTCGGCACCTGGTGGCTGGGGTTGCCGGCATCGTCGTCCCACACCCTGATCGGTTCGATCATCGGCGTCGGCGTAGCCAATGCCTTGATGCACGGTCGCGACGGCACCAGCGGCGTGGATTGGGGCCAGGCGATCAAGATCGGCTATGCCCTGTTGCTGTCGCCGCTGATCGGCTTCGCTTTCGCCGCGCTGCTGTTGCTGGCCCTGCGTGCCTTCGTCAAGAACCGTTCGCTGTACAAGGCACCAAAAGGTGACACTCCGCCGCCGTGGTGGATTCGCGGCATGCTAATCGCCACCTGCACCGGTGTGTCCTTTGCCCACGGCTCCAACGACGGCCAGAAAGGCATGGGCCTGATCATGCTGATCCTGGTGGGCACCTTGCCGATGGCCTATGCACTGAACCGCACCATGCCTGCCGATCAGTCGCTGCAATTCGCCGCCGTGGCCGAAGTCACCCAGCAGGCGCTGGTGAAAAGCGCGCCGCAACTGGCCCCGGCCGACTCACGCGCCACCTTGTCGACTTACGTGCGTACCAAGGAGGCCACCCCGGAATTGGTCCCCGCCCTCGCCTCCATCACCGGGCATATCGGTGAGGAAGTAAAAGGTTATGGCTCCCTCGCCAAGGTGCCCGCCGAAGCCATGGGTAACGTGCGTAACGACATGTACCTGACCAGCGAAACCATTCGCCTGATGGACAAAGGCAAGGTCGGCAACTTCGACGCCGACACCCAAAACAAGCTGCAACTGTTCAAGCAACAGATCGATAACGCCACGCGGTTTATTCCGTTGTGGGTGAAGATTGCCGTGGCGATTGCGCTGGGCCTTGGCACCATGGTCGGCTGGAAGCGAATCGTAGTGACCGTGGGTGAGAAGATCGGCAAGACCCACCTGACTTACGCCCAGGGCGCCTCGGCAGAGATGGTGGCGATGCTGACCATCGGTGCAGCGGACATGTACGGCTTGCCGGTGTCCACCACCCACGTGCTGTCTTCCGGCGTGGCCGGGACAATGGTCGCCAACGGCGGCGGCTTGCAGATGAGGACCATCCGTAATCTGCTGATGGCCTGGGTGCTGACCCTGCCGGCGGCGATTCTGTTGTCGGGCAGCTTGTATTGGTTGTTTACCCAGCTGTTCTGACACACCGCAGATAAACATGTGGGAGCCGGGCTTGCCCGCGATGGCATCGCCTCGGAGTATCAGTTACACCGAGGCGATGCCATCGCAGGCAAGCCAGCTCCCACACAAACCTGCGCCTACATTCAGTTGCTGAACAACCCGCCCATCATCTTCAGCCGCTTCTTGTACACCCGCCGCGCCTCCAGCGCCTCCTCCAACGTCACCGCAACAAACCCGGCGCGCTGGTTGGGCTGCATCTGCCCGATCAGGTCCAGATCGGCACTGATCACCGTGCCAATCATTGCGTAACCGCCTCCCGACACCGCATCCCGATGCAACACAATCGGCTCCAGCCCCGCCGGCACCTGGATCGAGCCGATGGGGTAGCAGCTGTCGACGATATTTGAAGGATCCGAGCCCGCGCCAAACGGCTGCTCCCGAGGCTGGAAGCTCAAGGCGCTACCGCCCTTGAAGCGATAGCCGATACGGTCGGCCTCCGATCCGACGGTCCAGGGTTCGGCAAAAAAGCTGCTTTTCGCCTCCGCCGTCAACCGCTCGTAATACAGCCCCGGCACCACCCGTAACGTGACCTCGCCGCCCACCGACTGACGCAAGGCCATGGGCAAGCTGTTGCCCGCTCGGCCGCTGCCACTGGCAACACCTATGGGCAGTTCATCACCCTCTGCCAGTCGCCGGCCGTGAAAACCACCCAGCGCACCGAGGGTGTAAGTGGAGCGGCTACCGAGTACCAGCGGCACATCAATGCCTCCGGCCACCGCCAGGTACGTCCGCGCTCCGGCCCTGGGAAACTCGAACCGCAACACTTGCCCGGCGCGCACCTGGAAAGCCGTGTCCTGATGCACCACTTCTCCATCCAGGCGCGGCGACATCAGCGCACCGCTCAAGGCCACCAAAGCGTCCTGCTGAAACGCCAGCTCCGGCCCGATCAGCGTGCACTCCAACCCCGCCGCGCCCACCGGGTTGCCCACCAAGTGATTGGCTGCGCTCAAGGCATACTGGTCCAGCGCACCGGACGGAGGAATGCCCAGGTGGTAATACCCTTCACGGCCAAGATCCTGCACAGAGGTGGCGAGGCCGGGTTTGAGGACCTTGATCATGCCAGCGCCTCCTGCAGGGTTTTCGGATAGCCGACAGGGTCGGCGAGGAAAGCGTCGAGGGAAAACTCCACCGGGCGGATGCGCAAGTCGAAACGCCCCGCCTCCACCTCTGCGATCGCCACGTCATACGCCTCGCGGTCCATGGGTTTGAACTGGACGATATCGCCGGGCCGGAAGAACACCATGTGTTCCTTGAGGTAGGGCAACTGCTGCTCAGGGTCATAGATCGGCGCCGGCGTCACGCCGAACATCTGATAACCCCCGGCGCCACGGACCGAGTAGATACAGCCAAAACAGCCGCCATGACCGAGGGTCAGTTTTGGCGTGTCAGTGCGCGGGCGCAGGTATTTGGGCACCTGCAACTGGCGCTCGCGTTCCACCATCTGGAACATGAACGGCAGCCCGGCGACAAAGCCGACCATCGAGACAAACCACGGCGCGCCACTGTGAGCGGCGATAAAGGCCTCGACGTCCGCCAGACCGTTAATGCGTGCCGCATACTCCAGATCGGTGCCGCTGGGGTCTTGATGACGGTCACGAAAACGCATCAGGGTCTCTAAGGTCCAGGGGTCGTTGTACAACACCGGAATCTCGATGATCCGAGTGTGCAAGGTACGCTCGGCTACGGCCTGGGCCTCAGCACTCTGCACCGCATCCAACAGCACGTGCGGGGCGATACGGTCCGGGTCGAAACGAATCTGGAATGAGGCGTTGGCCAGGCACACGTCCAGCACACCTTCCAGGGCCAGGCGTTCTACCGCACGGGTAACCGCCATGCCCTTGAAGAAAGCTTCCAGGGACATGCTTTCGCTGACCTCGGCAAACAGGTGTTCATCACCGCCAAAGCTGTAGCGGATCGGGGAAGATTCAGCCATGTCTGTTCCTCTTGGAATCATTATAGAAAGGCAGGCAAAAAATCATCTGACAGTGGCACAGGGCCTATCGTTTTTGTGGCGAGCCCGCCACAACTTTAATCCCCGCCTCATTCAGTGCTGTACGGGTGGCCTCAACCAACGCCAACGCACCCGGCGTGTCGCTGTGCAAGCAGATGGAATCGAACTCGATGGACAAGTCTTCACCCTCCACGGTCCGCACCACACCGCTCTGGCAGGCACGCACCACCCGCGCCGCAACGGTCTTCGGATCCAGCGCGCGGACATGGCGGGTGAAGACGATGGAGCCCGAGAGGTCGTACTCGCGGTCGGCGTAAAACTCCCGCACCACTGGCTGGCCGAGCTCCTTGGCGATGCGCCAGATCACCGAGTTGGGCATGCAGTACAGCAACAGCGTCGGCTCAAGGATTTGCAGGTTTTCCACCAGCAGGCGTGCAGCTTCTTCGTCCCGGGCCAGATGCATGTAGAGCGCGCCGTGGGGCTTGATGTGTTGCAGGGAAACGCCTTGGGCCCGGGCGATTTCTCGCAGGGCGCCCAGTTGGTAGAGGATGTCGTCCACCAGTTCCTGGGCCGGGGCGTTGATGTGGCGACGGCCAAACCCCACCATGTCGCGAAAGCCGGGGTGGGCGCCGATGGCTACGCCCAACTGTTTGGCACGCTCGACCGTGCGGCGCATGGTGCCTGGGTCGCCGGCGTGAAAACCGGTGGCGATGTTGGCGGAACTGATAAACGCCATCAGCTCGCTATCCACGCCGTCACCAATAGTCCAGGGACCAAAGCCTTCGCCCATGTCCGAATTGAAATCCACTGCCTGCATCGAGGTTGCTCCGAGAAAGTTCATGCCATGGAAATTAGGCTGCGGCTTGACCCCTTGGGAAGATCTATTATCAGATGGGGCATCTTCTGAAAATCAGATAACCACTTACGCTGTAGCCGCTGGCGCAGCCTGCGATCGGCTGCGAAGCAGTCGCGGGGCCTTAAAACCGCCGGAAGGTCCTGCGGCCCTTATCGCAGCCTCGTGCCTCTGCAGCGGCTACAGTCCAGGATTTGTTATGTCCCTCACCTTGCGCCAAGTCCGCTACTTCGTTGCCACCGCCGAAATCGGCCAGATCTCCCAGGCAGCCATTCACCTGAACATCTCCCAGTCGGCCGTGACCACCGCGATCAAGGAGCTGGAAGCCCTGCTCGGCGCGCAGCTGTTTGTACGTTCGGCCCAAGGCATGAACCTGACCGACGCCGGGCGGCACTTTCTCAACCGGGCCTATGTGATTGTGCGCAGCGTCGACGACGCCTTGAACAGCCCACTGCCGGACTACCGAGCCAGTGGTGGGCTGCGGGTGGCGGCCAGCTACACCGTGCTGGGTTATTTCCTGCCCCATCACTTGCAGCGCATGGCGCATTGGCATCCGGACGTGACCATCGACGTGTTCGAGCAGGAACGCCAAGCCATCGAACACGGCCTGCTGGACGGCCAGTTCGACATGGCCGTGGTGCTCACCGCCAACCTCACCCACCCGGACATCGTCTCGGAAATCCTCTTCAACTCCGAACGCCGCCTGTGGCTGCCCAGCCACCACCCGCTGTGCGAACGCGCCGCTGTCAGCCTCGCGGACGTGGCCCAAGAACCGTACATTTTCCTGACCGTCGACGAAGCCGAACAAAGCGCCATGCGTTACTGGGAACAGGCCGGGCAAACGCCCAAGGTGCGGCTGCGCACCAGCTCGGTGGAAGCGGTACGCAGCATGGTCGCCAACGGCAGCGGCGTGGCGATTCTCTCGGACCTGGTACACCGCCCCTGGTCATTGGAAGGCAAGCGGATCGAGACGGTGAGCGTGACCGACCAGGTGCCCTCAATGAGCGTCGGCCTGGCCTGGCACCGCGAACGCGTGTTCACCCCGGCGATGCAGGCGTTTCGTGATTACTTCCACGATGCCTTCCTCGCCCCGCAACAGCTGTCAGCACGCCGTTAACGCGGTTTGCAGCGTGGTGGTCAGCCAGTCCATGAAGACCCGCACCCGCAACGGCAGATGCCGTTGACCGGCGTATAGCAGGGAGACATCCATCGAAGGCGCCGGATACTCAGGCAGCACCGCCACCAGCTCACCGCTGGCCAGCAGATCGCGAATCCCCAGGCACGGCACCTGAATCAGGCCGAAACCTGCCAGGCAGGCCGCTTGATACGCATCCGTGCTATTGACTGTGACACGCCCGGCCATCTCAACACGCTGCACCTTGTTGCCTTGCTGGTATTCAAACCCCGACGAACGCGAACCCAGCGGACGCACGTAATGCACCAACTGATGGTCGGCCAGGTCAGCCAGTGTCTTGGGCACGCCATAGCGTTGCAGGTACGCGGGGCTGGCGCAGTTGATCATCGGCATGCTGCACAGCACCCGTGCCACCACCGACTGGTCCGGCTGCGCGCCCACCCGCAGTACGCAGTCGAAGCCTTCGGCCAGCAGGTCCACCTGTCGGTCAGAGCTGCTGATTTCCAGATCAATCAGCGGATGCCGTGCCATGAACTCCGGCAGGCGTGGCACGATCACCATCCTGGCCATGGCGTTGAGCATATCGACGCGGATTCGCCCGCTCAGTTGTGTCTCGTCCTGACGAAACAACCCTTCCAGCTCCTCCATGTGCGACAACAGATCCTTACTGCGCTCATACAACACCCGACCGTCCTGGGTCGCCTGAACCCTGCGGGTGGTGCGCTGCAACAGTCGGGCGCCGAGCAACTCTTCCAGGGCCTGCACATGCTCGGACACCGTGGAGCGCGGCAAGCCGAGGCTCTCGCCGGCCTGAGTGAAACTCGACAGTTCGGTGACGCGGACAAAGGTGCGCAGCAGTTCCAGCTTGTTCATGGGGCGACCTTGATTGTTCGGCCTATCCGGCCAGTGATTCCGGTTCAGCTCTGTTTATCACGTTATGAGCGGACAAATACACTCAGTCCCACGATCAATCGCTCACTCCAAGGACTTCACCATGACCCGTAAAATCGCACTCATCACCGGCGCCAGCCGTGGCCTGGGCAAAAGCGCAGCCCTGCACCTGGCCGCGCAAGGCGTCGATATCATCGGCACTTACCACAGCAAAGCCGACGAAGCCCAGGCGGTGGCCGCGGAGGTCGAAAAACTCGGTGGCCGCGCGGCCATGCTGAAATTGGACGTCAGCCAGAGTTCAACGTTCGCGGCCTTCACGGCTGAAGTCGGCGCGCTGCTCAAGAAGGTTTTCGCTCAGGATCACTTCGACTTTCTGATCAATAACGCCGGCATCGGTGCCCACGCCAGCTTTGCCGACACCCGCGAAGAGCAGTTCGATCAGATGGTCGCCATCCACCTCAAGGGCCCGTTCTTCCTGACGCAAAAACTGCTGCCGCTGATCGCCGACGGTGGCCGGATCCTCAACATCTCCAGCGGCCTGACCCGCTTCAGCCTGCCCGGCTATGCGGCCTACGCCTCGATGAAAGGCGCGGTGGAAGTGCTGACCCGCTACCAGGCCAAGGAGCTGGGCGCGCGTGGTATCAGCGTCAACACCCTGGCTCCTGGCGCGATTGCCACCGATTTCAGTGGTGGCGCCGTGCGGGACAATCCAGACCTTAACGCCATGGTTGCCAACAATACCGCCCTGGGTCGGGCAGGCTTGCCGGACGACATTGGCGGGGCGATTTCCACCCTGCTGGCCGACGGCAGCAACTGGATCACCGGCCAGCGGGTTGAGGCGTCGGGCGGAATGTTCTTGTAAGCCCACCCCGCATCAGGAGCCGGTACACCGGCTCCTACACCGTCAACGCTCGGCGCTGCACAAACTTATCCCGCAGCACGTCGTAACCCCAGTGGTACACATAGGTGTACGGCAGGAAGAACAGCAGCACGCCGATGTCGAGGATGAAAGCCTGCATCAGGCTGATATTCAGCCACGCGGCGATCAACGGCACGGCAAACAGGATCAGGCCACCTTCGAACATCAAGGCGTGCAACACCCGGGTCCAGCCGCTATTGCTCAGTTGCAGGCGCGCCTTCAGACGGTCGAACAGGCCGTTGAAGATGATGTTCCAGGTCAGCGCCAGAATGCTGATAGCCAGGGTGACCGCGCCCATCTCCAGGGCGGGTCTGCCAGTGATCCACACCAGTAACGGGGTGCAGATCAACAAGGCCAGACCCTCGAAGCCGATGGCCTGGAAAACGCGTTCAGTGATGGTTTTGGTAGGGCTCATGACCCGTGCTCCGTGAGTGACTGTGGTTGCCATATTCACACCATGAACCGATACTTCATAACCAGTAACCATCGACCAAGGCGATAGTATGGCGTCCCATGAAGTGCTCCAGGCGTTTGTCCAGGCGGCGACCCAAGGTTCGTTTTCGGCAGCGGCACGTAAACTGGGCAAGAGCCAGTCCACCGTCAGTGCAGCGGTGGCGAGCCTGGAGATTGATCTGGACGTGGTGCTGTTTGACCGCAGCAGCCGCAAGCCAACATTGACCCCGGCAGGCCATGTGTTGCTGCAACGGGCCGAGCAGGTGCTGGAAGCCAGTAGCCGTTTGGAACTGGCAGCCAGTCAGCTATCCCAAGGGTTGGAGCCCAAGCTGAGTATCGCCATGTCCGACACCTATCAGTCAGAGCGTTTCGAGTCTGCCCTCAGCGCCTTTGAGCAGCGCTATCCGGACTTGGAGCTGGAATGCCTGATCGCCGAATGTGAAGACTTGATCGCACTGCTGCAAAGCGGTCGGGCGCAGATTGCCTTTATCGAGATGCAAGACGTCTACCCACCGGACCTGACGAGGGCGCCGGTAGAAGAGCGCACGGAAATTGCCCTGTTTGTCTCACCCAAACATCCGTTGGCGAGCCTGGATGGCATCGACCAGCAGACCCTGGAACAACACCGCGAACTGCGCCTGGCAAGCATCATCAACCCCAATGAAACGCGGGGCCTCGGCCGGGTGTGGTCGGCGCCCAGTTACCTGATGTTGATGGAAATGGCGCAGTTGGGATTCGGCTGGGCACCGCTGCCGCGCTGGCTGGTGGAGCGTTTTGGCGGCGGCCACCTGCAGGAGCTCAAAGCCCGCGGCTGGCCGCGTTCGGTGGCCGTGGACGCCCTGTGGTCACGCCAACACCCACCCGGCCCGGCGGGAAGCTGGTTGTTGCAGAAGATGCTCGAATAACGCGCCAAGCCCCGCGCCTGCCTCATTCATTCCGGCTGACGGAGATCGGCCAAACGCCGCTCGATGAAGCGTCGCTCCGGAGCCTGTTGAGTCAGCGCCAACGCCTTTGCATACGCGACCCGCGCCTCCTCCACCCTTCCCAACTGCCGGCAGAACTCCCCCCGCGCGGAATAGGCCAGGTGATAGTCCAACAAATCACCTCGCCCCAGGATCCCATCCACCTGCTGCAACCCCGCCAACGGCCCATCCCGCATGGCCATCGCCACCGCACGATTGAGCTCGATCACCGGCGACGGCACCGCCCTGAGCAACACGTCATAAAGCCCGACAATCTGCGGCCAATCGGTCTCGACAGCGCTCTGCGCTTCGGCATGCACGGCAGCAATCGCCGCCTGCAGGCAGTAAGGCCCAAAACGCCGGGTTGTCAGCGCTTTCTCCACCAGATCACAGCCTTCAGCAATCAGCGAAGCGTCCCACAGCGAACGGTCCTGTTCATCCAGCAGTACCAGCTCACCGTTGGCCGAGGTCCGTGCCAGGCGCCGGGACTCGTGGAGCAGCATCAGCGCCAGCAAGCCCATGACCTCTGGCTCCGGCAGCAACTCCAACAGTAAACGGCCCAGGCGGATCGCTTCGCGGGTCAGGTCGTCACGGGTCAGGTCGGCGCCCATCGACGCCGAATACCCTTCGTTGAACACCAGGTAAATCACCTGCAGCACACTGTCCAGACGCTCCGGCAATTCGGCCAGGGATGGCACTTGATAAGGGATTTTCGCCTCACGGATCTTGCCCTTGGCCCGCACGATGCGCTGGGCGATCGTGGCGGGCGTGGCGAGGAAGGCCCGGGCGATTTCCTCGGTGGTCAGGTCACAGATTTCCCGCAGGGTCAGTGCCGTCTGCGCATCCGCCGCCAGTGCGGGGTGGCAACAGGTGAAGATCAGGCGCAGGCGGTCATCTTCCACGTCTTCGGCGCTCCAGTCGGCCGCTTCCAGTTCCTCGGCCTGGGCCAGCAGCAGCTTCTGGTGCGCGGCAAAACGGGCCTGGCGGCGCAAGCGGTCGATCGCTTTGAAGCGTCCGGTAGAGACCAGCCAAGCCCTGGGATTATCGGGTACGCCATCCTGCTCCCAGCGCTCGACCGCGACAAAAAAAGCCTCATGCAAGGCTTCCTCAGCGAGGTCGAAATCGCCCAGCAGGCGAATCAGGGTCGCCAGGATGCGCCGCGATTCGCTGCGATAAACCGCTTCGACCCGGGCCTGGACCGTCAATCGCGCATGCCTGTGGTCACCAATGCCACCAGTCGATCCAGGCTCTGGCCCCAGCCGTCATGAAAGCCCATGGCTTCATGGGCCTGCTTGGTTTCGGCGCTCCAGTGCATCGCGCGAGCGGTGTAGAGGGTTTTGCCATCGACGTCCTCAAAGGTGACTTCGGCGGTCATGAACGGCTGGCCCGAGGGAATCCAGCCGGGGGTGAACGCATCGGTAAACACCAAGCGCCGGGGTGCCGTAATTTCGAGGAATACGCCCTGGGTCGGGTATTCGCTGCCATCGGGCGCGCGCATCAGTGTGCGAAACTGCCCACCGACCCACAGGTCCATTTCGCACTCGGGCGTGGTCATGCCGTGTGGGCCCCACCACTGCTGCAACAACGCAGGCTCGGTCCAGGCACGAAATACCCGGCTGCGGGGCGCGTCGATCAGCCGGCTGATGGACAGTTCAAACTCGGCGGGTTGGGATTGGTTAATCATGGGTAAACCTCCTGAATTTTATTGTTGTGATCAGAGATTCAGTTCACGCACCGGGCGCACTTCTACACTGCCGACCCGGGCTGCCGGAATGCCGCCGGCCACCTGGATTGCTTCATTCAAGTCCTTGGCTTCGATCAGGTAAAACCCGGCGAGTTGCTCCTTGGTCTCGGCGAACGGACCGTCGGTGATCGACAGCTTGCCGTTGCGCATACGCACGGTGGTAGCGGTGGTCACTGATTCCAGCGGCTCGGCAGCGAGCATCCGACCGCTGGCCTGCACGAACTGGCCATAAGCGAAACATTCCGGGTCCTTGGGGCTATCAGGCGAATCATGCAGCACCTGCTCATTGCTATAGATCAGGCAGAGGTATTTCATAACATTCTCCGTTTTCGGACTCTCAACTATAGTCCCCGGTGATCAGGGTTCCAGCTCGAACAATGTGGTGCCCGTGTGCATATCGAACGGCGCCGACCAGTGCTCATGCACCACCTGCCATTGGCCCCCGATGCGCTGGTAGCCAGCGGTCACGCGCATCCAGCACGCCTTGACCACACCGTCCGGTCCGGCGCCACCACAGCGAGCGAGCCAGAAGGCAAAGGCACTCTCGGCAGCCGGCACGATGTGCAATTGATGAAACTCGAAAATACCCGGGCCGGGGCAGACTTTCATGCATTCTTCCCAATGCGCGCGGTAGGCGGCCTTGCCTTTGAATTGCAGGGCACCAACGGCATCGAACGAGACGATATCATCGGCGTAAAAGCTGACAATGCGCTCGATATCCTTGGCCATCACGGCCTGCTGCCAGTGTTCGATCAAGGCGCTGATTTCGGTTTTAACCTGAGTGCTCATGGCGATACTCCTTTCATGGAAAAATCACTGAAGACACCCTTAGTCGAGTGAGCCGTCGGCCAATCGACACGCTCGCAAAAAATAATTGCGGGCACAACAAACCCGCTAGAATTTGCGACCTCTCCGTAGGAACTTGGATGCCTTACCAATGGAAACCCACCTCGTCGCCTATGAGACGCTGACCGCTGCCCAACAGCAGCAACTCAGCACCCTCGAAGTCCATCCCGAGCAACTGGCGTTTTCCGGCGATATCTACTGTGCGCTGAACACCCTGCTGGTCAATCCCAGCCCTGGCGTCAAAGGTTTCGCGCTACTGGCCGAAGACATCCCGGTGGCCTTTCTTCTGCTCAAGCGCCCACCCTGCCTGCCCCATTGGGCCGGTGAACACAGCGCCACCCTGCACGCCCTGCAAGTCGACCGCAGCAAACAAGGCCAGGGCTTCGGCAAAGCCTGCCTGCAAGCATTGCCCGCGGCTGCACGGCGGGCGTGGCCGCAGATCAAGGCGCTGGAGTTATCGGTGGACCATGACAATGTGGCGGCGATGGGGCTGTATTTGCAGCAAGGCTGGGTAGATAGCGGCGAGGCTTACAAGGGGCGGATTGGGTATGAGCGTCGGTTGGCGTGGGTGTTTGATCAGGTCAGCCTTGACAGCGATAAAATGTAACGTATACATAACTTATATTCGATTATGTAATGGTTGCATGACATGAATTTTTCAGTTCTCACTCACAAAATCGGTAGCCAGGTTCGCTCAATGCGGCTGAACCGCGGCTATAAGCAAGCGGAACTGGCACGTTTGGCAGGTGTTACTCGGCAAAAACTGATCGAAATCGAGCAAGGCAGTCCCTCTGTTTCAATGAGCGCCTACGCACGGGTTTTTGCGGCCTTGGGCAGTGAAGTCAAACTCGTACCTGCGTCCCTGCCAACACTGGATGAAGTGGACGACTTGTTTAATGAATAGCCCCAGACTGCAGGTACATACCCCTCAAGGCGCCAGTGGAAGCGTGTTCATCGGAGCTGATAACTATCTGTTCCGCTACGGCGATAACGCCTTGGCGCACAGCGCAGTGAGCCTGCTGATGCCGGTTCGCGCCGATGAGTATCGTCGTCGGGAACTGCACCCGATCTTCCAGATGAACCTTCCGGAAGGGTATGTGCTGGAGCAACTTAGAAACCGCCTGGCCAAGACAGTGAGGGTCGATCCGATGCTGTTACTCGCATTGTCGGGCAGCAGTGCCCCCATAGGCCGAGTCTTCGTTTCTTCGGCTCAAGTCAATGAGTTGATTCAGCGTAACAGCCCGCCTGCCAACGGCGAGAGCCTGGCACAGATTCTTGCCTGGGATGGCGCCGAAGACCTGTTCGCCGACCTGGTAGACCGGTACATCCTGCGGGCGGGTATTTCCGGCGTGCAACCCAAGGTACTGGTACCGGAATCTCCACAGACACCCGAGCAGAAATTCACGTCGAAAACCAATGACCTGATTATCAAAAGCGGACGCGACGAGTTCCCAGGACTGGCCATCAACGAATACCTGTGCATGTCCATTGCCAGGGACGCGGGCATACCGGTCCCGCCGTTTTACCTCTCACAGAACCACAAACTCTTCATCATGCGACGCTTTGATCGGGATGAGCAGCTCAACCCCCTGGGGTTCGAAGACATGACAACACTGATGGGCCTGTCTGCCGAACAAAAATACAGCAAGAGCTACACCATGATCGCCAGGGCCGTGCGCCTCTATTGCTCACCTGAGGAAGTACGCAGTTCACTGGAACAACTGTTCGATAGCGTAGCGTTGAGTTGCATCGTCGGTAATGGTGACGCCCATCTGAAAAATTTCGGTCTGCTTTACAGCGACCCGGTCAAACAAGACGCACGTCTTGCACCGGCTTACGACATCGCGAATACCACGGCCTATATTCCAGAGGATTCACTGGCATTAGACTTGGTCGGTAACAAATCATTTTTTGCTTCGCGCCTGGGCATCCTCGAGTTTGCGAAAACCTGCGATATCGAAAAACCCGAGGAGCGTATCCGGAATCTGCTCCAGACCCTTGAGATTGTTCTCAAGCGCGAAGACGACTATTGCCGACAAGCACCCAATGTTGCGCAGGCCATCCAGAAATCCGCGCAGGACTACCAACGTAGCTTTGGTAGCTGACCGCATCGACCTGACGAATAGGCTCATCCATGGATAACGGGAACCCGATGCTGACTACCCTGGAACAACTCGAAACCCTCTATGGCCTCCCCCACGAGCGGGCCGTGCGCAAGGAAATCGCGTTTCTCAACGAGGACTATCAGGCCATGGTCCGGGCTTCGCCGCTGGTGGTGGTCAGTTCATCAGGCCCTGACGGTCTCGATGGCTCGCCACGGGGCGATGTGCCGGGTTTTGTGCGGATCATCGATGAGCGCACCCTGGCGATACCGGATCGACCAGGCAATAACCGCCTGGATACCTTGCGCAATTTGCTGGTGGACCCGCGCATTGCCTTGCTGTTTATCATCCCGGGGATTGGCGAGACATTGCGGGTCAATGGCCAGGCGCAGATTTCCATCGAGCCTGAACTGCTGGAGAGCTTTGCCGTCAATGGCAAGCCGGCGCGTTCGGTGATTCTGGTGCAGGTGCAAGCCGCCTACTTCCATTGCTCCAAGGCGTTTGTGCGCTCCGACTGCTGGAACCCCGACAAACACCTGGACCGCTCCGCGCTGCCCACGGCCGGGGCATTTCACAAGCGGCTCAATGACGGGCAGTTCGATGCCGAGACCTATGATCGGGAGATGCCGGACAGGCTCAAGGCCAGTTTGTATTGAACGCCTATACCACCGTTGCCGGGGAACACTCGAAAGAAAACAGCCGAGGAGGACAAATCACCCTCGGCTCGCGGGTCAGTCCTTCGCTTCAACCGGTAACCAGACTTCCACCCCGCCCGTGCCCTTTCTCGCATCAAAATCCGCGCTGTAACGCTCGAAATCAGGGCCGGCGACCTTGTATCCCGAGTGCGGCAGCCACTCGAACATGATCCGCTCGTAGGTTTGCTCAAGCGCCTGCACCGGGCCGTAGTGCGGGAAGACCGCATAGTGATGGGCGGGAATCTCAACCGACTGGAAGTTGCCGGGAACGTCGCCCTTGCCGGGTACTTCGACCCCGGCGAGATAGTCGAACTCGCCGTGATTGGGGTTATGGCAGACGCCGTAGGTCACGCCACCGATGCGCTTTTTGATGTCGTTGATACAGCTGTCGAACAACTCCCACAGCTTGGGAATGTCTCCCACCGTGGCTTTCGAATAACGCCCTTCTACACCGGCGATCACCAGGGCCTTGCCCTCTTCCATACGCGGTGACAGCGGTTGGCTTGCCTGTTGGTCCATCTGAACAGTCTCCATCGATGAGTGAACAAAACCGTAACGAGTATAGGGTCATATCGGCACTTCGCTCAAAGCCCAAAAATACTCGCCGCCCCATCTGGACAACGGGCCATCATCGCCCGTATTGTCTGCCCCGCAGGCCACCGCAGTGGCCGACGTCGCTCGGACGGTTCCGGGCGCTTACGTATTTCGAGGCAACAATGGCAGACCAAGGTTCGCCGCGCCGCTTTGCGCGCATAGATCGACTCCCCCCCTACGTGTTCAATATCACTGCCGAGCTGAAGATGGCCGCCCGTCGTCGTGGCGAAGACATCATCGACTTGAGCATGGGCAACCCCGACGGCCCCACTCCACCGCACATCGTGGAGAAACTGGTGACCGTCGCCCAGCGTGAAGACACCCACGGTTATTCCACCTCCAAAGGCATCCCGCGTCTGCGCCGGGCGATTTCGCACTGGTACAAAGACCGCTATGACGTGGACATCGACCCGGAAACCGAGGCCATCGTCACCATCGGTTCCAAGGAAGGCCTGGCGCACTTGATGCTTGCCACCCTCGACCAGGGCGACACGGTGCTGGTGCCCAACCCCAGCTACCCGATTCACATCTACGGTGCGGTGATTGCCGGGGCCCAGGTGCGTTCGGTGCCGCTGATTCCCGGTGTGGATTTCTTCGCCGAACTGGAACGGGCGATTCGCGGCTCGATCCCCAAGCCGAAGATGATGATCCTCGGCTTCCCCTCCAACCCCACCGCCCAGTGCGTGGAGCTGGATTTCTTCGAGCGGGTGATCGCCCTGGCCAAGCAGTATGACGTGCTGGTGGTGCATGACCTGGCCTACGCCGACATCGTCTACGACGGCTGGAAGGCTCCCTCGATCATGCAGGTGCCGGGCGCCAAGGACATTGCGGTGGAGTTTTTCACCCTGTCCAAGAGCTACAACATGGCCGGCTGGCGCATTGGTTTCATGGTGGGGAATGCGGAACTGGTCAACGCCCTGGCGCGGATCAAGAGCTACCACGACTACGGCACCTTCACCCCACTGCAAGTGGCGGCGATTGCGGCGCTGGAAGGCGACCAACAATGCGTGAAGGACATCGCCGACCAGTATCGCCAGCGCCGTAACGTGCTGGTCAAAGGCCTGCATGAGCTGGGCTGGATGGTGGAAAACCCCAAGGCGTCGATGTACGTCTGGGCGAAAATTCCCGAGGCGTATGCGGCGATGGGCTCGCTGGAGTTTGCCAAGAAGCTGCTGCTGGAAGCGAAGGTGTGCGTGTCGCCGGGGATCGGCTTTGGCGAGTATGGCGATGATCATGTGCGCTTTGCGCTGATCGAGAATCAGGATCGGATTCGCCAGGCAGTGCGGGGCATTCGCGGGATGTTTCGGGCGGATGGGTTAGTCCAGAAAGCTAACGCCTGATCTGAATGTGGGAACCCGGTCAAATGTGGGAGCTGGCTTGCCTGCGATAGCATCACCTCGGTTTACCTGACAGACCGAGGTGCCTGCATCGCGGGCAAGCCCGGCTCCCACAGGGACCGGGTTCCCACATTTGGTTGTGCGATGTGTCTGTCAGACCACCAGCGACAGCAACATGATGAAGCCCAGCGCAACCACGGACAGAATGGTCTCCATCGCCGTCCAGGTCTTGAAGGTTTCAGCCACGGTCATATTGAAGTACTGCTTCACCAGCCAGAACCCCGCATCGTTGACGTGAGACAACACCAACGATCCCGCCCCCGTCGCCAACACCAGCAACTCGCGGTTCACACCCGGAATCATCCCGACCACCGGCACCACAATGCCCGCGCCCGTAATGGTCGCCACGGTCGCTGAACCCGTGGCCACACGAATCACCGCCGCCACCAGCCATGCCAGAAGGATCGGGTTGATCTGCGCAGTCACTGCCATTTGGCCGATCACATCACCCACGCCGCTGGTCACCAGCATCTGCTTGAAACCGCCACCGGCGCCGATGATCAGGATGATCGCTGCGGTGGGCGCCAGGCTGGCATCGAGCAGCTTGAGGATTTGCTTGGAACCGATGCCCTGGCGATGGCCAAAGGTGTACAGCGACAGCAGCAACGCCAGCAGCAACGCGGTGATCGGGTGACCGATCATGTCCATCCAGTTGCGGATCGCATGGCCGTCCGGCAGGGCGACGTCGGCGAAGGTTTTCAGCAGCATCAGGAACACCGGCAACAACACGGTGATCAGGGTGATGCTGAAGCTCGGCAGGCTCTTGGATTCCGGTTGCTCACTGGCCAGTTGGTCCACCAGCTCCTGGGACGGGTTGCCCGGGATGTACTTGGCGATAAACGAACCGTAGAGCGGTCCGGCAATGATCGCAGTAGGCAGCGCGACGATCAGGCCGTAGAGAATGGTCTTGCCGATGTCGGCACCAAACACGCCAATCGCCAGCAGCGGCCCTGGGTGCGGTGGAACCAGGCCGTGGACCGCCGACAGGCCGGCCAGCAGCGGGATGCCGATCTTGATCAGTGACACACCGGTACGGCGCGCGACGATAAACACCAGCGGGATCAGCAGCACGAAGCCGATCTCGAAGAACAACGGAATGCCCACCAGGAACGCGGCGAACATCATTGCCCACTGCACCTTGTCCTTGCCGAACGCGCGGACCAGCGTCTGGGCGATCTGATCGGCACCGCCGGAATCGGCCATCATCTTGCCGAGCATCGTACCGAGCGCCAGGATAATCCCGACAAAGCCAAGCACGCCGCCGAAGCCGTCCTGGAACGCCTTGATGATCTTGTCCACGGGCATGCCCGAGGTCAGGCCGAGAAAGCCGGCGGCGATGATCAGCGCAATGAACGGGTGGACTTTGAACCGGGTGATCAAGACGATCAGCCCGATAATGGTCACCACTGCATCAAGCAGCAAGTAGGAATCGTGGGACATGCCAAACATGGGGATCTCTCCTGTTTGTTGTTGTTATTAAAGCCGGTGTTGAATTTCGTGCCGTCAGATAGCGCTATCTTGTCAGGCAAAAAATTATTGAATGGGTTCAAAGCCGTGTTCAAGCCACCAGGCATTGGTTTGCTTGGCCAGGTCCGCGACGCTGTCTTCGCTGGCGTTCAAGGCCAGGGTCAGCGGCTCACCCTTCGGCGATTCGAGGGTGGCGAACTGGCTGTCGATCAGGCTCGCCGGCATGAAATGACCGGGGCGATGGGAAACACGATCGGCGGCCACCTCACGGGTCAGTTCCAGGAAGACAAAACCCAGGCCCGGCGCCGCTTCACGCAGGTGGTCACGGTATTTTTTCTTCAGGGCCGAGCAGGTCAGGACCGGATGTTGGCCGGCTTTGAGCGAGCGGCGCAGTTCATCACAGAGGATATCGAGCCAGCCGGCACGATCGTCGTCGTTAAGCGGATGACCGGCACTCATCTTTTCGATATTGGCGGCAGGGTGAAAGCTGTCGCCTTCAATGGCGGTGGCGCCGTTCAACAGGCACAGGGCCTCGCTGACGCTGGACTTGCCACAGCCGGAAACACCCATGATGACCAGGGCGGTAACAGGTTGACTCATGAAACACCTCAGGACGCAGATAGCGCTACCTTTGCCAGCCCTAAGGCTAGTGCAAAAACAGGCTTTTCCCGCGCCGTCTTTTCATTTTTATGGAGTGACGCGTGCATCCTCTCCAAGCACCCTCGAGCAAGATCAGGCAACCCAACGCTCAAGGATTTGCAGGCCTTTGGAGACAGCGCTACCTTAGTGCCTCGATTTTTGTTTGGCAAGCCGCCTGATGACCCCCAAGAACGATAAAAATACCCGCACGACGGGACGCCCCACCCTGAACGAAGTCGCCCGAATGGCCGGCGTCAGCCCGATCACCGCCTCCAGGGCACTGCGCGGCATCAGCACCGTGGCCACCGAACTGGTGGAAAAAGTCCAGAAGGCCGCCGCCGACCTCAACTACGTGGTCAACCCCGCTGCGCGCGCCCTGGCCTCGGCCCAGAGCCAGTCGGTGGTGGTGTTGGTGCCGTCGCTGTCCAACCTGCTGTTCATCGAAACCCTGGAAGCCATTCATCAGGTACTGCGGCCCAAAGGCTTCGAAGTGCTGATCGGCAACACCCACTACTCTCGGGAAGAAGAAGAAAACCTGCTGCGCAACTACATGGCTTACCAGCCACGGGGTTTTCTGCTGACCGGTTTTGATCGCACCGAAAGCGCCCGGCGCATGGTCGAGAGCAGCAATGTGCCCAGCGTGTACATGATGGACCTGGACCCCGGCGCCGGCCTGAACTGCGTAGGGTTCTCGCAAACCAGCGCGGGCGAGACCGCCGCGGCGCATTTGATTTCCCGTGGCCGCAAGCGCCTGGCTTATATCGGCGCGCAACTGGACCAACGTACATTGCTGCGCGGTGAAGGTTTTCGTCGGGCGTTGCAACAGGCCGGGCTGTATGACCCCGCGCTGGAGCTGATGACACCGCGCCCATCATCGGTGGGCCTGGGCGGCGAGCTGTTCCTGCAACTGCTGGCCAGCCATCCGGATGTGGACGCGATCTTTTTCGGCAACGACGACCTGGCACAAGGCGCCCTACTGGAAGCCCTGCGTCACGGAATCAAAGTGCCGGAGCAAGTGGCGGTGCTGGGGTTCAATGACCTGCCTGCATCAAGCTTCATGGTGCCGCGCCTGAGCAGCATCAGCACGCCTCGGGAAGCCATCGGCAGACGTGCGGCCGAGCATTTGCTGACGCTGATCGCGGGCAACAAAATTGCCCGGCCGGTGGTGGATATGGGGTTTGAGTTGATGGTGCGCGAGAGTACCTGAGCAGGCCGAACTCGGTCAGTGTGGGAGCTGGCTTGCCTGCGATGGCGGTTCGGCCCCAGGCGGTCCTGCGGACACGCATCGCAGCCTCGTGCCTCGACAGCGGCTACAACCGCTATCGCAGGCAAGCCAGCTCCCACATTCTTTACCGTGTCCACTTAACCCCTCGCCGTCCCTCCTGGCCCCTGCTAAATTGCCCCCTGCCAACTCACCATTGCCAGGAAAGCACCATGGGCCATTCGCTGAAAATCTTGGGTCGTACTTCCTCCATCAACGTACGAAAGGTCCTGTGGACCTGCCAGGAACTGGCCATCCCCTATGACCGCGAAGACTGGGGCATCGGGTTCACCCCAACCCAGTCCCCCGAGTTCCTGGCCCTCAACCCCAACGCTCAGGTGCCGGTGATCATTGATGACAACGGTGTGCTGTGGGAATCCAACACCATCTGCCGCTATCTGGTGGGCCTGCACCAGCGTCATGACTTGCTGCCCGCCGCTGCTGCGCCACGCGCCAAGGTCGAGCAATGGATGGACTGGCAAGCCACCGAACTCAACCCCTCCTGGGGCTACGCCTTCCACGCCCTGGTGCGCAAAAACCCGGATTTTCAGGACCCGCAACGCATCGCCGCTGGCGTGCGCGGCTGGAACGAAAAGATGAGCCTGCTGGAACAACAATTGATCCACACCGGTGCCTATGTGGCCGGAAAAGCGTTCACACTGGCCGACATCCTGGTGGGGCTGTCAGTACACCGCTGGCAGATGACGCCCATGGAGCGTCCGTCCTACCCTGCCGTCAGCGCGTACTACGAAACACTCAGCCAGCGCCCAGGCTTCCAGGCCTTTGCCCTCGACGGTCATAACTAAGGATTACACGATGAAAGGACTCAACGTACTGCTCACCGGCGCGTGCGGCAGGATCGGCAAGACGTTTTTCGAAGCCTCGAAAGATCGCTACCACTTCACCCTCACCGACCGCATCGCACCGGACTTCGCCCTCGGCGACCATCGCTTCGTGCGGGCCGACCTGAGTGATAAAGCGACCCTGGCAGCATTGCTCGACGGCATCGACGTGATCGTGCACCTGTCGGGCATTCCCCACGCCAGCGCCACCTTCGACGAATTACTGCCCAACAACATCCTCGCCACCACGTACCTGTTCGAAGCCGCCGTCGCGGCCAACGTAAAGCGCCTGGTTTTCGCCAGCAGCGCCCAGACCATCGAAGGCTATCCGGTGGACCGGCAAATCACCCCGGGCATGCCCGTGCTGCCGGCCAACCTGTACGGCGTGAGCAAATGCTACGGCGAGGCGCTGTGTGGGTACTACGCGGCGAAAACCCCACTCTCCACCATCGCCTTGCGCATTGGCGCCTTTGAGTTTCCCGAAACCCACGACCTGAATAACGCCCGTGACCTCAGCGCCTGGCTCAGCCCTCGCGATGCCGTGCAGTTACTCCAGCGCTCCGTGGAAACCGAAGGCGTGAAGCACCTGATCGCCCACGGCATTTCCAATAACCGCTTCAAACGCCTGGACTTGAGCGAGACCACGCGGGTCCTGGGTTATCAGCCGGTGGATGATGCGTTCCAGACATTCGAGATTCCTATCACCTACTGAGTCCCACGCCATGTCCTCACGCTCAGCGATGGCCTCGGACGGCGTCGACCCGGTTCGAGCCGCCCATATCAGCGCCCGCATTGATCGCCTGCCGGCCGTCGCCACCGTCTGGCGTCTGGTGGCCCTGCTGTCGATTGGCGGTTTCTTCGAACTGTACGACCTGTTCCAGACCGCCTATATCAGCCCGGGCCTGATCAGTGATGGCATTTTTGCCAGCGGCAGCCAGGGCGTCTTCGGTTTCTCCGACCAGGCGGCCTTCGCTTCAGCCACCTTTCTCGGCCTGTTCCTCGGCGCCAGCCTCCTCAGCCCGTTTGCCGACCGTTACGGGCGCCGGGCGATCTTCACCTACGCGCTGATCTGGTACACCGTTGCCACGGTGCTGATGGGCATCCAAACTTCGGCCCTTGGCATTATCTGCATGCGTTTTCTGGTAGGCATCGGCCTGGGCATCGAACTGGTGACCATCGATGCCTACCTCTCGGAACTGGTGCCCAAGCGCATGCGCAGCTCGGCGTTTGCCTTCGCCTTTTTTGTGCAGTTCCTGTCGGTGCCGGCGGTGGCACTGATGTCCTGGTGGCTGGTGCCGCAGGCGCCGTTCGGGGTGTCTGGCTGGCGCTGGGTGGTGTTGGCCAGTGCGGGGTTTGCATTGTTTATCTGGTGGCTGCGTTCACGGTTGCCGGAGTCACCCCGTTGGCTCGCACAAAAAGGCCGCTTCGAGGAAGCCGGGCAGATCATGGACAGCCTTGAAGCACGTTGCGAAAAAGATCACGGCAAACCTCTGGATGAACCGGAGCCCGAGGCCGTCAGCGTCCAGGGCACTGGGCGTTTTGCCGATATCTGGCAACCGCCGTACCGCCGTCGGGCGTTGATGCTGATTGTGTTTCATGTGTTCCAGGCCATCGGCTTCTTCGGCTTCGGCAACTGGTTGCCGGCGCTGCTCTCCGGCCAGGGTGTCAGCGTCACCCATAGCCTGATGTACGCCTTCATCATCACCCTTGCCTATCCGCTGGGGCCGCTACTGTTCGTCAAGGTCGCCAACCGCTTCGAAAACAAATGGCAGATTGTTGGCTCGGCCATGGGCGCGGTGATCTTCGGCAGCCTGTTTGCCCTGCAAAGCAGTGCCGTGGGCCTGATAACCTGCGGGGTGATGATCACCTTCTGCAATGCGTGGCTGAGCTTCAGTTATCACTCCTACCAGAGTGAATTGTTCCCCACCAACATCCGCGCCCGAGCCGTAGGGTTCTGCTACTCGTTCAGCCGCCTGTCGACGGTGTTCAGCAGCCTGTTGATCGGCTTCTTTCTCGAACACCTCGGCACGCCGGGGGTACTGGCGTTTATCGCCAGCAGCATGTTGATCGTGATGGTGACTATCGGCGTATTCGGCCCGCGTACGCGCAACCTGGCGCTGGAGAATATCGCCCACTGAGGGACGAACACTGCCCCTGTGGCGAGGCTGTAGCCGCTGCCGAGGCACGAGGCTGCGATGCGGGCCGCAGGACCGCCGCCGGGGGCCGCTACGCGACCCATCACAGCCTCGTGCCTCGGCAGCGGCTACAAAATGCAGCTGTGCAGCGGCTTAGATAAGCCCACTCACCACATCCAGGTTATTGCAACTGCAAGGTGGAGTTGAACTGACTGATGGCATCCACCACATGCCGTGAGCCTTCCTGAATTTCCAGGATCACCTGCCCCGCCTCATTGGCCAATTCCACTCCAAGCCCGGTGCGACTCAAGCTCGATTGCATGCTCGACACCGCACTCAGCGACAGGTCATGGTTCTTGCGCACCACATCGACAATTTCCACCGTCGCCTGACTGGTACGGGCCGCCAGGCTGCGCACTTCATCAGCCACCACCGCAAAGCCACGGCCATGCTCACCGGCCCGGGCCGCTTCAATCGCCGCGTTGAGTGCCAGCAAGTTAGTCTGATCGGCAATCCCGCGAATGGTCTGAACGATGCTGCCGATAATGTCCGACTGCTTGCTCACCGCATCGATGCTCAGTGCCGCTTCGTTCAGGTCGCGGGAAATTTCTTCGATGATCTGCACCGTTTGCTGCACCACTTCCGAGCCCTTGCGCGCGCAGACGTCGTTCTGCACCGAGGTGCTGTGGGCCGACTCGGCAGCGCTTCGCAAGGTGGTGACTTGATCGGTGATATCGCTGGCGAACTTCACCACTTTGTACAGCCGCCCGCTGGCATCGAAGATCGGGTTGTAGGAGGCTTCCAGAAATACCGTTTGCCCGTGTTTGTTGCGCCGTTCGAAACGATGGGAGTGATACTCGCCGCGATTGAGGGAAGCCCAGAACGCCTTATACGCCGGCGAATCGGTTTCGCTGCGGTGACAGAACAGGCTGTGGTGCTGGCCGACGATTTCGCTCAGGGAATAGTGCATGGTCTTCAGGAAGTTTTCGTTGGCATTGATGATCTGCCCCTGTGGGGTGAATTCGATCACCGCCATGGAGCGGCCAATGGCATCGATCAGGCTCTGGTTTTCATGCTCGCGATGGATCCGTACGGAAATATCCGACGCCACCTTGATCACGCTCTGCACCTGGTTGTCCGGGCCGAGCACCGGCATATAGCTGGCCTCCAGCCAAACTTCCTGGCCGCGTTTATTCAAGCGCATGAAGGTGCCGCTGATGGACTCGCCCCGCGCCAGGTCACGCCATAGCTTGGTGTAAGCATCACTGCGGTAGAACGCCTCTTCGCAGAAAATCCGATGGTGCTTGCCACGGATTTCCTCGGCGCCATAGCCCATGGTTTTGCAGAAATTTTCATTGGCGTTGAGCACCACGCCGTCGCGATCAAACTCGATCATCGCCATGGATCGGCTGATGGCGGCCAGCTTGGCATTGGCCTCGGTCAGCGCGCAGGAAAAACGTTCGATTTCCAGCAGGTCGGATTTGTGTTGGCGGTTAAACATGATCGGTTCACCTTAGCGCTGTCTTTGGGCAACTTGGAGACGCACTCGCTTTATTCACGGCTTTCACAGTGGTCAGGCACTACTGTCGAAATAACCACTCGGAACGCTTCATATGGCAAGCGCCATCAATGGCTACGGGTGAGCATAGTCAGGGCTTGGCGCTATGCAAGGCCACTAATCAGCCAGCATCTTTAACAACGCAGTGGCGGCTGCCGAGGGTGCACGGGTTCGAGAGGCGACCAAGGCGAACTCCCGGTGCACCGGACAGGTCAGCGGCATCACACGCAAGCCCTGGCGCTGGGCTGGCAAGGTCATCTCGGGCACCAGGGTCACGCCGACACCTTCGCGCACCAGGCTGAAGGCACTGCTCCATTCGCGCACTTCCACACGGACATCCTGCAATGCCAGCCCGGCTTCCGCTGCCAGGCTGCGGGCATTGACTGTGCAACCGCCAGTGGCCAGTACGAAGGGTTGTTCCAGTAGCGCCTCCAGCGCGACGCTAGCCTC
Source organism: Pseudomonas spelaei (assembly GCF_009724245.1). Classification (GTDB taxonomy): domain Bacteria; phylum Pseudomonadota; class Gammaproteobacteria; order Pseudomonadales; family Pseudomonadaceae; genus Aquipseudomonas; species Aquipseudomonas spelaei. Next base: position 411,352 of record NZ_WNNK01000001.1, on the reverse strand, counting down.
GGCCGGGCGCCGGGAAAACACATGATCCATCGGCAACACCGCGACCCAATTGTCCCGCCCCAGCACCGTGGCCTTGCGCTCAGGCCCTGGATTGAGCACAACACCCAAGTCGATCAAATCCGCGTCGAGCAAGGTGTTGACCTCATCGTCACTGACCTCCAGCGCCGTTACCTCAATTCCCGGATAAAGCTGGTTGAAACGCCGCAGCAACGGCGGCAGGAAAGCGGCCAGCACCATGGGGAAACTCGCCAGGCGAATGGTCCCGCGCAACATGGGTTTGGACTCGTCCACGGTTCGACGAATGGTTTGCAAGGCATTCAGCATCACCCGCGCCTGCTCAATCACCTGCAAGCCCAGTGCAGTAGGCAAAGTGCGACGGCTTTCGCGGGCGAACAGTTGCGCACCGAGGGTGGCCTCCATGGCAGCCATGGCTTGGCTGGCGGCGGACTGGGTCATGCCGACCCGCTCTGCGGCGGCGGTGATGCTGCCGTTATCCGCCACGGCAACCAGGAGGCGCCAGTGCATCAGGTTCATCATGGCAGTAGCTGACCTTATGGGTGAGTTCTGAAGGATTAATTTTACCCACGGTGCCATGCCCGGGAAACTGACGCAAATTCCGCAGGAGTCTGCCCCCGATGAAGCTGTATTTTTCCCCCAATGCCTGTTCCCTCGCCTCCCATATCGTGTTGCGCGAATTGGCCCTGCCGTTTGAACTGATCCGCGTCGACAACCAGAAAAAAACCACCGCCAACGGTGACGACTTTCTGCGGATCAACCCCAAGGGCTACGTAGCGGCCCTGCAATTGGATAACGGTGAAGTGCTGACCGAAGGCGCCGCAATCCTCCAGTTTCTGGCCGATCAGGTGCCCGAAGCGGGCTTGGCGCCGGCCAACGGCAGTTGGGAGCGCGTGCGCTTGCAGGAATGGCTGAACTTTGTCTCCAGCGAGATTCATGGTGGCTTGGGGGTGTTGTTCAACTCAGCCATCCCGGAGGAGGTGAAGGCGTTGTTCAAGGCCACGCTGTTCAAGCGCTTTGCGATCCTGGTGCAAACCCTGGAGCGCCAGGACTACTTGCAGGGTGAACGGTTCTCGGTGGCCGACGCGTACCTGTTTGTGGTGCTGCGCTGGGCGGCGTTTTTCGATATCGACCTGCAACAGTGGCCGGCACTGGCGCGGTTTCAGCAGCGAGTCAGTGCACGTCCTGCGGTGATTGCTGCACTTGCAGCCGAAAACTCATGACCTGAAATACCTCGGCGGCTACACCAGTAAGCCGCCGTTTTCGATGAACGCACTCAGCGCCAACACATCCACCGACCCTGATCGATCCTGATCCAGGTGCATCACCTGGCTGCGCACTGCCCGATGAATCCGGCCACTGCCCTCCCCCAACCGCACCGTCCCACGCAAATCCACGGCCTGGGCCGCGACGATCAACTCGATGCTACCTAGCCACAACACCCGCTCCGTCAGGCGTCGAGTCTTGTCGATCACCGCCAGCGCCTGCCCCGCATAGTCTTCCACCCGATCCGCCACCGGCACGCTCACGGCAGGCAGCGGATTGGCCAAGTGCCCAATCTCCGCCAACAGCGCCGCGCTGGTTCGTTGCAATGCCGCCATGCCGACGTGTCCTGGTTGGCCGATCAGAAAGCGCGGCAACTCGCTGGACGCCGGCGACAACAGCTTGGCAATCCGTTCGGCACTGCAAGCGGCCACCCGGCTCAAGGCCAGGCCCAGTCCTTCACCGGCCAGCGCCAGGTGAGTGCTGTCGAAGTTGGCCGTGGCCAGCACCTGCTGCTCCTCACTGATCAACGCCGGATTGTCGGCGCCGCTGGCCAATTCCAACTCGATCTGTTCACGCAGCTGCTGCAAGGCCTGCCGAGCTGCGCCTTGAACCACAGTGGCACAACGAAAACTCAACGGGTCCTGCAACCGACGCGGGTTGTCCGCCAACTCACCACCGTCCAGCAGCCGAAACAACGCCTGTGACTGCTCGGTTTGCCCTGGCGCTGGCCGCAACCGTGAAGCCCAGGGCTGGAACGGGCTAAGGTTCGCGCGATAGCCCTCACACGACAGTGCAATGGCCGCCAACACCGCCTGCAACGCGCGCTCGGCCTCGGCCACCAATAACGCGCCAAGGCCGACACTGGCCGCATTCGCCGACACCAATGCCAGACCATCCTTGCCCACCAGCCGTGCCGCTTGAAGACCGCTGCGTTGCAGCGCCTCAGCAGCCGGCAAGCGCTCCCCGCGCCACTGCACCCACCCCTGACCCAACAGCGCCAGACTCAGGTGCGCCAGAGGTGCCAGATCGCTCTCACCCAGAGAGCCCAGCAATGGCACCTCGGGCTCTATACCCGCATTGAGCAAGGCCAGCAGGCTGTCGGCCGCGTGAGGGGAAATCCCCGAACGGCCTTGGGCCAACCCCGCCAACCGCGCCGTGATCATTGACCGCAGTTCCTGACGATTGGCCAGGCGTCCTACGCCCACGGCGCGCCCCAGGGGAATCCGCGCTTGCAGCAGCGAATCGTCCAGAGGCACCTGCACATCCACCGCCGCACCGAGGCCTGTGGTCACGCCATAAATCGGCGTGCCCTGACTGGCAAGGCTTAGCAACAATCGATGCCCTTCCTCGATGCGCTGCCGAGCGTACAAGCTGAAGGCTACGGGCGCGTCCTGTTCAGCAATAGCGAGCAAGTCCACCAGCGCCAGTCCTTGGGGATCCAGGTATTTCATGCCCACCGCAGCCTTTGGCCGATACCCAGTCGCTTGGCCTTTTCCAACAGCGCATGGCCCAGGGCGATATCACTGAGGCTCAAGCCCCGGTGCCAGAACAGGATGGTTTCATCGGGGTTTTGCCGGCCGCTTTTCAAGCCCGCGACGATCTGCCCCAACTCGGCGTGCAAGGTGTCGGCGCTGAGTTTCCCGGCATCGACATGGGCGCGCAACGCACCGAACATTCCGTCTTTGCACTGCCCCCAGTCGTCCACCACCCGCTTGTTCATGATGTCGGTCAGGGACAGTTCCACCGCACTCATGGTGCCGTAAGGCACCACAAAGGCGCCGGGTTTGATCCACTCGGTGCGCAACAGCGGTTCTGGTTGATCAAGCCGCGAGGCCTCGACCACGATGTCAGCGCCGCGCACCGTGGACGCCCAATCCTCGGTGACAATCACCGGCTTGCCGAGGTCGCGACGCAGGCGTTCGGCAAAGGCTTCGCGGCTTTCGCTGCGACGGGAATGCACACGGATTTCCTCGAAATCGAACAGGTGGTCCAGCAACCGCACGTTCCAATACGCCGTGCCTCGGGCACCGATATGGGCCAGCACTTTACTGTCCGTTCGGGCGAGGTATTTGGCCCCAATGGCGGTAACGGCACCGGTGCGCATGTCGGTGATGGCCGAGGCGTCGAGGATGGCTTTCGGGATGCCGGTGGCCGGGTCCAACAGGTTGAGAATCGCCAGTTCCGAAGGCAAACCCTTGCGGTAGTTGTCGACAAAATCCCCCACCACCTTGACCCCGGCGTAGCCGATCGCGCCACCCAACACTCCGCGCAGCACGTTGAAATGACCGTTGATTTCACCGCCGGGAATCAGGTGGGTGCGCGGCTCGATCACCGCCTCGCCACGACCCTGGATGGCCAGGCTGGCTTCGATGGCGTTGAGGATTTCGTCGTTGCTCAAGTCCAGTTCGTCAATGTCCAGGCCGTTGAGAAAATCGATGTAGATCGGTTGCATGGTCTGCTCACTGATAGGTCACGGGGCCTTGAAGACAATCTGCTGCACATCGACCTTTTTCGGGATCAGGCCATTGGCAAAAAACAGGTCGGCGGTGCGTTGCTGGTTGGCGATGTCCACCGCGTCCAGTGGACGGCTAGGCGTCGGCGAACGATGCCTGAAATAGCTTTCCACCACTGCCGGTGGCAGACCCAGGGTCTTGGCCATCAGCGCGACGCTTTCGTCATGCTGGTCCAGGGATAAACGTTGCGCCTGGGCGAAGGTCTTGAGAATGGCGGCGATGGCCTGCGGGTGCTGCTTGGCAAACGGACCGCTGGCGATGAAAAAGCTGCCTGCAGGATTCAACCCTTGGCCGTCCCCCAATACCCGCGCCGAACCGTCCACCACGGCCGCCGAGTAGTACGGGTCCCAGACGACCCAAGCGTCCACCTTGCCTTGTTCGAACGCAGCACGACCGTCGGAAGGCGACAGGTACACCACGTTCACATCCTTCCACTGCAAGCCCGCGCGCAACAGGCTTTTGAGGAACAGGTTGTGGGCGCTGGAGCCCTTGAGCAGCGCCACACGCTTGCCTTTGAGGTCCGCCACGCTTTGCACCGTGCTGGCCTTGGGCAGCAGGATCGCTTCGGTACGGCCATCATTGGGCTCGACGCCGATGTACTGCACGTCGATCCCGGCAGCCTGAGCGAAGATCGGCGGGATGTCACCGATGTTGCCGATGTCCAGGCTGCCGGCGTTCAGCGCCTCGATCAGCGGTGGGCCGCCGAGAAATTCAGTCCACCGCACCTGAGTACCGGGGAGCGCCTGCTCGAACAGGTGATGCTCACGGGCGAGCACCATGCTCACGGAGCTTTTCTGGTAACCGATGCGCAGGGTGGGCGGTTCAGCGGCCAGCAACTGCCCGGTCAACAGCGTCAGCAGCGTTGCAGCGACGAGCTTGCGCATTAGAGACTCCCCCTGACCTTCGACGCGACATCCGCCGGTACCCACTGCTGCCACACCTGTGGTTGCTCTTTCAAAAAGGCTTCGGCCACTTGGCGAGGCGCCGTCCGTTTTTCGGCCATTTGCGCAAGGATGCCGTTGAGCAGATCAATCGGCAGGTCGACCTTTTCAAAGAACGTCACCAGCTCCGGGTACTGGGTCTTGAACGGCGCCGAAACACCAATCGCCAGGTGCGCCGGCATCGAGCGGGTGCCTTGCGGATGCGGGTTGTTCGCGTCGGCCAGGGTCTTCCAGGCTTCGGCGTTGAACGGTGGTTCTTCCAGTTTGATCAGCTTGAAACGCCCCAGCAGCGGCGTCGGCGACCAGTAGTAGAACAACACCGGTTTGCCTCGGCGAATCGATGACGCCACCTCGGCATCCAGCGCTGCGCCGGAGCCGGTGCGGAAGTTGACGAAGCTGTCAGTCAACCCGTAGGCCTTGAGTTTCTGGCTGTTGACGATCTCCGAGGTCCAGCCGGTGGGGCTGTTGAGGAAGCGTCCACGGGTCGGGTCTTCAGGGTCACGGAACACGTCCTTGTAGCGCGACAGGTCGGCCACGGATTTCAACTCCGGCGCCAGGGGTTTGATACCGCGCTCGGCATCGCCCTTGATCACATATTCCGGCACCCACCAGCCTTCGGTGGCGCCTTTGACCGTGTCGCCAAGGCCGAACACCTTGCCTTCGTTTTCAGCCTTGACCCAGGCCGGACTGCGCCCAGCCCACTCTTCGCCGATCACCTGAATATCGTCCTTGGCCAACGCGGCTTCCAGGCTCACGGTGCTGCCGGGCAAGGTGTCGGTGGGATAGCCGTAGCCTTTTTCGACAATCAAGCGCAGGACTTCAGTGATCAGGCTGCCACTTTCCCAGGTGATGTCGCCGAAGTGAATCGGTTTGGCCGGGACCGCAGCGGTGGCTGACTGTGCCAGGACGGTGAATGCCAGCAGCGAGCCACCGAGCAGGTTTTTTAGTTTTTTCATGAAGAGCCTCAGGGTGATTCGGGTTTCAAAGTACAGCCGAGCAAATGTGGGAACTGGCTTGTCGGGTCCCACAGGGGATCGGAGTCAGCTTCAAGATCAGGGTTTAAAAGTCATAACTGAGCCGCGTGTAGTAAAACGCCCCTTCCGGCGCGGTCGGCGACAGGTAGCTGTATTGCTGGCCCGGGGTCTGGCGCAGGCGGGTGTTGTAGTCGTCGGGCTTACTGTCGAACAGGTTGTTGGCGCCCACCGACACGCGCAGTTGCTTGGTGAAGGCGTAGTTCACGTCCAGGTCGGTGTTCCATTGCGCGGCGAAGGTCTGGTCGTATTGGGCGTTGGCTTCGCTGGCGGCGTATTTACGGTATTTGCCGTATCGGGTTTCGCTGAGCGCGATGGTCCATTGGCCAAGCTTGTGGATCGCGCCGAATACCAGCTTGTCTTCCGGGTAGCCGTGTTCCAGAAAACCTCGGGACTCACGGGTCAGCACTTCGAAACCGTTGGGATTTTCGTGGACCTTTTCGATGGTGGTACGGGCCTTGGTGTAGCCCGCCGACAGGCTCAAGCCGCCGTACTGCGCCAGGTCCAGGTTGTACTTGCCGACGATATCGACGCCCCGGGTGCGGGTGTCGGCGGCGTTGGTCATGAACTGCGCCCAGGAATACTGGCCAAAGCCGGCATCCTTGAGGATCTGTTCGGCACGCGGGCCGGAAATACCGCCGCTGAACAGCAGGCGATCACGGATGGAAATCTGGTAGGCATCGATGGTCAGCGAGGCTTGCTCGGTAGGCCGCAGTACCAGGCCCAGGGAATAGTTGGTGGACTTCTCAGGCTTGAGCGGCTGCGCACCGAGGGCGCGGGCGGCCGGGTTGTCCGCAGGCAGCATGCGGGTCAGTACCGGGTTGCCGTTGGCATCGAGGTTGGTGGTGGTGGTCCAGGAGGTCCCGACCTGGCCCAGGCTTGGCGCGTGATACGCGTTGTTGACCGTGGCACGCAGGCCCACTTGCGGCGTGAAGTCATACCGCGCCGAGAGCTTGCCGGTGGTGGCCGAGCCGAAGTCCGAGTAGTGCTCGGTACGCCCGGCGAGGCCTACCTGGAGCTTGTCGGTGACTTGGTTTTCCAGGCCGAAGTACACGCCGCCGACATCACGTTTGAAGGTGCCGGCATCGTCCGGAGTCAGTCCCGAGGCCTGCACCGCACCGACCTGTACCCCGTCGATACCGCCGTAGGAGTAGGAGTCGTAGTCGCCCGCCTCCAAACGATATTGCTCATGACGATAGGCGATGCCGGCGGAGACCGTCAGTGGATGGCTGGACCAGCTGACGTCCAGGTCCTTGGCGTAATCGAGGGTCACGTTGGTCTGTTCGTTGATCAGGGTAGCGACGTCGAACTTGGTCGGGCTGTTGACGCCGTAGCTCGGGTTGACGGTGTTGAAGGCCAGTTCGTCGTGCTTGTCGCGGCCATAGGTGGCGCTCAGGTCGAAGCGGCCCAGGGTCTCGTCTTCATAACGGCTGCCGAGGGTGAAGGCGCCGTCTTCATAGCGGTAGCGGTATTTGGGGATCGTACCGCCCGGGTAAATCCCCGCTACGTTGTTCGGGCTGCTGGCCAACAGCGGCGGCGTGTTGTTCACCGAGGTGTCCTGGCCAAAGGTGGCGAAACTGTAGAGCCGCCACTGATCATTCAGGCCGATTTCAGCATTGGCCGCCAGGTTGTACTTGTCGCGCCCGGCACCGCCCCAACGCGGGTCCTGCACTTGGCCGTCGGCGACGTATTTGTCGCCAATATCGTCGGGCTTGTTGTTCAAGGTATTGAAGCTCAGGGTCAGGAAACCATCCCCTGGCAAGCCCACGCCGTACCAGCCATCGGTGGTCTTGCTGAAGCCGTCGCCCTGGGCATATTTGCCCAGTTGCGTATTGACCTGGCCACCGCTGTCGCGCTCCTTGAGCACGATGTTGACCACCCCGGCCACGGCATCGGAACCGTACTGCGCCGAGGCGCCATCACGCAGCACTTCGACGTGGTCGATGGCGCTGATGGGGATCATGTCCAGGTCCACCGGCTGCGCGCCAATGAACGGCACGCCACCGGAGATATTCACCACTGCCGAGGTGTGGCGGCGCTTGCCATTGATCAGCACCAGGGTCTGGTCAGGCGACAAGCCACGCAGCGACGCGCCCTTCGGGTCTTGCCCGCGGGTGGCGCTGTTGTTCTGCGGAAAATTGAATGAGGGCAGCAGTTGAAACAGCGCCTGGTTCAGGCTGGTGGCACCGGTTTGCTTGAGTTCTTCGGCGTTGATCACGTCCACCGGGGCACTGCCGGACAAGGCCGTGGCATCGTTGCGGCGGGTGCCGATGGCGACCACGCGGTCCAGGGTCGGCGCTTGCGCGGCAGCGGTTTGCGCCTTGATGTTACTGCTGGACTTGGGGCCTTCCTTGATGATGAAGGCGCCGTCCGGGCTGACCTGCACTTGCAGGCCGGTGCCTTTGAGCGCGGCGTCCACCGCTTGCTGCGCAGACAACGAGCCATCGACGCTGGCCGACGAATAGCTGCCCAACTGCGGGGTGAAGGAAATCACCTGGCCACTCTGGCGACTGATGTTCAGCAGCACCTCATCCAAGGGGCCGGGCGCAATGTGGTAGAGCTGACGCGCGTCTTCAGCGCTGGCGGCAAACGACAAAAACAGACTGGCCAACGGCACCAGCGCAAAGGTTCGAAGCGGCATACGGTTGAACTGGCTCACATTGGCTCCCCCCAAGGAAACTCCATAACGCTGCTCCCCGCAGCGCTTACGGGAGTGATGTGGGATGGCGCGGGGAAAACTTGCAGACCGTTTGGTTATGTTCTTAGAACCGTGCCTTTCAAGGTCTTTGAAAAAACGCCTTACGGCTAACACCGAACCTGCGGCTGCTTTCTGTAGCCGCTGCCGAGGTACGAGGCTGCGATGCGTGTCCGCAGGACCGCCCATAGGGCCGCTGCGCAGCCCATCGCCGCCTCGTACCTCGGCCGCGGCTACAGGGACAGCTTTCACATTGAGTTGTCGGTGTTTTTCAGGCCGCACTGACGGTCACCCACAACCCGGTCCGGCGGGTGATATGAATCGGCAAGGTGCGCGCCAGGGTGTCGAGGATCTGCTGGGGATTGTCCAGCCGGTACAGGCCACTGACGCGCAAGCCGGCTACCGCTGGATCCAGGCGCAACACGCCATTGTGATACGGCCGCAAGGCGTCGATGACTTCCACCAACGGACGGTCACGCACTTGCAGGAAGCCGTCGATCCACGCCGTCGCCCCCGAGGAGCTGACCTGCACCGGGCCAAAACCGCCCCGGTCGTAACTGACTTCGTGCCCGGCCGCCAATTGCAGGTGGCCGCCATTCGGGCTGTCGATCTCCAGGGCGCCGTTGAGCGCCACCACGTGGCCCTGCCCTTCCCGCTCACGCAGCAGCAACCGATTGCCGTAGGCGCGCAATCGGGTTTGCTCGGTCTGGATCAGAAACGGTCGGCTCGCATCATTGGCAATCTTCGCCAGCAACTCGCCCTCACGCAGGCGCACCAGCCGTCGCTGAGAATCGAATTGGATATCCGCTGTGCTGCGCGCGTTGAGCAGCAACTCGCTGCCATCGGCCAACTCGACGGTTCGGCGCTCGCCGGTGCCCGTACGCAGGTCAGCGGTCAACGCCGACAGCGGCAAACCTAAAGGCCTCGCCAGCAAGCTCGCGCCCAGCGCTACGCCCGCGCCCACCAAGGCCCCACGCAGCAACGCGCGTCGGCTGGGCGGCGCTTGCAGCGCTTGCTGCAGCACCTTGCCGCTGACACCTTGGGCCTGGGCAATCTGGAACACATCGAGGCGGGTTTCCAGCTGTTGGCACAACGCTTCATGACGTGGGTCTTCGGCACGCCATTGGTGATAACGCTGCCAGTCGGCCGCACTCGCCTGACCAGAGCGCAGCAAGACGATCCAGCGAGTGGCACTGTCGATCAGTTCGTCATTCATTCCAGGCACAGCCGCAGACAACGGTTGATGGCGCGGGTCATGTAGTCGCTGACGGAGCGTTGAGAGATGCCGAGTTCGGCGGCAATTTCGGGATACGTCAGGCCATTGAGTTGCGACAGCAGGAAGGTCGCCTTGACCTTGGCCGGCAAGCCGTCAAGCAATTGGTCGATGGCCTGCAACGCTTCGAGCATTTGCGCCAGCTCTTCAGGGGATGGCGCAGATGATGTTTCGTCCTGGTCCAGGGCATCGAGGTAAGCGCGCTCCAGATCACGGCGACGCCACAGTTGATACATCAGGCGCTGGGCAATGGTTGTCAACAAGGCGCGGGGCTGGCGGATCGGTGTGACGCCCGGCGCGCTCAGCAACTGGACAAAGGTGTCGGCGGCGATGTCTTCGGCGTGAGCACGGGAATCCAGGTGCCGATGCAAACGGCTGCACAGCCAGTCGTAATGACTACGGAACAATCCGCCCACGTAGTCGCTGTGAGAAATGTCGGCGCCGGACATAGTGGCTCCATCTGAGTAGGTTGCACGTTATGTCCGGTGTTCCGGTGGGGCGATCCTAGCAAGGCTGCTTATTCTTTAATAATACTTAAAATGCATTTTTATATAACTTTATTGTAGCCTCTGCCGAGGCACGAGGCTGCGATGGGTTGCGAAGCGACCCCAGAGGGCGGTCCTGCGGACACGCATCGCAGCCTCGTGCCTCGGCAGCGGCTACAGGTTCAACGAAGCCTTTCGAAACCCAGTGCCTGAGCCTGCTGCCGGTAATCCAACAGCACTTGGTAATCCGCTTCACTGGCAGCCAGCACCTCCTGCACGCCCAGTATCTCCACCACCTGCGGCAGTTCCTGCAACGCCTGGTTCATCGCCTGACGAATCCGCAGGATGTATTCATCACTCAAACCCTGCGCGCCGATGTAAGGCAGCGTCGGGCTGATCGCACTGCGGGTGACGATACGCAGTCCCGCGACTTCTTCTGGAGCAAAACGCGCCAGGTAGGCGAAGGTCACGCTGTCGATGGCGGCGAGGTCTGCACGGTCTTCCCGCAGCCAGCGCAGGCTGTCGCGATGACCGCCGCTGATGGCCACGCTGGCAAAGAAGCGTCCCTGGCGATGTAACGGTGCCAGGTGCTCGCGCAGCAGGTTCATGCCGCTGTTGGAGTCCTCACCGTTGATCACGCCACGACTGTCGTAGAAATCCACCAGGGTCGTTCGCGGGTTGTCGTCGCGGGTCAGCAGCAGGCTGCAGTGATTGCCAGCGCTGCTGTCGGGCAGTTCGTAGCGGGGACGGCCAATCAGCCGCACTTGCCCACGCAGTTGGGTCATCAGCGGATAGCCGCAGGTCTGGGTCAACAACAATTCGGGCGCGCGCCACAGGCTTAGAAGGTCCAGGCCGTCAGCGGTACGCCGGGTAACGTCGAGCCGTTCAAGGATGCGCGCCAGCCATTGCTCGTTGGCCTCAAGCACCTGCTGGGGCGCCACGTACATCAACAGCTCGGCGTAGTGTTCGCTCATGCAAGCCTCGTCAGATAAAGGGATGGCGCGGACTGTCGATGGTCTTGAGCCCGTAGCGGCCGATCAATTGGCCATAACCTTGCACCACAAAGCCACCGCTACGCGCCTGCCACTGCGCACGACGTGCGCGATAGACCCGGGGCAGGAAATACCAGGGCAGCTTCGGCAAGTCGTGATGCACCAAATGCAGGTTGAGGTTGAGAAACAGCCAGGTCCACGGCCAGCCGGCTTCGTTGATCACTGTGCGCTGTTCAGGTTGCAGGTGCGGGCGGTGTTCATAGTACGAACGAATCATCGCCACCGACAGCGCGGGCACACTGACCAGCGCCAGGTAATGCCACACCGGCAGCACGCTGTAGCGGGCGATAAACACCAGCATCAGCACGGTCAATACGCCATGGGTCAGCCACATCAGCCAGGCCTGACGCTGGCCTTGGCGCAGCCGCAGCAACTCTTCGCGCGCCAGCGTCCACAACGCCAACGGCGCGCCCAGCAGGAAACGCCCGAGTACGGTTTTGTTCAGCCTGTGCAGGCTGCGCTCGAACAGCGAACTGCCGGCCCATTGCCCTTGCGTCAGGTAGCGGCTTTCCGGATCAACGCCGGGAACAGTGAGTTGCTCATCGTTGTGGTGCAACAAATGGCTGTCGCGATACAGGGTGTAGGGATACCAGACCGCCAAGGGCGCGTAGCCAAGGAGTTTGTTCAGGGCCTTGAAACGGGTGGGATGGCCATGGAGCATTTCGTGTTGCAGGGACAGCCACAGCACCACAATCGGGATCAACAGCATCGTGCTCAGCCACCGGCCCAGCCAGGCGCTGCCCAATATCACGGTAAACCAGCTGGCGTAGACGCCGATCAATAATAGCCAGGTCGGCCATTCGGTGCGGGCGGTGAGGCTTTGACTCAGGACTTCGATTTCGAGGCGGTGGGTGTCATCGAGGTAGTTGGGCATCGGCGAGCTCAGGGCAGTCCAGGCCGACAACGAAAGTCGGCTTCATCCTGCTCTGTGCAACGAGGCGGGGAAATCTTGCAGATCGTTTGGTGCTTAGCTTAGAAGCAAACAAGCCGCTGCCGAGGTACGAGGCTGTGAAGTGGCCCGCAGGACCATCCATTGGGGGCTGCTTCGCACCCCATCGCAGCCTCGTGCCTCGTCAGCGGCTACAAGTAATCAATGCCCAAACAAACCCGCGTCGGATTTTTTGGCTTTTTTGTCGGCGCGTTTTTCATCGGCAGTCTTTGCCGGTTTCTTCTTCGCGGCTTTCTTTGAATCCATGCCTTTGGCCATGATGCGTGCTCCACTTTCAGGGGATGTAACAAGGGGTATAACACCTATTGCCCAACAGAAGGCGCTTTGCCCGACTTATAATCCCGACCCCTTGATCACGCCTGTCGAAATACCATGCCCGAGTTGCACATCAATCTGCTGGCAGAGCCGCTTTGGCCACTGCTGAACAAGTTTTACCGAAGCCATAACTCGCCGATGAAAGCCCTGAAGGGCGGCCAACTGTGGGTGGCCAGGCACAGTGAGATCGTCGCCGGCCTCTGCTTGAGCCCGGTGGTGGGCGGGCAATGGTTGACCGGGCTGTTTGTCGACCCGGCATTGCGTGGCCAGGGTTTGGCGGCGCGACTGATTCGTGAGGCCGTCGCACCGGTGGAAGGCACGGTGTGGCTGCTTTGCCATCCGGACCTGGAAGGGTTTTATCAGCGCCTCGGTTTTACCCAGGACACACCACTGCCCCAGTCCCTGGCCGAACGATGGGTGCGCTACAAACGCAACAAGCCAATGATCGCCATGGGCTTAGAACCATTGGTTAGGTCGACCTTCAATAATGGATGATCAGTGGTTGTGGGCTGCGTGCTAGCCTCCTCGGCACAATGGCCCACACTAGGATGATCATGAAAGCGACCCTTGCGGCTTTATCCCTCAGCGCCCTCCTTTTCCCAGCCTTGAGCCAGGCAGCAGAGGCTCCGGTTTCTGCCCAGCAATACGCAACCGTGCTGGCCGGCAGTTGGCGTGCACCGGCCAACAGCGCGCGCGACGTGTATCGCCATCCGCAGCAGACCCTCGCGTTCTTCGGCCTGCGGCCCGACCAGACGCTGATCGAAATCACCCCCGGCGGCGGCTGGTACAGTGAAGTGTTGGCGCCGCTGCTCAAGGAGCACGGCCATTACATCGCCGCCGTGCAAGCCCCGACCAGCAGCGCCTATGCCCGCACCTCCGAAGAAAGCCTGAAACAGAAATTCGCTGCCGATCCGGCCCGTTATGCCAAAGCTGGCTTCGTCGAGTTCGACCCCAAGGCACCGACTCTGGGCAAACCAGGTTCAGCTGACACGGTGCTGACTTTCCGTAACGTCCATAACTGGGTGTTGGCCGACACCGCACCGGCAACCTTTGAAGCCTTCTTCAAGGTGTTGAAACCGGGCGGCGTACTGGGCGTAGTGGATCATCGGGCCAAGGACGGTGCGTCATTGGATGACATCAAGCACAGCGGGTACCTGACCACGGCGTATGTGGTGAAACTGGCGACGGATGCGGGGTTCAAGCTGGATGGGCAGAGCGAGATCAACGCCAATCCGAAAGACACCAAGGATTATCCCGATGGCGTCTGGACATTGCCGCCTGCGTTGAAACTGGGGGAGAAGGATAAGGCGAAGTATCTGGCGATTGGCGAGTCGGACCGGATGACGTTGCGGTTTGTTAAACCGGTCAAATAGCCAAGCAGAACGCGAATCCAATGTGGGAGCGGGCTTGCTCGCTCCCACATGTTGACCTGTGTTGTATCTCGGGTTATTCGTCGGAGTCAGGATCCATGTCCGGGAACATTACCTCGATAAACCCGAACTTGCTGAAGTCGGTAATCCGCGACGGGTACAACCGGCCAATCAGGTGATCGCATTCATGCTGCACCACCCGCGCATGAAAACCTTCGGCAATCCGCACAATCGGTTCGCCCTTGGGATCAAACCCCTCATAGCGAATCCGCTGATAACGGTCCACCGCCCCACGCATGCCGGGCACCGACAGGCAGCCTTCATAGCCTTCTTCCAGCAGCGGACTTAACGGCGTGATCAACGGGTTGATCAGGATGGTCTGCGGCACGGCCGGGGCATCCGGATAGCGTTCGCTGCTCTCGAAACCAAAGATCACCAGTTGCAAATCAACACCCACCTGCGGCGCGGCGAGGCCAACGCCGCCCACATGTTCCATGGTCTGGAACATGTCGTCGATCAACTGCCACAACTCGGGGCTGTCGAACATTTCCGGTGGAACCGGGGGCGCGATACGCAGCAGGCGCTCATCGCCCATTTTCAGGATTTCACGGATCATGATCAGGCTTCGTCAGTAGTAGGCTTGAGTGAATGGTCCCGGCCCAAGCCTGAGACATGTTGTTTGTCGTCGTGCTCGCCAAAGTCCTTTTCACCGGGGTTCTTGCCTTCAGCCGACATGTGTTCGATCACCGCATTCATCTCCGCGCCCAGCAGCAACACGGCAGCGGAAATGTAGAAGTACAGCAACAGGACGATGATCGCGCCGATACTGCCATACATGGCGTTGTAGTTGCCAAAGGCTTTGACATAGAAGCCAAAGCCCAGGGAGGCGAGGATCCAGACCACCACCGCCAGTACCGAACCTGGGGAGATAAAGCGAAACTTCTGCTTCACATCGGGCATCACGTAGTACATCAAGGCCACGGCAAACATCAGCAGGATGACGATCACCGGCCAGCGCAGGATGGTCCACAGGGTGACCACGTATTGCTCCATGCCGATCTGGCCCGCCAGCCACTCCATCACCTGTGGCCCGAGGACCATCAGCGCGGCGGCCATCAGCAGCATGCCGGCGACGCCAATGGTGTAGAAGACCGACAGCGGAAAACGCTTCCAGATCGGCCGGCCCTCGACCACATCGTAGGCGGCGTTCATCGCGCTCATCATCAGGCGTACGCCTGCCGAGGCGGTCCATAGTGCAACGACGATACCCACGGACAGCAAGCCGCCCTTGGATTGCTGCAGTTGGTCGATTACCGGGTTGACCTGTTCCAGGGCCTGGGGGGGTAACACGAGCGCCGACTGGTCGCGCAGGAAGGTGAAAAACTCCGGCAGGCGCAGGAAACCGATCAGGGCAATCAGGAACAACAGGAAGGGAAACAGCGAGAACAGCATCTGGTAGGCCAGTGCCGAGGCGTAGGTGGGCATCTCGTCATCGATAAACTCGGTGACCGTGCGTACCAGCACTTTGTGCAGGGGCAAACCGTTCAATACCGGAAAAATCATAGCGTCTCCTTTCGCCGCAAAAGGTTGAGTTCGTGGGCGACTCAGGGGCCGTTTTCTACATCAAGGTAGCCTATTTGGCGACCTTGAAACAATTTCGAAACTTTAATTACTGCAAGACACACAAAAACGGCCATCTGTGGATGGCCGTCGGACTGCTCGATCGCGAGCAATCGGGTCAGGACTATTTGACCGCTTTTTTTACCGCATCTTTGGCGTCGCCGACGGCTTTTTGTACTTCACCTTTCTTTTCCTGAATCACGCCTTCGGCACGCAGCTTGTCGTTGCCGGTGACTTTACCGACACCTTGCTTGATGTTGCCGATGGCCTCGTTCGCTAAACCTTTTGCCTTATCCGATGTGCTACTCATGGTATTTCTCCTGGGAACAATCAAGGGTTTGGGTCATTACGTAGAGGTTGACCCTGGGCCGCTTGGCAGAGTTTCAATTATTTTTGCCCAGGCATTTCATCGCCCTCGACAGGTTGGGCTTTATGTTTTGCGGCCAACCCACGAGAATGCCCGGCACATTCAGGCTAAAACGCTGAATACCTGATCCCGTAGGAACGTTATGAAACTCAATAAAACCCAAGCCATCGCCCGCAGAAACCAAGAACTGGGCGGTGCCGTGCTCGGCGTCAACAACTGCCACTTCACCGACCTGGACCGCAAACGCAACATCTGGTGGTTCGACCTGCCGGTGACCCGTATTGCCGTGGGCCAGTACGAGTGGATTCACTTGTTGATGCACAACGCTGAAAGTGACCAGTTGCTGCATCTGAAAGTGCCGACGGCGTTCATGCGCGAGAAGCTTGAAGGCCTCGTGGTGCGCAACGCCGGCAAACGCAAGCCGGAGATCACCCTGGAGCTGAGTGCCGATAAGGATTCATTCCTCAAGGATGTGCGCCCGGCAGGTGCCGGTGTGAGCTTCGCGCAATTTGCCCTGTAGGAAAACCTGTAGCCGCTGCCGAGGCACGAGGCTGCGAAGGGTTGCGTAGCGACCCCCTAAGCGGTCCTGCGGCCCGCATCGCAGCCTCGTGCCTCGGCAGCGGCTACAGAAAGCCAGGCCCTGCGCAATTGTGTAGATACCTATGGCTATCGCCGGCAAGCCTGCTCCCACATTGGATTGCATTGCAATTCAGGAGAGTCGACAGGCCATAAAAAACCCCGCATTGGCGGGGTTTTTTATTGGGTTACTTTTTCAAACCCAGCTTCTTCAGTTCTTCGTCCCGCAACTCGCGGCGCAGGATCTTGCCAACGTTGGTGGTCGGCAACGCGTCGCGGAACTCCACAGCCTTCGGCACCTTGTAACCGGTGACGTTGGCACGCATGTGCTCCATCACCTGGTCCTTGGTCAGGGAGGCACCCGGCTTGACCACGATGAAGATCTTGATGTGCTCCCCGGACTTTTCGTCGGGTACACCAATGGCCGCGCATTGCAGCACGCCCGGCAGACTTACCAGCACGTCTTCCAGTTCATTGGGATAGACGTTGAAACCGGAGACCAGAATCATGTCCTTCTTGCGATCGACAATGCGCATGTAGCCGTCCGGCTGAATGACCGCAATGTCACCGGTCTTCAACCAGCCTTCGCTGTCGATCATCTCGGCAGTAGCGTCTTCACGCTGCCAGTAGCCTTTCATCACTTGCGGGCCCTTGACGCACAGCTCGCCGATTTCTCCCAGTGGCAACTCAACACCGTCGTCGGAGATGACTTTGCACAGGGTCGACGGTAACGGAATGCCAATGGTGCCGATCTGGATGTTCTGGATCGGGTTGACGGTAGCCACCGGGCTGGTTTCGGTCATGCCGTAACCTTCACAGATGGAGCAGCCAGTGACGGCCTTCCAACGCTCAGCCGCCGCCAGTTGCAGGGCCATGCCACCCGACAAGGTAGCTTTGAGTGCCGAGAAATCCAGCTTGCGGAAACCCTCGTTGTTGCACAGGGCCACAAACAGGGTATTGAGGCCGACAAAACCGCTGAACTTCCACTTCGACAGCTCTTTGACCATCGCCGGCAGGTCGCGCGGGTTGCTGATCAGGATGTTGTGGTTGCCGATCAGCATCATCGCCATACAATGAAAGGTGAAGGCGTAAATGTGATACAGCGGCAACGGGGTGATCAGGATCTCGCAACCTTCATTGAGGTTGGCCCCCATCAGCTCCTTGCACTGCAGCATGTTGGCCACCAGGTTGCGGTGGGTGAGCATTGCGCCCTTGGCCACACCGGTGGTGCCACCGGTGTATTGCAGCACGGCCACCTCATCGCTGCTGGGGCTGACTTCGTTAAGCGGCTGGCCGTGCCCCCCGGCCAGGACGTCGTTGAATTTGATCGCCTTGGGCAAGTGATAGGCCGGGACCATTTTCTTCACGTATTTGATGACGCTGTTGATCAGCAGCCGCTTGAGCGGCGGTAACAGGTCGGCCACTTCGGTGACGATCACATGCTTGACGGAAGTCTTGGGGACGACTTTTTCGGCCAGGTGGGCCATGTTGGCCAGGCAAATCAGCGCTTTGGCGCCGGAGTCGTTGAACTGGTGCTCCATTTCCCGCGCGGTGTACAGCGGGTTGGTATTGACTACGATCAAGCCCGCGCGGATGGCACCAAAGACGGCGACCGGGTACTGCAGGACATTGGGCAGTTGCACGGCGATTCGATCACCGGGCTGCAAATCGGTATGCTGTTGCAGGTATGCGGCAAACGCTCCGGACAACTCGTACAACTCACCGTAGGTGATGGTCTTGCCCAGGTTGCTGAAAGCCGGTTTGTCGGCGAAGCGTTGGCAGGACTGTTTCAGTACCGCCTGAATATTTGGATACTCGTCTGGATTGATGTCTGCAGCAATCCCGGCAGGGTACTTATCCTTCCAAAAGTCTTCGTTCATGGAAGCCCACTCCTCAGCGACGCGAATTCATTCATCGCATTTGATGCGATTATTATTTGTGTGTGTTTTTTAGGGTGAGTCTGGCTGTTTCAAGCAGGCCGAGATGTCACAAAGCGCGCCGAGAGTAGCAGCTTTGCCAAAGGCCGCCTAGAGCCAAAGGTGGCCCCTACAGTCATAAACATGACTCAAGAATATTCAGTAGTCACTTTTAGAGCAAAGATTCTATATGTTGTGAAAAGCCTCTAAATCAGGGGTCTACACAATAAATATGGGAGCGAGCACGCCGAATCGTCGTACCGCAGCTCCCACATGTTGACCGCATTCAAATCAAGCAATATCGCGAAGCTCGCGCCGCAAGATTTTCCCTACCGGTGTCATCGGCAGCGAATCCCTCAGTACGATGTGCTTGGGCACCTTGTAGCCGGTGAAGTTGGCCTTGCAATAGGTCTTCAGTTCTTCAAGGCTGACACCCTGAGCACGCGCCACTACAAACAGCTTCACCGCCTCCCCGGTGCGCTCGTCCGGCACGCCGATCACCGCACAATTGGCAACGCTCGGGTGGGCCATGATCACGTCTTCGATCTCATTGGGGTAAACGTTGAAACCCGAAACGATGATCAAGTCTTTCTTGCGATCCACGATCCGCACAAAACCATCAGGGTCGATCACCGCGATGTCACCCGTCTTGAGCCAGCCTTGCGCATCCAGGGTCTCAGCGGTAGCGGCCGGTTGCTGCCAATAGCCCTTCATTACTTGCGGACCTTTCACACATAGTTCGCCTCGTTCGCCCAAGGGCAATTCCGCACCTTCATCATCGATGACCTTCATCGCCGTGCCCGGCAGCGGAATGCCCACGGTTCCCAACCGAATTTTGTTGCCGTAAGGATTGGCACTCGCCACCGGCGAGGTCTCGGTCAGGCCATAGCCCTCGCCGATCGCGCATCCGGTGAGTTGCTGCCAACGCTCGGCAGTGGCCTTGACCAGCGCAGTACCACCGGAGCTGGTGAGTTTGAGGTGGGAGAAGTCGAGGCTCTTGAAATCAGGATGGTCCATTAACGCCACAAACAGCGTGTTGAGCCCCATCAGTCCGGTAAAGCGCCACTTTTTCAATTCCTTGATAAAGCCGCCAATGTCCCTGGGGTTAGTGATCAGCACGTTATGGTTACCGGATACCATCATGCACATGCAATTCGCGGTGAAAGCATAGATGTGGTACAGCGGCAGCGGCGCGATCATCACCTCCTGTCCTTCCTTGATCAGCGGGTGCCCATCGTCGCCAAGTTGTGACATGCAGGCACGCACTTGCTGCATGTTGGCGACCAGGTTGCCATGGGTGAGCATTGCACCTTTGGCGAGGCCGGTGGTGCCGCCGGTGTATTGCAGCACGGCAATATCATCCAGAGTGACCGGGTGATGGGTAATGCCCAAGCCGGCCCCCAGACGCAGCGCACGCTTGAAAGAAACGGCCCGAGGCAGGTTGTAGGCCGGGACCATTTTCTTCACTTTATCGACCACAGTGTTGATCAGCCAGCCCTTGGCGGCGGGCATCAGGTCGCCCATCTTCGCTTCGATCAGGTACTCGATCTCGGTATCGGGAACCACTTCCTGAACCCGCGAGCCAAACAGATTCAGGTAGACCAGGGCACGAACGCCAGCGCCCTTGAACTGGTGGAGCATCTCACGCGGGGTGTACAACGGGTTGGTGTTGACCACAATCAGCCCCGCCCGCAAGGCACCGAACACCGCAATCGGGTACTGCAGGACGTTGGGCATCTGCACCGCAATGCGGTCGCCTGGCTTGAGGTCGGTGTGCTGTTGCAGGTAACCGGCGAACGCTGCACTCTGGCGCTCAAGCTCGGCGTAGGTCAGTGTGATCCCCATGTTGCTGAACGCCGGACGATCGGCAAAGGTCTTGCAGGAACGCTCGAAGACTTCGATCACCGACTTGTAGACGCTCAGGTCGATGTCGGTGGGAACGCCCGCTGCGCGTTTGTCATTCCAGAAATCAGGTTGCATTATTCTTATCCTCTTACCTGCGTGTGTCCGGCCGCTTTCTGCTGCTATGACAAGCGGAGCTTCGGGGACGTTAGCAGCAATGGCCAAACAGGCAAATACTCAAAATCGTGTCATTGATTGTATGAATCTTGTCCCTGAGGCCCGGGCTGATCTGACGGCCCTCGGCAGATGAGCTATACACAGCATCGACCCTGAGCAAAGGAAGCGCCATGAACCACACCTCTTTCTGGCTGACCGCGAATGACCGTAGTCGCCTGTACGTCAACCAATGGCTGCCGGACGGCCCGCCCAAGGCGTTGATCATGCTCGCTCACGGTATGGCCGAGCACAGTGGTCGCTACGCCCGCCTGGCCGAAGCGTTGTGTGGTGCCGGCTACGGCCTGTATGCCCCCGACCAGCGTGGTCACGGCCGGACCGCCGACGAAGGCACCCTGGGGCTGTTCGCCGAGCGAGACGGCTGGAACAAAGTAGTGGGTGACCTGGCCAGCCTCAACCAGCACATCGGCCAGCAACAACCTGGACTGCCGATCATTCTGCTGGGCCACAGCATGGGCAGCTATATCGCCCAGGCCTACCTGCTGCACCACAGCGCCAGCCTCAATGGGGCCATTCTCAGCGGCTCGAATTTCCAGCCGGTAGCGCTGTACGGCGCAGCCAAGGTCATCGCCCATGTTGAACGCCTGCGCCAGGGCCTCAGGGGCCGCAGTGCGCTGATCGACTTTCTGTCGTTTGGCTCGTTCAACAAAGCGTTCAAGCCCAATCGCACGGCGTTCGACTGGCTCAGTCGTGACCCGGACGAAGTCGACAAGTATGTCAGCGACCCACTGTGTGGCTTTCGCTGCACCAACCAGCTATGGATTGACCTGTTGAGCGGCTTGCAGCAAATCAGCAAAGCGTCCAATCTCGCTCAGATCGATCCGGGCCTGCCGATCCTGGTGATGGGTGGTGAATGTGATCCGGTCAGTGAAGGCAAGCGTCTCAAAAGCCTGGCCCATGCCCTGCGTGATGGAGGTTGCCAGAACCTGCAACTGAATATTTACCCGCAGGCGCGCCACGAATTGTTCAACGAAACCAACCGCGATGTGGTCACAGCCGATGTGCTGGCGTGGCTGGCCCAGGCCGTCAACCTGCGCCGCCCTGCACGCTGCGAATGAACGTCTAAATATTTTCGTTTAAAATCAACGAATTAAGATTATTGATTAGCCACAGGATGCACCATTAGATGACCCAGGTTACCAACACTCCGTACGAAGCCCTCGAAGTCGGCCAGACCGCCAGCTACAGCAAAACCGTCGAAGAGCGCGATATCCAGCTGTTCGCAGCGATGTCCGGCGACCACAACCCGGTGCACCTGGACGCCGAATTCGCCAAAGCCACCATGTTCAAGGAGCGCATTGCCCACGGCATGTTCAGCGGCGCCCTGATCAGTGCGGCAGTGGCGTGTGAGCTGCCTGGGCCAGGCACTATCTATATCGGCCAGCAAATGAGCTTCCAGAAGCCGGTAAAAATCGGCGACACCCTGACCGTGCGTCTGGAAATTCTCGAGAAGCTGCCAAAGTTTCGCGTGCGAATCGCCACTCGTGTGTTCAACCAGCGCGATGAATTGGTGGTGGACGGTGAAGCGGAAATCCTCGCGCCACGCAAGCAACAGGTCGTGACCTTGACCGAGTTGCCGGCCATCAGCATTGGCTGAAACAGCCCCCATGAAAAAGCCCCGCATCGACGGGGCTTTTTCTATTCCGCGATAGGCCAGGCAGGGCTTCCACCTGATCATGATTGCGTTGTACACCGTGGGACTGACGTTCAATATCCGCTTTATTTGCATGATCTGTCATTTGGCCTGCATGCAAAATGCCTGTATTTTCCAAGCCATCGACCCAAACGCCTGAAGCCCAATGAATCCTGAAAAACTTGAACTGCTGATCACCCGCGAAATGCCCTTCGGCAAGTACAAGGGACGGATCATCGCCGACCTGCCCGGCCCCTACCTGAACTGGTTCGCCCGTGAAGGTTTTCCTCATGGAGAACTGGGCGGCCTTCTGGCGTTGATGCAGGAAATCGACCACAACGGCCTCTGCGAACTGTTGGAACCACTACGTGCCAAACACGGCAAGCCCGCCCCTCGTCACTGACTAGAGCCCGACCATGCAACGGAACGCACAAGACGAACTTCACTGGCAGGCCATCGCCCAGCGCTACGACCTGGAGCCCGGCCCGATCAATCTGGAAAACGGGTACTTCGGGCGTATGAGCCGCGCAGTACTTAAGCAGTACCAGGACAATGTTGCCTTCATCAATCGCAGCAATTCGATCCATGTGCGCCAGTGTTACGAGCAGGGTGAAAATGTCGAGATCCGTAACCAACTGGCGCATTTGTTGGACGCCGATCCCGAAGCTATCGCCCTCACCCGCTGCGCTTCCGACGCGCTGCAATCACTGATCCGCAACTACAACCGCTTGCAACCGGGCGACCAGGTGCTGATCAGCGACCTGGAGTACGACACCGTCAAAGGCGCCATGCGCTGGCTGGCGCGCCACCGTGGGGTGGAGGTGATCGAAATTGCTCACGAACACCCGGCCAGCTTCGACAGCCTGGTGCAGACCTACCGCAATGCTTTCATGAGTTACCCGCGCCTCAAACTGCTGGCGCTGACTTACGTCACCCACCGCACCGGGCTGGTGATGCCAGTGGAGGCCATTGCGAATGCCGCACGGGAACACGGGGTTGATGTAATCCTCGATGGCGCCCACGCCCTGGGCCAGATCGAATTCAACCTGGCGCAGTTGGGTATCGCCTTTGCCGGTTTCAATCTGCACAAGTGGATTGGCGCCCCGTTGACCCTGGGCTTTATCTATATCGACCCGCAACGGCTGGCGGATATTGATCCGGACATGGGCGAATTCCACTACCCGGCTACCGATGTACGCGCTCGCACGCCCTATAGCACGCCGAATTTTCCAGCGCTGATGACGTTGCCGCTGGTGTTCGAGGAACACCGGTTGTTGGGTGGATCCGAGGCCAAAGGCGCCCGGCTTAACTACCTGCGGGATTTGTGGGTGCGTGAGGTGCGGCAGTTACCGGGGATTGAGGTGCTGACGCCGGATGATCCTCGCTTGTATTGCGCGATTACGTCGTTCAAATTCACCGGGCAGGTGGATCAGCAGGTGATGGCAGATCGATTGCTCAAGGAGTACAACCTGTTTACCACGACCCGCAGCGGGGCCGCGTTTGGCAGTTGCATTCGGGTAACGCCCGGGTTTCTGACGTCAGCGGCGGACATCCATGTTCTGATCAAAGCCATTACCGAATTGGCCACCTTTTGACCGAATTTTGCATAAAAAAAGCGGCGCACCGACCAAGTGCACCGCAAAAATGCCGTAGAACACAGCAACAACGATTCGGTAAATCCAATCAGTCCAGCAGCGCCAGCGCCTCAGCGGTAGTTTCCTGAATACGTGCCCAGTCGCCGTTCTTGACCCACTCCGGATCAAGCATCCAGCTCCCGCCCACACACATCACATTCTTCAACGCCATGTAGCTCTTGATATTGGCCGGGCCAACACCGCCAGTCGGGCAGAATTTCACTTCGCCGAACGGGCCGCCCAGGGCCTTGATTGCGGCGACGCCGCCACTGACTTCCGCCGGGAAGAGCTTGAAGCGGCGATAACCCAGGCCATAGCCTTCCATGATGCCCGACGCATTGCTGATACCTGGAAGCAGTGGGATCGGGCTGTGCACCGAGGCTTCCAGCAGGTCACGGGTAATGCCCGGAGTGACAATAAATTGCGAGCCTGCGACTTCCGCCGCTTCGAGCATGGTGCGATCCAACACAGTGCCAGCACCGGTGCACAGCTCCGGACGCTGCTCACGCAACACCTGAATGGCCTTGAGGCCGAACTGCGAGCGCAGGGTCACTTCCAGCGCGGTCAAACCACCGGCCGCCAGGGCATCGGCCAACGGCAGAATGTCCTGTTCGCGGGCAATGGTGATCACCGGCAGGATCCGCGCCTTGGCGCAGAGGCTGTCGATCAAGGCAACTTTGTCCGCCATGGATACGGTAGGTTGAGGGCTTTTCATCGCGGCTGATCCTTGGCTCATGGGCACCAGTAAATCTCTAAAGTAGGTTGCAAAAACGCCCGAACCGGCATGACAGCGACATCGTCACTGGCCAGCGCTTCGCTCAGGGTGGTGAGTTTCGAACTGCCGGAGATCGACAATACGGTGTAGTTGGCTGTGGCCAGCAATGCGCGGCTCATGGTCAGGCGCTGACGGGGCACGGTCGGGGCCAACATCGGCCAGCAACGGCGGCTGCCGTCCGGCTTCAAGGCATCCAGCAGGTTCGGGCTGTTGGGGAACAGCGATGCGGTATGACCGTCATCCCCCATTCCCAGCACCAGCACATCAATTGCCGGCAATTCTGCCAACTGGCGATCGGCCAGTTCGGCGGCGTCTTCAAGGTTGGCGGCAACGTGGTACAGGCTCAAAAACTTCGCCTTGGCCGCAGGGCCTTGCAGCAGGTATTTCTTCAGAAGGCCGGCATTGCTGTCGGCGTGTTCCACCGGTACCCAGCGCTCGTCAGCCAGGGTGATGGTCACCTTGGACCAGTCCAGGCCTTGCTTGGCCAGGTTCTGGAAAAACGCCACCGGACTGCGACCGCCGGACACCACCAGCACCGCTTCGCCACGGGCACTGATGGCCGCGCGCAATTGTTCAGCCACGTCATTGGCCAGGCCTTCGGCCAACAGCACGGGGTTGCGGTACTCATGAGCGCTGACGCCCTGAGGCAGTTTCAAATTAGATATCGCCATACCATGACCTCCCATCCCGCGTGATCAGTGCAATGGAGCTCATCGGCCCCCAGGAACCCGCCGCATACGGCTTGGGCGCATCACCGGATTTTTTCCACCCGGCGATCAACTGGTCACACCACTTCCACGCGGCTTCGATTTCATCTTTACGGACAAACAGGTTCTGATTGCCGCGCATCACTTCCAGCAACAACCGCTCGTAGGCATCGGGAATTCGTGCGCTGCGATAGGTGTCGGAAAAATTCAGTTGCAGTGGCCCACTGCGCAGTTGCATGCCCTTGTCCAGGCCCTGCTCCTTAGTCATCACGCGCAAGGAAATACCTTCATCCGGCTGCAGGCGAATGATCAGTTTGTTGCTGATCTGCAAACGCTGCTCGGGGGCAAAGATGTAGTGAGACGGCTCCTTGAAGTGAATGACGATCTGCGACAGCTTGTCCGGCATGCGCTTGCCGGTGCGCAGGTAGAACGGCACGCCGGCCCAACGCCAGTTACGAATATCGGCCCGCAGAGCAACGAAGGTTTCAGTGTCGCTCTGGGTGTTGGAATTCTCTTCCTCCAAGTAGCCCGGCACTGGCTTGCCGGCGCTGTAGCCGGCAATGTACTGACCGCGCACGACTTGAGTGGTCAGACCTTCCGGGCTGATGGGCGCCAGGGCCTTGAGTACCTTGACCTTCTCGTCACGGATGCTGTCGGCGGACAGGTCGGCCGGGGGGTCCATGGCGATCAGGCAAAGCAGTTGCAGCAGGTGATTCTGGATCATGTCCCGCAGTTGGCCGGCCTTGTCGAAATAACCCCAGCGGCCTTCGATACCGACCTTCTCGGCCACGGTGATTTCCACGTGGGAGATATAGTTCTGGTTCCACTGGGTTTCGAACAGGCTGTTGGCAAAGCGCAAGGCAATGAGGTTCTGAACGGTCTCTTTGCCCAGGTAATGGTCGATACGGTAGATGCGGTTTTCCGGAAAAAACTGCGCCACGGCGTCGTTGACCTTGCGCGAAGATTCCAGGTCCGAACCGATGGGCTTTTCCAGGACAACCCGGGTGTTTTCCGCCAGGCCGACCTTGGACAGGTTCTCGCAAATCGCGCCGTACACTGCCGCCGGGGTGGCGAAATAGGCGATCAGACGCTGGCCAGTACCGGCCTTTTCGGCCAGGGCAACGTAGTCTTCAGCCTTCAGGAAGTCGACGTGCAGGTAGCTCAGGCGCGCCAGGAAGCGTTGGGCAACGGCTTCATCCAGCTCCTTGCCAACGTATTTGCGTAATTCTTTCTCGATGTGGGCCAGGTGCTGCTGCTCGGAACCGGCTTCACGGGCCAGGGCCAGGAGGCGCGTGTCGTCGTGCAAGAGCCCGGCGCCATCGAGGTGATAGAGGGCAGGAAATAACTTGCGCAGCGCCAGATCACCCAAGGCGCCAAACAGGGCAAAGGTGCAGGGTTCTACGGTTATCAAAGGCATGATGTTTGTTCTTTTATCAAGTTAAGCTACAAATACCTTTTTTCAAGGCATCACTCAAGGAAAAATGTAGTAATAACCACAACATTTTCCCGAAATACGCATTCCGAGTGGTGGTGTTGAACTACCCTCAGTAGGATAGGCCACCGCAAAGGGCCACTCGTCGATTGGTTGACGACCCTTATTTGCATCGTCGCCCTAAGGAAACATGAATGGACCGCGTGCGAAATCTTCTGGAACAGATCCAGAAACGCCTCGAAGAACTGAACAAGGCTGAGCGAAAAGTCGCCGAGGTCATCCTGCTCAACCCGCAGCAGGCGACCCGCTTCTCTATCGCCGCCCTCGCCCAAGCCGCTTCGGTGAGCGAACCGACGGTCAACCGCTTCTGCCGCTCGTTCGGCGTCAGTGGTTACCCTGAACTCAAATTGCAGCTGGCGCAAAGCCTGGCCAGCGGCGCGGCTTACGTCAGCCGCGCTGTGGAAGCCGATGATAACCCCGAGGCCTACACCCAGAAGATTTTCGGCAGCGCCATCGCGTCACTGGACGCCGCCTGCCAGGCCCTGGACCCGAACCTGATCAGCAAAGCCGTGGACCTGTTGATCCAGGCCCGGCAGATTCACTTTTTCGGTCTCGGTGCTTCAGCGCCGGTGGCCATGGATGCCCTGCACAAGTTTTTCCGCTTCAACCTGGCAGTGACGGCCCATGCCGATGTGCTGATGCAACGGATGATCGCGTCGGTGGCCCACACGGGTGAGCTGTTCGTGATCATTTCCTACACCGGGCGTACCCGCGAGCTGGTGGAAGTGGCCCGTATTGCCAGGGAAAACGGCGCTTCGGTATTAGGCGTGACCGCCGAGAACTCGCCATTGGCCAAGGCCAGTACGGTGAGCCTGAACATTCCACTGCCGGAAGACACGGATATCTACATGCCGATGACTTCACGGATCATTCAGCTGACGGTGCTGGATGTGCTGGCGACAGGCATGACCTTGCGTCGCGGGGTGGATTTCCAGCCGCATTTGCGCAAGATCAAAGAGAGCTTGAATGACAGTCGGTATCCGGTGGGGGATGAGTTCAACTAAGGCCTGAACCCTTTATTGGCTGTACCGGCCTCATCGCGGGCAAGCCCGACTCCCACAGGGGAATGCATTCCAAGTGCGGGAGTCGGGCTTGCCCGCGATGGCGGCATCAGCAACACAGCTCACTTCAGGATCAAACCCCCGCCCTGGCTTGAAGACTCAAATGCGCCCTCTCCCCCGGCGCCAGGCTGGCGCCCGCCATCGCCGATTCAACACAGACAAACCCCGCCGCCTCATTGAAGCTCACCCCCAGCAATGGCCGGCTGCCCGGATGCCACACCACCGTGTCAGCGCTCTCTCCGGTATCGATGCACAACTCACGCTGCCAGGCGTGATCCTTGAGGTGCAACTCACCCTCATGCTGGAACACTCGCTGACAGCCGCCATCAACCCGTAACTCACCTTCCTGCTGGCAAGCCTGGCGATTGAGCTGGTCATAACCTTGCGCCCCATCGAGCCCAGACAGCGCTACCTCACCGACATTGCCAATCCGCCAATAGGCGTGCAAAGCGTGACTCAGTTGGCAGGGCAACTCGTCCTGATGCTCCGTGCTCAAGCGCAGTTCAAGGCTCTCGCCCAAGTGTGCATGCAGGTCCACTTGCCAATCGCACAACTGCAACCGCCAATGCAGGCGCACACCGTCGTCGTCACTGCTGCTGTCCAGCAGCTTCCAGTCGATCAACCGCGCCCAACCATGGGATGGCCAGGCGTTTTCGCTGGGATGACGGCCATACCACGGCCAACACACCGGCACACCGCCACGGATCGCGCCGACTTGTGGCCACTTGGCCGCGCACCACAACCAGGGTTTTTGGCCCTTGGGCTGAAAGTGCAGCAATTGCGCGCCCTGACGACTGAACACCGCTTGGCATAGCGGGTGATCAATCACCAGCACCTCGCGCATCTGGAAACGCTCCCAGGCGAACACGGGACGTGGGCGCAGGGATTTGAAAAAGCGTTGTAGCGGATGCTCATGCATGTGCCACGGTCCTGAGATTCATCACAATGCGCCCCAAAAAAAGCGGATAGCCAAGGCCATCCGCAAAATGCGCACAGAGAGAGGAGCTTATCGCAACAACGTTAGAACACCGACTGAATTTTCAGGCCGGCAACCAAAGCGTTGTCGACTTGATCTACGCCACCTGGGTGAGTGATGTATTGCAGGTTAGGACGCACGGTCAACCAGTTGGTAACGTGGAAACCGTAGTTGATTTCGTAGTTGTATTCAGTGGAGCGCAGTGGCGCGTACAACGGATTGTTGTAATCGCTAATGCCATTGTCAGCGTTGATCAGCTCGGCGTTTTTCTTCACGTCATCGTTGACATGGATACGGGCGAAGCCGATACCGACGTCATCTTTTGGACGCGCATCGAATGGCCCCTTGTACACAAACATCAACGACTGGTAGTTGTCGACGATGTTGGTGTCCTTGTCGTGGAAGGTCGCGTTGGCCGCGATGTTCAGACCGCGGGAAGCGTCACCGTTATGGCTGGTGAGTTGTTGCTGGGCAACGAACCAGTAACCGTGCTTGCTGCTGTGAGTACGATAGGCATCGCCCGTGGTCGCAGCATCGTTGCCGTTGACGTCCTCACGGACGTCAGAAGCAGGCGCGGTGCTTTTGTAGTAACCCACACGGTATTCGCCCGGCAGGTTGTTAACCTTTGGCGACCAGACCAATTCAACTGGGATGACGGTGCCTTTGGTACCGCTGCCGCTGAGTTTGAAACCATTACCATGTTCGGTCTGCGATGGGTTCTGGTTGTACGCGCCGATCTGCGCATAGAACTCAGGCGTGATGTTGTACTTCACGCGCAACGCCGCCTGCATGACTGGCCAGTTGTACCAGATGTTGGTCGCCCAGTTACCCACTTGGGAGCCGCAGAACGCCAGGTTCTGGAATTCGCAGGGGAAGGTGTTGAAGTCTTCGCCTTCACCGAAGTAACCGGCCTTCACGTCCAGTTTGCCGTCGAGGAACTGATGCTGGATCCACAACTGGGTCAGACGCACCATGTGGCCACGACCATAGACTTCCTGTGAGGAACTCAAGGTGCCGGCACGCGGATCACCCACACGGTCATTGGAGATGTTTTGGCCATTACGATTGGTCAACTGGATCTTGGCCTGGGTGTTATCCCAGCCCCAGAGCTTTTGCAGGTCCAGTGCCACGCCGAGGCCAAACTGGTCACTGTAGCGTCCGGTCTTGTCGTCGTTATAGCCGCCATGGAGGTTGGCGCCCATTTCACCGACGTAGTCGGCCTTGATGTCGATACCCTGCTCGATCAACTTGGTCCGCTCGCCACCCCAGTCGCCCGTCATCCACTTGGAATTGGCGCTGAACGCGTCGTCCGCCATCGCATTGGCGGACATGAGCAGTGCTGCAACTGCTGACACTTGGCAGAGCAGCCGGGTGTTGGTGTGTTTCATTTTCATCCCTACATCCTCGTCTTTATTGTTATTAAACTGTTTTTATCTAACGCAGGTTACATTTTTATCTGAAACAACGACTTAACTTGCCTTGAATGTGGGAGCGGGCTTGCCCGCGATAGCATCACTGCGTTCTGGCAGGCGGACCGAGTCGCCTGCATCGCGGGCAAGCCCGCTCCCACAAGTCCCCAGGCGCTCACCGGTTTTGGCGTCGAACAGCAACACCTTGGATGGGTCGAACTGCAGGGTCAGGGTCTCGCCTACCTGCGGCGCCACATCAGGCGCCAGGCGGCAGCAGACCTTGCTGTCATTGATTTGCACGAATACCAGCGTGTCCGGCCCGGTCGGCTCGGTGACTTGCACCTCGGCACGAAGGGTCGGTGCGCCTGCGGCCTCGGCTGGGGCCAGCACGATCTGTTCCGGGCGCAGGCCCAGAATCACTTCGCGGTCTTCAAGGCCTGCATCACTCATGCTCAGCGGCAGTTCACAGCGCGCCTGGCCACTGTCCAGCAGCGCCACCAGGCGGCCATCCTTGCGCTGAAGGCGCAATGGAATGAAGTTCATCGGCGGTGAGCCGATAAAGCTCGCCACAAACAGGTTGGCCGGGTCGTTGTAGATCTCTTTCGGCGTGCCGAACTGCTGGATGATGCCGTCCTTCATCACCGCCACTTTGTCGCCCAGGGTCATCGCTTCGATCTGATCGTGGGTGACGTAGACGGTGGTGGTTTTCAGACGCTGGTGCATCAGTTTCATTTCGGTGCGCATCTCGACCCGCAGCTTGGCGTCGAGGTTGGACAGCGGTTCGTCGAACAGGTAGATCTTCGGCCGGCGGGCCAACGCACGGCCCATGGCCACGCGCTGTTGCTGGCCGCCGGAGAGCTGGCCCGGTTTGCGATTGAGCAAGTGCTCGATTTGCAGCAGCTTGGCCACCCGCGCCACTTCTTCGTCGATGGCCGCCTGCGGCATCTTGCGGATCTTCAGGCCGAATTCGATGTTCTCGCGCACACTCATGGTCGGGTACAGCGCGTAGGACTGGAACACCATGGCGATGTCGCGATCCTTGGGGCTCATGCCGCTGACGTCCTGGTCGCCAATCATGATCGCGCCGCCGGTGATGTTCTCAAGGCCGGCGATGCAGTTCATCAGCGTCGACTTGCCGCAACCCGAAGGTCCGACAAGAATCAGAAACTCACCTTCCTTGATCGACAGTTCGATGTTCTTCAAGGTGTCCGGCAGGCCGGCGCCATAGGTCTTGTTTACGTTGCGAAGTTCAAGCGTTGCCATGATTACCCCTTGACCGCGCCGGCCGTGAGGCCGCGCACGAAATACTTGCCTGCGATCACATAGACCAGCAGGGTCGGCAGCCCGGCGATCATCGCCGCCGCCATATCCACGTTGTATTCCTTGACCCCGGTGCTGGTGTTAACCAGGTTATTCAGCGCCACCGTGATGGGCTGCGAGTCACCGCTGGAGAACACCACACCGAACAGGAAGTCGTTCCAGATTTGCGTGAACTGCCAGATCAGGCAGACCATGATGATCGGGGTCGACATCGGCAAAATGATCCGCCGGAAGATCGTGAAGAAGCCCGCACCATCCAGCCGTGCCGCCTTTACCAACGCATCAGGAATGCTCACGTAGTAATTACGGAAGAACAGTGTAGTAAACGCCAGGCCGTAGACGATGTGCACGAACACCAGGCCCGTGGTAGTGCTGGCCAGGCCCATCTTGCCGAGGGTGAACGAGGCCGGCAGCAGCACGGTCTGGAACGGCAGGAAGCAGCCGAACAACAACAGGCCGAAGAACAACTGCGAACCGCGAAAACGCCACATCGACAGCACATAGCCGTTCAACGCGCCGATGGCGGTAGAGATCAATACCGCCGGGACCGTGATCTTGATCGAGTTCCAGAAGTAACCGTCGACTGTGGCCCAGGCCTTGACCCAGCCAATGCCGGTGACCACGGCAGGCCAGCTCAGCAAGTTGCCGGTGCTGATGTCTTCCGGGGTTTTGAAGCTGGTCAACAGCATGACCACCAGCGGTACCAGATACAGCAGTACCGCGAGAATCAGCACCGCGTAGATCGCGATGCGACTCAGGCTGATAAAAGGTTTGCCGGCGAGACTAGTCATTACGTTTGGTCCTTAGCTCGGAGTACAGGTAAGGCACGATGATTGCGAGAATCGCACCGAGCATCAGAATCGCACTGGCCGAACCCATGCCCATCTGGCCGCGGCTGAAGGTGAAGGAATACATGAACATCGCCGGCAGGTCGGACGAGTAACCCGGACCACCGGCCGTCATCGCCGCCACCAGATCGAAACTCTTGATCGCGATGTGGGCCAGAATCATCACCGCACTGAAGAACACCGGACGCAGGCTGGGCAGCACCACTTTCCAGTAGATCCTGGGCATGCTCGCGCCATCGATCTGGGCGGCACGGATGATCGATTGATCGACACCGCGCAAACCGGCCAGGAACATCGCCATGATAAAGCCCGAGGCTTGCCACACGGCCGCGATCACCAGGCAGTACACCACACGATCAGGGTCGATCAGCCAGTCCAGGCGGAAGCCTTCCCAACCCCAGTCGCGCAGCAGTTTGTCCAGGCCCATGCCCGGGTTGAGCAGCCATTTCCAGGCGGTACCGGTCACGATCATCGAGAGCGCCATCGGGTACAGATAAATGGTGCGAATGAAGCCTTCGCGGCGGATTTTCTGGTCGAGGAAAATCGCCAGCGTCACGCCGATCACCAAGGTGATGCCGATGAACATGCCACCGAACACCGCCAGGTTCTTGCTCGCCACCCACCAGCGGTCGTTGTCGAACAAGCGTGCGTATTGCGCCAGGCCTACAAACTTGTAGGACGGCAGGAAAGTCGAGTTAGTGAACGACAGGACAAACGTCCACAGGATGTAGCCATAGAAGCCCACCAAAACGATGAACATACTGGGCGCCAGCACCAGTTTGGGTAGCCAGCGCTGCAGTGCATCGAACGGCGAGGCTTTGCTGAACACAGCAACAGAACTCATGGGGAAATCCAGTACAGAGAAAATAACTTCAAGGGAGCTCCTTGTGAGGGCCAGGCTTGCGTGGGAGCTGGCTTGCCTGCGATAGCATCACCTCGGCATAGCTGACAGACCGAGGTGTCTGCATCGCGGGCAAGCCCGGCTCCCACACAAGCCGGCCCCGGCAGGACCGGCGTTCCAGGGCTTACTTGGCCGACTTGACCGCGCTGTAGAGTTGCTTGGCGGTGGCGGCTGGATCAGCGGCCGGGTTGTTGATGTAGTTGGTCACTACGTCAAAGAACGCACCTTGTACGGCCAGCGTGGTCGCCATGTTGTGCGCCATGCTTGGCTGCAGGCCACCGGTCTGGGCATCTGCCAGGAAGTCCTTGGCGGCGGTCTGGGCGCACGAGTCGAAGCCGTATTTGCCCATGTCTTTCAACATGTCGATACGAACCGGGATCGAGCCCTTGTTGATGCTGAAGACTTTCTGGAAGTTCTCACCCAGCACGACCTTGGCAATGTCCTGCTGACCGGCCGCAGTGCCTTTGTCTTTCTGCTTGAACACCGCCAGGGAGTCGATGTTGTAGGTGAAGGCTTTGTCGGTGCCCGGGAAGGCTACGCACTCGTAGTCCTTGCCAGCGACTTTCTTGGCCGCGGTCCACTCGCTCTTGGCCCAGTCACCCATGATCTGCATGCCGGCCTTGCCGTTGATGACTTTGGCGGCTTCCAGGTTCCAGTCCTGGCCCTTTCCGTCGGCGTCCATGTAGGTCGCGACTTTCTTCAGCTCGGTCAGCGACTTGATCATTTCAGGGCCGGTGAGGGCTTTTTCGTCCAGGTCGACCAGGGCTTTCTTGTAGCCATCGGCACCCATCACCGAAAGGACCACCGCTTCGAACACGGTGCTGTCCTGCCAAGGCTGGCCACCGTGGGCGAGCGCAATGAAGCCGGCTTTCTTGAGCTTGTCGCCGGCGGCGTAGAATTCTTCGAGGGTGGTCGGTGCTTTTTCGATACCAGCTTTCTTGAAGACTTCAGGGTTGATCCACAGCCAGTTGACGCGGTGAATGTTCACCGGTACGGCCACGTAGTTACCTTCGTACTTCACGGTATCGGAGACTTTCTTGTCGAGCAGGGAGTCCCACTTTTCTTCTTTGGCAACGTCCTTCAGAACGTCGGTGTCGAGCAGCCCGGTGGACGCCCATTCCTGGATGTCCGGGCCTTTGATCTGGGCAACACCTGGCGGGTTGCCAGCAACGGCGCGGCTTTTCAACACGGTCATGGCCGTGGAACCACCGCCACCTGCGACGGCACCGTCTTTCCAGGTGAAACCGTCTTTTTCAACTTGGGCCTTCAGGACATCTACTGCCGCCTTCTCACCACCCGAGGTCCACCAATGCACAACTTCAACCGTCCCTTTCGAGTCGGCGGCAAAAGCACTGAGGGGAAACAACGAGGCAATGGAAATAGCAACGGCGAGGCGATTAATCGCGTTCATCTGAGTACCTTTTTTGTTGTTATGCATGCAAGTCTAGAGCTTGCGCTGCATAGGATTTTAAACAGGGATATTTAAGGTGCACGTAACAAAGGGACGCACAAATGTCACCAGTTGGTGACATTGCGTCCCGCGCCCAAGGCGCTGGCCATACTCGGGGATAAGGGTAGACCAGGCAGCAGAACGGCTTGCCAGGCATGGTACAGATCCGGTTTACCGCCCCAGATTTTGCGGCTGGGCTGGTTGTGCGGGCTCAGTTCGTGGTGCCAACTGCCATGGGTACGGTCGATAAAATGGGTCTCGCAAAACTCCCAGAAACGCCGGTACCAGGTTTCGTAGTGCAGCTCACCCGTGCGCTTGAGCAAAGCCTGCGCCGCAGCGCTGGCTTCGGCGTGGGTCCAGTGCAAACGCTCGCGGACCACCGGGCGCCGGGCCCAGTCGAGGGTGTAGACAATGCCGGGAGCGCCATCCACCGCCCAGCCATATTCGCAGGCACTGGCGAACAGGCCCTTGGCGTCAGTCAACAGCCACTCGGGTGTCATCAAGCCAGCTTGCTGGCGCGCCGCTTCAAGGTGCAGCACCAGCCGCGCCCATTCGAAGCCATGGCCCGGGGTGATGCCGTAGGGGCGAAAGCCATCAGCCGGGTTGTCTTCGTTGTAGCCGCGCACGGGTTGCCAGTGACGATCAAAGTGTTCGATCACCATGAACTGGTTGTCGGCGGCATGCGCGTGGATCACGCGTTCAACGATACGCAGCGCACGGTCCAGCCAGCGCGTGTCGCCAGTCACATCGGCCAAGGCAAGGAAGGCTTCGGTGGCGTGCATGTTGCTGTTGGCGCCGCGATAAGCTTCTACACCCGTCCAGTCCTGCGCGAAGGACTCGAGCATCGCGCCCTCCTCCTCGTTCCAGAAATACTGGTCGATGATGTGGATGGCGTCATTCAACAGGGTTTGCGCACCGGGCGCACCGGCCACCACCGCCGAGCTGGCAGCCAGGGCGACAAAGGCATGCAGGTAGGCAGCCTTGCCAGTATTCCCGTCGCGAGCCTGCGGGGTAGCGAACCAACCGCCATGGCGGGCATCGCGCAGTGGGCCGCCGAGGGCACTCACCCCGTGCGCTACAAGGTCGGCGTAACCCGGCAGGCCTTGGGCGTGGGCCATGGCGAAGCTGTGGGTCATACGGGCGGTGTTCATGGTTTCGGCGATGGCATTGGCCGGCAGGTGGCCCTGATCATCCAGGTTGCCGAAGCCTTCAGGCAGCTTCGAAGCCTTGGCGAACGACAGCAGGCGCTGACCTTCAGCGGCCAGCCAGGTGTGATGGGCAGGTGCGTTCAGCCAACTGCTCAAAGGCAGCGGTTGCGTGGTCATGGTGAGCCCTATTTGTTTTTATGGGATGACCGGAGTCTAAACAAGGGCTGGGAGAGGGCAAGTAACGAAGGGGGCTGGAAATGTCACCGGCTGGTGACATTCGACTTGAAAGTGCCTGTAGCCGCAATGAAAGCAGGCGCCTACAGGCCATCAACATCACTGCCCGATAGGGCTGACCCGGGCCGGCGCACTGATCTGCTGTTGCAGGTTCTGCACCTGGCTTTGCAAGGTGGTGACATTGCGGGTGGTCTGGATACGGAACACGTCGAACTCCTTGGTCGTCGGGCCGTCAGCAGCGGCCTGGCGATTATCCTGCTCGCTCTTGAGCACCAGCAGATCCTGTTCCAGGCGAGCGATGGCCGCGGTTGGGTTGCCCTGCTTCTTCAAGGCCGCCACATCAGCGTTAAGCTCGGCATCGCGCTTGCTTGCGTCGGTTTGAGCCACCTTGAGGGTCGCCACAGCCTCCGTCAGTGCCTGCACCTGCCCTTGCAGTTGCACATTGGCCGTCGACAGCTCGGTGGTACTGGCTGTCATCTGCGCCAGGCGCTTGTCCAGATCCGTCGCCTGCCCGGCCACGCCTTGCTGCTGCTTGCCTTGCTCCAACAGTTGAGTTTCGAGCTGCTTGATCTGCAGTTTCAGCGCTTCGCTGCCGTTATTGACGTTGGCCTCACTGGCCACCACCTTGCCGGAAATATCCTGCAGGCGCCCGGCCGCTTCTTCGCTGATGCGCGCAAAGCTTTCCTGGGTCGCCACCAACTGCTGCCCCATCAGGGAAATCTGCTGGAAGCTCCACCAGGCAAGGCCTGCGAAGGCAAATAACAGCGCGCCGACCAACGCCCACAAAGGCCCGGTGCTGGCACTCTTGACCTTGACCACGGGCGCTGGCCGAGAGCGCACGGACGTGGCAGCGGTTGGTACAAAATCATCGTCGCCCCCGGTGTCTGCCCGCAGGCTGGGAACGTTGTCGAAGTCGTCGTTAGCATCGTTACGCATGAATCAACCTTAAATCCTTGAGGTAGCCACATGGAAAGCCTGGCGGCGGAGTATAAACCCCTTGCCCGTCGCACTGATCGACCGGGAACCGCAAGTTCGGTTCCCGGTGTGTTACAGGTCATTGGTCGGTTCTATTTCGCCCCCGCCTCCTGGGCCTTCCACCAGTTGCAGAACTCATCAAGGGCCGCCCACAGGCTGACCTTGGGTTGGTAGTCGAGATAATGCCGGGCGCGGCTGATGTCGAGGGTGAAATCCTTGTTCATGACCTGCATGCCCAGCCGGGACAGTGAAGGCTCCGGACGCCCCGGCCACATTGCACAGAATGCTTCATTGAGCGCCGCGACGCTGTAGGACAAACCGTAGGAACGGTAGCGCGTGACCTGGGGCATTTCCATTTGCCGCATCACGTAGTTCACCACATCCCATATCGGTACCGGGGTGCCGTTGCTGATGTTGTACGCCTTGCCCAAGGCAGAACCGGTGGCCAGCAAGCTGCTGAGCAACGCCTCGTTGAGGTTGTGCACGCTGGTGAAGTCGACCTTGTTCAAGCCATCACCGACGATGGCCAGGCGATTCTTGCGCTGCATTTTCAGCAGGCGCGGGAAGATGCTCATGTCCCCGGCGCCGGTGACAAAACGCGGGCGCAGCGCCAGCACTTCGAGGCCGAACTCCTGAGCCCCGAAGACCTTCTGCTCGGCCAGGTACTTGGTGGCCGCATACGGGTGTTTGAAGCGCTTGGGCACCTGTTCCTCGGTCAATCCCAAGTGGTCGCGGCCATCGAAATAAATCGACGGCGACGACAAGTGTACGAGGCGCCCGACCCTCTGTTTGAGGCACGCTTCGACAACGTTTTCGGTCACCAACACGTTGCCCTGGTGAAAGTCCTGATAGCGCCCCCACAGCCCCACGGCACCCGCGCAATGCACCACCGCCTCGACATCGCGACACAGGTCGCGCACCAGGTCCGGGTCATTCAAATCACCCTGGATAAACTCGGCGCCACGCCGCACCAGGTGCTCGACACCTTCGGCCCGCCGCCCGTTGACCCGCACGTCCAGGCCCTGCTCCAGGGCGAAACGCGCAAAGCGTCCGCCGATGAAGCCGCTTGCGCCGGTGACCAGAATTTTCATGTGTTACTCCGCATTCTTTCGTTTTTCATCGCTGCTGCCTTGACGCTTGCTGTCACTCCAACGGCACCAGCCATTGGCCAGTCGCCCGGGCCAGATGCTCGGTCAGCATCCCGAGCAATTGCCCGCCACTGCGCCAATGATGCCAGTACAGCGGCACGTCGATTGGCTTATCTGGCAACAACTCCACCAGAACACCCCGCTCAAGCTGGTCGTGCACCTGCAACTCAGGCACCAGGCCCCAGCCCAATCCGGCTTCTACCAGGCGCATAAAGCCTTCGGACGATGGGCACAAATGGTGCTCGAAACCACCCTCGACACCCAGGGAAGCCAGGTAACGATGCTGCAGGAAATCATCAGGGCCAAACACCAGTGCCGGAGTGCGTGCCACCAGGTCGGCACGAACACCGCCTGGAAAGTGCCGGGCGATAAACGCCGGGCTGGCCAGCGCCCGATAGCGCATCGCCCCCAACAGCAAGCTGCGTGCACCCGCCACTGGCCGTTCGCTGGCACAGATACACGCCGCCACTTCACCGGCGCGCATGCGCTTGAGGCCCACGGTCTGGTCCTCCACCACCAGGTCCAGCAGCAGGTGTTGCTCGGCGCAAAAATCACTGACCGCTTCGGCCCACCAGGTGGCCAGGCTATCGGCATTCAAGGCGATGCGCAGGCGCTCTGGCATGCCCTCTTCATCCAGGGCCGGGACTTGGCTCTGCAGATCCCGCTCCAACAACCGCACCTGCTGCACATGGTTGAGCAGCCGCCGGCCAATGTCTGTCGGCGTCGGCGGCGTTGCCCGTACCAGCACGGGCTGGCCGATCCGCGCCTCGAGCAGTTTGATGCGCTGGGAGATGGCCGATTGCGAGACACCAAGCACCTGGGCACCGCGTTCGAATCCGGCCTGTTCCACCACCGCCGCCAGGGCGGCCAGTAATTTATAGTCGAACATCAGTTTTCCTAATGAGCGATCAGCAATATTGGTTTTTCTTATACAGCTTCAACCCCGAGAATAGCCAGCATCGCTTCTCCACTTTTCAAGGATCTTCCCCATGGCCGGCGAAACCGCCCTGGCAACCCTGTTGCGCAGCATGAGCCCGCACCTCAACGAGGGCGACTATGTGTTTTGCACCCTGCCCGACCACCGCATCCCGGACGGTTGCGAGGTGATCGGCAGCTTTCGTGAACAAGAAGGCCTGACGGTGATTGTCGAGCGTCAACAGGCTGAACAGGCCGGATTGCCCTACGAGTACATCGCCGCCTGGATCACCTTGAATGTGCACTCGGCCCTGGAGGCAGTCGGTCTCACCGCGGCTTTCGCCAGCGCTCTGGGCCAGGCCGGGATCAGTTGCAACGTGATTGCCGGGTATTACCACGACCACCTGTTTGTCGGCCGCAGCGACGCCGAACGAGCCATGACCGTGCTGCGCCAGTTAGCAGCCAACGCGGAGTAAAGAGCATGTGGCAAAGTTACGTGAACGGCCTGCTGGTCGCCCTCGGTTTGATCATGGCCATTGGCACGCAAAACGCCTTTGTCCTGGCACAGAGCCTGCGCCGGGAACATCACCTGCCGGTAGCCGCGCTGTGTGTGGTGTGTGACGCGATCCTGGTGGCTGCCGGGGTATTTGGCCTGGCGACGGTGTTGGCCCAGAACCCTTTGTTGTTGGCCATTGCCCGCTGGGGCGGCGCGGCCTTCCTGTTGTGGTACGGCACCCTCGCGCTGCGCCGGGCCTGTTCACGGCAAAGCCTGGAGCAAGGGGAAAACCACAAGGTTCGCTCGTTGCGCGCGGTGCTGCTCAGCGCCTTGGCAGTGACCCTGCTCAACCCGCATGTGTACCTGGACACGGTGCTGTTGATTGGCTCCTTGGGTGCCCAGCAAACCGAACCTGGCGCTTATGTCGCCGGCGCCGCCAGTGCTTCGCTGTTGTGGTTTTCCGCCCTGGCGCTCGGCGCTGCCTGGTTGGCGCCGTGGCTGGCGCGCCCGGCCACGTGGCGGTTACTGGACTTGTTGGTGGCGGCAATGATGTTCTCTGTGGCCTATCAATTGATAAGCGCGAGCTGAACTCATTTGAAGAGCAGCCAAAAGACTCTGGAACCTCTATCCCACACAGTTGTTGCGTGGTTTTGCCGCACCCCCGGTGCTATGATCCGGACCCTGCGCCGCAAAGAGTACAAACTCCCCGGCGCTTGTATGGCCGCCCGTGATCGGCCTTGCGCTCACCGCAACTGACCTGATTAGGAGAATCATCATGGCTTTCGAATTGCCGCCGCTGCCTTATGCACACGATGCCCTGCAGCCGCACATTTCCAAGGAAACCCTGGAATACCACCACGACAAGCACCACAACACCTACGTCGTGAACCTGAACAACCTGGTGCCTGGCACCGAGTTCGAAGGCAAGACCCTGGAAGAAATCGTCAAGTCTTCCTCGGGCGGTATCTTCAACAACGCCGCTCAGGTCTGGAACCACACGTTCTACTGGAACTGCCTGGCGCCAAACGCCGGCGGTCAGCCTACCGGCGCACTTGGCGATGCCATCAACGCAGCGTTCGGTTCGTTCGACAAGTTCAAGGAGGAGTTCTCCAAGACTTCCATCGGTACCTTCGGTTCCGGTTGGGGCTGGCTGGTGAAAAAAGCTGACGGTTCCCTGGCCCTGGCCAGCACCATCGGCGCCGGCAACCCGCTGACCAGCGGCGACACCCCGCTGCTGACCTGCGACGTCTGGGAACACGCTTACTACATCGACTACCGCAACGTGCGTCCAAAGTATGTGGAAGCGTTCTGGAACCTGGTCAACTGGAAGTTCGTCGCTGAGCAGTTCGAAGGCAAGACCTTCACCGCTTAAGCAACGCTTGCAGTAGAAAGAGCCCGGCGATTGCCGGGCTTTTTTGTGGACGGTCGAAAACTGGAAAACCAGGTAGGAAATCATGGAACCCAGTGACGGAAATTTGCCACCCATGCAGCGAAAGGGATTCCTCTTTCATTCCTTTAATAACACCGGAGAGTTTAAATATGATTGCAGGAGCAGGAGCGGCAGCAGCGCTGGCCCCAATAGTTCTTCCGATGGTGGCACAAGCAGCAAGTATGGGGATGCAGGCAGTACAACAGGTTGCAGGCCAAGTCATGGGGTCAGGTCAACAATCCGGGAGCCGGTCGCCGATATCCTTCTGAAAGAAGAATATCCAAGGACCTCCATAATCACCTCAAAAAAGCATTCGCCTCCTATAGTCCGAGGTGGCGCGAAAGGAAGGCGGAGACAAATCCGCCTCCTGCTCGATGGGCCTCGCTGAATAAACTCCCTGCGCCCTTCCAGAACCTTCCAGCTAAAGCCTCAAAGCGCCTCAAGCCATATCCCTTTGACTGCCATCACCGGATTGCCAATACTCATGGCATCTTGAGGCTACCCGAATGGAACAAGGAATGACCCTTTGAAGCTGGAACTCAAAAACAGCTTGTCGGTGAAGTTGCTCCGGGTTGTGCTGCTTTCAGCATTGATAGTAGGCGTGGCACTGAGCGTGGCGCAGATCGTTTTCGATGCCTATAAAACCCGCCAGGCCGTGGCCGGCGATGCCCAGCGCATTCTCGACATGTTTCGCGACCCCTCCACCCAGGCGGTCTACAGCCTGGACCGCGAGATGGGTATGCAAGTCATCGAAGGTTTGTTTCAGGATGACGCCGTGCGCGTGGCGTCCATCGGCCATCCCAACGAAGCCATGCTCGCCGAGAAAAGCCGTGACCTGCAGCAATCCTCCAGCCGCTGGTTCACCGACCCGATTCTCGGCCAGGAACGCACCTTCACTACGCCGCTGGTGGGACGCGGGCCCTACAGCGAGTATTACGGCGACCTGAGCATCACCCTTGACACCGCCACCTATGGCAAAGGTTTTCTGGTCAACTCGGTCATCATATTCATCTCTGGAGTACTGCGTGCTCTGGCCATGGGCCTGGTGCTGTACCTCGTCTACCACTGGCTGCTGACCAAGCCGCTGTCACGGATTATCGGGCACTTGAGTTCGATCAACCCCGACCGTCCCAGCGAACACAAGATTCCGCAGCTCAAGGGCCATGAAAAGAACGAACTGGGGCTGTGGATCAGCACCGCCAACCAACTGCTCGAATCCATCGAACGCAACACCCATCTGCGCCATGAAGCGGAAAACAGCCTGCTGCGCATGGCCCAGCACGACTTCCTGACCGGCCTGCCGA
Source organism: Pseudomonas spelaei (assembly GCF_009724245.1). GTDB lineage: Bacteria > Pseudomonadota > Gammaproteobacteria > Pseudomonadales > Pseudomonadaceae > Aquipseudomonas > Aquipseudomonas spelaei. The sequence goes on along the minus strand of NZ_WNNK01000001.1, from coordinate 369,037 downwards.
ACCGCCAGAAGTTGCAGGAGCAACTGGACAAGATCCTGATTGATGCCGGCCGTCGGCAACGTCGGGTGGCGGTGTTGTGTGTCGGCCTGGATGACTTCAAAAGCGTCAACGAGCAGTTCACCTACCAGGCTGGTGACCAATTACTGTTGGCCCTGGCCGACCGCCTGCGTGCCCACAGCGGCCGTCTCGGTGCCCTCGCGCGACTGGGAGGCGACCAGTTCGCCCTGGTCCAGGCCGATATCGAACAACCCTACGAAGCGGCCGAACTGGCACAAAGCATCCTCGATGACCTGGAAGCCGAGTTCGCCCTCGACCACGAACAAATCCGCCTGCGCGCCACGATTGGCATCACCTTGTTCCCGGAGGACGGTGACAGCACTGAGAAGCTGCTGCAAAAAGCCGAACAGACCATGACCCTGGCCAAGAGCCGCTCACGCAATCGCTACCAGTTCTATATCGCCAGCGTCGACAGCGAAATGCGTCGGCGCCGGGAATTGGAGAAGGACTTGCGCGATGCCTTGAGCCGCGAGCAGTTTCATCTGGTGTACCAGCCGCAGATCAGCTATCGCGAGAATCGCGTAGTGGGCGTGGAGGCGCTGCTGCGCTGGCAGCACCCGGAACATGGCCTGGTCCCGCCCGACCTGTTCATTCCGCTGGCAGAACAGAACGGCACCATTATCCCCATCGGCGAGTGGGTACTGGACCAGGCTTGTCGGCAGCTACGGGAATGGCATGACATGGGCTTCAGCGACCTGCGGATGGCGGTGAACCTGTCCACGGTGCAACTGCACCATGCCGAGCTGCCGCGGGTGGTCAATAACCTGCTGCAAATCTATCGCCTGCCGCCCCGCAGCCTGGAGCTGGAAGTCACCGAAACCGGCCTGATGGAAGACATCAGCACCGCCGCCCAGCACCTGCTGAGCCTGCGCCGCTCCGGGGCGTTGATCGCCATTGACGACTTTGGCACCGGCTACTCATCCCTCAGCTACCTGAAAAGCCTGCCGCTGGACAAGATCAAGATCGACAAGAGCTTCGTCCAGGACCTGCTGGATGACGATGACGATGCCACCATTGTGCGAGCGATTATCCAACTGGGAAAAAGCCTGGGCATGCAGGTGATCGCCGAAGGGGTGGAAACCGCCGAGCAGGAGGCCTACGTCATCTCCGAAGGCTGCCATGAAGGTCAGGGCTACCACTACAGCAAACCCCTGCCAGCCCGGGAGTTGGCCGCGTATCTGAAGCAGTCCCGACGGGATAACGCGGTGATTTTGTAAGTCAATGATGGCCACCCCAGGGCGCCAGCCGCCTATGTCACAAACTTTTACCGCGTTAACCCTTTACACAAAATGCAAATCTTTCGCATTATGTCGCAGTTTTGCGCGCAGCCATGCGCCCCCAGTCATCTACCGAAGCAGGATGTTCGCCATGATTCGTATGCCTCTGGCCACCGCCAGTCTGCTGGCCATTGCCATTTCTCTCGCCGGTTGCGGTGAGGGCAAAGACAAAGCCGCCGCGCCTCAACCGGCCGCCAGCGCTACCGCACCCGCGGCTACCGCACCGGCTGGCCAGGTCGACGAGGCTGCCGCCAAGGCCGTAGTCGCGCATTACGCAGACATGGTCTTTGCGGTCTACAGCGATGCCGAGTCCACGGCGAAAACCCTGCAAACCGCCATCGACACCTTCCTCGCCAACCCGAGCGACGAAACCCTGAAAGCGGCCCGCACCGCCTGGATCGCCGCACGCGTACCGTACCTGCAGAGTGAAGTGTTCCGCTTCGGCAACACTATCATCGACGACTGGGAAGGTCAGGTGAACGCCTGGCCGCTGGACGAAGGCCTGATCGACTATGTCGACAAGTCCTACGAGCACGCACTCGGTAACCCAGGCGCAAACGCCAACATCATCGCCAACACCGAGATCCAGGTCGGCGAAGACAAGGTTGACGTCAAGGACATCACCCCGGAAAAACTCGCCAGCCTCAATGAACTGGGCGGCTCCGAGGCTAACGTCGCCACCGGCTACCACGCCATCGAATTCCTGCTCTGGGGCCAGGACCTGAACGGCACTGGCCCTGGCGCCGGCAACCGCCCTGCTTCGGACTATATGACCGGTGACGGCGCCACTGGCGGTCACAACGAGCGTCGTCGCACTTACCTGCGCGCCGTGACCCAATTGCTGGTCAGCGACCTCGAAGAAATGGTCGGCAACTGGAAGCCCAACGTCGAAGACAACTACCGCGCCACCCTGGAAGCAGAACCTGCCACCGACGGCCTGCGCAAGATGCTGTTCGGCATGGGCAGCCTGTCCCTGGGTGAGCTGGCCGGTGAGCGCATGAAGGTTTCCCTGGAAGCCAACTCGCCAGAAGACGAACAAGACTGCTTCAGCGACAACACCCACAACTCGCACTTCTACGACGCCAAAGGCATCCGCAACGTCTACCTGGGCGAATACACCCGTGTCGACGGCAACAAGATGACCGGCCCAAGCCTGTCGTCCCTGGTGGCCAAGGCCGACCCGGCCGCCGACGCAGCCCTCAAGGCGGACCTGGCAGCCACCGAAGCGAAGATCCAGGTCATGGTTGACCACGCCAACAACGGCGAGCACTACGACCAGTTGATCGCCGCGGGCAACGACGCGGGCAACCAGATCGTGCGCGACGCCATCGCCGCCCTGGTCCAGCAGACCGGCGCTATCGAGCTGGCAGCGGGCAAACTGGGTATCAGCGACCTGAACCCGGACAACGCCGATCACGAGTTCTGAGCGGCGCTGTTTAGATGAGTGAAAGAGGCGACCTTCGGGTCGCCTTTTTTGTGCCTTTCATCGTCTGCACAGCGAGCTTACTGTAGCCGCTGCCGAGGCACGAGGCTGTGATGGGCTGCGCAGCGGCCCCAAGGGCGGTCCTGCGGACACGCATCGCAGCCTCGTACCTCGGCAGCGGCTACAACATTTGCCCATCATCACCTCCAAGCCCCGGTTTACATGCCTAGCACCGCAGGTAGAATGGCGCCTTTCCCTGTCACCGAGCGGACCTCATGGCGTTGCCGACTTTACGGATGATCGGTTTCATTATCGGCATCTTCCTGATCACCCTCGCGATCGCCATGGTCGTGCCGATGGCGACACTGGTCATTTTCGAACGTACCAGCGACCTCCCGTCGTTTCTCTGGGCCAGCATGATCACCTTCCTCGCGGGTCTGGCACTGGTGATACCTGGCCGCCCGGAACACGTGCACCTGCGCCCTCGAGATATGTATCTGCTGACAGTCTCCAGTTGGGTGGTGGTGTGCATCTTTGCCGCCTTGCCGTTCCTGCTGACCCAGCACATCAGCTACACCGACTCCTTCTTTGAAAGCATGTCGGGGATCACCGCCACCGGCGCCACGGTGCTCAGCGGCCTGGACAGCATGTCCCCCGGGATCCTGATGTGGCGCTCGTTGTTGCACTGGCTCGGCGGCATCGGCTTTATCGGCATGGCCGTGGCGATCCTGCCACTGCTGCGCATCGGTGGTATGCGTCTGTTCCAGACCGAATCCTCGGACCGGTCAGAGAAGGTCATGCCGCGTTCCCATATGGTGGCACGGCTGATTGTGGCGACCTATGTCGGTATTACCATCCTCGGCAGCCTCGCCTTCTGGTGGGCCGGCATGGGCCTGTTCGACGCCATCAACCATGCAATGTCGGCCATTTCCACCGGCGGGTTTTCCACCTCCGACGAATCCCTGGCCCACTGGAAGCAGCCGGCAGTGCATTGGGTCGCGGTGGTAGTGATGATCCTCGGCGCCCTGCCGTTCACTCTGTATGTGGCCATGTTGCGCGGCAATCGCCGGGCGCTGATCAAGGATCAGCAGGTACAAGGCTTGCTCGGATTGCTGCTGGTGACCTGGCTGGTGCTGGGCACCTGGTACTGGTGGACCACCGACCTGCACTGGCTGGACGCCCTGCGCCATGTGGCACTGAACGTCACATCGGTCGTGACTACGACTGGTTTTGCTCTCGGGGACTACAGTATGTGGGGAAATTTCTCACTGATGCTGTTCTTCTACTTGGGCTTTATCGGCGGCTGCTCGGGCTCTACGGCGGGCGGGATCAAGATCTTCCGCTTCCAGGTGGCCTACATCCTGCTCAAGGCCAACTTGAATCAACTGATTCACCCACGCGCCGTGATCAAGCAAAAGTACAACGGCCATCGGCTCGATGAAGAGATCGTACGTTCGATCCTGACCTTTTCGTTTTTCTTCGCCATCACCATCTGCGCGATCGCCCTGGCCCTGTCACTGCTGGGCCTGGACTGGATGACCGCACTGACCGGTGCCGCCAGCACCGTGTCCGGCGTCGGCCCAGGCCTGGGGGAAACCATTGGCCCGGCCGGCAACTTTGCCAGCTTGCCGGATGCAGCCAAGTGGATCCTGTCCCTGGGCATGCTCCTGGGCCGACTGGAGATCATTACGGTGTTTGTGCTGTGTATTCCGGCGTTCTGGCGGCACTGATCGACGCTGACGCCTCCAGCAAACGCGTCCGGTACTCGCCGGGCGTGACATCGAACCAACGTCGGAAGGCACGGAAGAAGTTGCTCGGATCGGCAAACCCCAGCAAGTAGGCAATTTCCAGCAAGGTCATGGACGGCTGCGCCAGGTACTGCTCCGCCAGTTCGCGGCGGGTGTCGTCCAGCAAAGTCTGGAAACTGGTGCCCTCCTCCTGCAAACGCCGTTGCAAGGTGCGTTGGGACAGGTGCAGGGTCTGGGCCACCACCTCGCGCTTGGGTTCGCCCTGGGGCAACAGGCGGCACAATACCTGCCGCGCCCGGTGAGTCACCCGGCTCTCCGAAAACCGCGCCAGGTATTCACCAGCAAAGCGATCATGTAACAGCGCCATGGCCTCGTTGGCGGTGAGCAACGGCGCCTCCATGTCCGCTCGCTCGAAAATCAGCGCGTCATAGGGCGCGTTGAACACCATCGGCGAATGAAAGGCCTTTTTGTACGGCTCAAGGTCCGCCGGCTGATCTCCCTGCACCAGCACTTTGCGCGGCTGCAAGGTCCGCCCGGTCAACCACCCGCACAGCGCCAGGGCGCTGGCCAGGGAGGCTTCGGCACTTTGCCGGGTGGGTGGCAGATGATCGCCATGCACCGTGAGAATCAGCGCATAGCCTTCAGGCAAGAGTCGGAAACTCAAGTCGGCGCTTTCAGCAATGATTCGTTGATAGCGCACCAGGCGCATGAAGCCTTCAGCCAGCGTGCGACTGGACATCAAGGCATAACCGGCCACATGAAACGACGCCGGGCGCACCACCTTGCCCATGTTCAGGCCTATCGCCGGGTTGCCCGACAGCTCCACCGCCCGCTGCCAGAGCCGGGTCATGGAGTCCTGCGGGAAACGCGCATCAGGGTCATCCAGGGCGGCATAGTCCAGGCCAAGCTGCTTGAACAACGCACGGCAATCCAGGCCGTCCATCTCCAGTGCCTTGACTATCCCCATCGCCCAGCTTGAAGAAGTTGTTCGTTCGCTCATGGCGTTTTCTTGATATGGCAGGCTGAAACTACAGCCAGGAAACCCAAGGATACTAAAGTGGCATCTATTGTCACTGGCCGTTACACCTGATGACTCTAGACTCAAATAAGCTCCCCGCCGAGCATCTGCTGGGCGGAACAATAAACAGAGGGCCGGCCATCGTGGAAAACGTTAAACAATTCAATAGCTTCGCAGAGTTCTACCCCTACTACCTGAGCGAACACGGCAACAGTACCTGCCGGCGCCTGCATTTCATCGGCACCAGCCTGGTGATTTTTATTCTGGCATTTGCCGTCGGCAAGGGTGCCTGGTGGCTGTTGCTGGCAGTGCCGGTAGCGGGTTACAGCTTCGCCTGGGTTGGCCACTTCTTCTTTGAGAAGAACCGTCCGGCCACCTTCCAGCATCCGTTTTACAGCCTGCTGGGGGATTTTGTGATGTACCGCGACATGATTCTCGGCAAGGTGCCGTTTTAAAGCCGTCACCTGCGCAAGCGTGATGACGGCGATGGAACGCCAGCGTCACACCGGCAGCAGCGAACCCTGGCCGGGTTGAGCCGTACCGGGAGCCTGTGGTTCGGGCTCCTGGGGAATAGCCCTGGCGACGCTCAAGATGATCACGGCAGCCATCAGGTCCAAAATCGCCAGCACCACGAACAGCGGGCTGTAGCCGACTTTTGTCACCAGTACACCAAACACCGCCGTAAAGGCCGCCGCGCCGATAAACCCACACATTTGCCCCCCGCCGGTCGCGGTCGCCACGTCGTTTTTCCCAAAGGAATCCGAAGCGATGGAAAACAACGCCCCCGACAACGTCTGGTGGGCGAACCCTCCGACACACAGCAGTGCGATCGCCGTGTAGGCACTGTCCACCAGCCCAATGCAGGCCGGGCCGATCATGCACAGGCACCCCAGCAACATCACCAGCTTGCGCGAGGTGAACAACGACACCTTGAAGTGCCGGTGAAACAACGGGCTCAGGTAGCCCCCCAACACACAACCAATGTCCGCGGCGAGAAACGGTAGCCAGGCAAACAGCGCCATTTCCTTGATGTTCATGTGTCGCTCGGTCATCAGGTACAGCGGGATCCATGCATTGAAGGTCTGCCAGGCCGGCTCCGAAAGCATCCGGGCCGAAGCGATGGCGAAGAAGTTTCGGCTCTTGAGGATGCGCTTCCAACTGGCCTTTTTCTGCACGCCCTCCTTGAGGTGGGATTCCTGGCCAGCGAGGATGTAATCACGCTCGGCATCCCCCAGACGGCGCTGATCCAGCGGGTGTTTGTACAACCACAACCACAGCCCGCTCCAGATGAGTCCAATCGCGCCGACAATCAGGAACGCCAACTGCCAACCGCTGTGCAAAATCGCCCACACCACCAGTGGCGGCGCCAGCAATGCACCAAAGGAAGAACCAAAGTTGAACCAGCCGATGGCGACGGAACGCTCCTTGGCCGGAAACCACTCGGTAATCGCCTTGACGCCACCCGGGAATCCCGCTGATTCCGTCAGCCCCAACGCACCACGGGCCACGGCCAGGCTCTGCCAGCCAGTGGCAAAGGCCGCCAGCGCGCACACCACCGACCAGGCAATCGCAAAAACGGCAAAGCCCATTTTGGTGCCAATGGCATCAATCACGTACCCCGCCACCGGCTGCATCAACGCGTAACAAACCTGCCAGGCGACCACGATATGAGAATACTGCTCAGTGGAGATACTCAAGTCACTCATCAGCGTCGGCGCAGCAACCGACAAGGTGTTGCGCGCCAGATAATTGATGATTAGCCCGACCGTCATCAGCCCGACCATCCACCAACGGATGCCTTTGATTTTCATCGTTTCACCTTAATTATTTTTAGAGTTGAGGCGTACGTTCTGCAACTGACAGTGCTTGTCGGATGAGTCATATAAAGATGTAACGTTATATGTCATCATACAACTTAATGCTTTATATTCAGTAGATAGCTGACTGTCAATCGAATAAAATGAAGAAATCGACAAGGTCATACGATGACAAAGATTGTATTGGCGGAACTGAAGCCGAGGGAGGTGTGACCCCATGTCACTTGCGGTTTCCAGATGACGATTCATACATCCGTCGATATAAAAGTCTTTTTGTCATTTACAGTGCTGTATCCTGCCAAGGCTTTTTGAAAGCGCGGAATCACCTGCGATTGAAAAAACAGACCTTGCGAGGAGCGACGACGATGCACGAAATACCTAATCTCCCCTTCCCAAGCCTGCACGAAACTGAGCAGCCAACCCCGCAACAGGCCAGCAGCAAACAACCTGAGCCTGTGCAAGCAAAACCAGTCGACCGCGAAAGCCAGGACTGAGCGCCGTACCCAGACCGTGTGGAAAGCGTTACATTGCGCGCTTTCCACACTGCCTGAATCACCCGAGACAGAGCCCATGCCCCATAACGCCAACAACGCGCCCGACAACGCCTTGCTCGACACTGCCTTGCAGATGGTCGACGTCTGGAACCGCCTCAGCCCGGAAAAACAAGCCTTGCTGCTCAAGCGCTTCGGTACCCAGGAAAACGCCCTCGCCGCCCTGGTGACCACGCAATTGCTGAACCCAGCCGCCACCAAACCTTGATCAAGCGTTTTATGTTTTGCCCCCCTGCCCAGGCAAAACCATCGGTATCATAAGCAGCCTGTCTTTTCCTGCTGCAACAGTGGACCTCTCCCCATGCCAGATACCCAGCGCCCCATGGCGGTCACGCTGCAAGTCGTTTCCATCGTCCTCTTCACCTTTATCGGCTACCTGAATATCGGCATTCCCCTGGCCGTGCTGCCGGGCTATGTCCATAGCGAGCTGGGCTTCGGCGCGGTGATCGCGGGGCTGGTGATCAGCGTGCAGTACCTGGCCACGTTGCTGAGCCGGCCGTATGCCGGCCGGATCATCGATAATCTGGGCAGCAAACGTGCGGTGATGTACGGCCTGGCGGGTTGTGGCTTGAGCGGTGTGTTCATGCTGCTCTCGGCCTGGCTATCGAACCTGCCGGCCTGGAGCCTGACGAGCCTGTTGATCGGCCGCCTGGTACTGGGCAGCGCCGAAAGCCTGGTGGGGTCTGGCTCGATCGGCTGGGGTATCGGCCGAGTGGGTGCGGCGAACACCGCCAAGGTCATCTCCTGGAACGGTATCGCCAGCTACGGTGCATTGGCCGTCGGCGCACCGCTGGGCGTGCTGCTGGTCAGCCATCTGGGACTGTGGAGCATGGGGGTCAGCATTATCCTGCTGGCCGTGGTGGGCCTGGTGTTGGCCTGGCCGAAAGTCCCGGCGCCGATTGTCGTGGGCGAACGCTTGCCGTTCCTGCACGTACTGGGGCGCGTGCTGCCCCATGGTTGCGGGCTGGCCCTGGGCTCCATCGGCTTTGGCACCATCGCCACCTTTATCACCCTGTATTACGCCACCCAGCACTGGGACAACGCGGTGCTGTGCCTGAGCCTGTTCGGTGCCAGCTTTATCGGCGCACGGCTGCTGTTCGGCAACTTGATCAACCGGATCGGCGGCTTTCGCGTGGCGATTGCCTGCCTGTCGGTGGAGACCCTGGGCCTGCTGCTGTTATGGCTAGCACCGGACGCCCACCTGGCATTGGCCGGCGCGGCCTTGAGCGGGTTCGGTTTTTCCCTGGTGTTTCCGGCATTGGGGGTGGAAGCGGTCAACCTGGTGCCTGCCTCCAGCCGTGGCGCGGCGGTGGGGGCGTATTCGTTGTTTATCGATTTGTCCCTGGGGATCACCGGGCCATTGGCCGGGGCGATTGCGGCGGGCTTCGGGTTTGCGTCGATCTTCCTGTTTGCGGCCATCGCGGCGTTTGGCGGCTTACTGCTCAGCCTGTATTTGTACCGGCAGGCGCCGAAGTCTCGGGAAGCGCGGGAAGCGCCTTAGAAATCGACCTTGCCCCGGCCGGCCTTGATACTGCCGCGCTTGGTCTTGGATTCGAGGCGACGCTTTTTTGAACCCAGTGTTGGCTTGGTGGGGCGGCGCTTCTTTTCGACCTTGGTGGCACTGAGGATCAATTCCACCAGGCGCTCCAGCGCATCGGCGCGGTTTTGTTCCTGGGTTCGGTATTGCTGGGCTTTGAGGATCAGCACGCCTTCGCTGGTGATGCGACTGTCGCGCAGGGCCAGCAGGCGTTCCTTGTAGAACTCCGGCAATGATGAGGCCGGGATGTCGAAGCGCAAGTGTACGGCGCTGGAGACTTTGTTGACGTTTTGACCACCCGCACCTTGTGCGCGGATAGCGGTCAACTCGATCTCGGCATCTGGTATGTGAACGTTGTTGGAAATCACCAGCATGAAGGGCTTGGTTCCTTGGGTCAGAAGAACCCAAGGATACGCGAATGTCGCCGCGGCTGCGGCCAGGCGTCCATGGGATCAGAGCACACGCCCATCAGGCGTCACTGTTGCACGATTGCCACCCTGCAAGTCATGTCGAAACGTCTCATAATGGGTCTTCACTGCCGGTTGCCGTTCCAGCTCGCGTGCAACCTCGGCGTTGGAGGTAGAGAACTGACGGGCATTGATCGGTGCGGTGAAGGGTTCGCGGTATAGCTCCGGGCCCCATTGGGCCGCAAGACCGTGGTTGGCTGCCCCCAGATTGACCTCGACCATGGAGTGATGATTGTCGTCCACCAGATAGCCGGTAGCCATCCAGCGTACCAGCTCTTTCATTTCCCGTTCTGCCCTGGCCTCGCTTTGCGAGTGGGATTCTCCGGCCTTGGGCGAGTTGAGGCCCAGTTCGTTAATCAGGCCATTACCCAAAAGACGGGCAGCCGTCATAAAGCGGTCGGTAGTGCCGGAAGGGCCTGCCACGACTGGTTTTGCCTGTAACACCGCGTCGCGCGCAAAGCCGGTGCCCTGCTTCACTTGCCAGACCGCAAAGCCATTGCCCCGAGGAACCACCGTTTGCTCGAGGGGCAAGGATGTAAAACTTTTGATCGGGCCTTGATGGCCAAACTGGCCGTCGTCCCGATCCATACGATTACGAGGGTTGAGGCGCGCAAAATCAAGCTCGCGGGAGGTCAACCGCTGATCACTTTTCAGGTCAGCGGCCGATGTCCAAACCTTGTTCGCAAGAGGTGGAGCTTCACGAAAATCATTCTGCACTTTAGTTAAACTGGCACCTGCCTTGGCTGGATTGCTCACCACAGGCTGGCCGTTCACCTCCTTGATTTGCTCGTAGAGATGCGCGTTTTTCGAAGCATCCTGAGTGCTTTCATTTTTGAATGTATAAAGCGCCAGTTGGTCGGGTAATGGCCGCTCCTTGCTGCTGCCTCGTGCAGGCCCGAACTGCTTTGACTCCAGGTAGCGAGTATCAATAATTGCGCCAGCCTGTTCTTTCAACTCGGGCGAGCCGTGAATACGCTCCATGGTTTCTCGAAAGTAAGGCGAGTTGCTCAGATTGAAAAAGGCGGTGCCCTTTTCTCGCAGTGTCAGTGGCTCTTGCCCATCGCGGTGGCGGTGCGCCCCACCCTGGAGCGCCTCATCCAGGATGCGGGTGAAACCACCGGCACCCAACTGGCCGATCACCCCAAAATTGGGAGCGTCCGGAGAGTAACTGGCAAGCATCTTTGCCCTGGCTTTCAGCTCACTGCCTTCAACTAACGTAAACAGCCTGGTCACACTTGAAAGCAAAGCATCTACCGTTTTGTGGGCTGCCGGGCTTTCACTGGCCAGTCGTCCAAGATTGGCCTCTAGTTGTTTGTTCTCGGTAACGTTATTGCTCTGATGGGGACTCGGATCAAGCACTGGGCTGTGCAAGGCCTGCGGATAAAGGGGGGGTGTCGTGATCATGGGGAAATATCCTCGCCGATGGGGGGGCAAAATCTCGACGGTTATTTATCACCTGTTGGGCCGTTGTTGCTGTAGCCATTTGCTGATTCAGGCTTGATAAGCCTTACAGAAGACTGGAATGAGGCTGCCGGAACAAACAAACCCGGCACATGGCCGGGTTTGTTATTTGTCGCCTGGGCTATTTAAGCACCGAGGCCGTACTCAGCGTTTCCTGAGCCTTGCGCTTGTTCTTGACGCAATAACACACCCACATAAACAACACCCAAACCGGAATCGCATACACCGAGATCTGGATTCCCGGGATCATCAACATGATGCACAGGATAAACGCCACAAACGCCAGGCAAACATAGTTCCCGTAGGGATACCAAAGCGCCTTGAACAACGGCACCTGCCCCGTCCGGTCCATATGCTGGCGAAACTTGAAGTGCGAAAAACTGATCATCGCCCAGTTGATCACCAGCGTCGCAACCACCAGCGACATCAGCAATTCCAGCGCATGTTGCGGAATCAGATAGTTCATCAACACCGCCACCAGCGTCACCGCCGCCGACGCCAGAATCGACCGCACTGGCACCCCACGCTTGTCGATCTTCGCCAGGCCCTTGGGCGCATCCCCCTGCTCAGCCATACCCAGCAACATGCGGCTGTTGCAGTAAGTGCCGCTGTTATAAACCGACAGCGCCGCCGTCAACACCACGAAGTTAAGGATATGCGCAGCCGTATTGCTGCCCAACATCGAGAACACCTGCACAAACGGGCTACCGCTATAAGCATCACCCGACGCGTTGAGGCTCACCAGCAAACTGTCCCACGGCGTCAACGACAACAACACCACCAGTGCGCCGATGTAGAAAATCAGAATCCGGTAGATCACCTGATTGATCGCTTTAGGGATCACGGTGCGCGGCTTGTCCGCTTCAGCAGCCGTGAAACCGAGCATTTCCAGGCCACCGAAGGAGAACATGATAATCGCCATGGCCATCACCAGACCGCCGACGCCATGGGGGAAGAACCCGCCGTGATCCCACAGGTTGGTCACCGAGGCCTGTGGCCCGCCCGTACCACTGACCAGCAGGTAACTGCCCAGGGCGATCATGCCGACGATGGCAACCACCTTGATGATGGCGAACCAGAACTCGGCCTCACCAAAGACTTTGACGTTGGCCAGGTTGATTGCATTGATCAGCACGAAAAACGCCGCCGCCGAGACCCAGGTTGGAATCTCCGGCCACCAGTAGTGCACGTACTTGCCAACGGCTGTCAGCTCCGACATGCCCACCAGGATGTACAGAATCCAGCAGTTCCAGCCCGACAGGAAGCCGGCAAAGCCGCCCCAGTACTTGTGGGCAAAGTGGCTGAAGGAGCCGGCTACCGGCTCTTCAACAATCATTTCGCCCAGTTGGCGCATGATCATAAAGGCGATAAAACCGCAAATGGCGTAGCCGAGGATCATCGACGGGCCGGCGGATTTCAGCACCCCGGCCGAGCCCAGGAACAGGCCAGTACCAATCGCGCCACCGAGGGCGATCAGTTGAATATGGCGATTTTTCAGGCCGCGTTTTAGCTCGCCTGAATGCGAGTTGGGTCCACTCATGAAAAGGGTCTCACGCAAGGTTTGATGATGTTCGTTGCACGTTGCTGCTTTGAAACGGGCTCAAGCAGCGCCGATCAAACCCCAGCGCAGGCACCAGGAGTTCAGCGTCTTTCTAGCGGTCATGCGTCACCTGTTTGTTTTTATCTGTGACGAAATCGAACCCGGCTGGCTTGTGGCCAGGCGGAGTGAACAAGGCGGATAGCCCTGAGGTATTGGCCTTTGGGTGCATCGATGAGCACAAAGGCATCACGACAGCCGGCGGGCGCAAAATGCGCGGATACGCAATTGGGTCACAGTAAAACGCCGCGCATTGTACACCGCCAACACCATTCGGGCGGACATCGGCGTTTACGGCAGTGGTCTATTCAGGGGCTTTGCGGGTATGGGCGTTGAAGACAGGTGGCGCACGAGACCCGCGAGCGCTGGGGAATCGGCGGGATCATTTGGCAATATGGCGTTCATTGCGCCTCCTTCTTGTTGTGGTGTACCGCACGTGGCACGGCACCATCACAGCCTTTGCCGTAGGCCGAAACAAGAGGCCCGGGGCCCGGCCGAAGGCTTTGGAATCCACCTGTTGTCAGGTTTTCCTTACAGCGCTTCTCCCCTTACACATCCCGTGTCTTCGAGGGCTATTTTCGTAAAATATTCGTTACGCTGTGGCAGATATCCGGGACAGATGACAGAGATCCGCCAGATAACGAGAAATTGACGGTCGGAAATTTCCTGACCGCTAAACCCACCTAGCCGACTGTTTTCCATTAATAAAAATATCGCCACCAGAACGGAATAAAAAATCCAAATGGAACGGTGTCAATATATTTTTTGCATTCAGAATCACTCTAATCTAGGTTCTTTCCACTTGCTCGGCGCAGCCCGCTGACAAGCTTCGTCTCAAACAACGTCCTCTAGGAGATACACCATGCAAGCACTGGAAAACGACCTGGAAACCGAACTGCAACTCGACGATTGGTTTGAAGCGCCGACCCATGAGGCCGCCGTTGAAATGATGCAAGCCGACGCCGTTGTGCCGTTTGGCACTGCGATGTGGCCTTTCTAATACCCGGCATGCATCCAGGCAGATGCAGTTCACTGCATCTGCCACTTTTCCGAAGGCTTTGAAGGATGGACGTCATGGACAAGGCCCGCGCCGTCGAACATTTTCTCTATTACCTGGCACATCACCCGGCCCTGACCGGTCTTCATCGCCCAACCGTGCTCCTGGGCCATACCGAGCGCTACGAGGCCATCACCCACGCCATCACCCAAGGCAGTGCCGCGCGCTTTGACTTCAAGGTGCAGCGCCTGGACCTGGAGCCCAGCGAGGTCCTGGCCAAGTCCATCGAAGACTGCGACCTGTACATGTTTCTCTACGATTCCTCGACCTTGCCCAATCCCCGGGCTGAAGGCCCCGACTTTATCCGCGCCCTGCAAGGCATCATGGCCGAGCACTGGAAAAAGTCCCTGTTGCTCAAGGACTATGGCGACTACTTCTACGACACCTTCAGCGTCGCCCCGCAGCGCATTGCCGACCTCAACGCCACGCTGATCCGCCGCATGTCCCAGGCCAACGTGCTGAGCTTCACCGATGAACACGGCTCACGCCTTGAAGCGCCCATGAGCAGCATTAAAAAGTGGACCAATATCAATGGCGTCGGCAACCACGACTTGGCGCCCGGTGAAATTGCCACTCACAGCGAAGCCATCAATGGTCAGGTGCGATTTGTCGGCACCTTTCTCAGCACCATCCCCTTCGCCCGTAAATACGGGGTGTTGCAGTCACCGCTGGAGTTGTGGATCGAGAACTCAACCATCTGCTCTGTCGCCAGTGACGTGCCGGGGCTGGCCGATGACTTCAACAAGTACCTGAATGCCAACCCGTCCAACCGTCGGGTGGAAGAGCTGGGCATCGGCACCAATGAAGGGGTCAAAGACCTGTATGCCCGCAACGCCGGTTTTGAAGAGCGCCACTGCGGCTTGCACCTGGGGCTGGGGGGCGGCCAGAAAGGCAGCCATCACCTGGACCTGATTTTCTCCAGCGGGGTGTTGGCACTGGATGACAAGCCGGTATTTGATGGGGCGTTTGTGTTCTAGATAACACAGGAAATCCCTGTGGGAGCCGGGCTTGTGTGGAAGATTGCATTCCAGACCACTCGCAAAAAAAAACGCCAACCCTAGGGTTGGCGTTTTTTGTACAGCGCTTACAGCATCACTGCGGCTTCTTGCGACCAAAACCTGGACGCTGACCCGAACCGGCCGGCGCGCCACGGCGCTTGCCCGATGGCGCGTCGTCTACCAACTTCAGCGCCGGGCGCTTTTTCGGCGCGGGCTTGGCTGGGCGCTTGGTACTGGCGCTGTCCGCCGGACGATCCGTCGCCGGAGCACCACGACCCGACTCGCCACGGTTGCTGCGACCGCCCGCTGGCGCGTCACCACGACCCGCCGGACGCGGCGTGCGTGGAGCACGTTCGCCGTCCTGACGAGCAGGTGCCGATGGACGACGATCGCCTTCCACGTGCGGTTCGCGGGAGATACGACCGCCAGTAGCTGGCGCGTCCAACGCTGGGCGCACAGTGCGGGCAACGCGTTCGGTGCGGGCTACAGGGCGCGACGATTTACGCTGCATACGCTCAAGCTTGTCTTTGCTCTTGGCGTTCATCTGCGGCATGGCCACAGGCGTCAGGCCCACTTCAGCACTCAGAATGTCGACTTCGTACTGGCTCATTTCGCGCCAGCGGCCCATCGGCAGGTCGGAGTTGAGAAACACCGGGCCGAAACGCACGCGCTTCAGGCGGCTGACCACCAGGCCCTGGGATTCCCACAAACGACGCACTTCACGGTTACGGCCTTCCATCACCACGCAGTGGTACCAATGGTTGAAACCTTCGCCGCCTGGCGCCTGCTTGATGTCGGTGAACTTGGCTGGGCCGTCTTCCAGCACGACGCCGGCTTTCAGGCGCTCGATCATCTCGTCATCGACTTCGCCACGTACACGTACCGCGTATTCGCGGTCCATTTCGTAGGACGGGTGCATCAGGCGGTTGGCCAGTTCACCGTCGGTGGTGAACATCAGCAGGCCAGTGGTGTTGATGTCGAGACGACCGATGTTGATCCAGCGGCCTTCTTTAGGGCGCGGCATCTTGTCGAATACGGTTGGACGGCCTTCCGGGTCGTCACGGGTGCAGATTTCGCCATCAGGCTTGTTGTACATGATGACGCGGCGCACCGATTCGGCGGCCTCTTCACGCTTGATGACCTTGCCATCAATGGTGATGGCGTCGTGCAGGTCAACCCGCTGGCCAAGGGTGGCTTCAACGCCATTGACCTTGATTCGCTTCTGGGTGATCCAGGCTTCTACGTCACGGCGCGAACCCACGCCGATACGGGCGAGGACTTTCTGCAGTTTTTCGCCTGCGGGGCCGATTTCCTGGCTGTCTTTCTGGTCTTGGTCACTCATCTTAAGCACCTCCCGGTGTGTCGATTCAGGCTTGGCCTGAAGATAGTAAAAGCTGGGCTATTGGCGAACGCATCGCCAAAGGGTCGCGAATCATACGCTCATGGCGAGCGTTGCGCATCAGAGACTAGTCGAGAAGTGGCCAGGCATCCGCCTTTCAGCCGACCGGCGGCACCCTGTGGGAGCTGGCTTGCCTGCGATAGCATCACCTTGGTATGCCTGAAACACCGAGGTGCCTGCATCGCAGGCAAGCCAGCTCCCACAGAAAGCCCGGCGCCTGGAATACTCAGCTCAGTCGTCGAATTGGCGACGCTCATTTTCAATGGCATCGGCCAATGCCTGGGCTTCGGCCTCTTCATCACTCAGTTCTGGCTGTTCAAGGGCGGCCACGGCAGCCAGGAGTTTTTCCCGGGCTTCAGCTACTCCGAGGATGTCTTCCTCCGGTTCAGGCTCAGCGTCTTCGACCTCGACCTCGACCTCAGCCTCGATTTCAACATTCACCGTCATTTCCGGATCAGGCTCGCTCACTCCATCGCGCAGCAAATCGTCAAAGTCAGTCTTGATCCCCTGCTCCATGTCGTCCAGTTCCAGCAACAACGTATGGAAACTGGTTTCGTCCTTGGGTTCTTCCGGCTCGGCGCTGGCATCGGCGAGTTCCTGCAGCCCGACAGGCACCGGCACGTCGTCGAAGTCCAGGATTGGATCCGGCTCTATTTCCCGCAGCTCGGCCAGGGGCGGCAAATCGTCGAGGTTTTTCAGGTTGAAGTGATCGAGAAACACCTTGGTGGTCGCAAACATCGCAGGCTTACCGGGCACGTCACGGTAGCCGACGATGCGGATCCACTCACGCTCCAGCAGTGTCTTGACGATATGGCTGTTGACCGCCACGCCCCGCACGTCTTCGATCTCGCCGCGGGTGATGGGTTGGCGGTAAGCGATCAGTGCCATGGTCTCCAGCATCGCCCGCGAATAGCGCTGCGGGCGTTCTTCCCACAGGCGGCCGACCCACGGCGAGAATTTCTCGCGGATTTGCAGGCGGTAACCCGAGGCAACCTCGCGTAGCTCAAACGCCCGGCCATCGCAGGACTTGCGCAGGATTTCCAGGGCTTTCTTGAACACTGGCGGTTCCGGGCGCTCGGCCTCTTCAAACAGTTCGAACAAGCGCTCCAGGGACTGCGGCTTGCCCGAGGCCAGGAGAAAGGCTTCCAGCAACGGGGCCAGCTCGCGGGGTTCAGTCAAATTCATCGATTCAGCTCTTTATTCGGCTCGCGCCCGCACGTGGATAGCCGCAAAAGGCTCATTCTGTACCAGCTCGACCAGGGATTCCTTGACCAGTTCGAGGATCGCCATAAACGTCACCACCACGCCGAGGCGCCCTTCTTCTTTGGTAAACAGCTCGACAAAGGGCACAAACCCACCACCTTTGAGGCGCTCCAGCACATCGCTCATACGCTCGCGGGTGGACAACGCTTCACGGCTGACCTGATGGCTTTCAAACATATCGCCACGGCGCAGCACCTCGGCCATGGACATCAATAGTTCTTCCAGACTCACGTCCGGCAACAGCTTGCGCGCCCGGGCTTCCGGGGCATCGAGCTTGGGCACCACCACATCACGACCGACCCGGCTCAGGCCGTCGATGCCTTCGGCTGCGGCCTTGAAGCGTTCGTATTCCTGCAAGCGGCGGATCAGTTCGGCGCGCGGGTCATCCTCTTCCGCTTCGACGGTCTCCGATCGCGGCAACAGCATGCGCGACTTGATCTCCGCCAGCATCGCAGCCATCACCAGGTACTCAGCCGCCAGTTCCAGGCGCACCGACTGCATCAACTCGACGTAGCCCATGTACTGGCGGGTGATTTCCGCCACCGGGATATCGAGGATGTTGATGTTCTGCTTGCGGATCAGGTACAGCAGCAAGTCCAGCGGACCTTCGAAGGCTTCGAGGAAGACTTCCAGGGCGTCCGGCGGGATGTACAAGTCCAGGGGCATTTCCATGACCGCCTGGCCGTAGACCATGGCGAATGGCAGCTCTTGCTGGGCGCCCGCCTGGCTGTCGACGGTTTCCACGACCGACATTCAGGCCTCGACCATGAACGGTGCCGGGTCGCCGCAACCGACGCGGACCACTTCCGGCTCGCCATCGGCCAGGTTGATCACGGTGGAGGCCTTGTTACCACCGTAGCCGCCGTCGATGATCAGGTCGACGTGTTTTTCCAGCAAGCGGCGCATTTCATAGGGGTCGTACAGCGGCTCGGTTTCGCCGGGCAGGATCAGCGATACGCTCATCAATGGTTCGCCCAACTCCTCCAGCAGCGCCAACGCAATGGGATGCTCCGGAACCCGCAAACCAATGGTGCGCTTCTTCGGGTGCAGCAGCAGGCGCGGCACTTCGCGGGTGGCGTTGAGAATAAAGGTGTAGGGGCCCGGCGTGTGGGCCTTGAGCAGGCGGAAGGTGCCGGTGTCGACCTTGGCGAACAACCCCAACTGGGAAAGGTCGCTGCAAATCAGCGCGAAGTTGTGGTTTTTGTCCAGATCACGCAGACGCCTTACCCGTTCAACAGCGCTTTTGTCGCCGATCTGGCAACCAATGGCGTAGGACGAGTCTGTGGGGTAGATCACCACGCCACCGGCGCGAATGATCTCCACCGCCTGTTTGATCAGGCGCGCTTGTGGGTTTTCCGGATGAATCTGGAAAAATTGACTCACGTTCTCTACCTGTTCAGACGGTGGCAATAATGGGTTCATGTTTGAACCGACACCAAAGGGGCGGCAAATCTTCCGGGAGTTGGCGGTATTCACCAATCTCCGACCAGCCGCCAGGACCATGGAAATCACTGCCGGCACTCACCAGCAGTCCGAACTCACGGGCCAGAATCGCCAGGCTGCCCACCTGTTCGGCGGGTTGATGCCCGTTGACCACTTCGATGGCGTGGCCACCCGCTTGAATATAGTCGCCAATCAGTTTGCGGCGTTTGCTGCGAGTAAAGTCGTAGTGCCAGGGGTGCGCCAGGCTGACCCAGGCGCCTGCCGCACGCAACGTGGCGACGGTGTCTTCCAGGGTGGGCCAGTGCTGCTTGACGTCACCCAGCTTGCCGGCCCCCAGCCATTTGCGGAACGCTTCGGCGCGATCCTTTACAAAACCTTCACGCACCATCCAGTCGGCAAAATGCGGGCGGGCCGGCGCGTTGCCGCTGTCGCCCAGTTCCTGCTGGATGGCTCGAGCACCGTCCAGCCCGTTGGGCATGCCCTTGAGGGCCAGTTTTCGGCTTATCTCTTCGGACCGCAGCCAGCGGCCATCGTGCAATTTGGCGATGGCCTCCACCAATGGCGGTGCGTTTACGTCAAAACCATAGCCCAGCACATGAATGGTTGCGCCGCCCCAGGTGCAGGACAATTCAACACCGTTGACCAGTTGCATCCCCAGGGCATTCGCCGTAACGCGGGCCTCTTCCAGGCCTTCGAGGGTGTCGTGGTCGGTCAACGCCAGGACTCGCACGCCTTTTTCAAACGCACGCGCAACCAGTACCGCGGGCGCCAGGGCGCCGTCGGAGGCCGTGCTGTGGCAGTGCAAATCAACATTCACGGGAGTGTGTAACCTCAAGTCAGCTGGCGCTTTCGCTACCAAGGATGTTTGTTATTATGCCGCCACATCCAGCTTCTGGCTCTTACTGTGAAACAATTCATCGACTTCATCCCGCTGTTACTGTTTTTCATCGTCTACAAACTCGACCCTCGGGTCATCGATATCGCAGGCCATGAGCTGACGGTCGGTGGCATCTACAGCGCCACCGCCGTGCTGATCATCAGCTCCCTGGTGGTCTACGGCGCCCTCTTCATCTCCCAGCGCAAGCTGGAAAAAAGCCAATGGCTGACCCTGATCGCCTGCCTCGTCTTCGGCAGCCTGACCCTGGCCTTCCACAGCGAAACCTTCCTCAAATGGAAAGCCCCGGTGGTCAACTGGCTGTTCGCCCTGGCCTTTATCGGCAGCCACTTCATCGGTGACCGCCTGCTGATCAAGCGGATCATGGGCCACGCGCTGACATTGCCGGAGCCGGTCTGGACCCGCCTGAACATCGCCTGGATCGCGTTTTTCCTGTTCTGCGGCGCGGCCAACCTGTTCGTCGCCTTTACCTTCCAGAACTACTGGGTCGACTTCAAGGTCTTCGGCAGCCTGGGCATGACGGTGCTGTTCCTGGTCGCCCAGGGCATCTACCTGTCGCGCCACCTGCATGACACCGACCCTACCACGCCGAAAACCGAGGACTGACATGCTCTATGCCATCATTGCTACCGACGTTGCCAACTCGTTGGAAAAACGCCTGGCCGCGCGCCCGGCCCACCTCGAGCGCCTGAAACAGCTGCAAGCCGAAGGGCGTGTGGTGCTTGCCGGTCCTCACCCGGCTGTCGATAGCAATGACCCAGGTGCAGCCGGTTTCACTGGCAGCCTGATCGTGGCCGAGTTTGCCTCCCTCGAAGATGCACAAGCCTGGGCCAATGCTGACCCGTATGTAGCCGCCGGCGTCTACGCTGACGTGGTGATCAAACCATTCAAACAAGTCCTGCCTTGACCCGGCTACGCTGAACCTATTGGGTTTGGCGTACTCCTATCGCTCATCATTCTCGGTAAGCGGCCGACAACGTGCTGAACAATCGATTGGAATCAGGAGTTCCGATGCGCTTAAGTCAGTTGTGTCTGTTGGCAGTGTTAACGATCGGGGCAACCGCCCACGCTGAAGAATCCTCGAACACTGGCAGTTCCACGCCCCTGTCCTTGAGTGCCGGCAGCCAGATCACCGAGCTGCAGCAACGTTTGAAGGAAAGCGAACGACTGCGTGACGAACTGGGCAAACAATTGCAAAGCCCCGAATTGAAAGGCGCCGATGCAACCCGCGAAAGCGCCCAATTGAATCGACTGCGCCAGGAGAACCAACGCCTGGTCCAGCAACTCAAAGAAGCACAGGGCATGGTGTTGCCACGCTGGCTGACCGAGCAGCAACAATGGTTTGTGACAGGTGCAGGAGTAGCGCTGATCGCCCTGCTATGCGGTATCTTCGCCAGCGGCGGGCACCGACGCCGTCGACAATGGCTAAATTGAGTGAGTCATGAGCGAGCTGTTACTGATAGACGATGACCAGGAGCTCTGTGAGCTGCTGACCAGTTGGTTGAGCCAGGAAGGCTTCCAGGTGCGCGCTTGCCATGATGGCCTGAGCGCGCGCAAGGCGTTGGCCGAGGCAGCACCTGCTGCCGTAGTGCTCGATGTGATGCTGCCCGATGGCAGCGGCCTGGAGTTGCTCAAGCAATTGCGTGGCGATCACCCGGAGTTACCGGTGCTGATGCTCTCGGCCCGGGGCGAACCGCTGGACCGGATTCTCGGCCTGGAACTGGGCGCCGACGATTACCTGGCCAAGCCCTGTGACCCCCGTGAGTTGACCGCTCGCTTGCGCGCCGTATTGCGTCGCAGCCACCCGGCCGCAGTGTCGACCCAGTTGGAGCTGGGCGACCTGTGCTTCAGCCCGGTGCGCGGCGTGGTCACCATCGACGAGCAGGAATTTGCCCTCACCGTCTCCGAAAGCCGTCTGCTGGAAGCCTTGCTGCGCCAGCCGGGCGAGCCGCTGGACAAGCAGGAACTGGCGCAGATCGCCCTGGGTCGCAAGCTGACCCTGTACGACCGCAGCCTGGACATGCACGTCAGCAACCTGCGCAAGAAGATCGGCCCACACGCCGATGGCCGGCCGCGGATCGTGGCGCTGCGCAGCCGTGGTTACTACTACAGCCTCTGATTCAATAAAGATTAATGTGGGAGCTGTCGAGCCCTGGCGAGGCTGCGATGGGATCACCTCGGTGTACCTGCCGGACCGCAGCGCCTGCATCGCAGCCTCGCTAAAGCTCGACAGCTCCCACAATGAACCTGCGTTGTTTGTCAGATCCCCAGTTTTGTAAGCCCCCGCCAAAATCCTCTTTACCCAAGCTTTACCCTCCCCTGACCGCCGCTGACCTTGATCTCCTTAATCTACTCACATCCGGACTCACCGGAACCGAGACAGGAGAATCACCATGCGCAAGACCCTTATCGCTCTGATGTTCGCGGCAGCCCTCCCCACCGTTGCCATGGCCGCTGCGCCAGAAGGCCAAGGCCCGATGGGCGCCCCTGAAGGCCACATGATGGGCGGCCCGGACCACGGCGGCGAACACGGCATGCGCGGTAAAGGCGGCCCTTTCAGCCAGCTTGATCTGAGCCGCGAACAGCGCCAGCAGATCGGCAAATTGATGGGCCACCAATGGCAGGCTCGCAAGGACCTGGTCAGGAAGTACCTGGACAAACTGCCTGCCGCTGACCAACAAGCCATGAAAGATGAAATGGCCGCTGCCAAACAGAAAACCCAGGCCGACATTCGCGCCGTGCTGAAACCCGATCAACAGAAGAAATTCGACGAGATCGTGAAAAAACAAGCCGAGCGCCGTGCCGAGTGGAAGGAATTCCAGGCCTGGAAAGCGCAACAACCGCAAAAAGCGCAATAATGATCTAGCTTCACTCCCAGCCCAGTGGCCCGTGCCGCTGGGCTTTTCCTGTTTGAGGGTTTCCTGTGCGTTCATTGTTCTGGCGCATCCTTGCCAGTTTCTGGCTGGCTATCGCCCTGGTTGCCGGGTTGTCGCTCCTGCTTGGGCACATGCTCAACCAGGACGCCTGGATTCTCAGCCGCCACCCTGGCCTCGCCAACCTTGCCGCAGAATGGACCCAGCTCTACGAAGCCCAGGGCGAGGATGCTGCCCAGGAGCTGCTGCAACAGCGCAAACGCCAGTACCACATCGACGTGCAAGTGCTTAACGAAAGCGGCGAGCCGGTAGTGCGCGGTACCTTTCCGCGCCGGGCCGCCGCCTTCGAAGCGCGGCAAAACGACAATCAGGACCGCCACCTGCCCTGGCGTCGGCTGACCGCCGAATACACCAGCGCGAAAACGGGCGACACCTACCTGTTGATCTACCGCATTCCCCACCCGGAGCTGGACGCCTGGCACCGCAGCAGCCTGCTGTGGCCCTTCAGTGCGTTGGCCATTGCCCTGGTGGTACTGACCCTGTTCAGCCTGTTGGTGACGCTCTCCATCACCCGCCCCCTCAGCCGCCTGCGCGGCGCAGTACATGACCTGGGCCAGGCCACCTACCAGCAAAACAGCCTGGCGCAACTGGCTAACCGCCGTGATGAATTTGGCGTGCTGGCCACCGACTTCAACCGTATGGGCGCACGCCTGCAAAGCCTGATCAGCAGCCAACGCCAACTGCTGCGGGACGTGTCCCACGAACTGCGCTCGCCCCTGGCTCGCCTGCGGATCGCCCTGGCCCTGGCGGAACGCGCCACCCCCGAAGCCCGAGAAAAACTCTGGCCACGCCTGACCCGCGAATGCGACCGGCTGGAAGCCTTGATCAGCGAGATCCTGGTACTGGCCCGCGTTGATGCCGACAACGCCAGCGCCGAAGACATCGAACTCAATCCGCTGCTCAAGACCCTGCAAAAAGATGCCCTGCTCGGCGCGCCGGACCAACCCGTGCAACTCAAAGCCCAAGCAGGGCTGCAGCTCAAGGGCTGGCCGACGATGATCGAGCGCGCACTGGACAACCTGCTGCGCAACGCCCAACGCTTCAACCCACCCGGGCGGCCAATTGAAATGCATGCTCAACGCCAGGGCGAACGCATTGTGATCAGCGTGCGCGATCACGGCCCAGGTGTGGATGCCGAACACCTGAGCCAACTGGGCGAACCGTTTTACCGTGCCCCCGGGCAAACCGCCCAGGGCCATGGACTGGGCCTGGCCATCGCCCGCCGCGCCGCCGAACGCCATGGCGGCAGCCTGATCCTGGCCAATCACCCTGAAGGCGGATTTATCGCCAGCCTCGACTTGCCGTTGGAGCCGGGGGTTGCAGTACAACCCTAAGGTTGTTCTATGCTGGCCCTTCTCTTGTGGAGGGCCTTTGATGACTGATCTGCTCACATCCATCCAAGCTGCACTCGATCTGCCGCGTACCCCGCTGACCTTCACCGAGGCCGGCGCCCTGCCTTCAACCTTTGCCGTCACTGAGTTGGCCAGCGCTACTGTCGGCGCAGCCGGCCAGGCCGTTGCCGAGTTGCTGCAACAACAAACCGGGCGTTTGCCCACGGTTTCCGTGGACCAGCGCCTTGCCTCATTCTGGTTCTCTGCGTCGCTACGCCCCGTCGGCTGGACCGTACCGCCGCTGTGGGACCCGATTGCCGGAGACTACGCCAGCGCCGATGGCTGGATCCGCCTGCACACCAACGCCCCCCATCACCGTGCCGCCGCCGAGCGGGTGCTGGGGCAAGTGGCTGATCGTGAGGCCATGGCGCTCAAGGTCGCCCAATGGAACGCCGCCGAACTGGAACAAGCCATCGTCGACGAGGGTGGCTGCGCGGCGCAGATGCGTTCATGGCAAGACTGGCAGGCTCATCCCCAAGGCCTGGCGGTCAATCAGGAACCACTGATCCAACATCAAACCTTCGATGCCGTCAGCGAAAAACCCTGGCTCGGCTCAGTGGCACGCCCCTTGGCAGGCATCAAGGTGCTCGACCTGACTCGCGTGCTGGCAGGCCCAGTGGCCAGCCGCTTTCTCGCAGGGTTAGGCGCCAATGTGTTGCGCATCGACTCTCCTGACTGGAATGAAGCGGGCGTAGTACCGGAAATGACCTTGGGCAAACGCTGTGCCCGCCTGGACCTGAAAAGCCCTGGCGACCGGCAGATCTTCGAAGACCTGCTCAAGGACGCCGATGTTCTGTTCCATGGCTACCGCGCCGATGCCCTGGAGCAACTGGGATACGGAGCGGTCGAGTTGCAGCTACTCGCTCCGGGCCTGATCGACGTCAGCCTCAACGCCTATGGCTGGAGCGGCCCATGGCGCAATCGCCGAGGCTTCGACAGCCTGGTGCAGATGAGCAGCGGCATTGCTCAGGCCGGCATGCAGTGGAGACAGGCCAACAAGCCGGTACCACTGCCGTTGCAGGCGTTGGACCATGCCACCGGCTACTTGATGGCGGCCAGCGCGGTCCGGGCACTGAGTGAGCGGCTGAAATCCGGTCGGGGCGGTTCGGCGCTGCTGTCACTGGCGCGCACGGCGAAGTTATTGGTGGAGGCTGGGCTAACCACCGAACAACCCGCGCTGCGCGCCGAAGAACCTGCCGATCAGGGGCTGGTGGTGGAGCAAACGGCCTGGGGGCCGGCCCATCGGTTGCTGGCGCCGCTGACCATCAGCGGCACGCCGTTGCAGTGGGATTTGCCGGCGGGGGAATTGGGGTCGCATCGGCCACAATGGTGACCTTCCGATCGCTATCGCAGGCAAGCCAGCTCCCACATTTGACCGAGTTGCCAGAAGTGTGGGAGCTGGCTTGCCTGCGATGAGGCCCTCACTGACTCCATCAATCTGCCCGGCTTAATGACGTCCACAAATGCTGCGCCGCATACGCTCTCAGCGGCCGCCAGGCCTCGGCCCGCGCCAGTAACTGACGCGCGGTCACGGGGCCGCCTTCCAGTGCCGCCAATGCATTGATCAACCCGATATCCCCCGACGCAAATGCATCCGGCTCGCGCATCTGGCGCATGGCGATGTACTGCGCGGTCCAGTCGCCAATCCCCGGCAACTCGACCAACCGCGCTACTGCGTCCTTGAGACTGGCCTTGGGCTGGAAAATCTGTGGATCATCCAACAACGCCTGGGCCACGCCCGACAAGGTTCGGCCCCGACTTTTCGGCATACCCAGGCTGGCCAAATCCGCTGCTGCCAACACCTCGGCCGCTGGAAAGATATGCGTCACACCCACCTGTGGCGTCACCAGCGGCTCGCCATATTGCGCAACCAGTTTGCCCGCCAGGCGAATCGCCGCGACCACCGTAATCTGCTGCCCCAACACCGCCCGAATCGCCACCTCCAGGCCATCCCAGGTGCCTGGCACCCGCAGGCCCGGACGCGCCGCCACCAGCCGCGCCATCAAGGGATCGACCGCCAGTTGTTGATTGATGCCTTGCACGTCAGCGTCCAGATCAAACATCGCGCGCAGACGCCGGACAATCTCCGGCAAGGCATCCGGCTCAGCGAAGTCGACCGTCACCTCAAGCCAATCCCCCTCGCCCGACGCAACGCTGATCCAACCATGCTGGCCATCGATGCTGATGCTGCGCGTATACACGCCCGCCGCCACCGCCTCCAACCCGCTGATCGCCCGTACCGCCAAAAAACCCAGCATCGCCTCCCAGTCATAGGGTGCTTGATACGCCAACTGCACCTTCACAATGACAACACCCCGCTGTATAGCCCATACGCCGCCAGGCTCGCCCCGACGATCACGCAGCCGAAAATGCCTTTTTCCACACGGGTAAACAAGGGCTGGCCCTGTTCACGCTTGGCCTGGGCAAACAGAATCACCCCCGGTGCATACAGCAGCGCCGACAGCAGCAAATACTTCAAGCCACCGGCGTAGAGCAGCCAGAGCGCATAGCCCAGGGCGATCACACCGATCAGCAGATCCTTCATCCGCTCACCGTGGGCGCCTTCATAGGTTTCTCCGCGCCCGCTCAACAACACCGCATAGGCCGCCGACCACAAGTACGGCACCAGAATCATCGACGACGCCAGGTAGATCAGGTTGGTATAGGTGCTGGCCGAGAACAGGGTGATCACCAGAAAAATCTGGATCATCACATTGGTCAGCCACAACGCATTGACCGGCACATGATTGGCATTTTCCTTTTTCAGGAACGCCGGCATGGTCTTGTCCTGAGCCGTGGCGTAGAGAATTTCGGCGCACAGCAACGCCCAGGACAACAGTGCGCCCAGCAACGAAACCGCCAGGCCGATACTGATCAACAGCGCCCCCCACGGGCCGACGATATGCTCCAGCACACCCGCCAGGGACGGGTTCTGCAAGGTGGCCAATTCCGGTTGACTCATGATCCCCAGGGACAACACGTTCACCAGCACCAGCAGTGCCAGCACCCCAAGAAAACCGATCACCGTGGCCCGGCCCACGTCCGAACGTTTCTCGGCCCGCGCCGAATAGACACTGGCGCCCTCGATGCCGATAAACACGAACACGGTGACCAGCATCATGTTGCGCACCTGGTCCACCACACTGCCGAAGTTCGGGTTGCCCAGGCCCCAGATATCACGGGTAAAGATATCGGCCTTGAACGCCACGGCGGCAATGACGATAAACATCAGCAGCGGCACGAGCTTGGCCACGGTGGTGATCTGATTGATAAAGGCCGCCTCCTTGATCCCACGCATCACCAGGAAGTGAACCGCCCACAGCAACAGCGAGGCGCAGGCGATGGCAATCGGGGTATTGCCCTGGCCGAACACCGGGAAGAAGTAGCCTAGCGTACTGAACAGCAACACGAAGTAACCCACATTGCCCATCCAGGCACTGATCCAGTAACCCCAGGCGGACGAAAAACCCATGTAGTCGCCAAAACCCGCCTTGGCATAGGCGTATACCCCGGAGTCCAGCTCAGGCTTGCGATTGGCCAGGGTCTGGAACACGAACGCCAGAGTCAGCATGCCGACAGCGGTGATCGCCCAGCCGATCAACACCGCCCCGACCTCCGCCCGCGCCGCCATGTTCTGTGGCAACGAGAAGATTCCGCCGCCAATCATCGAACCCACTACCAGGGCGATCAATGCGCTGAGTCGAAGCTTGTGCGCCGGTTGAGACATGGGGACTCCCAATAGAAAAAACAGTCTTTGAGCCAACCACTGTGCAGGCGGTTAATTTGCACAGCACGTTCAGTGTTTATTAGAGATAGCGAATAAAACACCACGCTTAATAACTTAAAGGCATGGCAAGAAATAGCGTTCAGGCAAATTTATAATTTAAATAACACTTGAACTTTCCGGGCTGCAGGCTACTTGGCAAACCCTCCCAAAAAAGTTTGCACATCTGGGAAAACGGGCTAGCTTCAAACGCTCACATATATGAGAAATACTGTCATCTGAAACGGAGAAAGGCTCTGGAACAAGCCTCTCCTGAGAGATCATATTGCCTGCGATCTTTCATCATAAGTCATTAATTCACAATGGAATGTGCCAATTAAGTGATCTGAGTCAGCTGTTTGATTAGCGCACGGTTTTATTCTGTGGTCTCTCTTCTCCTGCATTGGAGTCATGCAATGTCTGAAACTCCCGGAAAACTTCGCCTCGGTGCCCTGGTTGCACTTGTCGTGGGCTCGATGATTGGTGGCGGGATCTTCTCACTTCCACAAAACATGGCCGCCAGTGCCGATGTCGGCGCAGTGTTGATCGGCTGGGTCATTACCGCCATCGGTATGTTGACCCTCGCGTTTGTCTTCCAGACCCTGGCCAACCGCAAGCCTGATCTGGACGGCGGGGTGTATGCCTACGCCAAGGCCGGTTTCGGCGACTACATGGGCTTTTCGTCCGCCTGGGGTTACTGGATCAGTGCCTGGCTGGGAAATGTGGGCTACTTCGTGCTGCTGTTCAGCACCCTCGGTTACTTCTTTCCGATCTTCGGCGAAGGCAACACCCCGGCAGCCGTGATCGGTGCTTCGGTGCTGCTGTGGGCCGTGCATTTCCTGGTCCTGCGCGGGATCAAGGAGGCAGCCTTCATCAACCTGGTGACCACCGTCGCCAAGGTGGTGCCGCTGCTGCTGTTCGTGTTGATCGCCCTCTTCGCGTTCAAACTGGACATCTTCACCGCTGACATCTGGGGCGTGAAAAACCCCGACCTGGGCAGTGTGATGAACCAGGTGCGCAACATGATGCTGGTCACCGTTTGGGTTTTCATCGGCATCGAAGGCGCGAGCATCTTCTCGTCCCGTGCCGAGAAACGCTCCGACGTCGGTAAGGCCACCGTGATCGGTTTTATCACCGTGCTGCTGTTCCTGATGCTGGTGAACGTGCTGTCCCTGGGGATCATGACCCAGCCTGCACTTGCCAAGCTGCAGAACCCGTCGATGGCCGCCGTACTTGAGCACGTAGTGGGTCACTGGGGCGCGGTGCTGATCAGCGTCGGCTTGATCATCTCGCTGTTGGGAGCATTGCTGTCATGGGTGTTGCTGTGTGCGGAGATCATGTTCGCCGCCGCCAAAGACCACACCATGCCGGAGTTTTTGCGCCGCGAAAACGCCAACCATGTGCCGGCCAACGCCCTGTGGTTGACCAACGCCATGGTGCAGATTTTCCTCGTGATCACCCTGTTCTCCGCCAGCACCTACCTGAAGCTGATCTACCTCGCCACCTCGATGATCCTGGTGCCGTACCTCTGGTCGGCGGCCTATGGACTGCTGCTGGCAGTGCGCGGCGAGACCTACGAAAACGCCCCGGGTGAACGCAGGAAAGACCTGTTTATCGGCGCCATCGCCCTGCTCTATGCGGTCTGGCTGCTGTACGCCGGTGGCACCAAGTACCTGCTGCTGTCCGCGCTGCTCTATTTCCCCGGCGTGATCCTGTTCGCCATGGCCAAGCGTGAACTGGGCAAGCCGATTTTCACCCACGTCGAGAAGCTGATTTTCGCTGCCGTAGTCATAGGCGCCCTGGTGGCGGGCTATGGGCTCTACGACGGTTTCCTGACTCTATAACTTTCGTTCACTTGAGGATCTGTAATGACCACCGAAAAAGTTAAGTACGGCGTACATTCCGAAGCCGGCAAACTGCGCAAAGTCATGGTGTGCTCCCCAGGTTTGGCCCACCAGCGGCTGACCCCCAACAACTGCGATGAACTGCTGTTCGATGACGTGCTGTGGGTGGCCCAGGCCAAGCGCGACCATTTCGACTTCGTGACCAAGATGCGCGAGCGGGACATCGATGTGCTGGAAATGCACAACCTGCTGACCGACATCGTCGCCATCCCCGAAGCGCTGGACTGGATCCTGGAACGCAAGATCACCGCCAACCAGGTTGGCCTCGGCCTGGTCAATGAGGTCAGCTCGTGGCTGCGCAGCCTGGAGCCGCGCAAGGTTGCCGAGTTTTTGATTGGCGGCGTGTCAGCCGATGACCTGCCGAGCAGCTTCGGTGGCAAGACCATCGAGATGTTCCGCGACTTCCTCGGGCATTCGAGCTTCATTCTGCCGCCGCTGCCCAACACCCAGTTCACCCGCGACACCACATGCTGGATCTTCGGCGGCGTGACGCTGAACCCGATGTACTGGCCGGCGCGACGCCAGGAAACCTTGCTGGCCAGCGCCATCTACAAATTCCACCCTGAGTTCACCAACGCCGACTTTCAGGTCTGGTACGGCGACCCGGATCAGGAACACGGCAACGCGACGCTGGAAGGCGGTGACGTGATGCCAATCGGTAACGGTGTGGTGTTGATCGGCATGGGCGAACGTTCGTCGCGCCAGGCCATCGGCCAGCTTGCTCTCAATCTGTTCAAGCACAAAGCCGTGGAGCGCGTGATCGTCGCCGGCCTGCCGAAATCCCGTGCCGCGATGCACCTCGATACCGTGTTCAGTTTCTGCGACCGCGACCTGGTCACGATCTTCCCGGAAGTGGTCAGCCAGATTGTCGCCTTCAGCTTGCGCCCCGACGAGAGCAAGCCCGGTGGCATCGATATCCAGCGCGAGAAAACCAGCTTCCTCGATACCGTGGCGGCTGCGCTGAACCTGAAAACCCTGCGAGTGGTCGAGACCGGCGGCAACAGCTTCGCCGCCGAGCGCGAGCAATGGGATGACGGCAACAACGTGGTGGCCGTGGAGCCTGGCGTGGTGATCGGTTATGACCGCAACACCTACACCAACACCCTGCTGCGCAAGGCCGGTGTGGAAGTCATCACCATCAGCGCCGGCGAACTGGGCCGGGGTCGCGGCGGCGGCCACTGCATGACCTGCCCGATCATTCGCGACCCTATCGACTACTGACATTCAAACCTTGGCCGCCGCTCATAAGGCGCCGGCCAAGGGGATAACCTAAACAGAAGGAGTCCACCATGGCTTTTAATATGCGCAACCGCAGCCTGCTCTCGCTGATGCACCACACCACTCGCGAGCTGCACTACCTGCTGGACCTGTCCCGCGACCTCAAGCGCGCCAAATACACCGGCACTGAACGCCCGCATTTGCAAGGCAAAAACATCGCGCTGATCTTCGAAAAAACCTCGACCCGCACCCGCTGTGCGTTCGAAGTAGCGGCACATGATCAAGGCGCCCACGTCACCTACATCGACCCGGTGTCATCGCAGATCGGCCACAAAGAAAGCATGAAAGACACCGCCCGCGTCCTCGGTCGCATGTTCGATGCGATTGAGTACCGTGGCTTCGAACAGGAAATCGTCGAAGAGTTGGCCAAGTTCGCCGGTGTGCCAGTGTTCAACGGCTTGACCGCCGAGTTCCACCCGACCCAAATGATCGCCGACACCCTGACCATGCGCGAACACAGCGACAAGCCGCTGCATGACATCAGCTACGCCTACCTCGGTGACGCCCGCTACAACATGGGCAACTCACTGTTGATGATCGGCGCCAAGCTGGGCATGGACGTGCGCATCGGCGCGCCAAAAGCCCTGTGGCCCCATGAAGACTTCATCAAGCAGTGCCAGGCCTTCGCCGAGGAAAGCGGCGCGCGCATCACCATCACCGAAGACCCGAAAGAGGCCGTTAAAGGCGTGGACTTCATCCACACCGATATCTGGGTGTCCATGGGTGAGCCGGTGGAAGCGTGGGACGAACGTATCGAGCAACTGCTGCCGTACCAGGTCAACGCCAAGATGATGAAAGCCTCGGGCAACCCTCGGGTGAAGTTCATGCACTGCCTGCCGGCGTTCCATAACAGCGAAACCAAGGTCGGCAAGGACATCGCCGCACGGTATCCGAACCTGGCCAATGGCGTGGAAGTGACCGAAGAAGTGTTTGAATCCCCGGCCAATATCGCCTTTGAGCAGGCGGAAAACCGCATGCATACCATCAAGGCGATCCTGGTGTCGGCGTTGGCGGATATCTAACTCTCACTGTCGGAACACAGTCAGTGTGGGAGCTGGCTTGCCTGCGATGCAGACACCTCGGTCTCTCAGATATACCGAGGTGATGCAATCGCGGGCAAGCCCGGCTCCCACACAAGCCAGCTTCCACATTTTGACCTGCGTTCATTCTAGAAGGACTGCACTATGCGTATCGTCGTAGCACTGGGCGGTAACGCCCTGCTCCGCCGTGGTGAACCCATGACGGCGGACAACCAACGCGCCAACATCCGAATCGCCACCGAACAGATCGCCAAGATCCATGCCGGCAACGAACTGGTGATTGCCCACGGCAATGGCCCGCAAGTGGGCCTGCTGTCGCTGCAAGCCGCGGCCTACACCCAAGTCTCGCCTTATCCACTGGACGTGCTGGGCGCTGAAACCGAAGGCATGATCGGCTATATCATTGAACAGGAACTGGGCAACCTGCTGGACTTCGAAGTACCGTTCGCCACGCTGTTGACCCAAGTGGAAGTGGACGCCAAGGACCCCGCGTTCCAGAACCCAAGCAAGCCTATCGGCCCGGTCTACTCCAAAGCCGAAGCCGAAAAGCTCGCCGCTGAAAAAGGCTGGGCTATCGCCCCCGATGGCGACAAGTATCGCCGCGTGGTCGCCAGCCCCCGGCCAAAACGCATCTTTGAAATCCGTCCGATTACCTGGCTGCTGGAAAAAGGCAGCATCGTGATTTGCGCCGGCGGCGGCGGGATTCCAACCCTGTACGGCGACGACGGCAAGCTCAAAGGCATTGAAGCGGTGATCGACAAAGACCTCTGCTCCTCCTTGCTGGCCGGGCAACTGGGCGCCGACTTGCTGGTGATCGCCACCGACGTCAACGCCGCTTTTATCGACTATGGCAAACCCAGCCAGAAAGCCATCGGCCAGGCCCATCCTGACGAAATGGAAAAACTCGGCTTCGCCGCCGGCTCCATGGGGCCCAAGGTTCAGGCCGCGTGCGAGTTCGCCCGCCAGACTGGCAAAACCGCAGTGATCGGTTCACTGTCGGACATCGAAGCTATCGTCCAGGGCAGTGCCGGCACGCGTATCAGTACGGCGAAACCTGGGATCACCTACCTATAAAGTAGAGGAGAAATGCCTATGGCCACCTTTGAACCCGGTCACTTGCACATCGAACGCCACGCGCTGAACAAGGACGACTACAGCTACAACCTGTGCATCGACTATGAAGTCAGCCAGGACCCCAAGGAAGGCAAGGGGATGCTGTTCAAGCTGCACGGTTCGGTGCAGGGCAAGGACCTCAAGGAGGAGTTTTTCCTGCCCAAGGACCAGGCCTATGACTTCGCCCGACACGCGATGAACATTGCACAGAAGTACGGCATGCCGAAGATTGCGGTGCTCAATGGTTCGATGCACAAGCAGTACGATTTGATGTTTGAGGATGTAAGGCATCAGTTGGATGTGAAGCCGGGGGATCCGGTGAAGCCCGAACACCTGGAGTAACCCGCTCCCACTGCTTGCTGTAGCCGAGGTACGAGGCTGCGATGCGTGTCCGCAGGACTGCCCAGAGGGTCGCTGCGCAACCCATCGCAGCCTCGTACCTCGGCAGCGGCTACAGCGCCATCGCAGGCAAGCCAGCTCCCACATTTTTGATCTCCATCACCTGTCAGGCATACTTGCCACCTCTCGCACGCCAGAACCCAAAACCGCCCCATGCGTATCCACGTCAGCTTCATCGACCGCGTTGGCATTACCCAGGAAGTCCTGGCCCTGCTCGGTGGGCGCAATCTCAACCTGGATGCGGTGGAAATGGTTCCGCCCAACGTCTACATCGACGCCCCGACCCTGAGCGCCGAGGTCCTGGAAGAACTGCGTGACGCGCTGTTCAGCGTCCACGGCGTACAGGCCGTGACGGTGGTGGATATCCTCCCGGGCCAACGCCGGCACCTGCAACTCGACGCCTTGCTCGCCGCGATGACCGACCCGGTATTGGCCCTGGACAGTGCCGGCAAGATCCTGCTGGCCAACCCGGCACTCATTGCGCTGTATGGCCGCGAGCCCGCCGGTGAAAGCATCAACGCGCTGTTCGACGACCCAATGCTGCTGACCACCTTGCTGGAGCACGGCTTTCGCCTGCCTCTGCGGGAAATCAGCGTCAACGGCCAAACCCTGTTACTGGGCGCCACCCCGATCACCGACGCTGGCGCCCTGCTGACCCTGTACCCACCTAACCGTATCGGTGAGCAACTGTCGGCGCTGCACCATGACCATGCCGAAGGTTTCGATGCCTTGTTGGGCGAGTCCCCCGCGATCCGCACTCTCAAGGCCCGCGCCCAGCGTGTGGCGGCCCTTGATGCACCGTTGTTGATCCAGGGCGAAACCGGCACCGGCAAGGAACTGGTGGCCCGTGCCTGCCACGCCATCAGCGCGCGGCACAGCTCACCGTTTCTCGCCCTGAACTGCGCAGCGTTGCCGGAGAACCTGGCCGAAAGTGAGCTGTTCGGCTACGCCCCCGGCGCCTTTACCGGGGCCCAGCGCGGCGGCAAGCCGGGGCTGATGGAGCTGGCCAACCAGGGCACGGTGTTTCTCGATGAAATCGGCGAGATGTCGCCGTATTTGCAAGCCAAACTGCTGCGATTCCTGAATGACGGCAGCTTTCGCCGGGTGGGCGGCGACCGTGAGGTCAAGGTCAACGTACGCATCCTCAGCGCCACCCATCGTGACCTGGAAAAGATGGTCAGCGAAGGCACCTTCCGCGAGGACTTGTTCTACCGCCTGAACGTGCTCAACGTTGAAGTCCCGCCGCTGCGCGAGCGTGGCCAGGACATCCTGCTGCTGGCCCGCTACTTCATGCAGCAAGCCTGCGCGCAGATCCAGCGCCCGGTCTGCCGCCTGGCGCCCGGCACCTATCCGGCGCTGCTGGGCAACCGCTGGCCGGGTAACGTGCGCCAGCTGCAGAACGTGATCTTTCGCGCAGCTGCCATTTGCGAAAGCAGCCTGGTGGACATTGGCGATCTCGACATTGCCGGCACCTCGGTGGCGCGCCAAAGTGATGGTGAAGTCGACAGCCTGGAGCAGGCGGTGGAGGATTTTGAGCGCACGCTGCTGGAGAAGTTGTATGCCAGCTACCCCTCGACGCGGCAGTTGGCGAGCCGCCTGCAAACCTCCCACACCGCCATCGCCCATCGTTTGCGCAAATACGGCATCCCCAATAAGCCCTGAAAACACGCGGTCAAAAATGTGGGAGCTGGCTTGCCTGCGATAGCGGTGGGTCAGCACCAAAAATGTTGGCTTATACACCGCTATCGCAGGCAAGCCAGCTCCCACATTGATTGCATTCCTACCTCACGTTCAAAAACGACCTCCAGCTGTACTGAAAGCGCTACAGTGGAACGATATCGATACAACCTCTCTAAGCCATCGCTATGCAAGGCTTTGATCCTCATAGGCTTTTTTTCGCCTCTCTGGCTGTAGCGATATCGCTACAGCTGCATTTCAAGTCATGCCCTCCACAATCAATAACTTATTGATTTTTAACGACTAAAAAACATTGGCCGCGATTTTGCTAAGCAACTCCCCATTATTCCAATCCCGTCCACCAGACGAATCTGGCCCTGAGGAGTTTCCATGAGCGAGTTGCGCTTTACTGAAGATCACGAATGGCTGCGCGCCGAAGCCGACGGCAGCGTTACCGTGGGTATTACCGCTTTCGCGCAGAACGCGCTGGGTGATGTGGTTTTCGTGCAACTGCCTGAGTTGCAGTCCTACGACAAGGGTGCAGAAGCCTCCACCGTGGAATCGGTCAAGGCGGCCAGCGGGGTGTACATGCCCCTGGACGGTGAAGTCCTCGAAGTGAACGACAAGCTCGATGGCAGCCCTGAGCTGGTCAACGAAGACCCGATGGGCGAAGGCTGGTTCTTCCGCTTTAAACCGGCTGATGCCGATGCAGTAGCTAAGCTATTGGATCAGGATGCGTATGACCGCCTGATCAAAGCCAACGCTGAAGCCTGAGGAGCGCGTCATGACTGTTCAATTGAATACCGCCAACGAATTCATCGCCCGCCACATCGGCCCGCGCCAGGACGACGAGCAGCAAATGCTCGCCACTCTGGGCTTTGACTCCCTGGAAGCCCTCAGTGCCAGCGTGATCCCGGAAAGCATCAAGGACACCAGCGTGCTGGGCCTGAGCGACGGCCTGAGCGAATCTGCCGCCCTCGCGTCGATCAAAGCCATCGCCGCCAAGAACGAGCTGTTCAAGACCTACATCGGCCAGGGCTACTACAACTGCCATACACCGTCGCCGATCCTGCGTAACCTCTTGGAAAACCCAGCCTGGTACACCGCCTACACCCCGTACCAGCCAGAAATTTCCCAGGGCCGCCTCGAAGCGCTGCTGAACTTCCAGACGCTGATCAGCGACCTCACCGGCCTGCCGATTGCCAACGCCTCGCTGCTGGATGAAGCCACCGCCGCTGCCGAAGCCATGACCTTCTGCAAACGGCTGAGCAAGAACAAAGGCAGCAATGCCTTCTTTGCCTCGATCCACAGCCATCCGCAAACCCTCGACGTGCTGCGTACCCGTGCCGAGCCACTGGGCATTGACGTGGTGGTGGGCGACGAACGCAAACTGACTGACGTCAGCCCGTTCTTCGGCGCCTTGCTGCAGTACCCGGCCAGCAACGGTGACGTATTCGATTACCGCGAACTGACCGAACGCTTCCACGCCGCCCATGCACTGGTAGCAGTGGCCGCTGACCTCCTGGCCCTGACGCTGCTGGCCCCGCCGGGCGAGTTCGGCGCTGACGTGGCCATCGGCAGTGCACAACGCTTCGGCGTGCCGCTGGGCTTCGGTGGCCCACATGCCGCTTACTTCTCCACCAAGGATGCGTTCAAACGCGACATGCCGGGCCGTCTGGTAGGCGTCTCTGTCGACCGTTTCGGCAAGCCGGCCCTGCGCCTGGCCATGCAGACCCGCGAGCAACATATCCGCCGCGAGAAAGCCACCAGCAACATCTGCACCGCCCAGGTCCTGTTGGCCAACATCGCCAGCATGTACGCCGTGTACCACGGCCCGAAAGGCCTGACCCAGATCGCCAACCGCATCCATCACCTGGCCGCGATTCTCGCCGAAGGCTTGAGCGCACTGGGCCTGAAGGTCGAGCAAGCCCACTTCTTCGACACCCTGACCCTGGCCACCGGCGCCAACACCGCCGCGCTGCACGACCAGGCCCGCGCCCAGCGCATCAACCTGCGTGCAGTGGACAGCGAACGCCTGGGCCTGTCGGTGGACGAAACCACCACACAGGCCGATATCGAAACCCTGTGGAGCGTGTTCGCAGGTGGCAAGGCCCTGCCCGGCTTCGCCGCCTTGGCTGCGAAGGTTGAAAGCACCCTGCCGGCCGCGCTGCTGCGCCAGTCGCCGATCCTCAGCCACCCGGTGTTCAACCGTTATCACTCCGAAACCGAGTTGATGCGCTACCTGCGCAAGCTCGCCGACAAGGACCTGGCCCTGGATCGCACCATGATCCCGCTGGGTTCCTGCACCATGAAACTCAACGCCGCCAGCGAAATGATCCCGGTGACCTGGGCTGAATTCGGTGCCCTGCACCCGTTCGCTCCGGCCTCGCAAAGCGCCGGCTACCAGCAACTGACCGATGAACTGGAAGCCATGCTCTGCGCGGCCACCGGTTACGACGCCATCTCCCTGCAACCGAACGCCGGTTCCCAGGGCGAGTACGCAGGCCTGCTGGCGATCCGTGCCTACCACCAGAGCCGTGGTGAAGAGCGCCGCGACATCTGCCTGATCCCGTCGTCGGCCCACGGTACCAACCCGGCCACCGCCAACATGGCCGGTATGCGCGTGGTCGTCACCGCGTGCGACGCCCGTGGCAACGTCGACATCGAAGACCTGCGCGCCAAGGCCATCGAGCACCGCGAACACCTCGCCGCGCTGATGATCACCTACCCGTCCACCCACGGTGTGTTCGAAGAAGGCATCCGCGAAATCTGCGGGATCATTCATGACAACGGCGGCCAGGTGTACATCGACGGCGCCAACATGAACGCCATGGTCGGCCTCTGCGCGCCGGGCAAATTCGGCGGCGACGTGTCCCACCTGAACCTGCACAAGACCTTCTGCATTCCCCACGGCGGTGGCGGCCCGGGCGTTGGCCCGATTGGTGTGAAGTCGCACCTGACGCCGTTCCTGCCCGGCCACGGCGCCCTGGAGCGCAAGGAAGGCGCGGTCTGCGCGGCACCGTTCGGCAGCGCGAGCATCCTGCCGATCACCTGGATGTACATCAGCATGATGGGCGGCGCCGGCCTCAAGCGTGCTTCGCAATTGGCGATCCTCAATGCCAACTACATCTCCCGCCGCCTGGAAGAGCACTACCCAGTCCTCTACACCGGCAGCAACGGCCTGGTGGCCCACGAATGCATCCTCGACCTGCGCCCGTTGAAAGACAGCAGCGGCATCAGTGTGGACGACGTGGCCAAGCGTCTGATCGACTTTGGTTTCCACGCACCGACCATGTCGTTCCCGGTGGCCGGCACCTTGATGATCGAGCCGACCGAAAGTGAATCCAAGGAAGAGCTGGACCGCTTCTGCAACGCCATGATCGCCATCCGCGAAGAAATCCGCGCGGTGGAAAACGGCACGCTGGACAAGGACGACAACCCGCTGAAAAACGCCCCGCACACCGCAGCGGAACTGGTGGGCGAATGGAGCCACCCCTATAGCCGCGAGCAGGCGGTGTACCCAGTGGCGTCGTTGATCGAAGGCAAGTACTGGCCGCCGGTTGGCCGGGTCGACAACGTGTTTGGCGATCGCAACCTGGTGTGTGCGTGCCCGTCGATCGAGAGCTACGCCTGATCTGACTGGCTGAACGCGGTCAATATGGGAGCTGGCTTGTGTGGGAGCTGGCTTGCCTGCGATAGCATCACCTCGGTGTATCTGACGTACCGAGGTGCCTGCATCGCGGGCAAGCCCGGCTCCCACATCGATCGCATTCCACAGGCAGACTGGCATCCAATAACAAGAAACCGGAGAACAACAATGTCTTTAAGCGTGTTCGACCTGTTCAAGATTGGCATCGGCCCCTCCAGTTCCCACACCGTCGGCCCGATGCGTGCGGCAGCTCGATTCGTCGAGGGCCTCAAGCGTGACAACCTGCTGAACGCGACCACCTGCGTCAAGGTGGAACTCTACGGCTCACTCGGCGCCACCGGCAAAGGCCACGGCAGTGACAAGGCCGTGTTGCTGGGACTGGAAGGCGAACACCCCGACACCGTGAATACCGAAACCGTTGCCGCACGGCTATTGGAAATTCGTGGCAACGCACGCTTGAACCTGCTCGGCGAACACAGCATTACGTTCAATGAGAAAGAACACCTGGCGATGATTCGCAAACCCCTGCCCTATCACCCCAACGGCATGATCTTCCGTGCCTTTGATGCGGCCGGCTTGCAGGTTCGCAGCCGCGAGTACTACTCGGTCGGCGGCGGATTTGTGGTGGATGAAGATGCAGCCGGTCACGACCGGATTGTCGAGGATGCCACGCCCCTGACCTTCCCGTTCAAAAGCGCCAAGGACTTGCTCAGCCATTGCGCCACCTACGGGCTGTCCATCAGCCAGGTAATGCTGACCAATGAAAGCGCCTGGCGCCCGGAAGCGGAAACCCGCAGCGGCCTGCTGAAGATCTGGCAGGTGATGCAAGACTGCGTGGACGCGGGCTGTCGCAACGAAGGTATTTTGCCGGGTGGCCTGAAGGTC
Source organism: Pseudomonas spelaei (assembly GCF_009724245.1). GTDB lineage: Bacteria > Pseudomonadota > Gammaproteobacteria > Pseudomonadales > Pseudomonadaceae > Aquipseudomonas > Aquipseudomonas spelaei. The sequence continues at coordinate 328,997 of NZ_WNNK01000001.1, read as the reverse complement.
AAACGACGGGCTGCCGCGTTGCATCGCCAGTTGTGCAAGAACCCGGAATCTTCACTGCGCGACCCGTTGTCGGTGCTCGACTGGGTCAACCTGTACGCCCTGGCGGTCAACGAAGAAAACGCCAACGGCGGGCGCGTGGTCACTGCGCCTACCAACGGTGCGGCCGGGATTGTGCCGGCGGTGTTGCACTACTACATGCGCTTTATCCCCGGCGCGAGCGAAGACGGCGTGGTGCGTTTCCTGCTCACTGCCGCCGCCATCGGCATTCTCTACAAGGAAAACGCCTCGATCTCCGGCGCCGAAGTCGGTTGCCAGGGTGAAGTCGGTGTCGCCTGCTCCATGGCCGCCGGTGCTCTGTGTGAAGTGTTGGGCGGTACGGTTTCCCAAGTGGAAAACGCCGCCGAGATTGGCATGGAACACAACCTCGGCCTGACGTGCGACCCCATTGGCGGGCTGGTGCAGGTGCCCTGCATCGAACGCAATGCCATGGGTTCAGTCAAGGCCATCAATGCGGTGCGCATGGCCTTGCGCGGCGACGGGCAACACTTCGTGTCCCTCGACAAGGTCATCCGCACCATGCGCCAGACCGGCGCCGACATGAAAAGCAAATACAAGGAAACCGCCCGTGGCGGTTTGGCGGTCAACATTATCGAGTGCTGACGCCTACAAGCGCGTCCGCACGTTTTTCAGGAGCTGAATATGTCCACCGAAACCCTGTTGAAAACCCCGTTGCACGCCCTGCACATTGAACTGGGCGCGCGCATGGTGCCGTTCGCCGGCTACGACATGCCGGTGCAATACCCGCTGGGCGTGATGAAGGAACATCTGCACACCCGTGAACAGGCCGGGTTGTTCGATGTGTCTCACATGGGCCAGATCCGCCTGACCAGCGTCAATGCCGCCAAGGCCCTGGAAACCCTGGTGCCGGTAGACATCGTTGACCTGCCAGTGGGCATGCAACGCTACGCCATGTTCACCAATGACCACGGCGGCATCCTCGACGACCTGATGGTGGCCAACCTGGGTAACGACGAACTGTTCCTGGTGGTCAACGCCGCCTGCAAGGATCAGGACCTGGCCCACCTGCGCCAGCACCTTAGTGACCAGTGCACGATCGAGCCGTTGTTTGAAGAACGTGCCCTGCTCGCCCTGCAAGGTCCGGCAGCCGTGAAGGTACTGGCGCGCCTGGCGCCTGAGGTCACGAAAATGACCTTCATGCAATTCGCCTCCCTGCGCTTGCTGGGTGTGGACTGCTACGTCAGCCGCTCCGGCTACACCGGCGAAGACGGCTTCGAAATCTCCGTCCCCGCCGCCAGCGCCGAAAGCCTGGCCCGCAGCCTGCTGGCAGAAACCGAAGTGCAGGCCATCGGCTTAGGCGCACGGGACTCCCTGCGCCTGGAAGCTGGCCTGTGCCTCTATGGCCATGACATGAACACCGATACCACCCCGATTGAAGCCAGTCTGTTGTGGGCCATCTCCAAGGCGCGCCGCGCTGACGGTGCTCGCGCCGGTGGCTTCCCGGGCGCCGACCGAATCTTCACCCAGCAACAAGCCGGTGTCAGCCGCAAACGTGTAGGCCTGCTGCCGCAAGAGCGCACGCCGGTGCGCGAAGGCGCAGAAATCGTCGACGAGCACGGCACCGTGATCGGCAGTGTGTGCAGTGGTGGTTTCGGCCCAAGCCTCGGTGCCCCGCTGGCCATGGGTTACCTCGACAATGCATTTATTGCACTGGATACCGAAGTCTCAGCATTGGTGCGTGGGAAAAAGGTGCCACTTCGTGTAAGTAAAATGCCATTCGTGCCACAACGTTACTACCGTGGCTGATTGACTGTTTCTATAAGTAACGCGGTTGCGTTAGCGCGCACTAAACTGTAACGCAACCGCCATAAAACAGTGCATTGACGATAGTCAATGTTATGCGGATTAACCTATAACAAGTGACCAACTCTATCGAATAAGTCGGTTCCCCGTTGTTGACCGAAGTGTCATAAACCCGAGGAAATCCGTGGCTTGCGGAGGGCTTGTTTTTTCTGTCTTAGTTGGCGTAGAGTTTGCCCACTGTGTTTGCATGGGTCGCTTTGAACCTGGACCTGGGCAGTAGCCAAAGTTTGCTACAACCCGTTCGATGTCTCTTACTTTCCTGCAATCCAGCCCAGTACTCTTTCATCTGAAAGGGGCTGTCATTAATTTTTAGCGTCAAAGGAAAGAAGAAAATGGCTGATCGTCAGAGCGGTACCGTCAAGTGGTTTAACGACGAGAAAGGGTTTGGTTTTATCACTCCAGAAAGCGGTCCGGATCTGTTCGTCCACTTCCGCGCTATTCAGGGCAACGGCTTCAAGAGCCTGAAAGAAGGCCAGAAAGTGACTTTCATCGCCGTGCAAGGCCAGAAAGGCATGCAGGCTGACGAAGTACAAGCCGAGGGTTGATCCCTTCTGCGACAAAAAGCCCCTGATGGTGACATCAGGGGCTTTTTTATGTGCGTTATTCCGTAAAATGGCTTTTTTCCCCAGAGAGTCATGCCATGTCGAAACACCTGCTGAGCCCCCAAGGCGCGTTCCCCGCTGTTGGCCTGGGCCGTCGTCTGGCAGCGATGTTCTATGACTTCCTGTTGTGCACCGCCCTGCTGATCGTCACGGCGTTCATCTACAAGCTGGTGTGGATGGTCTTTGTCGGTGAGGCCAAACTGCGTGCGCTCTCTGAGTCCGGCGCGCTGGACGGTGACCCGCTGCTGTCGACGATTCTGTTTTTTGTTCTGTTTGGTTTTTTTGCCAAGTTCTGGACCCATTCCGGGCAGACGTTGGGTATGCAGGTGTGGGGCGTACGGGTGCAAAACGCCGACGGTTCGCGGATCAGCCTGTGGCAGGCGCTGTTGCGATTTGTGGTGTCGATTGCATCGTGGCTGTGCGTGGGGCTAGGGTTTATCTGGTCGCTGTTCGACAAGAAGAAACGCAGCTGGCATGACATCTATTCGGATACGCAGTTGGTGCGGGTTCCGAAACAGAAGAAATAGACCCCAAACGATGTAAATCGAGTGTGGGAGCTGGCTTGCCTGCGATGCAGACGAGTCGGTCTATCTGAAGTACCGAGGCGATGCTATCGCAGCGATGCGGCGACCCGACAAGCCAGCTCCCATATTTTGACCGTGCCTACTTTGGATCAGGCATTGCCGGCCAGTTTCAACCGTGCCGCTTGAGTGAAATCCAGCATGCGTTTGAGCGGCCGCACCGCCTGCGGAATCACCGAAGGCTCAACGAAAATCTCGTTACTCCCCTCACGCAGACACTGCAGCGTGCGCTCCAGGGTGTTCATCGCCATCCACGGGCAATGCGCACAACTGCGACATGCTGCACCGTTACCGGCAGTAGGCGCCTCAACGAAGACCTTGTCCGGACACAACTGCTGCATCTTGTAGAAAATGCCGCGGTCGGTAGCAACAATAAAAGTCTTGTTTGGCAGACGCTGCGCAGCAGCGATCAATTGACTGGTGGACCCTACCGCATCGGCCAATTCGATCACCGACGTCGGTGATTCCGGGTGCACCAGAATCGCCGCGTCCGGGTACAACGCCTTCATGTCTTCCAACTGCTTGGACTTGAACTCTTCGTGGACGATGCACGCACCGTCCCACAACAGCATGTCGGCACCCGTCTGGCGCTGGATGTAGGTGCCCAGGTGCTTGTCCGGGCCCCAGATGATGGTCTCGCCGTTGTCCATCAGGCTTTCGACGATTTCCAGCGCGCAACTGGAGGTCACCACCCAATCGGCGCGGGCTTTTACCGCTGCCGAGGTGTTGGCATAGACCACCACGGTGCGCTCAGGGTGTTGATCGCAAAACGCGGAAAACTCATCCACTGGGCAGCCCAGGTCCAGGGAGCAAGTGGCTTCCAGGGTGGGCATCAGGATGCGTTTTTCAGGGGTGAGGATTTTTGCGGTCTCGCCCATGAAGCGCACGCCGGCGACCAACACGGTCTTGGCCGGGTGCGCCGCGCCGAAGCGGGCCATTTCCAGGGAATCGGAGACACAGCCACCGGTTTCTTCGGCCAGGGCCTGGATCACCGGATCGCAGTAGAAGTGAGCCACCAGCACCGCATCCTGAGCCTTGAGCTCGGCAGCGATGGCGGAACGTAAACCCGCTTCCTCTTCAGCACTGAGCACCTTGGGCTGCTTGGCATCGAGGTGGGCTTGAACCAGAAGGCGTTCGGAAATTTGCGTCATGTTCGCAAGACCTGCAGGCGCAGTTGCGCGAAAGTCGAGTGTACCACCGGCTCTGGCCCCCTTGAGGGTACCGCCGGACGAAGTGATTGTGTTCATCAAGCACGGTGAAGCTGCGCAAGGCTACAGAATATCGATTGGATTCAAAAGCCTAATCTGGGAGCCCCGCCGGAACGTTGCCCATCTCTTTCGCCAGGTCCAGCCACGCTCGCGCTGCCGGCGGTAAATGGGCCTGATGCCGCCAGGCCAAGGCAATGTGCCAATCGGTCTGGGGTTCGTCCAAAGGGATTAGCGCGATACCGGCATGTTTGTGTTTATGGGCGAGCATCCGAGGCAAAAAGGCGACGCCCAGGCCCGCTGAAACCAGGTCGACGATGAAGTCGATTTGCGCGCTGCGGGCCGTCACCCGTGGCACCACACCCTTGCGCTCACAGGCGCTGAGGATGATGCGGTTCAGGGCAAAACCGGACTCGAACAAAATGAACGGATGGTCGGCGAGATCCGTGAAGTTCACTTGCTTACGCCCTGCCAGCGGGTGGTCCACCGGCATCACCACCATCAGCGGCTCGACCCGTACATCCTGATACTCGAACTCCCCCTCAACCGGCACCAACAGCGCCGCAAGGTCCACTTCACCAGCCTGGAGGCACTCCTGCAGTTTTTTGCTGCCGTGCTCGATCAACTCGATATCAATCTCGGGATAGCGCCGCCGATACAGGGCAAACATCGCCGCAAATAGCACGCCGCTGCCCACTGGCGGCAGACCGATCCGTAGTACCCCGCGTTTGAGCCCGCGCAACTCATTGATCTCGGCAATCAGGTCGCTGCGCTCGGCCAGCAAAACCAACGCCCGACGGTAGGCAATCTGCCCGGCAGCCGTCAGTTCACTGCGATGACCAATACGGCTGAACAACGGTGTCCCCAGCTCATCCTCCAACGTCTTGACCGCCTTGCTGACCGTCGACTGTGTGAGGGACACCACCTCGGCCGCCTGGGAGAAGCTGCCCTGGCGCACGACTTCGACAAAGGCCCGCAACGTTCGAAGGTTCATGAGTATTCCGTTTACGACTTGGTTAAAGTTGGAAAAGTTGTTTTTATCATGATTCACCATTGTCTACTCTAACGCCCACCGCTTTCTTCATTCCGGGGCCCCCTCTTCATGATCATCTCGTCCGCATCGGATTACCGCGAAGCCGCACGCCGAAAGCTGCCACGCTTCCTGTTCGACTACATCGACGGCGGCGCTTACGCCGAGCACACCCTACGCGCCAACAGCTCGGACCTGTCCGACATCAGCCTGCGCCAGCGGGTCCTGAGAAACGTCGAGAACCTGAGCCTGGAGACCACGCTGTTCGATCAACCACTGGCCATGCCGATCATTCTCAGCCCGGTGGGGCTGACTGGCATGTTCGCCCGGCGCGGGGAGGTCCAGGCGGCCAAGGCGGCGCAGAACAAAGGCATTCCCTTCTGCCTGTCGACCGTTTCCGTTTGCCCGATCGAAGAGGTGGCCTCGCAAAGTGCCCAGTCGATCTGGTTTCAACTCTATGTGCTGAAAGATCGCGGCTTCATGAAGAACGCCCTGGAACGTGCCCAGGCAGCCGGGGTGAAGACCCTGGTCTTTACCGTCGACATGCCCACCCCGGGCGCCCGTTATCGCGATGCGCACTCGGGGATGTCCGGGCCGTATGCAGCCCCAAGGCGAATGCTGCAAGCCATGACCAAACCGGCCTGGGCCTTTGACGTCGGCTTGATGGGACGCCCTCACGACTTGGGCAACATCTCTAAATACCTCGGTAAGCCCACCCACCTTGAGGACTACATCGGTTGGCTGGCCAACAACTTTGACCCCTCCATCAGTTGGAAGGACCTGGAGTGGATCCGCGAGTTCTGGAAAGGCCCGATGATCATCAAAGGCATCCTCGACCCACAGGACGCCAAGGACGCCGTGAGCTTCGGCGCTGACGGCATCGTCGTCTCTAACCACGGCGGTCGACAATTGGACGGTGTGCTGTCCACGGCCAAGGCCTTGCCGTCAATCGCGCAAGCTGTTGGCAGTGATCTGACGGTGCTGGTGGACTCCGGCGTTCGTTCCGGGCTGGACGTGGTGCGTATGCTTGCCCTGGGTGCCAGAGGCGTACTGCTTGGGCGCGCCACCGCGTACTCATTGGCGGCCGCAGGCCAGCAAGGCGTGGAGAACATGCTGGATATTTTCGCCAAGGAAATGCGCGTGGCAATGACGCTGACAGGGGTGACGTCGATTGGCCAGATCGACGAATCGATTCTGGTACGCGGGCAAAACTGATCTGAAACCTGCTGGCTCCGGCCTCTTGCTGAGTCCGGGCCGGTAGGCTCTCACCCATGGAAAAACAAAACGATTAACTGCTTCTATCGCAACAATCAAAAATCCATTCGCGACATCTCCTACAGCCAAACCCCGAAAAATCTACACCACTCTCGCCTTCCCCTGCCACCTTCGCACCACCTCAGTGCGTTTTTTTACTGAAGAACGCGGCATTCCCCACGTTTTATGTAATAAATCCTACACCGATGTAACAATCCGTTTAATGATGGCTCAACTATGGCAAGCCCCCTGGGTTCACCACCTGGCTCAAGGGGCGTGGATCGTCCGTATTTCTACGTTAAGGATGTCGAGTGCCGAATCAGCCCTCAACCGAGCGTCGCCGTCTTACCCGCAACCTGATGGTTTCCCTGCTCTGCCTGGGCTCGTTACCGGTGGCCGCTGCCGATGGGCCGCAGGCTGGCCAGGAAGCCCTGCGTTTGCAGCAACAGCAGCAGCGCGATTTACAACAACTGCAATTGGAACAACGCCAGCGCCAGATGCAGCGAGGCAGTTTCGGCCCCCAACCGGCAGCGCCAGCAATGCCTGCAGACACCGTGAAAGATGAACGCTGCTGGCCCCTGAGCGGTACGCGCCTGGCCGGGGTCACGCTGTTCAGCAAGACTGAGCTCAACACACACATCGAACCCTATGTGGCCGCGTGCATGGGCGTCACCCAGATCAACCGACTGCTGGCCGAGATCACCCGCCTGTACGTCGAGGCCGGCTATATCGCCAGCCGTCCATACCTGATCAGCACACCGGCCGCCGGGCAGACCCTGGATATCCGCGTCGAGGAAGGCTACATCGAAGCCATCGAGCTGGCCGACCAGAGCCTGCCGGTGTCGTTGCGCGGCGCCTTCCCCGGAATGCTTGGCAAACCCTTGAACCTGCGGGACCTGGAGCAGGGCCTGGACCAGCTCAATCGCTTGCGTTCGGTGGACCTCACTGCCGATATCGCACCCGGCAGCGAGCCAGGCGCTTCGCGGATCATCCTACGCTCGCGCAGCAGTGCCTCGCGCTGGGGCCTTGGCCTTGGGGTGGATAACCTCGGCAGCGCCGGCACCGGGCGTGATCGCAACGCCATCAGCTTGAGCCTCGACAGCCCGCTGCAGCTCAACGACTCGCTCAACTTAAGCTTCAGCGACACCCTCAACCACGGCCCGCGTTACAGCCGCAGTAACAGCCTGTTTTATTCCATCCCTTACGGTTACTGGACCTACAGCCTGTTCGCCAGCCACGCCGAATACCGCTCTCCGTTCAAACTCAGCAGCACCACGTTCTATAACAGCGGTCGCACCGATCAGGTCAGCCTGCGTACCGACCGCGTGTTGTGGCGCGACCAGGGCCATCAGCTGAGTGCCAATCTGTCGTTGGCCTATAAGGACGTTGACAGCTACCTGCAAAAGGTTCGCCTGGGGATCCAGAGCCCGACGCTGACCGTGGCCGAGGCAGGGTTGAATCTGTTCTGGCTCAACAGCGCAGTGTGGAACCTGGACGTCAATTACGCCCAGGGCCTGACCTGGTTCGGTGCTGACCGAGATGCCGACCAAGTGCAAAAGAACCTGCCCCAGGCGCAGTTCCACAAGTACCGCGCCAACCTCACCCAATGGCGCAATGGCCAGCTCAACGGCCAACCGTGGCAGTGGCAAAGCCAACTGTCGGCGCAGTACAGCCCCGATTCATTACCCGCCATCGAACAACTGCTGGCCACCGACGATTCGGCGGTGCGCGGCTATCGCGAGAACAGTGCTTCCGGTGCGATCGGCGCAGTCTGGCGCAACACCCTGCGCTTGCCGCTCAACAGCGACCTGCCGATCAAGATCACCCCACGCGTGGGCCTGGACAACGGTTGGGTCAAGCGTGAGCACGGCGCCCAGGGCCAACGCCTGAGCGGGGCCAGCGCCGGACTCAACCTGAGCTGGAAGAACGTGCAGCTCGACTTCGACTACCAACGCAACCTGAACACCCCCGCAGGTTTTGGCCAGGAGCCGGAAGTCTGGCTCACGCGCCTGAGCGTGCAGATATGAGCTTGCACAGATAAGCCGATGCGCGATTAGCCTGACATAAACGATGTACCTGGCCCACAGCAGCGTCGCACCGAACGGCGCACTGACCGGATCAGACAACATAGAGCGAGACTTTTTATGCCGAATGACACACACCGCTTTCACCTCTCCCCCAGTGGCAAACTGCGCTGGGCCATCGCCAGTCTGTTCCTGGTGCCTCAACTGGTATTGGCCGCTGGCCTTACGGTAGTCGAAGGCCCCGGCGGGACCCCGCAATTGCAAAATCAGGGGGGTGTGCCGATCGTCAATATCGTCGCGCCGAATGCCGGCGGCCTGTCCCATAACCAATTTCTGGACTACAACGTCGACCGCCAGGGCGTGGTGCTGAACAACGCTCTGCAGGCCGGGCAATCCCAGCTCGCCGGGCATCTGGCGGCCAACCCGCAATTCCAGGGCCAGGCGGCCAGCGTGATCCTCAACGAAGTGATCAGCCGCAATGCCTCGACCCTCAATGGCGCCCAGGAGATTTTCGGCCGGGCAGCCGACTATGTACTGGCTAACCCTAACGGGATCTCGGTCAACGGCGGCAGCTTCATCAACACCCCCAACGCCAACCTGGTGGTAGGCCGTCCCGAGCTCACTGACGGCAAGCTGCAAGCCTTGAGCACCCGCGATGCTCGCGGGCAATTGACGGTGCAAGGCCAGGGCCTGCAAAACCGCGGTGGCTCAATCAACCTGATCGCCCCGCGCATCGACAGCCAGGGCCACCTCGATGCCCGGGACCAATTGAACCTTACCGTCGGCCGCAACCAGGTCGACTTCGCCAGCGGCGAAGTGCGCAAGGTCGATCCGGCCAGCAAGACCCAGGACCAGCGCATCGACGCCAGCCTGTTCGGCGCAATGCAGGCCGGACGTATCAACATCATCAGCACCGCCGAAGGCGCAGGTGTTCGGGTCGGCGCGGTGCAGGTGAATGGCCGCGACGGCGTAAAAATCAGCTCTGCCGGTGACCTCGATATCAGCGGCCAAGTGCACGCTAATAGCCTTGAAGCCACTCGTGCCGGCGTGCAAAGCCGCCAGGGCGATGTCAGCCTGCACAGCAGCAAGGACTTGAACCTGGCCGCCACCGATGTGAGCGGGCGTAACGTCAAGCTCGACGCCAGCCGCAACCTGACCCTGAGCAGCCTGGAAAGCCACAAACTCCAGCAAGATCGTGATAAGTGGGAAAACAGCAACTTTCTGTTCACCTACGAAACCTATGACGCCACCACCACCGACAAGGACTCGCGCCAGCACGGTAACAAGGTCGTGGCCCAGCGGAATGCCGCGCTGTCTTCCGGCGCCAAGACCGAAATCAAGGCCAGCAGCGTTGAAGCAGGCGACACGCTGAACATCAAGAGTGGCGACGATCTGCGCCTGAGTGCCGCCACAGAGACCCACGAAACCCGTGACCAGGGCAACCACCGCAAGCACCTGTGGAAAGCCAACTGGGACAAGTCCAGCAGCGAGCAACGCAGCGTCACCAGCAGCCTCAAGGCCGGCAAGAACCTGGAACTGAGCAGCCAACAAAAACTGCAACTGCAAGGCGCAGAGTTGAAAACCCCGGGTGACATTCAACTGGCCGCCCGGCAAGTGGAAATCACCAGCGCCAGCCGTACCCAGAGCAACAGCGACAATTCCTACTCCGGCGACTTGGTAGGCGGCAGCTTCTTCGGCAAAAACGGCGATGGCGACAAGGGCAAGACCTTGAACACCGGCAGTAAGGTCAACGCCGACGGCAAGCTGATCGTCAAGGCTGACGAAGTACGCATCAGCGGCAGCCAGGCCCGTGGCGGCAAACAAGCCAGTGTGATCAGTGATAAAGGTTCGCTGGTGATCGACGGCGTGCGCGATCTTTCCCACGACAACAGCTACAGCAAGGACAGCAAGTTTTTCGGTATCTCCAAGGATGAGAGCCGCAAGAACCTCAAGGACAGCACCGTCGTCGCCAGTAACCTGCGCTCGGACAGTAACCTCAAGCTGCAAAGCGCCAAGGACATCGAAGTCAGCGGCTCCCAAGTGTCGGCGGCAGGCGAGCTGAAGGCGGATGCCAAGGGCGATATCAAGATCGCCTCAGCTGAAAACACCTCCCACGACACCACCAGCACCCACACCCGAGGTTTTGACGGCTACGCCAAGGAAACCGCCGACGGCACCCGCCAATATCGTGCGGGTGTGCGCTATGAAGACCAGCAGCAAACCAGCAAGACCGACACCACCCGTCAACAGGCCTCCAGCCTCAGCGGCGGCACCCTGGCCGTCACGGCAGGGGGCGACTTGAGCGTCAAGGGTTCCGACCTCAAGGCCACCGACGGCGATGCAACCTTGAGCGGCAAAAACGTCGAGCTGCTGGCGGCCCACGACAGCACCACCCACGCAACCGACAAGACCACCATCGGTGGCGGCGTCTACTACACCGGCGGCCTGGACAAGGCCGGCAGTGGCGCAGAATTCAGCCATCAGAGCAGCCAAGACACCCGCAGCAAAACCACCGCACAAACCAGCAACGTGGCAGCGACAGGCAAGCTGACCATCAATGCCGGCAACACCCTCACCAGCCAGGGCGCCCAGGTCAAGGCCGGCTCCGAGTTGCAGGTTAACGCTGCCCAAGTCGATAACCAGGCGGCCCATAACAGCGAAACCAGCACCCACAAAGAAAACGGCTGGACCGCCGATGTCGGCGCGAATGTCGAATACAAAGGCATCACCCGGCCGATCGAAAAAGCCGTCGAAGGCGTGGCCCAGACCAAGTTCCATCAGCCAGGATTGCTGGACGCCTTCGAGCAGCCCAATATCGGGCTCGATGTGGAAGTGGGTCACACCAACAAAAGCCGGACCCAGCAGGACAGTACTGCAGTGGTCAGCCAGTTCAGTGGCGGCACGGTGCAGGTCAATGTGGCGGGCAAACTGCAGGATGAAGGCACCCAATACCGTGCCACTGACGGCGGGTTGAAGATCGATGCCGGCAGCCACGTTGCCACGGCGGCGGCCAATACCCACAGCAGCAGTGAGCAAGGCGTAGACGCCAAGGTGGGCGTGCGGGTCTACACCACCACCGGTGAAGACCTGAACGTACGCGGCAGCGGCACGGGCGGCAGCAGCGATGTGCGGGAAACCACCAGCACGGCAGTGGTCGGCAGCTACGCCGGGACCCAGGGCGTCAACATCAACACCAAGGGCGATGCCCGTTATGAAGGCAGCCAGTTCAATGGCGGCCAGGCAGGAGTCAACCTCAAGGCTGGTGGTGAGCTGGCGCTGAACCAGGCCAACGACACCCAGAGCAAAAACAGCAACACCCTGCGCGGCAATGGTTCGTTGACCGTGGGCACCGCCCCGGGCACCAGCGGCACTAACGTCAACCTCGGTGCCGGCGTGCAACTGGACCATAAGCGCCTGGACACCCAGGACAGCCAGGCTCACGTCGCGACGATCCAGGGCAACGGACCGATCCAGCTCACCAGCGGCGGCGACCTGACCCTGCAAGGCACCCAGATCGGCAGCAGTACCGCCAAGACCGGTGATATCAGCCTCAATGCCGGTGGCAAGCTGGACCTGCAAGCGGCGACCAACACCCATGTCAGCGATGGCAGTAACCTGGGTGGCGGCCTGACTATCGGTGCTGGCAAGACCAGCAGCGCCGAAAGCAGTGGCAAGACCGGCAGCCTGAGCGCCAACTTCAACATCGGCAAAGTGGCGGAAAACGACCAGGGTGTCACCGTCGCGCAGTTGCACAGCAACGGTAAGGTTGCCCTGGCCAGCGGCGCTGATACGGTGGATGCCATCCACTTGCAAGGCACCCATATCAAGGCCGGCAGTGTCAGCCTCGATGCAGAGAAAGGCGGCATCCTGCAAGAGTCCGCGCAATCGACCCAGGCTCATAACAGCTGGGGCGTAGGCTTGGGCGCCGGCGGCAGTGGTGGCAAAACCACCCTCGCCAATGCCGGTGAACATGACACGCCAAAGACCCAGCACGGCATCAATGCCCGAGTGAAAGTCGATGTCGATCATCTGCAAGGCACTACCCAGCATGACAGCCTGATCAAGGCCGACAGCGTGGTCATCAACAGCGCTGGGGATACTCATCTGGCTGGCGCGCGGATTGAAGCCGACCAAGTCAGCGGCAAGATTGGCGGGGACCTTGTGATAGAGAGCCGCAAGGATCAGGTCAGCAGCACCCAGGTCAATGTGGATGCCAAGCTGGACGTCGAAAAAAACCAACCGGGCGTGGTCGACAAACTGGCCAAGACCACAGGCCCGCTCAAGGACAAGGTGCAAGCCAAGGCCGAGGGTGCATTCGACAAACACCGCGAGAAACTGGAGAACGTCGTCGACAAGGGCACCGAGCATTTGGCCTCAGCCAAAGACAGCGTGGTCAACAGCGTCAGCAATGCCAAGGAGCGCCTGGGGGAGAAACTCACCCGCAGTGGCAGCTACGACGTCAACCCAGAGCCACGCGGCGCCTTCGGCACTCGCGTGGACAAAGCCAAGACCTACCTGGCGGACAAGAAGGATGCCCTGGGCACTCGCCTGTCCGGCGTCAAGGATAAGTTCTGGCCGAAAACCAGTGACAGTTACACCGTCAGCGACAAGAACACCACCGGCAGCTCGGTGGCCAATACCGCAGAAAGCGTGCTGTTTGGCGACAAGAGCGGCAACACCACCTACACCCCGACCTTGAACCTGGACGTCAGCCATATCATCAAGGACAGCGTCACCCAGGCATCGGGCATCAGTGGTAACCGGGGCGTCGATCTGCAGGTAGGAGGCGATACTCGATTGACCGGCGCACGGATCAGCGCCAGCGACGGCAAGGTCAACCTCGGCGGCTCTACCGTCACGGCCACTACCCTGGCGGGTAGCGACTACCGCGCCGATGTTGGGCTGAACATCTCGAAGTCGCCGGTTAACCTGGTTCTGGGCGCCAAGGATGAGCTGACCCAGAAACAGGACGAGGCCACCCGCAAGGATCAAGCCTTCAACCTTGGGCCGCTGCGGGCTGGCGGGCACAGTGACAGCCAGGAGTTGCAGGCTGGGATTGATCAGAAGATCAACTAAGTAGGAGTGCCACCGGTGGGAGCGCGTTTGCTCGTTCCCATTGGTGGCATTGTATTCTAAGAATTCGCTATTTTTCAGGCAAAAAAAAACCCGGAAATCCTCACTTGCGTGGGCCTTCCGGATTTTCTAAACCGCCAAAAATGGTGGGTCGTGTGGGATTCGAACCTACGACCAATTGGTTAAAAGCCAACTGCTCTACCAACTGAGCTAACGACCCGCTGTGTGGTGGCGCGTATAATACTGATTTCTAAGGATTATTCAACACCTTATTTGAAATAAATCAGAAATAACGCGCGGGGTGAGTAATTCTGGCCGCCTGGAAGCCTTTCAGCGGCCCGGCTCGTCGTTCCAAAGGTACTTGTGCAACTGCAGTTGCAGGCGCACTGGCAGGTTGTCCGCAACCACCCAGTCCGCCAGGTCGCGAGCATTCAGGTCATGGTGGCTTGGAGAGAACAGCACCTCGCCGGCACGCCGGTCGAGACCGTACTGGATCAGCTTGGAGCTGGCCCACTCGTAGTCTTCACGGGAGCAGATGACAAACTTGACCTGGTCGTTGGCCGTCAGCAGGTCGATGTTCTCATAGCGGTTGCGCTGCACTTCCTTGGAGCCTGGGGTCTTGAGGTCGACCACCCGGCTGACCCGAGGATCGACCGCCGAAATATCCAGGGCGCCGCTGGTTTCCAGCGACACCTCGTAACCGGCGTCGCAGAGCCGCTTGAGCAAAGGAATGGCATTGGGCTGTGCCAAGGGCTCGCCGCCCGTCACACAGACGTAGCGCGGCCGGTAGCCGGCCACCTGCTGGAGGATGTCGTCCAGGGTACGTACGGTTCCGCCACTGAAGGCGTAGGCACTGTCGCAGTATTGGCAGCGCAACGGGCAACCGGTGAGGCGCACAAATACAGTCGGCAGGCCGGCAGTGCGCGTTTCACCCTGCAACGAGTAAAAAACTTCGGTGATACGTAATGTGTCTTGCATAGTCGCCACGGGCGTAACAGCTAAACAGGCTGTCCGCCTCCGTCAGGCACTTCAAGAGATCCCGCCAACGCGTGAACCCCAGGAAGCGTGTTTCATAAAAGGGCGTGGATTCTAACGAAAAAACCCGCGACAAGCGCGGGTTTCTTCTAAACGGAATAGCGACGCTTACATGCGTTGCAAATCACGCTGAGCCAACTGAGCGGCGGAAGTACCCGGGTATTGGGCCACTACCTGCTGCAAAATGCCTTTGACCTTGTCTGCATGACCCAGGCGGCGTTCTACGTCAGCAAGCTTGTACAGCGAATCAGGCACCTTGGCGTGCTTTGGGTAGAGCTGGCTGACCTTGGCAAACGCCTGACCTGCACCTTGCAGATCACCTTTGGCCAGGTTCACCTCACCCAACCAGTACTGGGCATTGCCCGCGTACTGACTGTTCGGGTATTTGCGCAGGAATGCGGTAAAGGCCTGGCTGGCCTTGTCGAAATCCTTGGCTTTGATCAGGTCGAAGGCTGCGTCGTAATACAGCTTTTCCTTCGCCGGATCACCCGGTTCGCTGCTGGCAGCAGGGGCCTGGCTGGCAGCCGCGGCTCCTGCGACTGCACCACCGGCGGCGTTTGCGGCACCACCGGCAGAAGAATTATCAGGAGTAGCGGCAGGTGAAGCGCCGTTTCCTATACGCCGATCAAGATCCTGGTATCGCTCCAGGCCTTCTTGTTTCAGCTGGTTCACTTGGTTTTGCAGAATCTCAATGGTGCCTTGCTGCTGCGACAATTGATCCTGCATGCGTTGCAGCTGGTTGAACAGCTCGCCCTGTGCTGAGGGAGCGGCAGTAGCCGGTCCCCCAGCATAGGCGCCGTTCGTGCCATAACCTGCTGGCGGATAGCTGCTCCCGCTATTGTTATAGCCAGAGTTGCTATCAGTCACAGGAACCGCAGCCCACACCGCAAGCGGTGCCAGGCTGAGAGTCAATACGGTTACTACACGACGGCACGTTCGCATGACGAATTACTTACGCAGTTCGACGCGACGGTTTTGAGCCCAGGACTGCTCGTCGTGGCCAGTAGCAACTGGACGCTCTTTACCGTAGGAAACCAGTTCCAGTTGGCCTGGAGCAACACCTTGCAGTACCAGGTAGCGCTGAACGGCTTTCGCACGACGCTCGCCCAGAGCCATGTTGTACTCACGAGTACCACGTTCGTCAGTGTTACCTTCCAGAACAACGCGAGCGCCGTTAGCTTTCAGGTCCTTGGCGTGAACGTCCAGAGCGCGCATGGCTTCTGGCTTCAGGTCAGAACTGTCGTATTCGAAGTAGAAAGTGGTGATCGCGCGCAGAGCAGCTTCTTCGCTCAGGGAGCCGTCAACTGCACCCGTGTTAGCGCCGTAACCAGCGTTTGGATCAACAGCTGCGCCTTCACCGGCATTGTCGCCGCCTTTAGAGGAGCAACCAACGGCTACGGACAGAGCCAGAGCCAGAGCAGCAAACTTACCAAACTTCAGCATTTCCATCGTGAAACTCCTAATGAACCCCAGTGTGTTAAGTAAAACGTGTAGCGCCGCGTCAGTTCAGGTAAGGGGACCAGGACGGTTCTCTGACTTCGCCTTGTGCGGTAGGAAGCGGGAGCCTTACGCGTCCATTTATGGACACGAGCATCAAGACTCCCCGGCCCTGCTGGCGGGTGGCGTAGATTACCATGGTGCCGTTGGGCGCAACAGTGGCTGACTCATCAAGGTTGGTATCTGTAAGGATTTTTACGGTTCCGCGCTGCAAATCCTGGGCCGCAACCCGGAAATTAGTGAAACCATCCTGACGGTGAATCATCACCAACGTCTTTTCATCAGCAGAAAGCTTCGGGTTGGCGTTGTAGTTACCAATAAAGGTCACACGTTCCGCACCACCACCGCCAACGCTGGTTTTGTAGATTTGCGGCTTGCCGCCCCGGTCGGAGGTGAAGTAGATGGTCGAACCATCCTTGCCCCAGAACGGTTCGGTGTTGATACCCGGGCCGCTGGTCACACGGGAGATCTGGCGCGAACCCATGTTCATCACGTAGATATCAGGGTTGCCGTCCTTGGACAGCACGAACGCCAGGCGCGAACCATCCGGCGACCACGCAGGTGCACCGTTGAGGCCTTCAAAGTTGGTGATCTGCTCACGGCGACCGGTATCGATGTGCTGAACGAAGATCCGTGGACGACGCTGCTCAAAGGATACGTAGGCGATACGCTTGCCATCCGGCGCAAAACGCGGCGACAGGATCGGCTCACGGGATTGCAACAGGGTCACGGCCCGAGCGCCGTCATAGTCGGAGCGCTGCAAGGTGTAGCGAGTGTTGTCCACCGAGAACCGTTCAGCCGTCACGTAAAGCAGACGCGTGGAGAAGGCTCCCTTGATACCGGTCAGTTTTTCGAACGACTGATCGGAGATGTAGTGAGCCATGTCACGCAGTTGATCCACGGTGCCCGACACGCTGCCGGTCAGCACTTGCTGCTCGGTAGCGACGTTGAACAGGGCGTATTGAATCTGCAGGCGACCGCCGGCCGGAACAATGCTGCCCACCATCAGGTACTGGGCGCCCAAGGCTTTCCAGTCACGGTAGATGACTTCGCTGGCCTGGGTCGGCTGGCTGATCATGTTCTGTTTCGGAATCGGCGCGTAGTAACCCGAGTTACGCAGGTCATTACCGATGATTTCAGCCATGTCATCCGGCAGTACGCTGCCGCCCTGCCAGCCAAACGGCACAACCGCGATCGGGGTAGCCCGATCACTGCCGCTGGTGACCAGGATGTTCTTTTCATCCGCCGCCGCTATCCCTGCCATGCAGCAAATAACGACAAGCATTCCTCGAAGAAGGTTTCTCACAAGGCTAGATCCTCAGGTGTGAATGTCATCTTGAATGAACGGTAGGGAGCGAAGTCGCTTGGTTTCATTCCCTGCATCTCGGTCAACCGGCCAATATTCTTGACCGCTGCAACCGCGGAACTGTCGAACGAACCATCACCACTGGACTTGGCCACGCTGACCGAAGTCACCGTACCGTCCGGCAACATGCCGATCTGCAGCACTACTGTCATACCTTTACGTGCGGAAGGAGGACGTGCCCACCCTTCTGCTGCCCGAGCCCGAATCAGATCGTCGAAACTGCCCGCGACTTGATCACCGCGCTCATCCGCCAAGGCCTGCTGACGCTGCGGCGTGTCGGAAAGCAAATCGGCCAAGGCCTGGGCCTTTTTCTCTTCGGTCGATTTACGCGCCGCTTCCTGGGCCTTTTTCTTGGAGGCATCGGCAGCCGCTTTCTTCTTCGCGTCGTCGGCGACTTTCTTCTTCGCCTCGTCGGCTTCAGCTTTCTTCTTGGCGTCGTCCGCGGCTTTCTTCTTCGCGTCTTCGACTATCTTTTTCTTCGCTTCTTCAGCGGCCTTTTTCTTGGCCTCTTCTTCAGCAGCTTTCTTGGCTTCTTCTTCAGATTTCTTCTTGGCTATATCAGCCAATTGTTTCTCTTCGGCCTTTTTGGCTTCGGCAGCTTTCTCGGACTTCTTGGCTTCATCAGCCTTTTTCGCCTCGTCAGCTTTCTTCGCCTCGTCAGCCTTTTTCGATTCCTCGGCTTTTTGAGCCGCCTCTTCTTTCTTTTGTTCCGCAGCCGCTTTCACCGCTTCCTGCTCGACCTTCTTCTGTTCCATCTGCTCGACTTCAGTCTGGCGCGCAGCCGACTTCTGGGCCTCACCCGCAATCTTCTGATTGGTCTGGGTGGTCGCCTGGCTTTTCGATTTCAGCTGATACAGGGTCGCCTGCACGATCGGCTTGGCCGGCGGCAGGTCCGGGGTCATGGCAAAACTGACGAACAGCATGCCAAATACCAGGACGTGCAGGGCAACTGCCCAGACGCTAGGCCAGAAGTAGCTTTCCGAGGCGGACGGCTCTCGCTGTTGGTGCATCAGGGCGCCTCGGTAATCAAGCCAACATTACCGACCCCGGCCTTCTGCAGCCCGCCCATGGCACCCATCACGGAGCCATAATCAACGACCTTGTCGCCGCGAATGAACACCTGGGTGTGCTTGCCACCTTCGTTGCCGGCGCGAATGATCTTGGTCACGGCGTCAGTCATCTGCGGCAAGGTCATCGCCTTGTCCTGCTGTTTCTGGGTATCGACTTCGCTGCCAAGGTTCCAGTAATAGGTCTTGTCAGCCTTGATCGAAATGGTCAGGACCTGGGTGTTGTTGTCTTGCGGCAAGGCTTCGCTGGAAACCTTGGGCAGATCAACCTTCACGCCCTGATTGAGCATCGGCGCGGTCACCATGAAGATAACCAGCAGTACCAGCATCACGTCGATGTAAGGCACTACGTTCATCTCGGCGACCGGCTTGCGCTTTTTGCGAGCTCGAGCGATTAAAGCCATTGGGAATTACCTGCTTATTCTTCGCTGGTGTGCACTTTACGGTGCAGGATCGCCTGGAATTCATCGGCGAAGGTGTAGTAACGGCTGATCAAGGTTTCGCCACGTGCGGCAAAACGGTTGTAAGCGATTACTGCGGGAATGGCAGCGAACAGACCGATAGCGGTAGCGATCAGTGCTTCGGCGATACCCGGGGCCACAGTGGCCAGGGTCGCTTGCTGGGCCTGGGCCAGGCCACGGAAGGAGTTCATGATCCCCCACACGGTACCGAACAGGCCGATGTACGGGCTGACGGAACCGACGGTTGCGAGGAATGGCAGGCTTTGTTCCAGCTTCTCTTCTTCACGGGAAATGGCGACGCGCATGGCACGGGCCACGCCTTCCATGACCGCTTCCGGATCAACGCCTGGCTGCTGGCGCAGACGGGAGAACTCCTTGAAGCCGGCACGGAAGATCTGCTCGACGCCCGAATCCGGGTCCGGGTTGCTACCGGCCTGACGGTAGAGTTTGGACAGGTCGATACCCGACCAGAAGCGCTCCTCGAAGCTCTCCAGGGCACGTCGACCGGCGCGCAGCAGGTTGCTGCGCTGAAAAATCATGACCCAAGAGGTAACCGATGCGGCTACCAGGATCAGCATAACCAGTTGAACCACGACACTGGCATTGCTGACCAGGCTCCACATGGAGGAATGGTCGACGACGGTAGGTTCCACGCTAAATCTCCTGCTCTGAATGTTTACCCGCGCCGCTCACGCCGGCAAAGGCCGCGCGTAGAGTTTCGGGAATGGCCCTAGGCTTCAAACTGTTGGTGCGCACACAGGCCACCAGGAACTGCCCCTCACAGAGCAGCGTTGCATCCGTAGCCCGCCTGACCTGCTGTTTAAAGCGCAGGCTGGCACGGTTCAATTCGGTTATTTCTGCGCTGACCAGCAGTTCATCGTCCAGCCGCGCCGGCGCGTAATAACGAGCCTCGCTGGAATGCACGACAAACAACAGGTCCTCCCCTACCAGCGTGGATTGGGCAAAGCCCAGCTCCCGTAGCCGCTCGGTTCGAGCCCGCTCCATGAACTTGAGATAGTTGACGTAATAAACGATGCCGCCAGCATCGGTGTCCTCGTAATAAACGCGACAGCGATGTGCGAACGACTGATCCCCGTTTTGCGCGCGCATACTCTAGTGCTTACTCCTCAGGTTGCCAATCCGGCCAGGCAACTGTTTTTTCATTCGCTGAAACATTTCTAATGAAAGAATGACGACGCCAGCCACTAGGACAGCACAAACCTCGAATAAATCGACTGGCCAAGCCCTTTTAATCGTCCACTGCATCGAGGAATTCGTCTACCACGGGCATCTCACCCAATCGTGACGGAATGTTTAACCCAAAATGCAGGTAAGCATGACGCGTCACCACGCGCCCCCGCGGCGTACGCATGATATAGCCCTGCTGGATCAGGTAAGGCTCCAGTACGTCCTCAATGGTATGACGCTCCTCACTGATCGCTGCCGCCAGGCTGTCCACCCCCACCGGGCCACCGTCGAACTTCTCGATCATGGTCAAGAGCAGGCGTCGATCCTGATGGTCGAAGCCATGCTCATCGACATCCAGCAGGTTCAACGCAAGGTCCGCTACCGCCTTGGTGATATGCCCCTTGGCCCGCACTTCGGCAAAGTCCCGTACCCGGCGCAACAAGCGGTTGGCAATCCGCGGCGTACCACGGGCGCGGCGGGCGATTTCAAAGCCACCTTCAGGGTCGAGCGGTAAACCCAGAATCCCAGCTGAACGACCGACGATCGTGGCCAGATCCGCCGTGCTATAGAACTCTAGACGTTGAACAATGCCGAAACGGTCTCGCAGCGGGTTGGTCAGCATCCCGGCACGGGTGGTGGCGCCCACCAGGGTGAACGGTGGCAGGTCGAGCTTGATCGACCGCGCGGCAGGCCCTTCGCCGATCATAATATCCAGCTGGAAGTCTTCCATGGCCGGGTACAGCACTTCTTCGACGATGGGCGAAAGCCGGTGGATCTCATCGATGAACAGCACATCATGAGGCTCAAGGTTGGTCAGCAGCGCCGCCAGATCCCCCGGTCGCTCCAGCACCGGCCCCGACGTACTTTTGATCGACACGCCCATTTCCTGGGCAATGATATTGGCCAGGGTGGTTTTACCCAGGCCCGGAGGACCGAAGATCAGCGTATGGTCCAGGGACTCACTGCGCCCGCGTGCAGCCTGGATAAACAACTCCATCTGCTCGCGCACGGTGGGCTGGCCGATGTATTCGGCCAGGCTCAGGGGGCGGATCGCCCGGTCCTGGACTTCTTCACGGTCCCGGGGGCCGGTGGCCGCGATCAGACGATCAGCTTCAATCACTTAAATCATTCCCTTCAGGGCACGGCGGATCATGTCTTCGCTGCTCAGGTTCTTGTCCTTGATCGCCGACACAGCTTTGCTGGCCTCCTGAGGCTTGTAGCCCAGGGAAATCAGCGCGCTGACGGCATCACTTTCGGCACTGGCCACTTGAGAAGCCGGAGCGTCCGGCTGATTGGGCACCAGGGCAAACATACTCGGCACGACTTCCCATGCCTTGAAGCGATCCTTGAGCTCTACCAGCAAACGCTCGGCGGTTTTCTTGCCGACACCGGGTACCTTGGTCAGGGCCGAGGTGTCCTGGGCAGAGACACAACGCACCAGTTCATCGACCTCAAGGCTCGACATCAAGGCCAGCGCCAGCTTCGGCCCAACGCCGTTAAGGCGGATCAGCTCCCGAAAGAAGTCGCGGTCACGCTTGCCGATGAAACCATAGAGCAATTGCGCGTCTTCGCGCACCACCAAATGCGTGTGCAACGTCAGCGGCTCACCAATCGAGGGCAGGCGATAGAGGGTAGTCATGGGCACTTCCAGCTCATACCCCAGCCCGTTTACATCCAGAATCAGGTGCGGCGGCTGTTTCTCAGCCAACGTGCCGCGCAAACGTCCAATCACGGTTCAAATCCCTAAAGCTTGAGTCAGATCCAGGCCTGACCGGAAATAACGCAGGCATGACGGCCGACAACACAGGCCTTTCACACGCTACGCGCAGAATGATTGCGCTGATGCTATCAGAGACGCAGGCGACCGCCACGACTGCGTGCCGTACCCAGCCCGTGCGGCAGCAGACTGGAACGGGTATGAGCATGGCAAATAGCAATGGCCAGGGCGTCGGAGGCGTCGATTTGCGGTTTGGCGGTGAGCTTGAGCATGTGCATGACCATCATCTGCACCTGCTCTTTATTCGCCGCACCGGTGCCGACCACCGCTTGTTTGACCTGGGTCGCGGTGTATTCGGCAATTTCCATGCCCTCTTCGGCACCCGCAACGATGGCGGCGCCACGGGCCTGGCCGAGTTTCAAGGCCGAGTCGGCGTTTTTGGCCATGAAGACCTTTTCAATACCCATGGTCACCGGGCCGTAGGTCTGGATCACTTCACGCACGCCGCGGTAAACGATCTGCAAACGCTCGGCCAGCTCGCCGGCACCGGTACGGATACAGCCCGAGGCAACGTAGACACAGCCTCGCGGGGTATGTTGCACCACGCCAAAGCCGGTAATGCGCGAACCGGGGTCGATACCTAGGATTAGAGTCATAACGCCTGCAGGTTGGGTAAAAAATACAATAACTCAAAACAGCGAAGATCAAGGGTGGGAGCTGGCTTGCCTGCGATGCAGGCACCGCGCAGTGTCAGGAACACCGAGGCGATGCCATCGCAGCCTCGCTGGGGCTCGACAGCTCCCACATTGGATCTTGGGTGCTCTCAGACGAGTTGTTCGGCTACCGACTCTGGAATATCCGCATTGGAATAAACGTTCTGCACGTCATCCAGGTCTTCAAGCATGTCGAGCATCTTAAGCACCTTCTGCGCACCGTCCAGGTCCAGTTCAGCACTGGTGGTTGGCAACATGACGATTTCTGCATCAGTGCCTTTGAAACCCGCCGCGTCCAAGGCGTTACGCACCGAGTAGAAACCCGCGAACGAGGTGAACACATCAATGGAACCGTCGTCGTTGGTCACTACGTCGTCGGCATCAGCCTCCATCGCAGCTTCCATCAGCGCGTCTTCATCAACACCCGGTGCAAAGGAGATCTGGCCTTTGCGCTCGAACAGGTAAGCCACCGAGCCATCAGTGCCGAGGTTGCCACCACACTTGCTGAACGCATGGCGCACCGCTGCGGCGGTACGGTTACGGTTATCGGTCATGCACTCGACCATCACCGCCACGCCGCCCGGGCCATAGCCTTCATAGCTCAGCTCGACCATATCGTCGGTATCAGCCGCGCCAGCACCACGCGCGACCGCGCGGTCGATAATGTCACGGCTCATGTTCGCGCCCAGGGCCTTGTCCAGCGCCAAGCGCAGACGCGGGTTGGAGCCCGGGTCACCGCCGCCCTGGCGGGCAGCGACGGTCAGCTCGCGAATCCACTTGGTGAAGATCTTGCCTTTCTTGGCATCCTGACGCTCTTTGCGGTGCTTGATGTTCGCCCACTTGGAATGGCCAGCCATAACACAACTCCGAAATTCTCTAGAAACCTTAACGATCCCGCCCCAGGCAGGATTTAGCTCTTTAACGCAAAGGCGCATCCGAAGATGCGCCTTTTTGACTGCGTAAAACCTTATCGCGCTTTCACGCAGCAGCCTTACTCAGCTTTTGGCGCTTCACGCAGACGGATGTGCAGTTCACGCAGCGCCTTGGCATCCACCACACCCGGAGCTTGCGTCATCACGTCAGCAGCACTCTGGGTTTTCGGGAAGGCAATCACTTCACGGATCGACTGGGCACCGGTCATCAGCATCACCAGACGGTCAAGGCCGAAGGCCAAACCACCGTGGGGTGGTGCACCGTACTTCAGTGCGTCAAGCAGGAAGCCGAACTTCTCTTGCTGCTCATCTTCGTTGATGCCCAGCAGGCGGAATACCGATTGCTGCATTTCCTTGCGATGGATACGGATCGAACCGCCACCCAGCTCGGTGCCGTTCAGAACCATGTCGTAGGCGCGGGACAGAGCGCCGGCCGGGTTGGCCTCCAGCTCTTGCGGCGTGCACTTCGGCGCGGTGAACGGGTGGTGCAAGGCACTGAAGCTGCCGTCGTCGTTTTCTTCGAACATCGGGAAGTCGACGACCCACATTGGCGCCCACTTGCAGGTCAGCAGGTCGAGGTCGTTACCCACCTTGATCCGCAGCGCACCCAAAGCTTCGCTGACGATCTTCGCCTTGTCGGCGCCAAAGAACACGATATCGCCGTCAACCGCGCCAACGCGATCGAGGATCACGTTGAGGTTGGCTTCCGGGATGTTCTTGACGATTGGCGACTGCAGGCCTTCAACGCCCTTGGCGCGCTCGTTGACCTTGATGTACGCCAGGCCCTTGGCACCGTAGATGCCGACGAACTTGGTGTAGTCGTCGATCTGCTTGCGCGGCATGCTCGCGGCGCCTGGAACACGCAACGCGGCGATGCGGCATTTCGGGTCGTTGGCCGGGCCGCTGAACACCTTGAAATCGACTTCCTTGAGCTGGTCGGCAACGTCAACCAGTTCCAGCGGGTTACGCAGGTCTGGTTTGTCGGAACCGTAGCGGCGCATGGCTTCTTCGAAGGTCATGTGTGGGAATTCGCCGAATTCCAGGTCCAGCACTTCCTTGAACAGGTTGCGGATCATTTGCTCGGTGAGGCCCATGATCTCTTTTTCATCGAGGAAGCTGGTCTCGATGTCGATCTGGGTGAATTCCGGCTGGCGGTCGGCGCGCAGGTCTTCGTCACGGAAGCACTTGGCGATTTGATAGTAACGGTCGAAGCCGGCCACCATCAGCAGTTGCTTGAACAGCTGTGGAGATTGCGGCAACGCGAAGAAGGAACCCGCGTGGGTACGGCTAGGCACCAGGTAGTCACGCGCGCCTTCCGGAGTAGCACGGGTCAGGATCGGCGTCTCGACATCGAGGAAGCCGTTCTCGTCCAGGAAGCGACGGATGCTGGTGGTCATGCGCGAGCGCAGACGCAACTTCTCGGCCATTTCCGGACGACGCAGATCGAGGAAGCGATAGCGCAAGCGAGTTTCTTCGCCGACGTCAGAGAACTCGTTCAGTGGGAACGGCGGGGTTTCCGACTCGTTCAGCACTTCCAGCTCGTAGCCGAGGACTTCAATCATGCCCGACGCCATGTTGGCGTTGGTGGCACCCGCCGGACGCAGGCGAACCTTGCCGGTGATTTTCACGACGTACTCGCTACGCACGCGATCGGCGGCGGCGAAGCTCTCGGCACGGTCCGGATCGAACACCACCTGGGCCAGACCATCACGATCACGGATGTCGAGGAAGATCACCCCGCCGTGGTCGCGGCGACGGTGAACCCATCCGCAAAGGGTGATTTCCTGACCTTCCAGGGTCTCGTTCAGTTGGCCGCAATAATGGCTGCGCATCATGGTAGTGGTTTCGCTTCTCGTAATTCGAAATTCGGTGGAGGTCTTGCCTGGGTCACCGCACATTAAGTCAGGTGTCGGATAATGCAAGAGCTCACGCGTGGAGTTCAACTCAGTCTGCTTTGTCGCCGCCAGCCAGATTCTTCTTCGAGCCGGTCTTGAAGTCGGTCTCGTACCAGCCACTGCCGCTCAAGCGAAAGCCTGGCATGGACAGCATCTTCTTCAACTCGGGCGCCTGGCAGGCAGGGCAATCGACCAGCGGCGCGGCGCTGATCTTCTGAATGGCTTCCAACTGATGACCGCAGGAGGCACATTGATAGTCGTACATGGGCATGGAATGTCTCGGCGATCAGATCACTGCTGCGCCGCGCCGGCCCCTGAAAGCTCCGGCGACAGCAAAGAGCGGGATTATATCTGGTAAATCGAGGCTGTGCAGCCGTAGCGGCTCGCGGCTCTTTATATAGATACGGCCGGCGCCGGATTTGCCCCGATACCCGACCCAGGGCCAGGCATCGGGCGCCCGGGTCAGCCCAAGCCGACCTGACCATCAGGTGCCGTTATACGCCCCTTCAGGGCATGGACAACACATACCACCCGGACAAGACCACTGAAGTTCTTCACACCTCCATAACGCAAATGCACTTCCCGATCCACGTAAGATAATAAAGCACTGACTGAACAGGCATTGATCCTGGCGATCTCCGTGAGAATATTCCAATAGACTTCTTCAAGTCGCAAACACGTCGAAAAACCATTAAGCCTGACTGATCGGGACAATGGCTTGGCCAGTTGCATATCGAACCCTTTAACAAAGGGGTCAACTTTTATCTTATGAAAACCAGAAGTCTCCATAACTCCACTACCCACTCCGCGTGACATACACTTGACACTCCATTGCCAGACGACCACTCAATGAATTTATTTCATTGGTCGTTGAGCCTATAAAACATCAAGTAGACAAGTGCAGCCAGAAGACGTGGAGTGGATCGTCGTAGGACAAGCCAACGCGTGCATCGGGAAGGTCGTGAGGTGCAGGGCCAGGCTGAGGAGCCGTCCTCATCGGCAGGCGAGCGACGCCAGGTCGACGCCACTCGCCAATAACGATTACTTATTTTCGAGCAGGGAGCGCAACATCCACGCCGTTTTTTCGTGGACTTGCATACGCTGGGTCAGCAAGTCCGCTGTCGGCTCATCACTGACTTTATCCAGCAACGGGAAGATTCCGCGTGCAGTCCGGGTAACCGCTTCCTGCCCCTCGACCAATTGCTTGATCATATCTTCCGCGCTGGGTACACCCTCTTCTTCCTTGATGGAGGAAAGACGGGCATACACCGAATAAGCACCCGGCGCCGGAAAGCCCAGTGCACGAATACGTTCGGCGATTGAGTCAACAGCCAATGCCAGTTCGTTATATTGCTCTTCAAACATCAAGTGCAGTGTACGAAACATGGGCCCCGTGACATTCCAATGAAAGTTGTGGGTCTTCAGGTAAAGTACATAGGTATCGGAAAGCAGTCGTGAAAGTCCATCGACGATTGATTTACGATCTTCTTCACTGATACCAATATCGATTGCCATGTTTATCCCCTTCAATTGATAAAAATTCATTGATCAGGTGCAGAACCACTCTAGCAAGAGTACTGACCCTGTGCAGCCTGATGCCCCCTCACGACGTGCGGCAAATCGTCCCGGCACAGACGCATACCAACGGCAGGCAAGGCTTTGAGCGTTACAAAAAAAAACCTGGGTGACGCCCAAAAGCCCCTGAACCGGTCTAGGACACGTGTTTGCCACAGAAATGCCGTGACCGTCGCAACAGTCCGAAATGCTTGATTTGAGAAGGCACAGGCTTTGCTGTTAAATAGGCAGCGTGTCGCTGCCGTTATTTTTCACGGCAAGCCACATAGGCTGATACCCGCGCACGTGCCCAACGCCTCCCATTGTTCAGAAGCGAACCGTGCCAGTCAGCTCTTCCTTCGTGATCCGTCTTAACGTGAGTTAATCAAAATGTTGAAAATCGTCCACCTGCTAACGGGCGTTGCGGCTTTGCTGCTGTCCTTTATCCCGAGCCTGCAACAGGGAAGCCCTCCCTACCTGGAACAACACGACGCTCTCTACCTGGCCTTGTTCGGCCTTCTTAACCTGACCCTGGCGCCAGTGATCCCTTACTGGAACAAAGGCACGCGTCATCAACTGCAAAACCTGGTCAGCGCGCTGCTGGTACTGACTGTTGTTGTACAAACCCTTACCCTCTTGGCACCGATGCCTGAAGTCGGGGGCCACCCGGCCATCCTGCTCAGCCTGGTGATTGCTGTGGTCGCCATCGTTCTTCATCTGGCCATCAGCTTCTACCGTTCGTCCCCTGCGGCCTCGTCGCAAAACTACGACATGACCAACCGGGATACCGGGACCGTCAAGTGGTTCAACACCTCCAAAGGCTTCGGCTTTATTTCCCGGGATTCGGGCGACGATATCTTCGTCCACTTCCGAGCCATCCGTGGCGAGGGCCATCGCGTCCTGGTCGAAGGCCAGCGCGTGGAGTTCTCCGTGATGAACCGTGACAAGGGCCTGCAAGCTGAAGACGTGATCGCCGCATTGCCGCGTCGCTGATCCCAGCCCTAGCCCTGAAAAAAGAAACCGCGATGCAGCCCATGCTGCATCGCGGTTTTTTATTGCCCCTCATTTGATCGGGCCAATCAGTAATGCGGCGGCGGCGCCTCTTCTTCGGAAGACTCGAACTGCCCGCCCATTTCTTCCTGTCGCTTGAGCAACGCCGTCATTTGCAGTTGCAGGCGTTCAACTGCCCGCTGCTGGGTGACCAGAATGTCATTCAGCGTCTCAATGGTGTCGTCCTGGAAGGCCAGGCGGCTTTCAAGGTCCATCACACGGTCTTGCAGGTCCATGGTTCAGTCCCGGGTAAAGATGAAATCGGCGGGCAGCAGCGCGCGCAAACGCACACGTATGGCTGCTACCTGCTCTTCAGTGTAAGGCCGCGCCGGATGCTTGCCCCAGACAGGGGCAGGCCACGCGACATCATCCCGTTTGCGCACAATGACATGTACATGCAACTGGCTGACAACATTGCCCAAGGCACCGATGTTCATTTTATCGGCGGCAAACCCTTCATTCAGCAACTGCGCCAAGGCCGTGCTTTCCTGCCACAAACGCTGCTGATCAGCGACATCCAGTTGAAACACTTCACTGATACCGTCGATACGTGGCACCAGGATAAACCAAGGGTAATTCGAGTCATTGGACAGCAGCAGCCGGCTCAAGGGGAAATCCCCGATGGGCAGCGTGTCATGTTGAAGACGTGGATCTAAGGCGAACACCGCAGTCACTCCGTTCGGCTGGTCAGGTTTCAGGTGCTCAGCATACCTGCGAATGAACGCTGCTTCACGGCGAAAACACCCGGGCGCATCCGGCCAAACAGGCACGCACCAAAATGATCCGTTTATGCCCCACATCGTGCAAGCCGCATCCGCCGATTACTCACTGCACGGGGTCAACGGGTAACGTTTTCCACGGGTGCAAGATTTATGTGCCACCGAACAGGAGCAAAGCCTTGCCGTCAAGGCCAAACCAAACGGCTTAAAAAGCCCGTGCTTATGCGGTTTTTACACTGCCCGGGAGCTTTTCACGAAAAAATGACATTCGGTTACCGGTTTGAGCACGCTTGTTGCATTCACACCCACATCGTCGGCAACGGTACCTGATGGGAAGCAGGTGTTTCACTACCGGAAACAGTAGTGACTCAGTGCTTTTCAAGGAAGCGTTTAAACTTTAAGCGGCGTATTTTTTCTATGCTTAGAGTTAAAAAAACAGCATTGAAGTTGTCAGTCCGGTTACAAACGGACTGTGAATTTGCGACATGGACCTAGCAATTTACGACAGGCCCGTAAAGAAATTGAAAGGATAGATGGGTAAGTATCGTCAATATTGTCAGCGTGATATAACTTTGCGCCGACACAAAAAAGAAAGAGCCGCCCAGATAAAAATACAGGTGGGACGGCAGTACTCTTCCTAAAACCAAAGGAGCAAATCACGATGCGCGTGATGAAGTGGAGCATGATCGCCCTGGCTGTTTCAGCAGGCACCTCGCAGTTCGCAATGGCGTCCTCCCAGGACGATTCCAAGGGCTTTGTTGAAGACAGTACTTTCAGCATCAACACTCGCCTCCTGAACTTTGGCCGCGACTTCCGTAACAATGACTCCGGCAAGAGCCGCGTCAACGAAACCGGCTTGGGCTTCAACGGCCTGTACCAGTCGGGTTTCACCCAAGGCACTGTCGGTGTGGGTGTCGACGTTATCGGTCTGCTGGGTATCAAACTTGACAGTGGCAAGGGCCGCTCCGGCACCGGCCTGTTCCCGACAGGTTCTGACGGTCGCTCGGAAGATCAGTACTCCAAAGGCGGCGGCGCAGTTAAATTCCGTATTTCCGACACCGTGCTGAAGATTGGCGACCAGTACACCACTGCCCCTGTGTTTGCGACCGATGACAGCCGTCTGTTGCCAGAGGTTGCACAAGGCACCTCGATCGTCAGCAACGAAATCAAAGGGCTGAAACTGGAAGCGGGTCACTTCACCGGCATCACCGCTCAAGCACAAAGCTATCGTGACAGTCTGCACCTGCCGGAAGCCAACTTCGCCGGCGCGGTGTACGCCTTCACTCCAGAGCTGACCGGTAGCCTGTACTACTCGAAAGTGGAAGACTACTGGCGCAAAATCTACGCCAACGTCAACTACACCCACGCTCTGAGCGACAAGCAATCCTTCGCAGTCGACTTCAACATTTACGACACCAAAAGCGACGGTCTGGGCTTGCAACGCGCCGAGAAAGACAACACCACCAAGCTCGACAACCGTGCCTTCAGCTTGCAGGGCGCGTACACCTACGACGCTCACACCTTTACCCTGGCCTACCAGAAGGTTACCGGTGACGGTGACTACGGCTACGGCGTAGACGGCGGCGGCACGATTTTCCTGGCCAACTCCGTTGCCCGTTCCGACTTCAACGCTGAAGACGAGAAATCCTGGCAAGCTCGCTACGACCTGAACATGGCCACCTTCGGCGTGCCAGGCCTGAGCTTCATGACTCGTTATGTCAGCGGTAGCGGTGCCAACACCGGCACGACATCAAACGGCAAAGAGTGGGAACGCGACATCGAAGCCAAGTACGTGATCCAGAGCGGTCCGGCCAAAGACTTGAGCCTGCGTGTGCGCCAAGCCACTTATCGCTCCAGCGATGGTGTTTACTACGGTTCTGCGTCGATCGACGAACTGCGTCTGATCGCGCAATACCCGCTGAACATCCTGTAATTAGCTGTTTGATTACACAGATGACCTAGAGCCCCGGCTCTAAATAAAAAGCCGCTCAACTTGTTCGCAAGTGAGCGGCTTTTTTATTGCAGTTTTATTCCATCACCAAAATAACTAGCAAGCTAGCTAACTAACGAGATTACTTTCGACACAGAACTTGACCATCTAGCCAAGTTCAGCCACAAACCTCGTCCTTACTGGGCGGAAGTATCTTGCATGATACGAATAACCCGATGCGGAAACGGAATATCAATCCCGGCCGCTTTTAAACGATCTCGAGACAGTTCATTAAACAAGAACATCACATCCCAATAATCCGCCGTCTTGGTCCAAACCCGCAAGGAAACAGTAATCGAACTATCACCCAGGGTCGAAACCACGGCAACGGGTGCCGGGTCAACCAGTACCCGTGGATCCTTGGCCAGCTCCAGCAACACTTCACGAGCCTTCTGCAGATCGGCTTCGTAATCAACACCCACGTCAAATACCACTTTGCGAGTCGGCTGGCGGTTGGTGTTGGTGATGATGCCGTTGGACAGAATGCCGTTGGGCACGATGACGGTCTTGTTGTCGCCGGTACGAATCACTGTGTGGAAGATCTGGATGCTGTCGACGGTACCCGACGTGCCTTGAGCTTCGATCCAGTCGCCGATGCGGAATGGACGGAACAACAGAATCAGTACGCCACCGGCAAAGTTGGCCAGGCTGCCTTGCAACGCCAGACCGATGGCCAGGGTTGCGGCGCCGATTGCCGCTACGAACGAGGTGGTTTCGACACCAATCATCGAGGCCACGCTGACCATCAGCATGATCTTGAGGACGATGTTTGCCAGGCTGGTAACAAAGCCCTGCAACGCCATGTCGGCGTTACGCATGGCCAGCAGGCGGCCCACTTTGTGGGTCAGCTTGTTGATCAACCACCAGCCAATAGCCAGTGTGATCACGGCCAGCAATACCCGGCTGCCGTATTCCATGATCATCGGGATCCAGGATTGGGAAGCTTTGATCAAGCTATCCACTTCAGCGTTCAAGTCCATCATTATTCTCCTGTTTACCGGACGTGCGGCTCAAAAATAGTGCCCACAGCAATCGAGCCCCGAGGGGCTCAATCGTTTCTGCAAGTTCTGGGGCGTGGGACGTTGAAAACGCCTACAGGTTCCCCAAGGGTGGGGGTCAATCGCGGAAATTGTTGAATTGCAGCGGCATGTCGAATGTCTTGGCGCGCAAGGCGGCAATAGCTTCCTGCAGGTCATCACGTTTTTTGCCGGTGATGCGCACCTGTTCGCCCTGGATGGCGGCCTGAACCTTGAGCTTGGCATCTTTGACATGAGCCACGATCTTCTTCGCCAGCTCCTTGTCGATACCTTCCTTGAGCACGGCTTCCTGCTTCATCAGCTTGCCGGAAGCATAGGAATCCTTGACTTCAAGGCACTGCACATCAATCTTGCGCTTGACCAGCGACAACTTGAGGATCTCGATCATCGCTTCCAACTGGTAGTCGGCTTCAGCGGTCAGGTTGACGGTCAGGTCCTTTTCCTTGAACTCAAAGCTGCCCTTGCCTTTCAAGTCATAGCGACGGTCCAGTTCCTTGACGGCGTTTTCGACGGCGTTGGTGAGTTCGTGCTTGTCCAGTTCGGATACCACGTCGAACGACGGCATGTAATTTCTCCAGTAAAAAGGGGCGCGGCTCAATGGAGATGGAGCACGCCTGGGGTAAAATGCGCGGTCATTATAACGGTTCTTTTCCTTCCTTCACTGTGAGCTTTTGCGGAGTAAAAACCTGATGTCGACCACCTGGCATGTCCTCGGCGCTGGCAGTCTCGGGACCTTGTGGGCCACTCGCCTGGCCCGTGCGGGGCTGCCGGTCAGGTTGATCCTGCGAGACCACGACCGCCTGGCGAGTTATCAAGCTGGGCCGGGACTGACATTGGTCGAGCAAGGCCAGGCACACACTTACCCCGTTACCGGCGAAACACCCGACACCCCTGAACCGATTCATCGACTGCTGGTAGCGTGCAAAGCCTACGACGCCCAAGCCGCCGTCGCGCAACTGACCCACCGCCTGTCACCCGACGCCGAACTGGTCCTGCTGCAAAACGGCCTGGGCAGCCAGGACGCCGTGGCGGCCCAGTTACCTCTGGCCCGCTGCATCTTCGCCTCCAGCACCGAAGGCGCGTTTCGCGAGGGTGACTGGCGTGTGGTGTTCGCCGGCCATGGCTTTACCTGGCTGGGAGACACGAGCCAACCTACACCGCCGCTCTGGCTGGACGACCTGCACGCCGCCGGTATCCCCCACGACTGGAGTACCGAGATCCTCACCCGGCTGTGGCGCAAACTGGCACTCAACTGTGCCATCAACCCGCTGACCGTGCTGCACCAATGCCGCAACGGCGACCTGCAAACCCATCATTGCGAAGTCGCCACCCTGTGCCTCGAACTGGCCGAGCTGCTGGAATGCTGTGGCCAGCCGGCAGCGGCGCAAGACCTGCAAAGCGAAGTGGAACGCGTGATCCAGGCCACGGCTGCCAATTACTCCTCGATGTACCAGGATGTGGCCAACGCCCGGCGCACCGAGATCAGCTATCTGCTGGGTTACGCTTGCCAGGCAGCCGCTCGTCATCAACTGAGCCTGCCGCACCTTCAACAACTGCAGGCACGCCTGGTGAACCACCTGATCGCACGCGGATTGCCCCGCGACTGAGGCACGCGCTACCCTGCCTGCTTGTTCCTTGCCTGCGAAAACCTCGATGCCACTGCGCCAGCGTCTCGAAAATCTACCGGTTGGGCAGAAATTGCTGGCGGCCCTGCTGGTGCTGCTGACCACCGTATTGCTGGTGGCCAACCTGACCTTTATCAGCGCTGCCTACTGGATCTCCCAGGAAAGCATGGCACCCCAGGCCCTGCAGTCCATAGGCCGGCTGGTCTCCAACCCATCCCTGGCCGCTGAGGCCCTGGATTCGCCGATCAAGGCTGAAAGCCTGCTCAACGAATTGACCAGCTACTCGCCGCTCCGGGCTGCGGCCCTGTATGACGGTGACGGGAACCGCCTGGCGCAGATGCAACACGGTGATCGCCTGCACCTGCCGGACCACTACCGACATATCGAAGCCTGGCGCGTCACCGAGTTTCGCAGCAACCAGGTCATCACCCTGCCCCGCCCCGGCAAACCCTCCGGGCATCTGCTGTTAGTGGCCAGCAGCGAACTGCCGGGAGCCTTCTACACCGGGACCCTGACCGCCAGCCTGGGCATCCTGATTTTCAGCGTACTGCTGTGGATGGTCATCGCCCGACAGATCAAACGCCTGATCACCCAACCGATCCATCAGTTGGAAGAGCTGTCGCGCCAGGTAACGCGGGAAGAGAACTACGCCCTGCGCGCCAGTCGTGGCAACCATGACGAAATCGGTAGCCTGGCGGAAGCCTTCAACACCATGCTCTCGCGCATTGAAGCCCGTGAGCAGCAACTGAAACGGGCGCGGGACGATTCCCAGGCCGCCTACGATCAGGCCCAGGGCCTCGCCGAAGAAACCCGCCATACCAACCGTAAGCTGGAGCTGGAAGTCCAGGTGCGCAGCAAGATCGAGAAGAAACTCACCGGATTCCAGAACTACCTCAACAGCATCATCGACTCGATGCCTTCGGCCCTGATTGCCCTGGATGAACAGCTGTATGTCACCCAATGGAACCAGGAGGCCAGTGCGCTTTCCGGTACGCGCCTGGACGAAGCCCTGAACCAGCCGATCTTCCTCGCTTTCGAGCCGCTCAAGCCGTTCCTGCCACAACTCAAGGCCACGGTGGAGCAACACACCGTTGAGCGGATCGAGCGAGTCACCTGGATCAAGGACGACGAACCCAAGCATTACGCACTGACCTTCTACCCGCTGATGGGCGGCGCGGGCCGCGGGGTGGTGATTCGTATCGATGACATCACCCAGCGCCTGTCCCTGGAAGAAATGATGGTGCAGTCGGAGAAGATGCTTTCAGTGGGTGGCCTGGCGGCCGGAATGGCCCACGAAATCAACAACCCCTTGGGCGCCATCCTGCATAACGTGCAGAACATTCGTCGCCGGCTCTCCCCGGAGCTGCCGAAAAACCTCGAACATGCCGAACAGGCGGGCATCGAGCTGGACATGGTCAACCGCTACCTGCAAAGCCGCGAAGTGCCGAAACTGCTCGACGGCATTCAACAAGCCGGTGCACGGGCGGCGAAGATCGTCACCCATATGCTCAGCTTCAGCCGCCGCAGCAACCGCCAGATGGCACCGTGCGACTTGCCGGCGCTGATCGACCAGGCAGTGGACATTGCCGGCAATGACTTCGACCTGGCCATCGGCTTCGACTTCAAGGGCCAGGCAATCATCCGCCAGTTCGATCCGCACCTGGGCCCGGTGCCCGGTACCGCCAATGAGCTGGAGCAGGTGTTGCTCAACCTGCTGAAAAACGCCGCCCAGGCCATTCACCAGCGTGCAGATG
This sequence comes from Pseudomonas spelaei, assembly GCF_009724245.1. Classification (GTDB taxonomy): domain Bacteria; phylum Pseudomonadota; class Gammaproteobacteria; order Pseudomonadales; family Pseudomonadaceae; genus Aquipseudomonas; species Aquipseudomonas spelaei. The sequence continues at coordinate 293,747 of NZ_WNNK01000001.1, read as the reverse complement.
ACAGTGAGCCGGGACGCATCATCCTGCGCACTCGACTCAATCCGCCATGGGCCGAAATTCAGGTGGAAGACAATGGCATCGGCATGAGCGAAAACGTGCGCAAACGCACCTTCGAGCCATTCTTCACCACCAAGGAAATCGGCCAGGGTACCGGGCTTGGCCTGTCGGTCTCCTACTTCATCATCACCAACAATCACAAGGGCCAGATGGAAGTGCAATCGACACAGGGCCAAGGCACCTGCTTCACCTTGCGTTTACCCCTGGCCGGCAGCCAGCTGCCACCCAACGAACTCATTCAACTGGAGCGCTAACCATGGGCTTTCGCCTGTCGAAGATTTACACCCGTACCGGCGACAAGGGCGAAACCGGCCTGGGAGACGGACGTCGTGTGCCCAAGGATCATCCACGCGTGGAGGCGATTGGCGAAGTCGATACGCTGAACAGCCAGCTGGGTTTGCTGCTGGCAAGCCTGGAAGAACAGAGCGGCCAGCACCCAGGGTTGAAGGATGTGATCGAGGTGCTCGCGCCTTGCCAACACCGCTTGTTCGACCTCGGTGGTGAGTTGGCGATGCCGGTGTACAAGGCGCTCAATGCGGCTGAAGTCGACCGTCTGGAAGCGGCGATTGATCGCTGGAATGAAGAGGTGGGGCCGCTGGAGAACTTCATCCTGCCGGGTGGTTCGGCACTGATTGCCCAGGCCCATGTGTGTCGAAGCCTGGCGCGGAGCGCGGAACGACGGTGCCAGCATTTGAATGCGGTTGAGCCGCTGGAGGGTGTGGGGCTGGCGTATATCAACCGGTTGTCGGACTTGCTGTTTGTGGCTGCGCGGGTGATTGCCAAGCGTCAGGGGGTTGCGGAGGTTTTGTGGCAGGCGGCGGCCAAGCCGCACTGATCACCTGCAGATTAGTCAGTGCCTGACCCGGCCTCTTCGCGAGCAAGCCCGCTCCCACATTCGACTGCATTCCACCGCTGGTACTCGGTCAAATGTGGGAGCGGGCTTGCTCGCGAAGAGGCCCTTGATTACACCTCAGACCTCAGGCCAGAACGCCCGAATCCCCGCGACACCCTGAGCCCCAGCTTCCCAGGCCTGTTCCCGTTCAGCAGGCCCTACCCCACCCAACAGAAACACCGGCTTGCTGAAGCCGGCAATCAACTGCGCCGCCTGCTCCCAACCCAACGGCTGCGCATCGGGATGAGTCTGCGTCGGCTGCACGGGCGACAGGGTGACAAAATCCACGTCCATCAACTCTGCCAGAGCCAGCTCTTCAGCATTGTGGCAAGACGCCGCCAACCAACGATCCTTGGGCAATGGCCGGCCTTTGCTGGCGTATTTGCGCAGTTGCGCCGAGGTCATGTGCCAGCCGGCCGATGGGAAATCCCCCAGCCATTCAAAAGGCCCCTTGAGCATCAGCTGTGCCTTACCGGCACACAGGCCCACAGCGTCCACCGCCAGGTCGCGGTACTTCGGGTCATAACCGTTGGGTGCCCGCAGTTGGACCAGCTTGATGCCGCCCGCAATGGCTTTCTGGATGCCACGCAACAACGTCGGCGTTTCCAGTTCGCCCGGCGTAATCAGATATTCACCCGGCAGACGTGCAGCCGAGACGATCGGCGCATTGGCCGCCGGAAATTCGTAGTTCACCAGATCCCGTGGGGCCACCCACTCAAGGGGCTGCCCCTCTGCGCCATGAGGCTCGCCGGTAAAGGCCGAGACTTCCCAGACATCCAGCAACACCTGTTTGTCTGGATAGTCATGCTGCACCTTGATCAACGGCCGGGCTGTGATGACCTGAATGCCCAGCTCTTCCTGCAGCTCTCGGCCCAGCGCAGTCGCCACTGACTCATCGGCCTCCACCTTGCCGCCAGGAAACTCCCAGAGCCCGCCCTGATGCTGGGTATCCGCGCGGCGCGCCAGCAGAATCCTGCCGTCGATGCCACGGATGACCGCTGCTGCTACATGAACTCGTTTCACCGTACTGCCTCCTCTAAACCGGCCGTATCAGGTGCGGTATTCCGCGTTGATCTTCACGTACTCGTGGGACAGGTCGGTGGTCCAGATGGTTTCACTGCACTCACCGCGCCCCAGTTCGATGCGGATGGTGATTTCTGCCTGCTGCATCACCGCCGAGCCCTGGGCCTCGGTGTAGGTCTCGGCACGCGCACCACGGCTGGCGATGCATACGTCACCAAGGAACACGTCGATCTTGCTCACGTCCAGGTTCGGGACACCGGCCCGGCCAACGGCGGCCAGAATGCGACCCCAGTTCGGATCGGAAGCAAACAACGCCGTCTTGATCAGCGGCGAATGGGCCACTGTATAGCCCACATCCAGGCATTCCTGGTGATTGCCGCCGCCGTTGACTTCGACGGTCACAAACTTGGTGGCGCCTTCGCCGTCACGCACGATGGCCTGGGCCACGTCCATGCACACTTCGAACACTGCTTGCTTCAACGCCGCGAACAACGGGCCGTTGGACGAAGTGATTTCCGGCAAGTCGGCCTTACCGGTAGCGATCAACATGCAGCAATCGTTGGTCGACGTGTCGCCGTCGATAGTAATGCGGTTGAACGACTTGTTGGCTCCGTCCAGCATCAGGTTTTGCAACACGTCGCGGGAGACTTTGGCGTCGGTGGCAATGTAGCCGAGCATGGTCGCCATGTTCGGACGAATCATCCCCGCGCCCTTGCTGATGCCGGTCACGGTGATGGTCACGCCGTCATACACAAACTGGCGGCTCGCGCCCTTGGGCAAGGTGTCGGTGGTCATGATCCCGGTGGCCGCTGCTGCCCAGTTGTCTACGGACAGGTCATCCAGTGCGGCTTGCAGCGCACCTTCGATTTTTTCCACGGGCAGCGGTTCACCGATCACGCCGGTGGAGTAAGGCAGCACTTGATTGGCATCAACACCGGTCAACTCCGCCAGTTTGGCGCAGGTGCGAGCGGCGGCGACCAGGCCGGGTTCACCGGTACCGGCATTGGCATTGCCGGTGTTGGTCAGCAGGTAGCGCACCTGGCCTTCCACACGCTGCTTGGCCAGGATCACAGGCGCAGCGCAAAACGCGTTCAGGGTAAACACACCCGCAACGGTCGAGCCTTCGGCACAGCGCATCACTACCACATCCTTGCGCCCCGGACGCTTGATGCCGGCCGAAGCGATACCGAGTTCAAAACCGGCCACCGGGTGCAACGTGGGCAAAGGACCAAGACCAACAGCCATGAATGCGCTCCTTAAAATATGTGATGTCTGCGCCGTCGTTATCGACGGTGATTAAATGGCAAAACGCCGCGACGGCTGATGCCGGTCGCGGCGCGGGGTGCTGCAGCGTCAGGCGAAAATCTTAGTTGATTTCGCCGTGGCAGTGTTTGAACTTCTTGCCCGAACCGCACCAGCACAGTTCGTTGCGGCCCAGCTTCTGCTCATTGCGAACCGGGGTTTGAGCCAAGGCCACATCGACCTCTTCACCCAACACTTCCGGCTGCTCAAGGCCTGGGGCCTCGTCGTGCTGGAACTGCATGCGCGCAGCCAAGGATTCGGCCTCCTGACGCAGGCGAGCCTCTTCTTCGATCGGGTCTTCGCGGCGCACCTGTACGTGAGACAGGACACGAATCGAATCGCGCTTGATCGAATCCAGCAACTCGGAGAACAGCGTGAACGACTCGCGCTTGTACTCCTGCTTCGGGTTCTTCTGGGCATAGCCACGCAAGTGGATACCGTGACGCAGGTGGTCCATGGTCGACAGGTGGTCTTTCCACAAGTCGTCCAACACGCGCAGTACGATTTGTTTCTCGAAGGTGCGCAGTGCTTCGGCACTCGCCTGCTCTTCTTTCTCGTTGTACGCGGCCAACAGCTCGACCATCAATTTCTCGCGCAGGGTTTCTTCGTACAGGTGGTCGTCTTCGTCGAGCCATTGCTGGACCGGCAAGTCGACCCCGAAGTCGCTCTTCAGCGCGGCTTCCAGACCGGCCACGTCCCACTGCTCAGGCAGCGATTGTGGTGGAATGTGGGCACTGACCGTTGCGTTGAGTACGTCCTGGCGGAAGTCGGCGATGGTTTCACCAATGTTGTCGGCGGCCAGCAACGTGTTACGCATGTGATAAATCACTTTACGCTGTTCGTTGTTGACGTCATCGAACTCCAGCAATTGCTTACGGATATCGAAGTTGCGACCTTCAACCTTGCGCTGGGCCTTTTCGATGGCGTTGGTCACCATGCGGTGCTCAATCGCTTCACCGGACTGCATGCCCAGGGCCTTCATGAAGTTCTTCACGCGGTCCGAGGCGAAGATACGCATCAGGCTGTCTTCCAGCGACAGGTAGAAACGGCTGGAACCGGCGTCACCCTGACGACCGGCACGGCCACGCAGCTGGTTGTCGATACGGCGCGATTCGTGACGCTCGGAGGCGATCACCTGCAAGCCTCCGGACTCCAGCACTTGCTGGTGACGCTTCTGCCAGTCGGCCTTGATCTGGGCAATCTGCTCAGGCGTCGGGTTGTCCAGAGAAGCCACTTCCACTTCCCAGTTACCGCCCAACAGGATATCGGTACCACGACCGGCCATGTTGGTGGCGATGGTCAGTGCGCCTGGGCGACCGGCCTGGGCAATGATCTCGGCTTCTTTTTCGTGGAACTTGGCGTTAAGGACCTTGTGCTCGATGCCTTCCTTGTTCAGCAGGTTCGACATGTGCTCGGACGTTTCGATGGTGGCAGTACCCACCAGCACTGGACGGCCCTGGGTCATGCATTCCTTGATGTCGGCGACGATGGCTGCGTATTTCTCGTCGGCGGTCAGGAACACCAGGTCGTTGAAGTCTTTACGCGCCAGCGGCTTGTTCGGCGGGATAACCATCACCGACAGACCATAGATCTGGTGGAATTCGAACGCTTCGGTGTCGGCTGTACCGGTCATGCCGGACAGTTTGTTGTACAGACGGAAGTAGTTCTGGAAGGTGGTCGAGGCCAACGTCTGGCTTTCGGCCTGGATGTTCAGCGCTTCCTTGGCTTCGATCGCCTGGTGCAGGCCTTCCGACAAACGGCGACCGGGCATGGTACGACCGGTGTGTTCGTCCACCAGCACGACCTGGCCGTCCTGGACGATGTATTCGACGTTGCGGTGGAACAGCTTGTGGGCACGCAGGCCGGAATAAACGTGGGTCAGCAAGCCCAGGTTGTGCGCCGAGTACAGGCTCTCGCCTTCAGCCAGCAGGCCGATCTGGGTCAGCATGTCTTCGACGAACTGGTGACCGGCTTCGTTGAGTTCGACCTGACGGGTCTTCTCGTCGATGGAGTAGTGACCTTCTTTGGTCACCACGCCTTCCACTTCCTCGATATGTTGCTCAAGGCGCGGAATCAGCTTGTTGATTTCGATGTAGAGGCGCGAGCTGTCCTCGGCCTGACCGGAAATGATCAGCGGGGTACGGGCTTCGTCGATCAGGATGGAGTCGACTTCGTCGATCACGGCAAAGTTGAGTTCGCGCTGGAATTTTTCTTCCATGCTGAACGCCATGTTGTCGCGCAGGTAGTCGAAACCGAATTCGTTGTTGGTGCCGTAGGTAATGTCGGCAGCGTAGGCGGCACGCTTCTCTTCCGGCGGCTGGAACGGCGTCACGACGCCGACGGTCAGGCCGAGGAATTCATAGAGCGGGCGCATCCAGTTGGCGTCCCGGCGGGCCAGGTAGTCGTTCACCGTCACAACGTGCACGCCCTTGCCGGACAGTGCGTTGAGGTAAACACCCAGGGTTGCCACCAGGGTCTTGCCTTCACCCGTGCGCATTTCGGCAATCATGCCTTCATGCAAGGTCATGCCGCCGATCAACTGCACGTCGAAGTGGCGCATGCCCATGACACGCTTACCGGCTTCGCGGGCGACCGCAAAGGCTTCGGGAAGCAGCTTGTCGAGGGTTTCACCTTTGGCTATGCGGGCCTTGAACTCTTCGGTCTTGGCGCGCAATTGCTCATCCGAAAGGGCAACCATCTGCTCTTCGAAGGCATTGACCAGCTGCACCGTCTTGAGCATGCGTTTGACTTCGCGCTCATTCTTGCTTCCAAAAAGTTTCTTTAACAAAGGCGCAAACATATCGGCAGGTTCTTCCACACATAGGGATGGAGGGCGCCCCGTGAGTCGCCCGAGCAGCCCTCATGGCCGCATGCGAACGCGCATTCTACCCGGAAACGTGGGTGAGGAAAGTGGCGTTGTTCCCCGATGCTGGTACGGCGCTATTAGAGGGCTTGTTTAAAATAAGGGCTTTTTGCAGAACTTCAACCCATGGAGCACAGAAGTTACTTATTGATTTAATGGAGAAACCCCTGACAAAGCAATGCTCGGGGCGGGCCAGACGCTTTCTGCTACCATGGCAGCTCTGTTACTTAAGGTGTCTGATCATGGCATTTCGCCCTCTTACGGCCCGCGCTCCTGCCGTGTTGCTTCGCGAAGCCAAGCCCTTAAAAGCCATCTTCGGCCACGCGCAACGCCTGGGCCACCTGCAACGCCTGGTGGATAGCCAGTTGCAACCGGCTGCCCGCGAACATTGTCATGTCGCCTCCTGGCGCGAAGGCAACCTGTTGTTGATCGTCACCGATGGCCACTGGGCAACCCGCTTGCGCTATCAGCAAAAACGCTTGCAGCGCCAATTACAGGCCTTCGACGAGTTCGCCAGCCTGACACGCATTCAGTTCAAGGTGCAGCCGCCGACTGTCCAGCAAGGCGCGGTGGGGCATACGATGGATTTGTCGACGGATGCCGCCGAGACCATTCAGGCCACGGCGGACGGTATCACCGATCCGAATTTACGAGCGGCGCTGGAGCGATTGGCAGCGCATGCCAAGCCCAAAACCTGAGCCTGGCACACAGCCTATATAGCTATTTACGCTTGCTGCCGCCCAACAACGACCCCAACAACCCGCGTACCAACTGTCGGCCCATCTGATTGGCAGCCTGTTGCATGGCTGACTTCAGCGCTTTGCCTGCTGTGGTCCCCAGGAAGGCACCCGCCTTGTCAGTGAAACTCGGTTCTTCAGCGGCAGGTGTGGCGCCCTCCTGCGGCGCTAGGTCTTTGCGCGCCATCAGTACTTCGTAGGCCGACTCCCGGTCAATCGGCTTGTCGTAGCGACCCAGCAACGGCGAACTGGCGATCAGCGCCGCCCGCTCAGCCTCGGTCAACGGCCCGATCCGCGATTGCGGCGGCGCTACCAACACCCGCTGGACCACCTGCGGCGTACCATTTTCCTGCAAAGTCCCCACCAACGCCTCACCGGTACCCAGCTCGGTCAGCACCGCCAGGGCATCGAACGCCGGATTGGGCCGGAAACCATCAGCCACCGCCCGCAGGGACTTCTGCTCTTTGGTGGTGAAGGCCCGCAGACCATGCTGGATACGCAAACCCAGCTGCGCCAGGATGTTGTCCGGCAAGTCGCTCGGTGATTGAGTGACGAAATATACCCCGACACCTTTGGATCGAATCAGCCGCACGACTTGCTCCAGGCGATCCTGCAGGGCCTTCGGTGTATCGGCAAACAGCAAGTGCGCCTCATCGAAGAACAGCGCCAGCAATGGCTTGTCGGCATCGCCGCGTTCCGGCAGTTGCTCGAACAGTTCCGCCAGCAACCACAGCAGGAACGTCGCGTAGACCTTGGGCGACTCATGCACCAATCGACTGGCATCCAGCAAATGAATGCGCCCGCGGCCATCGCTGGTGGGCTGCAGAATGTCTTCCAACTGCAAGGCCGGCTCGCCGAACAAGGCTTCGGCACCCTGCTGCTCAAGTACGGCCAGGCGCCGCAACAGTGCCTGGCTGGAACCGGTGGTCATCAAGGCCGCATCTTCGCCTAACAGTTCCGGGTGGAACTTGAGGTGATTGAGCAGCGCCTTGAGGTCCTTGAGGTCCAGCAACAACAGACCTTCGCGGTCGGCCACTTTGAAAGTCGCGTACAGGGCCGCTTGCTGGCTATCGGTCAACTCCAACAAGGCGCCCAGCAATAGCGGGCCCATTTCACTCATTGTTGTACGAAGCGGATGACCGGACTGCCCGTGGATATCCCACAGCGTCACCGGATAGGCCTTGGGCGTGTAATTGAGGAACGGCATGCCGGCGATTCGCTCGGCGACCTTGCCCTGGGGATTGGCCACGGCACCCAGGCCGCACAGGTCGCCCTTGATGTCTGCAGCAAACACAGCAACGCCCGCATCGCTGAAGGCTTCTGCCAGACGCTGCAAAGTCACGGTCTTGCCGGTCCCCGTGGCGCCGGCAATCAAGCCATGGCGGTTAGCCAGGCGCATCGCCTGGGCAATAGGTTGGCCGTTAAGGTCGGCACCAATAATGAGTTGCGAGGAGTCTGGCATTTTGTCACCCATGGTTAATCTTTAACGCTGCACGGTCGATACAGACAAGTGAAAGACCCAAAAAGTCTAAAAATAGGTCAGATACTTCCTACATAGGTAGATGGAAATATCACACTTCTTTTGACGCTGCCATTTCGCGCGTTTTCACAAGCACGCGCCTCGGACATTAAGACCTTAGCGGACCCTACAAGCCATGAATAAAAATCTGCGCTTCAGCCACAAGATACTGCTTGCAGCCGCCCTTATCGTCATTGCCGCTTTTGCGTTGTTTACCCTCTACAACGACTACCTGCAACGTAATGCGATTCGTGACGACCTGAACAACTACCTGCATGAAATGGGCGACGTCACCGCCAGCAACATTCAAACCTGGCTCGCCGGACGCATTGTCCTGATAGAAAGCGCCGCCCAGAACATCGCCATCAACCCCGAGCCGGCCACCGTCGCCACCCTGCTGGAACAGAAAGCCCTGACGTCGTCGTTCATGGCCACTTACCTGGGCGACAACAAAGGCGGCTTCACTATCCGCCCCGACAGCAAAATGCCGGACGGCTTCGACCCCCGCGTGCGCCCTTGGTATAAAGGCGCCCAGACCAGCGGTGGCTCGACCCTGACTGAACCCTACATCGATGCGGCCACCGGCCAGTTGATCATTTCTATTGCCACGCCCAGCAGCAAGGCCGGCCAGAGTGTCGGCGTGGTGGGTGGCGACCTGAGCCTGCAAACCCTGGTGGACAACATCGGCGCCCTGAACTTCGGCGGTATGGGTTATGCGTTCCTGGTCAGCGCCGACGGCAAGGTGCTGGTACACCCGGATAAAAGCCTGGTGATGAAGAGCCTGAGCGACGTCTACCCGACCGACACACCGAAAATCAGCAGCGACATCAGCGAAGTCGAGGTCGACGGCAAAACCCGCATCGTCACCTTCGCCCCGATCAAGGGCTTGCCGTCAGTGAACTGGTACCTGGGCCTGTCGGTAGATAAAGACAAATCCTTCGCCATGCTCAGCGAATTCCGAACCTCTGCCATTATTGCCACGATCATTGCCGTGGTGATCATCCTGGCCCTGCTCGGCATGTTGATTCGCGCCCTGTTGCAGCCGCTGCACGTCATGACCCGGGCCATGGAAGACATCGCCGACGGTGAAGGCGACTTGACGCGTCGCCTGAATATCCAGAACCACGATGAATTCGGCATTCTGGGCATCGCGTTCAACCGTTTCGTGGAACGGATTCACACCTCGATCCGCGAAGTGTCCTCCACCACCGAGCAGGTCAATGAAGTCGCCCTGCGGGTGGTCAGCGCCTCCAACTCGTCGATGGTCAACTCCGACGAACAAGCCAACCGCACCAACAGTGTCGCCGCTGCCATCAACGAACTCGGTGCCGCCGCCCAGGAAATCGCCCGCAACGCCGCACAAGCGTCCCATCAGGCCAGCGACGCCCGGCATCTGGCCGAAGATGGCCAGCAAGTGGTGGAACGCAATATCAAGGCGATGAATCAGCTGTCGCAGATGATCAGTGCTTCCAGCAGCAATATAGAAGCGCTCAACAGCAAGACGGTGAACATTGGGCAGATTCTTGAAGTGATCACCAGCATTTCCCAGCAAACCAACCTGCTGGCCCTCAACGCCGCCATTGAAGCGGCACGGGCCGGAGAGGCCGGTCGCGGGTTTGCGGTGGTGGCCGACGAAGTGCGCAACCTGGCCCACCGGACCCAGGAATCGGCTCAGCAGGTGCAGAAGATGATCGAGGAACTGCAAGTCGGTGCACGGGAATCGGTCAGCACCATGAGCGAAAGCCAGCGCCATAGCCAAGACAGCGTTGACATCGCCAACCTGGCGGGAGAGCGACTGAACAGCGTAACCCAGCGCATCGGCGAGATCGACGGCATGAACCAATCGGTGGCTACCGCCACCGAGGAGCAAACGTCGGTGGTGGAGTCGATCAACATGGACATTACCGAGATCAACACCCTCAACCAGGAAGGCGTGGAGAACCTGCACTCCACCTTGCGTGCCTGTGCCGACCTGGAACAACAGGCGGCGAGATTGAAACAGCTGGTGGGGAGTTTCCGGATCTAAATCACAAGCCGCTGCCTTGGGCAGCGGCTATCCCCTACTCATCCTCGGTTTCGGGTTTGTCCCGAACCTGCTCCCACAACTCAGCCGCTCCCGGAAACTCGGTACCGTCCTCGCTATCGAGATCGTCCGGGTCAAAGCGGCTCAAGCAGCCTTCGCCCAATGTCGCCGGGGCCTTGGAAGTGGCCTTATCGAGTGGGTCACTCATGGTCCTATCCTCATGCCTGCCCAAAGAAAAAGGGCCTGGAACGATTTAACGCCCAGGCCCCTCACGCTTCAAGCCATCAATCAGAACACGACGGTCTTGTTACCATGCACCAGCACCCGGTCTTCCAGGTGATAACGCAGGCCACGCGCCAGAACCATCTTCTCGACATCACGACCGAAGCGCACCATGTCTTCGATGCTGTCGCTGTGACTGACTCGCACTACGTCCTGCTCGATGATCGGACCGGCGTCCAGCTCTTCGGTGACATAGTGGCAAGTTGCGCCAATCAGCTTCACGCCGCGCAAGGACGCTTGGTGATACGGTTTGGCGCCGACGAACGATGGCAGAAAGCTGTGGTGGATGTTGATCACCTTGCCAGCGTATTCGCGGCACAGCTCCGGCGGCAGGATCTGCATGTAACGCGCCAGCACTACCACATCAGCGTCGTGCTGCTTGACCAGGCGCGACACTTCGGCAAACGCTGGCTCCTTGTTCTGCGGGTCGACCGGGACGTGGTAGTACGGAATACCGTGCCACTCGACCATGCTGCGCAGGTCGTCATGGTTGGAGACCACGCAGGAAATTTCGCAGTCCAACTCATCACTGTGCCAGCGGTGCAGAAGGTCTGCCAGGCAGTGCGACTCACGACTGGCCATCAGGACCACGCGCTTTTTCTGCTCCGTGTCGGTGATGCGCCAGGTCATTGAAAACTCTTCGGCGATCGGCGCAAATGCCTCACGAAAAGCCTCAAGGCCAAAGGGCAGTGTGTCGGCACGGATCTCGTGACGCATGAAGAACCAACCGCTGAGATTGTCCGAGTGATGGCTCGCTTCGGTGATCCAGCCGTTGTGGGACGCCAGAAAGTTACTGACTTTAGCAACGATGCCGACGCGGTCCGGGCAAGCAATCACCAGCCGAAAAGTGCGCATTAGGGGGAAACTCCAGAACTTCGCAAAGGCCGCCATTCTAGCGATTGCGCAGAAAAACTGCAGTATTCCTTAACGCTTATTCTGTCAGCAGGCGCCAGGACTGTCCCTTAATAGCGTAAGGTTTTACCTCGCTATATGTGCCTGCGCGCTTGGGCTTGAGCAGTTAGTCAAGATTTAACGAGAGTATCTTTATCCCGTACCCCTTACTAATTAACTCAATTCCACGCTTTCGCCACAAACAACCAAAGTAAATTACATAAAAGCCCGCTTAAATGTTTACTTGAGGAAACTGTCTGACTATTATTAGGCCACTATCCCCTGTCACCAGCGCCCTACATAAGGTAGTCCTCATGTCCCTGATCAACGAATACCGCGCCACCGAAGAAGCTATTAAAGAGCTGCAAGCCCGTTTGAAGAATCTGTCCCAAGACGACAAACTGCAAACCGAGCTGGAATTCGAAGGCAAACTGCGCACCCTGATGGGTGAGTACTCCAAATCCCTGCGTGACATCATCGCGCTGCTGGACCCAGAGTCGAAAGTTAAAGCACCACGTGGCGCTGTGAAAACTACCGGCACCAAACGTGCTCGCAAGGTTAAGCAGTACAAGAACCCGCACAACGGCGAAGTGATTGAAACCAAAGGTGGCAACCACAAGACGCTGAAAGAGTGGAAAGCCAAGTGGGGCGGCGACGTGGTTGAAGGCTGGGCCACCCTGCTGGGCTAAGCCTCGCACGGTCGCAGCTTGATTCGCGACGTAATAAAAAACGCCAGCATGCTGGCGTTTTTTATTGTCCGGACTTTTTCCATAAATTGATTACAGGCTCAAACGTGCACCTAAAGAGTCTGCATATTCTTGCCACTCATCGAGCACCTGACGCTGAAACGATGTAGCACTAACAGCCAATTCCAGCCGAGCTTGCTTAAAACTCTCGAGGGTATTCGGTGCGCCCCACTCAGCGTCTGACAAACGTTGCTGACAGAAAAGTCTCCAGCGTTCTTGCTCCTCGCTATTCAAGGTGTGTGAAAAGTTTCGGGCACGGTAGCGAAATAATAATTCAGGCAAACGCTGATCATCAAAAGGCCACTGACGCGCTAATTGCCCAGGCTCGGCGAGTCTGACTTGCTCACATAAACGCCGATCACGATCACCGATAAAACCATCGTATAGCTGCTGCTCAGGGTCGGCGCTCGATGCAAAGTCTTCCTCGGCGTAAATTTCCGGTAACTTATCGCGCCAAACTTCCTGTGCGTCAGTTAGCCGCAGGGCGCGCGCCTGATACAGGTCCATGTCCAGTTGTAAACGCTGGCGGTCTTCGGCCCGTAGCACATTCAAGGGGGCAACCACCGGGCAGCGATTGATGTGCAACAGTTTGAGCGGCACTGGCAGTTCACCCTCGGCTAGGTCATCACGCCGGGTATACAAACGCTGGCGCAGGGTGTCGGCGTCCAGGTCGAGCAACCCTTGGGGATCGAGCCCCAGGTCACAGACGATCAAGGCATTGCGATTGCGCGGGTGCCAGGCCAGTGGCAACACCACCCCAAGGTAATGGCGCTCGGCAGAAAAGCGACCGGAGATATGCACCATCGGCTGCAACAGCCGGATCTGGTCCATAACGCGTTGTTTGCTGCGCAACTGAAACAGCCAGTCATACAACTTGGGTTGTTTCTCGCGAATCAGTCGGGCCAGGGCAATGGTGGCGCGGACATCGGACAAGGCGTCATGAGCCTGCCCATGGTCGATGCCATTGGCGGCGGTCAGGCGCTCAAGCTTGAGCGTGACCCGTCCGTCCTGCTCCGGCCAGACAATGCCTTGCGGACGCAAGGCGTAGGCCGTGCGAACGACGTCGATCAGATCCCAGCGGCTATTACCGCCCTGCCACTCACGTGCATACGGGTCGAAAAAGTTGCGGTACAAACTGTATCGCGTCATTTCATCATCAAAACGCAGGGTGTTGTAACCCGCGCCACAGGTTCCCGGGGCTGCGAGTTCGGCGTGGACCCGAGTCATGAAGTCGGCCTCGGCCAAACCCTTCTCCGCCAGCACACTTGGCGTGATACCGGTAATCGCACAAGCGGCCGGATGGGGCAGAATATCGTCGCTGGGCTGGCAATAGAGGTTGACCGGCGGCCCTGCCTCGTTGAGGTCAAGGTCAGTACGAATCCCGGCTACCTGCAGTGGGCGGTCGTTACGCGGGTTGATGCCGGTGGTTTCATAGTCGTACCAGAAGATGGTGGTCACGGGCTATTCCTGTGTTGAAGACCGACAAAGTCTAGGCGCTGGAAGACGCCTGAGGCCAGCGCTGAGTGCCCTGTACAAATATTCAGTGAAACGTTGCAGCACTTTGAGTGGTTGCTTCCACCGTCGACACTGCTAGCATCCGTCTCTCTATCCGCCCGCTGTCGCCCGGCGCAACAGCTCTGCACTGCCAAGGACCGCGATGCCATCAGCGCCATTGGACACCCGCTATCAGATCGAGACCCCGGAGGGCATCGACCTGCCCCTGCGCCCGGCCGGCCTGCTGCCTCGTTCCCTGGCGTTCGCCTTCGACCTGGGCCTGCGTGGCCTGATCCTCGGCATCCTGTTCGTGGCCCTGGCGTTTCTGGGCAACCTGGGGATTGGCCTTGGCTCGCTCCTGCTGTTCCTGGTCAGTTGGTGGTACATGGTGTTGTTTGAAGTTCTCAACCAGGGCTGCTCGCCCGGCAAGCAGATCATGGGCCTGCGGGTGGTACAGGACGACGGCACGCCCATCGGCTGGTCCGCGTCGCTGATTCGTAACCTGCTGCGTTTTGTCGACATGTTGCCCTTCGGCTACTTCTTCGGTGCCATCAGCTGCCTGCAGCATCCCCACTTCAAACGCCTCGGCGACCTGGCCGCCGGGACCCTGGTGATTTACCGCGAGCAACCGTTGTCGCGCCCGCAACTTCCCCAGGCCCCCGCGCTGCGCCTGCCATTCGCCCTGGACCTGAACGAGCAACGGGCCATACTCGGTTTCGCCGAGCGCCAGGGCGACCTGTCCACTGAGCGCGTCAACGAGTTGGCCGCGATCCTGGCCACACCCTTGCAAGTCTCCCCTGCCCGCGCCGTGAGCGAGCTCAACGGCGTGGCCCGTGGCTTGTTGGGGCCGACATGAAGCAGAGCCTTTTCGAAAGCCGTCATCAGCCTCAATGGCAAGCCTTTGCCGCCCAACTCGCGCAGCTGGAACAGGGCAAGGCCCATACCTCGGACTTTACCGACTTCCCCCATCATTACCGACGTTTATGCCAACACCTGGCCCTGGCGCAGGAGCGTGGCTACAGCAGTTACCTGGTGGACCCGTTGCAACAACTGGCCTTGCGTGGCCACCAACAGCTGTATCGGCATCGCAGCCAGTTGGGGGCCGATGTGCTGGGTTTTGTACTCGCCGACTTTCCCCGGCTGGTGCGTGAACAATGGCGTTTCGTACTGGTGGCCAGCCTGCTGTTCTTCGGCAGCCTGCTGGGTATTGCCCTGCTGGTGTATCTGTTTCCAGACCTGATCTACAGCATCGTCAGCCCCCAGCAAGTGGCCGAGATGCAGAGCATGTACGACCCTGACGCCAGCCGCCTGGGACGCGCCGCCGAACGCGCATCGAGCGAGGACTGGATGATGTTCGGCTATTACGTCATGCATAACATCGGCATCGCCTTCCAGACGTTTGCCGCCGGTTTGCTGTTTGGCCTGGGCAGCGTGTTCTTCCTGTTCTTCAACGGGTTGATCATCGGTGCCGTTGCCGGGCACCTGACGCAAATCGGCTACGGCCAGACCTTCTGGTCATTCGTCATTGGCCACGGTGCCTTCGAACTGAGCGCCATTGCCCTGGCGGGTGCCGCCGGTCTGCAATTGGGCTGGGCGCTGATCGCCCCGGGGCATCTGACCAGAAGCGAATCCCTGCGGCTGGCAGCGCGCAAAAGCGTGCAAATGATCTGTGGTGTCATGGTGTTTCTGCTGATTGCGGCCTTTATCGAAGCCTACTGGTCATCCACCACCTCCGTGGCGCCCTGGATCAAGTACCTGGTGGGCGCCGCACTCTGGTTATTGATGGCCACCTACCTGCTATTCGCCGGACGGAGTCGCCATGCGCCTGAGTGACGCCAGTGTGGTGATTCGTCCCCGTACGTCCTGGGAAGCCATGGACCTGGGCGTGCTGCTGGCCGGCGAACATCGTTGGCTGTTAATGAGCAGTTGGGCACTGATCACCCTGCCGATTTTCGCCCTGATCAGCGCACTGTTATGGAATTATCCGTCGACCGCGCTGCTGCTGTTCTGGTGGCTCAAACCCGCCTTTGACCGCTTGCCGCTGTATATCCTGTCCAAGGCTATGTTCGGCGAAACCCCCACCCTCAAGCAGTCCCTGCGCCAATGGCCGCGCCTGCTCAAGCGTCAACTGCTGGCCAGCCTGACCTGGCGACGCTTCAGCCTCAGCCGCAGCTTCGAGATGCCGGTGGTTCAGCTCGAGGGCCTGGAGGGCCAGGCACGCCAACAACGCCTGGGAGTGCTGCAACAACGCAACGCCGGCGCAGCACGCTGGCTGACCCTGATCGGCGTACACCTGGAAATGGCTTTGTGGATCGGCTTGATGGTGCTGTTCTATCTGTTCCTGCCACAGCAGGTCGAACGGGATTGGGACTGGCAACAGCTGATACCCGCGACCAGCCACGATTGGCTGTGGCTGGAGCACCTGACCAATGCTTTCTACGCCTTGATCCTGGTGTTCTGGGAGCCAATCTATGTGGCCTGCGGTTTCAGCCTGTACCTGAATCGCCGCACTACGCTGGAAGCCTGGGACCTGGAACTGGTGTTCCGCCGTCTGCGCCAGCGCCTGAGCTCGGTGGTACCGGTTCTGCTGCTGGCCATCGGGCTGATGCTGATCCCGGCTATCCAACCGGCCATGGCCGATGAACCGATCACTGCGAAGCCGCTCAGCACACACGCCGCGAATCAGTCGATCAAGGCATTGCTGGAACAACCACCGTTCAAGAACCCTGAAACCGTTACCCGCTATCGCTTCGGACCTGACAAACCCACCGAGAAAGACAAATCGGGAGGTGATGCCAAGCTACCGGCGTGGCTGGAAGCGCTGCTGAACAACCTCAATAGCAATTCATTCAAACACCTGGCCCAAGGCCTTGAGGTGCTGCTCTGGAGCTTACTGCTGGGAGCATTGGCCCTGGTGATCTGGCGCTATCGCGACTGGTTGCGAGCCTTTGTCAGCCGGCGCGCGCCACGCAAGCCAAAAATCGCCAAGCCCGCGCCCACGCAACTGTTCGGGCTGGAGCTGGGCACCGAAACCTTGCCCGACGACATTGCCGGCACCGCCGAACAGCTCTGGCCAACCCAGCCACGGGAAGCCCTTGGCCTGCTCTACCGCGGCTTGCTCAGCCGCCTGCTGCACGACTTCAACCTGCCATTGAAAGATGCTGACACCGAAGGCCAGGTCCTGGCGCGCATTCATCGGTTGCAACAACCCCAGTTGCTGGCCTTCAGCGATGACTTGACCCGGCACTGGCAAAACCTCGCCTATGGTCACCGCCTGCCACCGACGCAGGCACAGCAACAGTTGTGTGCTGATTGGCGGGCGCTGTTCGGCTCGGGAGCGGCGCAATGAAGCGGCCATTGTTATGGGTCGGGTTGGTACTCGGTTGCTTGCTGACCGCCGGTGGCCTCTACGCCTGGCACAAGGCAATTCCCTACCAGGAAGTGATCGACCGTGGCCCCTCTCCCGACGTCCAGGCCAACCCCTACCTGGCGGCGGAGCATTTCCTGCGTCAGCAAGGCCTGGTGGTCGAACACGCCAACGGCCCTGAACAACTGACGAGCCTAGCGCCCCGGGGCAACAGCCTGTTGTTGCTGGGCGATCGCAGCAACATGACCCCGCGCCAGGCTGACCAACTGCTGGAATGGGCCAGGTCTGGCGGCCATCTGCTGCTGGTGGCTGAAGCGCTGTGGGATGACGAAACCGGCAAAAGCGACGATCTGTTGCTGGACCGTGTGCAGCTGCACCAATCCTTCAGCGAAGGCTTCGACAAACCGGTACCTGCCGGTAAAAAACGCACCCCTGACCTGACCAAGCTGTATGTCGACAACGAAACCCCAGCGGCTTATTTCAGCTTCGACACCGACTTCAACCTGACCGACCCCAGGCACCTGGCCCAGTTTTCAGCCAACAGCGCCAAGGCCAGCCATTTGATGCAGGTCAACCTCGGGCAGGGCCGCATCACGGTGGTCACCGACAGCGACTTGTGGAAAAACCGCAATATCGGTCGACACGACAACGCCTGGTTGCTGTGGTACCTGAATCAGGGCACCACGGTCACACTGCTATTCAACAGCGACGTTGACGACTTTTTCAGCCTGTTGCTACGTTACTTCCCTCAGACCCTGGTGGCGCTCGCAGCGCTGCTGGCCTTCGGTTTGTGGCACGCGGGGATGCGCCAGGGGCCGATTCAACCTCCCGCCTCCAGGGCGCGCCGGCAATTGCAGGAGCACTTGAAAGCCAGCGCTGACTTCCTGCTGCGTCGCAGCGGCCAGAACAGCCTGTTGCAAGCCCTGCAACACGACATCCTGCGTACCGCCCGGCGCCGTCACCCCGGCTTCGAACACCTCGACACCGCTGAACAGTGGCAGGCCCTTGAACGCCTGACCCGTCAACCTACCCTTGTCATCAGCCAGGCCCTCGGCCCACTCCCGGCAAAGCGGCTTTCCAGCGCCGACTTCAGCCGCCAGGTGGCCTGCCTGCAAACCCTCAGGAATGCCCTATGAGCGAATTTCCAGCGCAACCCCTTCAACGCGCCAGCGAGTTGGCCCAGGCCTTGCGCGTCGAACTGCGCAAGGCGGTGATTGGCCAGGATCAGGTGATCGATGACGTGCTCACTGCGCTGATCGCCGGTGGCCATGTGCTGCTCGAAGGCGTTCCCGGCCTGGGCAAGACCTTGCTGGTGCGCGCTCTGGCACGCTGTTTTGGTGGCGAGTTCGCGCGCATCCAGTTCACCCCGGACTTGATGCCCAGCGACGTCACCGGCCACGCCGTGTATGACCTGCACAGCGAGCAATTCAAGCTGCGCAAGGGCCCCTTGTTCACCAACCTGCTGCTGGCCGATGAGATCAACCGCGCGCCGGCAAAAACCCAGGCAGCACTGCTGGAAGCCATGCAAGAACGCCAGGTCACCCTCGAAGGCGAAGCGCTGCCCATCGGGCAACCGTTCATGGTGCTGGCCACCCAGAACCCGATCGAACAGGAAGGCACCTACCCGTTGCCCGAGGCCGAACTGGATCGCTTCATGCTCAAAGTGCGCATGGACTACCCCGAGGCACAACAGGAACTGGACATGGTGCGGGAGGTGACCCGCTCATCCCGGGCCGACATGCTCGACGTGCAACCGCTACGCACCGTGCTCCAGGCCGAAGACGTGCTGCTGTTGCAACAGGTCGCCAGCGAGCTGCCGCTGGATGAACAAGTCCTCGACTACGCCGTACGCCTGGCCCGTACCACCCGCAGTTGGCCCGGCCTGACCATCGGCGCAGGGCCTCGGGCCTCCATCGCCCTGGTGCGTGGCGCACGAGCCCGAGCGCTATTGCGTGGCGGCGAATTCGTGACACCGGACGACATCAAGGGCTGCGCCCTGGCGGTATTGCGTCATCGGGTGCGTATCGCTCCGGAACTGGGCATTGACGGGCTGGAGGTGGATCAGGTGCTTAAACAATTGCTGGACCAAGTCCCGGCGCCTCGGCAATGACCCGCCCATGAAGCCCACCCGCCTGCTGTTGATCTGGCTCGGCGTATTGCTGGGGCTGAGCATTCTATTGGGCGCCTGTACGGCGCTGCAGTTCAACGTGCCGGGCACGCTGCACTCGATCGCCTGGGGCCTGCTCCTGGCCCTACTCTTGCTGGCCCTGCTGGACGCCGTTCGTCTGCGCCGCCGGCCTTCGCCTCGCGTGCGCCGGCAGATGCCCGGCAGCCTGGCCCTGGGACGTTGGGGAGAGGTACGGATCACACTTGAACACAATGACTCCCAGCCATTGACCGTAGAGGTGTTCGACCACGTGCCTGACGGCCTGAGCCTGGAGAACCTGCCACAGTCCATCGAGCTGCGACCCGGCGAACACAGCGAACTGGGCTATCGCCTGCGTCCGTTGCGGCGCGGGCACTTCAATTTCGAGCGGTGTGAAGTCCACCTTCCCAGCCCTTTGGGACTGTGGTCGACACGACGCTTTATAAAGGCCCACGATGCGACCCGGGTGTACCCGGACTTTGCCCGTTTATATGGCGCGCAGTTACTGGCCGTAGACAACTGGCTCAGCCAGCTCGGCGTACGCCAGCGCCAACGTCGTGGGCTAGGCCTGGAGTTTCACCAGTTGCGTGAATTTCGCGAGGGCGACAGCCTGCGCCAGATCGACTGGAAAGCCACCGCCCGCCAACGCACCCCGATTGCTCGCGAGTATCAGGATGAGCGCGATCAACAGATCGTGTTCATGCTCGACTGCGGCCGGCGCATGCGCAGTCAGGACGGCGAGCTGTCCCACTTCGATCACGCCCTGAATGCCTGCCTGTTGCTCAGTTACGTCGCCTTGCGCCAGGGCGACGCCGTGGGGCTCTGCACCTTTGCCTGCGACCAGCCCCGCTACCTGGCCCCCGTCAAGGGCAGTGGCCAGCTCAACCTGTTACTCAACACGGTGTATGACCTGAACACCACCCGACGTGCGGCTGACTACCAGGCCGCCGCCAGCCAATTGTTGGCCCGGCAGAAGCGCCGGGCGTTGGTGATCGTGGTGAGTAATCTGCGGGATGAGGATGATGAAGAACTGCTGACAGCGGTCAAACGCATCAGCCGCCAGCACAGGGTGTTGGTGGCGAGCCTGCGAGAAGAAGTCCTCGACCAATTGCGCCACGCCCCTGTGCAAACCCTGCCCGAGGCCCTGGCCTATTGTGGCACCGTCGATTACCTCAATGCCCGGGACGAGTTGCATGATCGATTGAGTGCCCACGGCCTGTCGGTGCTGGACACACAACCTTCGGAGCTGGGTGCAGCCCTGGTGACACGCTACCTGGGTTGGAAAAAAGCGGGAGTGTTATAAAAAACGGCGCACGGCCACGGTACAAGGCCCCAAACCAGACCGACAACACGCGCAGCGGCTAAGCCGAGGCCTGCAAGGGATCGAAGCTGAAGTACTGCAACAGCGCGTTGATCAGTTGCCCGTATTCGACGGGCGCCCGCAAAACACTGAACCCTGAATCGTAATGCCGAGGGTTGATATCTTCATGGCACCACAGGCAGGTGGCTGTAAGATCAACTGCATGCACATCACCCTCAGGCCCTGGGATCTTCAAACGCAGCTCGAAGTCCACCTCGACCATCATGGGCAATTGACTGATCAACATCAGCCCCTCTTCAGAGACATTGCCCAAGTAACCAATGGGCCTGTCCGTCAGACGGTTGAAGACTTGCAGAAAGCAGGGTAGTTGATGCCGCTCAATCCTTCGGTCGGTAAACATGGTGAGTTCGCCATCCAATGGCCAAGACTCTGGCCGCTCCAGTGATTCGGAACGGGCTGCTATAGCCCGCTCTCCCTGGACTTCGGTGCGACAACAGCAAGCGCCTTGCCACGTTACAGCTGCCGAATCCGGGTCTAGCATCCGCTTGAATGAGAAACTTGTACAAACAGACTTTCAAAGAATAGCCGAAGACTGGCAAGGGGCCAGCCATGGAATGACAAATATCATTACAACGCTGCCGGACGCGGTTGAGCGGCACTGATGCCTGGGTAATGCCCCAGTTGCTGCAAGGTATCCAGGCGCGCCCGCGCCCGGAAGGCATACTCGCTGGCCGGGTATTGGCTGATGATGAACTGATAGGTTTGCGCCGCATCGACGAACAGCTTCTGCCGCTCCAGGCATTGCCCGCGCAGCATCGAGACCTCTGGTTGTACGTAGCGCCGGGAACGACTTTCACGATCGACCTGGGACAACTCAAGGGTTACCCGCTGACAATCGCCGACATCATAGGCGCGATAGGCATTGTTCAAATGATGGTCCATCGACCAACGGGTACAGCCGACAACACTGACGGCCAGGGCAGCAATGATCACGATTCGCATGGGGGGTTCTCCTGTCTTGTGCAGTGTATCGACCCCTGCGCAAAAATCTTCAAGGTTGATCGCCTGTCCAAACCGTTGAAAACAAGTGAAACGTCGTTAAGTAGTGCAAACGAACAATGACTACAACCAAAGAGCATAGTAGCCTTCCTCAGCGCTTGAACTCAGGAGTCCGTGCATGTCCGTCCGTCGTACCAAAATCGTCGCCACCCTTGGCCCGGCCAGTAACTCGCCGGAAGTCCTCGAACAGCTGATTCTGGCTGGCTTGGACGTTGCCCGTCTGAACTTCTCCCACGGCACCCCGGACGAGCACAAGGCTCGCGCCAAACTGGTGCGTGACCTGGCCGCCAAGCATGGCCGCTTCGTCGCACTGCTGGGTGATCTGCAAGGCCCGAAAATTCGTATCGCCAAATTCGCCAACAAGCGGATCGAGCTGAAGATCGGTGACAAGTTCACCTTCTCCACCAGCCATTCGCTGACCGACGGCAACCAGCAAGTCGTGGGTATCGACTACCCGGACCTGGTGAAAGATTGCGGCGTCGGCGACGAACTGCTGCTGGACGACGGTCGCGTGGTCATGCGCGTCGACACCGCTACCGTTACTGAGCTGAACTGCACCGTGATCATCGGCGGCCCGCTGTCCGACCACAAAGGTATCAACCGTCGCGGCGGTGGCCTGACGGCGCCGGCCCTGACTGAAAAAGACAAGGCCGACATCAAGCTCGCCGCCGAAATGGAAGTGGACTACCTCGCCGTGTCCTTCCCGCGCGACGCTGCCGACATGGAATACGCCCGTAAGCTGCGCGACGAAGCCGGCGGCACCGCCTGGCTCGTGGCGAAGATCGAACGCGCCGAAGCCGTGGCCGACGACGAAACCCTCGACGGCCTGATCAAGGCTTCCGACGCTGTAATGGTTGCCCGTGGCGACCTGGGCGTGGAAATCGGTGACGCCGAGCTGATCGGCATCCAGAAGAAGATCATCCTGCACGCACGCCGTCACAACAAAGCGGTGATCGTGGCGACCCAGATGATGGAGTCGATGATCCAGAACCCGATGCCGACCCGCGCCGAAGTGTCCGACGTGGCCAACGCCGTGCTCGACTACACCGACGCCGTGATGCTCTCGGCTGAAAGTGCTGCTGGCCCGTACCCGCTGGAAGCCGTCCAGGCCATGGCGCGTATCTGCGTCGGCGCTGAAAAGCACCCGACCAGCAAGACCTCCAGCCACCGCATCGGCAAGGTGTTCGAAAGCTGCGACCAGAGCATCGCCCTGGCTGCCATGTACACCGCCAACCACTTCCCGGGCGTGAAAGCGATCATCGCCTTGACCGAAAGTGGCTACACGCCGTTGATCATGTCGCGTATCCGCTCCTCGATCCCGATCTACGCGTTCTCCCCGCACCGCGAAACCCAGGCCCGCGCGGCCATGTTCCGTGGCGTCTACACCGTACCGTTCGACCCGGCATCGCTGCCGCCTGAGCAAGTCAGCCAGGCTGCGATCGACGAGTTGCTCAAGCGTGGCGTTGTGGAGAAAGGCGACTGGGTCATCCTGACCAAGGGCGACAGCTACCACACCATCGGCGGCACCAACGGCATGAAGATCCTGCACGTTGGCGACAAGATGGTCTGAGTGACCGCTTGCTGAAAAACAAAAGCCCTGCCATGTGAATGGCGGGGCTTTTTGCATTTCAGATTGGCTTTTGTATTGGCCTCACTGGCCTCTTCGCGGGCAAGCCCGCTCCCACATTTAACCGCGTACATCCTGAAGAAATACGGTCAAATGTGGGAGCCGGGCTTACCCGCGATGGCGCCAGCCCAATCAACACACCTTCAGCGCTTGCTGATAAACCCCGACAACGCCGCAATCGCCTCCGGCGACTTCAACCGCTGGGTAAACAAGGCACCCTCTTCCTCGATCACCCGGCGCAACTGCTCGCGATCCACACTTTTCATCAGATGTTTGCTGACCTGCACCGCCCCAGGCGCCAGGGTTTCAAAACGCTCAGCGACTTCCCGCGCCTTGGCCAACGCCGCCTCACCGCTACCCAACGCCTCAGTGGCAATCCCCCAAATAGCCGCCTGCTCACCACTGAACCCTTCGCCCAACAGCAGTAATTCCGCGGCCTTGGCATGCCCCAACAATCGCGGCAGGATCAAACTGGAGCCAAACTCCGGGCACAGCCCCAAGTTGACGAACGGCATGCGCAACCGAGCATCTCGGCTGACGTACACCAGATCACAGTGCAACAGCAGCGTCGTACCAATCCCCACCGCTGCACCCGCAACCGCCGCAATCACCGGCTTTCGGCAATTGAGCAAACTGCGCATGAAATGAAACACCGGACTGTCGAGATCGGCCGGCGGTTGTTCAAGAAAGTCACCAATGTCATTCCCGGCGGTGAAGCACTCACGGCTGCCCTGGATCAACACAGCATTGACGGTGGCGTCAGCGTCAGCCTGCTCCAGCGCCTCGGCCAATTGACTGTACATGGCACGGGTCAGGGCGTTTTTCTTGTCCGGGCGATTAAGCTGCAGGATCAGCAGCCCGCGTTCGCGTTGCAGCAGGATGGCGTCGGTCATGGCAAATCTCGAGGCTGGAAAATTCAGCGCTCAACCACGGGGCAGGAAGACGTCGGCCAGCAGTTGATTGCGCGGCAGTCCCGCCAGGAACAGGCGCTTTGAAAAAGCTTCGACACTGGCAGGGTGCCCGCAGAGTAAAGCCAGTGTTTGCCTTGAAACAAGCCGCAGTTGCGCCAAAGCCTCAGTCAACTCCGCCGCCGTCCACAGCTCGACGGTAAGGTTTGCATGGCTGGCCTCCAGCGCCGCCAAAGGCTCGGCCAAATAATGCCCGTTGGCATCATGCGCCAGGTGAATGACCCGGATGGCGCCCTGATGATCCTGGCGCAAGGCCTCCCGCAGCACACCCCACAACGGTGCCATGCCGGTACCTGCGCCCAACAGCCAAAGCGGACGGGCCTGCCAGTCCGGGTCGTAGTGCAACGCGCCACCGCGCAACTCGCCCAGGCGCAGGCTATCGCCCACCTTCAGCTTTCGGGCGGCATCGCTGAATTCGCCGGGCAGGCGGCAATCGAGGTGAAACTCCAGGTACGGGTCGACCTGGGGCAGGCTGGCCAGAGAGTACGGCCTCGCGACCCTCCCCGCCCACAACACTAAGTGCTGCCCGGCCTGATAGCGCAGGTTATGCTCCGGTTGCAGACGCAAACGCAGCACTGTCGGGTTCAACCAGTCGGCGCGCAGTACGTGCGCAGCCAGGCCATCCGTGCGCGGATCGAAGGTTTCCACCTGCAGATCGCCCGTGACCTGGCACTGGCATGCCAGGCGCCAGCCTTCCTGACGCTGCACGGGGCTCAAGGCATCAGGCTGTTTGTCCTGAACCTCGCCCTGGCAACGCACCAGACAGGCATGGCAACTGCCCGCCCGGCAACTGTAGGGCACGGCGACACCCGCCTGGTTCAGGGCATCCAGCAGGTTGCTGCCGGCGGGTACCGACCAATGGCGTTCACCGACGTGGAGTTCAGGCATAAAGGTCTCGGATCAAAAAAGGCGCCTACAGGGGACCACGCCCAGGATAGTTTGACCATAGTCGGGTGTATCGGCCACCGCACCGGGTTATACTGCCGCGCCTTTTTAGCGTCGCGCCTAGTAGCACCCGGCGTGCCTTGGAAAGGTGTCTTCAGCCGACCGATACACCCTACTGAAGACACCTTTATTGAATGTTCCCGTCTTATAGAGGAGCGCGACTCATGACCGTGATCAAGCAAGACGACCTGATTCAGAGCGTTGCCGACGCCCTGCAGTTCATTTCCTACTACCACCCCGTTGACTTCATCCAGGCCATGCACGAAGCCTACCTGCGCGAAGAATCGCCAGCGGCCCGTGACTCCATGGCACAGATCCTGATCAACTCGCGCATGTGTGCCACCGGCCACCGCCCGATCTGCCAGGACACCGGGATCGTCACCGTATTTGTACGTGTAGGTATGGACGTGCGCTGGGATGGCGCCACCATGAGCCTGGACGACATGATCAACCAAGGCGTGCGCCAGGCTTACAACCTGCCGGAAAACGTCCTGCGGGCCTCGATCCTTGCCGACCCGGCAGGCGCGCGCAAAAATACCAAGGACAACACCCCTGCGGTGATCCACTACTCCATCGTCCCGGGTAACACTGTGGAAGTGGACGTGGCGGCCAAGGGCGGCGGCTCCGAGAACAAGTCGAAAATGGCCATGCTCAATCCGTCCGACTCGATCGTCGACTGGGTTTTGAAAACCGTTCCGACCATGGGCGCCGGCTGGTGCCCACCAGGTATGCTGGGCATCGGCATCGGCGGTACTGCCGAGAAAGCCGCAGTGATGGCCAAGGAAGTGTTGATGGAATCCATCGACATCCACGAGCTGAAAAAGCGTGGCCCGTCCAACCGTATCGAAGAGATGCGCCTGGAGCTGTTCGAGAAGGTCAACCAACTGGGCATCGGCGCCCAGGGCCTGGGTGGCCTGACCACCGTGCTCGACGTGAAGATCATGGATTACCCGACCCACGCAGCCTCGCTGCCGGTGTGCATGATCCCGAACTGCGCCGCCACCCGTCACGCGCACTTCGTGCTCGACGGTTCCGGCCCGGCTTCGCTGGAGGCGCCACCGCTGGACGCCTACCCGGAAATCGTCTGGGAAGCCGGCCCGTCGGCCCGTCGTGTCAACCTCGACACCCTGACCCCGGAAGACGTGCAGAGCTGGAAGCCGGGCGAAACCGTATTGCTCAACGGCAAGATGCTCACCGGTCGCGACGCCGCGCACAAGCGCATGGTCGAGATGCTGAACAAGGGCGAAACCCTGCCGGTGGACCTCAAGGGTCGCTTTATCTACTACGTCGGCCCGGTTGATCCGGTACGCGAAGAAGTCGTCGGGCCGGCCGGTCCAACCACGGCTACGCGGATGGACAAGTTCACCCGCCAGATCCTCGAGCAAACCGGCTTGTTGGGCATGATCGGCAAATCCGAGCGCGGCCCGACCGCTATCGAAGCGATCAAGGACCATAAGGCCGTTTACCTGATGGCTGTTGGCGGCGCGGCTTACCTGGTGGCCCAGGCCATCAAGAAATCCCGTGTGGTGGCTTTCGCCGAACTGGGCATGGAAGCGATCTACGAGTTCGACGTGAAAGACATGCCGGTGACCGTTGCGGTGGACAGCAAGGGTGAATCGGTACACATCACAGGTCCTGCCATCTGGCAGAAAAAGATCAGTGAGAGCCTGGCGGTAGAAGTGCAGTAAGCATTTCCCCGCAAGGATAAAAGGCGATCGAGGCAACATGCCCCGGTCGCCTTTTTTATTGCACATGCTATGGTGCTCGCCCCTAATTGCCCCCGTTCATCTGCACATGATCGCGATTCCCCGCCCATTGCGTTTGACCCTCTACACCCTGTTGATCGTGGCCGGCGCCGTACTCGCTGCCGGCCTGGCCATGCGTCACGCCGAACGCCAGTCCCTGGTGGATGACGCAGCCCGCGCCAATCAACAGCTTGGGCTGTACGGCAACTCCCTGCACACCCTGATCGAACGTTACCGCGCCCTGCCCGCCGTGCTGGCCCTGGACTCGGAAATGATCAGCGCCTTGAAAGGCCCGCTGGACGCCGCGACCCAGGACCTGCTCAACCGTAAGCTGGAGCGCATCAACGGCGCAGCCCAGTCGTCTACCCTGGAATTGATGGACCGCACCGGTCTGGCCGTGGCCGCCAGCAACTGGAATTTGCCCAGCAGTTATGTCGGGCATAACTACGCGTTTCGCCCGTATTTCAGCCAAACACTGATCCAGGGCACTGGGCGCTTTTACGCGGTGGGGGTAACCACCGGCATTCCGGGTTACTTCCTCTCAAGCGCAGTCCTGGATGAACACCAGCAGTTCCTCGGTGCCATGGTGGTCAAGCTGGAATTTCCAGAGCTGGAGCGCGAGTGGGCGCAGGGCAATGATCTGCTGCTGGTCAGCGATGCCCGGGGCATTGTGTTTATCGCCAATCAGCCAGGCTGGCGCTATCGTGCCTTGCATCCTCTGTCAGACAGCGACCACGCCGAACTCAAGGCCACCCGGCAATACGACAAGAAACAGCTGTTGCCCCTGGACACCCAGGCCTTGCAGCGCTTTGACGACAACAGCCACCTGATGCGCGTCGATGGCCCTGAGGGCCGCACCGACTACCTGTGGGAGTCCTTGCCGCTGAAAGCTGAAGGCTGGACCCTGCACCTGTTACGCAAGCCCCAACTGGCGGTCGAAGAACAACGCAATGCCGGCCTCGCCGCGGCGGGGTTGTGGCTGACGCTGGTGTTCCTGCTGCTGTTCCTGACCCAGCGTTGGCGCCTGGCTCGTTTGCGTCAGCGCAGCCGGGAAGAACTTGAACAACTGGTGGAAGAACGCACCCGCGACCTGCGCACCGCTCAGGATGGCCTGGTGCAGTCGGCCAAGCTCGCAGCGCTGGGACAGATGTCCGCCGCCCTGGCCCATGAAATCAACCAACCGCTGACCGCCCAGCGCATGCAACTGGCGACGCTGAGGCTGCTGCTGGATCACGGCCGGGTGGATGACGCCTACAAGGCACTGACCCCACTGGACGACATGCTCACCCGCATGGCCGCTCTGACCGGCCACCTCAAGACCTTCGCCCGTAAAAGCCCCAGCGGGCTGCGCGAACGTCTGGACCTGGCAACAGTGGTGGATCAGTCCCTGCACTTGCTCGACGCCCGCCTGCGGGACGAGTCCATTGGTACAGTGCTGGACCTGTCCCGCCCGGCCTGGGTGCGCGGCGATGCGATTCGCCTGGAACAAGTGCTGATCAACCTGCTGCGTAATGCCCTGGATGCCATGGCCGACAAACCGCACAAACGCCTGGAAATTCGTCTGCACGTCGATCAACAACTGTGGCGTCTGACGGTCAGCGACAGCGGCGGTGGCATTGCCGAAGATCACCTCAATAACGTGTTTGACCCGTTCTTCACCACTAAACCGGTGGGTGACGGGCTCGGCTTGGGGCTGGCGGTGTCCTACGCTATCGTCCACGAACTGGGCGGCCGCCTGAGCGCCGCCAACCAGGGTGACGGCGCGATCTTCACCCTGACCTTGCCCATCGCCCTGGAGACACCAGACCTATGTTGAATGCGGTGATTGTGGTCGATGACGAAGCCAGCATCCGCACGGCCGTTGAGCAATGGCTGAGCTTGTCGGGCTTCGAAGTGCAGCTGTTCAGCCGCGCCGAGGAATGCCTGCTGCAGTTGCCCAGGGATTTCCCCGGGGTGATTCTCAGCGATGTGCGCATGCCGGGGCTCAGTGGCCTGGAGTTATTGGCCGAGGTGCAACGGCGCGATGCCGACCTGCCGGTGATCCTGCTCACGGGTCACGGCGATGTGCCGATGGCGGTGGAAGCCATGCGCGACGGCGCCTACGACTTCCTGGAAAAACCCTTCAGTCCCGAGGCCCTGCTCAGCAGCCTGCGGCGGGCGCTGGACAAGCGCGCACTGGTCCTGGAAAACCGTCGCCTGCATCAACAGGCTGACCACCGGGCCCAGTTGGACGCCAGTCTGCTCGGCGTATCCCGCAGCTTGCAGAACCTGCGTCGGCAAGTACTGGACCTCGCGACGTTGCCCGTTAACGTGCTGATCCGTGGCGAGACTGGCAGCGGCAAGGAGTTGGTCGCACGTTGCCTGCATGACTTCGGGCCTCGGGCAAAGAAACCGTTTGTGGCATTGAACTGTGCAGCAATTCCCGAGCAGTTGTTCGAGGCCGAGTTGTTCGGCCATGAAAGCGGCGCCTTTACCGGCGCCCAGGGTAAACGCATCGGCAAGCTGGAATACGCCAACGGCGGCACGTTGTTTCTCGATGAAATCGAAAGCATGCCCCTGGCCCAGCAGGTGAAGTTGCTGCGGGTGTTGCAGGAGCAAAAGCTTGAGCGGCTGGGCTCCAACCAGAGCATCAAGGTGGACTTGCGGATCATTGCCGCGACCAAGCCAGACCTCCTGGACGAAGCACGAGCCGGGCGCTTTCGCGAAGACTTGGCCTATCGGCTGAACGTTGCACAACTGCATTTACCGCCCTTGCGCGAGCGCCGGGAAGATATTCCGCTGCTGTTCGAACACTTTGCCCAGAGTGCTGCCGAGCGCCTGGGCCGCAGTTTTTCACCACTGAGCGGGCCGCAACTGGGGCGACTGCTCAGCCACGACTGGCCGGGCAATGTGCGTGAGTTGGCCAACGTCGCCGAACGACAAGTGTTGGGGCTTGGCGAACCGGAGCCGGAAGGCATCGAGGCTGGACAGTCACTGGCGGCTCAGCAGGAAGCCTTTGAAGCCCACTGCCTGAAAGCGGCACTGACCCGGCACAAAGGCGATATCAAGGCGGTGCTGGCGGAGTTGCAACTGCCCAGGCGCACCTTTAATGAAAAGATGCAGCGGCACGGGTTGGCGCGGGAGACGTTTCTCTAGGCTGACATTGTGTTGCCCGCGTGGGCCTCATCGCGGGCAAGCCCGGCTCCCACATTTGATCGGTGCTGTTGCTGACAACTCGGTCAAAGGTGGGAGCTGGCTTGCCTGCGATGAGGCCCTTCAAGACAACCCACTTCCCAGCCAGGTGAGCGGTTTTCCGCTCATTACCCATCAAATATCAGCGGTTTTCCGCTCAATAAATTCCTGTAACCCTTCTAGACCGGGCCTTCATCTGCTTGGCACAGCTCCTGCTATAGCCCGAGCAGGCTGCGTTTGCGCGCGCTCCACAAAAACAATTAGATGAAGGATCCTTCAATGGATAACTCCAACTCCCTGCCTCTAGGGTCGGCGGCTGCGCCGGCAAAAGAACGCACCACTTCCAGCCGGATCAAGTCGATTTTCAGTGGCTCGGTCGGCAACATGGTCGAGTGGTACGACTGGTACGTCTACGCCGCTTTCTCGCTGTACTTCGCCAAAGCCTTCTTCCCCAAAGGCGACACCACCGCCCAACTGCTCAACACCGCCGCGATCTTCGCCGTGGGCTTCCTGATGCGCCCTATCGGTGGCTGGCTGATGGGCCTGTACGCCGACCGCAAGGGCCGTAAAGCCGCGCTGATGGCCTCGGTGCTGCTGATGTGCTTCGGCTCGCTGATCATCGCCCTGACCCCTGGTTATGAAACCATCGGTGTCGGCGCGCCGATCCTGTTGGTGTTCGCCCGTCTGCTGCAAGGGCTGTCAGTGGGTGGCGAATACGGCACCTCGGCCACTTACCTGAGTGAAATGGCAACCAAGGAACGTCGCGGCTTCTTCTCCAGCTTCCAGTACGTGACCCTGATCTCCGGCCAGCTCATCGCCCTCGGCGTGCTGATTGTGCTGCAACAGACGCTGACCACCGAGCAACTGTACGACTGGGGCTGGCGTATCCCGTTCGTCATCGGCGCCCTCTGTGCAATCGTTGCGCTGTACCTGCGTCGCGGCATGGAAGAAACCGAGTCGTTCACCAAGAAGGAAAAAGCCAAGGAAAGCGCCATGCGCACCTTGATGCGTCATCCCAAGGAACTGATGACCGTGGTCGGCCTGACCATGGGCGGCACCCTGGCGTTCTACACCTACACCACCTACATGCAGAAATACCTGGTGAACACCGTCGGCATGAGCATCTCCGACTCCACCACCATCTCGGCGGCCACGCTGTTTCTGTTCATGTGCCTGCAACCCATTGTCGGCGGGCTGTCGGATAAGGTCGGTCGCCGGCCGATCCTGATTGCCTTCGGTATCCTGGGGACCTTGTTCACCGTACCGATCCTCACCACCCTGCACACCATCCAGAGCTGGTGGGGCGCGTTCTTCCTGATCATGGCGGCGCTGATCATTGTCAGCGGCTATACCTCGATCAACGCCGTGGTGAAGGCCGAACTGTTCCCTACCGAGATCCGCGCCCTGGGCGTTGGCTTGCCGTATGCGCTGACGGTGTCGATCTTCGGCGGTACCGCTGAATACATCGCACTGTGGTTCAAGAGCATCGGCATGGAAACCGGCTATTACTGGTACGTGACTGCGTGTATTGCAGTGTCGTTGATGGTCTACGTGACCATGAAAGACACCCGCAAGCATTCGCGGATTACCACGGACTAACAGTCAGACGCGGTAGAAAATGTGGGAGCCGGCTTGTGTGGGAGCTGGCTTGCCTGCGATGGCATCACCTCGGTGTAACTGATACATCGAGGCATCTGCATCGCAGGCAAGCCAGCTCCCACACAAGCGATCTCATCGCTTGACGAATCGCACCTGCCTCAAGACAACTCAGCCACCCCTTGGCGCCCATACCGGCGCTGCGCATACGACGCCCCGGCAATCATCACCACCAACACCGCCGCCAACACCGCCGACGAGCCAATGGTGCCGAAATCCAGCCCACCCTTTTCAAGGGGTTTGGTCAGGAAGTCACCCAGGGTTGCGCCAAACGGTCGGGTCAACACAAACGCCACCCAGAACAGCAGTACCGACGAAATCTTCGTGAAGTACTTGAGCAACACCACCACCGCGATACTCGCGCCGATCAGCAAGGCCCCACCGGCAAAGCCAAGCCCCGAATCGTCGGCGAGGAAATCCCCCAGCGCAGTACCCAAGGTGTTGGAGAACAGGATCGCCATCCAGTAGAACAACTCACCGCGAAAGGTCTGAACCTTGTTCACGTTCAGCGAGTCGCCGCTGACGCGCCACAGGGCAAAGATCGCCACCAGTATCGAGATCAGGATCAGGGAGCCCGTGGCATACCCCAAACCCAGGGTGCGGTCCATAAAGTCCGACATGGTGGTGCCGGCAGTGCTGGTGGACAGGATCACAATCCAGTACAGCACCGGGTTGTAGGTTTTCGACCAGAGTTGCGTCACCAGGGTGACCAGAAACACGCTGATCAGGATCATCGAGCTGATGGCATAACCGACATTCAAGGTCATCGACAGCAAGTCCCCGGCGGTTTCGCCCAAGGTCGTCGCGCAGATTTTCATGACCCAGAACGCCAGGGTGATCTGAGGAAGTTTGTTCATGACGCAGAAGGCTCCAGAGTTCAGTCTTGAAGGCCGACGCAGAGGGGGTGTCGACCTGGCGCGCAGACTGAACGCAGAGCTGTGAAAAATAGGTGGGCAGCGTATGAAAATTCCATGCTTCGTAGCAGACACCGATGGAAATCCCTCGCCACGGCTTGCACTATGATGCCCTTCCAGAACCGCCCAGCAGGAACCCCGGCCATGTCCGACGATATCCATTTCTACGAGCCCGCCAACGGTCACGGCCTGCCCCATGACCCGTTCAATGCCATCGTCGGCCCACGACCGATTGGCTGGATTTCTTCACAGGACCACGAGGGTCGCCTGAACCTGGCGCCCTACAGCTTCTTCAACGCCTTCAACTACATTCCGCCGATCATTGGCTTTTCCAGTGTCGGGCGTAAAGACAGCCTGAATAACATTGAGCAGACCGGCGAGTTTGTCTGGAACCTGGCCACCCGCCCGCTGGCCGAGCAGATGAACCAGAGCTGCGCGCCCGTTTCACCCGAGGTCAACGAGTTCGAATTGTCCGGCCTGACGCCGGTGGCATCGAAAGTGATTACCGTGCCTCGGGTGGGCGAGAGCCCGGTGTCGTTCGAATGCAAGGTGACGCAGATCATTCAACTGCAGCGAGCCGACAAGGCATTGGTTCCCAGCTGGCTGGTGCTCGGAGAGGTGGTCGCCGTGCACATCGCCAAGTGGTTGCTCAAGGATGGGGTGTACGACACCGCCGCCGCCGAGCCGATTCTGCGGGGCGGCGGCCCGGCGGATTACTTCCAGCTGGGACCTGAGGCCTTGTTCAAGATGTACCGGCCACGTTGAACGGATTGCCATCAAAGTGTGGGAGCGGCGGTGCGACGATTCGACTTGCTCGCGAAGGCGTAGTGTCAGTCGCCAAATGTTTGGCTGACCCACCGCTTTCGCGAGCAAGCCCGCTCCCACACAAGCCCGGCTCCCACATTGGATCTTTGTCGTTGTGTAGAACAGTGTCCGGCTTTAGCTGGCAACAGCAGCCCACGTCAACTGACCGTCTTCGTCGACGTCGATCAACCGCTCAAGTTGCTGGGCAGCAGCGTCGTCGGCGTCATCAGCGGTCTTGAACTTCTGGTCATCAAGGATCTTGTGAAAGCGCGGTGCGCCCATGCCATCCAGTGCCTTGACGGCGACGGCGGCGCTGTAGCCACCTTCTCCCGGCACTACGGCGGAAACGGCTTCGTGGTGGGCAAACTCTTTACGTGCCATGTTGCAGGTCCTGGCCAATGGAAAGTCGGCCATTCTAAACACTCATCCAGCCAGTTGCAGGTATTCGCCGTAAGCGTTGACGGCAGACGTGTCGGTGAAGGTCTGGAAGTCCATGCTGCGGATCACCAGGTCATTGACCAACTCGGTAAAGATCATCAAGGCCGGGGAGCTGAAATAGGCGCTCATCGCCTGTTCGCTGCTCCAGAAACCCGAGATCAGCCACACATCCGGATCCGACAAGGAATGCTGCAACGAGAATTGCAGGCAACCCTGAGCCTGGCGGCCCGGTTCGATCAAACTGCTCAAGCGTGCACCCAGTTCGGTGCTGCACCCGGTGCGGGCGCGGATAAAGGCCATATGGCTCGCGGGAATGGGGGTGGACATGTTCGACTCTCCCGTTGAGAAGTGATGCTCGGCAACACGGTGGGGGTGTGTTGCCACAGGATCAAAGATAACGGCGCCCCCGCACGCGTGGTTAGTCGATTCCTGCCGGCTTATTGCACAATCCTGCGAGAAGCGTAGAGATAGCGTTCAAGCCACCGGTTTTACGCCGGGCATGACAGCCTTGTTTCATACGGGTTACCGCCCGGTGACAGCAGCGATCCTTGCCTGATTCGCGATTTATCGCAGGATCAGGCAAGGATTGTGCAGAATTGACATAACACTGTTTGGAAACCCGCCTTTAAGCTGTGCCCATCGTCAAAGCGCCCAGAGGATGCCCCATGTCGTCGCTAGAACATCGCCCTGCCCCCCTCGACCCCGACATGGAAAAGCAGCGCGCAGAATTGGCCGATATCGTTCTGCGTCACACCTGTGAGGACGGCTCCTACGCCACCGCGATCAATTCCTTCGTGCTCAACCGGCATAACGCACCACGGGACTTCATGCCCGTACTGGCGCAACCGGCGTTGTGCATCCTGGCCCACGGCAGCAAGGAAGTGCGCCTGGCAGACGAAACGTTCGCGTATGACCCGCTTAATTACCTGGTATTTTCGGTGTCGATGCCGGTGGCCGGGCGCATTATCGAGGCCTCTCCGGAAAACCCTAACCTGTCACTTCGACTGGACATCGACCCGGCGCAAATCACCGCGCTGATCGCCGAGGCCGGCCCCATGGGTGTGCCCACTCGCCCGACGGCTCGAGGCTTGTATGTCGACCGTCTCGACAGCCAGTTGCTGGATGCAGTGCTGCGCCTGACGCGCCTGCTGGACACGCCCAAAGACATCGCCATGCTCGCTCCGCTGATCAGCCGCGAGATCCTGTATCGCCTGTTGCGTAGCCCGCAGGGCTATCGACTGTATGAAATTGCCGTCGCCAACAGTCAGAGCCATCGGGTCAGCCAGGCCATCAAGTGGTTGAACGGCAACTTTGAACAACCGCTGCGCATTGATGACCTGGCCAAGGAAGTGAACCTCAGCGTCTCGACCTTGCACCACCGTTTCAAGGCGATGACGGCCATGAGTCCGTTGCAATATCAGAAGCAACTGCGCCTGCAGGAAGCCCGGCGGCTGATGATCGCCGAAGGCCTGGAGGCCTCGGCGGCGGGGTATCGGGTGGGGTATGAAAGCCCGTCGCAATTCAGCCGTGAATACAGCCGGTTGTTTGGCGCGCCGCCGTTGCGGGATTTGGCGCGGCTGCGTTTGAGCGTCTGACACAGACCCAAGAACAATGAAAATCAAATGTGGGAGCTGGCTTGCCTGCGATAACGACCGGTCAGATAAAAATATGTTGCCTGACCCACCGCTATCGCAGGCAAGCCAGCTCCCACATTTGATCTGTTTTGTTGCATAAAACCCATCAATCCAGGGTTCGGGGCAACTGCAAGGTCACCCGCAACCCACCCTCACGCAAATTCTGCAGACTCACTTCACCGCCATGGCTATGGGCAATGTTGCGTGCGATGCCCAGGCCCAAGCCGTAGCCTTGCTGCTGCCCGGCGAGGCGAAAGTGCGGCTCGAAGACTTGCTCCAGGCGCTGTTCAGGCACGCCGGGGCCTTCGTCATCCACGTGGAGGATGAACTGCGCACCGTCATCTTCGATGTACAGATGGGCGTTCTGTCCATACTTCAAGGCGTTGTCGATCAGGTTGCCCATGCAGCGCTTGAGGGCCAGCGGCTTGCCCGGGTAGAGCGACAGCGCCCGTCCGTGCTGGGTCACGCGGCCGTTGCCGTTGGGCGCCAGGTAAGGCTCCACCAGGCAATCGAGTACGTAATTGAGGTCCACCGGCTCGATGTTTTCGTGGATGTCGGTGTCCTTGACGCACTGCAACGCGCCCTTGACCAGCAACTCCAGCTCATCCAGGTCCCGACCGAACTTGGCCTGCAGTTTTTCATCCTCCAGCAATTCCACCCGCAGCCGTAGACGCGTGATGGGTGTGCGCAGGTCGTGGGAAATGGCGCTGAACAATTGGCTGCGCTCGGTCAGGTAGCGGCTGATGCGTTCGCGCATGGCATTGAAGGCCCGCCCCACTTCCACGACTTCACTGCCACCGCCTTCAGCCACAGGTTCCACGTCCGCGCCCAGGGACATGTCCCTCGCCGCCCGCGCCAAGCGCTTGAGCGGTCGACTTTGCCAATGCACCAGCAGGCCGATAAACAGCAACAGGAACGCACTGGTCAACACGATAAACCACACCTGCTGGGACGGCAGGCCTTGTTCTTCGAGGCTGGTGTAGGGCTCAGGCAACAGCGAGGCGATGTACAGCCATTCGCCGGGGGCCAGTTGGATCTGGGTCACCAGCACAGGCGGATTGACCGGCTCCAGGGTCAAGGCGTAGTGAGCCCAGGAACGCGGCAGTTCGTCGAGTTTCAGGCCCGCGTTAAAGATCCGCAGGTCTTCGGCGCTGACAAACTCTACCGAGACGTGCACGTCGCTGCCCAGGGTCTGGCGCAGCACTTCGTCCACCGCTTTGAGCACGGCCTGCTTGCGCGGGGTCTCGGGCAGTATCGCCATATCCAGCGGTTTGTCATTGAGGGTCACCACGAAACGCGTACCGCCCATGCTGCGCAATTGGTCCAGTACCAACGGGCGATAAGCCACCGGCAGTGAGCGGAAATAACTGACGCTGGCAGTCATCGAATGGGCCAGACTACGGGCGCTGGTGACCAAGCCTTCCAGCTGAGTAGCCCGCAATTGCGAGACCCAGATCACGCTGGACAACGCCTGGGCAAACAACACCGCCAACAGGGTCAGGAGCAACATCCGCCCCAACAGCGAGCGAGGTACCGGAAGCCGGCGACGTTGTTCGTTCAGGCGTTCAGTGGGCATTACTGGCAACCACACTGGCCGCCAGTTGATAGCCACTGCCGCGCACCGTGCGAATCAGCCGGGGTGGTTTCTCGGTGTCCCGAAGACGTTGGCGCAAGCGGCTGACGGCCATGTCGACAATTCGGTCCAGCGGCATCAGGTCGCGGCCACGGGTGGCGTTGCCGATGGTGTCGCGGTCGAGGATTTGCTGGGGGTGATCGAGAAACAGCTTCAACAAGGCAAAGTCGGCGCCGGAGAGAATCACTTCTTCCCCGTCCAGATGAAACAGGCGGTGGCTGACCATGTCCAGGCGCCACTCATCGAACACCAGTACCTCGCCACCGCTGCGCTCTTGCCCGAACTGGGCGCGGCGCAACAGGGCCTTGATCCGTGCCTGCAATTCACGCGGGCTGAACGGCTTGCCAATGTAGTCGTCGGCGCCCAGTTCCAGGCCAATCACCCGGTCGGCTTCGTCGGAGCTGGCGGTGAGCATGATGATCGGCACCTGCGCCTGACGCGGGTGCTGGCGGATCCAGCGGCAGAGGCTGAAACCGTCTTCGTCCGGCAGCATCACATCAAGGATCACCAGGTCGCACGGCGCCTCGTTCATCGCCTGGCGAAACCCCGCACCGTCCGACACGCCACGCACCTGGAAGCCGGCGCGACAGAGGTAGGTTTGCAGCAACTCACGGATTTCCTCGTCGTCGTCGACAAGGAGAATGGACTTACTGGTTACGCTCACGGGGTCGTCCTTATTGTTTTGGATGGGACGGGCTGAATAATTCGTTGTGCTTACGGGCCTCATCGCGGGCAAGCCCGACTCCCACAGGGGAATGCATTCCAAATGTGGGAGCCGGGCTTGCCCGCGATAGCGCCATCACTGCCTACGCAAATGCCTGCTCAAGCGCGACACCTGCCCCGGTCAACCCGGAATACGGCGCCGTCACCAGCCACACCGGAATGCCCTTGAAGTAGTCACTCATGCAGCCTTTGTCACCAAAGCTCTTGGCAAAACCACTCTTGATAAAGAAATCGGCAAACCGCGGGATCACGCCGCCAACGATATACACCCCGCCACGACCGCCGGTGGTCAACACGTTGTTACCGGCCACTCGGCCGAGCCAGATACTGAACTGGTCGAGTACTTCCAGCGCTACCGGATCGCCGGCCAGGCCCGCCGCCGTTACGGCTTCGGGGGTTTCCAGCACTGGCGTGTGCCCGTCCACCGCACAGATCGCCCGATACAAACGCGGCAAACCGCCACCGCTCAACACGGTTTCGGCGCTGACATGGCCGATCTCGTTGTAAATGTGCTGCCACAGCTGTGCTTCTCGCGGGCTGCTCAGAGGCAGGTCGACATGGCCGCCCTCCCCCGGCAAGGCTGCCCAGCGCCCGGCGCCCAGGTCCAGCAGGGTACCCACGCCCAGGCCGGTGCCCGGACCGATCACCACTGCCGGACGCAACGGCTCCGGCGTGCCTTCGCAGACCACGCGAAATTCATCGGGCTGCAGACGGGTCATGCCCAGGGCCATGGCCGAGAAATCGTTGACCAGCAGCAGCTCATCCACCTGCAAGGTGTTGCAGAAGGCAGTTTTGCTCAGCCGCCAGTGATTGTTGGTGAATTTAAATTCATCACCACTCACTGGCCCGGCGACCGACAGGCACACCGCACCGATGGAGCCCAGCGCCAGGCCTTCCTCTTTGAGGTAGGCCTGGATGGCCTCCTCGGGGCTGGCATGATCCGCCGTCGCGTGGACGCGGATCGAGTGCAACCCTTGATCCCGCCACAACGCAAAACGGGCGTTGGTACCACCGATATCACCGACCAGCGCAAGCTTCACTTAAGACTCTCCAGGGCAGACGTAAAGGCGCTGGCGCCCTGCTCTGCGGAGCTTGCGGCCAGGCGCATAAATGCAAACAGCTCGCGACCGGCCCCCACGTTATTGCCCAACAGGCCCGTGGCAGGCGCGCGCGCTGCAAATTCTTCGGCGTCCACCTTAAGCTCCAAAGTGCCTTTGACGCCATCCACACGAATGATATCGCCATCTCGCACGCGTGCCAGCGCACCACCGCGCTGAGCCTCGGGGCTGACATGAATCGCCGCCGGGATCTTACCCGAGGCGCCGGACATCCGCCCGTCTGTCACCAACGCCACCTTGAAGCCACGGTCCTGCAACACACCGAGGAACGGCGTCATCTTGTGCAGTTCCGGCATGCCGTTGGAGCGCGGGCCCTGGAAGCGCATCACCGCAACAAAGTCTTTCTCCAACTGGCCGGCCTTGAAGGCATCGGCCAGGTCCTGTTGATCCTGGAACACCACCGCCGGGGCTTCGACGATTTGATGTTCAAGGGCCACGGCGGAAACTTTCATCACACCGCGGCCGAGGTTGCCTTCCATCACCCGCAACCCACCTTCCGGCGAGAACGCCCGAGCCACAGGGCGCAGGATGGTTTCGTCGAGGCTTTCGATGGGGCCTTCACGCCACACCAGTTCGCCTTCCACCAGGAACGGTTCCTGGGTGTAGCGGCTCAGGCCATGACCGGCCACGGTGTTGACGTCGTTGTGAAGCAGGCCGGCTTCCAGCAGCTCGCGAATCAGGAACGACATACCGCCCGCCGCCTGGAAGTGGTTGATATCGGCCTTGCCGTTTGGATAGACATGGGACAGGGTCGGCACCACCTCGGAGAGGTCGGCCATGTCCTGCCAAGTGAGGATGATGCCCGCCGCCATGGCGATGGCCGGCATGTGCAGAGTGTGGTTGGTGGAGCCGCCGGTGGCGTTGAGGGCGACGATAGAGTTGACGATGGACTTCTCGTCGACGATCTCGCCAATCGGCATGAACCCGCCGTTCTGCTTGGTCAGCCGGGTGACCTGATGCGCGGCCTCACGGGTCAGGGCGTCACGCAGCGGCGTGTACGGGTTGACGAAAGAGGCGCCCGGCAGGTGCAGGCCCATGACTTCCATCAGCAACTGGTTGGTGTTGGCGGTGCCGTAGAAGGTGCAGGTGCCAGGGCTGTGGTAGGAGTTCATCTCCGATTCCAGCAGTTCTTCGCGGGTAGCCTTGCCTTCGGCGTAGCGCTGGCGCACGTCGGCCTTCTGCTTGTTGGAGATACCCGACGGCATCGGCCCGCCCGGGACGAAGATCATCGGCAAATGGCCGTAGCGCAAGGCGCCCATCATCAGGCCGGGGACGATCTTGTCGCAGATGCCCAGCATCAGCGCCGCATCGAACATGTTGTGGGACAGCGCTACCGCCGTGGACATCGCAATGACTTCACGGCTCAGCAGGCTCAACTCCATGCCGGGCTCGCCCTGGGTCACGCCGTCGCACATGGCCGGGGTGCCACCGGCGAACTGACCGACGGAACCGACTTCTCGCAGGGCCTTTTTGATTTGCTCGGGGAAATGTTCGTACGGCTGGTGAGCCGAGAGCATGTCGTTATATGAAGAAACAATTGCCACGTTGGCGGCGTTCATCATCCGCAGGCTGTGCTTGTCCTCAGTACCGCAACCGGCCACGCCGTGGGCAAAGTTGGCGCATTGCAGCTTGCCACGCATCGGACCGTCGCTGGCAGCACCGCGAATGAGTGCAAGGTAGGCCTCACGGGTGGCGCGGCTACGGGCGATAAGCCGTTCGGTGACCTCAAGTACGCGGGGATGCATGTGTAGAACTCCAGGCTAACGGATGTGGCGACCTGTATGTCTATGCTGATCAAACGCCGCTGCACGTGGGATGGCAGCGTGTTATTTGACCCATCGGACCAGTTGATTCAGGTCACTCGTTGTAGATTGAACAAAATATTGCCACTAAAAAGGCTTGTTTTCTATTTTTATGCGAATAATCTTGTAATTCTTACAACAAATCGACGACAGGCGCTTTCCAATGACACTTCGAATCGCAATCAATGGTTTTGGCCGGATCGGCCGTAACGTCCTGCGCGCACTTTATACCCAAGGTTACCGTCAGGATTTGCAGATCGTCGCCATCAACGATCTTGGCGACAGTTCGATCAATGCCCACCTGCTCAAGTACGACACCGTCCACGGTACTTTCGATGCAGAGGTCGCCCACGATCAGGAAAGCCTGACCGTCAATGGTGACCGGATTGCCGTCAGTGCCATTCGCAACCCGGCTGACCTGCCCTGGGCTGCGGAAAAGATCGACGTTGTCTTCGAATGCACCGGTCTGTTCACCGACCGTGCCAAGGCGGCTGCCCATATTACCGCCGGTGCACGCAAGGTGATCATTTCGGCTCCGGCCAAGGGCGCTGATGCCACCGTGGTCTACGGTGTGAACCACGACATCCTGCGTCAATCCCACCAGATCATTTCCAACGCTTCCTGCACCACCAACTGCCTGGCACCGGTCGCCCAGGTGCTGCACCGTGAACTGGGCATCGAAAGCGGCTTGATGACCACCATCCACGCCTACACCAACGACCAGAACCTGACCGACGTCTACCACACCGACCCGTACCGCGCCCGTTCGGCCACTCAGAACATGATCCCGAGCAAGACCGGTGCCGCCGAAGCGGTAGGCCTGGTGCTGCCGGAGCTGGCAGGCAAGTTGACCGGCATGGCCGTGCGCGTGCCGGTGATCAACGTGTCCCTGGTGGATTTGACCGTCCAGCTCAAGCGCGAAGCATCTGCTGATGAGGTCAACGCCCTGCTCAAGGCCGCCAGCCAGCACTCGAAGATCCTCGGCTACAACACCCT
This sequence comes from Pseudomonas spelaei, assembly GCF_009724245.1. Classification (GTDB taxonomy): domain Bacteria; phylum Pseudomonadota; class Gammaproteobacteria; order Pseudomonadales; family Pseudomonadaceae; genus Aquipseudomonas; species Aquipseudomonas spelaei. The sequence continues at coordinate 251,851 of NZ_WNNK01000001.1, read as the reverse complement.
GCCGCTGGTTTCCAGCGACTTCAACCACAACCCGCTGTCGTCGATCTTCGACGCCAACCACACCAAATCCAGCGGCAAGCTGTTGAAGGTGTTGGCCTGGTATGACAACGAATGGGGCTTCTCCAACCGGATGCTGGATAACTGCCTGGCGCTGTGTAACGCCGAATAACCCACAATGATGATTTTCTGTGGGAGCTGGCTTGCCTGCGATACAAGCGACTCGATCTGTCAGTTAGATCCAGTTGATACCATCGCAGGCAAGCCAGCTCCTACAGGGATCGGTGCAAGCGTTCAAAGTGCCACTTGCCATTTGTGCTGATGATAAGCATTATCATTCGCTGCAAATCGGTCTGGTATCACTGTGAGCCAATCTCGCTTCAATCAAGTCTTTCTCAGCCAACGGGTCATTCTGCTGCGCACCTTGCAGCGGATGGTGAATAACCACAGCACCGCCGAGGACCTGTTGCAGGAAACCTACCTGCGTGTCACTCGGGCCCTGAGTGAAAGACCGATCGATCACCTGGAACCCTTCGTCTACCAGACCGCCCGCAACCTGACGCTGGACCACCTGCGCTCACGTCGGATTCAAGCGCGCACGTTGCAGGAGGATGTGCCCATGGACATCCTGCAAAGCGTCGCCTCCCCCGTCAGCACCCCCGAAGACGCCACCCAGGCCGAGCAATTGCTGGAGCACCTGAGTGTCAGTCTCGGTCAGTTGAGCGCGCGTCAGCAGCAGATTTTCATCCTCAGCCGCCTGCACGGTTGCAGCTATCAGGAGATCGCCGATCAGCTCAACGTGTCCTTGAGTACCGTGCAAAAGGAACTGAAATTGATCATGGCCATCTGTGTGGGTGTGGCCGAACGGCTGGATCGCCCTTAAGCTTTGTCGGACGAAACCGACAGCCCTGTCGATTCAAACTGCAAGACGATTGAATAAAACGTGGGCGAAGACCCGAGGAACACCGTGACGGACCCGAATAAACTGCAGCCCCATGAGCTGGCTCATGAGGTGTTGCAAGATACGGCCATGGACCAAGCCCTCGACTGGCTGATCGCCTTGCAGTGCCCGCAACCCGGACAGCAGGCCGAGTTCGAGGCCTGGCTGGCCAGCGACCCGGCGCACCTTGAGGCTTTCGCCAAAGCCCAGGCCGCCTGGGGTGGCGCGCCGGTACACAGTGCCGCCGTGGCCCTCAACGCGCCCCGTAAGCCCAGCGCCTGGCGCCGTGTCAAACCCCACTGGAAACCCTTGGCCACCGCCGCCGTGTTGTTGCTGGGATTGTTCAGTTTCAGCAACCTGCCGGTGCGCTTGCAGGCTGATCACCTGACCGTGGTGGGCGAGCGCCAGCGTCTGCAATTGGACGATGGCTCGAAAGTCCTGCTCAACACCAATTCCGCCTTCTCCAGCACCATCAATGACCATCAACGCATTGCCCGCCTGTATCAGGGCGAAGCGTTTTTTGAAGTCGTGGCCAATCGCGAACGCCCCCTGGAAATCGATGCCGGCCCCGTGCGGGCCCGTGTCAGTGATACCACCTTCGCCGTGCGTTACCTCAATGGCGAAGCCCAGGTCCAGGTGCAACGCGGTGATGTCGACCTGAGCACCACCTTCGACGACGCCCGAGTACGCCTGAGCGCCGGCCAAAGCATCCGCATCGGTCCCAAGGGCTTCGGCGAACCCGCCCGTCTGGACGCCAGCAAGGACCTGGCCTGGGTCCAGGGCCGCCTGATCTTCGAAAACTGCCCGATGAGTGAAGTGCTGGCCGAACTGCGGCGCTACTACCCCGGCTGGATCGTCAACAACAGCGACCGATTGGCCAGCGTCAACGTCACGGGTAATTACCGCCTCGACCAACCGCTGGATGTGGTGCGCTCCCTGGCCCACATCACTTCGGCCAAACTCTCGGAATACCCGGCGCTGGTGATCCTTAACTAAATGAGAATTATTTTTACTCGATAGCCAACGACGGTACGTCTAGTTATAGCCAATGCAACTGATTCGTATTTGATTCAGGTTCGCAACTATAAGATTCGTACCTTCCGGAGCGCTCTCGATGTCCTCTCGTTTCAATCGGTCCTCTTCCCCCGCTCGTCGCCACGGCTTGTCCCTGCTGACTGCCGCCATCTTGCTGGCGGGGAGCCAGGTTGCACCTGTCATGGCTGCCACCGGTACCGAGCCGGCCACTCGCAGCCACGGCAATTACAGCTTCAGCATCGAGCAGCAGTCCCTGGTCTCGGCCCTCAACGCCTTTACCTCGGTGACCGGCTGGCAAGTCGGCCTGCCCGCAGAGTTGGCCCAGGGTGTTTCCTCCCCTGGCGCACGCGGCTCGCTGACACCGGAAAAAGCCCTGGACCGGCTGTTGGTGGGGACCAACCTGAGCTACCGCAAACTGGGCAATAACAACATCGTGCTGGAGAAGCGCGCCGCCGGCAGCACCCTCAACCTGCAACAGGTGACCATCAGTGCCACCCGTCAGGAGCAGGACGTGACCAGCGTGCCCAGCACCGTCACGGTGCATGACCGTGAAGAACTGGACCGCCAGAACGTGAACAACATCCGTGAGCTGGTGCGTTACGAGCCCGGTGTTTCGGTCAGCGGTACCGGCAGCCGCTCGGGCAACGCCGGCTACAACATTCGCGGTATCGACGGCGACCGCATCCTGACCCAGGTGGACGGCGTTGAAGTACCGGACAACTTCTTCAACGGCCCCTACGCCAAGACCCGCCGTAACTATGTCGACCCGGAAATCGTCAAGCGTGTAGAAATCCTGCGCGGACCAGCTTCGGTGCTGTACGGCAGCAGTGCCATCGGCGGCGCGGTGAGCTACTTCACCCTCGACCCTGACGACATCATCAAGCCCGGCCAGGACTTCGGTGCACGCCTCAAGACCGGCTACAGCTCCGCCGACGAAAGCTGGTTGACCTCCGGTACTGTCGCCGGCCGTGTCCAGGACTTCGACGGCTTGCTGCACCTGAGCCAGCGCAATGGTCATGAAACCGAATCCTACGACGGCAACAATGCCACCGGCCTGGCCCGCACCGGCGCCAACCCGGAAGATGCGCGCACCACCAACGTACTGGCCAAGCTGGGCTGGAACTATGGCGACGACAACCGCCTGGGCCTGACCTACGAGAAGTACAAGGACGACCGCGACATCAACCAGAAAAGTGCAGTGGGCGGCCCTTTCAACGCCGGACGAGGCTTCAACTTCTATCGTGGGCGCCAGGGTAACGACACCATCACCCGTGAGCGCTTCGGTATAGAAAACCGCTTCAGCCTCGACTCGCCGATTGCCGATCACATCAAGACCAGCCTCAACTACCAGATCGCCAAGACCGACCAGGCCACCCAGGAAATCTACCAGCCATCCCGCAAGGTATTGCGCACCCGCGATACCCTGTACGAAGAAAAACAGTGGGTATTCGATGCGCAGTTGGACAAGGCCTTCAACATCGGCCAAACCGACCACTTGCTGACCTACGGCACTACGCTCAAGCAGCAGAAAGTCACCGGTTCCCGCGAAGGCGGCGCCACCTGCCTGGCTGTCGGTGCAGGCTGCACCGCAATCGGCGCGCCGAGCCCACAGGCCTCCGACAGCGTGAAGAAGTCCAGCGACTTCCCGGACCCGACCATCAACAGCTACAGCCTGTTCGCCCAGGACCAGATCAGCTGGAATGATTGGACCTTCCTGCCTGGCGTGCGCTACGACTACGTGCAACTCAAGCCCAAGCTGACCCAGGAGTTCCTCAATACCGTCAACCCGAACGGCACCGATCCGGTCAGCGACGAGAAGAAAACCTGGCACCGTGTGTCGCCCAAGTTCGGCCTGACCTATGCCCTGACCGAGCAATACACCTGGTTCGGCCAGTACGCCGAAGGCTTCCGCACACCGTCGGCCAAAGCCTTGTATGGTCGTTTTGAAAACCTCGACGTGGGCTACATTGTCGAGCCCAACTCCGGCCTGAAACCGGAGACCAGCAAAAGCTACGAAACCGGCCTGCGTGGCAACTTCGAGTCCGGCAACTTCGATGTGGCGGTGTTCTACAACAAGTACCGCGACTTCATCAACGAAGACGCCTCTGTACCTGGCAGCACCGTCGAAGCCTTCCAGGCCAACAACATCAAACACGCCACCATCAAGGGTGTGGAAGTCAAAGGTCGCCTGAACCTCGATGCGCTGGGTGCGCCGCACGGTCTGTACACCCAGGGTTCGATTGCCTACGCCCACGGCCGCAATGACGACACTGGCGAGCCACTGAACAGCGTCAACCCGCTCAAGGGCGTGTTCGGCCTGGGTTACGAGCAGGAAAAATACGGCGCGCTGGTCAGCTGGACCCTGGTCAAGAAGCAGGACCGCGTCGACAGCACCACCTTCTTCGCCCCCGACGGCAACAAGGCCAACGGTCCGTTCAAGACACCCGGCTTTGGCATCGTCGACCTGACCGGTTTCTACAAAGTCACCGACGACGTGACCATCAACGGCGGCCTGTACAACCTCACCGACAAGAAATACTGGAACTGGGATGACGTGCGCAGCTACGACGGCGTCGGCGAAGCAGGCGTGACCTCGCCTGCCAGCCTGGACCGCCTGACCCAGCCGGGCCGCAACTTTGCGGTCAACCTGATCTGGGATATCTAAGCCCTGCACATCACTGCACCCGTTTTGTGACGGGTGCAGTGAGGATTTTTTACGGTGGCGCGTCTTCTTGTTCGTCTAGTTCATAAGCACTTGTCACCGAGCACCTCGACTTCTTCAGGAACGATCACATGAACCCCCAACACCCGACCACCGAAGCCAGCCAAGCCCCTCTCCTGCGCTCTCAGCGGGTTAGAGAATTGACCCAGGACCTGCACAAAAGCCTCGAAGACACCGTCGGCGAATGGGCACCTACCGACACGCTTCCCGGCTTCACCCGCTTCGTGCAAATGCAGTACCTGTTTCAGTCGGAAATCCAGGCGTTGTACCACGACCCCGAGCTGGTCAACCTGTTTGCCGACCTGCCAGAGCGCTGCCGGGTAAAGGCCGCCGAAGCCGATCTGGCTGACCTCGGCGCACAGATTCCAGCAGCCGTTCCAGGCGCCTTGCAAGCACCGTCCAAGGCTCAGGCACTGGCCTGGATCCGGGTGTCGGAAGGCTCGAAACTGGGCGCCGCCATCCTCTTCAAGCAAGCGGTTGCCCTGGGCTTCAGCGAAACCCATGGTGCTCGTCACCTGGCGGAGCCCGAAGGCGGCCGCATGCGAGGCTGGAAAGCGTTTAATGCTATCTTCGACAACCTGCCCCTCAGCGCCGAAGAAGAGGCCGAGGTGGACCAGGCGTCCAGAGATGCCTTCGCACGTCTGGAATTGCTGTTGCGCACCGTTGGAAAACGCGCCACCAGCCCTCAGCCGGCCTAAGTAACGACGGCCCTGGCCGTGCACCAACCGGTCGCTGATGGCGACCGGACACTTACCTCATATGATTGGCCATGACTCGACCGACCCTTTCACGCTCGAAAACCGCACGCCTGCTGTTCGGCCTGTTGGCGTACGTCAGCCTGGGTATCGGCCTGATCGCGATTGTCGTGCCGGGCCTGCCCACCACCGAATTCATCCTGCTGGCCGCCTGGGCCGCAACCAAAAGCTCGCCGCGTCTGAGTGCCTGGCTGGAAAACCACCGGTTGTTCGGGCCGATCCTGCTCAATTGGCGCAACGGTAAAATCATCGCTCGCCGGGCCAAGGTCAGCGCCACCGTGAGCATGCTGCTCTGTGCCGGCTTGATGCTGGTGATGCTGGAACATGGCTGGCCCATCTACCTGGCCATTGCCGGGATGAGCCTGGGCAACTTGTGGATCTGGTCACGGCCTGAGGCGTTGACGCCCATCTCCTGATTGGCACCTATCTCTGTAGCCGCTCATCGCCTTCCCCTCATGAATTGGCCACTCGCGCCGATATTCCGAACAAGGCGCCGAATGGACTTGGCCACGCACTGCTTGCATACCAATAAGTCCATTCGCGAGTAATCCTATGTTCGACTCCCTCTCCATTCGCTTGAAAATCGTGCTGCTGTCCGGTCTTTGCTTGTTGGGAGTGATCGCGCTGATTGTCAGCATGAACATTTATCAGGCCAACCAGAACGACCAACTGATCAGTACCTCAAGCTCGCGAATGCTCACCGCCAGTGTGGAAAACCTGCTCCAGGCGAAAGCCGCGGAACAAGCGGTGCAGGTGCAGAAAACCTTCGGTGAGAACCTGTTGGTAGTCACCGCCCTTGCCGACCAGATCAAGGACCTGCGCACCCTCGCCCGCAAACAGTCGCTGCCCGGCGGCGCCCTGCGTGAAGAACTCAACCACAGCCTGAAGACCGCCTTCGAGCGCAACACCAAGGTGCTGGGCATCTGGCTGTCCTTCGAACCCAATGCGCTGGATGGCCAGGACAGCGACTTCGTCAACGACAAGGTTCGCGGCTCCAACGAAGCCGGACGCTTTTCCAGCTACTGGAGCCGCGCCGGTGGTGAAGGCCTGAACACCGTGATCGTCGAAGAAGACCTGACCAAAACCACCCTCAACCTCAGCGGTACGCCCTACAACATCTGGTACACCTGCCCACGGGACACCCAACGTACCTGCCTGCTGGACCCGTACGCCGACGAAGTGGCCGGCAAATCGCTGCTGATGACCACGATTTCCCTGCCACTGCAGGCGGATGGAAAAGTGATCGGCGTGATCGGTATCGACATCGCCCTCGATGCCCTGCAAGCGGCAGCCAATGCCGCCCAACAAGAGCTGTTCGACGGAGCCGGCATCATGGAAGTCCTCTCCGGCAATGGTTTGATCGCCAGCTACAGCGGCCAACCGGAAATGGTCGGCAAGAACCTCGTCGACACCCTCGGCAGTGAAGGAAAGGAAATCGTGCAACTGCTGGCCAGTGACACCCGCAAGGTTCGCGAGCAAGACGACACGATCCGCGCCGTGTACCCGGTCAAGCCGATTGCCGATGCCAAGTCCTGGGGCGTGGTGATCAAACTGCCCAAGCAAGTGCTGTTGGCTGACTCGGTAAAACTGCAAGGCGTGCTCGACGAGGCCCAAGCCAGTGGCACCCTGAAAGCCTTACTGGTAGGTGGCGCCGCCGGCCTGCTGGGGCTGTTATTGATCTGGCTGACTGCCACTGGAGTCACCCGGCCGATTAACAGCGTGGCCGCCATGCTCAAGGAAATCGCCAGCGGTGACGGTGACCTTACCCAACGCCTGGCCTATGGCAAAAAAGACGAACTGGGGGAACTGGTGAACTGGTTCAACCGCTTCCTCGACAAGCTGCAACCGACCATCGCCCAGATCAAGCAGAGCATCACCGAAGCGCGCGGCACCGCCGACCAGTCTTCGGAAATTGCCCGCCAGACCAGCGAAGGCATGCAGGTGCAGTTCCGCGAAATCGATCAGGTGGCCACGGCCTCCAACGAAATGAGCGCCACCGCCCACGATGTGGCCAACAGCGCCTCCAACGCCGCCAGTGCTGCCCGTGGCGCCGATCAATCGGCCCGCGAAGGCCTGTCGATCATCGAGCGCAGTACGCGGGACATCACCACCCTGGCCGAGGAAGTCAGCAAAGCCGTGACCGAGGTCGAAGCCCTGGCGGTCAACAGTGAGCAGATCGGTTCGGTGCTGGAAGTCATCCGCAGCATCGCCGAGCAAACCAATCTGCTGGCGTTGAATGCGGCGATTGAGGCGGCCCGGGCCGGGGAAAGTGGCCGCGGCTTTGCGGTGGTGGCCGACGAGGTGCGCAACCTGGCCAAGCGTACCCAGGACTCCGTGGAAGAGATTCGCCTGGTGATCGAGCGCATCCAGGGCGCCACCCGTGGCGTGGTGGCGACCATGCATTCAAGTCAGAGCCAGGCGCAGAACAACGCCGGGCAGATTCAACAAGCGGTGCAGGCTCTGGGCAAGATCAGCGACGCGGTGACGGTAATCAGCGACATGAACCTGCAAATCGCCAGCGCCGCCGAGCAGCAAAGCGCCGTGGCCGAAGAGGTCAACCGCAACGTCTCGGCGATCCGCACCGTAACGGAAACCCTGACCGGCCAGGCCACCGAATCGGCGGCCATCAGCAGCCAGCTCAATGCCCTGGCCAGCCAGCAGATGAAGCTGATGGATCAGTTTCGGGTGTGATTGCTGAGACTGAAAACACTGAGGTCCCACTGTGAAATGCAATCAAATGTGGGAGCTGGCTTGCCTGCGATGGCATCAACTCGATATGGCTGAAATACCAAGGTGTCTGTATCGCAGGCAAGCCAGCTCCCACATAAAGCAGATTGGCGCTGGGCGTTACTGGCCAGTCCAGGCCGTCACCAGCGCCTCTTCCTTCGATGCGATACGCGGCGGGTTTTGTGGGGTGCCCAGGTAGAGGAAACCAATGACCTCCTCACCAGCGCCCAGCCCCAGACCTTTGGCGACGTGCGCCGAGTAGGACAATTCACCGGTACGCCACACCGCACCGATCCCCTGGGCGTAGGCCGCCAGCAGGATGCCATGGGCGGCACAGGCTGCTGCCAGGCGCTGTTCCGACTTGGGCACCTTGAAGTGCTCTTGCAGACGGGCAATCACTACCACGACCAATGGGGCGCGCAATGGACCGGCCTGGGCCTTGTCGATCACGGCCTGAGGAGCGTCGCCATCTTGCAAACGAGCCGCTTCAGCCAGCAACGTGCCCATCTGTTCGCGGGCCGCACCTTCCACCGTCAAAAAGCGCCAAGGCCGCAGTTGGCCGTGGTCGGGCGCACGCATGGCCGCCGCGAACAACACCTCGCGCTGCTCGGCAGTAGGAGCCGGTTCCAGCAATCGCGGCACGGAAACACGGTTGAGCAAAGCGTCGAGAGCTTGCATGGCCACCTCCAGAATAAAATGTGCGGTCATTCTAGCGGGATTGAATCCGATAGCACCAAACGATAATTGCTCTTATTCAATCAGCCCTGCCCTGTTAGACTTTGCGACCTTATTTTCCGCAAACGTTCAGGAAGCCTGATGTCTCGTTCGCCTCTTCGCCTGTCTGCACTCTTGATGGCCCTGAGCCTGAGTGCCTGCGATGATGCCCCTCGATTCACTAAGGCTGAGCCCGGTGAAGCGCGTTCCGGTGGTGGTACAACGGTGAGAAAGACCGACCAGAATGCCTTCTCCCTGCCATCCGCCAACCTGGCGCCCACCCGGCGCCTGGATTTCAGCGTCGGCAACAGCTTCTTCCGCAGCCCCTGGGTGATTGCACCGTCCACCACCACCGCTCGGGACGGCCTGGGACCGCTGTTCAATACCAACGCCTGCCAGAACTGCCATATCAAGGACGGCCGTGGACACCCACCGGTTGCGAGCGCGCCCAACGCCGTGTCGATGCTGGTACGCCTGTCGATTCCTGATACGCCGCACTACGCCAAGGTCATCGAGCACATGGGGATTGTTCCCGAGCCGGTCTACGGCGGCCAATTGCAGGACATGGCGGTGCCTGGCGTCGCCCCGGAAGGCAAGGTACGGGTCGACTACACGCCGGTGAACATAAGTTTCAAGGACGGCACCGTGGTCGAGCTGCGCAAGCCGACGCTGCAGATCACCCAACTGGGTTACGGCCCGATGCACCCCGACACCCGCTTCTCCGCCCGCGTGGCACCGCCGATGATCGGCCTGGGTTTGCTCGAAGCCATCTCCGACGCCGACATCCTCAAGAATGCCGCCACAAAACCGGATAAAAACGGCGTGGTGGGCCGGCCGAACCGGGTCTGGGACGACGCCCGGCAAAAAACCGTCCTGGGTCGATTTGGCTGGAAAGCCGGGCAACCAAACCTCAATCAACAAAATGTTCACGCGTTCTCTGGTGATATGGGCCTGACCACTCGCCTGAGACCGTTCGATGACTGCACCGATGCACAAGTGGCCTGCAAACAGGCGCCCAACGGCAACGGTCCCGATGGCGAGCCGGAAGTCAGCGATAACATCCTGCGTCTGGTGCTGTTCTACACCCGTAATCTGGCAGTGCCGGCCCGCCGGGACGTCAACGGTGAGCAGGTGCTGGCCGGAAAAAATCTGTTCTTCCAGGCGGGTTGCCAGTCGTGTCACACCCCCACATTCACCACCGCGCAAAATGCCGCCGAACCTGAATTGGCCAATCAAGTGATTCGCCCCTACAGCGATTTGCTGTTGCATGACATGGGCGAAGGTCTGGCTGATCACCGTACCGAATTCCAGGCCAGTGGCCGCGATTGGCGCACACCGCCATTGTGGGGCATTGGCCTGACACAAGCCGTCAGCGGGCATACCCAGTTTTTGCATGACGGCCGCGCCCGCAACCTGATGGAGGCCGTGCTATGGCACGGCGGAGAAGCCCAGGCGGCGCAGCAGCACGTGTTGTCTTTTAATGCCGAGCAACGTGCGGCGTTGCTGGCGTTCCTGAACTCTTTATAAGCGTTGTCATAATTACAGAAGGGAGCTCGACATGTTCCGTCCCAAGTTGTTGTTCACCAGCCTGGCCGCCCTCGCGCTCGGCGCCTGTTCGCCCCAGGACCCGCAGGCGGTGACCTCTGCGGCCATCGCCAAGCAAGTGATCCTGCCGACCTACAGCCGCTGGGTCGACGCCGACCGCCAGTTGGCCGTCAGCGCCCTGGCTTACTGCCAAGGCAAGGAAACCCTGGAAACCGCCCGCGCCGATTTCCTGCACGCGCAAAAGGCCTGGGCCGAGTTGCAACCGCTGCTGATCGGCCCACTGGCTGAAGGCAACCGGTCGTGGCAGGTGCAGTTCTGGCCCGACAAGAAAAACCTGGTGGGCCGTCAGGTCGAGCAACTGGTCATTGCCCAGCCGCAGATCGATGCCGCCGCACTGGCCAAGTCCAGCGTCGTGGTGCAGGGCCTGTCCGCCTACGAATACATTCTGTATGACGCCAAGATCGACCTGGCCGATGCCGAGCAGAAAGCCCGTTATTGCCCATTGCTGATGGCCATTGGCGAACGGCAGAAAGTCCTCGCTGAAGAGATCCTGTCGCGCTGGAACACCACCGACGGCATGCTCGCACAGATGACCAAGTTTCCTAACCAGCGCTACGCTGATTCCCACGAAGCCATCGCCGACCTGTTGCGCGTCCAGGTGACCGCCCTCGACACCCTGAAGAAAAAACTCGGCACCCCGATGGGTCGCCAGAGCAAGGGTATCCCGCAGCCGTTCCAGGCCGATGCGTGGCGCAGCCAGTCGTCCCTGCAGAGCCTGGAAGCCAGCCTCGCGGCGGCCCAGACGGTGTGGGTCGGCGTCGACAACAAGGGCCTGCGCGGCCTGTTGCCAGCCGATCAGAAGCCGCTGGCCGACAAGGTCGATGCCGCCTATGCAGCGTCCTTGAAGCTGTTCGCCAGCAACCAGCGTACGTTGAATGAACTGCTGGCCGATGACGCCGGACGCCAGCAACTCAACGATCTCTACGACAGCCTCAACGTGGTTCATCGCCTGCACGAAGGCGAACTGGCCAAGGCGCTGGGCATCCAACTGGGCTTTAACGCCAACGACGGTGACTGATGATGCTCAGGCGACAGGCTTTGGCCATCGGCAGCGTGCTGCTCAGTGCGATCACGCTGGGTGGCTGGACGCTGTTCAAGCACAAAGGAAAAGACCCGCTGCTGCTCTCGGCGCGGGATGACGGTGATGGCAAGCACTATGCCGTCGGCTATCACCTGGATGGCAAACAAGCATTTGCTACCCAGGTCAGCCAGCGTTGCCACGACATCATCAACCACCCGACGCTGCCGATTGCGCTGTTTGTCGCCCGCCGACCGGGCACCGAGAGCTACCTGATCGACTTGCGTGACGGTGCTTTGCTGCAAACCATTGCCTCTCAAGCCAATCGCCACTTCTATGGTCACGCGGTCATTCACAAAAGCGGCGACTGGCTATATGCCACGGAAAACGATACCTCCGATCCCGGCCGCGGCTTACTCGGCGTGTACGCATTCGAAGGCGAGCGGCTGGTGCACAGCGGCGAGCTCTCCACCCACGGCATCGGCCCGCATCAGGTGTCATGGATGCCCGACGGCGAAACCCTGGTGGTCGCCAATGGCGGCATCCGTACCGAGGCCGAAAGCCGCGTCGAGATGAACCTCAATGCCATGGAGCCGAGCCTGGTGCTGATGCAGCGTGACGGTACGCTGTTGAGCAAGGAAACCCTGGCCCAGCAGATGAACAGCGTGCGCCACATGGGGATTGCCAGCGACGGCACCATCCTCGCCGGGCAGCAGTTCATGGGGCCGTCCCATGAGCGTTCAGCGTTACTGGCGATCAAGCGGCCGGGCCAACCTTTCGTGCCATTCCCGGTGGCCGACGAACAGTTGCAGGCCATGGGGCACTACACCGCCAGCGTCGCCGTACACAGCGAACTGCGCCTGGTGGCTCTCACGGCACCACGGGGCAATCGGTTTTTTATCTGGGACATGGACAGCGGCGAGTTGCGCCTGGACGGACCGATGCCGGATTGCGCGGGGGTCGGTGCGGTGGCAGACGGATTTGTCGTGACCTCCGGCCAAGGCCGTTGCCGCTTCTACGATTGTCGACAGTCGCCGTTGGTGGCAAAGCCTCTGGAGTTACCAGCAGGCCTGTGGGACAACCACCTGCATCTGATCTGAAGGCCCCAAAAAATAAAGGCCTCGCAATGCGAGGCCTTTTCAGGGGGTTTCAATCGTTTCAACTCTGCGGCCTCATCCCTTGAGACATTCCAAACATAAACAGCAACAGTTCATGATCAGGTTTGGCCGGAATACTCACCTTGGCGACCCGAGGCAACGGGCAGTGCCCGGTACCCTGCATCGCACTGAGCACTTGTGTCCGGGGCTGCTCCCAGGCGGCCAGGGCCAAGGAAGCAATCCCCAAGGCCCCCACCAGAAACAAACCTCGTGCTATTTCTAGCTTCATCAGGTTAAACCTTTGATCGCGCTGCCAAACGCCGTCTCATAAAAGTAGCTGAGTTTTTGCCAGTCGGTACTGTTCCACGACGAGTGGCGACGTAATTGACGCATGTCGTGGGACGCCGCCTGCCGAGCGGTCATGCGCCGGCGGCACTTCTCAAAATCCAGCAACGCGACCTCAACAGTGGCCGAATCACCTTCACCCGTGACCCGCACAAAAACATGTTTGATATACAGGCATCCGTGCTGCCACCGGCCTTTGTGCATACGCGCCAGAGTCCCGGCGAGTTCCTGAAGAAGACGTTCATGCACCGCTTCACCGTACTGCTCGCGGCCACCGGCGGCGTACCAGTTTTCGATCTCGTCGAAACCCTCCAGAGCCGCCGTCACCAGCAGGGCCTTCCACTGATGCTCCGGATCACGGCGGGCACCGCAGAACACCAGTTCAGGCACTCTTACATCCAACAAACGCAGGCCCTTGAGGGCATCACGTTCGCGTAACACGGTCGGGCGCCCAAAAGGATGGAGCCAGCTGCGGTAAATGTGGCCTGTCTGGCGCTTGCTGTAGAGCAAACGCCCATTGGTACCGATCACCCGTTGCACACCACTTTCACCGCCACGACGAACGTTGGGCTCCTCGACCCACTCGCCTGTCTGGCGCCAGAAATAATCAAATCGCTCCTCGGGAGCTACTTCACTACCGGCTAAACACTCAACTGCCATCCTGTTACCTCTTGCGCAATACATACACTCGCCACATGGCGTAGAGCGGAATGAAGTCCAAATGTTCCTGAACCCGGAAACCGGCTTGTTCAAACTCGGCCTCAACAGTAGCAGCCGGTAACACAAACCGATTCTGGTAACCGCCCTGCTCCCCTTTATTGCGACGCCGCACTTCGGAACGCTTGCGCTTCCAAGCCTTGAAATTGCCATCCACCCACAACGAAATAATCACGCTGTCGCGGGTAACCCGTTGAAACTCCTTCAGTATTGAGAGCCGGTGTTCAGGCTCGCCAATGTGGTGCATCAAGCGCATACAGAAAATGCTGTCGACCGCGTTGTCTGGCAAATCGATATCAAAGGCTGACGTTTGCAAGGGACGTACCCGTTTCACCACATCAGCCGGTTGGGCCACGGTGGCAATCTTCAACATCGACTCTGAGTTATCGGCACCAATAATCACCCGGTTGGGTTTTTCTGCCAGCAATGGCCAGAAACGCCCCGCCCCGCAAGGCAGGTCCAGCACCAAGCCAGGCTCGCCAGCCATGGCCAGCGCACCGCGCGCCAATTGCTCGTCGCGTTTGTGGGACATCCGGCGTGCGAAAGTGTCCTGATGCTTGAGCAAATAATTCTGCGCATGCTGATCGTCGTACTTTTCGGAAAATTCGAGCTTGATCGGACTAGACATCAACGGGACTCCGGTTACTGATGCCTACGACCTTATGTTTCGGTCTGTCATCGTCCGGTCAACCCTTTGTGAAAAAAACGTCCCGTCCAAGGGTAAAACAATACAAAGTTTTACAAGAAAAAGTCATGGCATGGGGCCATCTTCGGCGAAAAGCCGGGATCTGCCCCCGAGAGTAGAGGCAGGACAGGGTTCAGGATTTGACCTGGCTCAACTCAACATGGAAACGGCAGCCGTTGGGTTCCATGGTGCTGAGACTGACGGTCCAGCCCTGGTTTTCGCAAATCCGCTGGACCAGTGACAAGCCCAACCCCAGGCCTTCGCCGCGTTTCTCGCTGCCGCGTACAAACGGCTCGAACATCGCCTCACGCTTGTCCTCGGGAATCCCGACACCGCTGTCCTCCACCACGAACCCGGTAGGTTCCAGGGTCAGTCGGATAAACCCACGCTCGGTGTAATGCAGGGCATTACGCAGCAAGTTACCCATCACGGCGTGCAGGAAGGTGGCGTTATAGCGGGTGTCCAGTGGGTTGCCCGGCTGGTAGATCAGCTCGATGCCTTTGTCGTCGATAGGCTCACGCCAGATTCCCAGCAAGTCATCGGCCACCTGGGCCAGATTGACTTGAGGCGACATGCTGGCGTCTTCCCGCTGAGCCCGCGCCAGCATCAGGAAGGTCTGCACCAGTTCACGCATTTCTTCGCAGGCGCGGGCAATGCGCTCAACCTGATTGCGACCGCGCTGGTCAATCGCCGGGTTCTCCAGCAACAGTTCACAGGAACTGGCCAGTACCATCAACGGCGTGCGCAGTTCATGGCTGACATCGCTGGTAAACAAGCGCTCCCGGGACAGCGCCTGACGCAAACGCCCGAGGGTGGCGTCGAACGCCACCGCCAATTCACCGACTTCGTCCGCGGCATAGTCCGGAGCCAGTGGTGGGGCCAAGCCGAGCAGTTGGTCGCGATGACGAACCTGGCGGGCCAGCCGTACCACCGGCGCCATCACTTTGCGTGCGAGGATCCAGCCGAGGAACACCGCCAGCGCCAGGCTGAGGACAAAGCCCACCAGCACCACGGCAAACAGCACCCGCTCGCGCTCTTCGAAATCACTTTGATCTTGCAGCAGGACGTAGCGGCGACCGTCGACGATCTCAACCATTGCGTGATAGGACAGATGCTCGCGAAACACCTCATGAAAACCTGCGTCCAGATGCCGCAAGTCCTTGGGTAGATCGAAATCCCCTGGCCCACCGCTGAAATAGAACAACTGGTCCGGCTCGGGGCGGTGACTCCAGTCCTCGACACTGTCCATCAGCAACAGGCGTTGCAGATCACCGCCCAAGCCGGCTGAGATCAGCTTTTCTTCCACCAGGTGCACCGTCGCGACGATGCCCATGGCGAAGGCTCCTGCCACCAACGCGCTCATCAACGCAAAGGCGATGATGATCCGCTGGGCAAGGCTTTGCTTAAACTCCATCTCGGCCCTCGGCCAAGCGATAGCCCACACCGTGCACCGTTTGCAGCAACGGTTTGGCGAAGGGTTTATCGATCACCTGGCGCAATTGATGGACGTGGCTGCGCAAGCTGTCACTGTCAGGGCAATCATCGCCCCACAAAGCCTCTTCAAGAATTTCCCGGCGCAATACATGAGGGCTTTTCTGCATCAACACCGCCAGCAGTTTCAGGCCTACCGGGTTGAGCTTGAGCAAGCGTCCGTCGCGGGTCACTTCCAGAGTGTCGAGGTCGTAATGCAGGTCGCCCACCTGCAAGGCGCGGCGACCGCCCCCCTGGGCACGACGCAGCACAGCTTCGATCCGCGCGGCCAGCTCCGACAAGGCGAACGGCTTGAGCAGGTAGTCATCGGCACCAGACTTGAAGCCTTGCAGCCGGTCATCCAGTTGATCGCGAGCGGTGAGCATGATCACCGGCGTATCACGGCGGGCGTCTTCACGCAGGCGTTTGCACAGGGTGTAGCCATCGATCCCCGGCAGCATGATATCCAGCACGATCAGGTCGTAGTGTTCGGTGGCGGCCAGATGCAGGCCCGACAAACCGTCCTGCGCACAGTCCACGGTGTAACCCTTGAGCCCCAGGTAGTCGGCCAGGTTGGCCAGAATATCGCGGTTGTCTTCAACCAATAAAATTCGCATGGGCAGTTTCTCCGTACGCGGTACAGCCGTCTTGGCTCGCGCAGCTTAAGGCCAACTTTGACTCAGGGCTAGGCCTGAAGGGCCCGCCGATCAATTGTTTCAACCAATTGAATGACTTAACAAGTTTTTCACTATAGGTTCACACCCTGACTACAGGTGCAACGCGAAGATCGCGCCCCATTGATATAAGGAACGTAGACATGGGTTATCCCAAAACCGCACCAATGCGCTATTTGTCGTTAGTGACCGGCGCCTGGCTGGTGGTGTTCCTGCTGACCCGCAGCGTGCTGTTGCTGACCCACTTGGACGAAGTCGGCGGTAATCTATTGCCGGTATTGGGTGTCGGCTTACTCTATGACCTCGGTTTCCTGGCCTATGCCGCCCTGCCCCTGGGCCTGTATTTGCTGCTGTGCCCGCCCGCCCTGTGGCGTCGCCGTGGCCATCGCTGGTTCCTGCAAGCGCTGTTGACCATCAGCCTGTTCGCCATGCTGTTCACAGCAGTCGCGGAATGGTTGTTCTGGGATGAGTTCGGTGTGCGCTTCAACTTTATCGCCGTCGATTATCTGGTGTACTCCGACGAGGTGCTGAACAACCTGCTGGAGTCTTACCCGATCGGCAAACTGCTGAGCCTGCTCGCCATGCTGGCGGTTGTCTTGAGCCTGGTATTACGCAAGCCCTTCAATGCCGCCGTCAATGCGCCAATGCCGCCCATTCGCCGCCGCTTACTCCATGCCCTCGGCTTGCTGGTGGTTGCCGGCTTGAGCCTGCAACTGATCAGCCAGGACAGCCCGCGCAGCCAAGGCGGTAATGCCTACAAGAATGAATTGGCCAGCAACGGTCCGTATCAGTTCTTCGCCGCGTTCCGTAACAACGAGCTGGACTACCCGCAGTTTTACAAAAGCCTGCCTTCAGAGGTGGTCGCCAAACAGCTGCGCGCCGAACTCAGCGAACCTAACGCACGCTTTATCGGCACCGACCCGCTGGATATCCGCCGTGCCATCACCCATCCGGGCACCCTGCGCACCCCCAATATCGTGCTGGTGACCATCGAAAGCTTCAGCGCCAAGTACATGGGCAGTAACGGCGACGGGCGCAACCTGACCCCCAACCTCGACGTGCTGCGCAAACAAAGCCTGTATTTCAACAATTTCTACGCCACCGGCACCCGCACTGATCGCGGCCTGGAAGCCATCACCTTGGCGATCCCACCCACGCCGGGGCGCTCCATCGTCAAGCGCATAGGCCGGGAAAGCGGCTTTGCCAGCCTTGGCCAGCAGCTCAGCGCGGTCGGCTATGACAGCGTGTTTGTCTATGGCGGACGTGGCTACTTCGACAACATGAACGCGTTTTTCAGCGGCAACGGTTATCGCGTGGTGGATCAGAGCAGCGTCGACGAAGCGCAAATCTCCTTCAAAAACGCGTGGGGCATGGCCGATGAAGACCTCTACAACCAGACCTTGAAACTGGCCGACGCCGACTACGCCAAGCAACAGCCGTTTTTGCTGCAACTGATGACCACTTCCAACCACCGCCCCTATACCTACCCGGAAGGCCGCATCGACATCAAATCCGGCAACGGTCGCGACGGTGCAGTGAAATACACTGACTACGCCATCGGCCAGTTCCTGGAAGCCGCGCGCCAGAAGCCGTGGTTCGACAATACGATCTTCGTCTTCGTCGCCGACCATACTGCCGGCAGTGCAGGCAAGGAAGACCTGCCCATCAGCAACTATCAGATCCCCTTGTTCATCTATGCACCGAAACTGATCGAGGCCCGGGAAACTGCACAACTGGCCAGCCAGATCGACCTCGCACCGACCTTGCTGGGCTTGCTCAACCTGAACTATGAATCGACCTTCTTTGGCCGTAACCTGCTGCAAGACAATCCGCTGCCACCGCGTGTGGTGGTCGGTAACTATCAGCACCTGGGCCTGTTTGATGGCAAAGACCTGGCCATTCTCAGCCCACGCCAAGGCTTGCGTCGTCATGACCAGGCCCTGGGCGAAAGCCAGGAATCACGCGTCACCAGTGATGACCCGTTGATCCAACGGGCGATCACCTACTACCAGGCCGCCAGCTATGGTTTCAAACAACAACTGCTGAGCTGGAGGGCGCCCAAGGACGTGGCCCCACAGCTCGGCGAACGCTAACCAGAACGCCCCGGGCAGGTCTGTCCGGGGCTTTTTTCAATGTCCGAGTTCGCCATGTCATCCACCGTTGCCCGTCCAACCTCAAAACCCATCAATTTCTGGCTGTACCTGGGAGTACCCGTCGTTGCAGCGGTGACGCTGCTGTTGCTGCAACTGACGTCACTGGACATGGACCTGGCCAAGCTGTTCTACAACCCGGCCGAGGGCGGCTTCATTGGTCGCCACAGTTTTTTCCTCGAAGACATCCTCCACGACCGCGCCAAGCAAGTGGTCATCCTGTTCTCGCTGCTGGCGGTCCTGGGCTTTATCGGCGCGTTCATCCTTGAGCGCCTCAAACCCTACCGTCGCGAACTGGGCTGCCTGGTGTTGTCCATGGCGTTGGCCACTGCATTCGTCACCCCGATGAAAGCCGTCACCGCCGTGCAATGCCCCTGGAGCCTGAAGGAGTTCGGCGGCAAAGAAACCTACAGCGAACTGCTCAGCCCACGCCCTCCCACCGACAAACCTGGGCGCTGCTGGCCCGGCGGCCATGCGGCAACCGGCTTTACCTTGTTTGCACTGTTCTTTGTCTTGCGCGACCGTCGGCCACGCATGGCGCGCAACGCCTTCATCTTTGCCGCCTGCCTGGGAACGGTGTTTTCCATTGGCCGGATGATGCAAGGTGCGCACTTCTTTTCTCATAACGTGTGGACGGCGATTTTTTGCTGGCTGATTGGCCTGGGGACGTATTACTTCCTGCTGTATCGACCGGCGAAGACGGCTGAACCCACTTTCCAGAACCAGCGCGCAACGCCCTGATAGACAGCCCTTGCCTAGCCGGGGGCAAGGGCGCAACACTGCGCCCCTCCCCTGGCAATGATCACCTTGAGTCATGTCCGACACTCTACTGCTGATTGAAGACGACCTGCCACTGGCGGCACTGACAGCCGAATTCCTGCGCGCCGAAGGTTTTACCGTCGCCGTGGAACACCGGGGCGACCTTGCCGCCCAGCGCATCCACGACGAGCAGCCTGCGCTGTTGATCCTGGATGTCATGTTGCCGGGGATCGACGGTTTCACCTTGTGCCGGCAGATTCGCGACCAATATCCTGGGCTGATCCTGATGATGACGGCACTGGATGAAAACACCGAACAACTGATCGGCTTTGAAGCCGGAGCCGACGACTACGTGGTCAAGCCCATAGACCCGTTATTGTTGCTGGCGAGGATCCGCTCGCTGCTACGCCGCCACCCTCAGGCCCCCCGCGCCTACTACCAATGGGGGCAGTTCAAGCTGGACTTGAACAATCACTTCGCCTGGCTCAATGAAGTGCCCTTGCAGTTTTCCCTTGCCGAGTTCGAGCTGCTGGCCATTTTCGCCCGTCACTGCGGGGTATTGCTGACCCGGGAAAAACTGCTGCAGCGTCTGCGCGGCCTGGAATACGACGGACTGAACCGCTCCATTGATATGCGTGTATCGCGCCTGCGCAAAAAACTCATGACCCTTGAGTGCCCGGTGACCATCCAGACCATTACTGCCCAGGGCTACCTGTTTGTCGAAGTCCCGCCAGGTAACGCCCATGCGGTCTAAGTTGCGCCCGTGGATGGCGATAGTGGCCGGCACCAGTTGGGCAGCCCTGACCCTTTACCTGCTGTGGCTGTGCACCAATGCCTCGGTGTTTGTCGGCGAAGACAGTTTCCTGCGCCTGATGGCCGGGCCGGGCTATCTGGTGGCCGAGCAACTCAAGGCCTTGCCGGCCGAACAGCGCGAGGCGCACATCGAGTCACTCCAGGCACGCTTCCAGTACCCAGTGAGCCTGGAGAAGATCGATGACATCGAATTGCCGCCTGAGGCTATCGTCATGCTGGAACACCACCAGCCGGCCATGAACAGTGACGAAGACATCACCTACTTCCCGCTGGACGATGACACGGTGATTCAATTCGGCCCCATGTGGGGCACCGCTGAAACCAAGGATCTGCTGCGCTTTCCGGTTTATTGGATAACCGCCTGCGTCGCTGGCCTGCCGGTGTTGTTCTTTCTGTGGTTCGGTTTACGCGCGCGACGCAAGTACACCAACGACCTGAATGCACTCGATGACTGCATTCGTGCCCTGGCGCGCACGCCCAATGTGATGCTGCCAGCAATGAGCCTGGAGTGGGCACCGTTGCTGCTGACACTGCAACGGCATGCCCAGGAAATCACCTCGATGGGAGAACGTCTTCGAGAGGTTTCCCAGGCCGTGTCCCACGAACTGCGCACGCCTCTGGCCCGAATGCGCTTTGCCTTGGCGTTGCTGAGTAAAAGCGAAGACCCCATCACCCGCACGCGTCTGCAAGAGCGTTTGCAAACCGACATCGAAGAACTGGAGTCCCTGGTTCGCGCCAGCCTGGCCTTTGCCCGGTTGGCCGACGCCCCAGCGGACCTGCACCACGAGCCCATCAATATCCGCGCCTGGCTGCAACAGGAGTTTGCCTTGCTCGATGGCCACCACCGCCTGCTGACCCTGGAAACCGACCCACCGGGCCTGGAACTGGTAGGTGATCGCTCGTTGCTGCACCTGATCGTGCGCAACCTGTTGAGTAACGCCGTCACCTATGCCCGTGAGCAAGTGAACGTCAGCGTGTCGTACCACGATCAACAGCACCTGGTGCTGCACGTCGACGATGACGGTCCCGGAGTACTGCCGGAGAATCGCGAAAAAATCTTCGAGCCCTTTGTCCGCCTGGCCTTGGGCCGCGATGAACCCAGCGGTTTTGGCCTCGGGCTGGCCTTGGCCAAACGTGCCACCCATTGGCACCGTGGCCAATTGTCGATTTCCCGCAGCCCCCTGGGCGGTGCGCGCATGAGCCTCATATTGCCACTACGGCCCTTGTAGCCTCGAATAGCCAGCCTGTTACAGCCGGTGACAGTGAACCGTTCCCACTCCCGTTAACCTCCCGACCTGATTCAGGACCGCTCGGCCACCCTGCCAGCGCCCGCCCTGAGTCCATGCCCCCTGGAACAGGTTGGAGAGTCACCTCATGCGTCACCCTAAACGGCCAAGCACTGCACTGGTGCTGTCGCTGTGCATCGCGGCCAGCGCATTATTCACCTGCACCGTCTCGGCCAATAGCCCTCGCGCCCCTTACTATCCCGGCACCATCGCCCCTGATCATTTGCCCCAGGCCGACATGGATCAGCAACTGGCCACCTTCTATAAGGCCTGGAAAGCGATTTATCTCTCCGACGAATGCGGCAGCGGCCGTTATTTCGTCAAGGTCAACGCCGACCATAAGCCGGTGGGCGGCGATACCGCGCCCGGCACCATCACCGTGTCCGAAGCCCACGGCTACGGCATGCTGATCAGCGTGATGATGGCGGACTACGACACCGACGCACAAAAGATCTTCGACGGCATGGTGCGTTACTTCGAGGACCATCCGGCCACGTCCGACCCTGGCTTGATGGCCTGGAACCAGATTGAAGGCTGCGGTAACTCCACCGGCCGATTCCGGGGCGACGTCAGCGCCACCGACGGTGACCTCGACATCGCCTATGCCTTACTCCTGGCCGACCAGAAGTGGGGCAGCCAAGGCATCATCGACTACCGTAGCGAGGCCAATGCTGTCCTGGCAGCAATCCTCAAACACGAAGTCCACCCCAGGACCCACCACCTGATGATCGGCGACTGGGCCGGCACCGATGGTGATCACGAAATCGAGTACGCAACCCGCAGCTCGGACTTCATGCAATCGCACCTCTACAGTTTTTACGCCATCACCGGCGATAAGCGCTGGCAAGCCGTACGCGACAAGACCTACTCGATCATCAACACCTTCAACCAGCGCTACACCCCAAAAAGCGCCTTGTTGCCGGACTTCATCAGTCATCTGGACACCTCGATGACCCCCGCCCGTTCCGAGCTGGTGGGCAACAAGCGCGACGGTGACTATGCCTGGAACGCCGCTCGCTATCCCTGGCGTGTCGGCCTGGACTACCTGCTTTACGGTGACCCTAGAGCCCTTGAAGCGTTGACCGTGTTCAACCGCTGGGCACGCTCGACCACCCATGATGATCCCGCAGCCTTCAACAGCGGTTACAGGATCGACGGCAGCGCCCTCGTCGATGAGGGCAAGAATGCCCTGGGGTTTGTCTCGGCCCTGGGGGTCAGCGCAATGATCAGCGCCGACAATCAGCCCTGGGTCAACAGTGTCTGGGACAACCTGCAACACCAGTCGATCACGGACAACGCCTACTACGGCAACACCCTCAAACTGCTGAGCATGGTCATCATGTCCGGCCATTGGGAACGTCCCAGGCCTGCACCGAGCAAAAAGGCAGCACACGTGTCTGCTAATCAGCCATTCACCCGAACTCGAGCGTCTATGGGATCTGTGCCAGTTGCCGTAAATCCGCCAGTGCGACTGGAGCTTGCTCGTGGGTTCACGTTCAAGAAGCTGTTGCGCCGAGGAGGATTGGGCTGATCCTGTAGGCGCTGCCGAGGTCGCGCTCGACCGAAGCTGGCAGCCGGGCGGCCCTGCGGACACGCATCGCAGCCTCGTACCTCGGCAGCGGCTACAGCCATAAAAAAGCCCCGCCTGCATCACTGCAGGCGGGGCTTTTCAGTATCGGGGTAAGGCTGGCTTACATCATGCCGCCCATGCCGCCCATACCGCCCATGTCTGGCATACCGCCGCCAGCAGGAGCGTCATCTTTGATCTCGGCGATCATTGCTTCAGTGGTGATCATCAGGCTGGCAATCGACGAAGCCGCTTGCAGAGCCGAACGAGTCACTTTAGCTGGGTCCAGGATGCCCATTTCGATCATGTCGCCGTATTCGCCGGTAGCAGCGTTGTAACCGAAGTTACCCGAACCCTGCTTGACCTTGTCGACAACTACGCTTGGCTCGTCGCCGGAGTTGGCAACGATCTGGCGCAGCGGTGCTTCAACAGCACGACGCAGCAGAGCGATACCGACGTCCTGATCAGCGTTGTCGCCTTTCAGTTCGGAGATAGCCTGCAGAGCGCGAACCAGTGCCACGCCACCGCCAGGTACCACGCCTTCTTCAACGGCTGCACGGGTAGCGTGCAGGGCGTCTTCAACGCGGGCTTTCTTCTCTTTCATTTCAACTTCGGAACCCGCGCCAACCTTGATCACTGCAACGCCGCCGGACAGCTTGGCCAGACGCTCTTGCAGTTTTTCACGGTCGTAGTCGGAAGTGGTATCAGCCACTTGTGCACGGATCTGGGTAACACGAGCCTGGATGTCGGCTTCGACGCCAGCGCCGTCGATGACGGTGGTGTTTTCCTTGGTCACGGTGACGCGCTTGGCATTACCCAGGTGTTCCAGGGTAGCGCTTTCCAGGCTCAGGCCGATCTCTTCGGAGATAACGGTACCGCCAGTCAGAACAGCGATGTCCTGCAGCATGGCCTTGCGACGATCGCCAAAACCTGGCGCCTTCACGGCAACCACTTTCACGATACCGCGCATGTTGTTCACAACCAGAGTCGCCAGGGCTTCGCCTTCAACGTCTTCGCTCACGATCAGCAATGGGCGGCCGGCTTTGGCAACAGCTTCCAGAACGGGCAGCAGTTCACGGATGTTCGAGATCTTTTTGTCGACCAGCAGGATCAGCGGGCCGTCGAGCTCGGCGGTCATGGTGTCTGGCTTGTTGACGAAGTACGGGGACAGGTAGCCACGGTCGAACTGCATGCCTTCAACAACCGACAGTTCGTTTTCCAGGCCCGAGCCTTCTTCAACGGTGATCACGCCTTCTTTACCGACTTTTTCCATGGCTTCGGCAATGATGTCGCCGATGGAGCTGTCGGAGTTGGCCGAGATGGTGCCGACCTGAGCGATAGCCTTGGTGTCAGCGCATGGCTTGGACAGGGACTTCAGCTCTTTGACAATGGCGATGGTCGCCTTGTCGATGCCGCGTTTCAGGTCCATCGGGTTCATGCCGGCAGCGACGGCTTTCAGGCCTTCGTTGACGATCGACTGAGCCAGAACGGTAGCGGTAGTGGTGCCGTCGCCTGCGTCATCGTTGGCACGGGAGGCAACGTCTTTGACCAGCTGCGCGCCCATGTTTTCGAAGCGATCTTTCAGCTCGATTTCTTTGGCAACGGACACGCCGTCCTTGGTGATGGTCGGAGCGCCGAAGCTCTTCTCGATGATCACGTTACGGCCTTTAGGGCCCAGGGTCGCTTTTACTGCGTCAGCCAGGACGTTGACACCGGCGAGCATTTTCTTACGGGCGGAGTCGCCGAATTTAACTTCTTTAGCAGCCATGATCGATATTCCTTAAATACTTTGTAGTAACGGGAAAATGAGCGGGGAAATCAGCCTTCCAGAACAGCGAGAATCTCGTTCTCAGCCATTACCAGCAGGTCTTCGCCGTCGATTTTCACAGTGTTGCTGCCGGAGTAAGGGCCGAATACAACCTTGTCACCCACTTTCACAGCCAGCGCACGTACTTCACCGTTTTCCAGGGTTTTGCCTGGGCCAGCAGCGAGAATCACACCGTGGTTGGCTTTTTCAGCAGCCGAACCTGGCAGAACGATCCCACCAGCGGTTTTCTTTTCTTCTTCACTGCGACGGATGACGACGCGGTCATGCAGAGGACGAAGCTTGCTCATTGTCGATCTCTCCTAATTGTGTTTTTCATCGGCCGGTGTCAATTCCGGCAGGTTAAATTCCGGCGGCGCCGGTCGCGGTTCGCAGGGCGAAACGCGGAAGTCTGTCTGGTGTTGCCACCAGAAACCTTGCGGTGACCGTTACATAAGGGCGCATAAGCTTATTACAAGGCTTGGGGATGAAAATTTTTGTGTTTGCCGAACCTTTAAAAGCAACACGGCACCCAAAGGTGCCGTGTCAGTGAAGGGACTACTTGGAGTCGCGGTGTTCGAACTCGCCTTCGATCACATCGCCCTCACGCCCCAGAGGCTGGCGCGGAGCCGGGCCGCCGCGCGGTTGCAGGTCATCGGCGAACGCACGCTGGCGGATCGCAGCCTCTTCGGCACGCTGGCGCATCTTGCCCGCCAATAGCCGACGAGTGAACGGCATCAACAGCACCAAGGCGACCACGTCGCTGACAAAACCCGGCAGGATCAACAGGCCGCCAGCCAAAGCCATCATCAGGCCTTCAAGCATGGTCTGGGCCGGCAACTCGCCGCGATTCAAGCTTTCACGAGCGCGCAGCGCAGTGGCCAAGCCGGCGATACGCAGCACGAACACGCCGAGCATCGAGCCGAGAATAATCAGCAGCAGGGCCGGGAAAAACCCGATGGCCGCACTGACCTTGACGAATACGAACAGCTCCAACACCGGGAACAGCAGAAAGAGCAATAAAAAAGGGCGCATCAAATGGTTCCTCAACGCAAGAATGCCTTGCCAGTTCACCTTAGATGACGTCGCCGTTTCGTGAATTCAAGCTTCGGCGACGGCTTTTTTCGGCCAGGCCTGCGCGTGAGCCAGGAAAACCAAGGCTTCGCGTACTTGTGTCGGCGTATTGCAAGGCTCGGCAAAAGGCAGCCAGTACAGCGCCTGAGCAATGCGCAGGTGCATACCTTCACTGTCGATACCGGCCAGTTGGGCAGGCTCTGTTGTCGGCAAGCCAGCCAACTCAACATAGTGGGCAATGGCCTTGGTGTGGTCACTGTTCATATGCTCGATCATGCTCTGCTCGGCCTTGCCGGCAAACGGATTGGCCAAGGTTAATTGGTCGACCCAGTGGATCGCGCCAAAACCGCCGATATAACGATGGCGCACCGGATTGAGCACCCAGAAATCAAAATCATGGGCCTTGTGGTAATTCGCCGAATCAGGGAAGTAGCGATAATAGCGCTCTGCTGCCGCGTCGATCGCCGCAGGATCAGTGATCTTCTGCGCTTCAGCCAGGTAGGTCAGACGCCCTACGGCCTGCACATCGTCCGCCTCACGCTCACCCACCAGCAGCGAGCACTTGGGGTCTTTCTGCAAATTATGGGTGTGCTGTGCGATGCGGCTGATCAGAATCAGCGGCTGGCCGTCGGCATCCAGGCAGTAAGGCACCACCGAGCCAAAGGGAAATCCGGGCATGGCCTTGGACAACGTGGAGAGCGCTCCACGGTATTCCTTGAGCAGTAGTTCTCGGGCATTCTTGGCAACGTGCGCGCTCAACTTATGACTCCTTCGATAAATTCCGTCAAAAAACGGACTAGGGTGAGCGCTTAAATCTGCTCACAGGACATGCGAATGCATCTCAACGACAAAGTAATCATTATCACCGGCGGTTGCCAGGGTTTGGGCCGTTCCATGGCCGAGTATTTTGCAGGCAAAGGCGCCAACCTGGCACTGGTGGACCTGAATCAGGAAAAACTCGACCAGACAGTCGCTGCCTGCCAGGCCCATGGCGTCAAGGCTCGCGCCTATCTGTGCAACGTGGCCAATGAAGAGCAAGTCGTCCAGACAGTGGCGCAGATTGCCGAAGACTTCGGTGCCATCCACGGCTTGATCAACAACGCCGGGATTTTGCGCGATGGCTTGCTGCTCAAGGTCAAGGACGGCGAGATGACCAAGATGAGCCTGGCTCAGTGGCAGGCGGTGATCGACGTCAACCTGACCGGCGTGTTCCTGTGCACCCGTGAAGTGGCGGCAAAGATGGTCGAGTTGAAGAACCAGGGCACCATTATCAACATCTCATCGATTTCCCGGGCGGGTAATGTCGGTCAGACCAATTACTCGGCCGCCAAGGCCGGAGTCGCTGCGGCAACCGTGACCTGGGCCAGGGAACTGGCTCGCTACGGCATTCGCGTAGCGGGTATTGCCCCAGGCTTTATCGAGACCGAGATGACCCTGGGCATGAAACCTGAGGCGCTGGAGAAGATGACGGCGGGGATTCCCCTCAAGCGTATGGGGCGACCGGAGGAGATTGCTCATTCGGCGGCATATATTTTCGAGAACGACTATTACACCGGCCGGATTCTGGAGATGGATGGCGGGTTGCGGTTGTAAGGGCGAGCACGCTCGCCCCTGCCCTTACCAGGTCACGCCAAAACCTGCGGTATAGCGCGTCTTGCTCAAATCACTGTCCGAGCTACCACTAATAATGTCGCGCTCAGCCTTAAGGTTGAGAGACGCCCATTCGGTGACCTTGTAACGCAAGCCCATTTCCGCATCGAGGGAGTAGTCGGCAGGCCCCGCCAGCGGCTTGCCAACTTCGCCGTTGGTGAAGAACTCCACCGTCTTACCAACCAGGTAACGGTTGTAATTCCACTTCATCGCCAGTGAGTAGAAATTGTCTTTGCCACCGTCCGAGTACTCGTAATCCGTACGGTTCAACAGCGAGCCCAAGGAAAACGCACCCAACTCATCATCCCAGAACTGATAGCCCGGGCCGGTACCAACGGTGCGCTGACGGGACAGGTCTTCGATCTTGTCGCGCTTGTAGGTCAAGCGCCCCTGCCAGAACCACTGTTCAGTGAGGAATCGGTCCAGGTCGTACTCGGCGCTCCAGTTGTCGGTCGTCACGACGTCGTTCTGGAACTCGCGGTTGTATTCGCCCTTGGCCGTATGCCGCCAGGCGCCATGACGGGCGCTGGTCTTGAAGTCGATGTCGTAGTCATTGGTGTCTTTTTCTGCGCGCTTGTAGTCCAGCGCTACGTCGACATTGCCCTTCCACACCAGGTCTTCGATCACAGGCTTGGGCTTGATGATCTGCTGGATGCTTGCCAATTCGACGGTCTTGGGTGCCTCACCATTGGCCAGGGTGACCTTGCCAGGCTCGGCGGCCTGCAGGGATTTGGCTTTCTCCCCCGTGTAGGCATCTTGCTTGACCAGCAATTCCTGGTCACTTTCCAGGGTCTTCACCTGTTTCCAGTCCACCGGGATGGAACCGGCATAGTCGGTCTGGATCAGCAATTTACCGCCATCAAAGACCTTGATCTTGCCGGTCAGGCGATCACCATTTTTCAACCAGACAGTATCGGCAAGCAGGGGCGTGGAGGCGCTGAAAACAGCAAGGCACAGCAGAGTTCTGGACAGCATAAGCGGATGATGGGCTCAAGTTTGCGGAAAAAACAGGCATTATCGTCAAGGATAAAGTCTTAGCAAGGACTGACTCGACTATCTATATTGAGTTCAATTCTCATCACCATATTTACAGACGTTTCTTACAAATAGACCGACGATTTCAACGGGATACGCTCAAGTGACTGACCCCGCCGACGAAGAACAAAGCCCAGCCCAGATACGCCGCACTGCGCTCTACCTGACCCTCGCCCAAGTCCCTGCGGGTTGTGTGGTGAGTTACGGTGACCTGGCGCACCTCGCAGGCTTGGGTCGCGCGGCCCGTTGGGTTGGCCGCACCCTTAGCCAACTCCCCGGCGACACCAAGTTGCCCTGGCACCGAGTGCTGGGTGCCGGCGGTCGGATAAGTCTGCCGGTAGGTAGCGCCTCAGGGGACGAACAACGTGCGCGTTTGCGCAGCGAAGGTGTCAGTATCCTGAACAATCGCGTTGATATTCGGCGTCATGGCTGGCGCCCGGTAGAGCACAGCGGTTAGAGTGCGCGCTTTGTTTCCGCAAATCTGAGGCAGACTCCAGCCCATGCCCCGTAAAACCTGGCGCGCCGCGCTCGCCGCCTATGCCAGCCCCTCGACGTTAGTGCTGTTGCTGCTCGGCTTTGCTGCCGGCCTGCCTTACATGTTGGTGTTCTCGACGCTCTCCGTATGGCTGCGTGAAGCCGGTGTGGCCCGCGAAACCATCGGTTATGCGAGCCTGATCGGCCTGGCCTATGCCTTCAAGTGGGTCTGGTCGCCACTGCTCGATCAGTGGCGCCTGCCGTTGCTCGGCAAGCTTGGGCGTCGTCGTTCCTGGCTGGTACTGGCCCAGTCGCTGGTCATCCTCGGATTGATCGGCATGGGTTTCTGCGATCCGCAGAAGCACCTCTCCTGGCTGATTGCCATTGCCGTTGTGGTCGCCTTCGCGTCCGCCACCCAAGATATCGCCGTGGACGCCTACCGCCTGGAAATCGCCGACGACAGCCGCCAGGCCGCCCTCGCCGCCAGCTATATGTCGGGCTACCGGATCGCCGCGCTGCTGGCCACCGCCGGCGCGCTGTTCTTTGCCGAAGGCTTCGGCTCCACCGGCTTCAACTACAAGCATTCGGCCTGGACCGGCACCTATGTGCTGTTCGGTCTGCTGATGATTCCGGCCCTGCTGACCACCTTCTTCATGCGTGAACCCGATGTGCCGCTGCGCACCCAGCTGCAAGCCGGGCGCTACAGCTTTACTCACCAACTGGTGTCAGTCTTCGTGCTGATCGTCTTGCTGGTGTCCGTTCCGGCCATGTTCACCCAGCTGTACAACACTGACTTCGCCAGTGTGCTGTTCCATGGCGTAAGCCTGCTCGACCTGCTGCTCGAAGACCGTGCGTTCCTGCGGGCCATCCTCTATATCATCCTCACCACCCTGTGCCTGTCGGCCATGGGGCGTCGCGGACTCGCCCCCGTACTCACGCCGGTCAACGACTTTATCCTGCGCTATCGCTGGCAAGCGTTCCTGTTGCTGGGGCTGATTGCCACCTACCGGATGTCCGACACGGTCATGGGCGTGATGGCCAACGTGTTCTACATCGACCAGGGCTTTACCAAGGATCAGATTGCCGGTGTCAGCAAGATTTTCGGCCTCATCATGACCTTGCTGGGCGCCGGTATGGGGGGACTGCTGATCGTACGTTTCGGCATCCTGCCGATCCTGTTTATCGGCGGTGTGGCATCGGCCAGTACCAACCTGCTGTTCCTGATGCTCGCCGATATGGGCCCGGACCTGCAGATGCTGATCTTCACCATTTCCCTGGACAACTTCAGCTCCGGCATGGCGACTTCAGCGTTTGTGGCGTACCTGTCGAGCCTGACCAACCTCAAGTTCTCTGCCACCCAATATGCGCTGCTCAGCTCGATCATGCTGTTGCTGCCACGTTTGATCGGCGGCTATTCAGGGGTGATGGTGGAAAAGTTCGGTTATCACAACTTCTTCATGATCACCGCCCTGCTGGGTATGCCGACACTGTTCCTGATTGCCTTGCACTGGTTTCAGGAAAGTCGGCGGATACGCTTGAACCCTCCCAAAGAAGACTGATCCCCCTGGATCAATGTGGGAGCTGGCTTGCCAGCTCCCACCTGCAGCCCGACATTCGGATACCTGTACTCCGGCAGCCCACGCCCGTACAATCCCAAGTCATTTCAAGTCCAAGCAACCGACAACGGCCTACCATGCGCACCAGTCAATATTTGCTCGCCACACAGAAAGAAACGCCATCCGACGCAGTCGTGATCAGCCATCAGTTGATGCTGCGCGCCGGCATGATCCGCAAACTGGCCTCGGGCCTGTACACCTGGCTGCCCATGGGCTTGAAGGTGATGCGCAAGGTCGAAGCGATCGTTCGTGAAGAAATGAACGCCGCCGGCTCTCTGGAAGTGTTGATGCCGAGCACCCAACCGGCCGAGTTGTGGCAGGAGTCCGGGCGCTGGGAAGAGTACGGCCCTGAATTGCTGCGCTTCAAGGATCGTCATGGCCGCGACTTCTGCGCCGGCCCGACCCACGAAGAAGTGATCACCGACCTGATGCGCAACGAGTTGAGCAGCTATAAACAGCTGCCCCTCAACCTGTACCAGATCCAGACCAAATTCCGTGACGAAATCCGCCCACGCTTCGGTTTGATGCGCGGCCGCGAGTTCATCATGAAGGACGCCTATTCGTTCCACGCGGACCTGCCGTCCCTGCAAGTCACCTACGACCGCATGCACCAGGCCTACTGCAACGTGTTCACTCGCCTGGGCCTGAAATTCCGCCCGGTTGAAGCGGACAACGGTTCCATCGGTGGCGCCGGCTCCCATGAGTTCCACGTGCTGGCCGAATCCGGCGAAGACGATATCGTCTTCAGCAACGGCTCCGACTACGCGGCGAACATCGAGAAAGCCGAAGCCGTGCCACGGGAAACTTCCCGTCCTGCACCAAGCGAAGAGCTGCGTCTGGTGGATACACCAGAGACCAAGACCATCGCCGCACTGGTGGAGAAGTTCAATCTGCCGATTGAAAAGACCATCAAGACCCTGATCGTGCACGCCGAAGAAGCCGGCAAGCTGATCGCCCTGGTGATCCGTGGTGATCACGAGCTCAACGAAATCAAGGCGTCCCAGCAACCTGGCGTTGCCAGCCCACTGGTCATGGCCAGCGACGCCGAACTGCGCGACGCCATTGGCGCCGGTGCGGGCTCCCTCGGCCCGCTGAACCTGCCGTTGCCGATCATCATCGACCGTTCCGTCGAGCTGATGAGCGACTTCGGTATCGGTGCCAACATCGATGACAAACACTACTTCGGCGTCAACTGGGAGCGTGACCTGCCGGTCCCAACCGTGGCCGACCTGCGCAACGTGGTCGCTGGCGACCCAAGCCCGGATGGCCAGGGCACGCTGGAAATCAAGCGTGGCATCGAAGTCGGGCACATCTTCCAGCTGGGCAACAAGTACAGCAAGGCGATGAAGTGCGAAGTGCTGGGCGAGAACGGCAAGCCGATCACCCTGGAAATGGGCTGCTACGGCATTGGCGTTTCCCGCGTGGTGGCTGCTGCCATCGAGCAGAACAACGACGAGAAAGGCATCATCTGGAGTGACGCCCTGGCGCCCTTCCAGATCGCCCTGGTGCCGCTGCGCTATGACAACGAGCAAGTACGCGAAGCCACCGACAAACTGTATGCCAAACTGACAGCCGCCGGTTTTGAAGTGCTGCTGGATGACCGGGACAAGAAAACCAGCCCGGGCATCAAGTTCGCCGATATGGAACTGATTGGCATCCCGCACCGGATCGTGGTCAGTGACCGCGGCCTGGCCGATGGCAATCTGGAATACAAGAGCCGGACCGAAGCCGAAGCCCAACCGTTGCCGGTGGCTGACGTGCTGTCTTTCCTTCAGGCGCGTATTCGTCGCTGAAAACCAGATCAAGAGAAGTCATGTTCAAGCGAAACACCCACGCCCTGGGGGGCGCCGCCTTGTGCGGCGCCCTGCTGGTCAGCGGCTGCGCCAATCAGATGTCGCAACGCAGCGAGCACGAGGAACGTATCGAGCGCAAATTGCTCGACCACAGCCTGCAGATTGATGTGGGCGAACCCAAGGTGCTTGAGTTGCCGCAACGTCGGGTTCGGATTCATGAGCAAAAGACCTTCGAGGTCACCGAATTCGAAGTAACCCGTCGTTACGATCGCTACACACCCTACCAGCCATGGCGCAAGGTCTATGAGATCCCGCTCGGCGCGGTGGCGTTGGTGGCAGGTGTCGGCGCTAACGTGGCCAATATCTTCGCACTGGGCAATGTTCCTACCAGCATGACCCGTGACTGGCTCAGCTACGGCGTGGACGGGCTCAACCCGTTCATGAACGTGCAATCCCACGGCCGCGCACAACAGAACCTGGCAGGTATCGATGAAGTCCAGCGCGACAAGCGCCTGGAGTATTCAAGCCTGCCCTGGAGTGAACGCCCCGTGCAGGTTACCGCGGGCAAGCAAACTCATGAGCTGACCACCGACCGCGACGGCGTGCTGCGCCTGAACCTGTTGGACAGCCCGTTTGCCGAACAGGACCTGAACCGTATCGGCACACTGAAGATCAGTGTCGAAGATGCTCAGGATGATGCGCATTCGGACTCCTCACTGGCGATCAGCAATACCCTGCGAGGCAAATTGCTGGAAGCCCATGGCTTGATCTACGACGACCTGGAAGATGACGAAGTCAGTCAGTGGGTGCATAGGGTCAAGCGCTTATCGGAACTGGGCCTGGAAGAAGAAGCCAGCGAGCTGGAACAAAGCCTGATCGAACTGACCCGCAATGATCCTGAGTTGCAACAGGAATTCCTCAAGGCCTTGACCAAGGATGCAGGGCGATTGGTGGCGGATCCTGGAGCAAGCTGAGTTTTCAGCAACGCCAATGATCTAAATGTGGGAGCTGGCTTGCCTGCGATAGCGGTGTACCGTCAAACCGTCAGTGACTGACACTCCGCTATCGCAGGCAAGCCAGCTCCCACAGTGGTTTGCGGTTTCTACCAGGCCAACTCCAACTGTTCATTACCGCCACTCAAATCCAATAGCCGCACCCCAATCCCCAACAATCGCACCGGTTTCCCACCGCGATTGAATGCCTGTGTCAGCAACTGCTGATAACTCTCAAGGTCCCGCCCCGCCCCCGCCTGTTCCAGCGTGGTCTGGGTGAAGTCGTGAAATTTCACTTTGACGAACGGCTTGCCCGCCCGGTAGCTGCTGTCGATGCGCGCCATGCGCCCCGCCAGGGTCTCCATCAACTCAGGTAACTTTTCCAGGCAACTGGACAGATCAGGCAAGTCAACATCGTAGGTGTTTTCCACACTGATGGATTGCCGGCGACTGTCGTTCTGCACCACTCGGTCATCAATCCCACGGGCCAGGCTCCAAAGCCGCTCGCCAAAACTGCCGAACTCCCGCACCAACGCCAGCTTGTTCCACTCGCGCAATTGCAGGCAGTCTTCGATCCCCAGACGCGCCAGCTTGTCCGCCGTCACCTTGCCGACACCGTGCAGCTTGCTGACCGGCAATGCCGAGACGAAGTCTTCCACCTGGTCAGGGGTAATCACGAACAGACCGTTGGGCTTCTTCCAGTCGCTGGCAATCTTGGCCAGGAATTTGTTCGGGGCCACGCCTGCGGAAACGGTGATATGCAGTTGATTGGAAACGCGGCGGCGGATGTCCTGGGCAATACG
Organism: Pseudomonas spelaei; assembly: GCF_009724245.1. GTDB lineage: Bacteria > Pseudomonadota > Gammaproteobacteria > Pseudomonadales > Pseudomonadaceae > Aquipseudomonas > Aquipseudomonas spelaei. Next base: position 217,534 of record NZ_WNNK01000001.1, on the reverse strand, counting down.
CGTGGCGCTGCCGCCAAAATGCGGGCAGTCCGAGACGTCCAGGTAAGCCTCATCCAGCGACAATGGTTCGATCAGGTCGGTGTAATCACGAAAGATCGTCTGGATTTCCTTCGACGCTTCTTTATAGGCATCCATGCGCGGCTTGACGATGGTCAAGTCCGGACAGAGCTTCAAGGCGTGCCGGGAGGACATGGCCGAACGCACACCATAAGCCCGCGCCTCGTAATTGCAGGTGGCAATCACACCTCGCCGGTCCGCCGAACCACCGACTGCCAAGGGCTTTTGTGCCAGGCTCGGGTCATCGCGCATCTCGATGGCGGCGTAGAAGCAATCACAGTCGACGTGGATGATTTTGCGCTGCGTCATATAAAGAAAGAGGTGGCCAAGACAGAAATGCCAGTATCTCACTGACACCTGTATATAGCACCAGTACTTTGAATCTTCCGCACAAGCGGTAGGAAAAACCCCTGATGAATTCATTTTCTCAATCGAAACAGGCACCCCAATAGAGCTGAAAGCCTCGGCCTGACTGGCCCGCGCCCTATCAAGATGTTGCCGTGGAGAGCTAAGCGATTGAACCACAAGCGCTTTTCTTTGAATCAACGGTTGACACACCGTCGTTCCTCTGTAGAATGCCGACACACAGACGCGGGATGGAGCAGTCTGGTAGCTCGTCGGGCTCATAACCCGAAGGTCGTCGGTTCAAATCCGGCTCCCGCAACCAAACATCAAAAAAGGCTACTCGAAAGAGTGGCCTTTTTTGTGCCTGCCTGTTTTACCTCTCCCGCCATTGTCCGACAAAAAAACCGTTTCCAATCGAGCACTTACCGCTCTCAGGTGACGATGAACGGTTAATTCGCACTTATTTGACCCATCGGCCGATTAACGGTTGACACCCCGCCGTTGCTCTGTAGAATGCCGCCACACAGACGCGGGATGGAGCAGTCTGGTAGCTCGTCGGGCTCATAACCCGAAGGTCGTCGGTTCAAATCCGGCTCCCGCAACCAAACATCAAAAAAGGCTGCTCGAAAGAGTGGCCTTTTTTGTATCCGTCGAAAAAGTTCTTTTGAAACAATGACATGGCATCTTTCATGAAACCGTACACGGTTTGTAGAGTCCATCTCATTGCAAGCTATGCTCAACACTTCTCTACGACCAATGGGCGCTGTCGCCGGACCCGGTGATACGCGTTAATATTTGTAATTATTTTGTCCATAGGGATTGGTAACTTGGCTGGATACCTCCATCCTGTCGCGCACAATCCACGAGGTGATTGATGCGCGCCAACTCGTCTGAACCACAAGACACCGTCACAGCGACACAACCGATCACTCCCACCCGTTTGCGCTGGCTGGATCTGTTGAGCAAATACCGTCAACCCATCGGGCTGGCCGTCACCCTGTTGCTGTTCGCTATTGCCCTGATCGCCTGCCGCCACCTGCTGCTTGAACTGGACCTGTACGCGCTCCACGACTCGATCCTGGAAGTGCCGAAGCCATCCTTGCTGGGTGCGCTCGCCGCCGCCATTGCCGGTTTCATTATTCTGCTGGGCTATGAGTTTTCCGGCGCCCGCTATGCTGGCGTGAAACTACCGGCCAAGACCCTGGCCCTCGGTGGCTTTACCGCCTTTGCCATCGGCAATGCCATTGGCCTGTCGATGCTCTCCGGCGGCTCGGTGCGCTACCGTTTATATGCACGTCATGGCATCGGGGCGTCAGAAGTTGCCCACATGACAGTGTTCGCCAGCCTGGCCCTCGGTTGCGCCCTGCCCCCGCTGGCCGCTCTGGCCACCCTGAGCAACTTGCCAGCGGCCGCCAACGCCCTGCACCTGCCGGCCAGCCTGCTCGGTGGTATTGCCGGCGCTGTCCTGCTGCTATCAGCGGTGCTGTGCATCGGCATTTATCGTCGTCGCCTGCCGGAACAACCTTATCCTGACAACCTGCTGGTCAAGGCCGGGCGCCGTACCCTGCGCCTGCCCGGTCGACGCCTGACGTTCCTGCAACTGATCATCACCGCCCTGGACGTCGCCGCTGCCGCCACCGTGCTGTATATGTTGCTGCCGGAAGCGCCACCTTTTGGGCCGTTCCTGCTGGTTTACCTGCTGGCACTCGCTGCCGGTGTGCTCAGCCATGTGCCGGGTGGTGTCGGCGTGTTCGAGGCCATCCTGCTGGCGGCCTTCGCCGACAAACTCGGTGCCGCGCCTTTAGCCGCTGCCCTGCTGCTGTACCGGATGATCTATGTGGTGCTGCCGCTGCTGATCGCCTGCGTGTTCCTGCTGGTCAATGAAGCCCAGCGCCTGTTCCAGACCCAACAAAGTCTGCGGGTCGCTTCAGGCCTCGCCGCGCCCGTACTGGCGGTGCTGGTTTTTTTGTCCGGCGTGGTGTTGCTGTTCTCCGGCGCCACCCCGGAAATCGACTCGCGCCTGGAAAACATCGGCTTCCTGATTCCTCATCGCCTGATTGACGCGTCGCACTTCGGTGCCAGCCTGATCGGCGTACTGTGCCTGTTGCTGGCCCAGGGCTTGCGCCGACGTTTGTCGGCGGCCTGGATGCTGACCATGGTCTTGCTGCTGACCGGCGCCCTGCTCTCACTGCTCAAGGGCTTCGACTGGGAAGAAGCCAGCCTGATGACCATGACCGCCGTACTGCTGGCGATCTTTCGGCGCTCCTTCTACCGCGCCAGCCGCTTGACCGAACTGCCGTTCTCGCCGCTGTACCTGGTAGCCAGTGTCTGCGTGCTCGGTGCCTCAATGTGGCTGCTGCTGTTTGCCTACCAGGACGTACCCTATAGCCATCAACTGTGGTGGCAGTTCACCCTTGATGCCAACGCCCCGCGCGGCCTGCGCTCGTTGCTGGGAGCTGCGGTACTGCTGGTGATTGTGTCGCTGACCTGGCTGCTGCGCACCGCACGTCCGGTGATTCACTTGCCGACGCAGGATGAACTGGAACGTGCCACCAAGATTCTGATGGCCTCGGCGCAACCCGACGGCGGCCTCGCACTGACCGGTGACAAAGCGCTGCTGTTCCACCCCAACGACGAGGCGTTCCTGATGTACGCCCGTCGCGGTCGCAGCCTCGTAGCCCTCTACGACCCGATCGGCCCGACCCAGCAACGGGCCGAGATGATCTGGCAGTTCCGCGACCTGTGTGACATTCACCATGCGCGCCCGGTGTTCTACCAAGTCCGGGCGGAGAACCTGCCCTACTACATGGATATCGGCCTGACGGCGATCAAGCTGGGCGAAGAAGCCCGCGTTGACCTGAAACGCTTTGACCTGGAAGCCAAGGGCAAAGAGATGAAGGACCTGCGCTACACCTGGAACCGCGGAAGCCGGGACGGTCTGTCCCTGGAGATCTTTGAGCCGGGCCAGGCGCCGATGGATGAGCTGAAAGTCATCTCCGATGCATGGCTGACCGGCAAGAACGTACGGGAAAAAGGCTTCTCCCTGGGACGATTCAGCGACGACTACCTCAAGCACTTTCGCATCGCGATCATTCGCTTCGAAGGGCGCACGGTGGCCTTCGCCAACCTGCTCGAGACCTACAACCATGATTTGGCCAGTCTCGACCTGATGCGCGCGCACCCGGACGCGCCGAAGCTGACCATGGAATTCATGATGGTCGGTCTGATTCAACATTATAAGAGTCACGGCTACGCCCGTTTCAGCCTCGGCATGGTGCCGTTGTCGGGCTTGCAACCACGGCGCGGCGCCCCCTTGACCCAGCGTCTGGGCTCGATGGTGTTCCGCCGTGGCGAGCAACTGTATAACTTCCAAGGCTTGCGCCGCTTCAAAGACAAGTTCCAGCCTGACTGGGAACCCCGTTACATGGCCGTGCCCGCAGGACTTGATCCGCTGGTGGCACTGGCCGATACCGCCGCCCTGATTGCGGGCGGCTTGACTGGATTGGTGAAACGCTAATGATTCGACGCTCCTGGCGGTATGTATTGGCATTTTTGGTGGTACTGGCACTGATCCTCGGTGGCGGCTACTGGTACTGGAATCGCCCGGCACCGCAACCAACGCTGGAACAGTTCCCACAAGCTGACGGCACCGTGCTGACCCGCGTGACGCCGGGCACTGCGCCCAAGGCCCGGGTGGCTGTGGCCGTGATGGCCGACGAAACCCTGACCGACAGCCAACTGACTGCCCTGAGCCAGGGTGGAGCTGCGCAGATCGTCCAGGTGATCCTGCCCAAGGATGACTGCAAGCTGCAGGAACAAGCCCTGCAAACCGCCTTGGGCCAACTCACAGGCCCGGCGACGCTGGTCAGCGGTATCGGCCCTGGTGCAGCCCTGGCCTGGCGCTGGCTGGCTACCCAGAACGACGACAAGGCCAATGCCATTTCTGTCGGCTTCACCCTGGTCCAGGAAGGCTGCAAGGACCCGCTGCCGAAAACCTCGGCCCACGGTAACTGGCTGGTGGCGTGGAACGATAACCCTGACGATGAGAGTGCCAGTTTCGTACGGGACACCCCGCGCGCGACCACCAGCATCAGCGACTATGACATCCACTTCCCACAGATCCTGAACAATGAGCTGCGCAAGCAACTGGTGGGTTCGGACAATGGCGGGCTGGCGATTCCCGTGGTGGAAGTGCCTGCCGGCCAGGCCAAGGACACCGTGACCCTGTTCCTGTCCGGTGACGGCGGCTGGCGCGACCTGGACCGCGACGTGGCCGGGGAAATGGCCAAGATCGGCTACCCGGTGGTGGGCATCGATACCCTGCGCTACTACTGGCAGCACAAGACGCCAGAACAAAGCGCCAAGGACCTCACCGAACTGATGCAGCACTACCGGCAGAAATGGGGCACCAAGCGCTTCGTGCTGACCGGTTATTCGTTCGGTGCTGATGTGTTGCCGGCGATCTACAACCGTCTGCCGGAAACCGAACAGCAGCGGGTGGATGCAATCATCCTTCTGGCCTTTGCCCGCACCGGCAGCTTCGAAATCGAAGTTGAGGGTTGGCTGGGCAATGCCGGTAAAGAAGCCGCGACCGGCCCGGAAATGGCCAAACTGCCGGCCGCCAAAGTGGTGTGCATCTACGGCGCAGAAGAGGTCAACGAGAGCGGTTGCACCGACAAGACCGCCGTCGGCGAAGCGGTGAAGTTGCCCGGTGGCCACCACTTCGACGAGAACTACCCGGCGCTGGCCAAGCGCTTGGTAGACATCATCGAGAAGCGCCAGGGAAAAGCTAAGGAAGAGTGATTGAGTAGCCGGCGCTACTCGGTCAAGTGTGGGAGCGGGCTTGCTCGCTCCCACAGTTGATAGCATTCCAAATCAAATCGTCTGCCCACAAAAAGCCCCCGCTGCCGCAAGGCAACGGGGGCTTTTTGTGGGGCTTACATTTCTACCTGAGTGCCCAGCTCGATCACCCGGTTCACCGGCAGCTTGAAGAATCGCAGGTTGCCATTGGCGTTCTTGAGCATGAAGGCGAACAACGCTTCCCGCCAGCGCGCCATGCCATCGAGCTTGGAGGCGATAACCGTCTCGCGGCTGAGGAAGTAGGTGGTACGCATCGGGCTGAAATCCAGGTCGTCCAGATGGCACAGCTTCAGCGCCTCGGGTACGTCCGGCTCATCGACGAAACCAAAGTGCAGGATTACCCGGAAGAACCCGTCGCCGTAGGAGTCGACCTCAAAACGGCGCTGGGCCGGTACACGGGGAATATCTTCGTAGACCACCGTCAGCAACACCACCTGCTCGTGCAGCACCTGGTTATGCAGCAGGTTGTGCAACAGGGCATGCGGCACCGCATCAGGCCGTGCGGTCAGGAACACCGCCGTACCCTGCACCCGATGGGGCGGCTGTACGCGGATGCTGCTGATAAAGATCGGCAACGGCAGACCGCCCTCATCCAGGCGATCCACCAACAGCTCCTTGCCGCGCTTCCAGGTGGTCATCAGGACAAACAGCACAATCCCCGCCAATACCGGGAAGGCACCGCCCTGGACGATCTTCGGCACGTTGGCGGCAAAGAACAGCCCGTCCACCAGCAGGAAACCGATCAACACAGGGATCGCCAGCACCGGTGGCCATTTCCACAGCAACAGCATCACCGCCGACACCAGGATGCTGGTGATCAACATGGTGCCGGTCACTGCCACGCCGTAGGCCGACGCCAGGGCGTTAGAGGACTCGAAGCCCAGCACCAACAGGATCACGCCAAACATCAACGTCCAGTTCACGGCACCGATGTAGATCTGACCTTGCTCGGCACTGGAGGTGTGCTGAATGTGCATGCGCGGGATGTAACCGAGCTGGATCGCCTGGCGGGTCAGGGAGAACGCCCCGGAGATCACCGCCTGGGACGCAATCACCGTCGCCAGCGTCGACAGCACCACCAACGGAATCAAGGCCCAAGCCGGCGCCAGCAGATAGAACGGGTTACGCGCAGCTTCCGGATTTTCCAGCAACAACGCACCTTGGCCAAAATAGTTGAGCACCAGCGCCGGCAGCACCAGGGCGAACCAGGCGCGGGCAATCGGCTTGCGGCCGAAGTGGCCCATGTCGGCGTACAAGGCTTCGGCACCGGTCAGCGCCAGTACCACTGCGCCGAGAATCGCCACACCCATGCCGGGGTGGACGACAAAGAAGCGCACACCCCAGACCGGGTTCAGCGCGTTGAGCACCTCGGGATGCTGGACAATCCCATGCACCCCCAGGCCGGCCAGCACCAGGAACCACACCACCATCACCGGTCCGAACAGCTTGCCGATACGGTCGGTGCCGTGTTTCTGGATCAAAAACAGCCCCACCAGCACCACCAGCGCCAACGGCACGACCCAGCGTTCAAGACCATCGAAGGCCAACTCCAGGCCCTCCACGGCTGACAACACCGAGATCGCCGGGGTGATCATGCTGTCACCGTAAAACAGCGCCGCACCGATCAAGCCAAGAATCACCAACACCGCCCGCAACCGTGGATAAGGTGCCGCCGCCCGTCGGGCCAGCGCCGTCAGGGCCATGATGCCGCCTTCGCCCTGGTTGTCCGCGCGCAGGATAAACAGCACGTACTTGATCGACACGACCCAGACCAGCGACCAGAAAATCAGTGCCAGAATCCCGAAGACCCCGTCATGATTGACCTGAACCCCATAACCGCCAGCAAACACCTCTTTGAGGGTATAGAGCGGGCTGGTGCCGATATCGCCGTAAACCACCCCCACTGCGGCCACGAGCATGCCGATCGGCTTTGCGTTGGACTGCTCGGCACCTGCTGCCTGACTACTTGCCTGACCCATTAACCACTCCTGCCCTTTTTTGACCTGAGGTCTTTTATAAACAGCACACCCGTAGGCCGGCGCCTAAGCTGTGCACAGCATGCGCTGTTTTACTTCTCGTTACAGACGATTTATTGACCGCAGGGTTTCACCCAGGTGCAACGGCGCGAAGCATAGCGCAGCACTCGTCGCATTTCCCTGCATAAAGCTGGTCAAGAGCGATTCACGTCGATAGAATTGCGCACTTTTTGATCAGAGGCACGCCAAGTGCCCGTCCGCAGCTTGTCGTGCACGACTGGCGGCGTCATTCAATACCGAGGTTAGACATGTCCACCACCATCGCAAAAGCCAACCCCAAGGTCGGCTTTGTATCCCTGGGTTGCCCGAAGGCTCTGGTCGACTCCGAACGCATCCTCACCCAGCTGCGGATGGAAGGTTATGACGTCGTGTCCACCTACCAGGACGCGGACGTGGTGGTGGTCAACACCTGCGGCTTTATCGACTCGGCCAAGGCGGAATCCCTGGAAGTGATCGGCGAAGCCATCAAGGAAAACGGCAAGGTCATCGTCACCGGCTGCATGGGTGTGGAAGAAGGCAATATCCGCAATGTGCACCCGAGCGTGCTGGCCGTGACCGGTCCGCAGCAGTACGAGCAGGTGGTCAATGCCGTGCACCAAGTGGTGCCACCGCGTCAGGATCACAACCCGCTGATCGACCTGGTACCGCCACAAGGCATCAAGCTGACCCCGCGTCACTATGCGTACCTGAAGATTTCCGAAGGCTGCAACCACAGCTGCAGCTTCTGCATCATCCCGTCGATGCGCGGCAAGCTGGTGAGCCGTCCGGTGGGTGACGTACTGGACGAGGCCCAGCGCCTGGTCAAGTCCGGCGTCAAAGAGTTGTTGGTGATTTCCCAGGACACCAGCGCCTACGGCGTCGACGTCAAGTACCGCACCGGCTTCTGGAACGGCGCGCCGGTGAAAACCCGCATGACCGAACTCTGCGAAGCCTTGAGCAGCCTCGGCGTGTGGGTGCGCCTGCACTACGTCTACCCGTACCCGCACGTTGACGAGCTGATCCCGTTGATGGCCGCCGGCAAGATCCTGCCGTACCTGGACATCCCGTTCCAGCACGCCAGCCCGAAAATCCTCAAGGCCATGAAGCGCCCGGCCTTCGAAGACAAGACCCTGGCGCGGATCAAGAACTGGCGCCAGATCTGCCCGGAACTGATCATCCGTTCCACGTTCATCGTCGGCTTCCCCGGCGAGACCGAAGAAGACTTCCAGTACCTGCTGGACTGGCTGACCGAAGCCCAACTGGACCGCGTTGGCTGCTTCCAGTACTCGCCGGTGGAAGGTGCTCCGGCCAACCTGCTGGACGCAGCGATTGTTCCAGATGACGTCAAGCAAGACCGCTGGGAACGCTTCATGGCCCATCAACAGGCCATCAGCTCGGCGCGCCTGCAACTGCGCATCGGCCGGGAGATCGAAGTGCTGATTGACGAAGTCGACGAGCAAGGCGCGGTTGGCCGCTGCTTCTTCGACGCTCCGGAAATCGACGGTAACGTGTTTATCGACGATGCCAGCGACCTGAAGCCAGGTGATAAAGTCTGGTGCACGGTGACGGATGCCGACGAGTACGACCTCTGGGCTGAAAAGCGCGCATAACGTGTAAAAAATTGAAAAAGCCCTGCTCTTTAACAAGATGCGGGGCTTTTTTAGGTCTATCGTTTTGCCCATCAGTGCCGATCATCGGCAAGGGGCAGCGGGCATGCGTCAGCATTCGGTTATCCACACACCTAAAACCAGCGACTATCCGGAGTTGACCCGCATCTGGGAGGCTTCGGTGCGCGCCACCCATGACTTCCTCCCGGACAGCTACATCGAGTTGCTGAAAAACCTCGTGCTGACTCGCTACCTGGATGCGGTGATGCTGATCTGCACCAAGGACTCGCGCCAGCGCATCACTGGCTTTGCGGGCGTGGCGGCGGGCAAGGTCGAGATGCTGTTTATCGACCCGGCGCACCGTGGCCACGGCCTGGGCCGACAATTGCTGCGCTATGCGATCGAACAACTGAATGCCGATGAGCTGGACGTCAACGAACAGAACCCGCAAGCCCTGGGCTTCTACTTCAAGCAGGGTTTTGAAGTGATCGGACGCACCGATCATGACGGCATGGGGCAGCCTTATCCTTTGCTGCATATGCGTTTACGTCAGGGCCAGCAGCAGGCGAGCAGTGGCTAAAAGCCGCACCACTGAAATGGGGCCGGGATTAACCGGCGCCACACAGGTACAATAGCTGCCCCCTTTTGTTACGGCCCTTGTCATGACTGACCCCATACGTCTCTCCAAACGCCTCATCGAACTGGTCGGCTGCTCCCGTCGGGAGGCTGAGTTGTTCATCGAAGGCGGCTGGGTCACGGTGGACGGCGAAGTGATCGACGAACCGCAGTTCAAGGTCGCCACCCAGAAAGTCGAACTGGACCCCGATGCCAAGGCCACGGCCCCGGAGCCGGTGACGATCTTGCTGCACGCGCCGGCTGGCGTGGACGCCGAGACGGCGATGCAATCCATCAGCGCCGAGAGCCTGTCGGATGAGCACCGCTTCGGCAAGCGCCCGCTCAAGGGCCACTTCCTGCGCCTGACAGCCAGCGCCGACCTGCAAGCCAACGCCAGCGGCCTGCTGGTGTTTACCCAGGACTGGAAAATCCTGCGCAAATTGACGGCCGATGCCGCCAAGATCGAGCAGGAGTATGTGGTCGAAGTGTCCGGGGACATGGTTGCGCACGGCCTGAACCGCCTGAACCATGGCCTGACCTACAAGGGCAAGGAGTTGCCTGCGGTGAAAGCCAGCTGGCAGAACGAGAACCGCCTGCGCTTTGCGCTGAAAAATCCGCAACCGGGTGTGATTGCCTTGTTCTGCGAAGCCGTTGGCTTGAAAGTCGTCGCTATTCGACGCATCCGCATTGGCGGAGTCTCCATCGGCAAAGTGCCGGTGGGCCAATGGCGCTATCTGTCCGGCAAAGAGAAGTTCTAACCGCTCTTTCGCCGCCGAACCTCTCGACACCGCCTCTCTGGGCGGTGTTCACAGTTGAATGACCAGGATTGCCAACATGATTCACAACGACGTACTGCGCAGCGTGCGCTACATGCTCGACATCAGCGACAACAAGATGGTCGAGATCATCAAGCTCGGCGGCATGGATGTCACCAAGGACGACCTGCTGACCTACCTCAAGAAAGACGAGGAAGAAGGCTTTGTGTTCTGCCCGGACGAAGTCATGGCCCATTTCCTCGACGGCCTGGTGATCTTCAAGCGTGGCAAGGACGAGAGCCGCCCACCACAGCCGATCGAGTTGCCGGTGACCAACAACATCATCCTGAAGAAACTGCGGGTCGCCTTCGAACTGAAGGAAGACGATATGCACGCCATCCTCAAGGCTTCCGAGTTCCCGGTGTCCAAGCCCGAACTGAGTGCGCTGTTCCGAAAATTCGGCCACACCAACTACCGCACGTGTGGCGACCAGTTGTTGCGTAACTTCCTCAAGGGCCTGACGCTGCGCGTTCGCGCCTAAGCCCATGAGCTACAGCGTCTCGCCCATCGGCTTCGTCCGCTCCTGCTTCAAGGAAAAGTTCGCCATCCCGCGCCAGCCGCAACTGGCGCCTGCCGCCCGAGGTGTGCTGGAGTTGGTGGCACCGTTCGATCAGGGCGAGGCGGTACAAGGCCTGGAGCAGGTCAGCCACGTGTGGTTGCTGTTTTTGTTTCATCAGGCCTTGGAAGAAAAACCCCGCCTGAAAGTCCGCCCACCGCGTCTGGGCGGCAACAAATCCATGGGGGTATTTGCCACCCGCGCCACTCATCGCCCCAACGGCATCGGCCAATCGGTGGTGAAACTGGACAAGGTGGAGACCAATCGCCTGTGGATATCCGGCATTGATTTGCTGGACGGCACGCCGATTCTCGACATCAAGCCGTATGTGCCCTACGCCGACATCATCGATACGGCGACCAACAGCATCGCCAGTGCGGCGCCACAGCTGATTCCCGTGCAATGGCTGAAGTCTGCCCTGCAACAGGCACAAGGCCACGCACAACGCCTTGGGGAGCCATTGGTGGCGTTGATTGAGCAGTGTTTGGCACAGGATCCACGACCGGCATACCAGACACCGGGGCCTGAGCGGGAATATGGGGTGCGGTTCTGGGATGTGGATGTGCGGTGGCACTATCCCGAGGCTGGGATGATTTGTGTGCTGGAAGTGGTTGCGGCCGATTAAATGCCAAAAACAACTGTGGGAGCGGGCTTGCCCGCGATGCGCCTGTTCAGTCGACACAATTGTTGACTGATACATCGCCATCGCGGGCAAGCCCGCTCCCACACTTTTTTGCGTAGCGCTTACTTCTCGACGAACGCTCGCTCGATCAGGTAATCACCCGGTTCGCGCATCCGTGGCGAAACCTTCAGGCCGAAGCTGTTCAACACTTCGCTGGTCTCGTCCAACATGCTCGGGCTGCCGCACAGCATGGCGCGATCGTCCTCGGGGTTGATCGGCGGCAGACCAATGTCAGTGAACAGCTTGCCGCTACGCATCAGGTCGGTCAGGCGACCTTCGTTTTCGAAGGGTTCGCGGGTCACGGTTGGGTAGTAGATCAACTTGTCACGCAAAGCTTCACCGAAGAACTCGTTCTGCGGCAGATGCTCGGTGATGAATTCGCGGTAAGCGACTTCGTTGACGTAGCGCACGCCGTGGCACAGGATCACTTTTTCGAAACGCTCGTAGGTTTCCGGGTCCTGAATGACGCTCATGAATGGCGCCAGACCGGTGCCGGTGCTGAGCAGGTACAAATGTTTGCCCGGCTTCAAATCGTCCAGCACCAGGGTGCCGGTCGGTTTTTTGCTGATGATGATCTCGTCGCCTTCCTTCAAGTGCTGCAATTGGGAAGTCAGCGGGCCATCCGGGACCTTGATGCTGAAGAACTCCAGATGCTCTTCCCAGTTCGGGCTGGCGATGGAGTAAGCACGCATGAGAGGGCGGCCGTTGGGCTGTTGCAGGCCGATCATCACGAACTGACCGTTCTCGAAGCGCAGGCCCGGGTCACGGGTGCACTTGAAGCTGAACAGAGTGTCGTTCCAGTGATGAACACTGAGGACACGCTCGTGGTTCATGTTGCTCATGTACGGGGAACTCCTGGAAATGGGTCTGCGCCAAATGATAGATGCGCAATTGCACAGCATTCTAATGGCGGCGACAATATCTGTTAACTGGATTATTAAGATAAGGGTTATCGGTTATATCGATATGCGATTTACTCTACGTCAACTGCAAGTCTTCGTCGCCGTCGCCCAGCAGGAAAGCGTCTCCCGCGCTGCTGGCCTTCTGGCCTTATCTCAATCCGCCGCCAGCACCTCAATTACCGAGCTGGAGCGTCAATCCAGCTGCCAATTGTTCGACCGCGCCGGTAAACGCCTGAGCCTGAATGCCCTCGGCCGCCAGCTGTTACCCCAAGCGGTGGCGCTGCTGGACCAGGCCAAGGAGATCGAGGACCTGCTCAACGGCAAATCCGGCTTCGGCTCCTTGGCGGTCGGCGCCACTCTGACCATCGGCAACTACCTGGCCACGCTGCTGATCGGCAGCTTCATGCAGCAGCACCCGGAGAGCCAGGTGAAGCTGCATGTGCAAAACACTGCGCATATCGTGCATCAGGTGGCGCACTACGAAATTGACCTGGGTCTAATCGAGGGCGACTGTAGCCACCCGGACATCGAGGTGCAAACCTGGGTGGAGGACGAACTGGTGGTGTTTTGCGCGCCCCAGCATCACTTGGCCCAGCGCGGCCAAGCCACCATGGAAGAGTTGACCCATGAAGCGTGGATCCTGCGGGAACAAGGCTCCGGCACACGCCTGACCTTCGACCAGGCCATGCGGCATCACCGCAGCGCGTTGAATATCCGCCTGGAGCTGGAACACACCGAGGCGATCAAACGCGCAGTGGAGTCAGGATTGGGGATTGGCTGCATTTCACGGCTGGCCCTGCGCGATGCCTTCCGACGCGGCAGCCTGGTACCGGTAGAAACCCCGGACCTGGACCTGGCCCGGCAGTTCTACTTCATCTGGCACAAGCAGAAATACCAGACCTCGGCCATGCGCGAGTTTCTGGAGCTGTGCCGGTCCTTTACCGCCGGGGTACAGCGCAGCGACGAGATCGTGCTGCCCAACATTGCCTGAATGTCTTTAGATCAGGATCACGGCCCACACCAGGGTAATCATGGTCAACGCCACGAACTGCGCGGCGCTGCCCATGTCCTTGGCGTTCTTCGACAAGGGGTGACGATCCAGGGAGATCCGGTCAATGGCCGCTTCTACCGCCGAATTGAGCAATTCGACGATCAGCGCCAGCAGGCAGACGGCAATCAACAATGCCCGTTCGACCCGGCTGACATTCAGGAAAAAACTCAGCGGAATCAGGATGACGTTAAGCAACACCAGCTGGCGAAACGCCGCCTCGCCAGTGAAAGCTGCACGCAGGCCATCCAGGGAATAACCGCCTGCGTTAAGGATACGTTTGATACCGGTTTGACCTTTGAAAGGCGACATAGAGTAGGCAACTGCAAAAAAAGGAGTGGGAAAACTAGAGCACGCAAAGTCAAAAAAGCGTGAATGTATAGCGTCTTACTGCTGCGAAATTGACTCAAGTTGTTGCAAGAGCAACGCCGCCTGAGTGCGTGTACGTACCCCGAGCTTGCGAAAAATCGCTGTCACGTGCGCCTTGATGGTCGCTTCGGACACGCTCAACTCGTAGGCAATCTGCTTGTTCAACAGCCCTTCGCACACCATGGTCAGCACCCGGAACTGCTGGGGGGTCAAGCTGGCCAAGCCATCACGTGCCGCCTTGGCTTCATCAGAGACATTGATCTCTTCAAACGCTTGTGGCGGCCAGGAAACATCGCCGTCCAGCACCCTGCGCACGGCTTTTTGAATGTCTTCCATGGCGCTGGATTTTGGAATGAAGCCGCTGGCACCGAACTCCTTGGAGCGCACCACCACCGATGCCTCTTCCTGGGCCGAAACCATCACCACGGGAATCTGCGGGTATTGCCCGCGGAGCAACACAAGCCCCGAAAAACCATAGGCGCCGGGCATGTTCAGGTCCAGTAACACCAGGTCCCAGTCAGACTTTTCGGTGAGGCGGGTTTCCAGTTCGGCAATGCTGGCAACTTCAACCAAGCGTACATCCGGCCCCAGGCCCAGCGTGACGGCCTGATGGAGTGCACTGCGAAAAAGTGGGTGGTCATCGGCAATCAGGATTTCGTATGTGGCCATTTTTCAAATGATCCTGTTTTTTATGCGAGCACCGATGGGTTCAGTGCTCGCCAAGGCAACACAAGGTGACCGCAAGACAGGCACCACAGGGCACGTTCAACGTCAAAAGTACCACTCGCGACGCTTGAAAATTTACGGCGGCGCCCTGATCGGCGCCAAGCATGCCCAGCGCAGCCTGGGTGGTCAAGCGCTACGCCCGTGGGCATTTTACCGGGCACGACGGCTGCGGTGCCATCATGCCAAGGTCCTCTGGCCACGATGCCTATAGATAAGGTGTCAGGCGAGTGTGGATGATGTCTGTCGGGTCCAGCGCCAGCTGAAACTTGGCAGCCAGATAATGGGTGCTGAAAACATCCAGGTAAGCATCCAGCACCTCACTGGCCGGCTGATCCCCCGCCAACTCCAGGCACAGGGCCGCGACTTCGGCGGTGCAGAAGTGGTCATCGCGCTTGGAGCGCCGTAGCTTGTAGCGCGACAGCTGCTCAGGCTCCAGGCTCAGTACTGGCAAGTGCTCCAGGTACGGGCTCTTGCGAAACATCTTGCGTGCCTCGCTCCAGGTTCCGTCCAGCAGGATGAACAGCGGACGCTTGCCAGGGGCCAGCTTGACCTCGTTGACCACCCGCTCAGGCGCCACGAACTCACCGGGAAACACGATATAAGGCTGCCACTGCGGGTCTGCCAACAGCGCCAGCAGTTCGGGCTCCACCTCGGTTCGTGACCAAGGGAACGCCGTCGTGTCGCCGATCACATCGGCAATCAGCCAGCCGGTATTGCTGGGTTTCATGGGTTCCACGTCATGCATCAACAGGCACATGGCCGATTTGGCCTGGACCTTCGGCCGCCAGGCACACAGGCAATACTCGGGGATCACACGGCAGGCGGGGCAGCGTTCGGCGCGAGAACCGCGGGCGACAAAAGGCCTGATGGCCCGGGCCAGGCGCTGGGTGCGCAAACGGGAGACGGCGTGGCTCATCGGGTGCGCCGCCGCAAAGCAGTGAAGATCAACACGGATAGAACTCGGGGAAGGTATAAAGTCGCCGCAGTTTACCAGAGCCCGCCGCCCTCACCTGCACTTCCCGCAATCCGCTGGCCGTACTGGCCAAGGGTCACCTATAATCGCGCGCCATTGAACGCACAGCACCGTGGCGGGTCTATGCACCAGTAACCGAATCAGGAGATTTCCATGCTGCGTTTCATGCTGCGTTATGTCGCCCCCTCCATCGCCCTCGCGTTGGTTTTGCCCGTGGGCGCCCAAGCGGCTTCCTTGCTGGAACTTCAACTGAACAAGAAGCTGCAAAGCGTTGCGGCGGAAAGCAACAAAGACCTGCCAAGGGAATTGGATGAAAAAACCCTGGAAGTGGCCTACACCGTGGAAGGTTCGCAACTGATTGATCATCTCAGCGTCCAGACCGATCGTGCCGAACAAATGCGCGCCAACCCGAAGGCCGTGTATTTCCAACTGGGTCAGAGCGTCTGCCTGAACAAGGGTTATCGCGAACTGATGGCCAAGGGTGCGGTGATGCGCTACGAGATTACCGAGAACAAGACCAATCGCCCTGTGGCCTCGGTCAAGTTCCAGGAAGCTGATTGTCCGGCACCGGCTGCAGCCAAGAAGAAAAAGTAAGCAATGCTCTTTCACACGCCGCTGATCAGCGGCGTGTAATACCCCCTCTGCAATGCCCCCCGCTGTGCTCATACCAGGGACTAAACTGCGTGATGAGTGATCAATAAGCTGTTGCCAGCCAAGACTTTATAGGCTCATGATCAAATCATCCCGAAAGCTGGCAACCTGCAGCTTTTATGTTGTTTTGTAACATTTTCAGGGCAAAAGAGGATTGCCTCGCTTGGCTTGCAGTGCAAAGGTTTTTAATCACAAGGAACATACAGAGCCTGTTTCGCCCACCTCGATTATCAGAGGCCTGGCGAACCCCGTGTAAAGCCCGGCCACACGCCGAGGCCGACAGCGACACATGCAGTGTCGTGGCCCCCGACGAATCTCTCGCCGGCACCCTGGGTTCTGTGAAGAAGGAGAAGTTGAATGCCTTACGAACCGAATGACCTCCTGATCCGTCACTTCCAGGAAAACGGGACCGACCTCACGCAGCAGGTCGACGCACAACTCAACCTGATTGCCCCTAACAGCCCGAATATTCCTCTTTATCGCGACATGATCTTCACCGTGTTGCGCATGGCGCAGGACGACCGTAGTCGCTGGAACGCCAAGATCACCCTGCAAGCTATCCGCGAACTGGACAATGCCTTCCGTGTCCTGGAGCAATTCAAGGGTCGGCG
This sequence comes from Pseudomonas spelaei, assembly GCF_009724245.1. Taxonomy (GTDB): domain Bacteria; phylum Pseudomonadota; class Gammaproteobacteria; order Pseudomonadales; family Pseudomonadaceae; genus Aquipseudomonas; species Aquipseudomonas spelaei. The sequence goes on along the minus strand of NZ_WNNK01000001.1, from coordinate 200,702 downwards.
CAAGGTCACTGTCTTCGGCTCGGCGCGTACCCCCGTGGAAAGCCCGCTGTATGCATTGGCCCGGGAAGTCGGGGCCGTCCTGGCACGCTCGGACATGATGGTCATTACCGGTGGGGGCGGCGGCATCATGGCGGCGGCTCACGAAGGTGCAGGCCTGGAGCACAGCCTGGGGTTCAACATCACCCTGCCCTTTGAACAGCATGCCAACCCGACCATTGATGGCACCGAGAACCTGCTGTCCTTCCACTTCTTCTTTACCCGCAAGCTGTTCTTCGTCAAGGAAGCCGATGCCTTGGTGCTATGCCCAGGTGGTTTCGGCACCCTGGATGAAGCACTGGAAGTCCTGACCCTGATCCAGACAGGCAAGAGTCCGTTGGTTCCAGTGGTGCTGCTGGATGTACCGGGGGGTGGTTTCTGGCAAGGGGCGCTGGATTTTGTGCGTAGCCAGCTGGAAGCCAACCGCTACATCTTGCCCACCGACCTCAAGCTGGTGCGCATGGTGCACAGCGCCGAGGAAGCGGTAGAGGAAATCAACCAGTTCTACGCCAACTTCCACTCCACCCGCTGGTTGAAGCGCCAATTTGTGATCCGTATGAATCACCCATTGAGTGATCGTGCACTGGCACATCTACAGGAAGCGTTTGCCGACCTGAGGCTCAGTGAGGACTTTCACCAACATGCTTATGAAGGTGAGGCATACGACGAACCACGCTTCAGCCATCTGACCCGGCTGGTGTTTAACTTTAATGGCCGGGATCAAGGCCGACTGCGGGAGTTGGTGGATTACATCAACTTGCCGGAGAACTGGGCGCAAGCTCAGGGGAAAGCGCAGCAACGGGTGACAGAGCCGGCATAAGCCAAACGCAAAAAGGCCCGCTATTTTCATAGCGGGCCTTTTTGTATGTTGCCGGTGTATGCAGACAGAACGAACGTGGAGTTTCAGGGCACTCAATCATCCATGTCCCGACCGCTTAACAAGCGGCTGATCATTTCCATCGAGAAACCGCGGTAACTCAGGAAGCGACCTTGTTTCGCACGCTCCCGAGCATCGATGGGCAGATGCCCGGAAAACTTGCGACGCCAAGTGTCTTCCAACTGCGCTTGCCAACTGATGCCGCACTCACGTAACGCGAGCTCGATATCAGCACGTTGCAGGCCACGCTGGCTCAGCTCCTCGCGGATCCGCGCCGGACCATAGCCGGAGCGAGCCCGGTAGGACACAAAGCTTTCGAGATAACGGGCTTCCGAAAGCAGCCCATCCTCCGTCAGACGGTCGAGGGCTGTTTCGATCATTTCGGGAGGAGCGCCGCGCTGACGCAATTTACGCGTCAACTCGACTCGACCGTGCTCGCGTCGAGCGAGCAGGTCCATTGCAGTGCGCCGTACGGCGACGAGTGTATCCAGTACAACTGTCATCGTTTGGCTCAGATGTCAGCGTCGGCCATATCGTCAGCGGTTTCTCGGGTTGCAGTCGATTTGACGTCGGCTGTCGGAGTCAGCAACTTGTCGCGGATCTGCTTCTCAAGGGCTGCAGCCACATCAGGATTGTCCTGCAGGAACTTGGCCGAGTTGGCCTTGCCCTGACCGATCTTGCTACCGTTGTAGGCATACCAGGCACCGGACTTCTCAACGAAACCGTGCAGCACGCCCAGGTCGATCATCTCGCCGTTCAGGTAGATACCCTTGCCGTAGAGAATCTGGAACTCGGCCTGACGGAACGGCGGAGCTACCTTGTTCTTCACGACTTTAACGCGGGTTTCGCTACCCACAACCTCGTCACCTTCCTTCACCGCGCCAGTACGGCGGATGTCCAGACGGACCGAAGCATAGAACTTCAGCGCGTTACCACCGGTGGTGGTTTCCGGGCTGCCGAACATCACGCCGATCTTCATCCGAATCTGGTTGATGAAGATCACCAGACAGTTGGCGTTCTTGATGTTACCGGTGATTTTACGCAGGGCCTGGGACATCAGACGGGCTTGCAGGCCAACGTGCATGTCACCCATTTCGCCTTCGATTTCAGCCTTGGGTACCAGGGCCGCCACGGAGTCGATAACAATCACATCAATGGCGTTGGAGCGCACCAGCATGTCGGTGATTTCCAGCGCCTGCTCGCCGGTGTCCGGCTGCGATACCAGCAGATCGTCGACATTGACGCCCAGCTTGCCGGCGTATTCAGGATCCAGGGCGTGCTCGGCATCGACGAACGCGCAGGTGGCACCCATCTTTTGTGCCTGGGCAATCACCGACAGGGTCAGGGTGGTTTTACCGGAAGATTCTGGACCGTAGATTTCAACGATACGGCCTTTTGGCAGGCCGCCAATGCCGAGCGCGATGTCCAGACCCAGAGAGCCCGTGGAAATAGCCGGGATCGCCTGACGGTCGTGATCGCCCATACGCATTACGGCACCCTTGCCGAATTGACGTTCGATCTGACCCAGGGCCGCAGCCAAGGCTTTCTTCTTGTTGTCGTCCATTAAAGTCCTCACGTAATCAATAAGGCCTGACGGCCAACACCTGTATAAGTAGACAGTATTGTTCCACAAAGATCCGGGATCGACTACCCCTGTTTTTCTATTTCGAGTGCAGCTCGTCGCAATAGCCCCTCTAACGCGGCCTTTACCGTTTGTCGGCGGACCTCGTCGCGATTACCGGGGAAATGCTGGCGCTCAGCCGTAACCTCGTCGCCCACCCCCCAGGCCAGCCACACCGTGCCCACCGGCTTGTCCGGTGAGCCCCCATCAGGGCCGGCCACACCGCTGACCGCCACGGCAAACCGTGCCAGGCTTTTCTCCTGGGCACCCTTCACCATGGCCTCGACCACCTCCCGACTGACAGCACCGACTTTGGGAAACAACACTTCCGGCACATTCAACTGCCGAGTCTTCTGCCGGTTGGAATACGTGACATACCCCGCCTCGAACCAGGCCGAACTCCCGGGGATACGCGTGATCGCCTCGGCGATCCCGCCACCGGTACACGACTCGGCGGTGGTGACATGGGCATTGAGCACCTGCAAGCGGCGGCCAAGTTCAGCGGCGAGTTGGGTAATTTCCTTCACGGTCGTCTCCAGGAGTGGGCGGGCGTTTGCCTACCCTACAGGAGCCCATCGGTCATGCAAGATGCAGACGGGGGCAGGATGCTAATGAATGAGGGCACGTATATAAGCCTGACAGGCCCGCAGCGCGATCAGTCCGTTATCGCCGGCATCGGTGATGCCGATAATTCGTTGAGCATGCGCCGGGTCAAGTCGGGCTCGCGAGGCTCCATGAACCACGCCGCTGGCGGAGGGGGTGGCAGGCATTGAGCAGCCATTGGCCGGATCGGTAGTATCGAGGAAGACTGACAACCGCAGATCAGCAGTGGCAAGACGGTCCCGCAGGCGAGCTTGATCACGTTGGGCATCGCTTAACTCTTGAGCATGTTGTTGGTCGCTGGCGCTGAGCTGTTGCTCCAGGACCAGGCGTTTGGTTTGTTCGAGTTGCTGCTGGTGCAGCGCCGTCTGGAGTTGCTGCTTGAGTGCGTCAGTTTGGGAGGCTGACTGGCGTTCGAGTTGCACTCCATAACGCCAGGCTTGGAGCTGCCACGCCATCGCTGCAGCGCCTGCCATGGCCAGCACCATTAGCATCAAGAGACCGACCAGCTTCTGCACCCGAGTCAAAGCAACGCCCTGCGCACACCTTCGGCCAGCACCGCGTCGGGGTAGGCATACCCTCCATTCTCATGGTGGATGATTGCCTTGACGATCCCGCGCATCACCGCGGGCCTGGTCAGGTCAATCTCTGCGCCGGGCCGGGTACCGCTGCCCACCTCGACGGCATGAACGTATGCCGCCGTATCGTTCTCAACATCGGGTGCCCACCGGCCGATGATCGCCTGCACCGTTCTGAGCCCATGCTTGCGCTGGTAGGTCAACAGCAACTTGCCCATGGCGCGGATACCATTCTCGGGCGTGTTGAATCGGGCAAACCGTTTCTCGATGGCAGGGTCAGGTTTGAGCTGGCCTTGCCATTGATTGGCTGGGTTGTAGTCGATATTTCCGGGGTTTCGGTTACGTACCCCGCGGGGTTCTGTGACCGGCATTGCGTTCTCCAGGCAATAAAAAACCCGCTCAGGGCGGGTATCGGTGGGTGGGTTGCGATCAGGTCTCCGTTACTGGCTCAGCAGTCACAACGTCGAGAGCGGCTTTTCGTTTTGCCTGGACCTCGTCAGGGATCGGACGCTTGCGCTCGTACTTGGCGATCACCTGCCAGTCGGTGGAGCTCAGGTACTGAATGCACTGGTCATACGCTTCTTGGTGCCATTGGTCATACGGTTTCTGGATCGGCTCCAGCTTGTCGAGGTTAATCATTCGTCAATGGCTCTACGTTTGGGAATCGAACCTTGCCGCTCTTTACGTCAAGGATGATGGGTGTGCCAGGGGCGCGCACTTCGTCTGGACTGTCCCACTTGACTGGGAACCTTAACGAGAACTCGAACACACCATTGACTCGTTGGATATAGTCGCCATTGACGAACCATGGATTATTCGCAGCGCTGGCTGGTAACTTGTATCCGTCAGGGATGGCCGATAGATCGATAGCCTCCCCGTTGACGGTGATCGTGTCGCCCGATACGGATGCTTCGATCTTTTCGTCAGAGAGAACTTGATAGAGTGTGATTTTCATTATTTCCAGTACCCCGCAGCCGTTACTCTTACAGCGTAAAATGATTGAGTTGTGGCCCCGTTGCGAATAAGAAAGTATCCGGTCGTAGCTGACTCCATGCATTTTGTTATAATCCCGTAATGATCTTGCGTAGCCGTCGGGGCCAAGTCAACAGTAAGGGTGGTTTTCCCCCAATCCGGAGTTGCTACTGGCAGGGTAAAATCAACCCTGCCAGCTGTGTTGCCGCTTATCGGGCCTGCCACGTCTATGTTTATTGCCATTGTTACAGATCCATTTAAGAAGCGAGCGACTCGCCACGCCCCTATGTTCTGCATATCCATCAGGCCGCTACTGATCCCGCCAACTACCCCGCCCGTCGCGTTCCTGTTGGTGAAGACGCGCACCCAGTCGTTATATGATCCGTTGTTTAGGTTGCGCGTATAAGTATGCTCAATGTGTTGCAGGGTCTGAACGACAGTGTTGGAGTCCCACACCTGGACTTGTAGAATGGCCCCGTTAAATCCATTACCGGTCGGAGAAAACATCCCAGTAGTTGATCCGTTTAGCCGGAAAAATGATGTTCCAGCTCTACCGGCGACAAGCGGGTCAGCACTTTTCAGATTGTCAATATTCCCTGTGTACAAGTACCCGTCGCCAACTGCGGCGTTATTTGCCGGCCCAAGGCCATAGTCGCCAGCCCTGATAATCTTGTTCCACGGTGACCACGAGCCATCATGCTTTGCCCGCGTATACATGGCACCCTGGAACTGGCCGTTATAGACCTGCGTTGCTACCTGAGTGCCTCGGTTCCCGGCGAGCCCGTACGTGCTGATGTTCCACCATACTGCGCTACCTGGAGACCCCAGGCTTGGCCAGTTGTTCGCCACGGAATCGCTATCTAGGCCATTGTAAGACCAATTGGTGCCCGCCGGTTGGCTGTTAGCATTTCCGGTGGAACCTTTCTGTGGCGAATCGTTGGCAAGGCCGCCGTTTAACAGGGTGGTGGTGGTAATGCGGCCATCGTACAACTCTGCCGTCATAGCGTTGATCTTAACGCCCGTGCTTCTCGGACTGTCGCCGCCCACGCCTGTCGGCGGAGTGCCCAAGTTGATTTCTTGTCGTGCCATAGTAACTCCCGAGTTGTGAGTTGGTTCTCATTTTTTACAGGTGAGCCCTGGCTCTCGTAATATCAACAACCAGAACTTGTGTTGCTTCCATCTTGTACGTCTCGTTAGGTCGAACACTCCCTGGGATGGTTTGAGAAAAGTCAAAGTAAGTCTCCCATGCCATGTTAACTCCGCCAGATATAGACTTTGATCCTAGACCGAAATGGAACTCCGCCCTTGTGACAAGGTTTCCTCCCGCCTCACCCCAGGTTATCTCTCTCTCCCCGACTTGGGCGCCGTAAATAACTGCGTACTGCTTCCCTGGCTTGTAAAAGTGATTACCTACAAGGGCTATAGGATTTGGCGATGTGATGTTATCCACGATATCTGCGTAAATATTGCTTGAGTTGTAGGACATATTTCCTAGAGCATCCCATACCTGTATCCCTAGAGCTCCTCCCGCGACCGTCTTATCGAAGAAATAGTATTCAATAACCGTTGACTGACTAATATCCGCAATTACAAATAACGTATACCTAATGGTTGAGGCACTCACTACTTGCGTGTACATAAGTCCAACATTTGCGTTTGCGCAGTAGATAGCCATGAACGGATAAGCGATGGGTGCATCAACTGTGGTGGTGTATATGCCGTTACCAACAACCCCTTGTTTGAATACCTGTTTACTTGCTACGCGCAAGTTGCTGTACTCATCACTAATCTGAATTGTAGAGTCGGGATTCCGTATCTCTATTCCTGATCGCATTTATCGTATTCCGTAGAAAATCCTGTAGTTAGGCTTTGTCGGATATGGATAAACCCACGACATGACGCTACCGCTAAACGTGACTTTTGGTCCCATATACGTCGTGAGCGTGCTCCCTTCCTGCATTAGCACAATGCTGTGAAAAGGCTTTCCTTGTGAGAGAAGGGCGTTGTTGTGAAATCCATCAGCCCCTCCGGTATCGGTTGATCCGATAAAAACACCCATGCGCTGCCCCAGATCAACCTCAATCGACCCGTCAGCCGCTAAAACCTGTAGCCCTTGCACTGTCATTTCATTCACCGAAAAGGGCCTTTCGGCCCTCCCTTATTATCCCCAAATACCCATCCTTACCCGAAGGTTTCCTCCTGCGTCGAATACCTGGATCAGTTGATTGGTTATGGTCAGCTTTCCTCCGCCAGATGCGGGCCCGTTGATCTCAAACGTTCCGTTTTTGTCCAGCCGCCAACCCGACTGTCCCGCGACATAGTTCGTCGAACTGATGAAACTTCCGATTTTGGCGTTCGTGATCGTGCCGTCCTGGATAAAGGCCGCTTGGATAAACGTCTGCCCGTCCTGCACTGCAAATGGAATCTTATTCGCCTGCCCAATAGCGAAACGGTCAGCATCGATTATGAACTGGCTTTGTAGACCGCCCGAGCCGTTCTCCAAGCCCAGGCCAATACCGGCGTACTTGTAGACTCCATTCCCGGTGTCGTACTGCATACGCACGGACCAATTGGCCGCGATCTTGCCGCCTACCGTTTGAATGGCCGTTGCATTGGTCTGAATAGCCAACGTATGACCGCCCACAGTGGTTTGGACCGTATCGATGCGCTGGCCGAGGGCCTGGTCTCCATTGGTCCGTGCGGTGATCTCACTCTGAACAGTTGCTTTGTTGGCGTCAGCCTGCGCCGTAACGGTATCTATCCTGCTACCAAGTGCTCCATCGGCATTGATACGTGCAGTCTGTTCAGACTGAACAGCAGCGGTGTTCGCTGCATTTTTTACCTCCACCGCTTCCGTACGCCGCCCCTGGATTAGGTCACCTTCGATAATCGCGGACTGAATCGACCAGACGCCGACGTTACTCTGCTCGGAGCCTTGCCACCCCGATTCATCACCCTGCATAGGCGGATTAACCTGCAAGTAAATGCCATCAACCCGCTCCGCCGTAGTAGTGACCTTGCCATCCAGTGTGGTCACCGTAGCCTTCAAGGTGTTTAGCCCATTAGCCGTAGCGCTCACACCCGTGACAGGATCATTAACCGTGGCCCTCACAGCACTCAACTGCTGGGCCTGAGCGTTAATGTCATTACCCTGCTGAGCAATCGCCGCCGAGTTCTGCTGCATCTGCGTAGCCAGCGCCGCCGTCGTCTGAACAAGGGTGCCAATATCCAACCAATACGTCGTATTCGGTGGTGCATTACCCGCCGGTACCGAAGCAACCGCCTGGTAGAGATGCTGCCCCAGCCGCACAAACTCCCCACTGGCATACGCCTTGGCCGAGTCATACAGCAACGCATCCGTCAGTTGATCAACCAGCCCTTCCAACTCCTTGCGCGTTTTATCCAACCGCTCATTGACCGAGCCCGCGCCCACACCATCAATCAGCTCAATCCGATCTCGCAGGTGCTTACCCAGCTCAGTCTCAGCAATCTGCCCCGCAATCAGATCGAGAATCGGCGAAGCATCCGAGCTGCTTTGCCCCAGCACACCAGACCCCGTCGGAAACCACGGCCCAATATTCCCGGTGCGATCCACCAACCGTGCCCAGAAGAACAACGACGTCCCCGCCCCCAACCCCATCATGGTCAAATCGGTCTGTGGATACGCGTAATCCCCAAGCTTGATCGCCGACACCAGGTCGGAATTCTTGCCATACCAGATCTCTGTCCGCTGCAAATCCGCCGTACCAACCCCCTGGGGAATCTGCCACTTCACCTTGATCGCAAACACCAACGACTCAGTCGTCAGCGCCGCCACTGTCGGCGGCAGTGTGGTCTTGCCGTTAAGCACAGTCTCCACAGACTCGCTGTACAGCGAGCCAATATCCAGCGCATTGATCGCCCGAACCTTGGCCACATAACGCCCGGCATAGATCCCGGACACTTCAATCGAATTGCCCCCCGTACGACCGGCGTAGATCCACTCGCCGTCGTTCTTGCGCCAGTAGGCTTCGTACGCAATTGCATTGGCCGCACGCTGCCAGTCGATGGTCATGACATTGACCGCACTGCCCTGCTCGACGAAATGGTCATTGCTGACCGTGACGCCGGCCGGCGCGGCTTGCACGCTCGGTGGGATGACGGTGATCGGTGGGCTATCAATCCGCGCACCGTTGTCGATGGCCGCAAATTTGCTCGGGACGTGTTTGACGGCGCTCAGGCTGTATTTGATTTCGTTATCGGAGAAGTCCTCGGAAATCGACAACACGCGAAACTGCTGCAGCGCCAGGGTTGCTGAGTCAATCGCCCAGATGGACTGGGCCGGTGGCAGTTCATCCAGTTTGGTTTCCAGCACCACATGCTGCTCGCCTGCCTCCTCGGCACTGACGCTGGCCGATTTGATCACGCGGGAAACGGCCTTGCCGTTGGGCATCACCAGGGTGAGGGTGTCGCCCGCGCTGGCTTTGACTTCGGCGTCCAGGGTGAGGGTGTCGAGCGTAGCGGCACGCAGGCGACCGCCGATACGGCGACCGGCGCGGTCGTTGTCGGCGACGCGGATGATTTGTCCTGGACGCGCCAGGGTGCCGTCCAAACCAACGGAGAAGGTGACGCTCTCGGTTTCCAGGCGGTTGGTCAGCAGCGCCCATTTGCCGATCCGCTGGGCCTGGGCCTGGGAGGTGCAGCCGGTGGCGCTGATTTCGGTTTGCTGGATGCCGTAGCGGGCAATGCCTTCGGCGTCGTCGACGTATTGCACCTTCTGGCGGTAGAAGTCGGTGGGGTCGTTCCAACTGACCAGGGCCACGGTGTAGCGGGTCTTTTTCGCGGAGCCGCCGTAGACGAACTGGCCGCCAATGACGTTAGCGTTGGAGTAGGTGTAGACCGGGTCTTCCGGCATGTCCGCCACGGCCATTACCGATCCGGCGCCCCAATAGGACATGCCACGGAAAGTAGTCGCCAGGTCTTGCAGTACCTTCAATGCATCGGCACGCACCGACAGGTACAGGTTGCAGGTGAAGCGCGGCTCGGTGCCGCCCTTGCCGTCGGACACCGGTTGGTCGCAGTACTGGCCGATGCGGTACAGCTCCCATTTGTCCACTTGCCCAGCGTTGAGCAAATGACCCAGGCCGTAGCGTTGGTGCAACAGCAAGTCGTAGTAGATCCAGGCCGGGTTGTCGGTCCAGGCGGATTTGAAGGTACCGTCCCACACGCCGCTGTAGGTGCGGGTTTGCGGGTCGTAGTTGCTCGGTACCTTGATGATCCGGCCACGCAGTTCGAAGGAGCGCGAGGGGATCGACTGGAACTGCGAGGCGTCGAATTGCAGGCCGATGATGGCCGAGCCGGGATAGCGCAGTTTGGCGTCGATGATGTCGGTGGACGACTCCACCGTTGTGGTATCGGCAATCGTGCCGCTGGTGGAATTGGGCGTGATCCGACGCACGCGCACGGTCCAGCCACTTTTTGCCGGCGGCAGGTCGACCCGGTGGGAACGCTCGTACTTGGTGGTGGTTTTACCGCTGAAGGCAGCGGCCAGCACCTCGACGAACGCGCCGCCATCGGTGGACAGGTCAATCGCGTATTTGACGGTGTAGCCGTTGGTGTCGCCATTGCTGGTGTTGGTCTGCGACAGGCGCGTCACGGCCAGGCGAATCCGTACGGCTGACAGTTGCAGGTTGGAGTAGGCCTTGGTCCAGGGCTGGTCGCTGCGCAGCTCGATCGATACCGAACTTTCATTTTCTACCGCCGGGAAGCCTGGGATGTAGGTCTGGTCCTGAGTGCCGTTGCGGGTGTCTAGGGTCACGCCACTGAAGTTGAGACTGCCATCTTCATTGGCCAGGGGCGTCTCGTCGAGAAACACCGAGCGCTTATCGTTTTTCAAACCGACAATCTCGCCTTCACTGACGAGATCGAGAATCCGGGCGTAGGCCGTGCTTTGCAGGCTGTCTGGCGCCTCCACGGAGGGGCGTGGCTTGGACTCGCCACCTTTACTGCCAGTGAGAGTGAGGTCAGTCATGGCTTTCCTTCAGGCGAAATAAAGCCCGCGCAATGGCGGGCTGGTTGAAGAGGAAGAACGTTAGAGTTGATCTTGGGCGTAGATCCCGGCGCTGATCACGGAACTGCCGGTGATCAACTGGCCGTACAGCAGGCCCACCGGGTTGCCCTGGGCGTTGGTATTGACTGGGCCGTTGAAGCTGTAGCTGGGGCGATTGTCCGGGCTGTCTTGAGACCCGAGGCCCTTGGGTGGGGGAGACAGCATTTGCATGACCCCTCCTGCCGCCATTGACGCGCCCGCCAGCATCAACATGCTGGCGGCCGGGCCGGTCAGGAAACCGAACGGGTTGAAATACGCGACGGCCATCAATACCGCCCCAACGATCGTCTGCAAACCACCTGCACGCTTGGACCCCGTCAACACCGGAGCGATGCGGATCACCTCCTTGCCCAAGGGTTTCTGAATCTCTTCTTCGGCGATGTTGCGCTTGCCATTGAACACCGCGAATCGCAGGCCCTTGTCAGCGCTTTCCACCATGTAACGTTCAAAACCGGGAAACTGTTTGAAGTACCCCATCACATCCCTGAACCCACCCGAGGTTGTCACGCGATGCTCTCGGCCGAAAAGTTTGGCGAGGGATCCTGACAACAGAACCGTTCGCATCGTGTGTTGTTCGACTGCCAATTCCATGGAGGCTCTCCAGATTACCTGCAGGTCGCAGGGTATTTTTGAACGCGCGGCTAGAGCTGATCCTGCGCATATACCCCAGCACTGATCACTGCGCTGCCCACCGTCAGCTCACCATAAAGCAGGCCCACCGGGCTGCCTTGAATCGTGGTATTGACAGGACCGTTGAAGCTGTAGCTGGCGCGATTTTCCGGGCGGTCCATCGTGCCGAGCCCTTTGGCCATCGGCGACATCAGCTGTGCGACGCCGCCCATGGCCATGGAGATCCCCATGCTGGCGGCGAAGGTCCAGCCGGTTGTGGCGGTACCGCCAATCAACGTCGAGGTGCCGCCAGCGGAGGCCAGGCCACCGGAAAAATACGAAGCCGCCACAATCAGCGCCACGCCGATAATGGTCTGCATCGAGCCCGCACGCTTGCTGCCCATCAGCACCGGCGCGATCCGAATATCCGACACCCCCGAAGGCGCCTTGAGCCGATCCTGGCCAATATTTTCCCGGCCCAGGAATATCGAATACGTCACGCCCTTGTCCTTGGACTCCATCAGGAACCGTTCGAACCCAGGCACCAAAATACACAGCGCGTGAATCGCTTCCGACGCGTTACTGACGGCCAACCGATGCACACGCCCAAAGCTTGCGCCCAGGGTGCCGTAGAGGCGCACCGTCCTGACTTTTTCATGATGCATGGCATCCTCCAGGCGAATGAACCGCCCGCGTGATTAGTGGTTGATGAGCTGCCGATGCCGCCAGTAACTGACCGTCACCTCGCCCCAATACCCGCCATAGGTGTCGCGTTTGCTGTCGCGCCCATAGAGATGGTGCAGGATCGAGCCGGGTGCCGGGTAGTGTTCGGGCTCGGTCTTGAGGACGCCGTCGGCGAGATAAATCGCCGCGTGGTTAGGTACTGGCGAGCGAATCTGCATCAGCACAATGTCGCCTTGCTGCAAACGGCTGACCTGATCGAAACCGGCGGCGGGCAGGTTGTCCAGGTAGAGATTGCCGCCGTTGTCCCACCAGCCATCCTCACGTTGGTAATCCCCGAGTTCAATGCCCATTTCCCGACGGTAGTAGTCGAGGATGATGCTCAGGCAATCATGCACGCCATGGGCAAATGCACGGCCAATCAAGGGCGCCTGGTAGCCGTTCGGCGTGAGGCTGGCCCATTCGCCTGGGCGGACGATGTTGTCGTCACCCTTGCGTACTTCGAGGATGTGCCAGGGCAAACCTGAGGCCTCGCACGCCACGCGATCGGCTTCGCTGGGCGTCGCCGGGTAATCCGGGTGACTGTGGATCACCGCCAGGACTTCGCCCCGCTCTTCGGCTGCGGCGTAGTCTTCGGGTGCCAGGCGAAAGTGCTCGCTTGGGGTCGTCGCGGTGTTGCGACAAGGCACGTACACGCGCTTGCGCCCTTCGCGAATCAGCAGGCCACAGCATTCGTTGGGATAGTCGGCCACAGCGTGGCGGGTAATGGCCGTCAGGTTGGTCTTGTTCATGGTCAGCTCCGCAGCAGTCCGGCGGCCGGGAATGATCCGTAGGGCAGCGGATTGTTTTCGCCGAAACGCAGCTTGCAGCTGCTGAGGCGGCCGCCGCATTTATCCTTGGCGGCGTCGGTGACGATCACGTCATTGGCATCGGCCACCGGGCCGCCGTTGTAGCCGCAGTAGGGACCACGGTAACCACCGCAGCTCAGCCACCAACAGACGTTAGCGACGATTTGCCGACGCGGCAGTTGCACGCCGTTGAAGTCCAGCGCACTGGCCAGTTCGAACTTCACGGTCTCGCTGCTTTCAGCGACCTTGCGCTCGACGTACCAGATGTCCGGTGGCAGTTCTTCTTCTGGATCAGCTTCGGGCTGACCGTCGAGGTACTTGCCCAGGGTGCGGTGACGGATCAACCGCGCGCCTACGAGGTCTTCGAAATACAGCACCAGGGCGGTGATAAAGCCACCGACGTTGCCCACTGCCAACGTCGGCGTGGGTTGTGTGCCCTGCCCCGACATTTCGAAACCTTCGGCCTGGATCGGCCAAGGCGAATATTCGTGACCCTGCCAGAAGATCGAGGATTGTTGCGGGTAACCGTGAAACCGGTACAACTCGGCACCCAGGGCACTAGCGTCGAGTTCGAAAAGCTCCACCCAGGCCCCGGGCTCCAGGGTCTGGATATCTGCGGTGATGGACATATGACTCTCCGGGCAAAGAAAACCCCGCGGTGAGCGGGGTGTGTGGGTCGCCCCTCCAGGATCTAGGGGTGAAAAGCCTGCTCAAACGTCGCCGTCAAGGTGTAAACCCCAGCACCCATCGGTGTCGGCTGATACCCCTTGCAGCGATACAGCGCAGGCGCCGCCAATGGCGCCGTCCAGTAAAACGGCGTGGCACCGGCGTGACGATCCAGGAAGTCGATAATGGCCTTGATCCGCGCCTCTTCGCCCACGAACGTCAACGGCCAGGACTGGCTCTTGTTGTTGATCCCATCCTGAGCCGTTTGCTGGTAACCATCGCCGAACTTGGCCGTCTTCAGGCGAAAGTCGACACTGCCGACGGGCTCCACTTTGGGAACCCAGGTGAAGGTTTCTGTAGTCATGTTTTCTCCAGGCGTAAGTCGTCGCTTGTCAGCGGCCATTGATGGCGGACCAGATCTGCCCACCCGGTTTCAGGTCACGGGCAATCTGCTCGGCAGCGCCTTGACGGGCGGAACCGGCATAGGCCTTGGCGACGTTCTGGGAGTTCATATCAGCACCTGCACCCTGGCCGTCGGCGACATTGATGGTCTGCTGGATCACTACCTGGTTGCTGCTGGTGCTGCCCTGCTGTCCACCGCCCAATGCACGCACGCCGAGGGAACCGTCGGAACCACGACTGAGGGGCATGATGGCTTCCGGGCCGGCTTCGCCGAACAGGGCCATTGGGGCCAGGGTCGGGCCGGTGGCGACGGAGTTGGTGAAGGCGCCGCCGTTGGCGAAAGCAGCACTGGAAGGTGAGTATTTGAAGTCGATTGGCGTCTTGACTGCGTTGGTGTAGCCACCTGGGCCTACTGCTGTACTCGCTGCGGCACCTGTACCTGGCCACAAGCTCGAAAGCGCCGAACCCGCAAAACTCAACAACGAGCTCAGCGCACTGGATGCCGCCGTCTTGGCTGCCAACATGGCCATATCTTTGAGTACCGACTTGGCAAAGTCGGAGAAGTTGAATTTGCCCGTGGTCGCAAATGCCAGAACCGCATCATCCATCGCCTTGAAAGCACCGGTGAATACGGCCTTCGATTGTTCGGCGACAGTACCCGACTTCTTCGCGTACTCGTCAAACGCGTCGTTGGCTCCCTTTCGCCATTCATCGAGGGCATCGGTCATGGCGGAAAAACTGCCTTGAACCTGCTGCGCCTTATCATCAGCAAAGAGCGCCGTTGGATCCTGGCCGCCAGCTGAACTCTGCGGCGTCGCATCACCATAGGGCCCGCCCGTTGGAAACTTGAGGCCCGCTCGCCCGGTATAGGTCGACTGTGCGTCCAGTGAACTAGCGAAACCCCGCTGCACTCCCTGGCTCTGCTTGAGCACTTGAACCAGTTGCGCATTCTTCTGGATAAACTTCTCTGCCGCGTCCGTCGCCGGGTCATACGACTTTTGAAAGTCGCTGAACTGGCCGGTCGTGACCTGTAACGCCGCGGCAGCAGAGGCGGACATGGAGCTGCTGATTTTCTTGGCAGCCTCCTCTATCCTTTTCTGCATCTCTCGCATGCTTTGATCAGTAATCCGTGACGCTTTCGCCAGGGCCTGCTCCAGGCCGCCGAGGTTGAGCGTCAGATTACCCTGGGAAGCAGTTGCCATAGGTTTCTCCGGGTCATGGGAAACCCGTCGAAACGGGTTTCAAGGAAAGTGGCGCTGTCCTTAACGCCAGCCCTTTCAAGGTCTTTGAAAAAACAGGCCCATCAAGAGCGAGCACTGCCCCTGTAGCCGCTGCCGAGGTACGAGGCTGCGATGCGGGCCACAGGACCGCCGCCTTGGGGCCGCTTCGCTGCCCATCGCAGCCTCGTACCTCGGCAGCGGCGACAGAAAGCAGCCACAGGTTCAGTGTTAGCCATAAGGCTGTTTTTCAAAGACCTTAAAAGCAATGGTCCTTAACGCCACTCGTTCATCGCACGTTCGAGTGACATGCCCCGGCGCAGCTCATGGGGCATG
Source organism: Pseudomonas spelaei (assembly GCF_009724245.1). Classification (GTDB taxonomy): domain Bacteria; phylum Pseudomonadota; class Gammaproteobacteria; order Pseudomonadales; family Pseudomonadaceae; genus Aquipseudomonas; species Aquipseudomonas spelaei. The sequence continues at coordinate 185,171 of NZ_WNNK01000001.1, read as the reverse complement.
AAGTCAATCAACTCGGCCGTGCCACCGCCCAGCCGGTGGGTCTGCAGCGCCACCAACGCGCTGCCCGCCTCCAGCCGCCTACCGGCGTGCAAGGAGCCATATCGGTCGATATAGCGTCCCCAGGCCAGGGCTTCGTGGTAGGTCATGCGTTCCTTGGCTTCGGCAATCGTTCGGCCGCCCACTCCGTTCAGCACCAGCTCGTGCCAGAACTCATCGGCGGCCGTCAGTTTTTTGCCGAAGCACCGCCCGTACCATTGACCTCATTGACTGCGTTGAGGATCAAGAACCCCAACGACGGCTCAAGGCTGTAGGCATCGTCGTAGCTCAGGGCTTCGCTGCCCTCACTGCCCAACGCCACCGACGCGGCGATGTAACTGGCGTTGCGGCTCTGGTCGGATTCGCCCTGGGCAAACAGCCGCTCGATGACACCGAACGACTGGCGGCGGATATGCAGGGTGAAGGTGTCTGTCACGTCTTTGCCGGTTTTGCTGTCCGGGTGAGTCCAGCTGACTTCTTTCTTGACCGGCTGGCCATCGACGATGCCGCCCTTGGCTTTCAGTTGTTTGAGGTTCATGGCGTCTCTCAGGCTTTCTTGATCCAGGCGCTGCCGCCGGTGCGTTGGATGGTGACGGTGGTGGTCACGACCGCGTTCAACGCGAAGTTGAACGGGAAGTCCGAGACATAGCCGTCAAAGGTGAACCAGGTACGCGTGGCTGGCAGCTCGAAAGCGTCGCCCTTGGTGTTCAAGGTCGGCAGCACGTCCTTGCCGTCGGACCAGCCCACCGCCCACTTGATGCCGGTGTCGCCCTTGGCTTCGGACAGTTGATGCAGGCGGATATGGCTGGCATTGGTCGGATCGGCGTTGAGGCCCAGGCTCGCGGTACCGGGGGTGCGCAGGCCTTTCTTGTAGCTGCGCTCTTCGGCGTTGAGGCTGGTGTCTTCGATCTGCTCGGCCGGTGCGCCGCCCGGATCAAAGGAGGTGGCGTGCTCGACTTCCAGCACGGTGTAAGGCCCGGTGCCGGAGACCGGCGGGACGAGGGCAAAAATCTGGGTACCTTGGGTAAGAATCGACATCGAGTGTTCTCCAATGAACAATAAAAAACCCGCGAAGGCGGGTTGTGGATGCAACGGGTTTGTCGCTGCGTGCAAGACAGGTCGGGGTGGGATCAGGGCGCCGGTGTGCCATCCAGATAAGGCGGGGCATTCGGGTCCGGCTCACGGCTCTTGATCAAGTCGACCAGTGCCTGGTTGCTCTGGGCCAACAGCCGAATGGCAGCGTTGAGCGCTACCTGGCCGTCAGTTTGGGTTTGCAAGGCGGCGATCAAGCGATTGATCGCGGCCAGGTCTTCGTCGTTCATGGGCATAGGGTTCCTGTGTCACGTCAAAATTGAGTTAACCAGGCGCCAGCCCGCTCGCCACGATAGAACTGCGGTAACTTTGCGTCGGGTCAATGGTGTGAATCACGGTGGTGATCGACCAGCGGCCCTGCATGTACAGGGGCCAGGTTTCGTCCAGCAGCAACAGGCCTTCGGCGGACAGTTGCGGGTTGCCCGGACAATCGATGGTCAGCTTCAGCCCTTCGCGTCCGACTCGGCGCATTTCACCTTGCGCCACCGCGCGGGCTTCGTCTTCGTTCTGGCAGCGCTGGCGCAGGATCTTGAACGGCGCATTACCGATCTCGACCTTGTGCTGCTTGCCGCCAGCGGCATCCCACCAATTGACCCGGCAACCCTGGTATTTGGCCCGGGCGGTGTCGTCGAGCTTGGCGCTGATAAAGGCCTCGTCGCCGGGGCGATTGTCGTGGGTGACCGACAGCCGGACATCCGGCAGTTGCTGGCCGGAAAGCGACTTGACCTGCCCACGCTTGGCCAACACATACAGCTCGTTGACCGGCTTGGTCACCGCGTCGTAGCGGGCGGCGAGCCGGGTGATAAAGCCCATGTCGGTTTCGTTGGACTGGTCGATATGGGTGATCGGTATCGCGTCCAGGTCCGGCGCCACGCGAGGGGAAAACCCGTGCCGGGTGGTCAGTTGCCGGAACAGTGCACCCAAGGTCGTCGGCCCGTGGCTGGCGGATCGGCGCTGCCTGAAGCCGCTCTGATCGGCCACACTGAACGGCGCCGCCGACGCCACGATGGCCAGGCGCATGGGGAACAGATGCGGGGTTCGCTGGGTAATGATGAACTCACCTTTTTCCACCAACCCCGATTCCAGATACCCGACCCGCAAGCCGATTCTTCCGCCGAGGCTGGGCAAACCGTCAAGGCCTTCGATGTTGATCATCAGCTCCAGCCGATCGGACTCGATACCCGCGGCGTCGGTGTGTTTCCACTGCATCAAGCGTTGATTGAGCAGTGCCGCGTTGGCGCCATAAATCTCAATCGCCGGGGTATATCCCATAGCCATGTGGCCTCCTTAATCCCAAGCCGAAATAGCCCGCACGGCGCTGGGGCGCGTCTCCACTTCGGGCACGATCACCCACACACCGACCGGCAACACCGGGCCATATTCGGCAAGCCCGGGGTTCAGGCGCCAGAGGATTTCTTCGGCGGCGTCATCGCAACGACCGAGCTCGCGGTAGAGCAGCAGGTTGACCGAATCACCGGCAATACTTCGTACCCTACGCATTGACGAACTCCTCCAGCACCAGCGTCCAGTTGATCACCATGGCGGTGCCGTCATCGATCACATCGGTCTGGTTTTCCACCACCGAATTGATCCGCCACAACCCCCAATTACGTCCGATACCGTCCACCAGCGGCAGGGGCATCCGCGCATCCTGCAGGGCCCGTAACTCGTCCAGACGTTGCATGCCCAAGGCCTGCATCGCACTGCCGGTGAACGTCAGGATTTGCAGTTTCTGCCCGCCCTGGCGCGACTGGGGTTTGCTGGCAATGATGTCCAGGTTGACCCAGCCACCCTCCGACTGGCGCTGCAACGTCTTGTACGCAAAGCCTCGCGACAGCCCGAAAATAAAGCTGCCCAACACCATCTGCTGTCGCATCACGCCACTCCATCGGTCAGTGTTGCGCTGCGTCGAACCGCCAGCGCATCGGTCATCATCGGCATGCATTGGTTCTGCAGGGTTTGAATCACCATCGTGGCAACCTGCTGGGCGCTGTTCGGATCCAGGCCGCTGATATTGATCACCGGGCTGAGGGTGATTTGCCGGTTATCCGCCGGCGCGTTGTTGGTGAGCTGTTTGCTGACCTCATCCGGCGAGCGCAGCCGGTCGACCATGCCTCCCAGTTTGTCGCCGAGCCAGGCACCGGCATCGCTGCCGAAGAATCCACCCAACGCACCACCGACGGCGGTGCCGATCCCCGGAAGGATCAAGGTGCCGAGAGCTGCGCCCGCAGAGGCTCCGGCCCACGCGCCGCCGGCGGTACCGAGGCCGGCGCCGACGGCGCGCAGGTCACCGTTTTGCGCACCCTGAACCACGTCGAACGCTGCAGTGGCCAGCCTCATGGGCGACGATCGGCGGATGCCGGCAGAGCCGAGCTTGGCCATCGCTCCCGTCAGGCGGCTGGTAGATGTTTTTGTTGCTCGCGAAATGGCTGTCAGGTTTTGGACAGGGGCCATGGGCGGAGCAAACCCCATACGCTGAGAAGGTCGCCCTCTACGGGAAATTTTCTCGTTCGATACCGTAGCAAGAGACTTGGTCGCGGCATTGCCCACCACCAGGTTTTTAGCCTGCCGTGGGTCGCTGGCGGGTTGCGTAACGGTGCCCTGCGTCTTACCTGCCTTGGTGGCTTTGGCGCCCCTTACTCCTTTGCCTGATTTAGCGTTTTTGGACGGCTTCGTGGATTCAGGCGCTGGCTCCGACACATAGGACGTAATGCCAGCGAGCTTCGCTTCGCCAGGGCAGCAGCAGTCCCCCTTCTTCCCTTCATCCTTCCCTTTCAATAAATTACCAAGACCACCAATACCTGTGGCCACCGCCAATCTGGCCTTGCTTTTTTGACTACCCTTGATCTTCGCGCTGGCCTTGAACAGCCCTCCAGACACTGCATCGACTGCCTTGCCTGCGATGCGGGTCTTGGCTTCATCCACTACCGCCCCGAGAGCACTGCCGACCATCGGCCCCAACGTGGCACCCACTGACTTAAGGGTTCCAGCGATCCGGGGTGAGTCCTCCGCGAACGAGTTCGCACCATCAGCCATCCAGCTCAAAGCTTTGAATTGGGTGTTTTCCAGCGGCGAAGGCGACGTGTCCAGGGTGTGGACCAGCCGCTCTTTACTGGCCTCGTAGGCTTCGCGATTGGCCTGTACCGAGTTCTCGGGAGCAGCAGGCTTGCTGGCGTCCGGGCTCGACACCGCTGCCTGCCCGGGCGTCGAAACCTTGGACGCCGCAATGTCTGCATGACGCTGTAGCGTCGAGGCAATATCCATCAACCGAGCGTTCAGCGTGAGGCTGGTACCCGAACTTTCCGTCCAGGACGCTTGGTCGTGGCTTTGCCCATGCTCTGTTCCATCAGACGTCAGCCCCACAGCGCCAGGGTTGATCACACCCGTCACATTCTGGGTGGTGGCTGTCTTCAGGTCACGTTGCTGACTGACAAGGTTCAGCAGCAGATTCAGACCGGCAACGATCATTTCCAGCTTCACCACTGGCGAAGCTTCATTCTTACTGCCGGGTTCACCCGTGGAACCCGCAACCGCGCTGCCATCCTTCGGCTCGAGCAATGCCAGCTGCGATGACAGCGTGTTATTGAGCGATACCAGGCTTTCCCGCAGCAGTCCTTGCTCCAGGATCAAACCATTAATCTGCAACCCCGCATTAGCCAAGGCCAGGCTCAAGCCCGACAACGGCGCCTGGACGGCGTCCGGGGTAGAACGTCCGGCGAGGCGCTCAGGCTGAGAGAGGCGCCCCAGACTCGCATCGCCATCCTCAAAACCGCCCCGCGCTTCATCGAGCAGGGCGAGCTTGAGCGAATAGTTATCTTGCATCCCGCTCTACTCCTGTTTGACGCCAAGGCGAGTGACCGCGATGTCGTAGCGGCGCAATGCTTTACCGACTTCCCAATCGAGGATCTCCGCTTCATTTACCGAGTAGATGAGCGGTACGACGTCGAGGATTACTTCGATGTCGCGCTCCGAAAGAAGGCCGCCGGTTTGTTTAAAAAATCGTCGATGCGCTCCTGCAATTCGGTCCAGTCGGGCACCGTCAAGCCGGCCAGATCGGGGATCATCAAGCCGGTGCAGTGGGACGTGATGAACTCGGCGCGCTCCTTGGCCGTGGTGAGTTTTTTCATCACCTTGGTGGCGCGCAGGGCCGGCATTTCCAGGGTGACCGAAGTCAGGGCGCGGCCAGCGGCGTCCAGTGGCAACAGCAGTTGCACCTGTTCGGTGGTCAGCGACTCGGAGGGTTCGTTAGCCACTTCGCCGAGCGCTTCCAGGAAGTACGACGCCGGGCGGGTCGACATGTCATGCACGTATTGGGCGATGCTGACGTAGTCCGGGCGTTTGAGTTGGTCGAGCTCTTTTACCGACAAGCCGGTGGCCAGTTTGGCCAGCTCGAAGAACTGATCGTCCTCGTCGTCACCGGCGCGGGCCAAGGCTTCTTTTTGTGGGGCATAGAACAGCGGTTTGAGCTGAATCTGCTCGATCGTGGCGCCGGTGTCGGCAGTGATCGGGGACAGCAGAATGTGCAGCGGGGGCATCCAGGCCATGGAGCAATTCCTTGCTGAGAAAACAGTTTGAAAAACACCAGAGATCCCAGGTGGACACCGTCGGTGTGGGAGCTGGCTTGCCTGCGATGGCATCACCTCGATGTGACTTCAATACCGAGTCGCCTGCATCGCGGGCAAGCCCGGCTCCCACCTTGACCGTGCCCACATGAGAGCAGCGACAGCCTTACGGCATCAATACCGCACGGCGGGCGTCACCCAGAATGTCCACGCCGTTGAGCACGAATTTCTGCGTGCGCACGTCGATGTCGATCACCTGGATGCCGTTGTCCAGACGGTTGTAAGTGCGGCAGGACAGCTCCAGGGTGGTGGTGGCCTTATCGCCCATTTTCAGCTTGGCTTCGGTCAGGGATTTCAACTTGCCGCCCACGGTGTGGTAGGTAAAGAAGGTCCGGCCGTCCTGATCCTGGCCAGCCTCACGGACGTTCAGCAGGATGTCTTCACCCAGCTTCACACCCAGGGCCAGCATGATTTCCGGACCGGCGCCTTGCAGCACCAACGTGGCGCCCAGCACCTTGCCGCTCTTGGCCATTTCCTCGCCGATGAAACGGCCGCCGGTCATGGTTTCCATGTCGAATTCAATCTTCGGCGGGGTGAACTCTTCCACGGTGGCGGACAACGGCAGGCCTTGGAGGGTGGCCGCAATGGCCTGTCTGACTCGGTTGGTAAACATTAGAGAACGTCCTCCAGGAACTGCTCGATAATTTCATCGCGGGCGTTGAGTTGATAAACCATGTGTTCGTTCGGCGCGTAGCGGCCATAGTCGATAACGATGAACCAGGTGCCGTTCTTGTACTTCTCGACACTGTTCAATTCCGGGTGCAGGTACACGCTGCCGCCAGGAATGGTTTCGTCGGCTACCAGAGTTTGCAGCCAGTCGTTGATGCGCTTGACCTCCTGGTCCATGAACGACTTGGTCAGGTTCTTGGCCATGGCTTTCTGGCCGGCCTTGACCAGCTTGCGGCTGATGGCATCTTCCAGGCCGACGTAGCTGATGAACTTGCCGGTGATGGAGCGGTTGCCCAGCAGCGAGAAGCCGCCAAGGATGGTGCGGGCGTAGTAGCTCACGCCGTAGCGGTTGAGCAAATCACCTTCGGTGGAGGTGTCGAGGATGTTGTACTCAACCACGCGGGAAACGTCTTCGGCGAAGGTCACCTGATTGCCCGGGCTTTCCCACTGCTTGACCTTGGCCAGTGCGGCGATGGCCAGGGACGACGGCGCCAGGAACACATTCTTCTTCGCGGCCTTGGAGTACACCGACGGCATGTTGTGCACCAGCAGGCAACGGTCGAAGCCCAGGTCGGCACCGCCCAACTCGCCGCTGTAGGTCACTTGATCAGCAACCGATGCGTCCTTGCCATCCAGCACCACACGGGCCTTGATGCGCTTGCCGAAGGAAGCGAATTCGCCAGCCACGGCCTTGGTCCCGGTGAAGCCTGGAGCGCCAATGATGGTCAGGTCTTCCGGAACGCTGCTCAGCGCAGCGAGGCCCAGTTTGCGACCCGTCACAGGCTCGTTACCGCCGATCACATTGTTCAGGGTATCGGCCGGGGTCGTGCCCTCTTCGACGATCACCACGTAGACCGGCACCTTGACCACTTTGAGGATCTGGTACACCGCGTGATACAGCGTGCCGGCTTCAGCACCGGTAGGGTCCAGCAGCGCCTGGGCGGTGAAGCTGTTGATGCGAAACGGGGCGTTCTTCGGGATCGACAAATGCGCATTGGGCGCGGTGCCGACCAGACCGATCACGTTGTCACCCAGGCCACCCATGGCCTCGGGGGATTCGGTGGCATTGACGGTGATACCGTTATGCTCGAAGTTCAAAACCTCAGCCATGATTATTCAGCCTTCTTGGTGGCGGCCTTCTTGGCCTTGGTGGTGTCCAGGGCGCTGGTCAGTTCCAGGCGGCCGGCGGTACGTAGCGCAGATGCTTCGACGTCCAGCAGGTCCAGCTCCTGGCCGACGGTGGACCAATGGCCACCTCCGGTGGGGAATGGGACGAGGACGGTGTAGGTTTGGCGGTTTGCCATGTTTAAGATTCTCCGGGTGCAAAACGCCAAAGCCCCTGCGGGAGGGGCTTTGGGCGGGCGAAAAAAAACCGCTTTCGCGGTAGAGATCAGGTGCGATCAGGCAGCGGGTAACGCGCCTTGATTTCGGCGACTTTATCTCGCCATGCCTTTTCCTTTTCCTGGGTTTCGTCGTATTGCCATTCAAGGAACAGGGGATCGGCCTGAGTTACGTACAGCGTACGACGGGCGGCGATTATGCCTTCCAACTTCGTCGCATTTTCAGCCTCCTCGCAGAGTTCATTGGCGCGAGTCTCGTTGAAGCCAAGAGCAATCAATGTTGGGCGATCCGCAGGAACATTTATGAGTATTTCACCAGATTCAAGCAGCAACTTTTTAATAGAGCCGGCCATGGTCATACTCCTTTAACTGCATAGCGCTGATCGTTATCCAATGTGTAAGCCATCCTGCTTTCCGGATAGGTTTCACCCAACTCCGTTGCTGTTATGGCAAAAGGCTTAACTTTCCAAGAGATCTCATATTCTGGCGTGACCGCTTGGCTCAGCTCAACCTCTGCATCCGAACGACTGTACTTCACGGGCTCTTCAAAACTTTTGGTCACCAAATAGCTAAGGCCACCACGCAGATAGCATCCAGACTCTTGCGGCGAGCTCACTAACGTGCCTGGAACTTGATTGAGCCAAATAGGTTTCAACCCCGTCACTGGACGGACATAGGAAAGCATTCCAAACTGCGCACGACGAACGGTCTCTCGATAAGTTTGAGAGATCCGCTTAGTTGTCAAAAAATTGGCATCTCCATTCCATGGAATCCCGCACCCCTCCATTTCCAAGTTCAGACCTGCGACATGAGTGTCGAAGTTATTATTGAAGGGATTCAACTCATGATTCTGCGAAAAATTCCTAGAGATAACGATCTCCGAAATTCCCTTCTCGTTACCCGGCATTCTCCACCAGACAGGGTAGAAAATATTCGTAGATAGCCCAGTAAGATCGATAACCTGAGAGTAGGACGCACGACCATTAATATCCTTGGCTTGTACGCTTCCGCGCCAGGCCGTGAATTGCCCCAGAGCCACATCCATTTGAGCATCAATCTTACCGATCTGGTTAGTAACCGTTTCCGTCAGCTTATTACACGCATCCACAACTTTCGTGATAGTCGTTTCAATTCCCATCATCAACTCCCTGTTAATTAATCTTTCCAGCACTTTTGTCAGTGCTACTACTTCGCTTCGAGATGCATAACCCGGAACATCAAATCAACGTGGCGCGACATGTTGCCAACCGAAGCCGCCGCCATAATCGCAATCTCCTCGGCCAGCAGTACATTGAGGTTTTCACTCCCCACCACAATCGTCACGCTATCAGCCGGCAACGGTGAAATATCCAGCGTAAACTTCTGCAGCACCCGAGCCGCTGCGGCCTTATACGTCAGTAACTTCCCGACCACCGAATACACGGCCAACAGCGTCCCACTGGCGAGGTAGAACCCGAACTCGCCAATCTCATACTCGCCCTCGCCATCAAACAGCGCGGCCATCCTGAGTTGCCGGTCGCCCAGGTCCTCGTAATCCACAATCGCTACGCGCTGGCGTTCGTCGCGCAGTGCGACTTCGCTACCGTCGGGGTCATAACGACCCGTGCCGGCGCCGATGTGGGTGATCTCGCCTTTCAAGCCCTGGTTCTTTGCCTGCAGCACTTCATCCAATCCCTTGGAGGTGAAGCGCACCAGGCGCGTAATGTCTTCTGTCATGGCTGCGCCCTGAGGTCGTAGTCGTTAATGGTGTAGTGCCGGGCAACCCCGACACTGTTAAGCCGGGCAGCCAGCCCGAGTTCGGGCAGTGCGCCCCACAAAAACAGCTCGCTGTCACTCAGCGGGGTATGGGCCGCACTGGTTAATGAAAGTTCGCCGCGCAGTTTCACTTCAGGCAACGCACACGGATGGCTGTCGTCACTGATGCTTAGCCCTGGGTCAGCGGCGGCTGCAATGCGCAAACCACCCTGGGTCTGGTGAACGATGGTGATGGTCGCCTGATCCCGTTCGCTCTTGGCCGCATTGATGCGGCGGATCAAACGGTTATGGTCGCCGCTGGACCAGCTGCGGCCGATGATTGCCTGCACGTCGAAGGTGTAAGGCAAACCCAAGGGTCGCTGTTGGTACCAGGCACTGATATTGGGGGTGAAGCCCAGCGACTCGACGGCGTAGCTCAATGCCTTGGGCGTACCGGCCTGGCGCTGGATCTGCCAGGACAGGGCTACGGTCAGGCGCTTTTCAGACTCACTGGCGGCGGCATCCCATTCGCTGACGCCACGGTCAGCGGCGAGGTACGGCAAAAATTCCACCGGTGTTTCGAGCGGGTTCATCAACGCAGGAAACGGGGGCGTGACCCGATCGAGCAACTGGCCGAAACCCTGGTCCAGCGCTTTCTCCAGCGGCGAACTGTTGGCGGGTAACAAGCTTGGCTTGGGCTCACTCATAGCGTGTACACCTCCACCTCGACACCCGTGCAATACGGGGCCTGGAACGCCGTGGTGACAATCGGCGCCAACGGCTCGAGGATCTGCAACTGCGCCGCACCCGCCGTATGGATGGTGTAGTCGATCCAACTCGGATCCACTCGCCCTTCCAGCCGATGGCAGGACTCGGCATAGGCTTGCAGCAGTTGCTGCGCCGCCACCTGCGTCAGCCCCGAATCCGGACCGGCGTTGATCTTCGCCACCACCCGGATCTTGTAACGCAGGATCTGCGCGCCCTGCACCGTCACCAGATCGGTTTCCGGCCGCACATCCGGCCGGGTGAAGTGCCGGCGAACGCCATCGAGCAAATCCGCCGATGGCGTGCCGTCCCCTTCCCGGGACAAGACGGTGACCATCACTTCACCGGGTGCGGTTCGACGACCATTGCCATCCTTGACCTGGGCGGCATAGCCATCCGGGTCGAAGGTGTAGGTGACCGTCACCACACCCGGTGCTGCGCTTTGCACTTTCACCGCAGGTCGCTCACCCAGGGTGAAGACCTCGCGGCGGTACTGCATCCGCGAGCCCGCTGCCGGCGCATGAGGTGCCAGGTAGTAGCGCAAGCGGGCGTCGTCGTCGCTTTCCAGGGTGGGCGGGACCGGCGGAAACGCCGCCGGGTCGCCTGGGTCCAGCACTTGACGCTCCAGGCCCATGTCGGCGAGCCGCGCATCAAGGTTGCTGCCGGTAGCCCACCACGCCAGCATCTGCTTGATGCGGGTGTTGTACTTGCGTTCGTGGGTTTGCAAACGCACGCAAAAAGCTTCCAGCGCCAGGGTCAGCAGCTCGCTTTCGTTTTCCAGGCTGACCTTCAGCTTTGCTGCGTTTTGCGGCGAGCGGTCGGCAACGTAACTGACCACGAATGCCTTGAATTCAGCCAGCAGCGATTCGAACTCGTCGACGGCAATGATCGCCGGCTCGGCCAACTGGTTCTGGCCGGGTATCAGCATGCTCATGTCACTACCTCGAAGGATTGTTTGCGGTTTTTCCAGGTGCCGGCGAAGCGCAACAACAGACCGGCGCCCTGACGGCTGGCGACGATCACCTGCGGTTCAAAATCAGCGATGCCGTTCTGTGGGTTGTAGAACGCTTGGGCGGCGTGGCTTTGGGCAAGAATCAACAGGTCATCCCCCAGGTTCTGCCCCAACAGTTGCGGGATCATCGAACCGTACAGTGGACGCTTTTGCCGGGTGCCCAGCGGGGTGGTCAGCGCCCGGGTGGCGCGCTGCACAAATTGCAGCCAGTCGTCCACCGTGGCGCCGGTATTTCGATCGATTCCGATCATGAGAAGTCCTTATCTGGGGCTGATGACCCGGCCCAGGTGATCCACCACCGGGCCACTGAAGTGAACACCGCTGGCATCCAGCACCATGCCGACCGCGCCGACTTTCAGTTCGAGGTTCTGGGCGGTCATGGCCAGGCTGGTTGCGCCGATGCTCACGTCGACCCGGTCGCGGGAGCCCTTGAAGACGGTCGGCCCATTGCTCCAGTTGAAGACATGGCTGGCATCGTCGTAGTCGCTCTGCGTGCCGTCCTGATGACGGCGGCGGGTCAACGTGGCGACCGTCGAGACCGGCGGAAAGCGGTCGCTGTGCAGGCCAAACAAGGCCACCGACTGCGCCCCACCCTCGCCGCCGCCATAGTTGAGCACCAGACATTGCTCACCCACCGAAGGGATACGCGTCTCGGTCTGCGCACCAGCGCTGGGGTTGAAGAAGCGGATCGCCGGGGTGAGCAGTTCGCCGTGACTGACCTTGCAGGTGTTGCTGGCGGCATCGACTTCCTGGCACACGCCGATCCGGCAGAAACTTTCGGCACGCCGGTAGAGGTCTTCGAACTGGGTTTCCATTTCCGCCAGACGCTCGACGATCGGCGCCAATTGCATGCGTAACAGCGCGTCAAACATGGGCTACCCCGGCAGTGCCTGATATTGGTCGGGGTCATCGATGTTCGAGACTTCCCACGTGCAGGCAAACACAGGTTTGCCCTGAGGATCGTCGAGCAACGGCTGACCGAGATAAAGGGTTTGGGTGAAGGAAACGGTCCAGGTGTCGTAGTCGGGTTGTGCGCCGAGCAGTGTTGGTACAGCGACAATGCTCGCCGGCAAATCACACTGCGCGGACGGCAGGTTCCAACGGTTGTCGAGCACCAGGTCCATCAGTTGGCTGGCCAGGTCACAGGCATCAAACGGCAATGCTCCCCGGGCAACCATGGCCTTGAGCGAAATCGCCATGACATGGGCCTTGCGCCCTTCAAGGGAGCGGACCCCGGGGCCATTGCCTTCGACCGTGATCAATACGCCGGTCTTATCCTCTGCTCCCTGGAAGTCCTGGTGGCTGCCTATCCGCACATCAGGAAAGGCACGGTGCAGCGCGTCCCCGATGGCCATCGGCAACTGGGAAGGTTTTTCGATAAGCATCATTTAAGTAACTTCCTTGCCACAATCACGGCTGGTTGGGCGGTGGGCCTTCGTTGACCCCGATCCGCTTGGCTGCCCAGCGTTCATACAAGCCGATGGCCACGTCGGCACCGGCCATGGCGGTCAGGCAGCCAATGGCGCCGGCAGTCCAGATCGACATGCCGGCGGCATAACACAGCATCAATGCCGAGACCCCGCAGACCATGCACGCCCCGGAGCGCAGGACTAAGCGACGAAGCAAAGACCAGCCGCGGGCGCCCTCCTTGTCGGCGCGCCACATTTCTCCGGAAACCCCGCCGATCACTGCTAATACGATGACCAGCCAGATAGGCATTTCCGCTAACGCTTGCTGCTCGTTTGTCATGTCAGGCCTCCTGGAATGAGTGATACCGGCCTGGCGCCGGTGCGTTGGTTAATCCGTATGAGTTTCAAATCCATTGCGTCTCAAAGGGCGCCTTCTTCAGGTAGGCATTCCAAAAAGCCCGGTTGCCCGGGCTTTTCAGTAATGCGGTCCTCGACCTTTCGGCGCTACTGGCGCGGTACGGGTCCATTTAAATTGTTAGTTCCGACCACGATCCCTGTCTGCCGGATAACTGCTTCTGGTGCTTTACGCTGCACACCCGGGTCAGTTGCCAACCCTCTGAACCGTTAAGGCCGGTTCATCGCTGCCTGTTTTTCTGTAAAACGGTGAAACTAAAGAGCGCTGGCATCCTTGCCGGTGTTGCCTGGCATCCCTGCCACCCTGGGTGGCGTCCTTGCCGATGTTGCGTGCCGTCCTTGTCTTCCCTGGCAGCATCCTTGCCACCTCCACCAGACCTTGTTGGCTGGCTTGAGGTGAAGAATATGCATGTATGCATATACAGTCAATGCACAAATGCATTTATTTTTGCTCGGCAAATGCACAGACGCATAAACCCCTTATAGGTAAAGGGTTTGCCGGTTTTGCACAGGCGAAAAAAAGCCCGCTCAGTGGCGGGCTTTGTCTTACAGGGAGAAGTTAACGGGCGTACATGCCCCACCAGAAAACGTGACCCAGGATGCTGATCTGCTCTTCCTGGATTTCCTGGAAGCTGTAGTCCTCATCCGGGTGCTCATCGCGATTGAAACTGCGCAAGCGAATCCCGGAAGGCAGTCGATAGAGCTGTTTGACCCGCAACTGACCGTTGTGATTGATGGCGTACAAATCACCGTCGACGATGTCGCCAATCCCGCACTTGCCGGCATTGACCCCCACCGTCGCGCCGTCGCGCAGCACCGGCAACATACTGTTGCCGCGCACGGTCACGCATTTGGCCTGGTCGAACTGCACGCCGTTATGCCGCAGGCTGCGCTTGCCGAAACGCAGGCTGGCCTTCTCGCTTTCCTCGATGACGAATCTTCCTGATCCAGCAGCCAATTCAACCTCGCGCAGAAAGGGGATCGACACCTCGTCATCGTTGACGGGGGTATCGTCGTCCCACAGGCTTATGTCCTTGAGTTCCGAATGCATCGGGTCGCGCTCGTCTTCCCGCGACGCCACCAAGGCCGCGCGCCCGCGCAGTTGGTCGGTGCTGACGCGGAAGTAGTCGGCGATGCGTGAGATGTGTTTGTCCGACGGATCAACGATCTTGCCGCTGAGGATCCGAGACAGTGTGGATTGAGGCACGCCGGTACGCCGGTGAAGCTCCGTGGGGGAGATCCGGTCGCGATCCAACAGCTCTCTTAAGACGATAGAAACGTTGCGTTTTTGCATAACGCGGATATTGAAGGCAGTTTTCGTGGATGGCAAATGCTATTTTGCATATTTTATGCATTAGCCGTGCCTTTATACCGCGCCGTTGTGAACTGCGAAGCCCTGACCTTGCGTGTTAACCTTGCGCCCATTGCAAAAAATGCTGGGCCAAGCGCCCCCTTTGCCCCATCACTTCCAACGAATTTGCTAACTATCCAATGAGTAAAAACACTTCCGACCTGTCCTCCCACACCCCAATGATGCAGCAGTACTGGCGCCTGAAGAACCAGCACCCTGATCAGTTGATGTTCTATCGCATGGGCGACTTCTACGAGATCTTCTATGAAGACGCGAAGAAAGCGGCCAAGTTGCTGGACATCACCCTGACCGCGCGTGGGCAGTCGGCGGGGCAGGCGATTCCGATGTGCGGGATCCCTTATCACTCGCTGGAAGGGTACCTGGTCAAGCTGGTCAAGCTCGGCGAATCAGTGGTGATCTGTGAGCAGATCGGCGACCCGGCCACCAGCAAGGGCCCGGTGGAACGTCAGGTGGTGCGCATTATTACCCCGGGGACGGTGAGTGATGAGGCGCTGCTGGATGAGCGTCGCGACAACCTGATCGCGGCAGTGCTGGGGGATGAGCGGCTGTTCGGCCTGGCCGTGCTGGATATCACCAGCGGCAACTTTACGGTGCTGGAGATCAAGGGCTGGGAGAATCTGCTGGCGGAGCTGGAGCGCGTCAATCCGGTGGAGTTGATGATTCCGGACGATTGGCCCAAAGACCTGCCGGCGGAACGCCGCCGTGGGACCAAGCGCCGCGCGCCGTGGGACTTCGAACGTGACTCGGCACTGAAAAGCCTGTGCCAACAGTTCTCCGTGCAAGACCTCAAGGGCTTTGGTTGCGAAACCCTGACCCTGGCCATCGGCGCCGCCGGTTGTTTGCTCAGCTACGCCAAGGAAACCCAGCGCACCGCCCTGCCCCATTTGCGCAGCCTGCGTCATGAGCGCCTGGATGACACCGTGGTGCTCGATGGCGCCAGCCGACGCAACCTGGAGCTGGACACTAACCTGGCCGGCGGTCGCGATAATACCCTGCAATCGGTGGTCGACCGTTGCCAGACTGCCATGGGCAGCCGTCTGCTGACCCGTTGGTTGAACCGCCCGCTGCGAGATTTGACGGTGCTGCAATCCCGTCAAACCTCGATTACCTGCCTGCTGGACCGCTATCGCTTTGAGAAGCTGCAACCGCAGCTCAAGGAAATCGGCGATATCGAGCGGATCCTCGCGCGGATCGGCCTGCGCAACGCGCGGCCTCGTGACCTCGCACGCCTGCGGGATGCCCTCGGCGCCCTGCCGCAGTTGCAAGTGGCAATGACTGAACTGGAAGCGCCGCACCTGCAACAGCTAGCCGTGACCACCAGCACCTACCCGGAGCTGGCGGCACTGCTGGAAAAAGCCATCATCGACAACCCGCCAGCGATCATCCGCGACGGTGGCGTATTGAAGACCGGTTACGACAACGAGCTGGACGAACTGCAATCCCTGAGCGAGAACGCCGGGCAGTTCCTGATCGACCTGGAAGCCCGGGAGAAAGCCCGTACCGGCCTGGCCAACCTGAAAGTCGGCTACAACCGCGTCCACGGCTACTTTATTGAGTTGCCGAGCAAGCAAGCCGAACAGGCGCCTATCGATTACCAACGCCGCCAGACCCTCAAAGGCGCCGAGCGTTTTATCACTCCAGAACTGAAAGCGTTCGAAGACAAGGCGCTATCGGCCAAGAGCCGCGCCCTGGCCCGTGAAAAGATGCTCTACGAAGCCCTGCTCGAAGACTTGATCGGCCAGTTGGCGCCGTTGCAGGACACCGCGGCCGCCCTGGCAGAGCTGGACGTACTGAGCAACCTGGCCGAACGCGCACTGAACCTTGACCTGAACTGCCCGCGCTTTGTCAGCGAGCCGTGCATGCGTATTGTCCAGGGCCGTCACCCAGTGGTGGAACAGGTATTGACCACACCGTTCGTGGCCAATGACCTGTCGCTGGACGACGATACCCGCATGCTGGTGATTACCGGTCCGAACATGGGTGGTAAATCCACCTACATGCGTCAGACCGCATTGATTGTGCTGCTGGCGCATATCGGCAGCTTCGTGCCGGCGGCCAGTTGCGAATTGTCCCTTGTAGACCGCATCTTCACCCGGATCGGCTCCAGCGATGACCTGGCCGGTGGCCGTTCGACCTTTATGGTGGAAATGAGCGAAACCGCCAACATCCTGCACAACGCCACCGACCGTAGCCTGGTGCTGATGGACGAAGTGGGGCGTGGCACCAGCACCTTCGACGGTCTGTCTCTGGCATGGGCGGCAGCCGAGCGGTTGGCACACTTGCGGGCTTATACGCTGTTCGCCACCCACTACTTTGAGCTGACCGTGCTGCCGGAAAACGAGCCGCTGGTCGCCAACGTGCACCTCAATGCCACCGAGCACAACGAGCGCATCGTCTTCCTGCACCACGTGCTGCCGGGGCCAGCCAGCCAGAGTTATGGCTTGGCCGTGGCCCAGTTGGCGGGCGTGCCAACGGATGTCATCACCCGTGCCCGTGAGCACCTGAGCCGCCTGGAAGAGACCGCTCTGCCCCACGAGTTGCCCGTGGCCAGCCCCGCGAAAGCAGCCAGCAAATCCAGCGCTCCACACCAAAGCGATATGTTCGCCAGCCTGCCCCATCCGGTTCTGGATGAGTTGGCTAAACTTGACCTGGACGAGTTGACGCCGCGTAAAGCGCTGGAAATGCTCTATGCACTGAAGACACGGATCTAACGCAGACGCTTGCAAGCTGATAGAATCTCGCGCGGTTTGGGATGCTGCGGGCTTTTAGCCTGGCCCGCAGACTATCGCTCCCGAACCTCGCGAGCCCCGCCACAAGGGGTTTCGCTGCCGCCGCCTGAGGAGAAAATTAGAAATGACCTTCGTCGTCACCGACAACTGCATCAAGTGCAAGTACACCGACTGCGTAGAAGTCTGTCCGGTGGACTGCTTTTACGAAGGCCCGAACTTCCTGGTGATCCACCCGGATGAGTGCATTGACTGCGCGCTGTGCGAGCCAGAATGCCCGGCCGTCGCCATTTTTTCCGAGGATGAAGTCCCGGCAGAAATGCAGGAATTTATTCAGTTGAACGTTGATCTGGCCGAAATCTGGCCGAATATCACTGAGCGCAAAGACCCGATGCCCGATGCTAAAGAGTGGGATGGCAAAAAAGGCAAGATTGCAGACCTCGAGCGCTAATAGCGTCGACGCCCTCCAAAAGGCCCCTTGCGGGCCTTTTTGCGTTTCTGCGTACGGGGTTTCACTTTTCTACAGGCAAAAAAAGGGGCGGTATGACCCGCCCACATTTTTTCCCTAGTCCCTGTGTTCCTTTTCATCATCCTGATGAATCGCATCCTGCGAGGTTCCCTGAGTCATCGTTCCTTGATGACTGTGTCAATCCGTGGACACAGGGCTGATCTTAGAGAGTTCACGATTAAGTTCAACGTGATCCAACGGACAGAAGATTGGATCTCGCACTTAAAAAACCAATAAATAGTTATTAAATTTCAGCAAGTTAGCAAATATAACCAGCCATTCGAGCTGTCCGCGTCCGGTAAAAAAACCAAACACTTACGAAAAAGTAAGCAAATGCTTACACCAGCAATTACGTAAACGCCAAACGATCTCTATTAAGTGTTCTGCGGGCAAGAAAAAGCCCCGACACCGTCGAGGCTTGTCTACCCACAGGTGGATCAGTCGTCGCTGACCGTGATAGTCGGCATTGCCTGGGCGCCCGCTTCTTGCAAGACGATCCGAGCGCCCACGTGGCGGGCCAGTTCCTGGTACACCATGGCAATCTGGCTGTCAGGCTCGGCGACCACGGTAGGCTTGCCGCCGTCGGCCTGCTCACGAATCACCATCGACAGCGGTAACGATGCCAGCAGTTCGACACCGTACTGGGTCGCCAGCTTTTCACCACCGCCTTCACCGAACAGATGCTCGGCATGGCCGCAGTTGGAACAAATGTGCACCGCCATGTTTTCCACAACACCCAGCACCGGGATATTGACCTTGCGGAACATCTCCACGCCCTTCTTCGCGTCCAGCAGCGCCAGGTCCTGAGGTGTGGTGACGATCACCGAACCGGCCACCGGCACCTTTTGCGCCAGGGTCAACTGGATATCACCGGTGCCTGGCGGCATGTCGATCACCAGGTAGTCCAGGTCGCCCCAGGCGGTCTGGGTGACCAGTTGCAGCAGGGCTCCGGAGACCATCGGCCCACGCCAGACCATCGGCGTGTTGTCATCGGTCAGGAATGCCATGGACATCACTTCCACACCATGAGACTCGATGGGCACGAACCATTTCTGGTCCTTGATCTTCGGCCGGGTGCCTTCGGCGATGCCGAACATCACGCCCTGGCTCGGTCCATAAATGTCCGCATCCAGAATCCCGACGCGGGCGCCTTCACGGGCCAGGGCCAGGGCCAGGTTGGCGGCGGTGGTGGATTTGCCCACGCCGCCCTTGCCAGAAGCAACGGCCACCACGTTCTTGACGTTGGCCAGCCCTGGAATCTGCGCCTGGGCCTTGTGCGGTGCAATCACGCACTGAATATCGACCTTGGCCGTGCTGACACCAGCCAGACCTTCAATGGCCATTTGCAGCATCTGCGCCCAACCGCTCTTGAACAGACCTGCGGCATAACCCAGTTCAAGCTGGACCGAGACCTTGTCACCCTGCACATCAATGACGCGAACGCACCCGGCGCTGACCGGGTCCTGGTTCAGGTAGGGGTCGGTGTACTGGCGAAGAACGGCTTCCACCGCTGCGCGATTGACGGCGCTCATGGGCTACTCCCGAAAAAGACTGACTAAAACAGGCGGCTATCCTAACCGTTCCGAGCTTCCAGCGGCATGCTTTCGCGGTAATGGAAAACGCTGAAACAACGCGACGGGGTGAAATAAATTTCCTGGCGCTTTATAGTGGCCGACCTCCGTTTCATCAAGTAGCCGAGCCCCATGTCCGAGCCACGCAAGATCCTCGTCACCAGCGCCCTGCCCTATGCCAATGGTTCAATCCACCTTGGCCATATGCTTGAGTACATCCAGACCGATATGTGGGTGCGCTTCCAGAAGCATCGCGGCAATCAATGCATTTATGTCTGCGCGGACGACGCCCACGGTTCGGCCATCATGTTGCGCGCCGAAAAGGAAGGCATTACCCCGGAACAACTGATCGCCAACGTCCAGGCTGAACACAGCGCCGACTTTGCCGAGTTCCTGGTGGACTTCGACAACTTCCACTCGACCCACTCCGAAGAAAACCGTGAGCTGTCGAGCCAGATCTACAAGCGGCTGCGGGACGCCGGGCACATCGCCACGCGTTCGATCACGCAGTATTTCGACCCGGAAAAGAAAATGTTCCTGGCCGACCGCTTCATCAAGGGCACCTGCCCGAAGTGTGGCACCGAAGACCAGTACGGCGACAACTGCGAGAAATGCGGTGCTACCTACGCACCCACCGACCTGAAGAATCCGAAGTCGGCGATCTCCGGCGCCACACCGGTGCTCAAGGACTCCCAGCACTTCTTCTTCAAGCTCCCGGATTTCCAGCAAATGCTGCAAACCTGGACCCGCAGCGGCACCCTGCAAGACGCCGTGGCCAACAAGATCGCCGAATGGCTGGACGCCGGCCTGCAACAGTGGGACATCTCCCGCGATGCGCCGTACTTCGGTTTCGAAATCCCTGACGAGCCAGGCAAGTACTTCTATGTGTGGCTGGACGCGCCAATCGGCTACATGGCCAGCTTCAAGAACCTCTGCGACCGCACGCCGGAGCTGGACTTCGACGCGTTCTGGGGCAAGGACTCCACCGCCGAGCTGTATCACTTCATCGGCAAGGACATCGTCAACTTCCACGCCCTGTTCTGGCCAGCAATGCTCGAAGGTTCGGGCTACCGCAAGCCGACCGGCATCGCCGTACACGGCTACCTGACCGTCAATGGCCAGAAGATGTCCAAGTCCCGTGGCACCTTTATCAAGGCGCGCACCTACCTGGATCACCTGTCGCCGGAATACCTGCGCTACTACTACGCCGCCAAGCTGGGCCGTGGCGTCGACGACCTGGACCTGAACCTGGAAGACTTCGTGCAGAAGGTCAACTCGGACCTGGTGGGCAAGGTCGTCAACATCGCCAGCCGTTGCGCGGGTTTTATCCACAAGGGCAACGCCGGTGTGCTGGTGGCAGAAAATGCCGCGCCAGAGCTGACCGACGCGTTCCTGGCCGCCGCGCCAAGCATCGCGGACGCCTATGAAGCCCGTGACTTTGCCCGCGCCATGCGCGAGATCATGGGCCTGGCCGACCGTGCCAACGCCTGGATTGCCGACAAGGCACCGTGGTCACTGAACAAACAGG
Source organism: Pseudomonas spelaei (assembly GCF_009724245.1). Taxonomy (GTDB): domain Bacteria; phylum Pseudomonadota; class Gammaproteobacteria; order Pseudomonadales; family Pseudomonadaceae; genus Aquipseudomonas; species Aquipseudomonas spelaei. The sequence continues at coordinate 164,373 of NZ_WNNK01000001.1, read as the reverse complement.
AAGGCAAGCAGGATGAAGTCCAGGCCATCTGCGCCACGGGCGTCAATCTGTTCCGCCAGTTGGTGATCTTCCTCAAGCCGGTGCTGCCATTGCTGGCGGCCGACGCCGAGGCGTTCCTCAATGTGCCGCCGCTGACCTGGAACGATCACGCGACCTTGCTCAGCAACCATCAGCTCAATGAATTCAAGCCGCTGATGACCCGCATTGACCCGGTGAAAGTCCAGGCCATGACCGACGCGTCGAAAGAAGATCTGGAAGCCAGCAAGACTGATACCGGCGAAGCCGCACCGACCGGTAATGGCGAACTGGCTAAAGATCCACTGTCTGCCGAAATCGACTTCGACGCATTTGCCGCTGTCGACCTGCGGGTGGCGCTGATCCTCAAGGCCGAAGCTGTGGAAGGCGCCGACAAGCTGCTGCGCCTGACCCTGGACATCGGTGATGAGCAACGCAACGTGTTCTCCGGGATCAAGAGTGCCTACCCGGACCCGGCCAAGCTGGAAGGTCGCCTGACCATGATGATCGCCAACCTCAAGCCCCGGAAAATGCGTTTTGGCATCTCCGAAGGCATGGTGATGGCGGCCGGCCCTGGCGGTGAAGAGATCTACTTGCTGAGCCCTGACAGCGGCGCCAAGCCCGGCCAGCGCATCAAGTAAACCTACCTGTAGCGAGCGGGCCTGCCCGCTCGCTACAGGGCTAGTGCCCCCTCCTCGCTTGCCGGATAATCGGATTCTGTTTGCTTAACCCGGCATGCCCATGACCGATATACTGCTCACCCTCGTCAGCACGGCCCTGATCAGCAACTTCGTGTTGCAGATGCCGTTGGCTATCGACCCGGTGCTGGCATCCCCCGCTCATCCACGCAGACAAGTGCATGCCTTGGGCATTGCCACCACCTTGCTGATGGTGCTGAGCGCTGTCTTGAGTTATCTGCTTGACCACTATCTGTTGCAACCACTGGCGCTGACACCCCTGCGGTTATTCGTGTTTCTTCCGGTGGCTATCCTGTTGATTCAACCACTGCTCAGCGTGCTGTCCCGCCATCTGCCCAAACTGTCATTCGATGGCCTGCGGCCGTTGCTCCTGGGTAACGCCGGGGTGTTGGCCGGGGTGTTACTAGGCACACAGGACGATAAAGGGTTGGCACACATGGCAGCCCTGAGTCTGGGCGCTGGCCTGGGTTTCTGGCTGGTGCTGAGCCTGTTCAGCGACCTGCGCCAACGCATTGCCGATAACGATATCCCGCTTCCTTTTCGAGGCCTGCCCGTAGCGCTGATCAGCGCCGGGCTGATGGCCGTGGCTTTTCTGGGTTTCAACGCAATGATCAAACCATGAGCCTGATTCAACGTATCGACGCGCTGCTGCCACAGACCCAATGTGGCAAATGCGGGCATCCTGGCTGCAAGCCTTACGCCGAAGGCATCGCCCAAGGCGAAGCCATCAACAAATGCCCTCCGGGCGGGCGGGAAACCATCGCCGGACTGGCGCAGCTGTTGAACGTCCCCATAGTGGACCTGGACACTTCCCGGGGAGACGCCCCGGCGCAGATCGCCTTTATCCGCGAGGCGGAATGCATTGGCTGCACCAAATGCATCCAGGCCTGCCCGGTGGACGCGATCGTCGGTGCGGCCAAGCTGATGCACACGGTGATTATCGACGAGTGCACGGGTTGTGACCTGTGTGTCGCGCCCTGCCCCGTTGACTGCATCGAAATGCACCCGCTGGCCAAGGTGCTGCCGATTGTGGGTGGCCTTGCGTCCAACGATCACGAGCGCCAGGCACGCAGCATCAAGCGCGACCGTGCCCGGCGGCGCTTTGAACAGCGCAACGCGCGGCTGCAACGGGAGGAAGAACAGAAGCTCGCCGAACGCCTGTCCCGCGTCAAACGCCCAGCGGTTGTTGAGGCGGTGACAGTCGACCCGGTCCAGGCCGCCATTGAGCGGGTTCGCGCGCAAAAAGCCGCTGACATGGACGTTGCTGTGAAGAAGGCCAAAATAAACCTGGCCATGAGCCGTGCCCAGCTACACAAATCCCTGCAAGCGTTCGGCCATCCACCTACCTTTGAACAGCAGTCGCAGTTGGTCATCCTGCAGCGGCAATTCGAAGCCGCTGAACAAGCACTCGCGGCGCTTGACGTAAACAGCACACCGCCGCCAGCTCCAAACAAGGATCCAGAGCTGAAACGGGCAAAAATACAACTGGCGATGCGTCGTGCCGAATTGCAAAAAGCCCAAAACCAAAACGCCGACCCGCAACAACTGGCGGCATTAAGTGCAGCACTGGCCGCAGCCGAACAAGCCTTGCATGACGCTGAAGCCGCGTCCAACCAGCCCCGCCCCGTCTTGCAACGGGTGGAAAAGCGGCCAATCGATAGTCAACTACGCCAACTGAAAACCACCCTGGCCTATGCCCGTGCCGACTTGAGCAAACTTCAACGTCAACCTGGCGCCAGCGAGACCGAGTTGGCCGATGCCCAGCGCCGTCTCGACGATGCCCTGTGCTCGGTGAATAGCCATGTCAGCGGGTGAAACCGTCGAGCGCCAGCAGCAGGCGATGAAACGTGTGCTGCTGGCGACAGTGCCAGGCTTATTGGCCATGTTCTGGCTGTACGGCTGGGGTGTGTTGATCAACCTGCTGTTGGCCGGCACTTGCGCACTGGTGCTGGAAGCAGGTGTGCAGCGGTTGCGCCAACGCTCTGCCAACGACCTCAGCGGCTTGGTCAGCGCGACGCTGCTGGCGCTGGCGCTGCCACCTTATTGCCCCTGGTGGTTGTGTGTGGCGGCAGTGGCCAGCGCATTGCTGTTGGGCAAACACCTGTATGGCGGCAACCAGAACCCGTTCAACCCGGCCATGCTCGGTTATGCATTGATGCTGGTGGCCTTCCCACAACCCATGACTCACTGGCCCGCATCCCACGGCATGGACCTGCTGGCGGGCCTGCAACAGGTTTTCGGCCTGCACGGTAACGCTCCGGACGCCTGGGTGCAGGCCACTGCCCTGGATACGTTGCGTATCAATAAGAGCCTGACGATCGACGAACTGTTTGCCGGGAATCCAAGTTTCGGTTACGTCGCAGGCAGAGGCAGTGAATGGGTCAACCTAGCGTTTCTCGCCGGAGGCCTGTTTCTGTTGCAGCAACGGGTGTTCAGTTGGCATGCACCGGTGGGCATGCTCGGCAGTTTGTTCATCATCAGCTGGTTGTGCTGGAACGGCTCGGGGTCGGACTCCCATGGCTCGCCACTGTTCCATCTGCTCACCGGCGCCAGCATGCTCGGGGCATTTTTTATTGTTACTGAACCAGTGTCCGGCCCTAAAAGCCCACGGGCGCGTCTGATGTTTGGCGCTGGGGCGGGCTTGCTGACTTACCTGATCCGTACGTGGGGCGGTTACCCCGACGGGGTAGCGTTTGCAGTATTGCTGATGAACCTGGCGGTGCCTGCACTGGAACGCCTGGCGGCGCCAAAACAGCCTGCGGTGACCTCATGAAAGGCACCCGAAGCCTGCTGATGGTGTTGCTGATCGCCGCCGCCGGGATTGGCCTGACCATCGCCGTCCAACAACTGACCGCCAGCCGCGTCACCCAGGAACGACAAGACCAACAGCGCCGTGCCCTGCTGGACATCCTTCCCGGTGGCAGTTACGACAACCATCCACTGGAACATCCGCTGGTGATAAACCCGCAGGTATTGGCAAACAGTCAATTGCTGGGCGGTTATCTCGCGACCCTGTCGAGCCAGCCCAATGCAGTTCTGCTGCGCTCGCAGGTCAGTGGCTACAGCGGCCCCATCGAGTTGCTGATTGCCATTTCCATCCATGGAAAATTGCTGGGGGTAAAAACCCTGAAGCAGTCAGAAACCCCGAGCCTGGGTGGGCACATCGCCGAGGACAATAACCCTTGGCTGGCAGCCTTCAAGGCTCGGTCCCGCAACGATCCAGCGGATTCAGGCTGGGCATTGAAAAAGGACCACGGGCAATTCGATCAAATGGCGGGCGCTACCATTACCTCCAGGGCGGTAATCAACGCGGTGCATGACGCCTTGCGCTATTTTGATGAGCACCGGCAGTCGATGTTGGAGCAACCTGCCCATGACTAAATCGCCTGGTCTCACTGGCTCATTGATGCTTGCACCACTGATTGGCGTCAGTGACACGCTGCCCAAGGCACTGAGCTTCTGGGCGCTTTCGGTGTTAATCGTGACGCTGTATGGCGTGGGTATGGGCTGCGTGCGAAACCTTCTGGGTGAGCGTATGCGGCTGATCGCCAGCCTGCTCCTCGCCGCCACGCTGGTCAGTTGCGTACAACTGATCTTGCAGGCCTTTGCACTGCCTCTGTATCAACAACTGGGTATTTACCTCGCACTGATCAGTGTCCAATGCGTGCTGCTGGAATATTCAGGCGGATTCGACGCAGGCCAGGGCAAAACGCGATTGCAACTGTTCGGCCTGTTTGGCCTACTGCTGATTACGCTTGGCTCAGTGCGCGGATTGCTCGGTAGCGGCACCATCGCCGCACTCGCGCCAGGCGGGTTTATCCTGCTTGGGTTACTGCTCGCCGGCCGACAAGCCTGGGTGCACTTTTCAAAACCACACTGACTGTCTGCAAGGAACCGCTCGCCCCATGAATGCCGCAAAACGCCTGGAAATTTTCCGTCGGCTTCACGAAGACAATCCGGAACCGAAAACCGAACTGGCCTACTCCTCGTCGTTCGAGTTGCTGATCGCCGTGATTCTCTCGGCCCAGTCAACAGACGTCGGCGTCAACAAAGCTACCGCCAAGCTGTATCCGGTCGCCAACACGCCAGCGGCCATTCACGCCCTCGGGGTTGAAGGGTTGTCCGAGTACATCAAGACCATTGGCTTGTACAACAGCAAGGCAAAAAACGTCATTGAGACCTGTCGGTTGCTGGTGGAGCGTCATGCTGGCGAGGTTCCGCAAACACGAGAAGAGCTCGAAGCGCTTCCAGGTGTCGGTCGAAAAACCGCCAACGTTGTACTCAATACCGCGTTCCGTCAGTTGACCATGGCCGTGGACACGCACATTTTCCGGGTCAGCAACCGAACCGGCATTGCTCGCGGGAAAAATGTGGTGGAGGTTGAAAAACAACTGATGAAGTTTGTGCCCAAGCCCTATCTGCTTGATTCACATCATTGGCTGATCCTTCACGGACGCTATGTCTGCCAGGCCCGCAAGCCCCGCTGCGGCAGTTGCCGTATCGAAGACCTGTGTGAATACAAGGACAAGACTTGCGACGATTGAGCAACCATTGCTTTTTTTGATCAGTCGATTGAAAAAATCTTTTTTACCCGCAACACGATAATCGTTATAAGGAGCGCCAACGGCAGTCTTAGCCTGGAGTTAACCTTATGAGCACTGGCAAAGAACAATTGGATGTAGAAGACGAGCTTGTTGGCGCTGAGTCCGATGATGATGCCGCGGAGGCACCTGCAGAGGTGGCCAAGACCAATTTGAGCAAACGCCGCACCATCGACAATCTTCTGGAAGAGCGACGCTTGCAAAAACAGTTGGCCGATTACGATTTCGATCTCTAATCAAACCGACACTGGTAGTGATCAGAAGCCTCCCTTACGGAGGCTTTTCTGTGTATACGTCCTGAACGGGCGGCCTTCCCTATACCAAGCCGTTGCGTTGAGCCAGTTCGATCAGGTCTACCAGGGAACGCGCATTGAGCTTGAGCAGCAGGCGCGTCTTGTAGGTGCTCACGGTTTTGTTGCTCAGGAACATGCCATCGGCGATCTCCTTGTTGGTCTTCCCTCGGGCCAGCTGTTGCAGCACCATCATCTCTCGACCTGAAAGACGCTCGACCATATCGGCTTCACTGGCGTTCCCCAAGGTGGAGCGCACCGAGTTCAGTGCCTGGTTAGGGAAGTAGCTGTAGCCGCAAAGCACCGCTTTTATAGCGCTCAACAGCTCCGTCAGGTCCTGCTGCTTGCACACATAGCCAGCAGCCCCTGCCTGCATGCACCGCATGGAAAAATGACCGGGAGCCTGGGACGTCAGCACCAGCACCTTGAAGGGGTGTGCCTGTTTGGTAGACGACAGTCGACATATAACTTCCAGACCGTCGAGTTTGGGTATTCCAATATCCAGTATGACAATATCCGGCATATGCTCCCGTGCAAGTTGCAACGCATCGACACCGTTATCAGTCTCGGCAACGACCTCATAACCATGACGCTCCATTAGCATACGCACAGCAAGACGAATGACGGGATGATCATCCACGATCAGCACTTTATTCATGGGCAAGTCCAATTTCGCTGTTCGAATTATTTAGAGCAAGCACAATAGCCTAGTCGTTTCCTCCTTGGCATAGCACTCCCCCCCAAGCAACAGTAAGCAGAGACACCCCCCACAAAGAGATAGGATTTGACCTACAAAAAGACGCCACAACAGATGTATCGAGTTTTGTTTGAACTTTCAGAAGTTTCCGAGGATGAACATATCTTGAGTGAAAAGTCCTCAGAGCAATGGCCAAAGGTAAACGTCCCGCACACCGACTTCAGGAAATGCCCCTTGTTTACCAGCAACACTCCGACGCACACGCAACAAACTCACACGCTAAAAAGTTCCAACCAGCATATTTCATTACATAGTAATTTTCTGACAGAACATTCAACAAACACTACCTTGGCGGCTACTAATTGAGTGAATTTTCCGTAATAAAATTCCCCACACTCTGAATGAAAACTACATCATGAGATGTCGTAATGACTAAGATCACCCTCTTGGGCTGACCGACATATCATTCCGCGACAAACTAAACGAATATTAAACTTATCGAGCGACACAACGCCGCCATATGTTTAAAGCATAAACAGAGCTCAAAAAAAATGCCCCTTAAGCAAGGGGCATTTTTTCATCGCAGCTTAAATCACTCAGAACAACTTGCGACCTTTGTTGGCCGCAATACGCATACGCAATGCGTTGAGTTTGATGAAACCGGCAGCATCCGCTTGATTGTAGGCGCCGCCATCTTCTTCAAAGGTGGCGATATTGGCATCGAACAGCGACTCATCGGACTTGCGCCCGGTGACAATCACGTTGCCTTTATAGAGCTTCAAGCGCACCACGCCGTTCACGTGAACCTGGGACGCATCGATCATCTGTTGCAGCATCAGGCGCTCAGGGCTCCACCAGTAGCCGGTGTAGATCAGGCTGGCGTACTTGGGCATCAACTCGTCTTTGAGGTGAGCCACTTCACGGTCCAGGGTGATGGACTCAATGGCACGGTGAGCGCGCAGCATGATGGTGCCACCCGGGGTTTCGTAGCAGCCACGGGACTTCATGCCCACGTAGCGGTTCTCGACGATGTCCAGACGGCCGATACCGTGCTCGCCACCGATACGGTTCAAGGTCGCCAATACGGTGGCCGGGGTCATTTCGACGCCGTCCAGCGCTACGATGTCGCCATTGCGGTAGGTCAGTTCCAGGTACTGGGCCTTGTCAGGAGCGTTCTCCGGGGAGACGGTCCATTTCCACATGTCTTCTTCGTGCTCGGTCCAAGTGTCTTCCAGCACGCCGCCTTCATAGGAGATGTGCAGCAGGTTGGCGTCCATCGAGTACGGGGACTTCTTCTTGCCGTGGCGCTCGATCGGGATATTGTGCTTTTCAGCGTAGTCCATCAGCTTTTCACGGGACAGCAAGTCCCACTCACGCCAAGGAGCAATCACTTTCACGCCCGGCTTCAAGGCGTACGCGCCCAGTTCAAAGCGGACCTGATCGTTGCCTTTGCCGGTGGCGCCATGGGAAATGGCGTCAGCGCCGGTTTCGTTGGCGATTTCGATCAAGCGCTTGGCGATCAGCGGACGTGCGATGGAGGTACCCAGCAGGTACTCGCCTTCGTAGACAGTGTTGGCGCGAAACATCGGGAAAACGAAATCGCGGACGAACTCTTCGCGCAGGTCGTCAATGTAGATCTCTTTCACGCCCATGGCTTGCGCCTTGGCACGTGCAGGTTCGACCTCTTCGCCCTGACCCAGGTCAGCGGTGAAGGTCACCACTTCACAGTTATAAGTATCCTGCAGCCACTTGAGGATCACCGAAGTGTCCAGGCCGCCGGAATACGCGAGAACGACCTTGTTTACGTCGGCCATGCCATCACTCCACGGGGTTGTACGGAAAGGCGTCGATTCTACCGACCAAAACCGTGAAATTACAGAGGCGCGACAGCAAATGAAGATAAAGCGACAGATTATGTCGAGTGGGCGACGAATTGCCGCACCTTACGACGTGGTTGCGGCATTGCCCGGAGCAGTGGCCTGGGGTGCCGGTTTCTCAGGGGTTGCCACCCGTTCCAGATGAATATTGACCCGCCGGTTCTTGGCCCGGTTAGCTGGATTGGTATTAGGCACCAGTGGGTAGCGTTCGCCATGAAAACGTAAGGTAATCTGGGATTCCGGAATGCCATTAGCCTTCAGATAGTCCATCACTGCCAGGCCGCGACGACGAGACAAGTCGCGGTTGGTCAGCCGATTACCGCTGTTGTCCGAGTGACCGTCCAACTCGATATGGTTGACTGTCGGGTCGGCTTTGATGAATTCCAGCATGACCGACAGCTTCTTCTTGGCTGCGGCATCCAGTTCGATTCCGCCGCCAGGAAAGCCTACTTCCGCTTGTTTGACCTGCTCGAAATTCATCGGCAGAAGCTTCGCGGTACACAGTTGATAGTCGCTGTAGGCCTTGTTGAACTTCACCGGCAGCAGGCGTATCTCGGAGTAACCGCCGTCACGGGCGTAGTGGCGCACCGTTGGGCTACGCCCCTCGAGCAGGCCGGTGAACAAACGCCCGGCCTGGGCCTGGGAACTGTTGAACAGCACATCGCCACTGCCAACGCGCACCGCCCCCAGATTGATGTCACCACGCCCCGGCTGCCACGGCGCGGCCGCGGCCAACAGCGTCGCAGAACCGGCGCCCAGCGAGCCGCTGTAGGCTTTCAGGCGAAATGTCGCCAGCTCACCGGCACGGCGCACGAACTCGCCCGAACCAAAATCGGTGATCGGTTGACTCAAACGGCACTCGAACTTATCACCCTCCACCTTCCACTCAATATTCTCCAGTCGTGTCTGGAACGTGAGGGCCATCGCGGGCAGGCTGGCGAACACACTGAGCAGGGCTAGATAATGCTGGCGCACGGGAGGCTCCACTGGTTTCTACAACACATCAAGGCGTCATACGTCGTTAAGGCATACCCAGGGATATCGGTCGCCTCCCGCAAAACTTGATAGCGAGTGCCTGCAAGAGTCTTTTCCGGTAGCATTCCCACCAGATTGACCCGCCTGGAATCCCCAATGTCCGACCGCCTGACCCTGCTGCGTCCCGACGACTGGCATATTCATCTTCGCGATGGTGCTGCGTTACCCCAAACCGTGGCCGATGTAGCGCGCACGTTTGGCCGCGCCATCATCATGCCTAACCTGGTACCTCCGGTGCGTAATGCCGTGGAAGCCGACGCCTATCGCCAGCGCATTCTTGCTGCACGACCGGCCGGCAGCCGCTTCGAACCGTTGATGGTGCTTTACCTGACCGACCGTACCCAGCCCGAAGAAATTCGTGAGGCCAAGGCCAGCGGTTTCGTCCACGCCGCGAAACTGTACCCTGCTGGCGCAACCACCAACTCCGACTCTGGCGTGACCAGCATCGACAAGATCCTGCCGGCTATAGAAGCCATGGCAGAAGTCGGCATGCCGTTGCTGATCCACGGCGAAGTCACCCGTGGCGATGTCGACGTATTTGATCGCGAGAAAATCTTCATCGACGAACACATGCGTCGCGTCGTGGAGCTGTTCCCGACCCTCAAGGTGGTGTTCGAACACATCACCACCGCTGATGCCGTGCAGTTCGTCACTGAGGCTTCGGCCAATGTCGGCGCGACCATCACCGCTCATCACCTACTGTACAACCGCAACCACATGCTGGTGGGCGGGATTCGGCCGCACTTCTATTGCTTGCCGATCCTCAAGCGCAATACCCACCAGGTAGCACTGCTGGATGCCGCCACCAGCGGCAGCGAGAAGTTCTTCCTTGGCACCGACTCGGCGCCCCACGCCCAGCACGCCAAGGAAGCGGCCTGTGGTTGTGCCGGCTGCTACACCGCCTATGCGGCGATCGAGCTGTACGCCGAAGCGTTCGAACAACGCAATGCCCTGGACAAGCTTGAAGGCTTCGCCAGCCTCAATGGCCCGCGTTTCTACGGCCTGCCGGCGAATACCGACCGCATTACCCTGGTCCGTGAAGACTGGACCGCCCCTGCCAGCCTGCCATTTGGCGAGCTGACCGTCATCCCGCTGCGCGCCGGTGAAACACTGCGCTGGCGCCTGCTGGAGGAACACCCGTGAGTGAAGACCATTTCGACGACGAACACGAAGGTCATGGCGGTGGCGGTTCACGCCACCCGATGGCTGAACGCTTTCGTGGCTACCTGCCGGTGGTCATCGACGTAGAAACCGGCGGCTTCAACTGCGCCACCGATGCCCTGCTGGAAATTGCTGCCACGACCATCGGCATGGATGAACAGGGTTTTGTGTTCCCGGAGCACACCCACTTCTTCCGCGTCGAACCGTTCGAAGGTGCCAACATCGAAGCTGCCGCCCTGGAATTCACCGGGATCAAGCTCGATCACCCGCTGCGCATGGCTGTCAGTGAAGAAGCCGCGATGACCGACATCTTCCGTGGCGTGCGTAAGGCCTTGAAGGCCAATGGCTGTAAACGCGCGATCCTGGTAGGGCATAACAGCAGTTTCGACCTGGGCTTCCTCAACGCTGCTGTGGCGCGCCTGGACATGAAGCGTAACCCGTTTCACCCGTTCTCCAGCTTCGACACCGCCACCCTGGCCGGTTTGGCCTATGGTCAGACCGTGCTGGCGAAAGCCTGCCAGGCCGCCGGTATCGACTTCGATGGTCGTGAAGCCCACTCGGCCCGCTACGACACCGAGAAAACCGCCGAGCTGTTCTGCGGCATCGTCAACCGCTGGAAACAGATGGGTGGCTGGGAAGACTTCAACGACTGAAGTTGAATCTCGCGCATAAAAAAACCGGCCCTCACAGGCCGGTTTTTTTATGCCGCTAACGTGGCTTACAGCTTGCCAGCGTTCTCGGTCAGGTAAGCCGCCACGCCTTCTGGCGAAGCGTTCATGCCCTTGTCGCCTTTTTTCCAGTTGGCAGGGCAAACTTCGCCGTGCTCTTCGTGGAATTGCAGCGCGTCAACCAGACGGATCAGCTCTTCCATGTTACGGCCCAGCGGCAGGTCGTTGATGATCTGCGAGCGGACAACGCCCTTGTCATCGATCAGGAACGCGCCACGGAAAGCCACGCCGCCTTCGGACTCAACGTCGTAGGCCTTGGCGATGTCGTGCTTCATGTCGGCAGCCATGGTGTATTTGACTTTGCCGATGCCGCCATCGTTGATGGCAGTGTTGCGCCAGGCGTTGTGGGTGAAATGGGAGTCGATGGAAACGGCAACCACTTCAACGTTACGCGCCTTGAAGTCTTCCATGCGGTGATCCAGAGCGATCAGCTCCGATGGGCAGACGAAGGTGAAGTCCAGCGGGTAGAAGAACACCAGGCCGTATTTGCCTTTGATGGCTTCAGACAGTTTGAAGCTGTCTACGATTTCGCCATTGCCGAGGACGGCTGGCACGTCGAAATCTGGGGCTTGTTTGCCGACGAGTACGCTCATTGGATATCTCCTGGTGTAGTAGCTGAAGTAAAAGGACCGGCCTCAGTGTGCCTTGGCTAAACGACAGGCCTGTGACGCGGTCACGCTTCGTGAAGACCGACCATCATACACCGAAAAAACCGTTCGTCAGCGCGAGGCTGCGTAACCACAAAGGTCGGAGAAACTACTTTGACAATCATTCTCGTTAACATTAAGATCCATCGCACTTAAGCCTCAACCCGCGATGGTTCTCCCTTATGTATGTCTGCCTCTGCACTGGCGTCACCGACGGACAAATCCGCGAAGCAATCTACGAAGGCTGCTGCAGCTACAAAGAAGTACGTGAGACCACCGGCGTTGCCAGCCAATGCGGTAAATGCGCCTGCCTGGCCAAGCAAGTGGTGCGGGAAACCCTGACGCAGCTGCAAACTGCCCAGGCTGCGATCCCCTACTCAGCAGAATTTACACACGCGTAATTTGCGTGTTTTAAAGAACCGGACTTAATGTCCGGTTTTTTTATGCCTTGAATTCAATCAGTTAGCGCCAAGACGCGGAACACAAACATTCTTATTCCGATTAATTTTCATATATTATTCAATAACTTAGGTTTGACAGTAGTCATTGCCCGGCTCAAACTCCGCCCTATATACAGCGAATACAGGGCAGGACCCCAATCATGAAAGGCGACATTACAGTCATCCAGCAACTCAACAAAATCCTTGCCAATGAACTGGTCGCGATCAATCAGTACTTCCTGCATGCGCGCATGTATGAAGATTGGGGCCTGGAAAAGCTGGGCAAGCATGAGTACAAAGAATCCATCCACGCCATGAAAGACGCGGACAAACTGATCAAGCGCATCCTGTTCCTTGAAGGCCTGCCGAACGTCCAGGACCTGGGCAAGTTGAACATCGGCGAGCACACTCAGGAAATGATCAACTGCGACCTGGGCTTCGAACGCAAAAGCCACACCGACCTCAAGGCCGCCATCGCGCATTGCGAAACCAAGGGCGACTTCGGCAGCCGCGAGCTGCTGGAAGATATCCTTGAGGATCAGGAAGAACATATCGACTGGCTGGAAACCCAAGTAGGCCTGATCGATAAAGTGACGATCGAGAACTATCTGCAATCGCAGATGGGTGAATAAACCTTAATTCTCGGCCACTAAAAAGCCCCGCTCTCTTATGGAGAAGCGGGGCTTTTTATGACCGCAGCCTAAAACAAATCAGGCTTCGGTCTTCGCAGCTGCTTTTGCCGCTGCATCTTTGACCAGTGCCTGCAACGAACCATCAGCCGCCATCTCGGTGATGATGTCGCTACCGCCGACCAACTCACCCGCAACCCACAACTGCGGAAAGGTGGGCCAGTTGGCGTACTTCGGCAGGTTGGCGCGGATTTCCGGGTTCTGCAGGATATCCACGTAGGCGAATTTCTCGCCACATTGCATGATTGCCTGGGAAGCCTTTGCAGAGAAGCCACACTGAGGGGCGTTAGGCGCACCCTTCATGTAAAGCAGAATGGTGTTGTTGGCAATCTGCTCTTTAATCGTTTCGATGATATCCATGGAACACCTCGGCTGGAACTTTCCGACTCATGGGTCGGCACGGTGGCGCATTGTAACGCAAAGCCCAGCATGACGCTCGGACTCCCCGACAGACACGCCTCAAGCCGCTGCCACCCGCACCGGTACACCATTCAACGCCGCATTACCCGATAACTCATCCACCTGCCGCTCATCCGTCAGGTCATTGGCACTCGCCCCGGGCTGGCCGCTGGCAATCGTCATCTGCACTCCAGGGCGGCCATGACCCCAACCATGAGGCAGGCTGACCACGCCGGGCATCATGTCCAGGCTGGCCACTACTTCCACCTCAATCATGCCGATCCGCGAACTGACGCGCACTCGCTGGCCATCATTCAACTGGCGTCGAGCCAAGTCGTCGGGGTGCATCAACAACTGATGCCGGGGCTTGCCCTTCACCAGGCGGTGATAGTTATGCATCCAGGAATTATTGCTACGCACGTGCCGGCGCCCGATCAACAACAACTCATCGGCCTCAGGCAGCGGTTGCGCGGCGAATCGCACCAGGTCCGCCAGAATCACCTCAGGCGCAGCCTGCAGGCGGCCATTGGCGGTTTTCAAGCGCCCAGCCAGATTGGCTTGCAGCGGTCCCAGGTCCAGGCCGTGGGGATGATCAGCCAGCGCGGCCACTGAAAGCTTGTGACTGGACGCATCGCCATACGCTCCGGCCCGAATGCCGAAGTCGATCATCTGCGCCGGCGGCATGGTCGGCTTGAGCGCGTTGCCGGTCTTCGCCGCAAATGCCTGGGCCAACCCGACAAAGATCTCCCAGTCATGCAGTGCACCTTCGGGCTTGGGCAGGATGGCGCGATTGAACCGCGTGACATTGCGCACCGCGAACATGTTGAAGGTGGTGTCGTAGTGATCATTTTCCAAAGCCGAGGTGGACGGCAGGATCAGGTCTGCATAACGCGTGGTTTCATTGATATACAGATCGACGCTGACCATGAACTCCAGACCGTCCAGCGCTTGCTCCAACTGCCGGCCATTGGGCGTGGACAGCACTGGATTGCCCGCCACCGTCACCAGGGCACGGATTTGCCCTTCGCCTTCGGTGAGCATTTCTTCGGCCAGCGCCGACACCGGCAACTCGCCGCTGTATTCAGGGCGCCCGGAAACCCGACTCTGCCAACGGTTGAAATGACCGCCGGAAGTGGCCGCCACCAGATCGACCGCAGGTGTGGTGCATAAGGCACCACCCACTCGATCCAGGTTGCCGGTGACCAGGTTGATCAACTGCACCAGCCAGTGGCACAAGGTACCGAAAGCCTGGGTCGAAACCCCCATCCGCCCATAACAGACCGCCTTGTCGGCCGCAGCAAAATCCCGCGCCAATTGGCGGATCTGTTCGGGAGGCACCGCGCATTGACGGCTCATGGCCTCGGCGGTAAACCCCGCAACGGCGCGGCGCACCTCATCCAGGCCATCTACCGGCAGGTGGCTGCCACGGGTCAGGTTCTCGGTAAACAGGGTATTAAGCAGCCCGAACAACAGCGCCGCATCACCTCCTGGCCGCACGAACAGATGCTGATCGGCGATCGCGGCTGTTTCACTGCGCCGGGGATCGACCACCACCACTTTACCGCCGCGGGCCTGGATGGCCTTCAGGCGCTTCTCCACATCCGGCACGGTCATGATGCTGCCGTTGGACGCCAGCGGGTTACCGCCCAGGATCAGCATGAAATCGGTATGGTCGATGTCCGGAATCGGCAGCAGCAAGCCGTGGCCGTACATCAGGTAACTGGCGAGGTGATGAGGCAGTTGGTCCACCGACGTGGCGGAAAAGCGATTGCGCGTCTTGAGCTGGCCAAGAAAGTAGTTGCTGTGGGTCATCAAGCCATAGTTGTGCACACTGGGATTGCCCTGGTACACCGCCACTGCGTTCTGCCCATGACGCGCCTGGATCCCCGCCAGCCGCTCCGCCACCAGGGCAAAGGCGTCATCCCAAGGGATGGGCTGCCACTCGCTGCCCACCCGCAACATGGGCTGGTGCAGGCGGTCCGGATCATTCTGGATATCCTGCAGCGCCACGGCCTTGGGGCAGATATGGCCGCGACTGAAACTGTCCAGCGGGTCGCCCTTGATCGAAGTAATCGCCAGGCTGCCGTCTTCGGCCTGGGTGGTTTCCAGCGTCAGGCCGCAGATGGCCTCGCACAGGTGGCAGGCACGGTGATGGAGAGTCTTGGTCATGGCCAGTCTCTTTCTTATGGGCAGCGTCGTCGGGGTGAGCGCTTTGCGCAAAACTATGGCCCGCCACCGCCCCAGGCGCCAGCAACGTTCGTCGTGTGAATCCGCCGCCATCAGGTGCGGCCATGGTGAAGCATTAGGAAATGTTTCAGAACCGGCAGACCCGCCCTGCGCAGCCTGCCCAAACCGACACAGCCTGACCTACGCCCGCCCTGACGCGTTGCAAAGTTAAGCAACGCCAGTGTACAAATGACCCGCTGCAGTCAGGAAACAGGCTTCAAAAGCGCTCTCCCCGCGTCCTTGAACACCCCTAAAAACCGTAGCCTATTGGTAAGACGCGACATTTAGTGTCAATATCGCGCCTTCCCCTATTTCGTCGCCCCGTGCGGCTTTCGCCGCAGGTCTCGCCCGTTTTCCCAATAAACAAGGCTTTGAGTATCTGCGGTCTGTTGCAAAAAGGTAGTTAATGATGAGCGCAAGGCACTTTCTCTCCCTGATGGATTGCACGCCCGAAGAGCTGGTCAGCGTGATCCGTCGAGGCATTGAGCTTAAAGACCTGCGTAACCGCGGCGTACTGTTCGAGCCTTTGAAAAACCGCGTGCTCGGGATGATTTTCGAGAAGTCGTCCACCCGCACCCGCCTGTCCTTCGAAGCCGGGATGATCCAGCTCGGCGGCCAGGCCATCTTCCTATCGCCTCGGGATACCCAACTGGGCCGTGGCGAGCCCATCAGCGATTGCGCCATCGTCATGTCGCGCATGCTCGATGCGGTGATGATCCGTACCTTCGCCCACAGCACCCTCACCGAGTTTGCCGCCAACTCCCGGGTACCGGTAATCAACGGCCTGTCCGATGACCTGCACCCCTGCCAGTTGCTGGCCGACATGCAGACGTTCCTCGAACACCGTGGCCCGATTCAGGGCAAAACCGTGGCCTGGATTGGCGACGGCAACAACATGTGCAACAGCTATATAGAAGCGGCGATCCAGTTCGACTTCCACCTGCGCATTGCCTGCCCCGAAGGTTACGAACCGAGTGCCGAATTCCTCGCCAAGGCCGCAGGCCGTGTACAAATCGTACGCGACCCACGGGATGCGGTGGTCGGTGCCCACCTGGTAAGCACTGACGTCTGGACCTCGATGGGCCAGGAAGACGAAACTGCCAAGCGTCTGGCGCTGTTCGCACCGTTCCAGGTGACTCGCGCGCTGCTCGACCTGGCCGCGCCGGATGTACTGTTCATGCATTGCCTGCCAGCTCACCGGGGTGAAGAAATCAGCCTCGACCTGCTGGACGATCAGCGCTCGGTGGCCTGGGACCAGGCGGAAAACCGTCTGCACGCCCAAAAAGCCTTGCTCGAATTTCTCGTCGAACCGGCGTACCACCACGCATGAGCCAGCCATTACTGCTGAATCTTCGCAATCTGGCATGCGGTTATCAGGATCAACGGGTGGTGCAGAACCTCAACCTGCACCTCAATGCTGGCGACATCGGGTGCCTGCTGGGCTCCTCGGGATGCGGCAAGACCACCACCCTGCGGGCGATTGCCGGGTTTGAGCCGGTGCATGAAGGGGAAATCAGCCTGGCGGGCGAAGTCATCTCCAGCGCCGGTTTTACCCTGGCGCCGGAGAAACGTCGTATCGGCATGGTGTTCCAGGACTACGCGCTGTTTCCACACCTCAGCGTGGCCGACAACATCGCCTTCGGCATCCGCAAACACCCGCAAAAAGACCGAGTGGTTGCCGAGCTGCTGGAACTGGTCAACCTCAAGAACCTGGGCAAGCGCTTCCCCCATGAGCTGTCCGGTGGCCAGCAACAGCGTGTAGCCCTGGCTCGCGCACTGGCGCCGGAACCACAGCTGCTATTACTGGACGAACCCTTCTCCAACCTCGACGGTGAACTGCGGCGCAAACTCAGCCATGAAGTGCGCGATATCCTCAAGGCTCGGGGCACCAGTGCGATCCTGGTGACCCATGACCAGGAAGAAGCCTTCGCGGTAAGCGACCATGTTGGCGTGTTCAAAGAAGGTCGCCTGGAACAGTGGGACACGCCCTACAACCTCTATCACGAGCCACTGACACCGTTTGTGGCCAGCTTTATCGGGCAGGGTTATTTCATTCGCGGGCAACTGACGACGCCGGAATCCGTTAGTACCGAGCTGGGTGAGTTGCGTGGCAATCGTGCCTATACCTGGCCGACTGGCGGCACGGTGGATGTATTGCTGCGCCCGGATGACATTGTCTATACCCCGGACAGCGCGTTGAAAGCACGGATCGTCGGCAAGACCTTTCTTGGTGCGTCGACCTTGTATCGCTTGCAACTGCCAACCGGCGCCCAGTTGGAGTCGATCTTCCCCAGCCATGCCGATCATCAGGTGGGTGCTGAGGTTGGCATTCGCGTGGCGGCTGAACATCTGGTGCTGTTCCAGGCCTCGGGCAGTACGGCGGCGCAGATTCCCCAGGTCGAATCAGGCGTTCGGCGCTACAGCAGCGCCAACTGAAGAAACCGAATCAAAATGTAGGAGCTGGCTTGCCTGCGATGACTGACTAACATTCAACATTCATGTTGCCTGTTACGCCGCTATCGCAGGCAAGCCTGCTCCCACACTTAATCTCCAGAGCTCTCGGGATCAACGCAAGCAATCAAGCCCGGCCAATTTCTGCAAACTTGCCTTGGGTATGCTCAGCCAGCACCGCAGCAGCCAACTCCACCTCAAGCCCCCTCCTCCCCGCGCTGACAAAAATTGTCGCAAATGGCTGCGCCGTCACATCAATGAATGTGCGCAAACGCTTCTTCTGCCCCAGGGGGCTGATTCCCCCCAGCAAATACCCAGTCGATCGTTGCGCGGCTGCCGGGGCGGCCATCTCGACTTTCTTCACCCCCGCCGCATGAGCCAAGGCCTTTAAATCCAGACTTCCGACGACCGGCACAACCGCCACCAACAGCTCACCTTTTTCACTGCTGGCCAGCAAGGTCTTGAACACCTGCGCCGGATCAAGCCCCAGTTTTTCCGCGGCCTCCAGGCCATAGGAGGCCGCCTTGGGGTCGTGTTCATAACTGTGGATACGATGTTCGGCGCGAACTTTTTTCAACAAGTCCAATGCAGGCGTCATGAAGGCTCCAAACTTGGCATCAAGGTGGAAAAACGGATCACCCATTCTAGGCCAAGCCCTCACAAAAGGCTCTAGTCCGACCCGCTCTGCGACGTATCCGGACAGGGAGTGACAGCCCTTTTATCAATCCTCTTCGCGATCATTCACCGCACCAATAGTTAGAAAATGACCGACAGTTCACTTTCGACCTTTGACAGCCGTGTTTCTTGTCTATATTTTTTCGTTTCCGAATACTATAGAAACAGCCCTTCGGTACTCCAGCAGCAAGCCGCGAACAGGATGGGGGTCCTCGACACGGTGAAAATCGCCTCTTGCCCGTTACGACAAGACGCCGGACAACAACAAAAACAGAGGTTTTCAATGACAACTGCTCTTCAACAGCCGCCACTCTCGAGCCAATGCATGGCCGAGTTCCTGGGGACTGCGCTGCTGATCTTTTTTGGTACCGGGTGTGTTGCTGCGCTCAAGGTCGCGGGTGCCAGCTTTGGTTTGTGGGAAATCAGCATCATCTGGGGGATCGGTGTCAGCATGGCGATCTACCTGAGCGCCGGCATTTCCGGGGCCCACCTCAATCCCGCCGTGAGTATCGCGCTGTGTATTTTTGCCGATTTCGACAAGCGTAAACTGCCGTTCTACATCCTTGCCCAAGTGGCGGGCGCCTTCTGCGCAGCCGCGTTGGTTTACACGCTTTATAGCAACCTGTTTTTCGATTACGAACAAACCCACCATATGATCCGCGGCTCCCAGGCCAGCCTGGAATTGGCATCGGTGTTCTCCACCTACCCACACCCGCTGCTGAGTACTGCCCAGGCATTCCTGGTGGAATTGGTCATCACCGCCATCCTGATGGGCGTGATCATGGCCCTGACCGACGATAACAATGGCTTGCCCCGTGGCCCGCTGGCCCCGCTATTGATCGGCTTGCTGATCGCGGTAATTGGTAGCGCCATGGGCCCTCTGACCGGGTTTGCGATGAACCCGGCCCGTGATTTCGGCCCCAAGCTGATGACCTTTTTCGCCGGTTGGGGTGAAATAGCCTTCACTGGCGGGCGCGATATTCCTTATTTCCTGATTCCGATTTTTGCACCGATTGTCGGTGCCTGCCTCGGCGCTGCGGCTTATCGCGGGCTGATTGCCCGTCACCTGCCCAGCGTCGCACCTGCTACAACTGATGCGACTGATGCGACTGACACAAGAACCGTCGCCACCGACAAAACCCGAACTTCCTGACAGTGCTAGCCTGGGTCCTCCTGCCCTTTGCGACCCAGGCTATTGACCCTCTCCCTTTTTCCGTCCAAGGCAATCGACATGACCGACACTCAGAATAAGAACTACATCATTGCCCTCGATCAGGGCACGACCAGTTCCCGAGCGATCATTTTTGATCGTGACGCCAACGTGGTCTGCACCGCCCAGCGTGAATTCGCCCAGCATTACCCGCAAGCCGGATGGGTCGAACATGATCCGATGGAAATTTTTGCTACCCAGAGTGCGGTGATGGTCGAGGCCCTGGCACAAGCCGGCCTGCACCATGACCAGGTTGCCGCCATCGGCATCACCAACCAGCGTGAAACTACGGTGGTCTGGGACAAGGTCACCGGTCGCCCGATCTACAATGCCATTGTCTGGCAGTGCCGCCGCAGCACCGAGATCTGCCAGCAGCTCAAGCGCGACGGCCACGAACAATACATCAGCGACACCACTGGCCTGGTAACCGACCCGTACTTCTCCGGTACCAAGCTCAAGTGGATCCTCGACAACGTCGAAGGCAGCCGCGAGCGTGCGCGCAACGGCGAACTGCTGTTCGGCACCGTCGACAGCTGGCTGATCTGGAAATTTACCGGCGGCAAGACCCACGTCACTGACTACACCAACGCCTCACGCACCATGCTCTTCAACATCCACACCCTGGAGTGGGACGCGAAGATGCTGGATATCCTGGATATCCCCCGCGAAATGCTCCCGGAAGTGAAGTCCTCCTCGGAAATCTACGGCCGCACCAAGAGCGGCATCGCCATCGGCGGTATCGCCGGTGACCAGCAAGCGGCGCTGTTCGGCCAAATGTGCGTAGAACCGGGTCAGGCAAAAAACACCTACGGTACCGGTTGCTTCCTGTTGATGAACACCGGCGACAAGGCTGTGAAATCCAAGCACGGCATGCTCACCACCATCGCTTGCGGCCCGCGCGGCGAAGTGGCTTACGCCCTGGAAGGTGCGGTATTCAACGGCGGTTCCACCGTGCAGTGGCTGCGCGACGAACTGAAGATCATCGCCGATGCCACCGACACCGAATACTTCGCCAGCAAGGTCAAGGACAGTAACGGCGTGTACCTGGTTCCGGCCTTCACCGGCCTGGGCGCTCCGTACTGGGACCCGTACGCCCGTGGCGCACTGTTTGGCCTGACCCGCGGCGTACGCGTGGATCACATCATTCGTGCAGCCCTGGAGTCTATTGCCTACCAGACCCGCGACGTACTCGATGCCATGCAGCAGGATTCCGGCGAACGTTTGAAATCCCTGCGGGTAGACGGCGGCGCAGTGGCCAACAACTTCCTGATGCAGTTCCAGGCCGACATCCTTGGCACTCAGGTTGAGCGTCCGCAAATGCGCGAAACCACTGCACTGGGTGCCGCCTACCTGGCAGGCCTGGCCTGTGGCTTCTGGGGCAGCCTGGAGGAATTGCGTGGCAAGGCCGTCATCGAGCGCGAATTTGAACCGCAACTGGACGAACCCGCAAAGGAAAAACTCTACGCTGGCTGGAAAAAAGCCGTCAGCCGCACCCGCGACTGGGAACCCCACGAAGGTGCTGAATAAGCCAGCGGCTGGACCCATATAGGGTTGTAACTGGCAGGGAGCAGATTCCTGCGTCATCATGGGCCACTTTTTTGTACGGCAGCCCAAAGGACGCCCCATGAATCTGCCTCCCCGCCAGCAGCAAATCCTCGAACTCGTCCGCGAACGCGGCTATGTGAGCATCGAGGAAATGGCGCAGCTGTTCGTTGTCACCCCGCAAACCATCCGCCGTGATATCAATCAACTCGCCCAAGATAATCTGTTGCGTCGCTACCACGGCGGCGCGGCTTATGACTCCAGCGTCGAGAACACCGAGTACGCCATGCGTGCCGACCAGATGCGCGACGAGAAACAGCGTATCGGCGAAGCGATTGCGGCGCAGATCCCCGATCACGCCTCCCTGTTCATCAATATCGGCACCACCACCGAATCCATCGCTCGGGCGCTGTTGAACCACAGCCACCTGAAAATCATCACCAACAACCTCAATGTCGCCACGATGCTCAGTGCCAAGGATGACTTTGATGTGCTGTTGACCGGCGGCAACGTACGCCGTGACGGTGGCGTGGTGGGCCAGGCCAGCGTGGACTTTATCAATCAGTTCAAGGTCGATTTCGCACTGGTGGGTATCAGCGGTATCGATGAAGATGGCAGCCTGCTGGATTTCGATTACCAGGAAGTGCGGGTGTCCCAGGCGATCATCGCCAATGCACGCAAGGTGATTCTGGCAGCAGACTCCAGCAAGTTCGGGCGCAATGCCATGATTCGTCTGGGACCAATCAGTTTGATTGATTGTTTAGTCACCGATCAGCAGCCGGTTCCGGCGCTGGTGCAGTTGCTCAATCAGAACAAGATTCGCCTGGAAGTGGTTTAACCCTCCGTCACCTTCATCGCCTGTTCCTCTGCTATCGCAGGCAAGCCCGCTCCCACAGTTGATCGCATTTCAACTGTGGGAGCGGGCTTGCCCGCGATGAAGGCTTAGCTGACAAAACATTTCTTGAGTCGGTCACCCGACTTACGTTCACACATTTCCCTTTCCCCGCCCTTCGATCAGTATTTTCAATCGAAGCGGACTGGCTGTGCCTGCGTTTATAAGCTACCATTTTCGCAAATGAACATTAATGTTCGAATTCCAATACGAAAAGATTGCGAGGCCAGCCGATGAACCCTTCTACCTTGCCTGCTCAACCGCTTGCCGAAGTCTATGATGTCGCCGTTATTGGTGGCGGGATCAATGGCGTCGGCATTGCAGCAGACGCAGCCGGTCGCGGTTTGTCGGTATTCCTTTGCGAAAAGGACGACTTGGCCAGCCACACCTCCTCGGCCAGCAGCAAGCTGATCCACGGCGGCCTGCGTTACCTGGAACATTACGAGTTCCGCCTGGTGCGCGAAGCCCTGGCTGAACGGGAAGTGCTGCTGGCCAAGGCCCCGCACATCGTCAAACAAATGCGCTTTGTCCTGCCCCACCGCCCGCACCTGCGTCCGGCGTGGATGATTCGTGCCGGCCTGTTCCTGTACGACCACTTGGGCAAGCGGGAAAAACTCGAAGGTTCTAAAAGCCTCAAGTTCGGCCCGGACAGCCCGCTGAAAAGCGAAATCACCAAAGGTTTCGAGTATTCCGATTGCTGGGTCGACGACGCCCGCCTGGTGGTACTCAACGCCATGGCCGCACGGGAAAAGGGTGCCCATGTCCACACCCAGACCCGCTGCGTCAGCGCTCACCGCAGCAAAGGTCTGTGGGAAATGAACATGGAACGGGCCGACGGCAGCCTGTTCTCGATCCGCGCCAGGGCATTGGTAAACGCCGCCGGTCCTTGGGTTGCCAAGTTCATCAAGGACGACCTGAAGCTGGATTCGCCCTATGGCATCCGTTTGATTCAGGGCAGCCATCTGATCGTGCCAAAACTGTACGAAGGCGCCCACGCGCATATCCTGCAGAACGAAGACCAGCGCATCGTCTTCACCATTCCGTACCTGAACCACTTCACCATCATCGGCACCACCGATCGTGAGTACACCGGCGACCCGGCAAAAGTGGCGATTACCGAAGGTGAAACCGACTACATGCTGAAGGTGGTCAACGCCCACTTCAAGAAACAGCTGAGCCGCGACGATATCGTCCGCACCTATTCCGGCGTGCGTCCACTGTGCAATGACGAGTCGGACAACCCATCGGCCATCACCCGCGACTACACCTTGTCGCTGTCCGGCAACACTGGCGAAGCACCTCTGCTGTCGGTATTCGGTGGCAAGCTGACCACCTACCGCAAACTGGCAGAGTCGGCGATGGGCCATCTGGCACCGTACTTCACACAGATGAGGCCAAGCTGGACCGCCAAGGCCCCCTTGCCCGGCGGCGAAGACATGACCACCCCAGAAGCCCTGGCCGTGGCCATTCGCAACAAGTTCGACTGGATCCCGAGCGAAATCGCCCGTCGCTGGTCCACCACCTATGGCAGCCGCACCTGGCGCCTGCTGGAAGGTGTGCAGTCGCTGGCAGACTTGGGCGATCACCTCGGTGGCGGCCTCTACACCCGGGAAGTCGACTACCTGTGTGCCGAAGAGTGGGCCATGCACCCTGAGGACATCCTGTGGCGTCGCAGCAAGCTGGGCCTGTTCACCACCCCGGAAGAACAGGAAAACGTGCAGCACTACCTGGCCAAGGTCGAACAGAACCGCAGCAAGATTGAAGCGGCCTGATCCACCTGCCATGACAAAGCCCCTGCGCCGAAAGGTTCAGGGGCTTTTTTATGGCCATTCAAATAGTCGGTTTTCCGAACGCCATGCCATCCTTGATTCGGTTTACCGGATCAACCGCTTGAAAAGCGTCGGTCATATAAAGTTAATATTGTTATAAATCATATACTTAATAACTTATTTCAAGCCTGGCACGACTCATGCTCTACACTCGTAGGCGATTGCCTGAGGTGCCTCAGGAGCCGCCATAGGCATTCGCTGTACAAAAAGGGCCGTCTTAACCGGCTTCATAAAAAAAACAAATGTCGAGGAAGTATTGATGCGCATCGTTCCCCATATTTTGGGCGCAGCTATCGCTGCTGCTCTGATCAGCACTCCAGTTTTCGCCGCCGAACTCACCGGCACACTGAAGAAAATCAACGACTCCGGCACCATCACCCTCGGGCACCGCGACAGCTCCATCCCGTTTTCCTACATCGCGGACGGTTCGGGCAAACCTGTGGGCTACTCCCACGACATTCAGTTGGCTATCGTTGAAGCCCTGAAAAAAGACCTGAACAAACCCGACCTGAAAGCCAAGTACAATCTGGTCACTTCACAGACTCGTATCCCGCTGGTGCAGAACGGCACCGTGGACATCGAGTGCGGCTCCACCACCAACAACACCGAACGCGCCCAGCAAGTTGACTTCACAATCAACATGTTCGAAATCGGCACCCGCCTGCTGGTCAAGAAAGACAAAGACGGCAAGCCGTCCTACAGCGATTTCGCTGATCTGAAAGGCAAGAACGTCGTGACCACCGCCGGCACCACGTCCGAGCGCATCATCAAAGCGATGAACGCCGACAAGCAGATGGGCATGAACGTCATCTCTGCCAAAGACCACGGCGAATCCTTCCAAATGCTCGAAAGCGGCCGCGCCGTAGCGTTCATGATGGACGACGCCCTGCTGGCCGGTGAAGAAGCCAAGGCCAAGAAGCCGGATGACTGGGTCATCACCGGTACTCCGCAGTCCTTTGAAGCCTACGCTTGCATGGTTCGCAAAGACGACCCGGCCTTCAAGAAAGCCGTGGATGACGCCATCGTCGGCCTGTACAAATCCGGCGAAATCAACAAGATCTACAGCAAGTGGTTCGAAAGCCCGATTCCACCAAAAGGCCTGAACCTGAACTTCCCAATGAGCGACAAGGTCAAGGAACTGATTCAGAACCCGACCGACAAGCCTGCTCCGGAAGTAAAAATCTGATTCCTGACTAACCTTATCTCCTGAGGGAGCCAACCCTCCCTCAGGCGTCTGTTACTACCTGCTGGCAATAATTTTTGGAACACTCGACCCGGTGGTTTTCGAGCCGATCGTGTGTGCCTGACGATCAACGTCAGGCGGGAATGGATTTTCCCCAAGCGGGTGCTTGTACATCGATCGATCTCGAGGGGAGACCCTAATGAATTACAACTGGGACTGGGGCGTGTTCTTCAAGTCCACCGGCGTTGGCAGCGAGACTTATCTCGACTGGTACATCGCTGGCCTGGGCTGGACCATCGCTATTGCCGTCGTGGCATGGATCATCGCCTTGCTGCTGGGCTCCGTACTCGGCGTCATGCGCACCGTGCCAAACCGCATCGTATCGGGCATCGCGACCTGCTACGTGGAACTGTTTCGTAACGTACCGCTGCTGGTTCAGCTGTTCATCTGGTATTTCCTGATACCCGACCTGCTGCCGCAGAACCTGCAAGACTGGTACAAACAAGACCTCAATCCGACCACCTCGGCCTACCTGAGCGTCGTCGTATGCCTGGGCCTGTTCACTGCCGCCCGTGTGTGCGAGCAAGTGCGCACCGGCATTCAGGCGCTGCCACGCGGCCAGGAATCCGCCGCGCGCGCCATGGGCTTCAAGCTGCCGCAGATCTACTGGAACGTGCTGCTGCCCCAGGCTTACCGGATCATCATTCCGCCGCTTACCTCGGAGTTCCTCAACGTCTTCAAGAACTCCTCGGTGGCGTCCCTGATCGGCTTGATGGAACTGCTGGCGCAAACCAAACAGACCGCCGAGTTTTCGGCCAACCTGTTCGAGGCCTTCACCCTGGCCACGCTGATTTACTTCACCTTGAACATGAGCCTGATGCTGCTGATGCGTGTGGTCGAGAAGAAAGTCGCAGTGCCCGGCCTGATCTCCGTGGGGGGTAAATAATGGAATTCGATTTCAGCGGCATCATCCCCGCCATTCCCGGCTTGTGGAACGGCATGGTCATGACCTTGAAGCTGATGGTCATGGGTGTGGTCGGCGGGATCATCATCGGGACGATCCTCGCGCTGATGCGCCTGTCCTCCAACAAACTGCTGTCCCGCCTGGCCGGCGCCTATGTGAACTATTTCCGTTCGATCCCGCTGCTGCTGGTGATCACCTGGTTCTACCTGGCGGTACCGTTCGTGCTGCGCTGGATTACAGGCGAAGATACGCCGATCGGTGCGTTCACCTCCTGCGTCGTGGCGTTCATGATGTTCGAGGCGGCGTACTTCTGCGAAATCGTGCGGGCCGGTGTGCAGTCGATCCCCAAAGGCCAAATGGCCGCAGCGCAGGCCATGGGCATGAGCTACGGCCAGACCATGCGCTTGATCATCCTGCCCCAGGCGTTCCGCAAGATGACGCCGTTGCTGCTGCAACAGTCGATCATCCTGTTCCAGGACACCTCGCTGGTCTACACCGTGGGCCTGGTGGACTTCCTCAACTCCGCCCGCTCCAATGGCGACATCATTGGCCGCTCCAATGAGTTCCTGATCTTCGCCGGTGTCGTCTACTTCATCATCAGCTTTTCCGCCTCGCTGCTGGTCAAGCGTCTGCAAAAAAGGTTTGCCGTATGATCTCTATCAAGAACATCAACAAGTGGTATGGCGACTTCCAGGTGCTGACCGATTGCAGCACCGAGGTTAAAAAAGGCGAAGTGATCGTGGTGTGCGGACCGTCCGGCTCCGGCAAATCCACCTTGATCAAATGCGTCAACGCCCTGGAGCCGTTCCAGAAAGGTGATGTGGTAGTCGATGGCACGTCCATCGCCGACCCGAAGACCAATCTCCCAAAACTGCGCTCGCGCGTCGGCATGGTGTTCCAGCACTTTGAGCTGTTTCCGCACCTGACCATCACCGAAAACCTGACCATCGCGCAGATCAAGGTGTTGGGACGCAGCAAGGAAGAAGCCACCAAGAAAGGCCTGCAACTGCTGGAGCGTGTAGGTCTGTCGGCTCACGCTCACAAGCACCCGGGCCAGCTTTCCGGCGGCCAGCAACAGCGTGTGGCGATTGCCCGTGCGCTGGCCATGGACCCGATCGTCATGCTGTTCGACGAACCGACCTCGGCGCTGGACCCGGAAATGGTCAACGAAGTACTGGATGTGATGGTGCAACTGGCCCAGGAAGGCATGACCATGATGTGCGTAACCCACGAAATGGGTTTCGCCCGCAAGGTCGCGGACCGGGTGATCTTCATGGACGCCGGCAAGATCATCGAAGACTGCCCGAAAGAGGAGTTCTTCGGCGACATCAGTGCCCGTTCCGAGCGTGCGCAGCACTTCCTTGAGAAAATCCTGCAGCACTAAAAGCACACCGCTCTCACTGTCGAAACCGGACAAATGTGGGAGCGGGCTTGCCCGCGATAGCGATTTGCCAGTCAATCTACTGACACCTGACATACCGCCATCGCGGGCAAGCCCGCTCCCACTTTTGATCTTCACTGTTTCGCAGACCGTGTTCGGCTTGGTTGAGCTCTGGTTGACCCAAGGCATCTGTGATGAAATGCGACCCCACTCTCTATCGCGCCGCACCGCCATCACTTGCCGTGAAGCCTCGTCTGATTCGCCAATTGTTCCTGCCGCCGTTGATCATCCTGCTGATGATCGGCCTGGGTTATATCGGCTTCTGGATCAGCGAATACTACGGAATCCGCACCCTGGGCGAGAACGGCGAGCGTCAGTTGGAGCTGCACGCCCGCACCGTCGAGAGTGAGATCAGCAAATACACCTACCTGCCCAGCCTCCTGGAGCTGGAGTCCAGCGTCTCCAAGTTGCTGGCTGAGCCCTCTGCCGAACACCGCAAGACCGTCAACGATTACCTCGAGGGCCTGAACCGGCGTAGCCGCAGTCGAGCCATTTATGTGATGGACACCACCGGCCGTGTGTTGGCCACCAGTAACTGGCGCGATGCTGACAGTTACCTGGGAGAAGACCTGTCCTTTCGCGCCTATTTCCAGAATGCGGTGCGCGGCCAACCCGGTCGGTTCTACGGCATCGGCAGCACCAACGGCGAGCCGGGTTACTACCTGGCCCATGGCCTGGAAGAACACGGCAAGATCATCGGCGTCGCGGTGGTAAAAGTGCGCCTGGAAGCACTGGAAGAACGCTGGCAACGGGCACGCCTGGAAGCCTTCGTCAGTGACGAGAACGGCATCATCATTCTGTCCAGCGACCCAGCGCGCCGCCTCAAGGCCGTGCGTCCCTTGAGTGATGACACCAAGGAGCGTCTGGCCCGCAGCCTGCAATATTACTGGGCAACCCTCAACGAGCTGGAACCCCTGGCCCGCGAGCGTCTTAATGAAGGCACGGAAAAATTGACCTTCCCGGCCAACAGCGAAGTGGTGGCCGACGACAACGAAGTCAGCTACCTGGCCCAGACCCGCCCCCTGAGTGACACACCGTGGAACTTCACTCTGCTGACGCCCCTGCATGACCTGCGCCAGGCAGCGGTCAACCAGGGCATTCTGGTGGCCGTGGCCTTTGCCTTGGTGGCCTTTCTGTTGATCGCCTGGAACGAGCGGCGCAAGGTTATCGCCACCCGCCTCGCTGCACGGGAAGCCTTGCAGGAAGCCAATAATCAGTTGGAGCGCCGCATCGCCGAACGCACCACCGACCTGCGGGCCAGCAATGAGCGACTCAAGAGCCAGATCCGCGAACGACGCCTGGCCGAAGAAACCTTGCGCCGGGCCCAGGATGAACTGGTCCAGGCCGGCAAGCTGGCCGCCATCGGCCAGATGTCCACCAGCATCGCCCATGAATTGAACCAGCCTTTGGCCGCCCTGCGTACGCTGTCAGGCAACACCGTGCGCTTCCTCGAACGCGGCGCCCTGGACACCGCCAGCGCCAACCTCAAGACCATCAACGAACTGATCGACCGCATGGGCCGCATCACCGCCAGCCTGCGCTCCTTTGCAAGGCGCGGCGACGACCAGGGCGAAGCGAGCCTGGTCAAGGCGGTAGACGCGACCTTTCAGGTCCTGGGCAGCCGCCTGGACAGCTTGCCGCTGACCCTGCACCGCAACTTCACGCCCGCGCAATTGCAAATCGACCAGACCCGGCTGGAGCAAATCCTGGTCAACCTGATCGGCAACGCCCTGGACGCCATGCAGGCGCAACCGGCTCCCGAACTGTGGCTGGAGGGTGACACCGTCGACGGCAAATACCGCCTGCGGGTACGCGACAACGGGCATGGTATTGACGCGCAAACCCGCAAGCATTTGTTCGAACCCTTTTTCACCACCAAACCCGGCGAACAGGGACTGGGCCTTGGCCTGACCCTGTCGGCAAGCCTGGCGGCGGCCACCGGCGGCACGCTTGCCGTCGAGCACCCGCTCAACGGTGGTACAGCCTTTGTCCTGAGCCTGCCCCTGGCAGGCCCTCAACCCGGCGAGTCGACATGAATACCGAACACAACACCGACCTGACCGTCCTGATCGTCGAAGATGACCCCCATGTACTGCTCGGCTGCCAGCAAGCCCTGGCCCTGGAAGACATTCCCAGCATTGGCGTCAACAGTGCCGAGGAAGCCCTGACTCGGGTCGGTGAAAACTTTGCCGGTATTGTCATCAGCGATATTCGCCTGCCGGGCATCGACGGGCTGGAACTGCTGACCCGTCTCAAGGCGTTGGACAAGAGCCTGCCGGTGGTACTGATCACCGGCCACGGCGACATCTCCATGGCCGTCGGTGCCATGCGCAACGGCGCTTATGACTTCATGGAGAAACCCTTCTCCCCCGAGCGCCTGGTGGACGTCGCTCGCCGTGCCCTGGAACAGCGCGGTCTGGCTCGGGAAGTCTGGTCGTTGCGTCGGCAACTGGCCGAGCGCGACTCCCTGGAAGGACGGATCATCGGCCGCTCACCCGCCATGCAAAACCTGCGGGAGTTGATCGCCAACGTCGCCGACACCTCAGCCAACGTGCTGATCGAAGGCGAAACCGGTACCGGCAAGGAGTTGGTTGCCCGTTGCCTGCACGATTTCAGTCGCCGCCACGCTCATCAGTTCGTGGCCCTGAACTGCGGCGGCCTGCCGGAGAACCTGTTCGAAAGCGAAATTTTCGGCCACGAAGCCAACGCCTTCACCGGCGCCGGCAAACGGCGGATCGGCAAGATCGAGCACGCCCACCAAGGCACGCTGTTTCTCGATGAAGTGGAAAGCATGCCGATGAACCTGCAGATCAAGCTATTGCGGGTGTTGCAGGAACGCACACTGGA
Source organism: Pseudomonas spelaei (assembly GCF_009724245.1). Taxonomy (GTDB): domain Bacteria; phylum Pseudomonadota; class Gammaproteobacteria; order Pseudomonadales; family Pseudomonadaceae; genus Aquipseudomonas; species Aquipseudomonas spelaei. The sequence continues at coordinate 133,836 of NZ_WNNK01000001.1, read as the reverse complement.
ACGCCTGGGTTCAAACCAGAGCGTGGCGGTAGATTGCCGGGTCATTGCCGCCACCAAGTCCGACCTTGATGACCTGAGCCGCGCCAACCAGTTTCGCAGCGACCTGTATTACCGCCTCAACGTGGTGACCCTGGAACTGCCGCCCCTGCGCGAGCGCCGGGAAGACATCCTGCAGTTGTTCGAACACTTTCTACAGCAGTCGTCACTGCGTTTTGACCGCACTGCACCGGACCTGGACAACCAGACCCTGTCCAACCTGATGAGCCACGACTGGCCGGGCAACGTACGCGAACTGCGCAACGTTGCCGAACGCTTTGCCCTGGGATTGCCAGCCTTCAAGAAAAGCGGCGCCAGCAGCGGCAACAACGGCTTGGCCTTCACTGAAGCGGTGGAAGCCTTCGAACGCAACCTGCTCAACGACGCCTTGCAGCGCAGCGGTGGCAACCTGACCCAGGCCAGTCAGGAACTGGGCATGGCCAAGACCACGCTGTTCGACAAGGTCAAGAAGTACGGCTTGAGCCACTAGGAGCGTCGTGTGGATTTATTGCTGAAGGCCGCGCTGGGTGCGGGGGTGGTACTGATCCTCGCGGCGCTGGCCAAGACCAGGAACTATTACATCGCAGGTCTGGTACCACTGTTTCCGACCTTTGCATTGATCGCGCATTACATCGTCGGCAAAGGTCGCTCGGTAGAGGATCTGAAGACGACTATCGTGTTCGGGATGTGGTCGATCATTCCGTATTTTGTGTACCTGGCAACGCTGTACGTGATGGTGGACCGGATGCGGCTGGAGGCGTCACTGGCCGTGGCGGCGGTGGCGTGGTTGATGGCGGCTACGGTGCTGGTCAGCGTGTGGGTGCGCATTCACGCCTGACACTTGCTCGCGAATGCGCTTGTACCTCGGCAGCGGCTACAAGCGCTATCGCAGGCAAGCCAGCTCCCACACGGTGATCGGTGTTGTGGCAGCAACTCAGCGAATAATCTTTTCCACCTGAATCCCCAGCTTCTTCAGCCGGTACCAGAAACTGCGCTCGGATATCCCGATCTTCTGGGCCGCCGCAGCCTGCACCCCGTTGCTCTCCTGCAACGCCGCCAGAATGTACGCTTTCTCCACCTCGGCCAACGCCGCATCCAGGTCCTGGGGCACGCCTGGCCCTTCGCTGAGAACGGCCCCCACGCTGCTGTCCGCCGGCCGGGAAGCAAACAGATACGCCGGTAGATCAATGTCCTCGATCACCGCACTGGCAGCCACGATGGTCGCCCGCTCCACGCAGTTCTGCAGTTCACGGATATTGCCCGGCCAGCCATAAGCCGCCATGGCCTGCAACGCCTCCGGACTGAAGCCGGTGATGCGTTTGCCGGTGGTGGCGCTCAAGGTCTGGGCAAAGTGACGGGCCAGGGGCGCGATGTCTTCCACGCGCTCGCGCAAAGCCGGCAGCGGGATCGGGAAGACGTTGAGACGGTAGTAGAGGTCCTCGCGGAACTCCTTGTTGGCCACCGCCTCCAGCAGGTTCTTGTTGGTGGCGGCGATCACCCGCACATCCACCTTGCGCTCACGTGGATCGCCCACGGGCTCGATCACCCGCTCCTGCAGAGCGCGCAGAATCTTCGCCTGCAACGCCAGGGGCATATCGCCCACTTCGTCGAGGAACAGTGTGCCCTTGTCGGCCTGCATGAAACGCCCGACCCGGTCCGCCACGGCGCCAGTAAACGCGCCCTTGCGGTGGCCAAACATCTCGCTTTCCAGCAACCCCTCGGGAATGGCTGCGCAGTTGACCGCTACAAATGGCCGGTCGGCGCGGTTGCCATGCTTGTGGATCGCCCGGGCGACCATTTCCTTGCCGGTGCCGCTTTCGCCGGTCAGCAGGATCGTCGCGTTGCTGTCACGCACCGAATCCACCGCCTGCAACACTCGGCGGAAGGCCGGTCCATCGCCCACCAGGCTGTCGAACTGGGCATGTTCGTCCAGCTCGGCGCGCATCCGCGCGTTGTCGCGCATGATGTCGCGAAACTGCAATGCCTTGGCCACGGTGATGTCCAGCTCATCGATGTCGAAGGGCTTGGCGATGTAGTCATACGCGCCGTTACGCATCGATTGCACGGCGTTTTTCACGGTGCTGTAGGCCGTCATGACAATGACCGGCAACTGCGGGTAACGCACTTTGATTTCAGCCAACAGCGCCGGGCCGTCCATGCCAGGCATGCGCCAGTCGCTGATCACCAGGTCGATGTCTTCCTGCTCCAGTACCTTGAGCGCGTGCAAGCCGTTGCCCGCCGTGAACACCTGGATGCCGCTCTGGCTCAAGGCCGAAGACAGCAGGTCACACAGCTTGGGCTCGTCGTCGACCACCAATACGTTATGCGTCATCACCATCCTCTTCAAAACCGTCGTCTTCACCGTTAGCCGGAATGTACAGGCTGAAGGTGGCGCCGGCATCTTTCTCGCTGGCACATTCGATACTGCCGTCATGACTTTCCATGATCGAGAAGACTTTCGCCAGGCCCAGGCCAGTGCCCGAGGCTTTGGTGGTGACGAATGGTGTAAAGATGCGCTCGATCATGTCCTCCGGAATGCCCTGGCCGGTATCAGCAATGCTGATCACGGTGTTTTCTTCTACCGTGTTGATGCCCAGGATCAGGCAACCGCCGTCCGGCATGGCATCGATGGCGTTAAGAATCAAATTGAGACAAGCCTGCTTGAGTTGCTTGGCATCAGCGTAGATCGTCGCGCCGGGTGCGTGGTCATCAATTTTTGCATCGATGTTGTGGGTGGACAGCTCCGGGCCGCAGAAACCGAGAATCTCTTCCACCAGCGGCCGTGCCAGTTGCCGGGTACGCAGGGGCGCGCTGGGCTTGGCGAAGTCAAGGAATTCGGTGATCAGGTCGTTGATCCGGCTGACTTCGCTGATCACGTATTCCAGGTGACGCTTGTCGGTTTCCGGCAGATCGGCCCGGCGGTGCAACAATTGGGTAGCGGTCTTGATGATGCCCAACGGGTTGCGAATTTCGTGGGCCAGGCCCATGGCAACTTCGCCCAGGGCATGCAGCCGGTCACGACGGCGCAACTGGGCTTCCAGGTGATGCAGTTCACCCAGGCGTTCGGTCATGTGGTTGAACGTACTGCTCAGCTCGGCCAGCTCATCGCCGCCACTGACCGGCACCCGATGTTGATAGTCACCGGAAATCACCGCCCGCACCCCTTCAGACAGGTTACGCAGCGGGTGAGTCAGGCGCTTGGACACCAGCCACCCGGCACTCAGTGACAGCGCCGAGCTGACCAGGAAGATCAGTACGAACAGGTTGCTCTGGTTAACCAGGCCCACCAGGCTGGAGTGACGCAACAAGCCGCTGAAGATCACGCCTTGCAGCTCACCGGAATCATTGAATATCGGCCAGTACAAACCGCTGTAGCGACTGGTGAACTGCTCACTCGGTTGCTTGGTCGAGCGCATCATGGCTTCGACCTGGCTCGGTATCTTGTTGGGATGGTCCTCGAAACGCTGGGTGGCGAAAATCTCCGAGAAGCCGGTAGGGTTGGCCAGGTACAGGCGCAAGTCCAGGGAGTGCACATCGGCCACGCTGGTGAGGAAGCTGTTATCCAGGAAGGTCGCGATGACCAGCATGTAATCAACGCCCTCTTCAGTGGTCTCAAATGTCGAAACCACCGCCCCCGTGGACACGCCACTGATTTGAATGGTCTGCAGGACCGCGTTGGAGGACGTACTGATCTGCCCGACGATGCTATCGGCCACCGTACTGAACGCCACTTTGTGGTCGCTTTTGCGAATCAGCGCAACCATGTCGATGCCCATGGCATCGGCGATATCGGCCGTCAGCTTGTCGTGCTTGGCCGAACTGCGGGACGTGGGCGGCCGCGTGTAACGTAGGAACAACTGTGCAGCACGGGCATTATCGTGAAGGGTTTCACTGATCTCGTCCTTGACGATCTTGGTCGACTCTTGCAGCCAGATACGCACGTTGCTGTCGAAAATCTGCGACAGGGTCGTGGCCGCCAGTTCAGCGGCAATCATGGTCGGAATGACGCTGACCAGCCAGAACGCCAGGACCAGCTTACGCTGGACGCTCCAGCGCGAAATGGCAAAGGGGCGGGCTTTTTGGCGGGTCTTGGTGATCATCAGGTTTCGCTTATCGCAGCAGCCATGGCGGGGTCGGATCGATCCGGACGAATAAACACTTTTACGACTTTGAGCAGCGTGTTGAGCAGCCAATTGCGATGGCGGAAAAACACACTGTTGCCCTCAAACTTGCAGCCCAGGCGCAGCTTACTGGCATACCCGGCCTGACCACACTCATACAGCGCAATATTGTGCTGAATACAGTAGTCGACGTTGGTCAGCCAACTGCGAAAGTACAGGTTGTACTCGCGGCTGCGGGCCAGGTCATGGGCGAAGAATTTGTCGATCAACCGATCCTGGTTCAGCAGGATCAGGTTGAACGCCACCAACTGCTCGTCCACCCAGTAAAGTACACAGACCGCACGCTCTCCCAGCTGTTCAAGGATACCGGTGAAATACCCCGCCGGCAGGCGCTCGAATTGCAGGTCGGCGCGTTCAAGGGTGGCTTCATATAGGCGCATGATCTCTGGCAACACGTCATCGATATTACGCCGCCACTCCACCCGTGGGCCGGGAGCCCGCAGTTTGCGGCGCAGATCCTTGCGGGTGGATTTGCCCAGGGAACCCAGGTAAGCGTCCACTGAACCGAAAGGGATGGGCAACAGCGCCGAGGGCAGGCTGGGCATGCTTTGAAAGCCCGCCGCCTGGCAACTGTTGGCCCAGTGTTCGTCGTTGGTCGGCGCGTCTTTCACCGCCAACAAACCAATGCCGAAGTCATCGGCATCCCGGCGTGCAGCCTGGAGCAACTGCTCAAGTAACGCCTGACGCCGGGACTCGGGAATGTGGCTGGCAGTACCCGCGTTGCACTGCTCGGCCACCGGCGAACCGATAGCGTACAGGCCCAACTGCAAAACACCCGGCCACAGTCGCTCCAGGCGCTCGGTAAAGCGCTTGCCGATACCTGACACGGTGGTGTCGAGGCGGTAATGAGTGATAAACGCCGGGGCAACCGCCACCAGCGTTTCGCCCTCGAACACCGCCAGGTAGCGCCACTGAAAATCATCGATGGCCGCTTTTTCCACCGCCACGTAATAGTCCCAATCCTCCAGGGCACCCGGAAAACAGTCGTTCCAGGCACTGCGTTCGATAGCACCAATGGTCGAAAAGGCTTGGGCGGTAATCACGTCTCTTCCTTAAGCCAGAGCTTGCTGTCGATAATCTTCAGGGGCCTCGATGGCCTGGGCATGTTGTTGGATAAAGTCGGCGCTCAACTCAATCACCCGACGGTATTGCAGATCGACGGTGATCATGTGGTAGCAGTTGTCCAGCAGGACCTTGGTCACCTGGCCGCCGAGATGGCGTTCCACGTAATCGGCGTTCCAGCGGCTGGTGATGTCGTCTTCGATGGAATGCAGCACCAGCGCCGGCGTCTTGATCGACGGCATGCGTTTCTTGACCACAGCGTTCATGCGGTGCAACTCGCGCACCGTCACGCCCTCCATGGTCAACAAACCCGCCTGGCTGCTCTCCCCTTGCTTCATCTGCCGCTCGACGATCGCCCGCAGGCGCTCGTTCTTGATGCCGTAGGGGGGCTTCTCCTCGAAGACACAAATGTGCACGCCAAACGGAATCTTCATCAGCAAGGGTGTCAGGAACGCCAGCTTGTTGATGTTCCAGCCGTCGTACTTCAACGTCGTGGAATACATCAGCAGGCCAGTGACCTGACCCGGAAATTCCGAAGCCAGGTACATCGACATGACCGCGCCCATGGACAAGCCACCGACAAATACCTGGTCATGCCGTTGCTGCACGCCGACGAACGTCTTGCGTACGCCTTCGTACCAGTCCAGCCAGCCGGTGGCTTGCAAGTCGCTGTTGTCCCCACAGTGCCCAGCCAGGGTCGGCACGTACACCGTGCAATTACCCACCTTGGCCAAGCCCTGGGCTACCCGACGGAGTTCCGTCGGGGTGCCCGTCAGGCCGTGGATCAACAGAATCCCGATCGGACCTTCGCCGAGAACGAAGCCGGCATCACCTTCACCGAGGTCGATCTCAGAGTGATTCACCGCTTGGTCGCTCGCACCAGCAGTTGCTCGAGCAGTTTCAGACCCAGGTCGATTTCCGGGTAGGTGATTTCCAGCGACGGTGCCAGGGTGATCACGTTTTTGTAGTAGCCGCCCACGTCGAGGATCAGGCCGAGTTTCTGACCGTCAACCACCATGTCGCCCTTCATGCCTTCCTCGACCATGTAGTCCAGGGTGGCCTTGTCCGGGGTGAAGCCGTCGGCGGTGCAGATTTCGCAGCGCAGCGCCAGGCCCAGGCCATCGACGTCGCCGATGATCGGGAAGCGCTTTTGCAGCTCTTGCAGGCCAGCCAGGAAGTACTTGCCCTTGGCCATGACCATCGCGCCGTAGTCGACTTCGCTGGTCATTTTGAACATTTCCAGACCTACCGCAGTACCCAATGGGTTGGAAGCGAAGGTGGAGTGAGTCGAGCCTGGTGGGAAGATCTTCGGGTTGATCAGCTCTTCACGGGCCCAGATGCCGCCCAGCGGGTTCAGGCCGTTGGTCAGTGCCTTACCGAAAACGATCACGTCAGGTTTGACGTCGAAGTGTTCGATAGACCACAGCTTGCCGGTACGCCAGAAGCCCATCTGGATTTCGTCGGACACCATCAGGATGCCGTGCTGGTCGAGGACTTGTTTGAGTTCGCTGTAGAAGTTCATCGGCGGGATCACGTAGCCGCCGGTGCCCTGAATTGGCTCGACGTAGAAGGCTGCGTATTCGCACTGATTGGTTTTCGGATCCCACACGCCGTTGTATTCAGTCTCGAACAGACGGGCGAACTGCTGCACGCAGTGGCTGCCGTACTCTTCTTTGGTCATGCCTTTCGGGCCACGGAAGTGGTACGGGAATGGAATGAAATTCGCGCGCTCGCCAAAGTGGCCGTAGCGGCGACGATAGCGGAAGCTGGAAGTGATCGACGAGGCGCCGAGGGTACGACCGTGGTAACCGCCTTCGAAGGCGAACATCAGGCTCTTGCCGTTGGACGCGTTACGCACCACTTTCAGCGAGTCTTCAATGGACTGCGAACCACCCACGTTGAAGTGCACGCGACCGTCGAGGCCGAACTTGTTCTTGGCGTCGACTGCAATCATTTCCGACAGTTCGATCTTGCCTTTGTGCAGGTACTGGCTGGCGATTTGCGGCAGCGTGTCGATCTGCTGTTTCAGCGCATTGTTCAGGCGCGGGTTGGCGTAACCGAAGTTAACGGCCGAGTACCACATTTGCAGGTCGAGGTAAGCCTGGTCTTCGGTGTCCCATACATAGGAGCCTTCGCAACGGCTGAAAATGCGCGGAGGGTCGATGTAGTGAACGGTATCGCCGTAGGAGCAGTACTTGGCTTCTTTATCCAGAAGAACCTGGTCTTCTGCGGTAGCGATGCGGATATCAGACATGGTGGAAGAGTTCCTGATTATCAGAAGAAGTGTTGAAAGAGGTCGCGTTGGCAGCCATGCCTTGAGGCAGTTGAGCCAGCAGCGCAGGCACTTCGGCAAAGGTGTCGAAGCGCGCGTAAGGAATGTTGTTGGTTTCGCAGTACTCGGCCAGGCTGCCTTTGGCGAAGACGAAATCGGCAGTGGACGCCACACACATGTCAGACTTGCCGTCGCCGATCACCAGCACGCGCTTGTTGCGCGGGGTGGATTTGCACTTGCAGTTACCGGACGCAGCACGGCAGGCATCGCTGGAATACGGGAAGTCGATGCGCCAGCTATTCTGGTCGACCTGACGCAGGCGGTTGGCGAGAATCGGCAGCAGGGTCACGTAGTTACGCGACAGAATCCGCGCAATACCTTGCTCGATGCCGTCGCTGACCACTTCGATGGAAGCGCCCAGGCCGATGACATGATCAACGAAGTCGGGGAAGTCAGGGTCGATCTCGACGCTGTCAAAGTACGCCAGCAGTTCGGCCGGGGTCGCCTTGATCAGGGCCAATTGGCGGCTCAGGCATTCGCGGGAACCGATGTGCCCATCCAGCCATTCCTGTTCGATGGTTTCCCACTCGGGGCCGGCGAAGCGTTGGAGGACGTTGTCGATGACATCGGTAGGGGTGATGGTCCCGTCGAAGTCACACACGATATGCCAGTGGATCATCTGCTTTTACCTTGAAGAGGAGCGCGCTGTTGCGCTTGCATAAGGGGTACAGCAGGGATTGTGCCAAGTCGTCAAAGCCCAGCCGGGCTGGGGGTTTTCACGCAGACAAGAGGGTTATGTATCGAATGAGCTACAATTTTTGTAGCCTGCTACAAACAAGATGAGTGCTTGCGCGGACAGTGCCCTTCGCGCGTTCATGCGCGCATGTTCAGAGAAGGAAAACGCTTCATGTTCAAGGTCACCTTTGCTGTATTTGCCGGTTTACTTGGCCTGTGGAGCTTTTCCAGTGCAGCCCTGGCGGACGGGATCACCGGTGAAGCGGGCGCGGGCATCAGCTACCAGCCCCACGACCCCACCGGCAGCCGCTACGAAACACGGCCCATTCCGTATTTCGATCTGGACTGGGGAAATGTCAGCCTCAATACCGATGACGGCTTGACCTGGAGTGCACTCAATACCCAGGGATTCACCGCCGGCCCCTACATCAATTACCTCCCCGGCCGGAACTCCAATGGTTCGTTGCAGGGCTTGAACAATGTGCCGGACTTGGCCGAGGTCGGAGGCTTCATCCAATACGCCCCGGCTGACTTCTGGCGGGTCTACGCCCAACTGGGCCGAGCCGTGGGCGGCGGACACAAAGAAAGTGGCACGCTGGGCAAGATTGGCGGCGAACTGGGCTACCCCTTGGGCGGCGGGATCATCGGCAGCAGCAGCCTGATGGCGCACTTTGCCGACGCACGCCAGACCCAGACCTATTTTGGCGTCGACGCTAAAGAATCCGCGGCTTCCGGCTTTCGCCCATACAACGCCAGCGGTGGCTTCCAGAACCTGACATTGACCCAGAGCTTCGAATTTCCGCTGGCCTCCAATTGGTCGCTACTGACCAGCGCCAGTTGGGTACACCTGGTGGGTTCGGCGGCCGACAGCAGCATCGTCAAGCAAACCGGGAATGTGAACCAGGGGCAGGTGCAGACAGCCATCAGTTATAAATTCGATTAATACATAATTTTTTACAAATTGGTCTGAGCTTTGCAACGACGCCCCGGAATTCATTTCCTCAGGACGTTAGTCATGGCTCGCCCCGCTTATCGCCTGCTCGCCCATTCGCTGTGGGACCTGGTTCCCATTGCCCTGGGCCTGGCGCATTTCGCTTTTGTCATCTGGTTAGTATTGGCCTTCCACAGCCTGTCCTGGTGGGCCATCGTGCCCCTGGCACTGGTGTATGCCGTCAGCCTGTCGTGGAGCATCAACAGCATTTCCCATAACCAGATTCACAACGCCTACTTCACCCAGGCCTGGATGAACCGCGGGTTCGATCTGCTGCTGTCGGTGACCATCGGTTTCTCGCAAACGCTCTACCGCGATATCCACAACCGCCATCACCGCGGTAACTCCGACCTGCCGGGACCAAACGGCCAGACCATCGACCCACTGTCGATCTACCTGCGGGGCAAGGACGGCCAGCCTGAGAACCCATGGGCTTACACGTTCCTCAGTTTTTTCCGCGATGATCCCAAGCCGTTCTACGAAGAAATGAAGCGCAAGCGCCCGGCGGACGCCCGTTGGGTCAAGGTAGAGATTTACGTCACCGTCGCGTTTTACATCGCCCTGGCGTTCTACAACTGGCAGGCGGTGCTATGGCTGTTGCCGTTCTGGTACCTGGGCCAATGCCTGTCGTCCCTCAACGGCTACTACGAACACTTCGGCGGCAACCCAGGCTTGCCGATTGCCTGGGGCGTGAGCGCTTACGGCGTGCTGTACAACCTGATCTGGATGAACAACGGCTATCACGCCGAGCACCACTACCGGCCGAAGATGCATTGGACGAAAATGAAGGTATTTCACCGCGAGATTGCCCAGCAGCAGCGTGAGGCGGGGGTGAAGGTGATTCCGGTGTCCCATGGGCTGGGTTTTCTGGTGGCTCACCGCAAAAACTGACATTGGCCACTGCCCCCGTCGTTTCCCCGTAGCAGCTGTCGAGCTTTAGCGAGGCTGCGTCGGGGGGCCACGGTATGGGGCTGAGGTCAGTGGTGTGGCCTACGCAGCCTCGCTAAAGCTCGACAGCTGCTACGGGGGATTTGGCAAATGGGCTTCGACTAGTTCTCTTCGCCTTCAGCCAACAACGCAATCCCGCCGATAATCACCGCCACGCCCACCCAGTGCAGGAAGCTGATGTGCTCACCCAGGCCCAGCCAGGAACCGAGCAACACCACCACAAACACCAATGAACTCAGCGGAAACGCCAGGGACAGGCTGCTGCGGCGCAAAATCAGCATCCACACGAAGAACGCACCGGTATAGCTGCCAATGGCCGCCAGGATTCCCGGGTTTCTCGCCACATCCCCCAACCATTGCAGGGTGAAGTCCATCTGCCCCAGTTGATCACCGGCCACCTTGGTGAACAGTTGCCCGGCACTTTCGGTGCAAATCAGCAACGCCCACAGCACCACGGTGCCCAGGCGCCCGTGCAGCCAGCCTTCGGGACGAGCGGGGTTCATGGAAATGTTCTCTGAGTTCATGCTTGCGTCCCTGAAATAGCCACCAGCATGACGCCGGCCGTGATCACGAAAGTGCCCAACCAGCGGCGACGGCTGACGGTTTCACCGAGTACGACCTTGCCGGCAAGCACCACGCCGCAATACGCCAGTGCCGCTGCCGGAAACAGCAGGCTCAATGGCGCACGGGACAGGGCTTCAAGCCAGACGAAAAATTCGATGGCGTAGGCAGCAATGCCCGCCCACAGCAAGGGCGCGTTGAACACCTGGCCCCAGAAAGCATTCAGGCGAAAACCGCCCTCCAGTTCCGGCAGGCGATCCAGCCCCAGCTTGAAACACAGTTGGCCAATCACATCGAGCACGATGGAAAAGGCCACCAACAGCACCACAGTCAGGGTCACGGGAACAGCTCCTCAAATAGATTGATCAACGCTTCGTTGGTCGCCGAATTGCGCAGCAAGTCTTCATCGCTCCAGCGTTCGGCGGGAGGTTGGTCAGACTTGGCTTCCCAGCGCTTGAGCGCATTACTGAAGGCCGGCTGGGCAAATTCACCGCAGACATCGATGCCGATAATCCGCTTGCTCGCCGCCAGGGTCCGCAGGGCTTCCAACAGGTGGGTCAGGCGCATGCCGCCCTGATCCCAGTTGGTGGCGGCGTCTTCGCTGGCCAGCACGTCCTTGTCGATGGTGATCCAGATCGCCTCGGTGGGTAGGCTGGCGATCATCTGCGTCAGGAACGCAGTCCAGTCCAGCTCGGCCAGGTTGCGCCAATGCAGATGGTCTTCCTGTTGCTCATGGCCTGCGCCATCGCCGACCCTGCCCCAGACTTTCGACGGCGGGTGCTGCCAAGGGAACAGTTGCAAGTCCCCGCGCTTCAGGGCGCCGAGATTACCGCCACGCAGCTGTGGGTTGTGCAGGTCATCGCTGCACGGGCCGAGCGTGACGATGCGCTTGATGGCCGGCATTTTCAGCGCCCGGTTGACCCAGGAACCGCAATGGCGACGGGGCGCAAAACGTACCCAGTCAGGGTGGTTATCGAAGTGGATCAGGCTGATGGGCTCTTTGAGATCCGCGAGAAAAGCCGGTGTCAGGTGATGATAATCGCCGGAGCCGACAAAGAAGATCTCCGGACGCGCCCCCGTGGGCCGGGACCGCTGGGCCAGGCGTTCGGCAAACCGCTTGTAGGTTTTTTCGGTAGACCACAGGCGCAGTTTCGGGCCCAGGTCCAGCAAGTCGATGCGTGTCGCAAGGCCGCTGGCAAGACGCCGGGCAATCGGGTCCTGGGCCGTGAGGCTGTGGTCGAGGTCAAGAATGTTCAAGGAAATGTTTCCACCCTGGCAGCGCCCCTCCAGACACCGGCTTCATCACTCATGAACGCCAGCCGAATAGGCTTTAGGGGGTGGATGCAAGGGCCGGGCCAGCGGTGAAGCAAACGCGGCTATGGAGACACCGAAGATCAAAAAGTGTGGGAGCGGGCTTGCCCGCGATAGCATCACTGCGGTGCAATTGACACACCGAGGCGACTGCATCGCGGGCAAGCCCGCTCCCACATTTTGAACTGCACGGGGCCTTAGCCTTTCGCTTCGCTGATGATTTGCCGAATCGCCCCGACAAAAGCTTCCGGCGGCTGGCCACCGCTGACCGCGTACTGGTCGTTGAAGACGATGGTCGGCACCGAGCTCACGCCACGGGAAACCCACAGCTGCTCTTGCTCGCGAACTTCGGCGGCGTATTCATCGGAGGCCAGAATTTCTTCTGCACGCTTGCGATCAAGACCGACACTTTCAGCAACCGCCGCCAAGGTGGCGTGATCAGAGGGGTTCTGCTGATCGGTGAAGTACGCCTTGAACAGCGCTTCCTTGAGGTTGTATTGCAACCCTTCAAGCCCGGCCCAATGCAACAGGCGGTGGGCATCGAAGGTGTTGTAGATGCGGCTTTGGCCGTCGGTGCGAAACGCGAAACCGACCTCGGCACCCCGATCGCGAATCATCGCCCGGTTGGCCTGGGACTGTTCGGCAGTGGAGCCGTATTTTTCAGTGATGTGCTCGGTGATGTTCTGCCCTTCGGCAGGCATGTTGGGGTTCAGTTCGAAGGGCTGGAAGTGGATCTCGGCCTGTACCTCAGGCCCCAACTGGTCCAGGGCTTCGGTCAGGCCGCGCAGGCCGATGATGCACCAGGGGCAGGACACGTCGCTGACGAAATCGATTTTCAGGGGAGTACTCATTTAGGCAACCTCGCAGGCTAAAACGCGCCGTAAAAGTTGCACCATACACCCGAGCCCCCCGCTCACAAAAGGTTCGCCGGCTCCACTGGATCAATTCGCGCCCAATGCGCCGTGTCCTGCCGATGGGCTTGCAGGTACGGCAACACCGCCGCCAGCAGCGGCGCCTTGAACGCCTCCTGGAATCGGTGAGCCAGGCCCGGAATCAACCGTAACTGGCTGCCCTGGATATGCGCGGCCAGGTGCACGCCGTGCATCACCGGCAGCAGCGGATCGGCAGTGCCGTGGACCACCAGGGTCGGCACCCGCAATTGGTTGAGCAACGGCACCCGACTGGGCTCGGCAAGGATCGCCATGATCTGGCGCTTCACGCCCTCGGGGTTGAAGGCCCGGTCATAGGACAGCGCCGCCTGATGCAGGAGCATCTGGCGATCGTCCTTCACCTCAGGGCTGCCCAGCGCCGCCAGCAGGTCGGCCTGTTGCTCCAATGCCACCTCGCGATTGGGCGCGCTGCGCCGCGACAACAGTTGCACCAGTGCCGCACTCGGTGCCGGCAGGCCTTCGGCGCCGGAACTGGTCATGATCAGCGTCAGGCTTTCCACCCGCTGGGGCGCCATGGCCGCCAGGTGTTGGGCAATCATCCCGCCCATGCTGGCGCCCAGCACGTGGAACTGCTGGATTTGCAAAGCATCCATCAGCCCCAGCGCATCATCGGCCATGTCGGTCAGGGTGTAGGGCGCCGCCACCGGCAAGCCCAATTTGTAGCGCAGCACCTCAAACGTCAGGTTGGCGCTGGCTGGCGCCTGGCGCCAGGTGGACAAACCCACATCACGGTTGTCGTAACGAATGACCCGAAAACCCTGCTGGCACAGCGCAACCACGACTTCGTCGGGCCAGTGAATCAGTTGCCCGCCCAGGCCCATTACCAGCAGCAACGCCGGGTCCGAGGCACGACCAATACTTTGGTAAGCCAGGCTGACTTGTGGCAGGTCGACCCGTTGGGTCGGGACATTGACATCACATCGAGAAGCCGCAAAGGACGGCAGGCCGAACAACAGCGCGGCCAGAAATAACACTACACGCATGGAAAACACCGAAACGCAGAACCCCAGTAGAGCGCGAGTCTGATGAAGTTTATTCAAGCGCGCTGCCACAGTTGCGTGACAGTTTGATGAAGGGCGCCCAACGGTCATTGGAAGTTAAAGCCGGGCTCGGATGTCGACAGCGACGACAACATGAGACAAACTCACCCTATTCGCATTTATCACAAATTGTACTCATGGAGTGCCCGTGCTCGAAATTCGCCACCTCAAGACCCTGCACGCCCTGCGCGAAGCCGACAGCCTGGTGGAAGCCGCTGAACGGCTACACCTGACTCAGTCTGCGCTGTCCCACCAGTTCAAGGAACTTGAGGAGCGCCTGGGCATGCAACTGTTCGTGCGCAAGACCAAACCCCTGCGCTTCACCAGCGCCGGCTTGCGCCTGCTGCAACTGGCGGACGCCACCCTGCCCTTGCTGCGCGGCGCCGAACGGGACATCGCGCGCCTGGCCGGTGGCACCGCCGGGCGCCTGCACATGGCCATTGAATGCCACAGCTGCTTCCAGTGGCTGATGCCGACCATCGACCAGTTCCGCGATGCCTGGCCGGAAGTCGAACTGGACCTGGCTTCAGGTTTTGCCTTCGCCCCACTGCCCGCGCTGGCCCGTGGCGACCTGGACCTGGTGGTGACTTCTGACCCTCTGGAACTGGCAGGCATCACCTATGTGCCGCTGTTCACCTACGAAGCGATGCTGGCAGTGGCCAACCAGCACTCACTGGCGAACAAGCCCTATATCGTGCCCGAGGACTTGCTCAACGAAACCTTGATCACCTACCCGGTGGAACGCGACCGCCTGGACATCTTCACCCGCTTCCTGGAGCCAGCCGACGTGGAGCCCGCCCAGGTACGCACCTCGGAGCTGACAGTGATGATGATGCAGTTGGTGGCCAGCGGCCGTGGCGTGTGTGGCATGCCGCACTGGGCGTTGCATGAATACAGCTCACGGGGTTATGTGAAGGCCAAGCGGCTGGGAGAAAAAGGCCTGTTTGCCACGCTGTATGCAGGGATTCGCGCCGACATGCTGGACGCGCCATACATGCGCGACTTCTTGCTGACGGCCAAGGACACCTCGTTTTCGACCCTGGATGGGGTGAGCGCGGTTCGTTAGACCGTCGCGTCAAAAGTGGGTCATGCGCTGCGACGCTGCTCAAGCATCAGCCGAACCGCCAAGGCCGCCAGGACAAACCCCATGAAATAGCGCTGCACCGCCATCCAGTTCGGGTTGTTGATAAACCAGCCGGCAATGGTGGCGGCGAACAGCGAGATCAGCAGGTTCACCATGAAGCTCACGCTGATCTGGGTCATCCCGAGCATCAGGCTCTGGGTAAACACCGAGCCGTGCTCCGGGGTGATGAACTGCGGGAAGACCGAGAGATAAAACACCGCGATTTTCGGGTTCAGGGCACTGGTGAGAAACCCCATCAGCACCAGCTTGCGTGAAGAATCCGGCGGCAGTTGCTGGGCCTCGAACGGCGAGCGTGCGCCCGGCTTGACCGCCTGCCAGGCCAACCACAACAGGTACAGGGCGCCGGCCCACTTCAGTGCCTCATAAGCCATCGGCACCGCGAGAAACACCGCCGTCAAACCGGCTGCAGCCGCGAACAGGTGAACAAAGAATCCCGCCACCACACCCAGCAGCGACGTGACCCCGGCCTTGCGGCCCTGGCAGATCGAGCGAGAGATCAGGTAGATCATGTTCGGCCCGGGCGTGAGCACCAACAACAGGGAAGCCGCAGCGAAAATCAGCAGGTCTTGGGTCGGAATCACGGTTCAATCCTTTGAGCCTGTGGGGTCAGGCAATGGCCAGCGATGAGCGATAAAACGGCAGGATCAGGTCCCGTGTCAACGGTGCCAGCACGAGGTCGCCATCGCCGGCCGGATCGATCCAGCGCACCTCTTCAATCTCGGCGGCAGGCGTCACCGGCACATCGATATTGACCTGGAACAACTCGGCCTCCACGACGAAGCCTGGCTCGTTGGCCGCAGGCGCCGAGAACTGACCGAGATAGATGGCCGCCGCCGGATCAATGCACAACCCCAACTCTTCGTGCAGTTCACGCACCAATGCCTCGGCCGGCTGTTCACCGGCGTCGATCTTGCCGCCTGGCTGCATGAAGGCTTGAGTACCGCGCTTGCGCACCAGCAGGGTTTGGCCATCGCTGCCGATCAATAGAGCAGCGGCGATGCGGATAGTCAGGGACATGAAATAAACGCCTCGGAGTAAAAGACGTCAAGGATCACATGTGCGTCAGCCGAGGGCAATCGAACCGCCTCCAACCTTCCAAAGTGACCGTTTGAATAGGCGTCCTCATCCGCTTTTTATCCGACATACATGCACCGCAACGCCCATTACTGCCAACCATACACTCAGAACTCATATTCAGTCGGGCACACGGTATCTGCAGTGCGCCCCCTTCATACGGGTTCTACCATGCACACTTCATTGCCCCCATCCCAAGAGCAACAGGATAGCGACCTTAAACAAATCCAGGCCGCCACTTTGGCCGCCCATCCCTTGCAGCCCGTGACACTGCCTGTGGTACCGCCTACACAGCTATCGATCGACAATCAACAGGCGCACCTCATTCGCGAACTCGGCAACCTCAACACCCGAACCGACGACCTGATGCACGAACAGCCGAGCCTGGAGGCTGTGTATCAGCAGAAACTGGCCGAGATCTTTCCCGAGCTGCCCCGGCCCATCAATCCAAACAGCGTCTTTTACAGCCGTTACCGCGTGGATAACGAGGGGCAAAAACAGCTCCTGTCTTGCGAACCCCTGGGACCGCTGCTGAAAAAGATACGGGCCCCTGGCGGGGAGGCATACCTCACAGAGACCGGCGCCTTCTATCGGGAACGCAACACGCTGGAAGCGGACAAAAGCCTCTCTGCAACCGCTTCGCCAGCGACGCTGGCTAGCGTGCTGGAAATAGCCATCACGATGAGCCTGAATGAATTCTGGGGGGATCGCGAGGACGAACAACCCAACACCGAGGAGCAGTTAGTCGCATTGCGCCGGCAGGTACTGGCCCATCAATTGGCATTGCGTACGGTTGACGGCACGCTGTCAGCGGCTGGACGAACGCT
Source organism: Pseudomonas spelaei (assembly GCF_009724245.1). GTDB lineage: Bacteria > Pseudomonadota > Gammaproteobacteria > Pseudomonadales > Pseudomonadaceae > Aquipseudomonas > Aquipseudomonas spelaei. Next base: position 116,704 of record NZ_WNNK01000001.1, on the reverse strand, counting down.
GGCAGACAATCTGCTGAAGTACCCGGATGCAGCCGCGCGGGAAAAGGCATTTACCGCCGGTAACAGGCCCGGGGTATACCGGCTGACGCTGGAGGACGGCAGTGAGTTCGCCGCCGCCTTTATCCTGAACGCCACGGGTGGAGCGTCGCCAGCGGGCAACGTGATGCTGTACAGCCCGGGCGAGGGGTTTGAGGAGTATGAAAACCTCAGTCGCTTGAATGAAACAGTGGCGGCACGTCTACGTGACGGCGGATCGGCAGGCAAGCTGCTGGCCAGTAGTCTGCCAGCAACGACTCGCGCACAACGGGGCGGCTTGCCCGTGCTGGCAGTGCGTCCGCCACCGATAGACGCCGATGTGATTGCAGACAGCGTCCGCTCACTGCGGATCCGGCAACACTTTCGTATCCGCGAGGCTCTGCGCGGGGAGACATTACCGGTGACAGGCGAGCTCGACCTGGCTGCAGACCTGACGCCGCAACTGGATGCCTGCATTGCCCTTGCGGCCCGCAACCTACGCCTGGTGGAGCCGCACGAGCCCGGCTGGCTAGCAGCTGCCAGCCCGGTAGATCAGGCCCGGTACAGGCAACTGGAAAAGGCGATGATTGACAGCAACGAGGTGCTCATCCCTCTGCTTGAGAAAATCTCGACACTGACATCGTTTTCAGAAATCGAGACCCACAAGGCGCTGAAAATACAGAAACCGGCCTATGCCGATGTGCACATTGCCCCCTATAGAAGCTTGGTACATCTGCGCTTGACCGCCACCCTCGCCTTCGAAGTGAGGGGGTATCGCGACGAGGAAACCGAAGTGGTCTATATCAGTGAGGACCCAAAGATAGACATCCCGCAGTTTCTGAAGAACCCCTCATTGAAAAGGGGCTCCTGGAAGACCACAACCATCGTGGATTTACGGACCCTGGGAAGTTACACCCGACGCAATGTCGACCCTTGGTCCGTGCATGAAGTACACAGGACGATCAGCGCCACCGCTGACATCATCGACTTCTCGGGTAAAAAGAGAGGCAGGCTCGACAATGCCGATTTACGTGCTCTCGCCCAACAGGCCAACATTGCCGAAAAATATGAGACGTATCTCAAATCAGCATTCTCGCAGAGCGGCAACGGGGGCACCTTTGCTACGGCCTGGCAACGCGCGCACACGGTAAAAATGAACAAGGATGCCCTTGAGAGCCGGCTGAATCCTGCAGCCTACAACCTGTTTGTATTCAAGACGCCTGGCAGTGGATTTGACTGGATACAGTCGATAACGGAGCACCCCGATTCGGCAACCCGCCCCAAAGTCAGCGGATTCGAGATCGAGGGCAACCTGTTGGTGATGGGCAGCGCACTGGAAGAAGGCCAGGGAGGACAGGTCATCAATGGCGTCTCGGTCATCCAGCGAAAAGGTACCGGGACTCACGGGGTCAGCGTCCTCTATACCCCGGATGCGCCAGATGGCGTGCCATTCAGGGAGTTGGTCGACGGGCTGGCGGAACTGGACACATTGAAGACAAAACCCGAATGGCGGACCTATTTGACCCAACGGATGGCCACTAACGATGCACAGGAGCTTGCGCGAATCTTCAGCGATACACGTAGCGTGCACCGCTATGCCTTGATACCGATAACCGGCAATTTCCAGGCCTACCTGTATTCGGCTCAACTTGGCTTTCAACTCGCACGTGCGGATTACCGTTCACGGAGCAACGAAGAAATCTCGCGAGAATCAACGGTGAATGCCTTTATGTTCGCCGCTGAAGTCGCCGATTTTCTGATAGATCTGGTGCCGGCCAAGGCAGTGTTGTCGTTTTTGCGTCGAGGAATCATTAGGGCGCTGCACAAAGCACAAAAACTGGGGCACCTTATTCCGGGGCTTGTCAATAAAGTCAGTGGGGGCCGAAAAGCCGGCATCGCGATCGGAAAGATCTCAATCCGCCCGCTGGAGCCGGCCTGGGTCAACGTCGCGGAGTATCGGTTGCCTAAACAGATTGACCCGCTCTTTGACGTGGAACTGTTTGCCCAGACGAACAATTACACGCTGTCGCGCAGTGCGGGAAGAGCGCCCTCTTTTATCGACACTCGAAATAACCAGTTTATTGCGATGAGGGATGAACGGGGACGCTATCACCTGTACTCGTCCTACCAGTATGAGGGAGCGCGTTATATAAAAGACCCGGCAGCGAATAAAGTGGACTTTATGGTGGTACCGGACGACGCAAAAAGCTGGAAGCCGCGTTTCGAGAGAAGGCTAAGAGGCGGAGGGCCCGTCTGGAGCGCCCTGCGCCCGCTCACAGCGGCACAGCAAGTGGATAATGATCTGATCGCAGCCCTTCGTGTTTACTCAACAGAAGAGGAGATACCGAGATTCATAGAAGACCTTGTAAAACTAAGCAATCCTCAAAAAAAACGACTCCTTGATACCGCACGGCAACAACTGGACGTCAATATAGATGAAGCTACATTTCGTCGTATCGTATCGGACCCGCGGGGTTTAAGCCAAACCGCGAAAACCAAATTACGTGACTCGCTGCTGACGCTACAATCCGACATGAACATTTTCGTCCACATAAACAAATCAACAAATTTTTCCCTCCCCCTTACTCCGGAAGATATAGATAAACTTCATATAAGAATAAAAAGAATAATTGGAAAAAATGATGATTTCTCAAAATCCATCAGAGCATCCATTGGACTCTCAGACCCCGAGACAGGTGCGAGACTTGTAGGCTATGCCTTCACACAAAAACATATTAACAGCCTGACAAAGTTCGATCAAAAACACAAACTTTCAACTTGGCCAATCGAAAGCCTTAATAATTTCTTAAATGAAAAGGGACGACAACAAATCCTCAACAAAATAGCGGCAGACAAAAAAATCACACGCCAAGAGGCGCTGGATCTACTGCTAGAGTCCCCTGAAATACAAGATACGTTAGAAAAATTCAGAGCAGAGAAATTCATAGAGCAACTCAGACAGCTTGGCGTAGATTCCTTTTCAGAAGATTTTAAAAAATCCGGCGTTCCCTATATCGCACTGTCGCGGGGCAAACCCACGGGCTCGGACTCTGGCGTTAAAATGGTTGACAGTGTCACTGTCACAAACTTTGAAAGAAACATCACCCAATTTTCATCGCCCTTAGAGTTTGTTAGCCCACGGGCTCAAACGCACCGAATTGAAAGACCAGTACTTGCGCCCGACATCCCGGCAGTTCCAACACAAACAGCCGTCAGAGCTCCGACAACTAACATCGTAAAACTGGATGATCTGGCAGAAACCCAAATCCCACTATTACCCGATAATGCCAGAGCCAAAATCGAGGACATTATTCAGGACATTCAAGCAGGTCGTGTTACTCGAAAAAAAATAGGTAAATACACCTATGTTGATTTACCGCAAGTAGAGATCGGTGCTGGTCGTGGTCGATGGCGAGCAGCTTTTGAGAAAGCCGGGAAAGACGGTGAGAACGATATATTCATACTCAGAGGCATCATTGATTATCACGCCAGCAAGCCAGTCGCCTGGGGAATGTAGGAGGTAAAGGCAGCCCCTTACCCTCAGTCTAAGCAAGGAGCGGTGCATCATCCGGTTCCTTGATAAACACGCTGTACCTGGCACCCTCCATCGCTTCAAACGCGATCAACTTGTCCACCAACGGCAGGTTCAGCACCTTGCCCGCGTTGAGCAGCAACATGCCGTTGTCGGCGTTGAGGTTGCGGGCCAGCACCATGCCTTCAGCCAGTTCGCGGGTGCTGAGCACCTTGACGCGCGGGTCGCCCAAGGTCACATCGCTGAGGAACGCGGCACAGGCCTGGACGAAGTCTTCCACCATGCCTGGGTCGTAGAGGCGCCCGGCGTATTTGCGGATGTACAGCAGCGCCTCATCGCTGTTCATCTGCCGCTCCAGAATCAGCCCGTGCTGCAGTTCAATGAAGTCCACGGCCAATTTCAGCAATCGCGAACCGAAGGGAATCGCCTCACCCTTGAGGTGATCGGGAAAACCCGTGCCGTCCCAGCGTTCCTGATGATGACGGATCAGCCGGGCGGCATCCTTCATCGGCTCCAGGGTCATCAGCAGCGACTCGCTCTGGGCCGGATACGCCCGATAGCGCTCGCGGTCGGTGCTGTGCAGCAGATCGGCCGGAGCGATCATCATGCTGTCGCTCCAACTGAGCTTGCCGATGTTGTAAAGCGCAGCGGCCATGGTCAGGTCGCGATTGCTGGCTTCGTCCATCACCTGGGCTGTGCAGTAGACCCGTATCAGTTCGATCAACTGACGATTGGTCTGCTTCTCCTTGGGCAGGCGCAGGTTGGCCAACAGCGAAAACACTTCGGTGCCCGTCACATAGCTGCGCTTGAGCTCATCGTAGGCCAGGTCAAGCATGTCAGCGGTCTGTTGCAGCTCGCTGGTCCGCGCCTCCACTCGCTTTTCGAGCGAGGCATTGAGGGCCTTCAACTGGTCGTTCTGCTCCAGGGTCAGTTTCTCCAGACGCAGCCTTTCGCGCTCGGAGTGCTGGTGTTCCAGGGACTGACGCAGGGTCAGGAGCATTTCCTCGTCGTTCCAGGGTTTGCTGATGTAATGATGAATCTGCCCTTCGTTGATCGCCTTGATCATCATCGTCAGGTCGGCATACCCCGTCAGCAGGATCCGCGTGGTTGCCGGGTAAAGCCGACGGGTTTCAGCCAACAGCATGGCACCGTCCATGGCGGGCATACGCGCGTCACTCATCACCAGGTCGATGGGCCGGGCAGCCATGATCTCCAGGGCCTGGGCCCCGCTGCCGGCCAGCAGCACCTCGTAGGGTTGGCTACGCAGCAGGCGACGCAGGCTATTGAGGATCGACTCTTCGTCATCAACCAGCAAGACCGTGGGTTTATAGGGGGAAGTCGTAGCGAGTTGCTCATCCATGGCGACACCTGCTGACAATTGAACCGTTGCGCTACACCGTAGATCAAGCACCGCCATTGCGCAGGCCAACGGAGTTTTGATGACTGACTGGCATTGATTTGACGCCAACTCACCGACTTATTCAAGGGAGTCGACTACGCTATGGGCATGAAGCTGGTCGCCACGCCCCTTCAGCCAGGCAATCAAGGTAAGGAAGCCATATGTGCCCGAATACGCTGCTGTGCATTGGGCGAGAAGTGCAATGAATCCTCGCTCGGGACGGGCCAATCGGCGGATTCTGATCGTCGATGACACCGCATCGATTCATCAGGACTTTCGCAAGATCCTCTGCCCCGAAACCAGTGGCGACCAATCCCTGGACAGGGTCGAGCAAACCTTGTTCGGTACGGCCCCGGCAGTGCGTCAGTCGTTCCTCCTGGACTCCGCCTACCAGGGCCAGGAAGCCCTCGAACTGGTGACCAGGGCCCTGGCCGAGAAGACACCTTACGCCCTGGCGTTCATCGATATGCGCATGCCGCCGGGCTGGGACGGCCTGGAAACCATCGAACAACTGTGGAACGTCGACCCGAATCTGCAAATCGCCTTGTGCACGGCCTATTCCGACTATTCCTTCGAAGCGATTGAAGCGCGCCTGACGTTCGACGATCAACTGCTCATCCTGAAAAAGCCCTTCGACAACCTGGAAATTCGCCAGATGGCCAGTGCCCTGACCTGGAAGTGGCAATTGGCACAGGACGCGGCGCTCAAGTTGGTGGGCCTTGAGCGCACCATCGAGGAACGGGTCCAGGAGTTGCTCAAGGTCTCGCACCTGCTGCAATACGACGCCCTCACCGAGTTGCCCAACAGCACGTTGCTGGGGGATCGCCTGACCCAGGCCATCACCCTATGCAGGCGTCACGACACTCAGTTGGCCGTGATGTTTATCGGCCTGGATCGCTTCAAGCGCATCAACAACGCCTTGGGCCATCCAGCGGGCGATGAGGTGCTCAAGCAGGTCAGCCAAAACCTGGTAGCGACGGTGCGGGAGTCAGACTCGGTATTTCGTTACGGCTCCGATGAGTTCGTGCTGATCCTCAACGACATTCGTCATCCCCAGCAAACCCAGGGCATGGCCGAGAAAGTTCTCAAGGCGGTAAGTGCCACCCGCCATGTGGCGGGCCACGACCTGAACATTACCGCGAGTCTGGGCGCCAGCCTCTACCCCAATGACAGTTTCAGCGCCGTAGAACTGATCAAGAAAGCCGAAATCGCCATGCGCACCATCAAGGACCATGGCCCTGACAACTTCAGCTTCTTCATCGACGATATGAACCTGCGGGCGCGGGAGCAACAGAGTCTGGAGAGCGCAATTCGGCTGGCGCTGGAACGCAATGAGTTTGTCTTGCACTACCAACCGAAACTGGACTTGAAAAGTGGCCGGATCATCGGCGCCGAAGCCTTGATTCGCTGGTGCCAACCCGATCATGGCTGGATATACCCATCTGCCTTTATTCCCGTGGCTGAAGACAGCGGCCTGATCGTGCCCTTGAGCCAATGGGTACTGCGCCAGGCTTGTGAGCAGGCACAAGCCTGGCAAACCCAGGGCCTGGCGCCGATCTGCATGTCGGTGAATATCTCGGCCATTGATTTCCGTCAGCGGGATTTTGTCGCCAACCTGGCCGCCATCCTCGAACAGACCGGCCTGGCGCCCGCGTTGCTGGAACTGGAGATTACCGAGAGCGTCTTGATGCAAAACGTCGAGGACACGGTGGCCACCTTATGGGCGGTCAAGGCCATGGGAGTCCGCCTGGCCGTCGATGATTTCGGCACCGGCTATTCCAGTCTCAGCTACCTGCGACGCTTTCCCATCGATGTGCTGAAAATCGATCAATCGTTTATTCGCGGCCTAAGCGCCAACAGCCAGGACGCGCAATTGATCGGCGCCATCATCAGCCTGGGCAAGAGCCTGAACCTGCACATCATTGCCGAAGGGGTAGAGACCGTTGAGCAATTGGACTTTCTCAAAAGCAACCTGTGCGAGGAAGGTCAGGGCTATCTGTTCAGCAAGCCCGTCGCCGCCGATGACTTCGCCCGGATGCTGCAAACCGGACTACACACCCTGATGCCTGGCCAATAACGCCGTGCTCACAAGGAATCAATACTTGAGTAACCTTCTGCCACATCCTCGGCACCGGGTAATGCGAGGGCTGAGCCTCGCCTTTATGCTGTGGGCCGGGTCGGTGTCCGCCGCCCCCTTGGATGAGCCGTTGAAGCCTCTGCCCCCAGTACCGGCCCTGGATGCCGAAAAAGTTGAGCTGGGCCGTCAGCTGTTCAATGAAAAACGCCTGTCGGTCAATAACACCCTGTCCTGCGCCAGTTGCCATCACCTGGAAACGGGCGGTGCCGACAACAAAGCTTTTTCCATCGGTTTCGACGGCCAGCCAGTGCTCCTCAATACACCCTCCGTGTTCAACGCCAGCCTGAACTTCAAACAGTTCTGGAACGCACGGGTGGACACCCTGGAAGCACAAATAGAACAAGTGGTCATCAGCCCCGTGGAAATGGGCAATGACTGGAAGAACGTGGTGCAGACTTTATCGAGCCTGCCGGTGTATCAAACAGCTTTTGCCCAGGCATACCCCGACGGCGTGACGGCGACCAACGTACAAAACGCTCTGACTACCTATGAACGTACCCTGCTCACCCCCCACTCACGTTTTGACCAATACCTGCAAGGCAACACCGACATCCTCACTCTCCAGGAAAAATACGGCTACCAGCGTTTCAAGGACTACGGCTGTATCGCCTGCCATCAGGGGGTCAATATCGGCGGCAACATGTACCAGAAGTTTGGTGTGATGGGGGACTACTTCAAGGCCCGGGGCAACCCCACCGAAGCGGACCTGGGACGCTACCTGGTGACCCTGGACGAGGAGGACCGCCATGTTTTCAAGGTTCCCAGCCTGCGTAACGTTGCAGTCACCGCACCGTACTTCCACGACGCCTCGGCCAAGACCCTGGAAGAGGCGGTGGATGTGATGTTCAAGTACCAACTGGGTCGCACTCCATCAGCGGAGGACAAAACCCTGATCATCCAGTTTCTCAAGACGTTGACCGGCGAATGGGCAGGCAAACCGTTATGAAACTGTCTCGCCACGCCAGCCAGACACTGCTCAGCGCCATGACCCTGGTCCTGGCCTCGATCCTGGTGTTCCTGTACCTCAAGTCCTCGACTGACCAGGCCGCCACGTACACCGAGTCCCGGGACCTGATCCGCCAGCTCAAGCAACTGAACGCGCAATGGGACGGCGAAGTACTCAAAGCTAGGATTGCCCTGACCCACAACTACGACCCTCTGGTGGAGCCACTCAACGAAATGACCCACCTGTGGGCCAGCCTGCTGACGCGCGAGTCCCATCATCACCCTCAAGACCCGGCACTCTGGCAGGCCAGCCAGGATGCCTATGTGCAGGCGTTTCAGGAAAAGGCCCGGCTGGTGGACCAGTTCAAGTCCCACAACGCAGTGCTGCGTAACTCCCTGGCCTTTTTGCCGACCGCCGAGGACGATATTCAGGCGCAATTCATCCAGCTCAATGATGCCGACAAGCTGCAACAACAAAACATCGCCACCGACACCTATGACTTACTGCTCAGTGGCCTGGAGTTCGCCCAGGTCACCAGCGACGACAAAGCGGCGGATATTCTTGTAGGGCTGAATAAACTGGCGGTCAACAAGACGCTCCTGCCCGACGAGTTCCAAGCGCCGGTGGAGATTCTGAGCAACCACGTTTCACTGATCTTGCGCGAACAACCACTGGTCAACACGTTGCTCGAACGCATCGCCGCCATCCCGCTGTCTGATCGCCTGGACGACCTGACCAACCTGCTCAATCAGGATCAGGCCGAAGCCGACCTCGTCGACCAGAGGTACCACCGCTACCTGCTGGTGTTCGCAAGCCTGCTGGTGGTACTGCTGCTGTATCTGGCTATTCGTTTGCTGCGCAGTTTTGCCGAGATCAACCGGGTCAACCGCGCCTTGCACACAGCCAACGAAAGCCTTGAACAGAGGGTCGAAGAACGCACCCGCGAACTCAAGGACGCCCAGAGCGAACTATTGGACAGCGCACGCCAGGCTGGCATGGCGGAAATCGCCACCAATGTGCTGCACAACGTCGGTAATGTGCTCAACAGCGTAAACATTTCCGCCGACCTGGTGACCCGCAAGCTGCGCACCAGCAAGACGCTGGGACTGGGCAAGGCCGTGCAACTGATCAACGAACACCACCACGACCTGGGCAGATTCATCACCGAAGATGAAAAAGGTAAATTGCTGCCCGGCTACTTGAACCAGTTGGTAGAGGCCATCACTCTCGAACAGCGGGACATCACCGACGAACTTGCTCAGCTCAGCAAGAGCGTCGACCACATCAAGGACATCGTCTCCACTCAGCAATCCTACGCAGGCGCTTCCACGTTGCTGGAGCCGGTACACATCAGCGCCTTGATCGAAGATGCCCTGCGTATGAACTCCGGCGCCCTGAGCCGCCACCATGTGACGGTGGTCAAGGACTATCACGATGTACCGCAGATCATGGCCGACAAGCATCGGCTGCTGCTGATCCTGGTCAATCTGATCAGCAACGCCAAGTACGCCATGTCCAACCTCTGCGATCGGCCACGACAAATGACACTGATGGTTCGTCCAATGGACAACAGCACCTTGCACATCAGCGTCAAGGATGAGGGCGAAGGGATCCCGCCCGAAAACATGGCCCGAATTTTTACCCACGGTTTCACCACCCGCAAGGAAGGCCATGGCTTCGGCCTGCACAGTTGCGCACTGGCGGCAATCGAAATGAAGGGCAAGCTGACCGCCCACAGTGACGGGCCGGGCAAAGGCGCTCTGTTCACCCTGCAAATCCCCCTGGAAAACGCCGAGAACTGACCATGAATCAACCACCGAACCGGCGCATCCTGTTGATTGACGATACCCCCTCGATTCACGAGGACTTTCGCAAGATCCTCACCCCCGTCCAGGAGCAAACCCCGGAACTGGACGATATGGAAATGGCGCTGTTCGGCGACGCCGTCAAACCCAGGGCCCAGGCCTTTGAGCTGGACTCAGCCTATGGTGGCCGGGAAGGTTTAGAACTGATCGAAAAGGCGATGGCTCAGAAACTGCCCTACGCCCTGGCCTTTGTCGACATGCGCATGCCCCAGGGTTGGGACGGTGCGCAAACTATCGAAGAGCTGTGGAAAGTCGACCCGCAGTTGCAAGTAGTGGTATGCACCGCCTACTCGGATTACTCCTGGGAGGAACTGCTGTTCCGCCTGCAGGCACACGACCGGTTGCTGATCCTGAAAAAGCCCTTCGACAACATCGAAGTCCAACAAATGGCCAACACCCTGACAGCCAAATGGGAAATGGCCCGGCGCGCATCGTTGCAAACCAGTCAATTGGAACGGCTGGTGGAACAACGCACCCAAGCATTGACCCAGGCCAGCCAGGCGCTGCAACTGGAAATCGATGAGCGCAAGCAACTGGAGAGCCAGTTGGTGCAGTCGGAAAAGCTGGCCTCCCTGGGGCAACTGGCCGCGGGCGTCGCGCATGAAATCAACAACCCGGTGGGGTTCATCTCCTCCAACCTGGGCACCCTGGACAGCTACTTCAAACAATTGCAGCAGATGCTCGACGCCTATCGACAAGCCGAAGAGCTTATCGCCTCGGGGGAAAGCCTTGAACAACTCAAAACCTTGCGCACTGGCATGGACCTTGAGTTTCTCAAGGAGGACGTTCCGATCCTGATCAGGGAGTCCAAGGAAGGCATCGGCCGCGTGGTGCAGATCGTCAAGGATTTGAAAGACTTCTCCCGGGTGGATAACGACCAATCCTGGCAGTGGGCCAACCTGCAGCAGGGCATCGACTCGACACTGAACATCGTTGCCAGCGAACTCAAGTACAAAGCAGACGTGATCAAGCAGTACCAGGCGCTACCGGAGATCGAATGCCTGGCGTCACAAATCAACCAAGTGGTCATGAATCTGATCATCAACGCGGCGCAAGCCATGGGGCCGGAACGCGGCACAATCACCATCAGTAATGGTGTTGAGGGGAAAAACGTCTGGCTGGAGGTGGCAGACAACGGTTGCGGTATTGCACCGCAAAGCCTGCAGAAAATCTTTGATCCGTTCTTCACCACCAAACCGGTGGGTGAAGGGACAGGGCTGGGACTGTCGTTGTCCTACGGTATCGTCAAGAAACACCACGGGAACATTTCCGTCAGCAGCGAACTGGGCAAGGGCACGATATTTCGAGTGGTGTTACCCATTCGGCAAACGGCGGTGTAAGACACACCGCCAGTCGCCGTCGAACCTCATTCATGCCTCGGCTTTTTTCGGATTCGAACCAAACGATGCAAAACGCTTGTTGAACCCGGCAATCCGGCCTTCGACCTGAGTCTTGCGCTGCTGACCGGTGTAGATCGGGTGCGAAGCACTGGACACGTCGAGGGCCATGTAAGGGTAAGTGGTGCCGTCCGTGTGTTTGTGAGTGCGATCCGTCTCAACCGTGGAACCGATCAGGAAGAACACATCGGCGGCGGTGTCGTGGAACAGCACCGTACGGTAGTCAGGATGGATACCAGCTTTCATAAGGCCTCCGGGGCATTTGGGTGTCAGAACTGTTATACAGTAACATGCAATCACACTCAAACGAGAACCAGTTGCAATAAAACATCTTTGGATCAAGCTCCGCTCCGAGCTGTGTTCGAATTTTTTTCAGCTTCTGGAGAGCTGGGCTGCCACCACTCACTCATCCATTCGAGGACCTTGAGCAGCACTTCCTTGACGACTACCGGGGTGGCTTCGCTTTTAGCCACAGCCTCGGCATAGCCTTTGACAACTGACGCAAAGTCACCTCGGACACCGCCGCCAAGCGCAGTATCCAAACCGTCACGCCGTGTCTTTTCAAACCCGTTTTTTGCCCCTTCCATAATACCGCCGGGGCTACCATCAGACTTTTCAATACCTTGAAGCATGTTGCTCAGACCAGGGATAAACCACGTATTCCTAGCAACTTTTCCGGCGGTATTACGCACCACCCCCTTATCGGTATCGTCATGCCCCACATGAGTGTCCAGGGTACTTTCCGGGGCCTTGTTTTTGTTCGTCACGCCGTCCTGCGGGGCATGTTCCTCCCGAGACTCAATGCCTTTCTGGTCAATCAGAAGTTTGACGATAGAGTTGCCATTATTCATCCGCTCTGCGGGACGCTGGCTCTGTGCTGAATGCTCCGTTGCGGAATCGGCCGTAAGCTCTGGTTTTTCATTGTTTGTCATCGACTGATCCACGTGAGCCGTCTCTTGTTGTAGCGCAGGCGGCAGTGAATAGCGATCAGAAGTAACTGCTGTACTTATAGTCATAAACGACTCACTCATCGGCACATTAAGAACGTTATTGGACTTGCGTCTTAAGCCTGTAGTGGCAGCGACAACAGGAAGAGTTCCTCTTCATGGGCCGTAACCCTGCGCCCCAGAGTGCTCAATCCTTGTCCGCGGTTTCAGTACTGGCGCAGAATGCGTGACCGACCTGATGAGTCCGAACCCAAGGAAACCGTATGAGCCTGTCCTTGCTAAGCCGTTACGCCTTCTTTGCCGTGTGCGTTATTTTCACCCTCGCCAGCCTGCCCTTTGTCGACCATGACTGGCTGTGGCCTATCACGGTAGTCACGGGCATCCTCAGCCTGATCGGCATTTTCGACCTGATGCAAAGCCCCCACGCGGTGCGCCGCAACTATCCGATCCTGGGCAATATCCGTTACCTGGTGGAAGGCATCCGTCCGGAGATCCGCCAGTACCTGCTGGAGTCCGACAGCGACGCCCTGCCCTTCTCGCGCGCCCAGCGCTCGCTGGTCTATTCCCGGGCCAAGAATGAAAGCGCCGACAAACCCTTCGGCACCTTGATCGACGTGTACCAGTCCGGTTTCGAATTCATCGGCCACTCCATGCGCCCAGCGCCATTGAGTGACCCCAGCACCTTTCGGGTGATGGTCGGCGGCCCACAGTGCACACAACCCTATTCGGCCTCGGTGTTCAACATCTCGGCCATGAGCTTCGGCTCCCTGAGTGCCAATGCCATCCGCGCCCTGAACCAGGGCGCCAAGCTCGGCAACTTCGCCCATGACACCGGCGAAGGCAGCATCAGCCCCTATCACCGGGAAAACGGCGGCGACCTGACCTGGGAACTGGGCAGCGGCTACTTCGGCTGCCGCACCAGCGATGGCCGCTTCGACCCGGAACGCTTCGCCGTGCAGGCGCAGAACCCGCAAGTGCGGATGATCGAAATCAAGATGAGCCAGGGCGCCAAGCCCGGCCACGGCGGGATCCTGCCCAAGCACAAGGTGACCAAGGAAATCGCCGAGACCCGCGGCATCATGATGGGCGAAGACTGCATCTCGCCGTCCCGCCACAGCGCGTTTTCCACACCCATTGAAATGATGCAGTTCATCGCCCAGTTGCGTGAACTGTCTGGCGGCAAACCCATCGGGTTCAAATTCTGCCTGGGCCACCCATGGGAATTCATGGGCATCGCCAAGGCCATGCTGGAAACCGGAATCCTGCCGGACTTTATCGTGGTCGACGGCAAGGAAGGCGGCACCGGCGCCGCGCCCGTGGAGTTCACCGACCACATCGGCGTGCCCCTGCGTGAAGGCCTGCTGTTCGTCCACAACACCCTGGTGGGTCTGAACCTGCGGGACAAGATCAAGCTGGGCGCCAGCGGCAAGATCGTCAGCGCCTTCGATATCGCCAGCGTGCTGGCTATCGGTGCCGACTGGGCCAACGCAGCCCGGGGCTTCATGTTCGCCATCGGCTGCATTCAGTCGCAAAGCTGCCACACCAACAAATGCCCGACCGGCGTCGCCACCCAGGACCCTCTGCGTCAGCGCGCGCTGGTGGTACCGGACAAAGCCCAGCGGGTGTTCAACTTCCACCGCAACACGCTCAAGGCCCTGGCGGAAATGCTGGCAGCCGCAGGTCTGGAGCATCCATCGCAGCTGTCGGCCAAACATCTGGTACGACGCATGTCGGCAACCGAGATCAAACTGTTCTCGCAGTTGCATGTGTTCCTCAAGCCCGGTGAATTGCTCACTGGCGAAGTGAATGGCGAGTTTTATTCGCGGATGTGGCAGATGGCGCGGGCCGACAGCTTTGAGCCCCATGAAGAAGCGGCTGCTTAAACCCCATGGCGGCGTCGGCCACGGCGCCGCTCAAAGGATTGACCTTATGTTGAAAGTGATCGCTGAAGACTTCATCAAACCCGAACACCTGGACACCGTGCGTCCGTGGTATGCCGAACTGGTGGAAAAAACCCGCCAGGAACCGCTGTGCATCGCCTATGACTTGTTCGTCGACCAGAAAGACCCGGGGCACTTTACCTTCATCGAGCAATGGCCCGATCAGGCCGCGCTGGATACTCACTGCCAAACCGAACACTTCACCCGGTTGGTACCGCAGATCAACGCGCATCAGGCCAGGCCGTGCCGGGTATTGCTGATGGATGCGTTCTAAACACCAGCCCGCCAAGCAAACATCCAGCTCAAGGCAGTGAAGATCAACTGTGGGAGTTGTCGAGCTTTAGCGAGGCTACGATGACGTCGGTACAGCAAACATTGATGGTGCCTGACCCACCGCCATCGCAGCCTCGCTAAAGCTCGACAGCGCCTACAAGGGTTAGATCTTCATCCCTGGGCAGCCAGGATGAGACATTCAGTAATACCCACGCTTTGCAATTGCTTACAAATACCGCCAACCTGCGCCCGCCCGACGTACGGTCCGACCCATGCCGTCGTCCACTTGTCATTACTAAACCAACTGTTCAAGAGCCCGCAGCCATGTTTAACGGACGCGACCCGCGCATCGATTTTTTTCGGGGCCTGGCGCTGATCTTCATTTTCTGGGATCACGTGCCCCACAACCCGCTGGGCCAAATTACCCTGCGCAACATCGGCTTCAGCGATGCGGCGGAAGTCTTCGTGTTTCTCGCGGGCTTCGCGGCGGTGCTGGCCTACGGCAAGATCCTGCAGCGCGAAGGGTATTGGATCACCTGTGTGAAGATCCTGCGGCGCGCCTGGGTGCTGTACGTGGTGCATATCTTCCTGCTGGCGATGCTGATGGGCATCGTGTTCTTCGCCAACAGCCATGTGGAAACCCGCGACCTGGTCCAGGAAATGGGCCTGACGCACTTCATCAGCAACCCTCAGCAAGCGCTGACGGATGAGTTGCTGTTGCGCTTCAAACCGAACCTGATGGACCCGTTGCCGCTGTACATCGTGCTACTGGCAGGCCTGCCGCTGGTGCTGCCGCTGCTGGTACGCAAGGCCTGGGCGGTCGTTGCCGTGTCACTGGCGGTGTACCTGCTGGCGCCGAAACTGGGCTGGAACCTGTCGGCGATTGCCGACGGTGTGTGGTACTTCAACCCCGTCACCTGGCAGTTGCTGTTTGTACTGGGCGGCGCGGCAGCGCTGCACAGCCAGAAACCCCAGCCCGTGCAACGTCGACCGCTTTCACGCCAGCCGTTGTTCATCGCCGCCGCCAGCTACGTGGTGATGGCCGGTATCATCACGGTCTCCTGGCGCTGGCCCGAAATCCACGATGCAGTGATGCCCGCCGCCCTGAGCGACCTGTTGTACCCCATCAGCAAAACCGACCTGTCGCCGGTGCGCCTGCTGCACTTCCTGGCCTTGGCCTACGTCACCGCCAAGCTTTTGCCGGGCCGTGTCTGGACGCAAAACTGGCTGGCACAGCAAACCTGCCGCATGGGTCGCTACTCCCTCGAAGTGTTCTGCCTGGGCGTGTTGTTGGCGCCGTTGGCGGACATGGTCAACGCCATGACCAACGATGCCTTCGCCATGCAGATCTTCACCGCGCTGGTGGGCGCCGGATTGATGGCCTTGCTCGGCGCATGGCTGGACTTGAACAAGCGCCTGACCCAACCGGCGCGTGTCGCCACGGCCTGACCTTCGACACCGCAAAAACCAAAGCCCCGATCAGTTGACCGGGGCTTTTTGTTGAGCGTGTACGTATCAGGACGTTGAACGTGCCGAGCCTGGGGAGGCATTGGTCGGTTGCAACTTGAACACGTAGAACAGCACCGTCAGGAACAGCAGGAACACAGGCCCTACATACAGCGCAACACGGGTATCCGGGAAGTACGCCATCAGGCCCACCACCAGCACCAGGAACGCCAGGGCCAGGTACGAGCTGACCGGGTACAGCCACATGCGGTATTTCAGGGCTTTCTGTTCGGCGGGGCTCAAGCCTTTACGGAACTTGAGCTGGGCCAGCAGGATCATGACCCAGGTCCAGATCGCGCCAAAAGTGGCGATCGAAGTCACCCAGACAAAGACCTTGTCCGGTACCAGGTAGTTGAGCAACACCCCCAGCAGCAAGGCAAAGATCGACAGCAGCAGCGCGCGGCGCGGGACACCATTACTGGAGGTGCTGGCGAAGGTCGCCGGGGCCTGGCCGTTCTGCGCCAGGCTGTAGAGCATGCGCCCGGTGCTGAAGATCCCGCCGTTGCAGGACGACAGCGCGGCAGTGATCACCACGAAGTTAATGATGCCGGCAGCGGTCTTGATGCCCAGACGCTCGAAAGTCATCACAAACGGGCTGCCCTGAGTGCCGATTTCATTCCATGGGTAGATCGACAGGATCACGAACAACGCGCCCACGTAGAACAACAGAATGCGCCAGAACACCGAGCCGATCGCATTGGGAATGGTCTTCTGCGGGTTCTTCGCTTCACCGGCGGTCAGGCCGATCATCTCCACGCCCAGGTAGGCGAACATCACCATTTGCAGCGACATCAACACGCCCTGCACACCGTTGGGCAGGAAGCCGCCGTGGGCCCACAGGTTGGAAATCCCCAGCGCTACACCGTCGTTGCCGAAGCCAAAGGCAATGATGCCGACGCCGCCGATGACCATCGCAATGATGGTGACGATCTTGATCAAGGCGAACCAGAACTCGAACTCACCGAAGGCTTTCACTGCGATCAGGTTGATGGTGCCCATGCTGACCAGGGCGGCCAGGGCCCAGATCCAGCGCGGCACATCGGGGAACCAGACGCCCATGTACACGGCGACGGCGGTGATTTCTGCAACGCAGGTCACCAGCCACAGGAACCAGTAGTTCCAGCCGGTGAGAAAGCCGGCCAATGGGCCGAGGTAGTCTTGGGCGTAGCGGCTGAACGAGCCGGCGACGGGGTTGTGCACCGCCATCTCGCCGAGGGCGCGCATGATCACCAGGATCGCCAGGCCGCCAATGATGTACGACAGCATGATCGCCGGGCCAGCCATCTCGATGGCCTTGGCCGAACCCAGGAACAGGCCGACACCGATACAGGCGCCGAGCGCCATCAGGCGAATATGCCGTTCGCCAAGTTCGCGTTTAAGCGGACCGCCTGATGCGGTCTCGCCGTGGGGCAGGTGGTTGCCAGCGGGCATAGGGGTACAACCTCATTTTGTTATTGGATATGAACCACCGAGTGTTCGACGTCGCAGCGGGTCGCCACGACGCCCTCCTGCCAGGCCTGCCTTTTGGGCAAACCTGACTGGCCCTGCAAACCGGACCAGCTCAGCGGGGGTGCAGTATAAAAAGCCATGGGCAGGGCTTTTCACTCTATAAACAGCAAGATTCAGCGAGAAGTCTCGGTAAAAGCGCCTTTTTCGGAGGGGCATCACCTGGGCAATGTAGGAATTGCCTTTAATTAGCGGCGGCGAGTATTGCACAGGGAAGGTGCATCGTCATGCCCCTGCTTTTGTCGGGTTTACCTCGGCAGGAGGCTCTAGAACGCACCTTCTGTAGCCCTTGCCGAGGTACGAGGCTGTGATGGGTCTGGGCGGCATTCCGACGTAGCGGCCCCCGGCGGCGGTCCTGCCGCCCGCATCGCAGCCTCGTACCTCGGCAGCGGCTACAGAAATCGGCTGTGTCGGTTCTTCATTTTTCCTTAAGTCAGAGGTACCCACCCCTGCTATCGATTGCCCACACAAATTCTTCCCACACGCCAACCACCGTCTAAGCTTCAGACAAGTCCGATCAATCTGCGTGAATGGATCAATCGACTATGGGTGCTTTGTGGCAAACCAATTCGACCAAGGCTGCGGTGCCAACCGACAGCACGGATGAACAGCCATTGCCACAAAAGCCCCGCAAACGACGCTTTGTCTGGCGAATGTTCTGGCTGTTGCTGGTGATGGGGCTGATCGCCCTCGGTTATGCCGCTTCGCGGGAAATGCGTACGTCCAAGTGGCAGGCCCGGGAGTTCAGCCGGCTTGCCGAGACCTTGACCTACAAGGTCCAGCCCGGCCCCAGTAATGCCATGGTCTACCCCGGCGACGGCCCCTTCGACAAGCGCCTGGGCTACAGTGCCCTGGGTGATTTCCTGCCACGTTTGCTCAAGCGCGACTACTTGATCCAAAGCCAGGCGCACTTCTCTGACGCCCTGCTGGACTACACCCGACACGGCCTGTTTGTGCCCTATGCCGAAAAAATCCAGGCTGGCCTGTCAATCACCGATTGCCGTGCCGTGCCCCTGTACCAGTTCAGCTACCCGCAACAGTTCTACCCCAGCTTCGCCGCCATCCCGCCGGTGGTGATCAACAGCCTGCTGTTTATCGAAAACCGCGACCTGCTGGACCCGGCCCAACCCCAGGCCAACCCGGCCGTGGACTGGCCGCGCTTTGCCAAGGCCGCCTGGTCGCAAATCGCCAAGCTGCTGCACCTGCCAGGCCAGACAGCGGGTGGCAGTACCCTGGCTACCCAACTGGAAAAATACCGCCATTCACCCGATGGGCTAACGCTGTCTGGCGGCGAGAAGATTCGCCAGATGATTTCCGCCAGCGTGCGCACCTATCAGGGCGGTCCCGAGACACTGAGGGCGCGGCAAAACATCGTGCGCGACTACCTCAACAGCGTCCCGCTGTCGGCAGTGCCCGGCCACGGGGAAGTGCACGGCATGGCCGAAGGTCTGCGAGTCTGGTACGGCGCCGACTTCAAGCAGAGCAACGCCATTCTGGCCAGCAACGATCCAAAAAATCTGGCGCAGAAAGGCCTGGCCCTGCGGGAAGTGCTGTCGTTGATGATCGCCCAGCGCCGGCCCTCGCACTATCTGTCCAAAGGTCGCCAGGAATTGGCGGAACTCACCGACAGTCACATCCGCCTGCTGGCACAAAATGGCGTGATCGAACCCGCACTGTCCGCCGCCGCCTTGGCCAGCAAGGTCAATTACCGTGACTGGCAACAACAACCCACGATCCAACCCATCGAAACCAACAAAGGCATCAGTGTCGCCCGCAGCCGCCTCGCGACCTTGCTCAAGCGCCCACTGTATGACCTGGACCGCCTCGACCTGTCCGCCACCAGCACCTTGCAAAATGACCTGCAAACCCAGGCCACCGCCTACCTCAAGCACCTGGCCGACCCCGCCTTCGCCGGACAACTCGGCCTGCTCGGGCCGCGCCTGCTGACCCCAGCCAACACGGCCCAGGTGCGTTACAGCTTCAACCTCTACGAGATGACACCCGATGGCGCCCGCGTGCGGGTACAGACCGACAACACCGATCAGCCCTTCGACATCAACGAAGGCAGCAAGCTGGAACTGGGCTCCACCGCCAAGCTGCGGGTGCTGACCACCTACCTGCAGATCATCAGCGAACTGCATGACCGCTACGCCGGGCAAGCGCCCGCCGCACTGAGGAAAGTCAACGTCGACGACCAGGATCGCCTGTCCCGCTGGGCCGTGGATTACCTGGCGCAAAACAGCGACCAAAGCCTGCCGAAAATGCTCGACGCGGCCCTCAACCGGCAGTACTCCGCCAGCCCCGGCGAAAGTTTTTTCACCGGCGGCGGTTTGCATCACTTCCACAACTTTCGCAACGAAGACAACGGCCGCAGCCCGACCTTGCGCGATGCCCTGCGCGAATCGATCAACCTGCCGTTCATTCGCCTGATGCGCGACCTGGTGCGCTACAGCACCTACCACGGCGCCAACAACAGTGCCGAGTTGCTCAAGGACGACAACGACCCGCGCCGCCAGGAATACCTGGCCCAATTCGCTGACCGCGAGGGCACTACCTTTCTGCTGCGCTTCTGGAAAAAGTACCGCAACAAAGATACCCAGGCCCGACTCGACACCTTCCTCGACGGCATGCACCCCACCGCCATCCGCCTGGCCGCCGTGCACCGCTACCTGCTGCCCCAGGCCAGTCAACAGAGTTTCAACAGCTTCGTACGCGCCCACTTGATCCACACCAAGGACCCGGAAAAGCTCACCGATGAACGTCTGGAAAAGCTCTATCAAAACTACGGCCCCGGCGCCTATGACCTGCCGGACCAAGGCTACATCGCCAAGGTCCACCCCCTGGACTTGTGGCTGCTCGGCTACCTGTTGAACAAGCCCGACGCCACCTTCACCCAGGCCGTCGCCGCCAGCGAGCACGAGCGTCAGGAAGTCTATGGCTGGCTCTTCAAAAGCCGACACAAGAGTGCCCGCGACAGTCGTATCCGCACCATGCTGGAGATCGAGGCGTTCCTGGATATTCATCAACGCTGGCAAGCCGTCGGCTACCCCTTCGACCATCTGGTGCCGTCCCTGGCCACCGCGATTGGCAGTTCGGGCGACAAGCCCGCAGCCCTTGCGGAATTGGTAGGAACGATCCTCAATGACGGCGTGCGTCAACCGACACTGCGCATTGACAGCCTGCACTTTGCTGCCGCCACGCCTTATGAAACCCGCTTGATCAATGACCCGAATCGCGGCAAACGCGTGATGCCCAGCGAAGTCGCCAGTGCCTTGCGCGAGGCGTTGTCGCAAGTGGTGGATACGGGAACGGCGAAAAGGGTTTCCGGCAGTTTCAAACTCACAGACGGCACGCCGCTGGCCATGGGCGGTAAAACCGGTACCGGGGATAACCGCATTGAAGCCATCGGTGCCGGCGGACGCATTCTCAGCTCCAAGTCGATCAACCGCACGGCCACGTTTGTGTTCTACATCGGTGAGCATCACTTCGGCACCCTGACCGCCTTCGTGCCCGGTGCCTCGGCCCAAGGCTTCACGTTCACCTCGGCCTTGCCAGTACAAGTACTCAAGGGCATGGCTCCGATTCTGATGCCTTACCTACAACCCGGCGCCCGGAGCTTGTGCCTGCCACCAACCGCCGGCGGTTAATCGCAACTAAGTTTTTCCGCACGTTCTCGAGCCAATACCCTGCCCGCCAGAGCATTCGCAGCAGGGCGTTACTTGTTTACTTTTCAGTCCCGAATTGCTCATCCAATCCCCCCTGTTCCGAGCAACATTTTCGAGGTTTGAATGGAGCGTTCCCGCACACAATCGAATGACCCAAGCATTATTAAAAGGTCATCCAACCATGCCTGCCGCTGTCATAGAACGACCACTTTCGATCGTAGAAAAAAAACCGGTTCATTACGACTTCATCAAACAACAACTGCCTCGCTGGTTGCTCGATACCGGGCCCCAGCGACTGACCACACTAAGAACACTCAAGCCCGTCATCTCCGGGCTCCACACAAACGCACTCACGCCACCGTTACACACGGCCATGAAACAGGCTCTGGACAAGCATTGGTCCACCCAGAACACCCTCGACAAAAAATTTGCCCAACTGAATGACGTCCAGGCCTTTGCCGAGCCGCTGCTCAAAGAGGCGCTGAGCGCCTACGGTGATATTGATGTGTCACACACCTCAATTCGCCTCTATTCCCCCGCCAACCTGCCCTGGTGGTCGATCAGTGTGCTGCCTGGCGTTACCAGCCGAACCATCACGTTGCTCGATGCCGCACTGCACAATTTCTCGGCCTCGGAAACCTTCGCCGACTACGCCTTCCTCTCCGATGAAGATGCCCGAGGCCAGCGCCAGCTATTGACGTTCACCCATAACGTGAGCGGCCAGGTGCTGACCGCCGACACGTTCAAGACGCTCTGCCGCAACCTCGACATTGGCGCGCGCTATCAACAGCAACTTCGGGCCTCGTTGGGGTTCGATAATCCGTCGGTCGCCGACGCGCTACGACACGAGGTTATCGACAACCTGCGGGCAGCCCTGGACAGCGCTTCCCAGATGGCCCTGGACAAAAATCACATTGCCGAGGACGCCTATGAGCTGATCCAGCTCATGGTCACAGGCACCCCCGGGCTGCTGATGCTCGACGCCAAACCAATCGAGTTCTACACCCTGGACCTGTTGGATACCCGCCTGGCCGGCGTCCTGATCATCACCTCGCAAACGGCTGACTGGGGTACCGGACGGATGTTGGCCTATGTCCCCCATGACCCGGAGCATCCCCTCAAGGAATACGCGTCGTCACTGGACTTCGTCAAAGAACTGACCCGCCAGTTACGTGACCAGACGCCAACACCGGGTTCGCCTCGCCTCAGCTATCAGCAATTTTTCAGTCAGTTCGTTCCCCATGAACAGCGCGGGCGCTTCTTTAACCAGCTCAACAATTTGCTCTCGACCGTGCGCTGGTACCCGAGGGAACCGGGTGACAGCGATCCAAACTGGCGTGAAACCCCTGTGCAGGTACCCGACCTGCAGTTTCGCATTCAGGCTGTACGCGATGAAGTTGCTAACGATACCAGCGAGGATCTGTGGCGTTATCTGCACCAGGTCAAACTGAACAAAATCATCAACGACGCTCGGGAAATCGCCATTTCCACAGACTATGCCGACCGTATGGCCCGCTGGGCCTGGTGGGACAATCTGGAAAAGATGCTCTCGGACATTTTCAACGTCGCCCTCATGGTCATCACCCCATTCGTCCCCTTCCTGGGTCTGCTGATGTTGGCCTATACCACCTACCAACTGCTCAACGACATACTCGAAGGCATCGTCGATTGGAGCGCAGGCCGGCAAATTGAGGGGTGGGAGCATATCTTGGCGGTTGCCGAAAACGTTATTCAACTGGGGACATTCCACGCCGGAGGGCAGCTCGCAGCAGTCGCCCGCCTGAAGTTGTCTCCCTTTGTTGACAGGCTTAAACCCGTACAGATGCCTTCCGGCGATACCCGTTTGTGGAATCCTGACCTGCGGCCTTATCAGCACAGGGTGCAGGATCTGCCAGAACCGCAGGAAAATGGCCTGCACTCCCACCGGGGCAAGCAGATCGTGCGTGTGAATAACCGTCATTATGAAGTCCGGCAGGATCCCGAAAACCAGGCATTCCAACTCGCCCACCCCAAACGTTCCGACGCCTATCGCCCACCGGTAACACTCAACGGCAGCGGCGCCTGCGTACTGGAAGGCGAACAGCCGCGCGCGTGGAGCAATACCCGGTTACTGCGCCGACTGGGGCCACAGACGGATGGATTGAGCAACGCTGAGCTTGAGCAAGTACGCGTCATCAGCGGAGTGGAGTACGGTGCATTGCGCCAGATGTACGTCAAGAATGAACCGACTCCGCCGTTGCTCGCCGACACGTTGCAACGCTTTAAAAGTGACCGGCAGATCAAGACCAGTATCGAGAAAATCCGCATGGCACAACCGCTTGACCCTGCGTCCAGTTGGTTTGAGCAAATGGTCACCGAGCTTGAAGGCTGGCCGCAGGACAAAGCGCTGCGGGTCTATCAACATTCCGACCTGTCCGGCGACTCCCGTTTCTATGGCAGTCCGACTGCCCAGGGAGATAACGTGCTGACGCTCAGCATCGCCGACGTCATGTCCGGCCAACTGCCGGAAAAAGTCGTGGCGTTTCTCGACCCACAACAGCTCACCCGCTTACTGGGCGAAACCCTGCCCGCACCGGAACAGGTACAGGCACTGCGTGATCGGTTGGCCGAGCATGTCGAACAACAGAGTCAATCGCTCACCCAGCACCTTTACCTCGAACAAGAAGCCACTGACGACCCGCATGTCCAGTTACTGCGCACCCAGTACCCCGACCTCCCCCTGAGCATCGCCCAACGGTTGGTCCGTCATACCCGAAGCCGCCATCTAAAGGTGATGAGCGAGGACCAACGCCTGCCACTGGACGTCAAGAACCAGGCCCGGGAACTGGAGTTCGAGGTCACCAGCACACGGGTGTTCGAGCAGATCCTTCAAGACTATCCTCTGTCGGAAGAAGCCGAACGCCTGGCGCTCAATACCTTGAGAATCCACACCGACGCGCTGGCGAACTTGCGTATCGAAATCCGTGAAAAAGCCCCGACTGGCGACTTGCGGATTCAGGTCGGTGAACAGGACGCTGCCAACCTGCGCATCCTGGTGCGCAACAAAAAGGCCCAATACCGGGTCTTTAATGCTCAAGGCACACTGCTGCATGGCACGACAGACTTCTACAGCGCGGTCTTCCATACCCTGACCACCGACGAACGCTTCATCGACGGTGAGCGCTTCAGGTCATGGCTGATCACAAAGATCACAGCCCCTGCGGAGCGGCGTCTGATAATGGCCGAACCACCGATCCGCGTACAGGCCGAACCTGAAACCCTCACCTTGCTGGGGGGCGGCTTCATCAGCACTTTACGGGGTACAGTGGCCGAAGAGGCGCCCCCCGCCACCTTGCAGCAACGCATCAAAAGGTGGCTCCCCCAAATGTCTGAGCAAGGTGTAAGACGCTTTTCTCAAGTAGCGGAAACAGCGGAAGGTCTACAAAAACTGGAGCACCTGGAAACCGAAGGCCAAACCTTTGAAAAAACGCTGGGTGACTATATCAAATCCAAAATAACGCGTTCCAAGGACGATCCCCCGGAGGCAGTGATTCGTCAGACTAGAACCCATTTTGCTGACAAGCTGATGGAGGCTTGGAGTGAGGGCTATACGCGACTGCATGACGAGCTCAACACTCCGCGCGGTGGCGTCAGGCTGGATTTTTCTAAAACGCGATGGCCGGACAAGCTGCCCGAGCTGCCCACCGAAATGCAACGGGTCACTCGCTTGAACATGACCGGCCACAAACTCTCTTCGAGCAGTGCCAACTTCCTACAACACTTTCCAAAACTGAAGGTCCTTGATCTGACAGGCAACGCTCTAACAACGCTGCCTCCCGCCATTCAGCGCATGCCCAATCTCAGAGAGCTGAACCTGGCCGACAACAAGATTGTCCTGGACGCCTCGACCTCCGAGCAGTTGAGTAACCTGTCGCGCCTACGCGGCCTGAACCTGGCCAACAACCCGTTGGGCATCGTGCCGGATATCAGCAAGATGCCCAATTTAGATGTACTCCTGTTAAGCGACACCGGTATCAGCGAATGGCCTACCGGCTTGTTTGCACAACCACGCAACAGTACTTTCATCCTGGAACTGCGCGGTAACCCCATTACCAGTGTCCCCCTGGTTGCCAGCAACTCCGAATCGGCCGTCATTGTTGCCCTGACCCGCCTGGACCGTGCAAAACTGACCGTTGAGGCCCAGGAGCGCTTTGAGACCTATAGAACCGTCGCGGGGCTTGACCCTTATCGGACCTATGAGCCCCAAGGCGACAGCGGTTACTGGCTCGACGATCTGGACAATGAAAACCGCTTTATTTATAGAGCCATCTGGAAAGACCTGGAGCATGAACACGGCTCCCAAGGTTTTTTCGAAGTGATCAAAGCCCTGGAGCCCCCAGAGTTCTTCGAAGACCCGACCGACAGGGCACTCTATCAACAGAACAGCGCAATGATGAGATCACAAGTGCAGCGCATGCTGTCGTCCATGGACGCCGACCACGACTTGCGGCAAACACTGTTTCGGATGTCCAGCTTTCCGGGGTTGTGCCCCGATGCGGGGATGCAAATATTCAACAGTATGGGCATCGAAGTCGAGGCGAGCCGGGCCAGGCTCTTCAGCCGAACACCCGCTGAGCGTGAAGAGCAACTGATCAAACTGGCCAAGGGGGCGGCCAACCTCAAGCTGTTGAACCACGTTGCGCGCGCCGACATCGCTCACCGTCTCAAACCTGTCGAGCAAGGTGGACTAGGCCTGCGACTGACCTCAGAGATGATCAGCGGCGAGCCTGGCACCGTTGATGAAGTAGAAGTTCACCTGGCCTACCAGACGCGCCTGGCCCGCAGGCTCGGTTTGCCCTGGGTCAGCGAACACATGCTGTACCGGGAGACCGCCAGGGTCAATGAAGTCTCCATCAGCCGAGCGCACACGGCAGTACTGTCATTGAGTGAAGGTGACGGGCTGGTGGATCAAATACTGCTTGAGCCTTACTGGGAAAACTTCCTCAAGGAGCGCTATGCGACAGACTACGAGATCAACGAGAGCAGCATCGATGAACAATTTGCCCTCCTCGATCAACTGCAAAGCGAACAGCAAGCGTTGACCCAATCCCCGGACCTGACCGAGCCACAAAAAGTTGAAAAACGCGAACAACTGAAACTCATGATCGAGCAATTACAAATCGAAGACCGCGTCGTGCCTGACGAGCCGATATCCGATGAGCTCTACAACCAATTGCTCAATGACCTGGGCCGGCGACGCCAGGAATGGCTACGGGAGCAGACCCGCCAGTCGCTGGGGCGGATCGACGAGTAAGACGCCGGGGCATGTCTTGATGCCGCTCAGTTAAGCCACTGCCCGAACGTTTTTTGGGCTTTCGGTTGCCCTGCCGCTGCCGAGGTACGAGGCTGCGATGCGGGCCCCAGGACCGCCCTTGGGGCAGCTACGCAGCCCATCGCAGCCTCATTCTTCGGCAGCGGCTACAGAAAACGGCCGTATCAGCTATTCGGCGCGTTTCCTTAACGGAACAGCATTATTGGGAGTTACGCATTTGTCAGGAGGCGGCGGCGAGTACTCGTGAATGGGCGTAGCTTCCAGGAATTAGTTATATATATTTCACATTTAAATAACGAATAACCCGCACACTTAACACTTAAACACCCCTCAGAATTTTGAACTTTTATTCTCAACCACAAAGGATACGCTAATAATTAAATCCCTCTAACGAGTTCAACTTAATGCCCAAACCTCCAATCCCGTTCCGGGCGCCTGCAACGCCCTATAAAGGCCCGCATTATGAGCTGATCAAACAAAAAATCCCGGACTGGCTATCCACGACTTCCCTGGCGAAAGTCACTCAATTAAACAATGCAGTCCTTTCTCGGCCGGCCTGGTACACCAGCGCCACACCCGACCAGCATCAAGCCCTCAAGACGGCCAATGCCGAGGGCTGGCGTGCGCAAAACAGCGTAGACCAGCAACTGAGTAACGTGCAGGACGTGTATGCCTTTGCCGAGCCGCTGTTGAAAAAAGCCATCCTGGACAAGTACCAACTCGACCTGGACGTCAAGACAACCTTCCTGAACCTGTATATCCCCAAAGCACTGCCCTGGTACACCTTCAATATCTCCCAGGGTGTCACTTCCCGAAAAGTGTCCCTGCTGGACGCCGCGTTGCATAATTTTGCCAATAGCGAAACGTTTGAAGACAACTCCTGCTACATCAGTCAACCGGACTACCGCGGTCACTTCACCCTCAAACCGTTAACCGACGCGATGTCCCTCGACCAGTTCAAAGCGCTGTGCCGTGAACTGGACCTCGGCGCCCGCTACCAACACCACTTGAACACCCACCTGCTGCCGACGGACCTCGCCGCCCGTGCCGATTTGAAGAACCAGGTCACCGCCAGCCAGAAAGCCGCGCTCAGGGCCGCAGCGCAACTGGCCTGCCTGAAAACCGATGTGCAACAGGTGCCGGACCTGGGGATGGCCGCCTACCATGTATTGATGCGCGCTTTACGCAGTGAACGAGGCGTCATGCAGTTCTACCAACTGAGCATTCTGGAGACGGCGCTGAGCGGTATTCTGCTGATTGCCGCAGACCTGGATCGGGCCTCCAGCGAGTCGAAAGTGATCGCCTACATCCCCCACGACCCTGAGAGTCCGGTCAAGGAGTACAACTCGATCCCTGAGTTCATGCGCGACCTGACCCGCAAACTGCAAGCCAACGCGCCCATCCCTTCTCGTCAACAACAGACTTACCAACAGTTCTTCAGCCAGTTTGTCGACCATGCCCAACGCGGGCATTTCTTTGCCGGGCTGGATCAACAGCTGTGCACGCTCCAGGGCGGTCAGAAAGTCCCACAGGACGATCCCAGGCTACGGTCGTCCTCACGCAGAATCGAGGGTGACCTGTGGGAATACCTCTACCAGCAATCCTTCAACAAAATCCTTAACGATGGACGAAGCATCGCCGTCTCCACGGCCGATACCGACAGCGCACAACGTTGGGCCTGGTGGGATAACTTTACAAAAATCCTCTCGGATATTTTCAACGCGGCCCTGATGGTCGTCACCCCGTTCGTACCGGGCCTGGGCGAGTTGATGCTGGTCTACACCGCCCTCCAGCTGGCCAACGAGGTGCTCGAAGGAATTGTCGACCTGGCAGAGGGACAGATCATAGAAGGCGCCGAGCACTTCATCGGCGTGACTAGCGATTTGATCCAATTGGCAATCTTCGCCGAGGGTGGAGAAATTGTCAGCGTCTTCAAGCGCTCCGCCTTCGTCGACGGCCTGCGGGCAGTCAAGGTGGGGGGTCAACAACGCTTGTGGAACCCCGACCTTGCGCCTTATGCCAAGAAAGACCTGCAGCTGCCGAGCGACTCCCGTCCCAATGAACTGGGCCTGCATGCACACCAGGAGCAAAAAATCCTGCCCTTGGATGACCAGCACTACGTCGTCGAACACGAAGAAGCTACCAATACTTACCGGGTCAAACACCCCACGCGTCCCGAGGCCTATTCACCCACGCTCGAGCATAACGGCAGTGGCGCCTGGGTGCATGAGGGGGAAAACCCGAACACCTGGGACAGCGAGACCTTACGCCGCCGCCTCGGGCCCGTGGTCAAGGACCTCTCCCCCGCCCAACTCGAACAAGCCTGTGAAACCAGCGGCACCCATGACGGCGCCTTGCGCATGATGTACGCCAACCGCGATACCCCACCGCCCCTGCTGGCCGACAGCCTCAAGCGCATGAAGCTACGCGGGGAACTCGAACGCATGCCGGAAAAAATCCGCACCGGGGCCACGACTGAGCTGCCAACCAACTGGTCGGCGCAAACCACCAGTGAACGTGCGGGCTGGCCGTCGAACAAAGCCATCAAGGTGTTTATAAGTGACGACCTGGTGGGTGATGCCATGCCTTATGGGGCCCAGGACGCCACGGATGCCAACACCCTCAAGATCAGTCACCGGGACGTGGAAGCGGGCCAGTTGCCCGAGCAACTCATCGCCTTCTTGAGTGAAACAGAGCTCGGTACCCTGCTGTCCGTTCCCGTACCCGAAACCCCGGCCGGGCGAATCCAGGCCCTGCGCGATCTGCTGGCCGATACACTGATGCAGGAAAAAACCACCATATTCAACCACCTCTACAGCACCGCAGAGGTGATCGACACGCCTCATGGCCGGCTGATTCAACAGCAGTTCCCGCAACTGCCCAAAGACCTGGTGGCGACACTGCTGCTACGCATTTCGCCGCAAGAACTGAGGATCATGAGCAGCGAGCAACGCATCCCCCTGCGCCTGAAAAACCTGGCCCGGGAACTGGCCAACGAAGTCCGCGCCAGCCATGCGGTTGAAGGGTTCTACAACGACGCGTTGCTGACAGCGGACACCGAACGCATGGCGCTCAATATCGTGCGTTTGCACACCGATGCTCTGGGTGACTTGAACATAGCCATTCATGAGCAATCCCCCAGCGGCGCCTTGCGTTGCCAGGTGGGGCCCGCAGACGCCGGCACGAAAAAAATACTCGTGTACAAGAGCCTCGGGCGCTACCAGATCCACGATGCCGCGTCCTCTGCCTCCCAGGCGCAATACAGCTTCTACGAGGCGGTGTTGCGTGCTGTCCCCGAAGACACGCTCGACTACCTGCCGGGCCAGGGAGGCATATTCAAGGCATGGCTCATCGAGCAACTTGAACCCTTGGCCGAACGCCGCAAGGTGTTGGAAGAACCCACTCGCCGCCAGGCCGATGAGCGCACGACACAACGCTTGCTGCAAAAACCCATGCTCGGAGCCTTCCGCCGTTTACTTCGGAGAAATCCACCGAGGCAGCCACCCACGCTCAAAGAAACACTGACCCAACTGTGCCCCCGTTTGAGCGAGGAACAGATACAAAAAGCGATGCCCTACCTGAGCACGCCGGAGGGGGAACAGTTTCTGAAAACGCTGATACCCGACCGAGCGACACTGGACGAAGACATGGACCAATTTCGCAGAGAAAAACCAGCACTCGCCAGGGCAAGCGCCACTATCACGCTGCACGAAAAACTCATGCGAGACCTGATCATCAATGAACTGAAAACCTGCTGGGCAGAAGGCGCCTACCAGCGCATGCTCCCCCCGGAACCAGGACCTCGCGGTACCCTGCTGGATCTGAGCGGACTGACCCTGGGTCATTGCATACGACAACTGAAACCGCTACGAGCTGACTTCAGCCATGTCACCCGACTGAACCTGAACGGCACGCGGCTAAGTGATCTAGACATGGGGTTTCTCATGAACTTCCCCAACCTGCGGGCCCTGGACTTGTCAAGCAACCACCTGGATCTCATTCCCGCCTATCTGGTGGACATGAAGGACCTGACGGCACTGAACCTGAGCGAGAACCCGATCATTTGGTCGGACGCCTATAACTATGACGTACTTAGACGCCTCTTGTACCTTCGCTCACTGAACCTGGCGGGCAACCGGCTCATGGCGGTCCCACCGGATATCCGTTACATGCCTGACCTGCGCCGACTGGTATTGCGCGGAACCCGCATTACCCAATGGCCAGGCGGCCTGGATATCCAAAGACTCAGCATCCCGGTGCTGGACCTGAGCAACACCCAGGTCAAGACCGTTCCCGAGTTCGCCCAGGACTCGGTGGCAGCCCAGATAGTGGCCAACAGTTGGGTGGATCGCACGACACTTGGGCGCCTGGATGAAGACCGGTTTGTCCGCTATCGCCGCGCCTTCGGTATCGACCCATACCGCACTGCACCACCTGGGGGTACAGCCGACAGGCAATACTGGATGTCTGGCCTGACAGAAGCAGATCACCCCGACGCAATAAAGGTTTGGGATGACGTCGAACAGGAGCACGGTTCCCAGGGTTTCTTCGATGTCCTCAAACTGTTGCAACCGCCTGCAGAGTTCCAGACGGATATCGATGAACAGTTGTTTCAACAAGGTCGGGACGACCTCTCCATTCGCGTCTGGCAACTACTGTTTGCTGTAGATAAAGACCCACAGTTTCGCGACCGGATGTTCAGCCTGGCCGGTGCCCCGGCCAACTGTGCAGACGCCGGCGCTCATATTTTCAACCGCATGGGCGTCGAAACCCTGCTGGAAACCATCCGCAAAGATGACTCCCCGCAAGGCCTATCGACCCGCGAAAAGAAACTGGTAACGCTGGCCAGGCAATCCTGGCGCCTGGAGCGGGTCAACCAACTCGCCCACCAAGAAATCCAGCATCGTGTAGCCCCAGAGAGCGAGGGCGGGCTGGGGCAGGCATTCGGCCTCGGTGACAACACCGTTGACGACGTGCAGGTGTACCTCGCCTACCAGACCGGACTCAAGACGCGCCTCGACCTGCCGTGGCTGTCCGAACACATGGTCTACCGCAACACAGCCAATGTGACGCAAGCGCATCTGGACCAAGCTGCGGCCAGCATCATCGGGCAGGAGCAAGGCGATGGCCTGGTGAACGGCCTGCTTGAACAACCGTTCTGGAACGACTACCTGCAAGACGCGCACCTGGAAGCGTTCAACGCCCAAGGTGAGCAACGCAACAACGCCGGCAGTCAACTGGAGGACTTGCTGGACGCTCAAAAGGAATGGGCCAGCCCGCAAGTGACACCCGAGCGTAAAGCTCAACTGCGCGAACAGCTCGTCACCCTGGCCAATGAGCGGGTTATCCCGCACACCGTGGTGTTAGCCGAACGGCCGTTATCGGACGCTACCGTGCGCAAGCTCTACGACGATATTCAGCATGATTACAATGAGCTGGGCCGGCAATTGACACGCCAGGCCCTGAAAAACGCAGGCCTGTAATACCGCCCTCTGCACAGCCACTGCCGGAGAGACACCGGACAGTGGCCCTGGGGAAACCAACCCGATCCGAAAACAAAAACTGCAGGCTTCATGTTTAGTGGGGCCGGCCTAGACCTCGGAGTCCCAGACCACGGTCACCACGCCCGAATAGGTACTGCCCGGCCGGTTGAGCATCTCGCGCATGTCATCACTGAGCACTTCAAAGTGCAGGGTGCCGGGGCGGTCATTGACATAGAACAGCGGCTGGAACAACTCGGTACCCGAACCATCCAGCCGCAGGGGGCGCTTGCGCACCGCCTGGTCGCCCTGCCCGTCAATGCCGCCTGGCAACGTCACGGCCACCTGCACCGGTACCTCATCACCTGTGCCGTTGCGCAAGCCACAGGTGTTGCCCATGACAATCGAGCACTCCAACTGCATCTTGAACCGCGAACTGGCGGCGATACGAAAGGTCTGGTCGCGGTACAGCCGGGTCGGCGTACGCCCCCGATCGAGCCAGGCTTGCCAGCCGCCGTCGGGCAGCAACTCGATACGATTGCCGCCGGGCGGAATATCGACCTTGAGGGCGTGCTCCACGCTCAGGACAAAGTTGAGGGCTACCGTGTCGATACTGGGGATCAGCGCATCCCCCATATCAAAGTCCATCCCCCGGCCAATGGAGTAAGACAGCGAGCCACGGTACTCACCGGCGCGCATACTCAACGGGTTGGGGGTACGCAGTTCATACACATAGTCAATGCCACTCCAACGGAAGTAAGGGATCGTCACCGACGGCGTTCTTGCACAAGCCCCGCCACCCTCGGGCATCAACCAGAAAAACTGGGCATAAGAGGCACCCGCCGCCAGAAAGTTGGTACTCATGCAGGGGGCCGGTGCCGATTGCCACATCGATTGCCAGGAAGCCCCAGGCCGGGCCCAGGCACTCACCCCGGGTGGACGAGAAAGGTTCCAACTGCCACCGATACCGGCAATGCGTATCTGGACGACTTCCGTCTCACCTATGCTGTGGCGCACCTCCACATCCCGCCAATCTGAAGGCAGGGTGAGCATGAACCCCTGCCGCGGGTTTTCATGATTAGCTTCAATCGCCTGTTCCGTAACGAACGAAAGCTCTGGAAGCCTCAGGCTGAAAATACCCAGCGCCTTGCAACGTGCTGGCATGAAGGAGGCGCAGACACCCGCTTGGGGCGTTTTATTCTCAAAGCGGTTGACCATCGGGTTAGACGGGTCCGGGACAAACGTCGCCCGGATCTCCTGAACCGCAGCCTGCGCCGACAAACTGAACAACAGCGCCACGCCCATCGTCCCTATCTGTGTGATCACTGTATTGACGCGTTTCATCGTGAAGGGTCTCGTCATTGCACTTAACCGGCGCTCTGAGGGCTGGAAGTGTTTTCAGCCAGGGTGCCCGCTGTGCAACACAGGTCACCAATCATCAGCACATCGTTTTCATTGGCCGCCGTGGTTTGAGCGAACGGCAGGCCTTTGCAAGAGGCCCCTGCTCACGGTGCCAAAAAATCAAACACAAGGTGCACCGTGCCGTAATACTCGCCGCCGTTATAACCACCCGGGGGCTCGATCGCCGAGATGTCCAGCTCGGCCCGGGTGCCGACGCGCGCCACCTCGGCGTTGACCACCTCTGTCGCGTCCAGGGTCAAGGGGATACGGTTGAACAGCACCTGCAAATCGATGCGGCCCTGCCCGTTGTTGGACAGGTACGGCGTATCCCCCAACCGGGCAGCGACACCGCCATGGAGGTTCTTCACATCGAAGTTCTTGCGCAAATGGCTGAGCTGGGACGTCACCAGGTTCCAGGCCAGCCGCTGATCCTGGCCCATCCAGTCCGGCTCGGACGGCAGCACATAGGCCTCATGGACCGGAATAGTCACCGACACATCAAAGGAATAGCGTTCCTGGATCGCTCCGGCCTGGGTGCCCGACAGCATCAAGGCCGCCAGCACACCGAGTCTTGTCAGTTGCTTGAACATCATGATCACCCGTTATTGTTCCCGACCTTCATCGGCTTTTTGACCTGCCCTTCGACCAGCACGAAGCTGTAACGCCGGTCCGGTTTTTTCTCGAACGTCAACTGGCGTCCCGGAAGGATGTGGTGCTTGGTGGTCGGCACGCAGTCGGCTGCGCTAGTCGCCGAACAGTCGTAAAACTCGTCGAGTACCACCACACTGTTGCCGGCGTTACGCAGTTGGTACTCGCCGCTCGTTTCATTGATCTGGGTATCGAAACGGGTGTGTTTGGGGCGCACGAAAAACACCGTGCCGTAGCCCGCCATCACGTTGATCCCGGCAGCCAGATGGTCTTTGTATTCGGCCCGCTCTTCGTCGGTGATGCCAAAGTTGTCGTCTTTCTCCGGCACCACCGGGATAAAGCGCAGGCGGAAATACCGCTCTGTGTCCCGCGCGCCCATGTACAACAGCCGGGTGCCCTGACGCCCGTTCGCCGGCACAATCATTCGAGCGGGACTGGCCATCAGCCCGTCGCGGCTGGTGGTGTTGCCCTTGCCATCGGTCATCGAGGCGACAGGCACTTCCCGGGTGGTGCCGTCTGCGTTGTAGATAATCTCCAGCACATTGACCTTGATGAACGCGGTGCTGGTGCCGCCATTGAACACGCGCTTGAGGTAAGAACTGCGATCACCTTCCAGGTAGTCGTACACCACCCCGACATTGATCAGCGGCCCGGCGTGGGCCGTCAGCGACAGCAGGCACAACCCGATCCATAACACTGCATGCTTCATGTTTACTACGCCTCATTGATTGAACGCGGCGCGCCTGGGCGAAAGTACCCGGCCGCCGATGTTGTGGGGCCGGTCTAGACCTGTGAGTCCCAGACCACGGTCACCACGCCCGAATAGGTACTGCCTGGCCGGCTGAGCATCTCGCGCATGTCATCACTGAGCACTTCAAAGTGCAGGGTGCCGGGACGGTCATTCACGTAAAACAGCGGCTGGAACAACTCGGTACCCGTGCCATCCAACCGCAGGGGGCGCTTGCGCACCGCCTGGTCGTCCTGACCGTCGATGCCAACAGGCAGCGTCACGGCGACCTGCACCGGCACCTCATCACCGTTGCCGTTGCGCAAGCCACAGGTGTTGTTCATGACAATCGAACACTCCAACTGCATCTTGAAACGTGAACTGGCGGCGATACGGAACGTCTGGTCGCGGTACAGCCGGGTCGGCGTACGCCCGCGATCGAGCCAGGCTTGCCAGCCGCCGTCGGGGATCAATTCGATGCGATTACCGCCGGGAGGAATATCGACCTTGAGGGCGTGTTCCACACTCAGGGTGAAGTTGAAGGTGATAGCGTTTTTCGAGGGTATGAACACGTCGCCAAAGTCGTAGTCACCGCCTGGTCCCATGCTGTAGGTGATGCTTCCCACGTACTGCCCGCTGGACATGCCCAGAGGGTTGGGAGTCCTGAGTTCATAGGCGTACTCCATGGTATTGACGTACATGGCATTTATCGTTTGCGAAGGTTGCCGACTGCAGGCTCCAGCCCCCTCAGGGGTAAGCCAGAAATACGAGGCAGACGCGACACCGGCAGGCAAGTGACCGGTACTTTGGCAAGGGCTCGGCGCGGTTTGCCAGCGACTCTGCCAGGACGTTCCCGGTTGCGCCCATCCCCCTACACCCGGTGGTCGGGACATTCGCCAGAACCCCCCGATACCGGCAATGCGCAACTGCACCGTCTCGGTTTCCCCAGTAGACGAATGGGTCACTTGCAGGTCTCGCCAATCGGACGGCACCTTGACCATAAAGCCCTGCCGCTCATCCTCGTGGTTGGCCAGAATGGGCGCGTTGGCAGTGGTGACAATGTCATTGTCCCTGAGGCTGAAGATCCCGAGCGCCTTGCAGCGCGCCGGAATATGCGCGGCACAAATTGAGCTGATGGGCGTGGTGTTCTCGAACTTGTTTTCCATCGGGTTGCCGGGATTCGGCCTGAACAGCGCGGTGATATCGTTGGCGCTGGCCACGGACGAAGCCCCCAACAACACTGCCGCGCCCATTTGCGTTATCACGCTACTGATGCGTTTCATCGTGAATTGTCTCGTCATGACACTCAACCGGCGGTCTGCGCGTTAAGTGTGTTTTCAGCCAGGGTGTCCGGCGTGCAGCGCAGATCACCGATCATCAGCACGTCGTTTTCATTCGCGGCCGTGGCCGGGTCCAGGCGGAACTGGCAGAGCAACTGGTTCTGGTAGCGCACTTCCAGGGTCGGAGAACTGGCGCTCATTTCCATGGAGAAGAACCCATCCACTTCGCTCACCCCACGGCTGGCGTGATTGATCACGTGGTGCCCCTTGAGCGGCTGCCCCTGGGCATCGAGCAGGCGCCCGAGCACGCTGACGGTTTTCATCACGGTGATTTTCCGGTAGTCCACCCCGCCCTTGTTCAGGTGATAGGTGGTGCGCGCCGGCTGGATGTTGGCGGCCGGTGGGTGGTTGCCTTCAAAGTCGAAGTTGACGGTGCTGCTCTTGTAGGCCGACACCGGCACAAAATTGCGCCCCGGCCGCAGCAGCGCACCGCCGCCGTTGAAGTCATCGGCCCGCAGGGCAATGCTGTCCAGATCGGATTCGACGTCGATGATCATGCCCGCGCCGTTGCTCTGGTACTGGCTGGTCAGCAGCATCTTGTCGGCACCGGCAACGAAGGTGCTGTGCAGGTTCAAACCACCGGTGAAGTTGTTGTTGAACGAACTGCGCTGGACAAAACCGTCACCGCTGACAACGTCGGTGTCGAAACTGGCCATGCTCGATAAACCGATGCCGTAGGTGTCGGTGATCGCCGTGGCCGAGACGCTTTGCAACAAGTGGTCGGTGAGGTCCTGACGGTAGGTGACGGAGGCGTTGTTGTCGCGGCCACCCTCACGGGCAGTACGGGTGCCGATGCTGCCGGAAATCTGCCGGCCATCACTGCCCAGGGCCAGGCTCAAGCTGATGTCGACGCCACGGTTGCGCTGATCATCGGTACCGGCGTTACCGGGACGATCGAACACCGAGAAGCGCCAATTGGCATCGCTGCCCATCACGGTGTCGCGGCGGCTCCAGCCCAGGTCCAGCCCGGCGCCTTCGGCGTTGCCTTCACTGTGGGAGAGTCGCAGGTTCCACGAGTTTTTCGCATCGACCCGATGGTTGACGGAGACCGCCGAGTTGCTGGTTTGGCCCACGAAGGTATTGCGCCGCAGGCGTGTTCCGTCGGGCAGGGTTTCATAGGTGTCGCGGGTGTCGAGCCAACTGCGGTTATGGCTAAAGACCAGGTTGGTGGCGCCGAAGGTATAGAGCCCTTGCAGGTCCATGCCAGTGCCGTGTTCATTGGTCTGATAGACGTTGGTGTAAAGGCTGGTGTTGTTGGCAACGGTCCAGTCTACCGAGCCGCCATATTGCAGTTGCTCGCGCACTTCGCGCGCCGACAGGCCGAGAATCACCCGTGGGTGCACCAGGTAGTTGACGGAGGCGCCGGCGGTCATTGCACCAGTGGCCTGTTCGTCCCAGTTGCTGAACAACTTGGTTTCACGCCCGGCGAATACGTTATAGCGCCAGCGGTCATCGACGTTGCGCCAGTTGCTGGGTTTGTAGACCAGTTCCTGGGTGGTGCTGACGGTCAAGCCGTCTTCCACCAGGCGTACTTCCACTTCGTAGATGCCGCCAGGCAGGGGGCGCGTATCCAGCGTCTGCAAACCGGCCGACACCGCCTGGGTATTGATCAGCAGGCCATTGCGGTAAATCTCCACGGCGGCCTGGCGATTGGCGGTGACGTAGATCGGGTAAACACTGGCCTTGGCATTGTTGATAGACAGGCTGTCAGAGCTGCCATACATAGCACCCAGGGCCGTATCGGGGCTGGCGCCAAAGCTGCGTAACTGACGCATCAGGCCATCGGAATTAGGGGTGAAATGACCCAGGCGCAGAAACTGGCCTTCCAGTTCACGCTGGGTATACAGCTCATGGATCGCGTGACGCAGTTGTTCTTCATCACCACTCTGGCGAGCCAGTTGCAGGTTGAACACTTGGGTCCAGTTGCCCAGGCTGGCGCTGGCCTGCAAACCGTAACGTCCGCCCAGGTCTTCGTCCTGGCCGCCGTTGAGGTTGAGCTGGTTGTTGATGATCAAGCCACGGCTGCCGCCTTCGGGCTGTGGGTGGTAGCGCGGGGCATCACTGGTGTGTTCGGCGTTTTGGGTAATGATCGACAGCTGGGAGTTTTCAAGGTTGTAGTGCATGGATACCAATTGCTGTGGGCAGGACTGGGTACACGGGCCCAGGGCTATGCCCTGTTCCAGCGCCGACTGCCAGGTATCGCGCGTCGCAGCAGGAACCTTGCTCTCGCCTGAATCGGTAAATTCCAGCAGGGTCACACGCTCATCCTGCGACAAGACAATCAGCGCCTCACCCAACAGTTGCTGATCCAGTTCAACCCGTACCGCCAGCGGCACGTCGAAAAAATGGTCACTGAACCCGGCAGGCAAACCCTGGGCCTGGGTCAGCAGGCTGGTCGACGTCACGGCACCGGGCGTCGGCGCGGCCAAGGCGCTCGTACAGACCAATAGCGCAAGCGCAATCGCGATGGGCATCATCGGGAACATGAAAGGAATACTCTGAGGGCCAGGAGACAAGATGAAAAGCAGGCCAGCCACTGGGGAAAATCAGCCGGCCTGAACGCAAATGCCCGGACGCAAATGCCCCACGGGCACTCACACCATCAACGTGGTGTTGGCAGCACCGCGTCAAACACCAGCGCCACAGCTGAGGTGTACGCGCCACGCTGGGTGGCCGTAGGCTTGGCAGCCGTGATGCGCAATTCCGCCCCGACACCTGGGGTGGAATCAGCTTCGTTCACCACTTCGGTTGGCGCACCGGTCAGGGTGACGCCATGCAGGGTGGTGGTCAGTGGGATGTTTTGAGCCACGTTACCGTTGAACAACACCGCCGGACCACCTTCGATGTAAGCGTGAACCGAGCCGTTGGTGTTCTTCAGGTCGTAGATGGCGCTCAACGGTGCCAGCTCGCCACTCACCAGGTTGTAGCTCATGGCCTCATCCCGACCGAAGTTGGGATCGCGTGGCTGGGCGTGGAATACCGTGGTTGGGATACTCGCTGTGATGTTGACGGTGTGGTTGGCCTCACCCGCTGCAAACGCTACAGAGGAACTCAGGGCCATAACAGCCAGGGGAGCAGCAATTGCAAACTTCTTGAACATGGTCATTTCCTGTTTTTTTGGAGAGCGGAATAACTCATTGAGCGTTGGTTTTTAAATACAGGGTTAAAACCAACACACAATGAGGGCCGTTGCGCCGAAACTAATCGAGTGCAACGCCACAGCAATAATCCGCTAATTGAAAAAACAGATATGCCAGTTTGTTCTCACATTTATGTAGCCCATAAATGCTGGCCTTGAGAGAAAATTATGGCCTTTTGCCAAAACTTTAAAACTGTCCGTAAGATATGGACTACACAAATAAAAATCCAACCAGTTAGTTGAACATTCCGTAAGAACAGTACCACGCACCTAATAAAAAACATGAAGAATAGTATTTATTATTAATTCGAGCTTTCACTCTAACAATAGTTCTTAATTTCGATGGCGGTGATTAACTTCAAGTAATCGGTACGGCGTTTTATCGGTCCGCCTGCGCGCATGACCGCTGGTCGCCTTGTCTTGTCACAGCATTAAGATATATCTTAAGTTATGTCTAAACCAAGCACAGAGAGCACGACAATGAGAGACCATCATTCCCACCGAGAACACGGTGACGGCCGCGACGGCTTCGAAAAACGCCCTGGCCGCGAACGCGGCGGCCGTGGCCCACGGGTGTTTGCCCCCGGTGATTTAAAACTGCTGTTACTGGCACTGATCGCCGAGCAACCGTGCCACGGCTACGACCTGATCCGCCAGATCGAAGGCCTGTTCGACGGCGCCTACAGCCCCAGCCCCGGGGTGATCTACCCCACCCTGACCTTTCTTGAAGAAAGCGAATTGATCACCGGCGACGCCGAAGGTGGAAAAAAACGCTACACAATCACCGACGCCGGTCGTCTCTTCTTAAACGAACAAGCCATTGCCCTGGACGGCGTGCGCATGCGCATCGACGTCAGCAAGCGTTCGCTGCGCGGCCATGACCGCCCTCCGGAAATCCACGAGGCGGTGCACAACCTGCGCCATGCCCTGCAACTGCACCACGGGCGCTGGAGCCCGGAAGAAATCCGGCGAGTCAGCGAGCTGCTCAATAACACCGCCAAAGCCATTGTCGACGGCCCTGCCGTGCAATCTTCATCGGAGCAAGCCCAATGAGTGAATCCAATAAGTTGGAAATCCACCGCGTCATGCATGAAATCAAGCGCCGTCGCCTGGACGTGCTGCGTGTAGTCGACATCACGCCACGCATGCGCCGCATCACCCTGGGCGGCGAGCAACTGGCCGGGTTTATCAGCCTGGGCAGCGATGACCACATCAAACTGCTGTTCCCGCAGAACGCCGCCGAACACGCCGCGCTGGAAAGCCCGACGTTCAACATCAGGGGCGATGGCCCGCAACCGGCGATGCGCGATTACACGCCACGCCGGTTTGACCTCGATATCGGCGAACTGGACATCGACTTCGTGCTCCACGGCGACGGCCCAGCCTCGACATGGGCCGAACAGGCCGCTGTCGGCCAACACCTGTACATCGGCGGGCCTCGTGGCTCGATGATCGTGCCGGATATCTTCGACAGTTATCTGCTGATCGGCGATGAAACCGCCTTGCCCGCCATCGCGCGGCGCCTGGAAGAGTTGCCGGCCGGACGCAAAGTGCTCGCGGTGATTGAAGTGGCGGATGCGGCAGAAAAACAGACGCTGGAGAGTACGGCGCAGGTTGAGGTGATCTGGGTACTGCGGGGTGTGGATGACTTGCTCACCACCGTTCAGAAACTAAACGTACCGGGTGGTTCGCTGTATGCCTGGGTCGCCACCGAGACCAAGCTGTCACGCCAGGTTCGGCGGGTATTGTTGGATACGCACAGGCTGAATGAAGAGTTCGTCAAGGCGGTTGGCTACTGGCGTGCGGACGGCAGCGACGAGGAGTAAAAGTGTGGGAGCGGGCTTGCTCGCGAAGGCAGTGTGTCAGTTGATACATGTGCAAGCTGATCCACCGCCTTCGCGAGCAAGCCCGCTCCCACATTAACCCTGCGGTGATCTGGCGATTCTGTCCAACCCGGTTATCGCCAAGGCAATCACCACAAACCCCACCAATATCCCCCCGGCATTCACGAACACCTGTGCATAACCCAGGTTATCCACATTGATGAACGGGTACTGATACTGCCCCAGCAAATGCCCGCGCAGCAGCACATAGGCGAAGTACACCAGCGGATAAATCACCCACAGGCCAACGTGTTTGAGGCGCAGGGTGCCTTTGGGTACGCAGAACCACCAATAGCCGAGAAACAGCAGCGGCATCACGTCGTGCAGTAACTCGTCAGCCACAAACTGAAAGCCTTCGGGATGCCACAAATGCCGCAGCAATAGGCTGTAGGCCAGGCCCACGACCAGCATACTCACGGCAATCCCACTGCTGACCGCCGGCTGCAGGAAAAACTGTCGCCCGGCGCAAGGACGATTCACCAGTGCGTAGCTCAGCACCACGACCGCCAGGGTATTGGTGAGCACCGTGAAGAAACTGAAAAAACTCACCAGGCCGCCCAGCAAACTGGCATCTGCGCTCCAGCGCGACTGGAAAATCAGGTACTGCTGAATCACCAGCCCTGCCCAACCGGCCAGCGCGGCTACCGCAACATACGCCCTCATGCCATCAGTCCTGGGGACGTTTGGTGCGCATCAGCTTGACGTACAACCCTTCGACTTTTTCCCGCGCCCATGGCGTCTTGCGCAAGAATGACAGGCTCGACTTGATGCTCGGGTCGCTGGAAAAACAGCGAATGTTGATGCGCTCGGCCAGCCCTTCCCATTGGTAGTGAGCCACCAGTGCGGTGAGCACTTGTTCCAGGGTGACGCCGTGCAAAGGGTCGTTTTTCTGTGCGGTCATGCCAAGCCTTTATGCCAAAAATGAAGAATAAGCCGCGCACCTTAGCCGAGGGACCCAGCGGGTGGAAGCAATGCCTTCACTATAGCCCTGTAGCCGCTGCCGAGGTACGAGGCTGCGAGGCTGCGAGGGGCTGCGTAGCAGAACCTCGGCATCGGCTACAGGATTTTGGGAAAAGTTCCTCTTCCAAGACAAAAAAGAGATGTTATATTGTAACAACAGTTATCACAGGTATCGTTCCGTTACCGTTTTCAGCCTTCTCTTTTTGACTCAGGGCGCCCCTGCGTGCGCCACCCAAGGAATGACCGATGTCCCTCTGCCCTTCTCGTCCACTGCTATGGCGCCTCACCCCGTTGGCCGCCGCCCTGCTGATCAGCGCCCAGGCTCACGCGCTGGAATTGCAACCTCAAGTGATCACCGGCAATCCGCTGGGCAGCCAGCAGCTCGCCTCGCCGACCACCGTGCTGGAAGGCGATGACCTGACCCTGCAACAAAAAGGCAGCCTCGGCGAAACCCTGAACAAGCAGCCGGGTGTGTCGTCGTCCTACTTCGGCCCGGGCGCCAGCCGCCCGATCATCCGTGGCCAGGACGGCGACCGCATTCGCATCC
Source organism: Pseudomonas spelaei (assembly GCF_009724245.1). Lineage (GTDB taxonomy): Bacteria > Pseudomonadota > Gammaproteobacteria > Pseudomonadales > Pseudomonadaceae > Aquipseudomonas > Aquipseudomonas spelaei. The sequence continues at coordinate 74,140 of NZ_WNNK01000001.1, read as the reverse complement.
TGCGCAATGGCGTGGGGGCGCTGGATGCCTCGTCGCTGTCTTATGACCATGCCGTACCGCTGGACCCGGTCAATGTTGACCGCATCGAAATCGTCCGTGGTCCGGCCGCCCTGCTTTACGGCGGCAGTGCCATCGGTGGGGTGGTCAATACCTTCGATAACCGTATCCCCACCGAGGCTATCGAAGGCATCCATGGCGCCGGTGAACTGCGTTACGGTGGCGCCGCAACCACCCGCAGCAGCGCCGGCAAACTGGAAGCCGGCAACGGCACGTTTGCGTTGCACCTGGACGCCAATGCCCGGGAATTCAACGACCTGAAAATCCCTGGCTTCGCCCGCAGTCGTCACGCCCCTGAAAGCGAAAATGGCGACGGCAAGCGCGGTCGCCTGGGAAACAGCGATGGCCGACAGGACGGTGGCGCAGTCGGCGGTTCCTACACCTGGGATGACGGTTACGCCGGTCTGTCCTACAGCAACTACGACAGCAACTACGGCTCACCCGCTGAGCAGGACGTGCGGATTCGCATGAAGCAGGATCACTACGCCTTCGCGTCCGAGATCCGTAACCTGCAAGGCCCCTTCACCTCGGTGAAACTCGACGCTGGCTACACCGACTACGAGCACCGGGAAATCGAAGGTGGCGAGACCGGTACCACGTTCAAGAACAAGGGCTATGAAGCCCGTATTGAAGCGCGGCATCAGCCACTGGGGCCGTTCGACGGCGTAGTGGGCGCCCAAGTGACCCGCAATGAGTTTTCCGCGCTGGGTGAAGAAGCCTTCGTACCGAAGACCGACACCAATGCCGGCGCGCTGTTTATCCTCGAAGAAATGCAAGCCACCGAACGCCTGAAACTGAGCCTGGGCGGGCGCCTGGAACACACCACCGTCGACCCGGACGCCAAGGGCAACGCGCGCTTCGCCAATGCCGACAAGTCCAACACCTTCACCGCCGGCAGCCTGTCGTCCGGAGCGGTTTATACCCTGACGCCGATCTGGTCCCTGGCCGCGACCCTGGGCTACACCGAACGCGCCCCGACCTTCTACGAGCTGTACGCCAACGGCGCTCACGTCGCCACCGGCACCTATGAAGTGGGCGACGCCAATCTGTCGAAGGAAAAAGCAGTGTCCAGCGACCTGGCCCTGCGCTTCGACAACGGCACCCACAAGGGCAGCTTCGGCGTGTTCTACAGCCGTTTCTCCAACTATATCGGCCTGCTGGGTAGCGGTAGGACCTTGAATGACGAGGGCGAAGAGGACGCGGGTGGCCACCCTGAATACAAATACTCCGGCGTGCGTGCCCGGTTCGCCGGCTTTGAAGCCCAGGATCACTGGAAGCTGGGCGAAGGCGCCTACGGTAAGTTCGCCCTGGAACTGTCAGGCGACTACACCCGCGCCACCAACCTGGACACCGGCGAAGCCTTGCCGCGCATCGCTCCGCTGCGCTTGAACAGTGGCCTGTTGTGGGAACTGGACCGCTGGCAGGCGCGTATCGACATCGAACACGCGGCAGGCCAAGGCCGCGTGCCCGATAACGAAAGCGGCACCAACGGCTACACCACCCTGGGCGCCAGTGCCGGCTACCGTTTCAACGTCGGTGGCAGCCAGTGGCTGGCTTTCGTCAACGGTGAGAACCTGACCAACCAGACCGTGCGGTATGCCAGCTCGATCCTGCGGGATATCGCACCGGCGCCGGGGCGCAGTGTGGAGTTCGGGTTGCGTACTACCTTCTGACCTTCGCTGCCGAGGCACGAGGCTGCGATGCGTGTCCGCAGGACCGCCCTCAAAGCCTCGTGCCTCGGCAGCAGCTACAGCGCTATCGCGAGCCCCCTCGCACTATTACCAAATACGAAACGATCCATCTTGCGAATGCCCCTTTCTCTCCCCGACAAGTGGCTTTATCCTTGTCAGTAATAACCTGAAACGTTTCACCCCCAACTCGTCTCCGACCAGCATGCTCAAGCCTTGGCCTCTACTTTTCGCTCCTTAGACAGCGCTGTCTTTACAACAGTAGTGGCCCATAGCCAATGAGCGGCCTACCCATCGACGGTGGCGCCGAGAAAAAACAACACTTTTGCAGCTGAACCAAGCCCGCGCCAGATCGTCATCTACAGTGAACAAGCGCGGGACTACATTAAACGTCACGGAGAACAACACTATGAGCACTGATGGTGCTTCAAGCCCAAGCCGCCTGCTGCCCAGGCTGCTGGGGATCTTGCTGCTGATTATGGGCCTGGCCTTGCTGGCCGGGGGGATCAAGCTGAGCATGCTCGGCGGGTCGCTGTACTACCTGCTGGCCGGTATCGGCATCACCTTGACCGGTGTCCTGCTGCTGGCCACGCGCCGTGCGGCGCTGGGCCTGTATGCAGTGGTGCTGTTTGCCAGCACCGTCTGGGCCTTGTGGGAAGTCGGCCTGGACTGGTGGCAGTTGGTGCCACGCCTGGCCCTGTTGTTCGCCCTCGGCATCGTCATGCTGCTCCCATGGTTCCGCCGTCCGTTACTGCGTGGCCAATCCGCGCCGCTGGGCACTGGCGCGCTGAGCGTGGCCGTGGTTCTGGCCGGTGCCGCCGCCGTGGCCAGCCAGTTCACCACTCCGGGTGAAATCAAAGGCCAGCTCGACCGCGACGCGGTCCCGGGCATGACCAACGCCGCTCCGGCCCAGCCCGATGGCGACTGGAACTCCTACGGTCGCTCGGCTTTCGGTGACCGTTATTCGCCCCTGGCGCAGATCACCCCGGAAAACGCCCACACGCTGGTACCGGCGTGGACCTATCGCACCGGCGACTTGCCTGGCCCTGGCGACCCTGGTGAAACCACCGCGGAAAACACCCCGCTGAAAGTCAACGGCATGCTCTACGTGTGTACGCCTCACAGCCAGGTGATTGCCCTTGACCCGGACACCGGCAAGGAAATCTGGCGTTTCGATCCGAAGCTCTCGACGCAAAAAGCCGCGAACTTCAAGGGTTGGGCGCACATGACCTGCCGTGGCGTGTCGTATCACGATGACGCCGCCTACGCCGCCACCGAGCAAAGCCCGGCCACCGACGCCGCTGCACCGGCCGCCAACGCCTGCCCACGCCGGATCTTCCTGCCAACCGCCGACACCCGTCTGATCGCCCTGAACGCCGACACTGGCAAGATGTGCGAAGACTTCGGTGACAAAGGCCAGGTCGACCTGGGCGCCAACATCGGCACCTTCGCGCCAGGTGGCTACTACTCCACCTCGCCACCCGCCGTCACCAAGAACCTGGTGGTCATCGGCGGTCACGTGACCGACAACGTCTCCACCGACGAACCCAGCGGCGTGATCCGTGCGTTCGACGTACACACCGGCAAACTGGTGTGGAACTGGGACAGCGGCAACCCTGAAGACACCACGCCAATCGCGGCGGGCAAGACCTACACCCGCAACTCGCCCAACATGTGGTCGATGTTCGCCGTCGACGAAAAACTCGGCATGCTCTACCTGCCGATGGGCAACCAGACCCCTGACCAGTTCGGTGGCCTGCGTACCCCCGAGTCGGAAAAATACAGCGCCGGCCTGACCGCGCTGGACATCAACACCGGCCACGTGCGCTGGTACTACCAGTTCACGCACCATGACCTGTGGGACATGGACGTGGGCGGCCAGCCTTCGCTGGTCGACATCAAGACGGCTGAAGGCGTGAAGCAAGCGGTCATGGCATCGACCAAGCAAGGCAGCATCTACGTGCTGGATCGCGCTACCGGCCAACCGGTTGTACCGATCAATGAAATCCCTGTGCCGCAAGGCGCGGTAGCCGGCGACCACACTTCGCCTACCCAGCCCAAGTCCGACCTCAACCTGATGCCACCGCCCCTCAAGGAACGTGACATGTGGGGCGTGACCCCGTTCGACCAGATGCTCTGCCGGATCGACTTCAAGTCCCTGCGCTACGACGGCCCGTTTACCCCGCCATCGCTGCAAGGCTCGATCGTTTATCCAGGCAACTTTGGTGTGTTCGACTGGGGCGGCATTTCGGTGGATCCGGTACGCCAGATCGCCTTCGTCAACCCAAGCTACATGGCGTTCAAGTCCAAGCTGATCCCGGCGGAAAAAATTGCCGAGCAAGGCCCGCGCGTCAGCGAAACCGAAGGTGTGCAGCCAAACAAAGGCACCCCGTACGGCGTAATCCTTGAAGCGATGCTCTCGCCACTGGGCCTGCCGTGCCAGGCACCGGCCTGGGGTTATGTGGCAGCGGTCGACCTGACCAACCACAAGACCATCTGGATGCACAAAAACGGTACCGTGCGTGACAGCTCGCCGGTTCCAATCCCTCTGACCATGGGCGTGCCAAGCCTGGGCGGGACCTTCACCACCGCCGGTGGTGTGTCCTTCCTCAGCGGTACCCTCGACCAGTACCTGCGCGCCTATGACGTGAAAAACGGCAAGCAGTTGTGGGAAGGTCGCCTGCCAGCAGGCGCTCAAACCACACCGATGACCTACACCGGCAAGGACGGCAAGCAATACGTGCTGGTCATGGCCGGCGGTCACGGTTCCCTGGGCACCAAACAGGGTGACTACGTGATGGCGTTCAAACTGCCGGATTAACTCATCGCCAGCAGTCAGAAGAAGCGGCTACCGGACGGTAGCCGCTTTTTTTTGCCCATTGCCCTGTCCCCCATACCGGGGTCATTGCCGAAAAAAAGCCGAGCCCGTCCCGAATAAAGTGAATCCAGACTGCTCTACTGCTGCCCTTCGTATCGAACAGCAAAGGATCGCCACATGCACACTCTGGATCGTGCCCCCCGCAAAAACACTCCTGCTCCCGCCATCGACAGCAGAATCCTGACCCTGGAAAAACTCAGTCGACACAGCCTGCAGCAACTCATCGACGGTGAGGTGCTGGCCATTCGCATTCCGAACTACTGTGACGAAACGATCGCCTCGGCCTTGAATCAACACATCGACTCCAGCACCCAGCTACGCCCCTATACCCACGAAGTGTATGAAGAGGGGCAAGTCGTGCAGCACTTCTACGGCGTCCATCGCTGGGGGACTCCGTTCAACAGCACGTACGGCAAGGCATCAGAGGACGGCGCCCGGCAGAAATACTACGGTGACGCCCTGCATATGCAGCGCTTGATGGAAGGCCTTTGCGCACCTCGGCGCACGCCCATTCAGACACTGATCGGCGAATTCAACGCCCATTGGCCGGCGGGTGCGGCGATTGCGGCCTTTGAAGGCCAACCGATGTACGCGGGGATTATTCGCGCCATGTTTCCAGAAACGGCACACCTTTCAGAAACCACGCCCCATGTCGATTGCTTGCCTCAAGGCATCGTCCCACTGGAGCAACAGTTCAGCGCCAATATTTATCTGCAAACCCCGCCCTCGGGTGGAGAACTGCGCATCTGGGACACCGAACCCTTTTCCTTCGCTGAAATCGAACAGTTTGAAGGCGAAAATCTTCCGCAGGAACGGTTGCTCGAACCCTTGCGTATGGTCCCGCAGAAAAATGAGCTGATCATCATGAACACCCGTCGTCCTCACGCCATTTGCGGGTTTGAGTCAGGCAAACGCATCAGTATTCAGTCCTTTATTGGCTACGTGACCGGGCAGCCATTTCAGTTCTGGTGCTGAACACTGATCAACGCTTCACACCGGCGCCCGCTCACGGCGCATCCACATCTCGAACGCCATGGCATTCAATGGCCGACTGATCAGGTAGCCCTGGGCGGTGTCGCACTTCCACAGCTTCAGCAGTTTCAGGCTGTGCTCGAACTCCACGCCCTCCGCCACCACCTTGAGCCCCAGGTTGTGGCTCATTTCAATCGTGGAGCGCACGATCACACCATCGCCGCTGGTGCTGTCGAGGTTGCGCACAAAGGACTTGTCGATCTTCAATTCCTGCACCGGCAGGCGCTGAAGTTGCGCGAGGGATGAGTAGCCGGTGCCAAAGTCGTCCACCGACAGGCTGATGCCACAGCCGCGCAGTTGCTCCAGCACACGCAGGGCCTGCTGCGGGTTGTGCATGATTGCGCTCTCGGTGATTTCAAACACCAACTGCTCCGCCGATACGCCGTACTGCGCCAGCAATTCGGTAACACGAATGGCCAGGCTGTCATCGCTCAGGTCATCCACCGAGATGTTCACCGACAGTTGCACCTGCCACCCCCGCACATCCCACTCGGCCAATTGGCGGATGGCTTCCTCGATCACCCATTGGGTCAAGCTGCCAATACTGCCAGTGCGTTCAGCCAAGGGAATGAATTCGGACGGCGAGACCAGGCCCAGCGTCGGGTGTTGCCAACGCAACAATGCCTCGGCCTGACGCACGTGGCCGTGGTGCAGGTCGAGCTTGGGCTGGTAACACAGGAACAATTCGTTCTCCACCGCTGCCCGGCGCAGATCACGGATCAGAGTGATCTGACGCTGATGGGCCAGGTCACGGTCCTGTTGATAAATCTGCAAATAGCCGGGCAGCACCGCAGCATCATGGCGAGCAATGGAGGCGCGGCTGATCAACTCTTCGACCTGCTGCCCATCAGCAGGATAGGCGGCGATACCCATGCTCACTTCATGCCTGAGTTCATCACCGCCAATACGCAGCGGTTCCGTCAGCAGCCCATACAAGCGATCGGCCCGGGCCACGGCGCGGTCGATCTGGGTGTTTTCCAGCAGCAGCAAAAACTCAGTGCCGGTGATCCGCGCCGCGGTGTCGCTGGCCGACAAGCTGCTCAACAAACAACGACTGGCCTCGCGCAGCATCTCTTCCACACCTTGGGGGCCAAAGCCTTCGTTGATCACCCGGTAGTTTTCAATCCCCAGATACAGCAACACCACCGGTCGACCGGCGCTGATCGCACTGCCCAGGCGCTCCATGGCCAGGGCGCGGTTGGGCAGCCCGGTGAGTGGATCGTGCAAGGCGTTATGGGCCAATTGCCGTTCGCGCACTGCAATGCCGCTTTGCATGGCATTAAACGCGTGGGCCAGCAGGCCGAACTCATCCCGACGGCGCACCACTACCGGCGTGCGGTAATCACCGGCACCAATACGCTCGGCGGCCCGCACCAGCGTATTGAGCGGACGCGAGACCCGCCGCGCCATGAACAACACACCCACCGACGACACCACCAATGCCGCCAGAGCGATGCCGAGAAACTGCCCATCAAGGGGCGCGAAGGATTGCAGTGAGCGGTCCAGGGGGCTTTGCAACAACACCAGCACCGGGTTGCGATCACGGTCATCGGTGTTGGCCAGCTGCAGGGCCTGGTTGAGAAAGCGCTGGCCGCCCAGGACGCTCATTTGCGCCGTCGAGTTTTGCGCAGAACGGTGCAACGAGCCCTGCATCGCACCAATGATCGCCTCCCAGTACGCATGGGGCTGGGTGCTGAACAGTTCGCCCGGCTGCTGGTCCTGCTGGCTCATGAACGACACTTCGAGGTTACTCATGGTGCGCAATTCGCTGGCGAAAATATCGTCCATGCGAAACCCCATCACCACCCGGGCGATCGGTTGCGGGTCGAGGACTTCATCCTGCACCAGCAGGAAGGGATGGCCGTCGAGGGTCACAATCAACATCTGCAAACCACTACGCCGAGCCTGGCGCAAGGCATCGGTGTAGGCGAAGGTTCGGTCCTGAGGGACGGCGGACAAGGTGCTGGCAATCACCCGGCCATCAAGGCCCAGGACAAACACCTCACTGGCGCGAATGCCCGTGCCATGCCGACGCAGCGCGGCGAGAATCGGCGCCGCTTGGCCACCCGCGACGGCCCGGCGAAACTGCGAGTCCACCGTCAGCCAGTCCAGGCCATATCGCAGGCGTCGGCCGCGCAAATCCAACAGCCGCTCGAACACCCGGCTGCCGGTTTCCAATTGCACCTGCGCCTGGTTTTCCACGGCATGGTAAGTAGCGGTCTTCATCGCGAAGTACACCGCGCCCACTACCACCAGCAGCAACAGCGCCAGCACACCGGCAATCCGTGCCTGGAAGGTATGGCGCCACTTCATGCCCATCCCCTTTTCAATGAGCCGAAACATCCCTTGGTCATCTGCGTCCCTCGCAACAACTGAACCCGGCGTCAAAAAAATGCCCTTCCAGGAAGGGCACTTGGATTTTCCAGATTAGCCTTGGATGAGCAGAAGCACACGCAATAAAACCGGGATGCCGACTGTCATTAAAATGGCGGTATTTTTTTGGGCTGCCTAACCTCTTGCCCGCATGAAGTCGCCCCAACGCCGCACCAGGTAGTTGTGCTCGTCCATCACCGAGTTCCACACCGCGATATGGCCCATGCGCTGTTCGTAGGAACCGCCGTCACGCACTTCGCCGATATCGATCAATGGCAGCCCGTCGCTGCCCGGCAGTTCCTCGCGGGCCGGCTTGCCTGCGTACCAGTAATCCCATTCGGCGCTGCTCAAGTGGTCGCGGGTGCGGGCCGGGTTGCCGATGTAGTAACCCTGGCGGGCCATCACCGCGCCCGGCCAACCGGACAGCCACCAGTTGAGATAGGCGTAGGCCGCATCCAGCACCCGGCCCTTGGCATGACGCGACAGGGACAGGCCGCCGAACCAGGCGCGATAACCTTCCCGAGGTACCGCCAAACGGTATTTGACCCCGGCGCGGTGCAGGCGCATCAACGTCGGCGACCACAGACTCTGGATATCGACGTTGGGGCTGAGCATCAATTGCGCCGCTTCTTCGTCATCGGACCAGAACGCCGCAAAGTGCCCTTCCTTCTGTTTGCGCACCAGGATGTCGGCCAGCACATCGATCTCTTCGATGCTCATGTTGCCGATATCCTTGAAGCGGGCCAACCCGGCGCCCTGCACTGCCAGCGCCGCATCGAGGGCACCGATGGCCGCATCGCTCTGCAACGCAGTACGCGCACTCCAGGCAGGATCCAGCAGCCAGCCCCAACTTTCGTTGGCCGGGCTGAAACCATCGGGTAACCGCTCGGGACGATAGGCAAAACTGTCAGCGTTATGGGTCAGGGGCAACATGCTGATGCGGCCAGTGACGGTGCTGCCGAGGCTGCCATCGTGTTGCACGAACAAACGCTCACTGGGCACGCTGCCCCCGCCCAAGCGATCGTTGGCGGACAAACGCCCCCGCTTGGGCAGGTCATTGATTTCATCCCACAGGGCAATGCGCCGAGTGTCGATGGGCTGGATCGCCCGCGCCGGCCACACGAAGTCGACGTTGTGAAACCACTGGTCGTACAGGTCGTAGCTTTCGGGCTGCATCACCGCAATGCGCTGGGCCTTTTCGACGTCGTGCACCTGATAGACCAGGCGAATCCCCAGCTCCTGCTCGGCGCGTACCCGCAAACACTCAAGCAAAGTCACCGACGTACCGAGCACACGCAACGTAATCATGGGTTGAACCTACGAGAGAACACATCAAAGGAGCGGCGCAGCAACGCCGGGTCAAGGCCCCGCAAGATAAACACCAGACGCGACTGCCGATCGGTACCCGGCCAGGCAGGCAAGTGGACGGGGGCATGCAGGCAGTGTTGCACGCCATGAATGACGATGGGAGCGTGGCTGGCGTTCACATTGAGCAGTCCTTTGACGCGAAGAATACGTTCGCCATGGCATCTTAGCAGCATCGACAGCCAGACCCCGAAGCCGACCCAATCCAGGGGCTGGTCGAAGGTCAGGCAGCAGACTTGCGCTGCGCCGTGGGTGACGGCGGTGGTTTGATGGAGTTTCCAGCGGCTCACTTCGGCGGCGGGCTCGGCACTGCGCAGGCCTTCCCCCAGCAGCAGTTGATCGCCGCTGAGGATTTCATGGGTGTTGAGGATCGGCGTGCCGGCGTTCAGCGCCCGCAAATGCTCGCGCAGCGGCTCGCAGTCCTCTACCCGATCGGTCTTGCTCAACAGCAGGCGATCCGCCGCCGCCACTTGCGCCAGCCACTCCGGGTGCAGGCGTTCTTGCAGTGCCGCATGGCTGGCATCCACTAACGTGATCACCAAGCCGATATGAAAGCGCCCACGCAGTTGCACGTCGTTGTTCAAGGTGGCAAGGATCGGTGCCGGGTCCGCCAGACCGGTGGTTTCCAGAATCACCCGTTTGAAGGCAGGAATCTCACCCCGGGCGCGACGTTGCAGCAGGCCGAGCAAAGCGTCTTTCAACTCGCCGCGAATGGAACAGCAGACACAACCGCTGGGCAGCAGCACCGTGTCCGGCGCCACCTCTTCCACCAGCAAATGGTCGATGCCGACGTCGCCGAATTCATTGATCAGCAGCGCGGTATCGCCCAGGCTTTCGCCCTGCAGCAGGCGCTTGAGCAAGGTGGTCTTGCCGCTGCCGAGGAAGCCGGTGATAACGTTGAGGGCGATGCTCATGAGGGTTGCTCCAGCTGATCGAGCAGTGCCGGGTCCAGCGGATCCAAGGGTCGCCCGAGCATGGTTTCCGCTGCCCGCCATAGCTGATCCAGGCCGCTGGCGAGTTCCTGCTTGCCGGTGGCACCCAACAGCAGATAGGACGCACCCTGGAAGTCCTCGACCTTGAGCCGGAACACCGCCAGCACCTGATTGATCGCGGCGATCCGGCGCAGGCGCTCACGGCGACGGGGCAACTCATCGCCTAAAGGATCGCTCCAGTGCACATCTTCGCCCAACAGTCCGCAGAGTCCACACATGCTTATTGCTCACTCATGGCATGACGTCGCCGGAGTTCGGGCCCAGGGTCTGGCCGACGAACAGATTGCCGCCAGGCTCGCTGGCGAGTAGCACGGCAGTGGGCGCGACTTCGTCCGCCAGGCCAAAACGGCCCAGGGGCAACTCGGCGGATTTGGCGCGTTTCCAGGTGTCGCTGATGCCACCGACCAAGGGCGTTTCAATCGGGCCGGGGGCGATGGCGTTGACCAACACGTTATCCTTCGCCACTTCCAGAGCCAGTGATTTGGTGAAGCCAATCACGCCGGCCTTGGCGGCAGCGTAATGGGTCAACTCAGCGCCACCCTTGATGCCCAGTTGCGAGGCCACATTGATGATACGACCCCAGCGCTGCGCGAGCATGTGGGGCAAGGCGCGCTGGCTGGCAACGAAGACGCTGGTGAGGTCGACGCGCAGCATGTCGTTCCACATCTCGATGCTCAGGTCGACGCAACGGGCCTGGGTCAACATGCCGGCGTTGTTGACCAGGATGTCGATGCCACCGTAATACGCGACGCACGCATCAACGCTGGCCTGTGCACCTTCGACGGTGCCGACGTCAGCCACGCATTCGAAGACCTCGGCGCCCAACGTGCGGCAGATTTGGGTGGTTTGTGCCAGGCGGGTAGCGTCGCGGTCGGCCAATAGCAGGCGCGCACCTTCGACGGCGTAGGCGCGGGCGATGGCGGCTCCGATGCCGCTGGCGGCGCCGGTGATAACGGCGCGGCGGGTGGTGAGCTGGGGCATTGTTAGTCCTCCTTTGATGAATGAACACCATCAAGTGTGGGAGCTGGCTTGCCTGCGATGCAGTCGACTCGGTAACTCAGTTACACCGAGGTGATGCCATCGCAGGCAAGCCAGCTCCCACATTGGATTGTGCGTGGATTGAAACTGGGGTTAATCCGGCCAGCGCACGGTCAAGCCACCATCAATCACAATGCTCTGCCCCGTCAGGTAGCTCGACTCTTCACTGGTCAAAAACCGCACCAGGGACGCCACTTCATCCGCCCGCCCTACCCGGCCCAACGGAATCGCCCGCGCCGCTTTCGCCAGGCCTTCAGGCCCCAGCGAGTTCTTTGCATCCAGCGACTGCGGCGTTTCAATCAGCCCCGGAATCACCGCGTTGCACCGAATCCCCAACGGCGCCAACTCCACGGCCAGCGACCGGCACAACCCCGGCACCCCGGCCTTGGCCGCCGCATAGTGCGAATGCTCCTGCCAGCCATACACACCACCGGCAATCGACGAGATCGCTACCAGCGCCCCGCCTTCACGCATATGCCGGGTCGCCGCACGGAAGGTGCGCATCACCCCCGTCAGGTCGACATTGAGCATCTCGTTCCACAACTCATCGGTCATCTCCAGCAACGGTGCACGGCGCAGCAGGCCGGCGTTGGCCACGGCGTAATCGAGACGGCCAAAATGCTGGATCGCCTGCGCAGCCAGGTTATCCACAGATGCGGTATCACCCACGTCCAGCGCCAGCATCAGGCATTCACCGCCCGCCGCCTCCACCAACGCGACGGTCTGATGCGGGTCATGGGGATCGGCCGGGTAATACCCCCCCACCACCGCCACACCGCTACGGGCATAGGCCACCGCGAGGGCCTGGCCGATGCCGCTGGCAGCACCGGTAATCAAGGCAACTTTACGACTCATCAACTGAACTCCTTACTTGACGGTTTCCGGACGCACATGGCGCGCGGCAAACATCAGCGCACCGGAGAGAAAGCACGGCAGTGCGCCGAAATACAGGGCTGCGGTCTGCCAGTCGCTGCCAGCCGATAACACCTGCGTGGCACCAAAACCGGCGACAACCGCCCCCAGCGGCCCCATTGCATGGATGATTGCGCCGCCGGTGGCGCGGATGCTGGTGGGGAAACTTTCACTGATGAAAAACAGCGCCGCCGAGTACGGCCCGATCAGGAAGAACAAGCCCAGGCTGTAGAGCCCGACCACCATCGGCATATTGCTCGGGCCATACAGCATCCCGGCAAACGCGAGCCCACCGAGCATCCAGCCCAGGCCGATCACATTGCGTCGCCCGATCTTGTCGCCCATCCAGCCGTGGCACAGGTAACCGCAGTAACCCACCAGGTTCGACAGCACCAGGATGATCAGCGAGTTCTCGAACGAAATGTGGTGCACGCTGACAATCACCGACGTACCCAGCACGCTGAACACCTGGATCGCTGCCCAGTTGAGCAGGATCGCCGCACCGATCACCAACGTCGCGCGCCGCGCCGGGCCACGGAAGGCGGCTTTGAGGCCGGCCTTGCTGTGTTCGTCATAGTCCACGCCGTAGGTCACGGCGACGTTTTGCGCCTCTGCCACCGCACCGCTTTTACGCAGCTCGCTGATGCGCTGATGGATCTGGAACTGCGGGCTTTCCTTGAGCTTGCGGGCCATGATCGCGATCACGATCGCCGGGATCGCCGCAAACACGAAGCAACCCTGCCAGCCAATGATCGGCAGCAGTAACGCGGTCAAACCCGCAGCAATCAACGCGCCCACCGGCCAGCCGCCCTGCACCAGGCTGTAGATAAAGCCACGCCGCTTCGCCAGTTTCGGGTCGTCGGAGGCGGCGTACAGTTCGCTCAGGTAGGTGGCGTTGACCGTTTCCTCGGCATACCCCAGGCCGCCCAACGAACGGATAAAGATCAGCGGCGACTTGCCCCACGCGCCGCCGATGGCGGTCAAGGCGGAGCAGATCGCCGAACCCGCGACGGTAAAAATAATCCCTTTGCGCCGCCCGAGTTTGTCTACCAAAGGCCCGATGGCCAACGCCACCACGGCGGTACCGACAGCCACCCAGGTGGCGATTTCTGCTTGCTCCACTTCACCCCAGCCAAAGTGTCGGCCGATTTCCGGCAGCAACGTGCCGAACAGGATGAAGTCATACACCGCAAACACCCAGGCGAAAAACGCAATCCAGGTGGCGAAACGCACTTCCTTGGGCGTCAGTTGCCGGGGTTTCCAGCCAGTCAGGTCAAGCTTGTTGTAGATAGACATGAATCGCGCCTCAGGAAGTTGGCCGGGGGTCAGGTACGGGGTTGGCGGCGGATAAAGTCATCGGCGATTTCGTCGAAAGTGACGAAGCGCACGCCGGCATGGCTCTGGATGTGTTCGATCAGACGCTCAAGCATCAGCAGCACTTGCGGGCGACCGGACACATCGGGGTGGATGGTCATGGTGAACACGGCGTGTTCGTGTTCGCGGTAGACCCAGTCGAACTGGTCGCGCCACATTTCTTCGAGGTGGCGCGGGTTGACGAAGCCGTGGCTGTTGGGGGCCTTTTTGATAAACATCATCGGTGGCAGGTCGTCGAGGTACCAGTTGGCCGGGATCTCTACCAGGTCGGTTTCTTCGCCGCGCACCAGGGGTTTCATCCAGGTGTCGGGGTGCTGGCTGTAGTCGATCTTGGTCCAGCTGTCGCCCTTGCGCACGTAGTAGGGATGGAAGTCGTTGTGCATCAGGCTGTGGTCGTACTTGATGCCTTTTTTCAGCAGCAGTTCGTTGGTGACCTTGCTGAATTCCCACCACGGCGCGACGTAGCCGGTAGGCCGTTTGCCGGTGACTTTTGTGATCAGATCGATGGACTTATCGAGGACAATTTCTTCCTGTTCGGCGGTCATGGCGATGGGGTTTTCGTGGCTGTAACCGTGCACGCCGATTTCATGGCCGGCGTCGGCCACCGCCTTCATCTGCTCGGGAAAGGTTTCCATCGAGTGGCCGGGGATAAACCAGGTGGTGCGCAGGCCATAGCGTTCGAACAGTTTCAACAGGCGTGGCGCACCGATTTCGCCGGCGAACAAGCCACGGGAAATATCGTCCGGGGAATCTTCGCCGCCGTAGGAACCCAGCCAGCCGGCGACCGCGTCGACGTCGACGCCAAATGCACAGAGGATGTCTTTAGCCATGATGTGTTTCCTTATTGGACAAGTACGGTTTCAACCGACAGAGCCGCTCTTAAGACCCGCGCGTCTTCACCGCTGGGGGCGCTGAGCAGCAAGCCGGTGGGTAGGCCCAGCGCGTCGCGGCCGCTGGGTAAGGTCACGCCGGGCATGTCCAGCAAGCTGCCGGGCATCGTCAGGCGCAGGGTGGCAAGGTTGGTGCTGACGAACAGTTGATCATCAGCTTCCAGCGGTGCCAGGGCCGGGGCGACATGGGCCACGGTTGGGGTGATAAGGATGGCGCCGTCGAGTTCCTCGATCAGTTGCTGTTGCAGGCGGCGGCGGGCGTCGTAAAGGCCCAGCAGTTGGCTGGCCGGTAGCGTGCGCGCAGCTTCAAGGCGGCGGCGTACGCGGGGGTCGAGTTGCTCGGCGTCGGGGCTGTCGAGCAATGCCTGGTGTAAGGCAAAGGCTTCGAAGGAACCCAGCCAGCCTTGATGCTGGATCAGGTCCAGCGTGGCTTGAAAGGTCTTCGACGGGCGTACATCAATCAGCGCACCTGCAGCCGTTAGCTGATCGATAGAGCGATGCAGGTTATCGCGCACGCTCTGCTCGACCCGGGCGTCTTCCAGGACACTTTGTTCAACCTGGAACCGCTGGCCCTTCAGGCTGCGGGCCGGGCGTGGCTGGCGCTGGTCGCGGCCATTGAGCACGTCATCGATGGCCAGCGCATCACGCACACTGCGAGTCAGCGGGCCGAGACTGTCGAGGGTGTGGGCCAGGGGAAACACCCCATCGCGGCTGTAGCGTCGGCAACTGCTGCGATAACCAACCAGGCCGTTGAAGGCGGCCGGAATGCGGATCGAACCCGCCGTGTCGGTGCCCATGGCAATCGGTACGATACCGGCCGCCACGGCGACCGCAGCCCCTGAGGACGAGCCGCCAGGAATGCGCGGCTGATCAGTGCCATGGGGGTTGTGGGGTGTACCGAAATGCGGGTTAAGGCCCAGGCCCGAATACGCCAGTTCGCTGAGGTTGGTCTTGCCCACGCTGACCATGCCGGCGCGGCACAACTGGCCAACGACCGGAGCGTCCAGCAAGGCAACCGGTGCTTGCCGGCGATACGCGGCGCCCGCCGTCGTCACGCTGCCGGCAACATCAAACAGATCTTTCCACGCCAGCGGCACGCCATCGAATACACTCAAAGGCTGCCCGGCACGCCAGCGAGCAGCAGCCGCTTCGGCTTCACGACGGGCGCGCTCGGCGGTCAGGCAGATGAACACGCTGGGGGCGAGGCTCGCGTGGACAAGCGCCTGCTCAAGCGCTTGCACCGGATCACTGCGACCGCTGACGAAGTCCTCGGCCAATGAGGTGGCGTCTGACATGAAAGACTCCCTTAAAAACGTACATATTAATAAAATATACATTTTACAAAGGCAGCATTCGTGCCAGCCTTATCGCCAGGACGACACGTGGCTCACACATGAAGACCCGACTTTGGCTTAGATATACGGGCTAGATAGGCTTACATCGTTGAAAGAAAAATCTATCGATGTGTTCACGGTGTCCTAGAATGAAATATTGTATCTTTTATTAATAAATCCATTTTGGTGCAGAAAAGTAACATTCCTCTCTGATGGCCCCAAAAAAGTGCCGCTAACGTGGCGCAGAGTGACAGGGGCATCTATGAGAGAATCCCCGGCCATCGTCCCCCTGCTCTAGAGAACCCGATGAAAGCAGTGTCAGCCTCGGCTTCCCGTTACGCGATGATCCGCCAGGTCTTGCGTGACGCTATCGTCAACGGCACCGCCCGCCACGGCCTGGTGCTGCTCGAAGCGCCGCTCGCGGAGTTGTTCGGTACCAGCCGCGTCCCCGTGCGCAGAGCCCTGGAGCTGCTGCACAAGGAAGGGCTTATCTGCCGTTTCGATGGCCGGGGTTACCTGATCAGCCCGAATGGCCTGGCGCTGGAGCCATTGCGCCTACCCTTGACCCATGCGCACCTGGGCCTCAACGGTGACGATGAACGGGTGGACATCCGGCCATTGGGCGAACGAATCGTCGAGGAAATCGGCGCGGCACTTTCTACCTGCATCGCCTTCGGCCACTACCGCCTCGATGAGCAAGCCGCCGCCGATCACTACGGCGTCAGCCGCGCAGTGGTGCGTGAAGCGCTGATGCGCCTGCGCGATCGAGGCCTGGTGGAAAAAGAGCCGTACTCGCAGTGGCTGGCCGGGCCGCTGACCGCCCGCGAAATCACCGAAGACTACGAACTACGCGCCTGCCTGGAACCGGAAGCCTTGCGCCAGAGCGCGCCGAGCCTGGAACGTGAAGAGCTGGAAGCCATGTTGCAGCGGGTACTCGACGCGCAAAACAGTGCCCATTGCAGCCTGGCAGAAATCGAACAGATTGAAGAGGACCTGCACCAGCACTGCCTGGCCGGCCTGCAAAACCGCAAGATCGCCGCACTGATCCGCCAAGGGCAGAGCCCGATGATCATCAGCCGGATTTTCTACCGGCTGCTGGGCATCGGTGCCGATCCGGCGATGCTGGCCGAGCACCGCTTGATCCTGGAGTTGCTGCTGCACGGCGCCTTCGACGCGGCGGCCATGAACCTGCGGGAACACGTGCAACGGGCGCGGCAACGGATGTTGCAGCGGCTGAAGGTGCTGTCGGTGCTGCCAGAGCAGCCATTGCCGGGCTATCTCAGCAAAATCAGCTGACTACACGGCTTGCTGTAGCCGCTGCCGAGGCACGAGGCTGCGATGGGCTGCGCAGCAGACCCCGAGGGCGGTCCTGCGGACACGCATCGCAGCCTCGTGCCTCGGCAGCGGCTACAGCGTGGCGTGGCGTGGCGTGGCGAATATCATGCAATTTGTTGCTAACTGATCCCTGCCATTGAAACCACCGCTGACCCGCCCCATCTAACCTCCATACTTCCCTATGCAGGTGCCCCATGAGCGACCAGCAAGAATTCCCTGAAGACTTCAACGAATACGCCGACCCCGAAAACGCTGAACACGAAACGTCCTCCAACAAGGGCTTGGCCCTGCCTGGGCAAAACCTGCCCGACAAGGTCTACATCATCCCGATCCACAACCGGCCTTTCTTCCCCGCGCAAGTGCTGCCGGTGATCGTCAATGAAGAGCCGTGGGCCGAAACCCTGGAGCTGGTGAGCAAGTCCGATCACCATTCCCTTGCCCTGTTTTTCATGGACACGCCGCCGGAAGATCCACGGCATTTCGACACCTCCAGCCTGCCGCTCTACGGCACCCTGGTGAAGGTCCATCACGCCAGCCGCGAAAACGGCAAGCTGCAATTCGTCGCCCAGGGCCTGACGCGCGTACGGATCAAAACCTGGCTCAAGCACCACCGCCCACCGTACCTGGTGGAGGTCGAATACCCGCACCAGCCCACCGAGCCGACCGATGAGGTCAAGGCCTACGGCATGGCGCTGATCAATGCGATCAAGGAACTGCTGCCGCTGAACCCGCTGTACAGCGAAGAGTTGAAGAACTACCTCAACCGCTTCAGCCCCAACGATCCGTCCCCGCTGACCGACTTCGCCGCTGCGCTGACCTCGGCCACCGGTAACGAGTTGCAGGAAGTGCTGGACTGCGTACCCATGCTCAAGCGCATGGAAAAAGTCCTGCCGATGCTGCGCAAGGAAGTCGAAGTCGCACGTCTGCAAAAAGAAATCTCCGCGGAAGTTAACCGCAAGATCGGCGAGCATCAGCGTGAGTTTTTTCTCAAGGAACAACTCAAGGTCATCCAGCAGGAGCTGGGGCTGACCAAGGATGACCGCAGCGCCGATGTCGAACAGTTCGAACAACGGCTGGTGGGCAAGGTGCTGCCATCCCAGGCGCAAAAACGCATCACTGAAGAAATGAACAAGCTGTCGATCCTCGAAACCGGCTCGCCAGAATATGCCGTGACCCGCAACTATCTGGACTGGGCCACCTCGGTGCCGTGGGGGGTGTATGGCGAGGACAAACTCGACCTCAAGCATGCCCGTAAAGTGTTGGACAAACATCACGCCGGCCTGGACGACATCAAGAGCCGCATCCTCGAGTTTCTCGCCGTCGGCGCCTACAAAGGCGAAGTCGCCGGCTCCATCGTGCTGCTGGTGGGCCCGCCCGGCGTGGGCAAGACCAGCGTTGGCAAGTCCATCGCCGAATCCCTTGGCCGGCCGTTCTACCGCTTCAGTGTCGGCGGCATGCGCGACGAGGCCGAGATCAAGGGCCACCGTCGTACCTACATTGGCGCCCTGCCGGGCAAGCTGGTGCAGGCGCTTAAAGATGTGGAAGTGATGAACCCGGTGATCATGCTCGACGAGATCGACAAGATGGGCCAGAGCTTCCAGGGCGACCCGGCCTCGGCCTTGCTGGAAACCCTCGACCCGGAGCAGAACGTCGAATTCCTCGACCACTACCTGGACCTGCGCCTGGACCTGTCGAAAGTGCTGTTCGTGTGCACCGCCAACACCCTGGACTCGATCCCCGGCCCGTTGCTGGACCGGATGGAAGTGATTCGCCTGTCGGGTTATATCACCGAAGAAAAAGTCGCCATTGCCAAGCGCCACCTGTGGCCCAAGCAACTGGACAAGGCCGGCGTATCAAAAACCAGCCTGAGCATCACCGACGGCGCCCTGCGTGCGTTGATCGACGGCTATGCCCGCGAAGCCGGGGTGCGTCAGTTGGAGAAACAACTGGGCAAACTGGTGCGCAAGGCGGTGGTCAAGTTGCTGGATGAGCCAGACACCGTGATCAAGATCGGTAACAAGGACCTGGAAAACTCCTTGGGTATGCCGGTGTTCCGTAACGAGCAAGTTCTGTCGGGCACCGGTGTGATCACCGGCCTTGCCTGGACCAGTATGGGCGGCGCGACCTTGCCGATCGAAGCAACGCGCATCCATACCCTCAATCGCGGCTTCAAGCTCACCGGGCAACTGGGCGATGTGATGAAGGAATCCGCCGAGATTGCCTACAGCTACATCAGCTCCAACCTGAAGTCGTTTGGCGGTGATCCGAAGTTCTTCGACGAAGCCTTCGTGCACCTGCACGTACCGGAAGGCGCCACGCCGAAAGACGGCCCGAGCGCCGGGGTGACCATGGCCAGTGCGCTGCTGTCGCTGGCACGTAACCAGCCGCCGAAAAAAGGCGTGGCCATGACCGGTGAGCTGACACTGACCGGGCATGTACTGCCGATTGGCGGGGTGCGGGAGAAGGTGATTGCGGCGCGGCGGCAGAAGATTCATGAGCTGATTTTGCCGGAGCCCAATCGCGGGAGTTTCGAGGAGTTGCCGGAGTATCTGAAAGAAGGCATGACGGTGCACTTTGCCAAGCGCTTTGCGGATGTGGCGAAGGTGTTGTTCTGATGGTTATGTAGCGCCTGGGCTGGCCTCTTCGCGAGCAAGTCGAAGGGGCCTGTACAGCCAACGCAAGGCTATCCTGTCACACCTTGTCTCATCTTCGGTTATGCTCGCCCTTCGTCGTGAATCAACGGAGCCCCCATGACCGCTGTCCGCCTGCTTCTCCCCCTGAGCCTCCTGTTGCTCGCCGCTTGCGCCAGTGCGCCGAAGCAAAACGTCACCGTGGAAAAACAGAGCGCCTGCCCTCTCGTGCTTAAAACCGGGCAAAACCTGATCCTGACCTTGCCCAGCAACCCCACCACCGGCTATCGCTGGGCGATCCAGGATTCAGCCGGCGGCGTGTTGCGCAGCCTCAGTCCCGAGGTCTACAGCAACCCGGAAAACACTGGCCTCGTCGGTGCCGGCGGCAAGTCCACCTGGCGCTTCCAGGCTTTTGCCCAAGGCCAAGGCCGCTTGCGCCTGACCTCCCAGCAACCCTGGGAACCGGAAGCAGAACCGGCCGAAACCTTCGACTGCGCCATTACGGTGAACTGATATGCCATGGCTGATTCTCGCGCTGATGGGCGCCGGCACTTTTATCTACGGTTTGAGTACCCACGCCACGCTGCTGTGCCTGCTGGTCAAACCTTTGCCAGTGCTGGCACTGCTGGGCTGGCTGCATGACGCGCCACCCACTGACTATCGACGCTGGATCAGCCTGGGCCTGATTTTCTCCCTGGTGGGCGATGTATTGCTGGCGTGGCCCGGCGACCTGTTTATCTTCGGCCTCGGCGCGTTTTTATTCGCCCATTTGGCATACCTCAAAGCCTATTTGAGTGATTGCCGCCGACCAGCACTGCTGCCCTTGGTGCTGGCACTGGTGGTAGGTGCAATCTTGCTGAGCATCCTGATTTCCCACGGCCTCGGTCCATTGCTCGTGCCCGTGGTGGTTTACGCCCTGGTGATCAGCGCCATGCTCTGGCGAGCCCTGGCGCGACTGGGCAGCGATGTGCCCAAGCGCTCGGCACTATTGGCGGCGGCAGGCGCGGTGTCGTTTGTGTTTTCCGACACGCTGATCGGAATCAATCGGTTTGTAGTAGCGTTTGAAGCGGCGCCGTATGTGTTGATCGTCAGCTACTGGCTGGGGCAGTGGGGGATTACCGCCTCGGCGTTCGGCCAAAAAGACCGCTGAAGGCCTTCGGCCTTATCGCAGCCTGCGGCAGCGGCTACAATGCCGGCTTTTCCCCCTTCGTCGCCGGAACAGCCGTGAGCAAAGAACCCGATCGCCTATTCGCCCAGCCCTTGCCCCAGGTGCCGGACTTCGCCTTCAACGAAGACGTGGTGCGGGTATTCCCGGACATGATCAAGCGCTCGGTGCCCGGCTACCCGACCATTGTCGAGAACCTCGGCGTACTGGCGGCGCAGTTTGCCCAGCCGGGCAGTGTGCTCTACGACCTGGGTTCGTCCCTCGGTGCGGTGACCCAGGCCCTGCGCCGTCACGTGCGCACCGACGGTTGCCGGGTGATCGCTGTGGATAACTCTGCCGCGATGGTCGAGCGTTGCCGGGAATACCTGAACGGCCAGGACTCGATGTTTCAGGAGTTACTGCCGGTGGAAGTGGTCGAGGGCGATATCCTCGCGCTGCAGTTCCAACCGGCCTCGGTGGTGGCGTTGAATTTCACCCTGCAATTTATTGCCCCCGAAGAACGCCTGGCGTTACTTGGACGGATTCGTCAGTCGTTGCTGCCGGGCGGCGCGCTGATCCTCTCGGAAAAGCTGCGCTTCAATGATCCCGAAGAACACGCGCTGCTGACCGACCTGCACATTGCCTTCAAACGTGCCAACGGCTACAGCGAACTGGAAATCGCCCAGAAGCGCAGCGCCATCGAAAACGTCATGAAACCCGACAGCCTCGAAGAACACCGCGAACGCCTGATGGCGGCCGGGTTCTCGAAAGTCGTGCCGTGGTTCCAGTGTCTTAACTTTGCCTCGTTGATTGCCTTGCCATGATTGATCTGTCTCCCCTCGCCCGCCATCTGGTCGGCACCCCTTTGGCTGTATGGGCCCAGGGCCTGCAAGCGCAACTCGATAGCAAGATGGAAAAGGGTCATGGCGACCTGGAGCGCTGGCAGAGCGCGCTGGATGCGCTCCCGAAGATTATGCCCAGCGAAGTCGACCTGCTGAACGGGCTGGTGCTGGACACCGATTGCGATGACGACACCCGCGCGCAAATGCGCACCGCGCTGATGGGCTTGTGCCCGTGGCGCAAAGGGCCGTTTGACCTGTTTGGTGTGCATGTGGATACCGAATGGCGCTCGGACTGGAAGTGGTCGCGAGTGGCCCCGCACCTAGACCTCAAAGGCAAGCGCATCCTCGATGTCGGTTGCGGTAACGGTTATTACATGTGGCGCATGCTCGGTGCGGGCGCGGACAGCGTGATTGGTGTTGACCCGAACTGGTTGTTCTTCTGCCAGTTCCAGGCGGTGCAGCGTTACTTGTCAGCGCCGAATGCCTGGCATTTACCGTTCCCGTTTGAAGACCTGCCGTCGAATCTGGAAGGTTTTGATACGGTGTTTTCCATGGGCGTTTTTTATCACCGTCGCTCGCCCATCGAGCATTTGATTGCGCTCAAGGATTGCCTGGTAAAGGGTGGCGAGTTAGTCCTGGAAACATTGGTGGTTGAGGGCGATCAGCAACAAGTGCTGGTGCCGGAGGACCGTTATGCGCAGATGCGTAACGTATGGTTCCTGCCGTCTGTGCCGGCGCTGATGCTGTGGCTGCGGCGTGCAGGCTTCAGTGAGGTGCGCTGTGTGGACGTGAGCGTGACCACGGTCGAAGAACAGCGTGGGACGGAGTGGATGAAGTATCAGTCCCTCAGCGACTTCCTTGATCCCGAGGACCACAGCAAGACCATCGAAGGGCTGCCGGCACCGATGCGGGCGGTTATCGTCGCCAAGAAATAAAACCCGTCTCCTCCTGAAAAATGGAGATCACATGTGGGAGCTGGCTTGCCTGCGATAGCATCACCTCGGTTTGCCTGATACACCGAGGTGCCTGCATCGCAGGCAAGCCAGCTCCCACATTGATTGGGTTATCACATTGAGGTTTTTGGGGGTTGCTTAAAGAGCAGGTTTGGCTCTTCGCGCCTTGAAGAACTCGCTCAACACCGTCCCGCACTCCTCGGCCAGCACCCCGCCTTCAAACAGCACCCGATGATTGAGAAAGCCCTGGGTAAAAAATTGCCCCTGGCTTTGCACAATTCCCGCCTTGGGTTCCAGCGCGCCATACACCACTCGAGCGATCCGCGAGTGGACGATCAACCCGGCGCACATGCTGCACGGCTCCAACGTCACATACAGGGTGCTGCCCGACAGGCGGTAGTTGCTGACTGCCTGGGCGGCGGCGCGGATGGCGACCATTTCCGCGTGAGCGCTGGGGTCGTTGCCGCTGATGGGGCAGTTGAAGCCCCGACCGATGATTTCACCGTCCTGCACCAGCACCGCGCCCACCGGCACCTCACCCAATGCTGCGCCTTGGGCGGCGAGGGCCAGGGCTTCACGCATGAAGTCCTGGTCGCGGCTGCGATCGATAATCGCCATTGGGCGGAACTGGCGCATCACGCTACCTCGATGGCGGCCATCAGGCCGGTTTCCATGTGATCAATGACATGGCAGTGGAACATCCACACGCCCGGGTTATCCGCCACCAGGGCAACACGGGCGCGCTCGTTCTTGCCCAGCAGGTAGGTGTCGGTGAAATACGGGATCACCTTGTGCCGGTTCGAGGCAATCACCTTGAAGCTCATGCCGTGCAGGTGAATCGGGTGTTGGTACTGGGTCATGTTCTTCAATTCGAAAATGTAGCTCTTGCCCTTTTCAAGCTTGGCAATCGGGCGGTCGGCGCAGGTCTTGTCAGTGATGTCCCAGGCCTGGCCGTTGATCTGCCACAGGCTTGGCGGCTTATTGTCCACGTTCACCGAAACCGATCCAACCCATTCGAAATTGAAGTTGAGTTTCTCGGCATTGGCCAGGTCCGGCTCGGCAATCGGGTTGGCGGGCAGCGCGGGCGGCCATTCGTTCGGCGCATCGGTGTTGGGCACCGAGCGGAAGGTACCGAGGCGCACCGGGCCGTTGCGAATAGACAGTTCTTCTCCGGCAGGTGGGGCCTTGATCGCCAGACAAATACGCATGCCCGGGCCTAACCAGTATTCCTTGCCTAACGGCCGCGGCTCGATGGGATTGCCGTCCAGGGCATAGATCTGCGCCTCGACGTCGGGAATGTTGATGCGATAGGTCAGGGTGTTGTCGAGGTTGAGCAGGCGCACCCGGGTGATCTGCCCGGCCGGCAAATCGATCACCGCCTGGGACACACCGTTGATGGTGGACAACCGCCCGGCGGTGCCGCCGCGCGCGGCTTCACGCGGGATACTGAAGGCGACAAACGCGCCCTCTTCATCCACATGCCAGCTTTTCAGGCTCAGGGTGCGTTCGTGTTTGAAACCGGTAGGCTCGCGCTCTTCGATGATCAGCGGGCCCACCAGGCCACGGCCGAGCTCTTCGCTGCTGTTCACATGAGGGTGATACCAGTAGCTGCCGGCATCGGGCACACGGAATTTGTAATCGAAGTACTCACCAGGCAGTACCGGCAGTTGCGAGACATAGGGCACGCCGTCCATTTCCAGTGGCAGGCGGATGCCATGCCAGTGGATGGTCGTGGCAACCGGCAGGTGGTTGATGAAACGCACCCGCAGCCATTCACCCTGGCGCACCCGCAGCTCGGTACCTGGTGCCGATGGGCCAAAGGCCCAAGCCTGGGTCTTGTGTCCCGCAACCAATTCCACATCCAACGGTGCGGCAATCAGCTCGTAATCATGCCCCGCCTCGGCCTCGGCCACCTTCCCCAGCCAGTAGCGGTAGGCGCCACCGGCACCGACACCGACCACTGCAAGACCGGCCAGACCACCCAGGATTTGTCGACGGGAAAAGGATTGGGACACAACAACCTCACGTATCTGCCGCGGGTCCAAGCCCCGCAAAGGGCAAATACGATACACCCGCAAATGCGAAACAGTAAGGGTTCGCGTTGCCGCAGTGTGGTTTTCAGGCCTTGGCGGCAGCCAGGATCAGGGCTTTCATCTCGGCCACCGCGCCTTTGAAACCGACAAACAGCGCGTGAGCGACCAAGGCATGACCGATGTTCAGCTCGTTGATACCTTTGATCGCGGCCACGGCTTCGACGTTGTGGTAGTGCAGACCATGGCCGGCGTTGACGATCAGGCCTTCGCCGAGGCCGCAGTTGACGCCATCGATGATGCGTTGCAACTCATCGGCCACTTCAGTTGGCGTGGTGGCGTCGGCGTAACGGCCAGTGTGCAGCTCGATGGCGGGAGCACCCACGCGTTTCGACGCTTCGATCTGCCGCTCATCGGCGTCGATAAACAGCGAGACTTCACTGCCGATCTTCGACAGGCGTTCCACGGCGGCCTTGATCCGCGCTTCCTGGCCAGCCACATCAAGGCCACCTTCAGTGGTCAGTTCCTGACGGGTTTCCGGGACCAGGCAGATGTGCGCCGGACGGATGCGCTCGGCGAACGCCATCATTTCTTCGGTGACGCCCATCTCGAAGTTCATGCGGGTTTGCAGCACGTCCTTGAGCAACAGCACGTCGCGCTCCTGGATGTGCCGGCGGTCTTCGCGCAGGTGCACGGTGATGCCGTCGGCGCCCGCTTCTTCGGCGTCCAGCGCGGCCTTGACCGGATCCGGGTAACGGGTGCCCCGGGCCTGGCGCAGGGTGGCTACGTGGTCGATGTTCACGCCGAGAAGAATGCGATTGCTGGTGGTCACGAAAAGCGCTCCTGAAGAGGGAAGGAATCGCTGCACAGCATACACGGGGATGTCAGGGCTTTCGAAACAACTCGCGACTGACCAGCGGCCGACCGCCCAGATGCACGGCCAAGGCCTGGCGCATCAGGCGTTTGGCGGCGGACAAGGCGCCTGGAGCGCTCCAGTCGGCCTCGCTCATGGCCAACAGCTCGGTGCCCTGGAACAGGCCAGGTTGCAGCAGGTACACCCGCTCCAGGCCCGCGTCCACTTGCAGGCGGTACATGCCGTCGGCGGCGATGGGGTCGCCGTGCAGGTCGTTGCTCAGTTCAAAGCCGTAGCCCAGATCGTCCAGCAAGCGCCATTCGAAGGCGCGCAGCAGAGGTTCCAAAGGGCGGCCCTCGGCCAGGGCGAGCAAGGTGGCGGCGTAGTGGTCAAAGACTGCAGGGTGCGGGTCTTCGGCCGGCAGCAGGCGAATCAGCAATTCGTTGAGGTAGAGGCCGCTGAACAGCGCCTCGCCATTGAGCCAGTTGGAGGCACCGGCGGCTTCCATGCGGCCGACGTTCTTCAGCTCGCCGCGTCCGCGAAACTCCACTTCCAGGGCCACGAACGGACGTGCCAACGTCCCCGCCTTGCCTCGCGCACTGCGCAAGACTGCCCGCAGGCGGCCTTGGGGCGTGAGGAAGTCCACCAGGGCGCTGGTCTCGCGGTAGGCGCGGCTGTGCAGGACGTAAGCAGGTTGGCCGGTGGGTTGGGGTTGAGACATTGAGTTCTCGCTGGAGGAGCGCGGTCTTGAAAACAACACAAACCTAATGTGGGAGCGGGCTTGCCCGCGATGGCGGTGCCACAATCAACATTTTCGTTGAATGTTACACCCTCATCGCGGGCAAGCCCGCTCCCACAGAGGTTTTGCGGTGAGCCTGCTACCGAAGTTACAGGTCGCCGTAACCCAACGAACGCAACGCGCGCTCATCATCAGACCAACCACCCTTCACCTTGACCCACAGGTTGAGCATGATCTTGGAGTCGAACAGCAGCTCCATGTCCTTGCGCGCTTCGGTGCCGATACGCTTGATGCGCTCGCCCTTGTCGCCAATGATGATTTTCTTCTGGCCGTCACGCTCGACGAGGATCAGCGCGTGGATATGCAGGGTCTTGCCCTGCTGCTTGAACTCTTCGATTTCAACGGTGATCTGGTACGGCAGCTCGGCGCCCATCTGGCGCATGATTTTTTCGCGCACCAGTTCAGCCGCCAGGAAACGGCTGCTGCGGTCGGTGATCTGGTCTTCCGGGAAGAAGTGCTCGTTCTCCGGCAGGTGCTGGGCGATGACCCGCTCCAACGCTTCCAGGTTGTGCCCGTGCTGGGCCGAGATCGGGATGATCTGGGCGTTCGGCAGTTGCTCCTGCAGCCAGCTCAGGTGCGGCATCAGCTCGGCTTTGTCTTCGATACGGTCGGTCTTGTTCAACGCGACGATCAACGGGCCAGTCACGTATTGCACGCGCTCGAGGACCATCTGGTCTTCTTCGGTCCACTTGGTGCGGTCAACGACGAAGATCACCACGTCGACGTCTTTCAACGCGGCCGAAGCGGTTTTGTTCATGTAGCGGTTGAGGGCTTTCTCGCCGCCTTTGTGCATGCCTGGGGTATCAACGTAGACCGCCTGGATGTTGCCTTCGGTCTTGATGCCCAGCATGTTGTGACGGGTGGTCTGCGGCTTGCGCGACGTGATCGCGAGCTTTTGCCCCAGGATGTGGTTCAGCAACGTGGACTTGCCCACGTTGGGGCGGCCGACGATGGCAACATAGCCACAGCGTGTTGCAGTTGAATCAGTCATGGCCATTCTCCACGCCCAGGGCAATCAGTGCTGCGGCGGCCGCTACCTGTTCGGCAATACGACGACTCACACCCTGACCTCGGCTTTTTTCATTCAGTAAGGTGATTTCACATTCGACGAAGAACACTCGGCAATGTGGCTCACCCTGGATATCCACCACTTCGTAGCGTGGCAGTTCACACCCGCGAGACTGCAGAAACTCTTGCAGGCGGGTCTTGGGATCTTTGTTGGTGTCCACCAGCGTCAGGCTTTCAATCTCCGAAGCCAGCCAGGCCACTACCCGCTCCTTGGCGGCTTCCATACCGGCATCGAGGTAGATTGCACCGATCAGGGCTTCGAGGGCATCGGCCAGAATCGACTCGCGACGGAAACCACCGCTTTTCAACTCGCCGGAACCCAGGCGCAGGTATTCGCCAAGGTCAAAACCACGGGCCAGTACGGCCAGGGTTTCGCCCTTCACCAGGCGGGCACGCAAACGCGACAGCTGGCCTTCACGGGCCAGCGGGAAGCGGTCGAACAGGGCTTCACCGGCAACAAAGTTGAGAATGGCATCACCGAGGAATTCCAGGCGTTCGTTGTTACGCCCGGCAAAGCTGCGGTGTGTGAGGGCAAGGATCATCAACTCCTGATCCTTGAAGGTGTAACCGAGCTGACGCTCGAGACGGCTTAGAGAAACGCTCACGGTTTACCCACATTCAGTTCGTGGCGCCAAAGGCCTACGACGATTAACGCTGTGTTCAAATTCAAATCCTGGTGGTTGCTGCATGAGGCCGGACAATTGTCCAAGCCCCAGAAAAGCATTCGGCGCTGTGTTCACAGCGCCGCATGGATTACTTGATCAGCCCGACCCGCGAGAAGTTCGGCAGGTG
This sequence comes from Pseudomonas spelaei, assembly GCF_009724245.1. Taxonomy (GTDB): domain Bacteria; phylum Pseudomonadota; class Gammaproteobacteria; order Pseudomonadales; family Pseudomonadaceae; genus Aquipseudomonas; species Aquipseudomonas spelaei. The sequence continues at coordinate 45,761 of NZ_WNNK01000001.1, read as the reverse complement.
GCTGAGCTTGGGTTCCGGCCAGCTCATCCAGACCGCGAAGGCCTTGCCGACGATATTCTGGTCGGGGACCATGCCCAACATGTCCTTGGGAATGTTGGGGTCATCCCAGTACCGGCTGTCATTGGAGTTGTCGCGGTTGTCGCCCATCATGAAGTAATGCCCGGCAGGCACTGTCCACTGGTTATCGGGCGGCGAACGGTAGCGACTCATTTCCTTGCGGATTTCGTGCTCTACCGCCCCGAGCTTCTCCTGGTACAGCTCGGCGCTGCCCAGGGTGTTCGGCTCGGAACCAATCAGTTTTTCCGCCACCGATTCACCGTTGACGAACAGGCGCTTGTCGCTGGTGTAGCGAATCACGTCGCCCGGCAGGCCTACCACACGCTTGATGTAGTTGACGTTCGGGTCGCTTGGGTAGCGGAACACCATCACATCGCCGCGCTGCGGATCACCGATCTCGATGACTTTCTTGTCGATCACCGGCAAGCGGATCCCGTAGGAAAACTTGTTCACCAGGATGAAGTCGCCCACGTCCAGGGTCGGTTTCATCGATCCCGAAGGAATCTGAAACGGCTCCACCAGGAACGAACGCAGCACCAGCACGATAAACAGAACCGGGAAGAACGACTTGCCGTATTCAACCAGCAGCGGTTCCTTGTTCAGTTTCTCGACCACGGCCACATCAGGCTGGCTGACGCTGCCCTGATAGGACGCGATGGCCGTACGCCGACGCGGAGCGAAGAACACCAGATCAAGCAACGCCAGGAGACCACAAACGGCAACGGCGATGACCAGCAACAGCGGGAAATTTAGTGACATAGGACCTAACTATCCAACCTGAGCACCGCAAGGAAGGCTTCTTGTGGAATTTCCACGTTGCCCACTTGCTTCATGCGTTTTTTACCGGCCTTTTGCTTCTCAAGCAGCTTGCGCTTACGGCTGACGTCGCCGCCATAGCATTTGGCCAGTACGTTCTTTCTGAGTGCCTTGACGGAGGTCCGCGCAATGATCTGCCCGCCAATGGCGGCCTGGATCGCGACGTCGAACATCTGGCGCGGAATCAGTTCCTTCATCTTCTCGGTCAACTGGCGACCTTTGTAGTGCGCGTTATCCTTGTGCACGATCAACGCCAGGGCGTCGACCTTGTCACCGTTGATCAGCACATCCAGTTTCACCAGATTAGCTGACTGATAACGATCAAAATGGTAATCCAGCGAAGCATAGCCGCGACTGGTGGATTTGAGACGGTCGAAGAAGTCCAGGACCACTTCGTTCATCGGCAAATCGTAAGTCACTTGTACCTGGGTACCCAGGAACAACATGTCGTGCTGCACGCCACGCTTTTCGATACACAGGGTAATGACGTTGCCCAGGTGCTCTTGCGGCACAAGAATATTGGCCCGCACGATCGGCTCGCGCATGTCTTCGATGGAAGACAGATCCGGAAGCTTGGACGGGTTGTCGACGTAAATCGTTTCACCGGTTTTCAGCGCCAGCTCAAAAATAACCGTCGGCGCGGTGGTGATCAGGTCCAGGTCGTATTCGCGCTCGAGGCGCTCCTGAATGATCTCCATGTGCAGCATGCCGAGGAAGCCGCAACGGAAGCCGAAGCCCAGAGCATCGGAGCTTTCCGGGGTGTACTGCAACGACGAGTCGTTGAGGGTCAGCTTTTGCAGGGCTTCGCGGAAATCTTCGAAGTCGTCGGAGCTGACCGGGAACAGGCCGGCGTAGACCTGCGGCTGGATGCGTTTGAAACCCGGCAGCACGTCGACGTCAGGGGTGGAGCTCAAGGTCAGGGTGTCACCCACCGGTGCACCGTGAATGTCCTTGATACCGGCAATGATGAAGCCTACTTCGCCGGCTTTCAGATCAACGGTCGCGGTGTGCTTGGGGTTGAATACACCGACACTGTCCACCAGGTGGATCTTGCCGGTGGACTTGACCAGGATCTTGTCGCCCTTCTTCACACGGCCGTGGCGCACGCGTACCAGGGAAACAACGCCCAGGTAGTTGTCGAACCAGGAGTCGATGATCAACGCTTGCAGCGGATCTTCGTAGTTGCCGGTGGGGGCCGGAATGGTTTTCACCAGGCGTTCGAGCACTTCGTCGACGCCCAGGCCGGTCTTGGCGCTGCACTCGACGGCGTCGGTGGCGTCAATGCCGATGATTTTTTCGATTTCTTCTTTCACGCGGTCCGGATCGGCCTGTGGCAGGTCGATCTTGTTCAGCACCGGCATGACTTCCAGGCCTTGCTCGATGGCGGTGTAGCAGTTGGCCACGGACTGAGCTTCAACGCCCTGCCCCGCATCCACTACCAGCAACGCGCCTTCACAGGCTGCCAGCGACCGGCTGACTTCGTAGGTGAAGTCAACGTGGCCTGGGGTGTCAATGAAGTTCAACTGGTACTTGATGCCATCACGGGCGGTGTAATACAGAGTAACGCTGTGGGCCTTGATGGTGATCCCGCGCTCGCGCTCGAGGTCCATGGAGTCCAGCACCTGGGCTTCCATTTCACGCTCGGCAAGGCCGCCGCACATCTGGATGAATCGATCGGCCAGCGTCGACTTGCCATGGTCAATGTGGGCGATGATGGAGAAATTGCGGATATGACTCAAATCACTCACGGATCAACACTCAAAAAGGCTGCAGGCAGACTGCCCGCTGAAAAATAGCCGGGAATTGTACCTGATGCTCAGGCCAGACGTCATCTTTGGCGACCAAGAACAAAAATGCCCCGATCGGTCGAACGGGGCATTTTTTGTTCATAAGCAGGCAATCAACCGGCTCGGCGCAACAGCCAGAACCCGGCCAGCGCACAAATGAGCGTAGGCACCAGCACCGCAAACAATGGCGAGAAGCCGAATACCAGGCTGGACGGCCCCAGCAGGTCCTGGGCGATACGGAAGGTAAAGCCCACCAGCACGCCGGTGAACACACGCTGCCCCAACGTCACCGAGCGCAACGGGCCGAAGATGAAGGAAATGGCCATCAATACCAGCGCTGCGGTCACCACCGGTTGCAATACCTTGACCCAGAACGCCAGCCAGTAACGGCCATTGTTCAGACCCTGGTCGCTCAAGTAGTGGATGTAACTCCACAAGCCGGCAATAGACAGGGTTTCCGGTACCATCACCACGGTATTGAGCAGGTCCGGGCTCAAGGCGATGTCCCAGGTTTCTTGTGGGGCGTTGATCACCTCAGTAGTGGCCGCCTTACCGGTACCGATCCCACGGAAAAAGGTAGTGGTCACCTCACTCAACTGCCACTTTTCGTCTCCATACTGCGCACGCTTGGCAAAGCTTGCCGACAGCATGTGCCGCTCCTTGTCGAAGTGATAGCGGGTCACCCCCAGCAGCAAGCCGCCCGGTTGCACGGCGTTGATGTGAATGAACTCATCGCCCTGGCGGTGCCACAGACCGTGCTTGGCGCTTTGCGCATCGCCCGACCCTTGGGCCAGGGCCCGGTTGGCCTGGGCCTGGCTTTCAGTCGGCGGCACCACGTACTCGCCAATCAACACACCCACCACCATCAGCACCAGCATGGGCTTCATGACCGCCCAGACAATACGGCCGATGGACACGCCAGCGGCACGCATGATCGTCAGTTCGCTGTTGCTGGCCAGGCTGCCCAGGCCGATCAGGCAGCCGATCAGCGCCGCCATCGGCAGCATCTCGTAGAGACGACGCGGCGCGGTGAGCATCACGTAGCTCAGAACGTCGGTCACGGTGTAGCTGTCGGTGACGTTGCCCACCTCGTCGATGAACGCGAACAGCAAGGCCAGGCCCAGGATAATGCCCAGTACGGCGAGGATCGCCACCAACACGCTGCTACCAATGTAGCGATCGAGCTTAACCACGAGCCATCTCCTTCATGCTGCGACGACTCGCCATTTTCAAACGCAACGGTTCCCAGTAGAGCAACCCCAGGCCGATGGACAGGAAGATCCCGTGGACCCACCACAACCCGAGGCCCAGCGGAATCTTGCCCTTCTCCAGGGAGCCCCGGGCGGAAATCAGGATGGTCAGGTAAGCCATATAAAGCAGGATTGCCGGCAGCAACTTGAGGAATCGCCCTTGGCGCGGGTTGACCCGCGACAAGGGCACCGCCATCAGGGTCACGATAAACACCAGCAGTGGCAGCGACAGGCGCCATTGCAACTCGGCCACCGCACGCGGCTCCGGGTTGCCCCACAGGGCGCTGGTGGGCATGGCGTCGCGGTCGGTCACTTCGTTGCTGATCTCAGGCCTGGCCAACAACACGCCATAAGTGTCGTACTTGATGGCCCGGTAATCCGCCTGGCCTGGGCTGCCGTCATAGCGGTAGCCGTTTTCCAGGATCAGGTAGCGATTGCCGTCCGGACGGATCTCCTGGCGACCACTGTCGGCGACCAATACCGAGATACCACGGTCCTTCTGGTCCTGGCCCAAGCGCTTCTCGGAAATGAACACCCCGCCCAGGTTGGCGCGGTCTTCGGTCATCCGCTCGGTGTACGTCACTCGCGAGCCGTCATTCAACGCCTGGAAACGCCCAGGGACCAAGGTATCGAACTCGGTCATCGCATCCTGTTTATTGAGCACCAACTGAAATTGCATGGAACCCTGAGGCGCCAGGCTCAGGCTCAACCAGGCGACCACCAGGGCCACGCCGGTCGCAGGCACCAGGGTCATGGCCAGCAAACGCTGCTGGCTCATGCCCGTGGCCGAAAGCACGGTCATTTCACTTTCGAGGTAGAGCCGGCCATAGGCCAGCAAAATACCCAGAAACAGCCCCAGCGGCAGAATCAGCTGCAGGAAGCCGGGCATCCGAAAGCCCATGATCAAAAACAGGGAACCCGGATCAAGTGCGCCAGAGGCGGCTTGAGCCAGAAACTTGACGAAGCGACCACTCATGATAATGACCAGCAATACCGCACTTACGGCACTCAGGGTCACCAGGACTTCGCGGGACAAATAACGGAAGACAATCAAACCAGACACTCCAGGGTTGTCAGGCTAAGCGGCCAAACAAGCAAGCATATCGAGTCGACCCATTGGCACAGGTCGGCTAAAAAGATGGCGCATTATCCTGTGATTGACCGCGCCTGTCACTGCGCACGCTCAAGCAGGCGCACAAAGCTGCCTGCAAGGGTTGTCAGCCGAACGTTGCGAGGTTCAAACTGCGGCCTTTGTCGCAGGCTGCCTACAGGTGGCCAGGCTTATAAGCCGGGTGTACAAACGCCTGGTTCTCAGACCTCATCAAGGGACCCGAAAATGGAACTGGTTGTAAAAAGCGTTAGCCCGCAAACGTTGAAAACCGCCACCCTCGTGGTCGCTGTCGGCGAAGGCCGCAAGCTCGGCGTAGCCGCTAAGCAGCTGGACGAACTGAGCGGTGGCGCCATCAGCGCTGTGCTCAAGCGCGGCGACCTGGCCGGCAAAGTCGGTCAGAGCCTGCTGCTGCAAAGCCTGCCCAACCTGAAAGCCGATCGCGTATTGCTGGTGGGCGTGGGCAAGGAAGCCGAACTGGGCGACCGTCCGTTCCGCAAGATCATCAGCGGCGTGCTCAATACCCTCAAGGGCCTGGGCGGCAGCGATGCAGCGCTGGCGCTGGACGAAATCGTGGTCAAGGGCCGCGACAGCTACGGCAAGACCCGCCTGCTGGCGGAAACCCTGGCCGATGGCGAATACACCTTCGACCAGTTCAAGAGCCAGAAAGCCGAACCCCGCGCACTGAAGAAAATCACCCTGCTGACCATCAAGGCTGCCCAGGCTGAAGTCGAGCGCGCCGTGACCCACGCCCAGGCGATTGCCGGCGGCATGGCCTTCACTCGCGACTTGGGCAACCTGCCGCCGAACATCTGCCACCCCACCTACCTGGGCGAGCAAGCCAAGGCGCTGGGCAAGGAATTCAAGGGCCTGAAAGTCGAAGTACTTGATGAAAAGAAAATCAAGGAACTGGGCATGGGCTCGTTCTATGCCGTAGGCCAGGGCAGCGACCAGCCGCCCCGCCTGATCGTCATGCAATACAACGGCGGCAAGAAGTCCGAGAAGCCCTTCGCCCTCGTCGGTAAAGGCATCACCTTCGACACCGGCGGCATCAGCCTCAAGCCGGGCCTGGGCATGGACGAGATGAAGTACGACATGGGCGGCGCCGCCAGCGTCTTCGGTACCCTGCGCGCCGTGCTGGAACTCAAGCTGCCGATCAACCTGGTGTGCATCCTGGCCTGCGCCGAGAACATGCCAAGCGGCGGCGCGTCCCGTCCGGGTGACATCGTCACCACGATGAGCGGCCAGACCGTGGAAATCCTCAACACCGACGCCGAAGGCCGCCTGGTGCTGTGCGATGCCCTGACCTATGCCGAGCGCTTCAAGCCGCAAGCCGTGATCGACATCGCCACCCTGACCGGTGCTTGCGTAGTCGCCCTGGGCGCTCACACTTCGGGCCTCCTGGGTAACAACGACGAGTTGATCGAGCAACTGCTCAGCGCCGGCAAGCAAGCCGACGACCGCGCCTGGCAACTGCCGCTGTTCGACGAGTACCAGGAACAGCTGGACAGCCCGTTCGCCGACATCGCCAACATCGGCGGCCCGAAAGCCGGCACCATCACCGCGGCCTGCTTCCTGTCGCGCTTCGCCAAGAACTTCAACTGGGCTCACCTGGACATCGCCGGCACGGCCTGGACCAGCGGCGGCAAGGATAAAGGCGCCACTGGCCGTCCGGTTCCACTGCTGACCCAGTACCTGCTGGATCGCGCCAAAGCCTGAAACTGAAGATCCCCGGGCGTCTGTAAAGCCGCCCGGGGCTCAGGAACCGCAATGACCCAAGTCGACTTCTATATATTGCCCAGCGCCGATCCTTCCGCACGCCTGGACTTTGCCTGCAAACTCACCGAAAAAGCCTGGCGCATGGGCCACCGCATCTACCTGCATTGCAGCGATGCCACCCAACGCGACGACCTCGATGCCCGCCTGTGGCGGTTCAAGGGTGAAAGCTTCGTGCCTCATGGCCCCGCAGAAGCAGAGCCTGACGGCTTGGTTGTACTGGGTTTGGGCGACAGCTGCGGCGATCACCGTGACCTGCTGGTCAACCTGGACCTGAAAGTACCGGCCTTCGCCAAGGGGTTCGCCCGTGTCGCGGAAGTGGTGGTGGAAGATCCAGCTATTCGTCAGGCCGCGCGGGAGAGTTTCCGTTTCTACCGCGAACAGGGCTATTCTCTGCAAGATCACCGATTACAGCGACTCTGAGCACACGATGGACACTCCAAACCCGCTAAAACCGTCTGACCATCTGCTGGACGACCTTGAGTCGATCCGCCAGTTGTTGGGTGATGATGACAACCTGCAGCCGGCGTCGCAGACCGAAGCGGCCAGTGACGTACAAATTCCCCTGCTGTTCGATATGGTCGGCGGCAAACCTGCGCCGGTACCGGTCGAATCGCCCGTTGTAGAAGCGGACCCGATCCCGGCCGCCGCGCCAGCACACACTCCGGCCGCCGAACCCGAGGCCGCAAAAGCCCCGGACGCCCTGCTGCTGCACCTGGATAACGAACTGCGCGCCGCTGCGCAATTGATCATGCAAGACGTGATCGACGATTTTGCCCCGCATATCGAAACCGAGATCAAGCGTCGGCTGGATGCGCGAATGGAGCGGTTGCTCAGTCAGTACCAATCCTGAACTTGAGCCCAACCCCTTGTGGGAGCTGGCTTGCCTGCGATAGCGGTGTATCAGTAACAGAAGATGTTGGCTGAGAAACCGCTATCGCAGGCAAGCCAGCTCCCACATTGGTTTTGCATGTGCCTTAAGCCCCTCTTCAACTCGCCCTCTCCCCTATCCCCCGTTATACTTGTCGGCTTTCCTGAATTAATGCCAACTAGGGTCCCGCCGCGCATGGATAAGACCTACCAGCCGCACGCTATTGAAACTTCCTGGTACCAGACCTGGGAGTCCGAGAATTATTTCGCTCCGCAAGGCGCGGGCGATTCCTACACCATCATGATTCCGCCACCGAACGTCACTGGCAGCCTGCACATGGGCCATGGCTTCAACAATGCGATCATGGATGCCCTGATTCGTTTCCGCCGCATGCAGGGTCGCAACACCCTGTGGCAACCAGGCACCGACCACGCCGGTATCGCCACGCAGATGCTGGTGGAGCGCCAGCTGGAAGCCACCGGCCAGAACCGTCACGACCTGGGGCGCGAGAAGTTTCTGGAGAAAATCTGGGAATGGAAGGATCAGTCCGGCGGCAACATCAGCCGTCAGATCCGTCGCCTGGGTTCGTCCGTCGACTGGAGCCGCGAGCGCTTCACCATGGACGACGGTCTGTCCGAGTCCGTGAAAGAAGCCTTCGTGCGCCTGCATGAAGACGGCCTGATCTACCGCGGCAAGCGCCTGGTCAACTGGGACACCAAGCTGCACACGGCGATTTCCGACCTTGAAGTGGAAAACCACGACGAGAAAGGCTTCCTGTGGAACCTCAAATACCCGCTGGCCGACGGCGCCAAGACCGCCGAAGGCAACGATTACCTGATCGTCGCCACCACCCGCCCGGAAACCATGCTCGGCGACGCCGCTGTCGCGGTTAACCCAAGCGACGAGCGCTACCAGGCCCTGATTGGCAAGTTCGTCGAGTTGCCATTGGTTGGCCGTCGCATCCCGATCATCGCCGATGATTACTGCGACCCTGAATTCGGCACCGGCTGCGTGAAAATCACCCCGGCCCACGATTTCAACGACTATGAAGTTGGCAAGCGCCACAACCTGCCGCTGCTGAACATCTTCGACAAGAACGCCGCTGTTCTGCCGGCCTGCCAGGTGTTCAACCTCGACGGCACGCTGAACGAAAGCATCGACGGCAAGATCCCGGCCGAATACGCCGGCCTCGACCGTTTCGACGCGCGCAAGCAAATCGTTGCCGCCTTCGACGCTGCTGGCCTGCTGGTGAGTGTTGACGACCACGGCCTGAAAGTACCGAAAGGCGACCGTTCCGGCACCATCATCGAGCCGTGGCTGACCGACCAGTGGTACGTGTCTACCAAGCCGTTGGCAGAGCCTGCGATTGCTGCCGTGGAAGACGGCCGCATCGCGTTCGTGCCTAAACAGTACGAAAACATGTACTTCTCGTGGATGCGTGACATCCAGGATTGGTGCATCAGCCGCCAGCTGTGGTGGGGCCACCGCATTCCGGCCTGGTACGACGAGTCGGGCAAGGTCTATGTTGGCCGCGACGAAACTGAAGTACGTGCCAAGCACAACCTCGGCCCGGACGTGGCGCTGCAACAGGACAATGACGTACTGGACACCTGGTTCAGCTCGGGCCTGTGGACCTTCTCCACCCTGGGTTGGCCGCAGCAGACCGAATTCCTGAAGAAATTCCACTCCACCGACGTGCTGGTCACCGGCTTCGACATCATTTTCTTCTGGGTTGCCCGGATGATCATGCTCACCATGCATTTGGTGAAGAACGAAGACGGCACCCCACAGGTACCGTTCAAGACCGTGTACGTGCACGGCCTGGTGCGTGATGGCCAGGGCCAGAAGATGTCCAAGTCCAAGGGCAACGTCCTGGACCCGCTGGACATCATCGACGGCATCGACCTGGAAACCCTGGTGCAGAAACGCACCTCGGGCCTGATGCAGCCAAAACTGGCGAAGAAGATCGAGAAGCAGACCCGCGACGAATTCGCCGACGGCATTGCCAGCTATGGCACCGACGCGCTGCGCTTCACCTTCTGCTCGCTGGCGTCCACCGGTCGCGACATCAAGTTCGACATGGGCCGCGTCGAAGGCTATCGCAACTTCTGCAACAAGATCTGGAACGCCGCGCGCTACGTGCTGGATAAAGGCGAAGACTGCGGGCAGAACGGCGAAGCTTATGAGCTGTCCCTGGCCGATCGCTGGATCATCTCCCAGTTGCAACGCACCGAAGCCGAAGTGACCCGTCAACTTGACCAGTTCCGCTTCGACTTGGCGGCACAGGCCTTGTACGAGTTCATCTGGAACCAGTATTGCGACTGGTACCTGGAACTGTCCAAGCCGGTGCTGTGGGACGAAAACGCGCCGATCGAACGTCAGCGCGGCACCCGTCGCACCCTGGTGCGCGTACTGGAAGTGGCGCTGCGCCTGGCGCATCCGTTCATGCCGTTCATCACCGAAGAAATCTGGCAGCGCCTGGCGCCGCTGGCCGGTATCGAAGGCAAGACCATCATGCTGCAACCTTGGCCAGTGGCCAATGAAGCACGCATCGATGAGGCGGCCGAAAGCGACATCGAGTGGCTCAAGACCCTGATGCTCGGCACGCGCAACATCCGCGCCGAGATGAACATCGGCCCGGGCAAGCCGCTGGCAGTGTTTGTGAAGAACGCCAGTGCCGAAGACCAGCGTCGCCTCACCGAGAACGATGCGCTGCTCAAGAAGCTCGCGAAGTTGGAGTCGATCACCGTATTGGCCGCTGACGCCGAAGCTCCACTGTCCGCCACCGCATTGGTTGGCGATATGGAAGTGCTGGTGCCGATGGCCGGCTTGATCGACAAGGGCGCGGAACTGGCCCGTCTCGACAAGGAAATCCTGCGCCTGCAAGGCGAAGTGCAGCGAGTGGGCGGCAAACTGTCCAACGCAGCGTTCGTTGACAAGGCGCCGGCTGAAGTGATCGAGAAAGAACGCGCCAAACTGGCCGAGGCCGAACAGGCCCTGGGCAAGCTGGCGGAGCAACATGCACGGATTTCCAGCCTGTAAGGTGGAGCCGTATCAGAAAGAGGCCTTCGGGCCTCTTTTTTTTGGCTTGAAAACCCGATCAATGTGGGAGCTGGCTTGCCTGCGATAGCATCAACTCGATCTGGCTGATACACCGAGTCGTCTGCATCGCAGGCAAGCCAGCTCCCACATTTGACCGAGATTGACTCTGGAATGTGGGACAATACCCACCACTTTTGAAACAACCCCAGAATCGACGCAGCCCATGACCGCTCCCAGCACACCCAAAGCACCGCGCAAGAAGCCTAAACCTGCCACGCCGGCCAAGCCCGTCGTTGCGCGCAAAGAGGCCACTCTGCACCCGCGTAACCGCCACCAGGGCCGTTATGACTTTCCGTCGCTGATCAAAACCACGCCGGAACTGGCCCAGTTTGTGATCCTTAACCCTTACGGCAAGGAAAGCATCGACTTCGCCAGCCCCGACGCGGTACGGGTGTTCAACCGGGCGCTGCTCAAGGCTTTCTACGGCATCCAGCACTGGGATATCCCGGCTGATTACCTGTGCCCTCCCGTTCCGGGGCGTGCCGATTACGTGCACTTCCTCGCGGACCTGCTGGCCAGCGTCAACGAAGGCGAGATTCCCCGTGGTGCTCCGGTCAAGGTGCTGGACATTGGCATGGGCGCCAACTGCGTTTATCCGTTGATCGGCTACAGCGATTACCGCTGGCACTTCCTCGGCTCGGAAATCGACCCGACGGCCGTGGCCGCCGCCAAGGCCATCGTGCAATCCAACGGTCTGAACAAGGCCATCCAGCTGCGCCAGCAAAGCAACCCCAAGCACATCCTGCTGGGCCTGCTGGAGCCGGGCGAACGCTTTGACCTGACCATGTGCAACCCACCGTTCCATGCCTCCATGGATGAGGCGACCAAAGGCAGTGAGCGTAAATGGCGGGCCTTGGGCAAGGCCGACCCGAAACGCAAATTGCCGGTACTGAACTTCGGTGGCCAATCGGCAGAGTTGTGGTGTGAAGGCGGTGAAGCGCGGTTTGTGACGCAACTTATTGCTGAAAGCGCGCATTTCCAGCACAAAGTGCTGTGGTTCAGCACGCTCGTGTCAAAGGCATCAAACCTGCCGGCGATTCAGACAGCGCTGAAAAAGGCCGGAGTGCTGGAAAGTCAGGTCGTGGAGATGTCTCAGGGCCAGAAACAGAGCCGCTTCGTCGCCTGGACCTTCCAGACCAAGAGCGAGCAGCAAACCTGGCGCCAGCGTTGGGTTCGCAAGGACTGACAAATCGCAGGCAACAAAAAACCGTGCCCGGATCGCTCCGAAGCACGGTTTTTTTTGCTGCGTCTTACTTGTTAACCGAGTCGGTCAGGCCTTTGGCCACAACCAGCTTGATCACTTTCTTGGCAGCGATTTCGATGGCAGCGCCAGTCGAAGGGTTACGGCCAGTACGGGCAGGACGCTCGGTCACTTTCAGCTTGCCAACGCCTGGCAGAGTGATTTCGCCGCCGTTTTCCAGCTGATCAGCAACGATCTGGCCCAGTTGGTCCAGCAGAGCACGCACGGTGGTTTTCGGTGCGTCTACAGCTTCAGCCAGATCAGCGATCAGTTGGTCTTTAGTAATAGCCATTGTGGTGTTCCTTCCCTATCAAATTCATTTGGATTGCAGAGTGCAGTGTCAGCCATCGAGCCCGACCATGAGGCCTGGCACCCACGGCTCTAAACCACGACAGATCGGGGTTATAGATACCTGAAACGGGGTTTGGTTCGACCTGACAGATGCTGAATGCACGCTTAACGCTGAGACTTCGCGTAAGACGGGGCAAAACTAGCACAGAGACGGGGAAATATCCGCCTCAACATACCCATTTGGTCAGCTTTATCGCTCTAAACCGTGAAAAAAAGGCATATAGGCGGTCGGACGGCGCCCAAAACGCCCTTCACACCCTCCGCGACCAGCGGGTGCGGTACACTGGCGACTTTTTCCGGGAGGCCGCCCTCCTCCCAATCAACCAGCCGAGAAGCCCATGCCGATCCGTCATTGCATCGTCCACCTGATCGACAAAAAACCCGACGGCACACCCGCAGTTCTCCACGCCCGCGACTCCGAACTTGCCGAGTCGGCGGCCATCGAGAACATGCTTGCCGACCTCAACGAGAGCTATAACGCCAAACAAGGCAAGGCCTGGGGATTTTTCCATGCCGAGTCCGGCGCGCACCCGTTCAGTGGCTGGTTGAAGGAATATTTCGACGGCGGCATGGATTTCACCGCCTTCAGCCGGGTAGCCGTGGAACATCTGCAAAAGCTGATGGAAGAGTCCAACCTCTCCACGGGCGGCCACGTGCTGTTCGCCCACTATCAACAAGGCATGACCGACTATCTGGCTATTGCCCTGTTGCACCACAGTGAAGGCGTGGCGGTGACCGACCAGTTGGACGTAACGCCTTCGCGTCACCTGGACCTGGGCCAACTGCACCTCGCGGCGCGCATCAACGTGTCCGAGTGGCAGAACAACAAGCAGTCCAAGCAGTACATCTCCTTTATCAAGGGCAAGAACGGCAAGAAGGTCTCGGAGTACTTCCGCGACTTTATCGGCTGCCAGGAAGGCGTCGACGGCCCGGGTGAAACCCGCACCCTGCTCAAGGCCTTCAGTGACTTCGTTGAAAGCGAAGACTTGCCGGACGAGTCCGCCCGCGAGAAAACCAAGACCCTGGTGGATTACGCCAGCAGCCAGGCCAAGCTCGGCGAACCCATGGGCCTGGAAGAGCTCTCCGGCCTGATCGACGAAGACCGGCCGAAAGCCTTCTACGATCACATCCGCAACAAGGATTACGGCCTGTCGCCGGAAATTCCGGCAGATAAACGCACGCTCAACCAGTTCCGCCGCTTCACCGGGCGCGCCGAGGGCCTGTCCATCAGCTTTGAAGCGCACCTGCTGGGCGACAAGATCGAGTATGACGAAGCCGCCGGTACCCTGATCATCAAGGGTTTGCCGACCCAACTGACCGACCAGCTCAAGCGCCGTAACTGATGCTGGGCGGGGTCCTGAAGAAAGTCCTGCTGGTGTTGCTGGTGGTGGTGGTTTTCCAGAACTGGGGCAAGATCGAGCGGGTGTTCAACCCGTCACAAGTGGCGCCCGAACAGGTTCGGGCCAACGCCCGGGTGACGTTGTACACCACCGACTGGTGCGGGTACTGCAAGCAGACCCAGCGTTTTCTGGATCAGAAAGGCATTCCCTACAAAACCGTTGATATCGAGAAGGATGCTGAGGGGCGCAAGGCCTACACGGCATTAGGCGGTGGTGGAATTCCGTTTGTGGACGTGAATGGCACGCTGGTTCGCGATTACAACCCGGATGCGATCATGGCGGCGCTCAAGTAACGAGCGCCACCTGTGTTTACACCCTCAATTGGCCTGAATACGAAAACCCAGGCGCGGAAAGTGCACATGTACCGTGCCGCCCCGCTCATCGGTACGGCGCAGGATCAACTCCTCGTGGCCGGCGAACAACAACTCACCCACCACCGGATCAACACCATAATCCGTCGCCGAGAGGGTCACCTGCTGGCCAGCCTTGAAGCCATTCGGTTCATCAAACAACTCATCCGGCAAGGCTGCCGGTGTGGCGTTTCGCGCGACCGCCAACGCGTCTTCGGCGCTCATTTCAGCCGCAGAACCATGACCAAACCCCATGACCCGCGCATGCCAGGCAGACACGGCAGGATAAATATCGACCAAGGGCGAAGTCACCGGTGTTGCCTTGAGAAACCATAACGGGTGCGCCATGGAGAAGTCGGCAATCGACGGCTCGCCAAACAGGAAGTCCCCCTGCTCGCGCTGCAACTGCTGCTCCAGACGGCCCATGATGACTGGCCACTGATGGCGCGCCTGTTCGGCCGGTATGCGGGCAGCTGTCCCACCGCTGAACAAGGCAGCACGGTCGGCGATAAACGCCTTGACCGCTTCAGGCGGCAATTTGGCAAAACGTACCGCCACTGACTCTGGCTGGAACACAAGGCTGACGGCATGTGCGAACACGACCGAATCGGCCCAGGCGGCAAATGCCTGGGTGATCAGTTCCTGCCCCTCGGGAAACAACGCGGGTGAGGCCTTCTCCTGCTCCAGGCGCCGGGCGATCAGCGCGGTGTCACAGTAGATATCAGCACCGACCTGTAACACCGGCGTCTTGCGGTAGCCACCCGTCAAGGCTGTGAGGCCGGGTTTTGGCATCACCGGCGAGATGTGCACCGAGTGCCAGGACAAGCCTTTGAAGCCAAGCAAAAGGCGGGTTTTTTCTGCGAATGGGGACGCCGGGTAATGGTGGAGAATTAACTCTGACATGCTGGAATCCGCTAAACGAATGAGAATCCAGCTTAGCGCGCAAAAATCATCCGGCCTACCCGTCGGCCTGATGGGAACGTATCAGTCAGATTGATAAACCACTCGCCACCAGGCATTCCTTGGCGCTCTTTTTCAGTTTTTTGATCAGCCGCTCCTGGCGCAACGCTTCGCTCTTGCTAGCGCAGGCTTCGGTGTACACCAGCGCTACCGCCGGGCTTGAAAGAAAAAATCGCGCGCCCTTGCCGCTCTGGTGAGAGGCAAAACGGCGCACTGGGTCATTACTGATCCCGCAATACAGCGAACCATTGGCCGCTCGAACCAGGTAGACAAACCACGGCTTGGGCTCAGCTTCAACGCAGGTCGATGGACTATTCACAGAATGTTCTGGCAAACGAAAAGAGCGCCAATCTTATCAACGACTGGCCTGGAACGCCTTCAACCCTTTCAACGCCTGGGCACGCACCGCATTGCGCACCAGTGGCGTCCAGCCCAGCAGCAGGCCCTTTGTGCCCAGCGCCTGGCGCGACCAACGCCACAGGTCAAAGTGATCATGGTGCTCGCAGATCTTGCCGTCGCGAAACACAAAGCGTGCCTGGATGTCGTTGACCACGGTATTACCGGTCTGGCTGAACAGATAGGTCGCCACCCAATGGGCGCTGCCGGTGATCTCGTCACTCTTCACCTGATCGAAGGTCAGGGAGAAATCCTTGGCCCGCAAGGTAAGCATGCGCCACATGTCACCGGCATCGCGCCCGCGCAGTTCGCCAAACGCCGGGTCGCTGAACACCACGTCTTCGGTGTAGCAGGCGCTCATGGCCTCGGCATCCAATCGCTGGAAGGCGCTGTAGAACTCGGTGATCAAGGCGTTATGGGCGTCGCTCATGGGCAGCCTCCGAAAAAGGGTTGAGGGCCGCTTACGATAGTGCGCAAGCGCCTGGAACACTATCGGCATTTACGGCAGGAATGCCACGGGTACGCCCTTAAGGCACCATGCCGCAACTGCGAGCATAGGCGAACAAATCCACATCGGTGGAAATACACAGTCGGTGCATGGCCGTACTTTTCTGTTTGCTGATGGTAGAAATACTGCGATTGACCCGCGCCGCAATCTGGCTGACGGTCATGCCACTGGCCAGCATCCGTACCACTTCTCGCTCCTTGCCGGACAACTGCGGCTGTTGCGACTGGTCGCCGGGCCCCGCCTCAACCAGTTGGACCCGCAGGCACTCACTGACAAAGGTCTGGCCTGCGCGCACAGCCTTGATTGCCAGCGGCAGCTCCCTGGCCGAAGCACTTTTGGCGACGATGGCCTGGGCACCATGGGCAAAGGAAGCACGCAAGGTCGCGATGTTGGCAAACATGGTCACCAGAATCACCGGCAACTTCGGGTACTGACGGTGCAGCAAGCTCAACAAGCTGTAACCGTCAGCCTGCTGGTCGCCGGGCATCGCGAAATCGGTCACCAGTACATCGCACGGCGTTGTGCTCAGCAGCCTGAGCAATTCATCGGGGCCGTTGGCTTCGCCCACTACTTTGCACCTGCCGCTCGCCTCGATCACCACCCTCTGCCCAATACAAACAATGGGGTGATCATCAGCAATAATTACTCGAAGCATAGGGACCCACGGATGATGGCAACTTGAATCCGCGCAAAGTAACCCCGCAGGCGATCCTCAACAACCGGCAACACAAACAGCGTTTCAAGCCTCGTCCAATGTTTTGTAGCTCGCCATTTTCAACCTACAAAACAAAAAGAAAACTCTTACATACTCAAAACACGACAAATTCGAATAACACCCCCAGACGGTTACAACGTGCTCAAGTAAGTGAGGTAGACCACCAAGTCGCGTTGAAACGCTTCCAACTGAGGTTTGTTGAGCACCACCCCATGGGCACGGACCTCTGCGATCAGCATGCTCCCTCTCACCTCCAGGTCGGCCGCGCCCAGAAACGCCAGGCTGCCCACCAGTCGATGCAGGCGCTGCGCCGTCAACGAAGGGTTCAGGGTCATGCGTGCATGCGCCAGGGCCGCACTGTCTTCACTCGCTTCGATGAGCAGGCTGCCAAGCATCTGTTCCACCACCTGAGCACTACCAAACATCTCGATAAGGCTGGCGCGGGTAGGCCATGCCACCGATAACATTGCGGGTGACAGAGGCGGCTGGACATGAGGCGGGCCAGGAAGCCAGTGCATCAGCACTTCACGTAATTGCTCAAGCGTCAGCGGCTTGAGCAACCAGGCATCCATACCGGCATTGCGGCAACGTTGCGGGTCGTCGTGCACCAGGTTGCCCGTCAAGGCAATGATGGGGACCCGCCCATGACCAAGAGCCCGCTCATGCAGACGAATAGCCCGAGCCATGGTGTAACCATCCATGCACGGCATTTGGCAATCACTGATCACCAGGTCAAAACGCCGACGAGCTATGGCTACCAATGCACTGCGGCCATCTTCGACCAACTCGTGGCGTAGCCCGAACTTTTGCAGAAACCAGCCCATCATCGTTCTATACGTTGAATGGTCTTCCACCACCAGCACGCACAAATGCCGCCAATGAGCCGGCGAGGGCACCATCAGCATCAGTTCCTGCGAAGCGACATCGCTCGAAAGCACGCTCGCTTACCTCATCGTTGCTTTCGTTCCTTCAGCACCCAGAAGATCAAGATAAGGGCGGCACTGACGCAACAGTCAAGGGAGCGCACCGTGCAGCGTCAATATGACACTCACATGACTATCGTCGCCTAAAAAGAAATACCTGTATGAGTTCGTTTTTGACGATACGAAAACTACGAAAAAACATCTTTTCCTACATGCATAATCATTTCTTCTGATGCCATTACACCTGTCATGACGGGCCCCGTTCATTGTCGTAAAAGTTGTATATCCCCAAGCCCTATCGACCGCTAAATTTTGCACCACCCCGTTAGAGGGTGACGATCCGCCACTTCAACGGGCGGCTATCAACCAGACCTGACACACCGCTCAACTGCGCCAGCTTTTTGTGCTCAGCTGTGGGCGCGTATGTGTCTGTCAGCCACACACCGGAACAGCATTACATGAACAAGCATTTGATTGCGTTCGGCAGCGCACTATTGATCACCGCATCCCTCCCAACGTTTGCAGACAGTCGAGTGGAGCTGACCGTCACGGGGAAAATCACACCCAGTGCCTGCACGCCAGCCCTGTCCGGAAATGGGGTTGTTGATTTCGGAAAAATTTCGGCGAAAGACCTGAAGCCGGATCGCCATACCAATCTCGAAAACAGGGCGGTTCAATTGATCGTAACCTGTGAGGCATCCACTCGGTTTGCGATCAAGCCCCGCGATAACCGATCAGGCTCCTCAAGCATCCCTGGCAACATCTCCTACGGTTTGGGAATGATTAACGGGAATGAAAAACTGGGCCGGTACTTTTTGAATTTTATCAACCCCGTATCCGACATCCCATTGACGGCTCTGTATTCGGCCAACAACGGTGCCACCTGGGGAGAGCATTTAGATGGTGACGCAGCCATACCAGGCCAACTATTTGCCTTTGGCAGCCGTGGAGACGACTGGGCCTGGGCGCCCCTACCGCTCCAAAGTGTGACGGTGGATATAACGCTCAATACCGCTATTGCGCCCACCAACTCCTTGACGTTGACCGACGAAGTGGAGAAAGACGGTTCGGCAACTTTGGAGATGATTTATCTGTAACGCCGACACACGCCTCATTGACCGCCTTTGCAAAGGTTATTTACCCATGAAGACTTTTGTCCCTGGGCTTCTGGCCACACTCCTGTTCACACCGCAGGTGTATGCAACCAGCACCACCGACCTCACCGTCAAGGGCACCATTACTCCCAATGCCTGCGGGTCAACGATTTCCAGTGGCGGTAACGCCGATTACGGAAAAATTTCGGCCAAGATGCTCAACCCGGATCAACACACCTACCTGCCAACGCAAACACTGCGACTGCGCATCCGATGTGAAGGTCCGACCCTGTTTACCCTGAGCACCTTCGACAACCGGGCCGGCTCATCCATCGTCAACAGCTTGCATGGGCTGGGCATGACACTCAGCGACGAAAGACTCGGCGCGGTGGCATTCGGATTAAGCAACCCTGTCGCCGATTCCGTACCGGCACGCACAATCATCTCGATCAACGGCGGAGCCAGCTGGAGGACGGGGTCTTATCTGGGACACGCGGCGCTTACCGCCATAGCCTCAGCAGACGGCGCCAGTGTGCCGATTGCCGTTAAGGAACTCGATGCCGATCTGGGTATTTATCCCACCATCGACCACAGCGACAACTTAACCCTTACCGATGAGGTTCCTATTGATGGGGACACCACGATGCAACTCACCTACCTGTAATCGCTGCAAACAGCCTCAATCGAAAGGAACTCGCACCTCATGAAAACCCTGCTTACCGCCCTCGCCTCCACCCTGATGCTACTTGGCTCTGCCGCCACTTTCGCCGCCTCCACCGTCGACCTGACCGTTAAAGGGCTCATCGTGCCCAGCGCCTGCACCCCCAGCCTGTCCAGCGGTGGTGTGATCGACCACGGCAAGATTTCCGCCAAGGACTTGCGACCAGACAACCCAACGAATATTGGCACTCATGTCATGACCATGGCGGTGATTTGCGATAGCGCGATTCAGTTTGCACTGCATTCGATCGACAACCGCACGGGCACCTCCCTCAGGCCTTCCGATTTCGGTCTGGGCTTGATCAACGGCAACCAGAAACTGGGCTGGTTTCAACTGACACTGCGCAATCCCATCGCTGACGGCGTAGCGGTACAACCCATTGCCTCCTTCAACGGCAAGGATAATTGGTACAGCGAAAAATTCTGGGACTCGGGCCTGTACATGTCGGTCGCAACCATGGACGACGCGACCCAGCCGGTGGCGGTGAAGGAACTGATGGTAGACCTGGAAGTGTCCACTAGCATCGCCCGCACCGATGGCCTGGACCTGAGCAACGAGGTCACCCTCGATGGCTCGGCCACCCTGGAAGTGAAGTACCTGTAACACCATGGACGCCCATGCCTGAAAGCCATTTACAGGCATGGGCTTTTTCGTGTCGGCCACACTCATCTCTGCCAGTGACCCAACCGATGACCATGCTCTCTCGTTTTTTAGCCGTGCCGCTATTGCTGACCGTTGCCGCCACAACCTTCGCCCTCTCATTTGTCGAGGTTGCGGTGACCGGTCGATTAACGCCTGATGCCTGTCATGTCGTGCTGTCTGGCGAGGGCACTGTCGATCACGGGAAAATCCCCTCCCACACACTCAACGCCAGTGAGTTCACCGTGCTGCCCAGCCAATTGCTGGAACTGACTGTGCAATGCGCCAGGCCAATGCTGTTCGCACTGGTGGGGCTCGACAATCGCTCCGAGTCCTCGCTCGCACCCGATTTTTTCTATGGCCTGGGAAGAAACATCCACGCCCCCGACGAACGACTGGGCTCCGTGGCGCTGTCCTATCGCAACCCGGTGGGCGATGCACAACCCCTGCAAACACTGGCCTCAAGTAACAGTGGTGAAACCTGGGCAGCGGAATCCAATGCCTACCCTCGTTCCTACATGGGCTTTGCCCTGCCAGGGGATCGCCAACCCGACTTCATCAGCCAGTTGACCACCCAATTACGGGTAGACACCTCGATCAACTTGTCGCGCTACCTGACTCTGGACCAGGAAGTACCGCTAGACGGTTCCATCGTGCTGGACTTGCGTTACCTCTGACCCACTCATTCTGTCCCAATGGAAAATCCCGTCATGACGACGACATTGTTGAAAATCGCGGCCCTGGCCTTACTGCTCAATACGCAGGCGCAAGCTGACGGCATGGTTCCGGAGACCTCGGTGGTGATCATTCACGAAGCCGAAGGTGAAGCCGCTGTCTCAGTCACCAACACCGACAATCAACTGGCGCTGCTGCATGTCACCCTGGAAGACATTCCCGAGGACACCGAGTCATTGCTGGTGGTCACCCCGCCGCTGTCGCGGGTCGAAGCGAACACATCACAACTGGTGCGCTTCATTCTGCAAAGCCAGCAGCCGCTACAGACCCAGCGCCTCAAGCGGGTGATTTTCGAAGGCATGCCCCAAGGCCGCCCCGCCACTGAAGCCGGGCATGCCCGGGTCGGTGTAACGGTACGCCAGAACCTGCCAGTGATCATTCACCCCAAGGGACTCGCGCCCAATCGTACCCCCTGGACCGGCCTGACCTGGTCGCTGAACGCTGGCACATTACAGGTGCGCAACAACACCCCTTATGTGGTGCGACTGGCCCAGGAACTGCGTCTGTTACCCGGTGACGGCAGAGCGATGTTGCCCCGCACGTATGTGCTGCCGGGGGAAAGCCTGAGTGTCCCGGCAACAGGCGGGGCGGCCAGTAAAGTCCGGCTGCAGCCAGCGACGGTATATGGCTTTGCCGTAGCCGCCTACGAAGCTCCCATCACCCGCTGACGAAAACTTCAGGCGCCCTGGCGTCTGCATAACGAAGTGACGGCTCGATGACCGTCACCAGGACGCACAGGCGTCCATCACTCGAGTGCCTTTCGTGAAAACAGTATTGAGTTACCGTGACGGCGAAGCCGTGCCCGGCGCACCCTCTCGCCTCGCCTTGGCCGCGACGCTGCTGGCCTGTGCCCTGCTGCCCGCCGAGGCCTGGGCTGAAGAGCGGCCGGGCTTTGACGCCAAGACCCTGCACCAGCGCGGCATTGACCCGCAACTGGCCAGCCTGTTGCTGGACGCACCGCGCTTTGCCGCGGGTCGCCATGCCGTCACCTTGCGGGTCAACGGCCAGCGCCGTGGTCGGCTGGAGGTCAGCGTTGACCCACACGGCGCCCTGTGTTTTGACCGCACGTTGCTGGACACCGCCAATCTGCTGATCCCTGACGACAGCGAGCGTTGCCATGATTTTCTCGCCCGGTATCCGCGAAGCCTGGTGGAGCCGGACCCAGCCACGCTCACGGTTTCGCTGGTGGTGCCGACCGAAGCCTTGCGACCGTTACAGCAGGATGTCTCCGGGTATGAGACCGGTGGTTTCGCGGGCCTGCTCAATTACGACCTCACCGGCTTTTACAACCGTTATGGCGATGATGCCAGCCGTTTTGGCTCGGCCAATACCGAAGTCGGTTTCAATGCCGGCGACTGGATCGTGCGCAGCCGCCAGGTACAAACCTGGCAGGATGGCCTGTCCCGCAGCACTCACCTGGAGGCCTACGCCCAGCGCACCTTCGCCAGCCATCAGGCGGTGTTGCAGGCCGGGCAGATCAACCTCTACAACCCGGTGCTATCCGGTGCGCAGATCACCGGGGTACAAATACTCACCGAGCAGGCCCTTCAAGAGCAGGGCCAGGGCGCGACCATCGACGGGATCGCCAACAGCCCGGCGCAGGTCGAGGTGCGTCAGAACGGTGCCTTGATTCACTCCACGGTGGTGCCCGCCGGGCCGTTTTCCCTGACCGATGTGCGACGTTTGAACACGCGCTCGGACGTCGAAGTCACGGTCAAGGAAAGCAGCGGTGGCGAGCGACGCTTCACCGTGCCGGCCGCCATGCTCGGTCTCGGGTTACCGGCACCTGGCTATTCGGTGGCTGCAGGACGCGTGCGAAATATCGGCGATGCCCAGGGTGACGACCCGTGGGTGATCAGCGCGGGTTGGACCGGTGCCGTGCATCCGCAACTGTCGCTGGGCAGCGGTGTGCTGACGTCCAGCGAATACAGTGCTGCCGGTTTGAGCCTGGGTTGGTTGCCGTGGCTGGACAGCCAGGTGCAACTGTCCAGCCAGGTCTCCGATGCGCGGGCGCGGGATAAGGTTCGAGGCGTGCAAACCGATCTCTCATGGTCCCAGCGGTTGAGTGATCAGTGGTCGTTCAGTGCGGCAAACTCCTGGCGCTCTCCTGGCTATCGAGAGCTGGAGGAGGCGACCTACGAACCGGAAACCACCCAACAGCGGCGCTCGCGTTATCGCGATCAACAAAGCCTCACCCTGGGCTGGTCCCATCCGTGGCTCGGGGCTTTCAGTGCCGGGGCTTCCCGCTCCAGCAACTTTGACGGGAACAGCAGCAGTCGCGGCATCGCATCCTGGGGCACCAGCGTCGGCGGGGTGTCGCTGTCGGCCAGTGCCGAATGGCAGATGGGTGGACGCCAGCAGCAGGACAACGCCGTCTACCTGAACGTCAGCGTGCCGTTGGGTGAGAGCCGTCGGGTACGCGGTTGGCTACGCAATTCAGGTGGTGAACACCGTACCGGTCTGGGTCTGAACGAACAGATCAACGATCAGCTTGGCTATCGGGTCAGTGCCGAACACGACACCCGTGACCAGCAGGTGGAAACCACCCTGGGTATCTCGGCCCTGCCCCGTTACAGCCAACTCGATTTCAGCTACAGCCGCTCCGACGCCGAACGTTCAAGCTATCAGGGCGGCGCCCGGGGCGGTGTGGTACTGCATGGCGGCGGCGTCACGTTGTCGCCTTATCCGGTACGCGACACCTTCGCCGTGGTCTCGGTCGGCGACATGAGCGGCATCAAACTCAGCACGCCCAGCGGTCCGGTGTGGACCGATTGGCAAGGTCAGGCGGTGGTGCCCCAAGTGACCGCGTATGGCCGTAGCCCGGTGGAGGTCCAGACCCGTTCGCTGCCGCGCAATGCCGATATCAGCAATGGCCTGGCGATGATCTCGGCTGGGCGCGGTGCGGTGGACCGGGTCGAATTCGGCGTAAGCCTGACTCGCCGGGTATTGCTGACCGTCAGCACCGATCAGGGCACACCGCTGCCCCGAGGTGCCACCGTCAGTACGGCTGATGGCGAGTTCGTCACGCTGGTTCAGGAAGGTAGCCAAGTGTTCCTGCCCAATGTGTTGGATCAAACCACGCTGTGGATCACGGCCCCCGGAAACAACCGCTGCGAACTGCGCTTCGAATTGCCGCAAAAGGGTGATCCATCGGTGTATTTCGAAACCGCGCCTGCCCGTTGCCATACACCTTGAGGAAGACCGATATGCCCCTTCAAACCTGCCTGCGACGGCTGAGCGCCTGCCTGCTGATCGGTGCGTTGGGCAACGCTCAGGCTCAAGACGAGTGCCAGTTGAACATCAGCGAACCGCTGCTGGATTTCGGGCTGATGAGCCGCGTTGCACAAAGCGACAGCACGCCCCAGCGATTGCTGGGCGAGCGTCGGTTAAGCCTGACCTTCAATTGCCCACAACCGGCGGACATGAGCCTGTTCTATCGCGCCCTGGCGGCGAGTACACAACGGCTGCAATTTACTGAACAGGGCAGCTACGAAATGCAGGTCAGCGATGGCGTGCTGGATGGCCAGGCCGTGGAGCTGGGATTGTTACCGGCCAACGGCCAACCGCCCATCAGCATTGGCACGGCGTTGAACTGGCGTCCAGGCCACGGCATCTCGCCCGTGCTGGCCGGCTCAGTGCTATTGGGCAAGAATTTTTCCCTGCAACTGACCCTTAATGCCTGGGCCGACACCGCCGCCACACACGTCAAGGACGCTACCACCTGGGAGGTCTCCGGTACGGTCTACGGCAGTCAAAGCGGACGCTACCGGGAACTGACATTGCGTGCCCACTTCGCCCCCGTCGCATGCAACCCACACCTGTCCAATGGTGGCCTGGTGGATTACGGCACCTTGCTGGCCAAGGACTTGAGTGCAACCAACGAAACGCCGCTCCCCACCCGGACCTTGCAGTTTTCCGTCAGTTGCGACGCGCCCGCGCCGTTCGCCTTGCGCATGCACGACAACCGCCATGGCTCGGCCACCGGCGGCACCGATGAAACAGCCTATGGCCTGGACCTGGACAGCAGCCATAACAAGATTGGCCGTTATTACTTGACCATTGACCCGGCGGAGTTCACGGCCGATACCTTCGCCACACTCTATCGCACGGACTCCACCAGCAGTGGCGCAGCCTGGAGCAGCTCCAGTTCCCGTCAGATCCCCATGGCGGCCAACAGCCTCATGGGCTTTACCGACAGCGCCGGTAGCACACTCGGCCCCGTGGCGATCCAGAACCTGGCCGGCACTGTGCGTATCAAGGCCTACCTTGCGCCCACCCAGGCCCTGGACCTGCGCAACGTGGTGCAGATCAACGGCTCCGGCACCCTCGAAATCATCTACCTGTAACCTCTGGAGTCCGCCTCATGAAGATGCATTACCTTGCCGTTTCCATCCTGCTGCTGACCGGTGCCCAGCACTCGCTGGCCGCCTCGACCGTGGACCTGAGTGTCAAAGGTGTCGTTATCCCTACCGCCTGCACCCCGCTGCTGTCCAGCGGCGGGCTGATCGACTACGGCAAGATTTCCCAACAGGATTTGAATCTCGACAAGGGCACGCGCTTGCCGGTCAAGCACCTGCAAGTCAGCGTCGGCTGTAATGGCCCGAGCCGTTTTGCCCTGCGCATGCGCGACAATCGCGACGGTTCGGCCATGGTCAACAGTGAGATTTACTACGGGCTGGGGCTCGACAACAGCGGCAACCGCATCGGCCTGTATTCATTGACGTTCGATCCCAGGCAGACCGTGATCGACAGCAGCGCGCTGATCTACGGCACTGAATCCACCACCGGCGGCCTGGCCTGGCGCACCGCCAACCTGAACCCCATCGATATCGGCGCCAACAGTTACCTGGGGTTCACCGACACCGACGGCAGCACCACCGGACCGTCAGCGATCCAGGAGCTGATCAGCACGGTCAAGATCGAAGCCGTGATCAATGCCAAACAGAACCTGGACCTGAGCACCGATATCCTGCTCGACGGCTCGGCGACGATGGAAGTGGTCTACCTCTAGAGTTTCTCGCTGGTGACCTGCACATACAGCGCACGGCCGGCGCCCAGCCCGGCGATGATCGCGCCCAGGCCAATCACTGCGAAGATCCAGCCGATAGCCGTCCAGCCGCCGGTCCAGTCATGCACCAGGCCGACCGCGAACGGGCCAAGGGAAGCCAGGGTGTAGCCAATGCCCTGGGCCATGCTCGACAGGTTGGCGGCCACATGGGAATCGCGCGAGCGCAGTACGATCAACGTCAGTGCCAGGCTGAACGTACCGCCCTGCCCCAGGCCCAGCAGAATCGCCCAGCCCCACAGCCCATCCAGCGGTGCATACAAGCAGCCGAACAGGCCCCCGAGGGTCAGCAACATGACCACCACGATGGCCAGGCGCTGGTCCTTGCCGCGTGTGGCCAACCAGGGCGCCGCCAAGGAACTGGCCAGTTGCACAATCACCGAACCGGAAAGTACCAGCCCGGCTTGGGTGGCCGTCAGTCCACGGCCGATCAGAATCGACGGCAGCCAACCGAACACGATGTAGGCCAGGGACGATTGCAGGCCCATGTACAAGGTCACCTGCCAGGCCAGTGGATCGCGCAGCAAACCGCGCACGCGGTAGGCCACTTGGTGCGCACCGTGCTTCTGGCCCACTTGAGGCAACCAGAACAGCGCAGCCACCAGCGCCGGCAGAATCCAGAAGCCCAGGCCGATGTTCCAGCTGTCGCCAAAGTAGTGACTCAAAGGCACCGTCGAGCCAGCTGCCAGCGCCGCCCCCAGACACAGGGCCATGGTGTAGACGCCAGTCATGGTGCCAGCGTGCTGGGCGAAGTCGCGCTTGACGATGCCCGGCAACAACACACCGATGATGCCGATGCTCGCGCCAGCCAGCAGGCTACCGGCGAACAGTCCGGCTTCACCGAACGAACTGCGCAGAATGATGCCGGCCGCCAACGTCAGCAAAATCCCCAGTACCACCCGCTCAGCACCGAAACGCCGGGCCAGGATCGGCGCCATCGGCGCAAACAAACCCAGGCACAACACTGGCAAGGTGGTCAGCAAGCCGGCCTTGGCCGCCGAGAGACCAAGGCTGCTGGACACTTCGCTGAGCAACGGCGCCATGCTCGACAACGCAGGGCGCAGGTTCAACGCCACCAGAATCAGGCCCAGCAGCAACAGCCACGGGCGGCTCACCACCGGAGGGCTGTGCTGGACCTCTTCGTCATCGGCCTCGGCGTCGATCAGCAGTTCTTCAAGGGCATTGTCTGGGCGGGGCATGGTGTTCTCGGGCTCAAGGTTCATTGATCAGTTGCCGTGAAAGGGCTTTGGCGCGCTCAGGGTCCTGCTGTTCCACAGCATCGAGCAGTTCAGTGTGCAGATCGAAAACGGCCTGACGGCGAGGCTTGATGTTCAGGGTCTGGCGCAACTGCGCACCGACGATGCTGGAGAAGTATTGGTACAGCTCGCTCAACGCCGGGTTGTGTGCGGCATCCACCAGGCGCTTGTGGAACACCAGGTCGCAACTGATGTAGTGCTCCAGATCGCCGTGATAGTGCTCGCCGCTGGTCTTTAACGCCTCGCGCAAGGCCTGCAAGTCTTCATCGGTACGGCGCAACGCCGCCAGGCCAATGGCCTCGGTCTCGATGATCTGCCGCGTCTCTTGCGCCTGGGCCAGGGTGCAGTGGGACAAGGCCTTCATCGCCCCCAGAGGGTCGGTCATCGAACGCAGGTAACTGCCGTCACCCTGGCGGATCTCGATCAATCCGGAAAACGCCAACACCCGCATGGCCTCACGCACGGTATTGCGGCTGATGCCCAGCTCGGCAGACAGCTCGGGCTCGGTGGGCAGGCGTTCGCCGATGGCCCACTTGCCCTCGGTGATGCGCTGGCGCAATTGCTCCAGGGCCTGGTCGACAAGGGAGCGTTTGATCAGTGGGGCAATATCTGTCATGTGATTCGTGTTTTCGTCCAATCATAGGATGAATTTTCCTACATGGTAGTCAGACTTGCCTACAAGAGCAACGCACTAGGGTTTTTAAGCAACAAAAGGAGCGGGATTTTCGATTGTTAAAATTACCCTTAGAGGGTAATTTCAGCCCTAGGTGTCTTATGGAAAAGTACACACCTCATTACGATTTGGCGGTGATAAAGGCGGATGTCAGGCGGCTTGGAAGGAAAGCGTTTACCTGGACAGCAAACGAATGCGGCCAGGGCCTCGGCTTCAGCATCGAGGAAATGCAGACCGTCATTTACGAGCTACAAAACAGGATGTTGTACAAGTCGATGACCACCTATGGAGATCATCGGGTTTGGCAGGACGTCTACCACACCCACTCAAAAGATATGGAGATTTACATCAAGGTCACTTACCGCACAGACGGTAGGCCTCCGGTAATCTCCTTCAAGGAGAAAAACCCATGAAAAAAAACGAGCGGTGCTACATCTGTGGCGCCCCCGATGCCTTGAGTTATTTCGAGGGCCGTAGCGAAACCATCAGCGTCAAAGGCATGGAGCGTCGGGTTGACAATCTTTCAGGCTGGGAATGCGAGGTCTGCGGCGATGGCTTTTGGGACCCCGATACCGACAGTGCAGATCGTTATGGCGAAGCGGGTGACGAACTGGTCCTCGCCGCCCGGAAAATGATTGGTACCGAGATGAAGCGCATCCGCCGCAAACTGCACCTTACGCAAAAGGAAACGGTGCAGTTGCTATCCGGTGGTGGACACAATGCATTTTCGCGCTACGAGCGCGGTGAAGTACTTCCACCAAAAGCATTGATGCTACTGATGCGCCTGCTGGATCGCTATCCGCACTTGCTCGCCGACACCAAGGTCCTAGGCGAAGGGGCGGATCTGCGAGGCGCCTTCACATACACCGTAAACAACAAGCCTGAAACGCTCAAAGCTTCTTAAAATACCAAAAACAAACCCGGCGCCACGCCGGGTTTATTTTTAAGCTTCAGCCACAAATCAATGCAAAATCTGGCTCAAGAACAACTTGGTCCGATCATTCTGCGGGTTGTCGAAGAAGTCATTCGGCGCCGCCTGCTCCACAATCTCGCCCTTGTCCATGAAGATCACGCGGTTGGCTACGGTCCGGGCAAAACCCATTTCGTGGGTCACGCACAACATGGTCATGCCGTCTTCGGCCAGGCCGATCATGGTGTCCAGCACCTCTTTCACCATCTCCGGATCGAGGGCCGAAGTCGGCTCATCAAACAGCATGATTTTCGGCTTCATGCACAGCGCCCGGGCAATCGCCACGCGCTGTTGCTGGCCGCCGGAGAGTTGCCCCGGAAACTTGTGGGCCTGCTCCGGAATACGCACGCGTTCCAGGTAGTGCATGGCAATTTCTTCGGCCTTGCGCTTGGGCATCTTGCGTACCCACATCGGCGCCAACGTGCAGTTTTGCAGGATGGTCAGGTGCGGAAACAGGTTGAAGTGCTGGAACACCATGCCGACTTCCCGGCGCACGCTTTCGATCTGCTTGAGGTCGTTGGTCAGTTCCACGCCATCGACCACAATGCGACCCTGCTGGTGCTCTTCCAGCCGGTTGAGGCAGCGAATGGTGGTGGACTTGCCCGAACCCGACGGACCGCACAGCACGATGCGCTCGCCCTGCTTGACGTTGAGGTTGATGTCTTTCAACACGTGGAACTGGCCGTACCATTTGTTGACGCCCTGCATCTGAATAATGCCTTCAGGGCTCACAGGCTGTTTGATTGCTTCGCTCATCAAAAAACTTCCTAAATTGGGTAGGGACTTAGCGCTTGTGGCCTGTGTCGAGCTTGCGTTCCAGATGCATGGAATAGCGCGACATACCAAAACAGAAAATCCAGAACACCAAGGCGGCGAACACGTAGCCTTCGGTGGCCATGCCCAGCCATTTCGGGTCGGCGGCGGCTTGCTTGACGCTGTTGAGCAGGTCGAACAGGCCGATGATGATCACCAGACTGGTGTCCTTGAACAGCGCAATAAACGTGTTGACGATGCCCGGAATCACCATCTTCAGCGCCTGGGGCAACACCACCAGGCCCATGCTGCGCCAGTACCCCAGGCCCATTGCCGCAGCCGCTTCGTACTGGCCCTTGGGAATCGCCTGCAAACCACCGCGCACCACTTCGGCCACGTAGGCCGACTGGAACAGGATCACGCCGATCAATGCCCGCAACAGCTTGTCGAAGTTCATCCCTTCGGGCAGGAACAGTGGCAGCATCACCGATGACATGAACAGCACGGTGATCAACGGCACGCCGCGCCAGAACTCGATGAAGGTCACGCAGACCACACGAATCGCCGGCATGTTCGAACGACGACCCAATGCCAGTATGATTCCCAACGGCAAGGCCCCGGCGATACCGACGGTGGCGATCACCAGGGTCAGCATCAAACCGCCCCACTGGCTGGTCGCAACATTGGTCAGGCCGAAGATCCCGCCATGCAGCAGGAAGTAGGCAATGATCGGGTACAGCACCAGAAAGCCCAGGCCGTAGACTGCCTTGCGTTGAAAGCGCGAGATGAACAACGGCGCTACACCGACGATGGCCAGCCACACGGTCATGTCCACGCGCCAGCGTAGATCGCCGGGGTAGTAGCCGTACATGAACTGCCCGAAGCGCTGTTGGATAAACACCCAGCAGGCGCCCTCCTTCGTGCAATCGGCCTTGGTGGTGCCGACCCAGTTCGCATCGAGGATTGCCCAATGCAGGATCGGCGGCACGATCAGGTAGATCAGGTAGAACGCCAGGAATGTCAGCAGGGTATTGAGCCAGCTGGAAAACATGTTGGCGCGCATCCACGCCACCGGCCCGAAGACTTTGCCCGGGGGTGGCATGTCAGGTTTGAACGTATGCGTACTCATGCTGGTTTCCTCACCGCTCGATCAGCGCAATGCGCTTGTTGTACCAGTTCATCAGCAAGGAAATGCTGATGCTGATCGCCAGGTACACGCTCATGGTGATAGCAATGACTTCGATGGCCTGGCCGGTCTGGTTGAGCACCGTGCCGGCAAACAGCGAAACCATTTCCGGGTAACCGATACCGGCGGCCAGGGACGAGTTTTTCGCCAGGTTCAGGTATTGGCTGGTCAGCGGCGGAATGATCACTCGCAGGGCTTGCGGGATGATCACCTTGCGCAGCGTCGGCCCAGGGCGCAGGCCCAGGGAGCGAGCGGCCTCGGTTTGGCCGTGGCTGACGGACTTAATGCCCGACCGTACGATCTCGGCGATAAATGCCGCGGTGTACACGGTCAAGGCCAGGGTCAACGCCAACAGTTCGGGAATCAGTACCCAGCCGCCGACGAAGTTGAAACCTTTGAGTTCCGGCATTTCCCAGTGCACCGGCGCGCCAAACACCAGGGTTGTCAGCGCAGGAATCACCAACAGCAACGCCAGGCCCGCCCAGAACTTGTGGAACGGTACACCGGTGGCTTCAAAGCGTTTGTTGGCCCAGCGGGTCATCAGCACGATAGCGCCGACCGCGACCGCAACGCTGATCCAGAATGGCCAGAACCCGTCAGCGGCAATCGCTGCCGGCATGTTCAGGCCACGGCTGCTGACAAAAAACATATCGCCGAAGTTATGGCTGGCACGCGGCCCCGGCATGGTCAGGAATACCGCGAAGTACCAGAACAGGATTTGCAGCAACGGTGGAATGTTGCGGAACACTTCCACATAAACCGTCGCCAGCTTGCTGATGATCCAGTTCGGCGACAGCCGCGCCACACCGATGATGAAGCCGAGGATGGTCGCCAGGACCACGCCGATCACGGTCACCAGCAAGGTGTTCAGCAGGCCGATCACAAAGACCCGGGCATAGCTGTCCGATTCGGTGTAGTCGATCAGGTGCTGCGCGATGCCAAAACCGGCACTGCGCTCAAGGAAGTCGAAACCCGAGGTAATGCCCCGGTGTTGAAGGTTGGTTTGCGTGTTGTTGAACAGGTACCAGCCCAACGAGACCACCGCCACAAGGGTGATGATCTGGAATAGCCACGCACGCACTTTGGGATCGCTGAAGCTGAGCTTCTGCTTGGGTGCGCCGATTTGAGTTTGCATGGAGTGCCCCAGAAAGAATGGTACAGAACATCACCCGGCGGTTGGCCCACCGGGTGATAGAACCATCAGCGATCAGCGCACAGGGGGTGCGTATTGAATGCCGCCGTTGTTCCACAGGGCGTTCAGGCCACGGTCGATTTCCAGCGGCGTGCTCTTGCCGAGGTTCTTCTCGAAGACTTCGCCGTAGTTACCGACCTGCTTGACGATCTGTACGACCCAGTCCTTGCGTACTTTCAGGTCCTTGCCGTATTCACCGTCAGCGCCCAGCAGACGAGCAACGTCCGGGTTCTTGGTGGACTTGGCTTCAGCTTCGACGTTTTTCGAGGTCACGCCGGCTTCTTCAGCGTTAAGCATGGCGAACAGGGTCCACTTGACGATGCTGAACCACTCTTCGTCGCCACGGCGAACCACTGGGCCCAGGGGCTCCTTGGAAATGGTTTCCGGCAGAACCACGTAGTCTTTCGGCGAAGCCAGCTTGCTGCGCTGTGCGTAAAGCTGGGACTTGTCGGAGGTCAGCACGTCGCAACGACCGGATTCCAGCGACTTGGCGCTTTCGTCGGAAGTGTCGAAGGTGATCGGGGTGTACTTGAGGTTGTTGGCACGGAAGAAGTCAGAGACGTTCAACTCGGTGGTGGTACCGGCCTGGATGCAGATGGTTGCACCGTCCAGTTCCTTGGCACTTTTCACGCCCAGCTTGTTGTTGACCAGAAAGCCAACGCCGTCGTAGTAGGTGACACCGGTGAACACCAGGCCCATGCCCGCATCGCGAGAGCTGGTCCAGGTGGAGTTACGCGACAGCACGTCGACTTCGCCGGACTGAAGCGCGGTGAAACGCTCCTTGGCATTCAACTGGCTGAATTTGACCTTGGTGGCGTCACCGAAAACAGCGGCCGCTACGGCACGGCACACATCAGCGTCGATCCCGAGGATCTTGCCGCTGGCATCCGGCACCGAGAAGCCCGGCAAACCGTCGCTCACGCCACACTGCACGAAGCCTTTCTTCTGCACGGCATCCAGGGTGGCGCCGGCTTGGGCGAAACCACTGACACCCAATACGGCGGCCGCGCAAACGATGGCCAGGGTGGATTTCAATACCTTCATTCAAACCTCCAGTTGCTCTTGTTGTGTCGGAGCTTGAGCCCTGCCGCACCCTTATGAGGCGAGATTGACCTGTGTTGGCTTTTTTTGAGGTCAAACGGCATGAGACTGTCGCTGTAAGTCCAGTTGCTATCCCTCAAGCGCCAGTCACTGATAGTGTTACCGCCTGAGGTAAGCGTTGACATCGGGGTTCTCATAGCAAGCCCCGTACCAGACTGCCGGGCGAGTCGTTTCAGCCGCAGGTCAACCCAAAAAGATTCAACCTTGCGACATCTTCTTAACAGATCATCCCGTCGCGCACCGTGCCGACGCACCCAATCAGCGCGCACGCACATTAATGGAGCAGATATGACCGACCCCTTGATTCTTCAGCCCGCCAAGCCCGCAGACGCCTGCGTTATCTGGTTGCATGGCCTGGGCGCCGATCGCTACGACTTCCTGCCGGTGGCCGAAGCCCTACAAGAACAACTGCTGTCCACCCGTTTCGTTTTGCCCCAGGCACCGACCCGTGCGGTGACCATTAATGGCGGCTACGAGATGCCCAGTTGGTACGACATCAAGGCCATGAGTCCGGCCCGCTCCATCAGCATCGAGGAACTCGAAGCGTCGGCCAAAATGGTCACTGACCTGATCGAGGAGCAAAAAAGCAGCGGGATAGACCCTTCGCGGATTTTTCTCGCAGGCTTTTCCCAAGGCGGCGCCGTGGTGTTTCACACCGCTTTCCTGAAATGGCAGGGTGCCTTGGGTGGCGTACTTGCCCTCTCCACCTACGCGCCTACTTTCGGC
Source organism: Pseudomonas spelaei (assembly GCF_009724245.1). Classification (GTDB taxonomy): domain Bacteria; phylum Pseudomonadota; class Gammaproteobacteria; order Pseudomonadales; family Pseudomonadaceae; genus Aquipseudomonas; species Aquipseudomonas spelaei. Next base: position 12,040 of record NZ_WNNK01000001.1, on the reverse strand, counting down.
GACGAGCTGGAGTTGTCCGCCAGCCAGCAACGCATTCCGGTGCTGTGCCTGCACGGCGTGGAGGATGAAGTGGTACTGCCTTCCATGGGCCGAAGCGCCTTTGAGCATTTAAAGACGCGCGGTGTCACCGTCACATGGCAGGAATACCCAATGGGCCACGAAGTGTTACCCCAGGAGATACGCGACATTGGGGACTGGCTGAGCAAGCGCCTGGGCTGAAAACCACACATTGTGTAGCCGTATGACCAACGCACTACGCCGCGCCCGATTCTTGCATTACACTGGCCGGCGTACATTCCTTAACCAATTGATGAGATGACCGTGCTCAAAGCACTCAAGAAGATGTTCGGTAAAAGCGAGGCTGAGCCGCTCGCCCCTGTTCCCAGCGCTCCTGTCCACGCACACGGCAGCCGCAATGACGGTAAACAGCCTGGCCGGACCGCACCTGTTGCCTCGCCAAAAAAACCGCCGGTGACCCAACCTGCGCCGGTAGAAGCCGCTGAAGAACAGCCTGTAGCACACACGCGCCAGGAAAAACCGCGCCGCGAGCGCGCACCGAAACCGGTGGTCATTCCCTGGAAACTGGAAGACTTCGTTGTCGAACCCCAGGAAGGCAAGACCCGCTTTCACGATTTCAAGCTGGCCCCGGAGCTGATGCACGCCATCCAGGACCTGGGGTTCCCGTACTGCACGCCGATCCAGGCACAAGTATTGGGCTTCACCCTGGCGGGCAAAGACGCCATTGGTCGCGCCCAGACCGGCACCGGCAAGACGGCCGCGTTCCTGATTTCGATCATCACCCAACTGCTGCAAACCCCGCCGCCCAAAGAGCGCTACATGGGTGAACCGCGTGCGCTGATCATCGCCCCGACCCGAGAGCTGGTGGTGCAGATCGCCAAGGACGCTGCCGACCTGACCAAGTACACCGGCCTCAACGTGATGACGTTCGTCGGTGGCATGGACTTCGACAAACAGCTCAAGCACCTGGAAGCGCGCCACTGCGACATCCTGGTCGCCACACCGGGCCGTTTGCTGGACTTCAACCAGCGCGGCGACGTGCACCTGGACATGGTCGAAGTGATGGTACTGGACGAAGCCGACCGCATGCTCGACATGGGCTTCATCCCGCAAGTGCGTCAGATCATTCGCCAGACCCCGCCGAAAAACGAACGCCAGACCCTGCTGTTCTCCGCGACCTTCACCGAAGACGTGATGAACCTCGCCAAGCAGTGGACCACCGACCCGTCCATCGTCGAGATCGAAGCGGAAAACGTCGCCAGCGAAAACGTCGAACAACACATCTACGCCGTGGCCGGTGCCGACAAGTACAAGCTGCTCTACAACCTGGTCAACGACAACGGTTGGGAGCGGGTCATGGTGTTCGCCAACCGCAAGGACGAAGTGCGCCGCATTGAAGAGCGCCTGGTGCGCGATGGTGTCAACGCCGCGCAACTGTCCGGCGACGTGCCGCAGCACAAACGGATCAAGACCCTTGAAGGCTTTCGCGAAGGCAAGATTCGCGTGCTGGTGGCCACCGACGTGGCCGGCCGTGGGATTCATATCGACGGCATCAGCCATGTGATCAACTTCACCCTGCCGGAAGTGCCAGACGACTACGTACACCGCATTGGCCGTACTGGCCGTGCCGGTGCTGCCGGGGTGTCCATCAGCTTTGCCGGCGAAGATGACTCGTACCAGTTGCCGTCGATCGAGACCCTGCTGGGTCGCAAGATCAGCTGCGAAACGCCACCGACGCATTTGTTGCGTCCAGTGGAGCGCAAACGCCCTTAAGCGCAAACGCAATAAACTGTGGGAGCTGGCTTGTGTGGGAGCTGGCTTGCCTGCGATAGCATCACCTCGGTGTAACTGATACATCGAGGTGATGCTATCGCAGGCAAGCCAGCTCCCACATTTGGTTTTAGTGTGCTCAAGTCTGCATTCCAGGAGGAAGGTATGAACCAGGCCGACTACATCATCATCGGTGGCGGAATCGCCGGGGCATCTGCCGGCTACTGGCTGTCCCGACACGCCCGGGTAATCGTGCTGGAGCGTGAGTCGCTGCCGGGCTATCACTCCACCGGTCGCTCCGCCGCCCTGTACATCGCCGCCTACGGCACGCCGCAAGTCCGCGCCCTGACCCTGGGCAGCCGTGCCTTCTTCGATCATCCGCCTACAGGCTTTGCCGAACACCTGCTGCTCACACCCCGCGCCGAGCTGCTGGTGGACCTGATCGGTGATCCTGAAGAACTGCAGCGCCAATACTTGAGTGCCAAGGCCCTGGTGCCGGAAACCCGCTTGCTCGACGTCGATGAAGCCATGGCGATGATGCCGATCCTGCGCCGGGAAAAAGTCCATGGCGGGATCTACGATCCAACGGTCTGCGACATCGACACCGATGCGCTGTACCAAGGTTACTTGCGCGGTATTCGGCGCAACGGCGGTGAAATCCACACCGATAACGACGTGCAGAAACTGACCCGAGACGGCGAAGGCCAGTGGCAAATACGCACCTCACAACAACGCTTCAGTGCCCCGGTGATCATCAACGCTGCCGGCGCCTGGGCCGACGCTATCGGTGAGTTGGCCGGCGCCCGTAAAATCGGCCTGCAACCCAAACGCCGCAGTGCTTTCATCTTCGCCCCGCCCGCGGATGTGAACATCCATGCCTGGCCGGAGCTGGCAGCCCTCGACGGCTCGTTCTACATGAAGCCAGACGCCGGCATGTTCCTCGGCTCGCCGGCCAATGCCGACCCGGTGGCCCCCCATGATGTGCAGCCTGAAGAGCTGGATATTGCGACGGGTATCTATCACATCGAGGAAGCCACCACCCTGACCATCCGCCGCCCTACGCGGACTTGGGCGGGGCTGCGCAGTTTTGTCAGCGATGGGGATCTGGTGTGCGGGTTTGATCCGCAGGTGGACGGCTTTTTCTGGATCGCGGCCCAGGGTGGCTACGGAATTCAGACGTCACCGGCCATGGGGCAGGCCAGTGCGGCATTGGTGCGCGGTGAGAAGTTGCCAGAGGCATTGGCGGCATTAGGATTGACCGAGGCAATGTTGTCGCCCAAACGCCTTGTCTAACCCCTGCATGGACTTGCTCGCGAACGTGTAGCCTCATACTTCGGCAGCGGCTACAACGGCGTTCGTTGTTGTGTGTTTGAAGGATTATTTCCAGCGATCGGCGGCGGTATGATCGCTGTCCCGCCCTTCTACCCAGCGCGGCCCTTCAGTGGTGTTTTCTTTCTTCCAGAACGGCGCACGCGTCTTCAGGTAATCCATTACAAACGCACAGGCATCGAAGGCTGCCTGGCGATGGGCACTGGCAGCCGCAACGAAGACGATCGGTTCCCCCGGCTCCAACGCGCCAATGCGGTGCAACACTTCCAACTTGAGCAGCGGCCAGCGTTGCTCGGCCTCCACGGCGATCTTGCCGAGGGCCTTTTCGGTCATGCCCGGATAATGCTCCAGAAACATCCCCGCCACATCGAGACCATCATTGAAGTCGCGCACGTAGCCGACAAAACTCACCACCGCACCCACGCCCACATTCGCCGCGTGCATGGCGTTGACTTCAGCACCGGGATCAAACGCCTCGGACTGCACACGAATAGCCATGTTCAGCCTCCTGTCACTGGGGGGAAAAAGGCTACTTCGTCGCCGTCATTGAGCGGCTCACTGAGGGAGCAAAGTTCTTCATTACGGGCGCACATCAAGCCCGTCTCGTTGAGAACTTCAAAGCCGGGATCCGCCGCCAATGTCTGGCGCACCGCCTCGACCGTGGCGAAGTCACCTTCGACCTCCAGCGAGTCCAGGTCCAAGGCTTCGCGGTAACGGGCAAAAAACAGCACCGTGATACTCATTGTTCATCCGCCTTGAAATGCCCGCTCTTGCCGCCGAGCTTTTCCAGCAGGCGAATGTTTTCGATGGTCATGCCGCGGTCCACGGCCTTGCACATGTCGTAGATCGTCAGCGCGGCGACGCTGGCTGCCGTCAGTGCTTCCATTTCCACACCAGTCTGGCCGGAGAGCTTGCACCGGGCGACGATATGCACCGCGTCATCACCCTCTGCACTGAGCTCGACCTTGACGCCCGTCAGCATCAGCGGGTGGCACAGGGGAATCAAATCACTGGTCTTTTTCGCCGCCTGGATCCCGGCGATTCGGGCCACGGCAAATACGTCACCCTTGGGATGAGCGCCGTCGACAATCATTTTCAGGGTTTCGGGCAGCATGCGCACCCGCGCTTCGGCCACCGCCTCACGGAACGTCACGGCTTTTTCAGTGACGTCGACCATGTGGGCGCGACCTTGGGAATCGAGATGAGTCAGCACAGGGATACTCCTGATCAGGAGCCGCAATTGTAAACCCGTGGGTCAATTTTGCGCAGGGCTGTTTATCCAACAAAAAAAGGGCCGCACTGACCTGTAGCCGCTGCCGAGGCACGAGGCTGCGATGCGGGCCGCAGGAGCGCCGCAAAGGGTCGCTACGCGACCCATCGCAGCCTCGTGCCTCGGCAGCGGCTACAGGGTTCAGCCTGGGTCAGAAGCGGAAAGTGAATCCAGCGTTGATCCCATTGTCGTTGCCACGGTTGGACAGCAAACCGCTGTAGTTCAAGGACACCAAAGTGTCCTTGGTCAGGGCCATTTCCGCGCTGGCCTTGATAATCGCGCCGTCACGGGCAACTGGCACGCTATTGACCGCAAAGGCGTTGTCGCTGCCGGTGAATTTCAGCGAGGCCTCACGATCGGTATCGCCGAACTGATGTGCCCAGCCCAACTCGCCACGCAAGGTCACCGCCGAGGTGCTGCTGACCGGCAGTTGGGTATGTGCCCTCAGACCCAGGGTGGAGAGTGTCGCATCCTGACTTTGCTTGCTGGCATGCAAGGCCGCAGCGCCGCCTTTCTCCTTGAACGAGTCGCTCTGATAGTTCAGATACGTCAGGTTGGCAAAGGGTTCGAACGCAGTCCACTGGGTGTAACCGACCTCGGCGAATACTTGATCGGTACGTGCGTTGTAGTCGGCTCGTTCATGGTCCGACTGGTTGGCGTAAACCACACGCCGCGAAGTGTCCAGACGGTGCCAGGTGGTGGCGCCGCCCAAGCGCAGGGCGATCGCATCAAAGCGTTTGCCGCCGTAGATCGACAGATGATAGTTGTCGCTGTCCGCCGAGGCAGACGACTCGCCATTGAGGTGGCTCTGGGTGTAGCCGGTGGCTGCGCCCACACGCCAACCGTCGCCTACCTCCGTGTCCAGGCCCAACAGCACGCCGCTGGTGGACGAGGTGTAGCCACTGGCATTGTTGTCGCCACTGACGTTACTGCGACCGCCCAGCAGCTGTACCCAACCACCGTTATCGCGGGCATCGATCTGCGCGCTGGAATCCAGCGCCTGGGCTTGTTGCAGCCGGCCGTTGACCGCTTCACGAATGTAGCGACTGTCAGCCATTTGCGCCGCTGCCACGTCCGAGTGCAGTTGCCCCGACAGCTGCTTGAACGCGTCCCGCGCCTGGGCTGCCGAGTCCGATGCCAGCAGGCTTTCGTAAACCGGGTTGCCGGCGCCCAATGTATCGGCTACCGCCGCCACGGCACGCTCGTTGCGGGTTTGCGCGACACTGGCGAACGTCGTCTGGTTGCGCGCCACCGCCAGGGTCAACTGGTTCGGCTGGTAGTTCAGCTGGGTGCCAATGAACAGATAGTTGGGCGAGATGGCCGCAAACTGGCCATTGATGCCCTGGCTGGCGCTGAGGATGTTGAACTGCTGCCCCAGCAGGCTACGGGCCTCGGTGGCGGACAGCAGGTTGGGGCTGTTCTCCAGAGACACGGTCACGACACCACCGTTAAGGGTGGCCACGCCAGTGCTCTGGATCTTGTCGCTTTGCCCGTTGGGACCGACTTCAACGGCATAGACTGAACCTGGGTTGAAGGTGACATCGCCGGTGTTCAGTGTGCCGATCGAATGACCCGGCGCAACAGTACCGCCACTGTTGACAGTCAAGGCGCTGACCGTACCGTTGCCGGCCAGTGTGCCGCCCCGGGTGGTCACTACGCCGTTATCCGCGTTGCGCGTGCCTACGGCGCTGCCATCCACGGTCACGGCAGATATCAGTGAGCCGTCCACCGACAGCTTGCCGCCGCGCACCCAGGTGCTGCCCGAGTAAGTGTTCTTGCCTTCGAGGACCAATTCGCCGTCACCCGACTTGGCCAGGCTGCCGACGTAGGTACCACCGGTGAGCAGGTCCTTGCCTCGTGTCAGGGTCGCCTGTTCCCGTGCCGCACCAATCTCGTACTGGAACTGATCATCTGCCGAGGCATTGGCCGGCAGTCCGTTAAGCCAACCTTTTTGCTGCTTGGTGGCGGTCCAGGTCGCCTGTTCGGTGGTGTCTTCTACACGACGAGCGCGAATGGCCTCATCGGAAATCGGGTTGGCCCAGATGTCCCGGGTGCCAGTGGGCAATGCCACGGCCACCGAGCCAAGGAATTGCCCTGGGCCCTGCATGGCTTTTTGCAGGTTGGGCAAGCCCCAACCGCTGACCACGCCCGGCACTTGCGGCGTGCCAGGCGCAGCGTCGTGTACCGGTTGCAGGTTGTCGTAGGTTCGACCACCGGTCAGGTTGCCGACGGGCGTGTCCGGGCCGTCCGGTGCCTGCAGGCTGGAGGTGGTCAGCAACACATCACGGGCCTGCGTTGCGGTCATGTAGGGGAAGCGCTGGATCACCAGCGCCAGTGCCCCGGAAACGCTTGGCGCGGCGGCTGACGTGCCGTTGGCATTGGGGATGATCTCACCCTCGGGCCCGGTGGACGGGATACCCGAAACGCCCATCACGCACCACCACTTCGACGTGCCGCAGCGGTTGTACACCTGGGCGCTGGTCTCGTCATAACCGGTGATCGACAACCATTTTGATTCGATATCGGGCTTGAAGAACGGCAGGTTGGCGTTGGTATCCGGGTTGGCGCCGTGGCTGTCGTTGCCCGCCGAGATGATCTGGATAAAGGTGTTTTGCCGTCCGGCATCGGCCATGGCGTCCATCCAGGTCTTTTGTCCGGCGTGCGCCTTGTCCCAGAACGGGCGATAAGCGGCCGTCATGTCCCGCAGGTTATCGGCCGCGCTGTCGCCAACGTTGCCGAAGTGATTCTCCACGTCGTTGCGCGAGTTCTGCCCCCAGCTCTGGTTGACGATCGAGACGTTTTTCGCGGCCAGGGCGTTGTAGCTGGCCATGAACGCGTTGTAGTCGAGGTCGTTGGAGCCCTGGAAGCGGTTGTCATCGGTGCCGCCAGTGTTGGCGACAAATATGTTGGCATCGAAGGCGATGCCGTGCATGCCGGTGCCGTTGCGGCTGGCACCCAATACACCGGACATTTCCGTACCGTGGCCGTCGTTGATCACCGGGTCGTATTCACCGGAAATGCTGAAGTGCTCGCCCTTCTGAAACTCGCCATCCGGGGTGTCGTGGAGGTAGCGAGGGTGGGTAGCGTAATACTCGCCGGTGGAAGTCACCGCCTGCACACGGTCCTGACCCTGGGCATTCTTGCCCTGGAACTCGAAGTGTTCGGTGAGGATGCCTGAGTCCAGCACGCCCACATTCACACCCTTGCCGGTCATGCCCAGGGCATAGGCGTAATACGCGTTGGTGCGGTCCAGGCCGGAGTTGACCTGGGCTTCCGGGGTCTTCCAGGTTTGCGCGTTGGCGCTCCAGTCACGGGTAGCGGCCGCCCAAGACTGGCCTGCGTTCAATTGCCCGTTCAGGTTGCTGCTGACACCCGGCTCGACATAGGTGTAGGGCTTGGCGGCGGGCAGATTGGCGATGATCGCTTTGGAGAAATCGAGAATATTGGTGGTGTATTTGCCGTTGTTGCTGAATAACCGGCTGCGGTAGTAATCCAGGCGCGAGGCATAGTCCAACGGCCGCTTGGTGTCGCCGAGCATGGCGCCGATGGTCAGGTTTTCTGGCTGCAACTCATAGTTTTGCTTGAGGGCCGAATCGAACTTGCCGGACTGGGCGGCGAAGTCTTTGGCGGCCAGGTCCACGATATCTGAATAGGCAAACCGCAGGTTCTTGTAGACATCGGTGTTGGGACCAAACGATGAAACAGCTTTCCTGAAGGCCGACTCCAGCACCTGAGAGGTGTAAGGATTGCTGTCGTCTGCCCAGGCCATTGGCCCCTGACCCAGCCATACGGCCAGCCCGAGTGCGATAGGGGTCAGGGGTATCGATTTAAGGCGCGTGACGTATTTGCGTTGAGACAGAGTGAAACCATTACCTGCTGCGTCCATTTTCCTTTCCCTTTGGATATGTGCGTCATCAATGAGCGGTGTATCGGGCTTTTTGTAATAGGCAGGATCACGTTGAAGACCAACGATGGGCTTCAAAACGTCGTCGAATCAGTGAGGTAGTTTTCCGACGGGGTCACGCAATATTTTTATTTTGGTTGCCGTCTGTTTGCGGCGACAAAAAATGTAACAAAATAAATACAAAAACCACAAGCACCCTTGGCCCGTAAAACACCGACAAATCTCGCGTAAAATAAAAAACCCGGATTTCGCGAGAAATCCGGGCTGTTTTGTGGCATTTAGCCACTAACTACGACGAGAGTGGTTACAGATGCGACTCGGCGTATTCGGCCAGAATCGAACGAGGGACCCCTTGCAGGGCGATGTGCACGCCGTTGGGGAAGTCCTTGAAACGTTCCGTCAGGTAGGTCAGCCCGGAGCTGGTCGCGGACAGGTAAGGGGTGTCGATCTGTGCCAGGTTGCCCAGGCACACCACTTTGGAACCGGCGCCGGCACGGGTGATGATGGTTTTCATCTGGTGCGGCGTGAGGTTCTGGCATTCATCGATCAGAATCAGGCTTTGCTGGAAGCTGCGACCTCGAATGTAGTTGAGGGATTTGAACTGCAACGGCACTTTGCTGAGGATGTAATCGACGCTGCCATGGGTGTTTTCGTCATCCATGTGCAAGGCTTCGAGGTTGTCGGTGATCGCCCCCAGCCACGGCTCCATTTTTTCCGCTTCGGTGCCGGGCAGAAAGCCGATTTCCTGGTCCAGGCCCTGCACGCTGCGGGTGGCGATGATGCGGCGATAACGTTTGGTGACCATGGTCTGCTCGATGGCGGCAGCCAGGGCCAGGATAGTTTTCCCGGAACCGGCGGCGCCGGTCAGGTTGACCAGGTGGATGTCCGGATCCAACAGCGCATACAGCGCCAGGCTCTGGTAAATATCACGCGGTTTCAGGCCCCAGGCTTCCTGGTGCAACAGGGGCTCTTGATGCAAGTCGAGGATCAGCAACTTGTCGACCTGGATCTCTTTGATCCAGCCAACAAAGCCCTGTTCGTCAATAATGAACTCGTTGATGTGCACGGCCGGCAGGTTGTCGGTCAGTTGTACCTGGTGCCAGGTGCGGCCATGGTCCTGACGGGTTTCCACCTTGCTGACGCGATCCCAGAACGAGCCGGTCATGGTGTGATAACCACGGGACAGCATCGATACGTCGTCAACCAGTTGGTCGGTACTGTAGTCCTCGGCAGCGATCCCACACGCTCGAGCCTTGAGGCGCATATTGATGTCTTTGGTCACCAGCACCAGGCGCAGGTCCTTGTCGCGCGCGTGCAGGTCGATCAATTGGTTGATGATTTTGTTGTCGTTGAGGTTTTCCGGCAGCAGGCTGTTGGGCTCGCTGCGTTTGCTCATCAGGATCGACAGCAAACCCTTGGATCCGCTTTTGCCACGCTGGATCGGCACGCCCTGCTCAACGTCCTCGGGAGAGGCTTCGCCCAGGGTCTTGTCGATCAGGCGGATAGCCTGACGGCACTCGGCGGCGACACTGTGGTGCCCGCTTTTGAGTTTATCGAGCTCCTCGAGCACGATCATCGGGATGGCGACGTGGTGTTCTTCGAAATTAAGCAGCGCGTTTGGATCGTGGATCAATACGTTGGTATCAAGCACATAAAGGATTGGCTGGTTGGAAGAAGGGTTACGTCCATGATCATCCATACTCGGTCACCTTTGTGGGAGCCAGTCGACGCAATACCGCGACAGTGCTGCGCCTCGATTTGACCATCGAACGCACCTGAGGGGCGTCAAGTGCGGTGCACACAAGAGGTGTCTTGGAAGACGCCACCTGTGTTGCAGGTTTCGGCGGTCTGTCTTCGTAATACCGCAAAACCCATGACAGGAAAAAGCACTTTGACGTTTTTTTGAAGTTTATTTTTCAGGATGACGAATAGCACTAGGCGAGCGCCCCAAGCACCGTTAAAGTCGGAAGTCCGCCTGTATCGAAATATCTCCCAATTTTTACCCCAAAAAACCTCAGCCCCAACAGGGCCGGGCGTTTTGTCATTTTCAGCGAAACGCTTCCCGGCAATCCTGCCAGCCAAGTCCACTTTCAGCCGTCGCCTGCAACAGCCAGGGTAATGCCACCCGTGCCTTGTCCTGGGTGTCATGAAAAACGATCACCCCACGACGCCACAACAGCATCAATGTCAGCACCCGCTGGGCGGATTCGTCGGCCCTGAGCTTGCCAGCTTCGTCCTCCGAATCGATGTCCCACAACGCCACTTGCAACCCCTGGGACTGGAAGAATCCCTGGCTGTCAGCGCGGCGTTGGCCATAGGGTGGGCGGAACAACGGCACGTAGTTCTCCGGCAACAGGTTCTGCACCAGGCTGGCGCTACGGGTGATGGAATTCTGCCAATCCACCCAATGGCTGTGGGAGCGGTATTGCCACCCCTGGATGCCCACGCACTGCCCTTGGTAAAGCCGCTGCACATCCGCTGGCGACGTCTTTTCCAGGCGCGTTTGCAGGCTGTTGCCAAGGGCAAAAAACGTGGCGTGCATTTTCTGTTTGCGCAGGTAGTCAGCCAGCCAATCAGTATTGCCAGCGACCGGCGCCGGACCGCCATCGAAAGTCAGCAGGAACAACCGGTCGTTGAGTTCATCGCCATTACGCTCATGGTCGCCGAAGCGGGCAATCTCGCTGCTGATCTGCGGAAATAGAGCGGCCTTGCGCAGTTGTTCATCCAGATAGCGCTCATGGAACGCCCGGCTGGGTGCGGCCCAGCCTATATAGAAGGAGTTGTCGCTGACCGCGAACTTGCCGGCCTGCTCGCGCAGGTCGTCCATGTTTTCCACCAGGTAGCAGAATGAGGCGTCCTGCTCGCAGCTTTGTTGGGCAAATGTGTAGTTCTCCAGCAGCCGCTGCCACAGTTGGCGGCGCAGGTCATCAATAGAGGCCAGGTTGATATTTTTCAGACCCAGGCGCTGTTTGAGTCCGGGTTCATCCAGGGCTTCGCTGGCCAGCAAGGCATGGGCGAACATCAGGATTTCTGCGCGGGACGCGACGTCGAACAGGGCTGGGCTGCTGAGCTTTTCGGGCCAGGTGCTGCGGTCGAGGCTGGCCACGTCTACCGGGGCGGCCTGGGCGGTCAGGCAGAGCAGCCAGGCGGACAGTATGAGTGCGATTCGCACGGAGGGTCTCCCTATCCAGAGTCGTCGGGCACTATAGCTGATCAGGTGGTTGGGTTGGTGTGGTGTGGTGTGGTGTGCATATCCGTTGCTGCGGTCACGGCGGCTATTGGTTCCGCTCTTACAGCGGGTCACTTTTGAAAAGAGCCCAAAAGTAACCAAAAGGCTCTTGCCCCACCACTCGGTGCCTCGCTTAGGCTCGGCATGCCCTCACTCCGGCATTACTCCGTGGGCCGCCGCAATGGGCCATCCATGGCCCAGTGCGGCTAAACCGGCGTCCTGCCGGTTTACCCACGGACCAATGCCTGCGTTCAGCCATCGTGGTTTAACGGGGCGCCTAAGATCAACCTCAAAAGCAGATCAAGAACACAGCGGCCTACCGGCCGGCTTGAGTGGTGTGGAGCAAAGGCAAGATCAAAAGCGAGCACGGTCGACTGTGGGAGCTGGCTTGCCTGCGATGTAGGCAACTCGGTCTTTCAGGAACACCGAGGTGATGCCATCGCAGGCAAGCCAGCTCCCACAGAAAAGCAGATCTGCTTTCGCTCTGGCCCTTGCTGGGCCTTGCTTTTGCTTCTACCAC
>NZ_WNNK01000019.1 GCF_009724245.1 Pseudomonas spelaei | reverse complement strand
CGGCTGCTGGAAAACAAGAAGCCCACCAAAAGGTGGGCTTCTTGTTTTTTGCCGGTGTTATCAGAACAACTTCAACTTCGGCGCTTCTTCTTTCAACGGCTCATTCTTCGCTGTCTGCTCATTCCAGCCACCCCCCAGTGCCTTATACAAAGTCACTTCGCTGGTCAGCTGTGCCAGGCGGTCGGTGATCAGCGTTTGCTGGGCACTGAACAACTGGCGCTGGGCGTCGAGGAAGGTCAGGTTGCTGTCGACACCAATGCGGTAGCGACGCTCGGCCAGACGGTAGTAGTCCTGGTTGGCGGAGACGAAATCACGCTGGGCCTGCAACTGTTGGTTGTAGGTGGCACGTGCTGTCAGGCCGTCGGAGACTTCCTGGAAGCCGGTCTGGATCGCTTTCTCGTAGGTCGCGACGTTGATCTCTTTCTGGATTTTCGAGTAATCCAGGCTGGCACGCAGGCTGCCGGCGTTGAAGATCGGAATGTTGATCTGCGGTGCAAACGACCAGGTACCCGAGCCGCCCTTGAACAGGCCGCCGAGGTCCGGGCTCAGGGTGCCGGCGTTGGCCGTCAGGCTGATGCTCGGGAAGAACGCAGCCCGTGCCGCGCCAATGTTGGCGTTGGCAGCCTTGAGGTTGTACTCGGCTTGCAGGATGTCGGGACGACGTTGCAGCAGGTCCGAAGGCAGACCGGCCGGTACTTCGCTCAACAGGTCATCAGCCAACGGACGGCTGACAAGGTTTGCCGGCAGGCCGGTACCCAGCAGCAGGGTCAGGCTGTTTTCGTCCTGGGCCACCTGGCGGGTGTAGCGCGCCAGTTGGACCCGGGCGCTTTCCACCGAGGTACGCGACTGGCTCAAGTCCAGTGCCGAGGCCACGCCGACTTCGTTACTGCGGGAGGTAAGCCGGTAGCTCTCCTCGTACGCACCCAGGGTGTCCTGGGTCAGCTTCAGCAGTTCCTTGTCGGCCTGCCAGGTCAGGTAGGCGTTAGCCACGCTGGCCACCAGGCTGATCTGCGTGCTGCGCCGTGCTTCTTCAGTGGCGAAGTACTTCTGCAGCGCTTCTTCGCTCAGGCTGCGGACCCGACCGAACAGGTCGAGTTCATAGGAGCTGACGCCGAGAGTAACGGATGCCGAACTGGTGATGCTCTCTTTGCCGGTTGCCGACATATTCGCCGGCGTACGCTGGCGACTGCTGCTGCCATTGGCCGAAACCGCCGGGAACAGGTCGGCGCGCTGGATGCGGTACTGGGCCGCATAGGCGTCGATGTTCAGGGCCGCGACACGCAGGTCACGGTTGTTCACCAAGGCGGTCTGGATCAGCTGTTGCAGGGCAGGGTCATGGAAAAACTGCTTCCAGCCTTGCTCGGCAGCGGCCTGGCCCGGCGCCTGGGCCGACGAATACGCCGGCCCCTGCGGGAATTGCGCGGCCACCGGCGCTTCGGGGCGCTGATAGTCAGGTATCAGCGAGCAGCCACTGAGCACGAATGCCGTAACTGCCAGGGAAAGTAGCGACTTGCTCATCGGCCAGCCTCATTGTGTGGAGTTTCAGTGTCGCCTGGGTTGTCCGCATTTTTCCTGCGGCCCATGGACGATACCGTGACAAAGAACAGGGGTACCCAGAAGATCGCCAGTACGGTGGCGGTGATCATACCGCCGATCACCACTGTACCGATGGCGTGCTGGCTTCCTGAGCCTGCACCGGTGGAAATAGCCAACGGTACCACGCCGAGGATGAAGGCCAGGGACGTCATGATGATTGGGCGCAGACGCATGCGGCAGGCCTCAATGGCGGCCTCCTGCAAGCTCTTGCCCTGTTCATGGAGGTCTTTGGCAAACTCGACGATCAGGATGGCGTTTTTCGCCGCCAGGCCAATAGTGGTCAACAGACCCACCAGGAAGTACACGTCGTTGGACAGACCGCGCAGCGTGGTAGCCAGCAGCGCACCGATAATCCCCAACGGCACTACCAGAACGACCGCGATCGGAATCGACCAGCTTTCGTACAGCGCCGCCAGGCACAGGAACACCATCAGCAACGACAGGGCAAACAAGGCGGGTGCCTGGGAACCTGCCAGACGTTCCTCGTAAGACAGGCCGGTCCAGGAGATACCGACGCCTTTTGGCAGCTTCGCGGCGATGTTCTCGACTTCCGCCATGGCCTCACCGGTACTGTAGCCCGGCGCCGGAGCTCCGAGGATCTCCATGGCTTCCACGCCGTTGTAACGGGCCAGTTTCGGCGAACCGTAGACCCACTCACCCTTGGCGAAGGCAGAGAACGGCACCATGGTTCCGGCGCTGTTGCGCACGAACCACTTCTTCAGGTCTTCCGGACTCATGCGAGAGTTGTCGCGACCTTGCAGGAACACCTTCTTCACCCGACCGCGGTCGATGAAGTCGTTGACGTAGCTACTGCCCAGCGCAATCGACAGGGTGTTGTTGATGTCGGACAGGGTCACGCCCAGGGCGCTGGCCTTCTCGTCGTCGATTTCCAACTGGTATTGCGGTTCGTCGTTCAGGCCGTTTGGACGGACCTGGCTGAGGATCTTGCTTTGCGCCGCCATGCCCAGGAACTGGTTGCGCGCTTCCATCAACTTCTCGTGGCCGATACCTGCACGGTCTTGCAAGAACACGTCGAAACCGGTGGCGTTACCCAACTCCAGTACGGCCGGCGGAGCAAAGGCAAACACCATTGCATCGCGGAAGCTGAAGAAGTGCATCTGTGCACGCTGGGCCAGCTTGAAGACGCTGTTGTCAGCGTTACGTTCGCCCCATGGCTTGAGCATGATGAACGCCATACCCGAACTCTGGCCACGACCGGCGAAGTTGAAGCCGGTCACCGTAAACACTGAGCTCACCGCGTCGCCTTCGCCACCGTCCTTGGCCGGACGCAGGAGGTATTCGCGCATTTCGTCGACCACCACCTGGGTACGTTCGGCACTGGAGCCGGCGGGCGTCTGGACCTGGGCAAACAGCACGCCTTGGTCTTCTTCCGGAAGGAAGGACGACGGGATACGCAGGAACATCCAGATCATGCCCGCGAAGATGATCACGTAGATCAGCAGGTACGGTGCCTTGTGCCGCAGGATATTGCCCACGCCACGTTCGTAGCTCTTCACGCTGCGGTCAAAGGTGCGGTTGAACCAGCCGAAGAACCCGCGTTTTGGCGTGCCGTGTTCACCCTTGGGAATGGCCTTGAGCATGGTGGCGCACAGGGCAGGGGTGAAGATCAGGGCAACCAGTACGGACAGCGCCATGGCCGACACGATGGTGATCGAGAACTGCTTGTAGATCACACCGGTGGAGCCGCCGAAGAACGCCATCGGCAACAGTACGGCCGACAGTACCAGCGCGATACCCACCAACGCACCCTGGATCTGCCCCATCGATTTGATGGTGGCATCCTTGGGTGACAGGCCTTCCTCACTCATCACACGTTCGACGTTCTCCACCACAACGATGGCATCGTCCACCAGCAAGCCGATGGCGAGCACCATGGCGAACATGGTCAGGGTGTTGATGCTGAAACCGAAGGCCGCGAGGATCCCGAAAGTACCCAGCAATACCACCGGGACCGTCATGGTGGTGATCACCGTGGCGCGGAAGTTCTGCAGGAACAGGAACATCACCAGGAACACCAGCACGATCGCTTCGACCAGGGTTTCAACCACACCTTTGATCGACTCGGTTACCACCGGAGTGGTGTCGTACGGGAATACCACTTTCATGCCTGGCGGAAAGAAGGGTTCCAGGTCGGCGATGGTCTGGCGCAGTGCTTTCGCGGTGTCCAGGGCGTTTGCGCCGTTGGCCAGTTTCACTGCCAGGCCGGAAGCCGGGCTGCCGTTGAACTGGGCACTGATGCTGTAGTTTTCACCGCCCAAGGCGACGTCAGCCACATCACCGACACGCACTTGCGAGCCGTCAGCGTTGACCTTGAGCAGGATTGCCTTGAACTGCTCGGCAGTCTGCAGGCGGGTCTTGCCAATGATCGTGGCGTTCAGCTGTGTGCCCGGTGCTGCCGGCAAACCACCCAGTTGCCCGGAGGACACCTGGACGTTCTGTGCGGCAATGGCGTTCTTCACGTCGACCGGCGTCAGGTTGAAGTTGTTCAGCTTGGCCGGGTCGAGCCAGATACGCATGGCGTACTGGGCACCGAAGACCTGGAAGTCACCTACACCCGCGGTCCGCGAGATCGGGTCCTGCATGTTGGACACGATGTAGTTGGACAGGTCGTCCTTGGTCATGCTGCCGTCGGTGGAGACCACGCCGATCACCAGCAGGAAGTTCTTCACGGCCTTGGTGACACGGATACCCTGCTGCTGCACTTCTTGAGGCAGCAGCGGGGTGGCCAGGTTCAGCTTGTTCTGCACCTGAACCTGGGCGGTGTCCGAGTTGGTGCCTTGTTCGAACGTGGCGGTGATGGTCATGCTGCCGTCGGAGTTACTTTCCGAGGACACATAACGCAGGTTGTCGATACCGTTGAGCTGCTGCTCGATAACCTGCACCACGGTGTCCTGCACGGTTTGTGCAGAGGCGCCTGGGTAGGTCACGGAGATGGCGATCGCCGGTGGGGCGATGCTCGGGTACTGGTTAATGGGCAACTTGAGGATCGATAGCGCACCGACCAGCATGATCACCAGGGCAATTACCCAGGCGAAAATCGGACGGTTGATGAAAAAGTTCGACATGGTTTACTCCCCTTTGCCGCCCGCAGCTTTATCAGTTGCCGGGGCAGGGGCCGGGTTTGCTGCCTTTACGTTAGTTGCTTCGGTTGCCTTGACTTCGATGCCAGGGCGCACGAATTGCAGGCCTTCAGTGATCACGCGATCACCGGCTTTCAGGCCATCGTCGATCAGCCATTGGCTGCCAACAGTACGGCTGGCCTTGAGTTGACGCAGTTCGACCTTGTTGTCCGCACCCACCACCAAGGCAGTCGGGGTGCCTTTGAGGTCACGGGTCACACCCTGTTGCGGGGCGAGGATCGCCGCGCTGTTCACACCGGCCTGCAATTGCGCGTGGACAAACATGCCCGGCAGCAGGGTGTGGTCAGGGTTGGGGAACACGGCACGAATGGTTACGGAACCGGTGGTTTCGTCCACCGAGACTTCCGAGAACTCCAGCTTGCCGTCGAGGCTGTAAGCGCTGCCATCTTCCAGGGTCAGCTTGACCTTGGCCGAGTTGTCACCGGCTTTTTGCAGGCGACCGCTTTCCAGCTCGCGGCGCAACTCCAGCAGTTCAACCGAGGACTGTGTGACGTCGACGTAGATCGGGTCCAGTTGCTGGATCACCGCCATGGCATTGGTCTGGCCGTTGCTGACCAGGGCGCCTTCGGTGACCGAGGAGCGGCCGATGCGGCCGGTCAGCGGTGCGTAGACCTTGGTGTAGCGCACGTTGATATCGGCGCTTTGCAAGTTGGCTTCCGAGGTCAGGCGATTGGCGACGGCAGTGTCGTATTCCTGGCGGCTGACCGCTTGTTCGTTGACCAACTGCTTGTAGCGATCGGAAATCGACTTGGTCTGTTGCAGGTTGGCCTGGGCGCTTTTCAGGGTGGCCTCATAGACCGACGGATCGATCTGATAGAGCTGCTGGCCTTCCTTGACGTCGCCGCCTTCCTTGAACAGGCGTTTGAGAATGATGCCGTTGACCTGAGGACGGACTTCCGCGATGCGGTAAGCCGTGGTGCGGCCCGGGAGCTCGGACGTCAGGGTGAAGGCTTGAGGTTGAATGGTGACCACGCCGACCTGAGGGATTTGAGCGGGCGGAGCCGCTTCTTCCTTTTTACATCCGCTGAGCAGCGATGCCAGGGCGACGGCAGTGACCAGAGCGGTAACAGCTGGCTTAAGTTGCATGAAGATCCTCGGGTCAGGCGCGCAAAGTGCGCACAAGAATGGTGGAAGGGTAAAAAACAGGCACTGAGTGGATAAGTAGCTTGCTACGCAATATACTTACGTTCATGGTTGTTTGTAAACTCTTGACAGGCGTCCAGGATTCGTAACAAACCAGCCTCGGAAGCCACGATTTTAGTACGTTCGAAGCCCTTGAAGGCCTCGTCCCATAATTATTCAGATGATCCTTAGCGATCACCCCATGTGTTCTGATTGAGGTTTTACTGCCATGGTCCGTCGTACCAAAGAGGAAGCTCAGGAAACGCGCAAACAGATACTTGAAGCCGCCGAGCAAGCCTTTTACGAACGCGGGGTTGCGCGTACCACGCTGGCGGATATCGCGGCGTTGGCCGGTGTGACGCGCGGTGCAATCTACTGGCATTTCAGCAATAAGGCCGACCTGGTGCAGGCGATGCTCGACACCTTGCATGAGCCTCTGGACGAAATGGCCAGGGCCAGCGAGAGCGAGGACGAAGTCGACCCGCTGGGCTGTATGCGCAAGTTGCTGATTCATCTGTTCCATCAAGTGGCCCTGGACCCGAAAACCCGGCGCATCAATGAGATTTTGTTTCATAAGTGCGAATTCACCGATGAAATGTGTGATCTGCGCCGTCAGCGTCAGACGGCCAGCCTTGAATGCAATTTGCGCATTGGGTTGGCCCTGCGTAACGCGGTCCATCGCGGGCAGCTACCGGAAAACCTTGACACCATTCGTGCGGCGGTGTGCATGCATGCCTATATCGACGGGATCCTCGGCCAGTGGCTGCTGGTACCGGACAGTTTTCAGCTACACCAAGAGGCTGAACGTTGGGTCGATATCGGGTTGGACATGCTGCGCTTGAGCCCTAGCCTGCGCAATTAAGACAAAATGCGTAATTGAGTCTAGTTGTGTCAACAGTAAAGACTCAAGGCATTCAATCGAACCGGTGCCTGATTTTCTGGGGTGACTTTATACGCCAGGTTGATACGTAGCCGGCTAAGTATTTTGTAGCGATATTGTTGCAAGGCTGTGAAGGAGTATTTCTTACGCCCATGAAAAAGCCCCGGCACTTGCGAGCCGGGGCTTTTTCGTTTTCAGGATCAGAGTGCCAGGGTCGGGTAGTCGATGTAGCCGACCGGGCCTTTGGCGTAGAACGTCTCAGGACGTGCGTCGTTCAGCGGTGCATCGGCTTTCAAGCGCGCAGGCAGGTCCGGGTTGGCAATGAAGGGCACACCAAAGGCCACCGCATCTGCCTTGCCCGAAGCCAGCCAGGCATTGGCGCTGTCCTTGGTGAAGCGTTCGTTGACGATGTATGGGCCGCCGAACGCTGCCTTGAGTTGTGGGCCCAGGCTGTCGCCGGCTTCTTTCTCACGGGAGCAGAT
Organism: Pseudomonas spelaei; assembly: GCF_009724245.1. GTDB lineage: Bacteria > Pseudomonadota > Gammaproteobacteria > Pseudomonadales > Pseudomonadaceae > Aquipseudomonas > Aquipseudomonas spelaei. The sequence goes on along the minus strand of NZ_WNNK01000019.1, from coordinate 129,692 downwards.
GAACGCGATGCCGCGCTTGCCCAGTTCACGGGCGACGTAGGTAAACGTTTCCGACAGGTTTTCATCGCCCATGTCGTGGAGGTCGGCGCGGGGCGACAAATGCACACCCACACGGCCAGCACCCCAGACTTCGATCGCCGCGTCAGTCACTTCCAACAGCAGGCGGGCACGGTTTTCCACGGAACCGCCGTAGTTATCGGTGCGCTGGTTGGTGCTGCTTTGCAGGAACTGGTCGAGCAGGTAGCCGTTGGCACCGTGGATCTCTACACCGTCAAAACCGGCGGCCTTGGCATTCTCTGCACCCACGCGGTAAGCGTCGACGATGTCGGCGATTTCAGCGGTTTCCAGGGCGCGTGGGGTAGGGAAGTCGGCCAGCGGGCGAACCAGACTGACGTGGCCTTTAGGCTGCAGGGCGCTCGGGGCCACCGGGGTCTCGCCGTTGAGGTAGGACTCGTGGGAAATCCGACCGACGTGCCACAGTTGCAGGAAGATCTTGCCGCCTGCGCCATGCACGGCCTTGGTCACGTTGGCCCAACCGCGCACCTGGTCGTTGGACCAGATGCCCGGGGTGTCCGGATAACCCACGCCCATCGGCGTCACGGAAGTCGCTTCACTGAGGATCAGCCCGGCGGAAGCCCGTTGTACGTAGTATTCAGCCATCAGCGCATTGGGAACGCGGCCGGCGTCGGCACGGCAGCGGGTCAGCGGCGCCATGATGATGCGGTTCGACAATTCCAGGTCGCCCAGCTTGATCGGATCGAAAATAGTCGTCATGGGAAACACCCTTCTCTTTAGTTGATCAGTTAGTCGCAGGGGCCAGGTCGGCATCGCCGCTCTGACGGAAAGTAATCAGGGTCACCAGCAGGGCGAGGACCGCCAGGGCCGCAGCGGCCAATGGCACGCTGGTCAGGCCGAAACCATGGGCAATCACGCTGCCGCCAACCCAGGCGCCAAGGGCGTTGCCGACGTTGAAAGCGCCGATGTTCAAGGTGGACACCAAGTTGGGGGCCGCTTTGCCGAAGGTCACCACGTTGATCTGCAGCGCCGGCACGGCGGCAAACGAGGCGGTGGCCCAGAGGAACAGGGTAATTTCAGTCGGGATCACCGCGACGCTGGTCCAGGTCAGTACCGTGGAGACCACCGCCATGCTGATAAACACGCCGATCAGGGTGGCCGCGAGGCGCTTGTCCGCCAGCTTGCCGCCGATGATGTTGCCGACGGTCAGGCCGAGGCCGATCAGCAGCAGGGTCCAGGTCACGCCTTTGGGCGAGACGCCAGTGACATCCCCCAGCAACGGTGCAACGTAAGTGAAGAGGGTGAACATGGACGCTGAAAACAACGCGGTCATGCTCAGCGACAGCCAGATACCCGCGCCCTTGAGGGCCTTGAGCTCGGCGCGCATGTCGAGTTTTTCTTCATCGCGCTTGGCCGGCAGGAAGCGGATCAGGCCGATCAGTGCGATCACGCCAATCACGGTGACTGCCCAGAAGGTCGAGCGCCAGCCGGCTTCCTGACCCAGTGCGGTGCCCAGCGGTACGCCCAGTACGTTAGCCAGGGTCAGGCCGGTGAACATCAAGGCCACGGCCGAAGCGCGCTTGTTGGCCGGCACCAGATTGGCGGCCACTACCGAACCGATACCAAAGAAGGCGCCGTGACACAGCGCAGTGACCACACGGGCAAGCATCAGCACGTTGTAGTCGCTGGCCATGGCGCAGAGCAGGTTGCCGATGATGAAAATGCCCATCAACACTACCAGTGCGGCCTTGCGCGGCAGCTTGGCGGTGGCCAGTGCCATGAAGGGCGCGCCGATGGCCACGCCCAAGGCGTAGCCGGTCACCAGCCAGCCGGCGCCGGGAATCGATACACCCAGGTCGGCCGCCACATCGGGCAGCAAGCCCATGATGACGAACTCGGTCGTACCGATGGCGAAGGCGCTTAAGGCCAGGATGAGTAGCGAGAGGGGCATTGTCGGGTCCTTGTTACAGCGGTGTGCTGAGTTCTTCGGTGAGCGCTTTGAGGAAGGCTTGGATCACGTCCTCGTTGCGTTTGAAAAAGTGCCATTGGCCGGCTTTCTGGCTGCTGATCAGTCCCGCCCGTTGCAAATTGGCCAGGTGGGCCGACACGGTCGACTGGGACAAGCCGCAGCGCTGGTCGATCTGCCCGGCGCAAATGCCGTATTCATGGTTGTGAATCTGTTCGGGGAACTGCACTTTCGGGTCTTTCAGCCAGTTGAGGATGTCTCGCCGTACTGGGTGCGCCAGGGCTTTTATTATTTCGTCGAGGTCGATGGACATGGCAGTGGTGCTCGGTTTTGGTAAAACGTTATATCGCGATGAGGCGAACTTTAAATCGTTATATCCCGATACGCCAATATGATTTTGGTCTTAAGCCAGGTTAAATTGGTATATCGGGTTATAACGATACGTTAGCGGCAGTGCTAGACTGCGCGCCATGAATTATCTCGCACATCTGCACCTGGGCGGCCAACTTCCTGCTCAACTGCTTGGCAGCCTGTATGGCGACTTCGTCAAAGGTCGCCTGCAAGGCCAGTTCAGCCCGCAAATCGAGTCGGCGATTCAACTGCATCGCTCAATCGATCGCTACACCGACAGCCACCCGCTGGTAGGGGAGGCGCTGTCGCGTTTCAGCCTGACCCGTCGACGCTATGCCGGGATCGTCCTTGATGTGTTTTTCGATCATTGCCTGGCGCGGGATTGGGCGTTGTATGCCGATCAGCCTTTGGAACGGTTTACGTCGCAGGTGTACCGGGTGCTCGCTGAAGAGCCCGCACTACCTGGACGGCTGGCGCAGATCGCGCCTTATATGGCAGCGGACGACTGGCTGGGTTCGTACCGTGAGTTCGCGGTAATGGAACAGGTACTGAAGGGAATCGCCCGGCGCCTGACACGGCCCGAGGAGCTGGGCCATGCCATGCAGGAGTTGCGGCAGTTGTATGAGCCGCTGAGTGAGGATTTCCGAGTGTTCTATCCACAATTGCAGGCGTTTTCGAATAGCCAGCTGGCAACACAGAGCTAAATGTGGGAGCAGGCAAGCCAGCTCCCACATTTGAACCGTGTTCACATCACTTCAAGCTGCGAAGGCTGGCCGGGCAGGCATCAACTCGGTCTCCGGCACCGCCCCAAACAACGCCTTCTGCACTGCCTGCTGTGCCTGAAACGCCAACGCCGCACGCTCCTGCCCACCACAGACAATCGGCTTGAGCAGATGAATTTCCACATCCCCCTGATCATTGCCAAACAACCGCATCAGGTGCGAGAGCAAATCATCATCCCCAATAAACGGCGCCAGCGGGTCAATCTGCCCATCACGCAGATAACGAATCGCCACCGGCTGCAACGACACTTGAGCTTCAATCGCACTGGCCAGTAACCGCCCGTGAAAAGTCCGCAAGGCGCGCCCGTCAGTGGTGGTGCCCTCCGGGAACATCAGCAGCGGGTGTTTTTGCTCCAGATGACGGGTCATCTGCTTGCGGATCAACTGGCTGTCACCCGACCCACGACGGATAAACAGGCTGCCGGCCTTCGCCGCCAGCCAACCTGCCACCGGCCAGGTGCGGACCTCGGCCTTGGACAGAAACGACATCGGCGCCACCATCCCCAACAGCGGGATATCGGTCCAGGACACGTGATTGCTGACCCACAACATCGACTGCTGCGGCAATTCACCGTGAACCGTCACGCGAAAGGGCAGGGCGTTGCCCAGCCGCGCCATGAAAAACCGCGACCAGCGCTGGCGCCGGACCATGGAGTTGGCGACGCCCAGGCGTTCGAACAGGCCAAAAATACCGGCCATGCTCAAGCCCAAGGCCACCACCAGCAGCACGCGGGCGATCCGCCCGTAGACCCGAAGGCGGCTCATCACATGGCAGCCTTGAAGTGGCGGGCGTAACGCGGACACAGCTCGTCGCGCTTGAGCAGGATGAATACGTCGGCCACCTGGAAGTCTTCGTCCCAGCACGGCTCGCCGCAGATCTTCGCCCCCAGGCGCATGTAGGCTTTGAGCAAGGGCGGCATTTCAGCGATGACATTGGAGGGCAGGTCGAGGCTTGGCAGCGGTTTTTTCGGCTCGGCCCGCAGGTATTCGTTGCACAGGTATCGCTCGCGCAGGCGCTGCATGATGGCGTGGGCCTGGATGCCGCCGTCGTGCATCGGGATGCTCGCGCAGCCCATCAGGTAGCTGTAGCCGCCCTGGTTGAGGACTTCTGCCAGTTCGCCCCACAACACGGCGATGGTACCGCCGTTGCGGTAGGCCGGGTCGACGCAGGTACGACCGATTTCCAGGATCGGCCCCTGCAAGTGGCCCAGGCCATGGAGGCTGAATTCTTCTTCGCTGTAGAACCGTCCCAGGGTGCTGGCCGCCTGATGGTCCAGCAGACGGGTGGTGGCCACTAGCCGACCGCTGTTCAAGTCCCGCACGCCGATATGGCTGCAGTGAACATCATAGTCATCCATGTCCAGGCCCAGTTCCGCGCCTTTCAGTTTGGCGTTGAATTCGCCGCTGAACACGTTGAAACGCAGGGCCTGGGCTTCCTGCAATGCCTGGGCGCCGATCAGGCGTTCGGCTTGCAGACGGCGTTCATTGCCGGTGTCGCTGATGCGGGCGATCTGAGTCATGGCGAGTCTCCAGGTGCCGGCCAGGGTTGCGGCCAGTCGACTTGTTTGTGCAAAGTCAGGCTATGTACCCCCGGTGTCATCTCCATGAAGTTACGATGACGCTTAGATGACAGCCCTTTGAGGACGTACCCATGCCTTGGCCCGCCTTGCTCGACCGCCCCGACCGCTTGCCTGCCCATGCCGACCTGGCCGAGGGCTACAGCGCTTTGTTACAGCGACTGGGGCCGGTGACCCCTTTCGAATTGGCCGTGCGGGGCGGGCACCTCATGACGACCCCGGGCCTGGCGTTTCTGGTGGGTTACCAGGCGGCGTTGCGTGCCCTGTGGCCCAGTGCGCCCCACAGCCTTGGCGCCTTGTGTGTGACAGAGCAGCGCAGCCTGCGGCCGGTGGATATGCAAACGCGGCTGGATGACCTGCGCCTGACGGGCCGCAAGGATTTCGTCACTGCCGGCGATGCCGCCGACTGGCTGTTGGTGGCCGCCCGTTGCGAAGGTCCTGATGAGAAACCACGGCTGAGCCTGGCGGTGGTCCTGGCGGGCGATGCGGGTGTGCGCCTGGAACCGCTGCCCGCCATCGCGTTGATGCCGGACATCAGCCATGGCCGCGTGCATCTGGATAACGTGTTGTGCGAGCGTTTGCCGGGGGACGGCTGGGACCATTACGTCAAACCCTTCCGCACCCTGGAAGACACTTATGTACTGAGCGCGATGAGCGCCTGGCTCTATGGCGTCGGCCAGGAATGCGCTTGGCCACAAGGCTTGCGTCTGCAATTGCTGGCATTGTTGGCGGGGTGTGCGGAGGTCAGTCGCCAGCCGACGGCGTCCGGGGCAGGGCATGTGTTGCTGGGGGGCTTGTTCGCGCAGTTCGAGGCGCTGAAAACGCAGGTGAATGACGCGCTGGCTAAAGGTCCCGAGTCCTGGGCCATCCAGTGGCAGCGGGATCAGGCGGTGCTGGATCTGGCGGCGGGCGCGAGGGCCAAGCGCCTGGAGAAGGCCCTGAACCCGACGCACCACTGACATGTCGCCAAACCGTCATTTTCCTCGGCTAGGCTCGCGGGCTTGAATGCCCCCCGAGTTCCTCTCCATGGTCAAAGGCTTTTTTTGCGTCGCCTTGCTGCTGTTCGCCATCACCGCCCGCGCCGAAAACTGGCCGACTAAAGACTGGTCCCGAGGGCAGCCACTCAGCGGCGCTGCCGTTCAGGCGCTGGAAGACTACGCCTTCCCTGCGCGCGACGATGTCACCCGCAAGGGCATCCGTACCGATGCCTTGCTGGTGATCCGTGACGGCCAAGTGATCTACGAACGCTACGCTGCCCCGACCACCGCCACCACCGCGCACCTGACCTGGTCTGTCAGCAAAAGCATCATGGCCACGGTGTTGGGCGTGGCCTTCAACGATTACCGCTTTAAATTGAAAGACCCGGTCGCGCGCTTTTACCCGCCGATGAAACAACACCCGACGGTCACCCTGGCTGACCTGCTGCACTGGGCCTCGGGCCTGGACTGGCAGGAAGACTATGAATACGCCCCGTTGAAGTCCTCGGTGGTGGCCATGCTCTATACCCGTGGCCGGGGCGATATGGCGGAGTTCGCGGCCGACACCGGCACCTTCAGCGGCCCCGGGCAGGCTTTTCGTTATTCCAGCGGCGATACCAATCTACTGTCCGCCGCACTCAAAGGCATGCTCGGCCACAAAGCCTATGTCGACTACCCGTGGATCGCATTGTTCAAGCCCCTTGGCATTCGCAACGCCACCTGGGAAACCGATGCCGACGAAACCTTTGTCGCCTCGTCTTACGCTTACCTCACCGCCCGGGACCTGGCGCGGATCGGCCTGTTAATGCAACGGGACGGGCGCTGGGGCGAGCGGCAGTTACTGCCCAAGGATTGGGTCGACTTCAACCGCCAACCCTTCGATAAATACCAGGCCGGCCAGGACGAAGCGGTCCCCGGCGGCCACTGGTGGCTCAACCGTGAAGTGCAGGGCGCCGCCAGGCCCTGGCCGGACGCGCCCGCCGATACCTTTGCCGCCCTTGGCCACTGGGGCCAGGCACTGTATGTGCTGCCCGACGCACAGTTGGTGATTGTGCGCTACGGCGATGACCGCGATGGCAGCTACCGCCACAACGAACTGCTCAAACGCGTATTGGCCGCCGTGGCCCAACAGGTGCAGCCATGATTCGTCGCCATCCGTTGATCAGCCTGTTGATCCTGTTGTTGCTCGCGCTGCTGGGTTGGATCTGGCACGAGCGGGTCAACCTGCAAGCCTTCCCCGACATCATCGCCGCCTACACCGCCAAGGAGTACTGCTCCTGCCGCTACGTGGAAGGCAACCCCGCCGAGTATTGCCTGGGTTATGTGAAGCAATACGTGCCCACCAGCGCCTTTGCCGACGACCCGGGAAAACGCCTGGTAACCGCCAGCGGACTGGGCCGCACCCACAGTGCCCAGTGGCTGGGGGAACGCCAGGGTTGCCGCTTGCTCCCCTGAGGTTCCACAGGGTGGAACCACCTTTGATTGTCCTCCTGCGCACATCGCGGTTATCTGACGGCGTTGTGCCAAGAACGCAAAAAAGAACGGGAACACCCGCCTGCGAGGAGAATCACCATGAGCCCACACCAGCACATCCTGGATTGGCTGAGCGATGTTGCCAGCGACTTGCACGCCGTGCGCCAGGACATCCATGCCCACCCCGAATTGGGTTTCGAAGAAAACCGTACCTCGGCCCTGGTGGCGCAATCGCTCAGGGAATGGGGTTATGAAGTCCACACCGGCATAGGCCAGACGGGTGTCGTGGGCGTACTGCGCAATGGCAGCAGTTCAAGAAAACTGGGGATCCGTGCTGACATGGATGCCTTGCCAATCATCGAAAACACCGGCGTCGCCTACAGCAGCCAACACAGCGGCTGCATGCACGCCTGCGGGCATGACGGCCACACCACGATGCTTTTAGGTGCCGCTCGCTACCTGGCCGCGACCCGTCAATTCGACGGCACCCTGAACCTGATCTTCCAGCCCGCCGAAGAAGGCCAGGGCGGCGCCGAGGCCATGCTCGCCGACGGCCTGCTGGAACGCTTTCCGTGTGATGCACTGTTTGGCATGCACAACATGCCGGGGCTGCCGGCCGGCCATCTGGGCTTGCGGGTTGGACCGATGATGGCCTCCCAGGACCTGCTCACCGTGACCCTTGAAGGCGTCGGCGGCCACGGCTCCATGCCGCATCTGACCGTGGACCCGTTGGTGGCGGCGGCCAGTATGGTCATGGCCTTGCAGACGGTGGTGGCGCGCAATATCGATGCCCAGGAAGCCGCCGTCGTCACGGTCGGCGCCCTGCAAGCCGGCCAGGCCGCCAACGTGATCCCCCAGCAGGCGCTGCTGCGCCTGAGCCTGCGGGCGTTGAACACGACGGTCCGTGAGCAGATGCTGGAGCGGGTCAAGGCCATCATTCTCACCCAGGCTGCGAGCTTCGGCTGCACTGCACACATTGAACATCGCCCTGCCTATCCGGTGCTGGTCAACCACCCCGAAGAAACCGAATTCGCCCGCCAGGTCGGCGTCGCCTTGCTCGGTGAGGACGCCGTGGATAGCAACACCCGCAAGCTGATGGGCAGCGAAGACTTCGCCTGGATGCTGCAACGCTGCCCCGGCAGCTACCTGCTTATCGGCAACGGCGTCTCGCGGCCGATGGTCCACAACCCCGCCTATGACTTCAACGACGACATCCTGCTGACCGGCGCCGCCTACTGGGGCGCGCTGGCCGAGAGCTGGCTCAAGCCTGCCTGACGAACCCTTTTTCTGCCGCTGGACCTTTCCCAACTGGTTGAATGGAGTGTTCCTCATGCAGACTGCAAAACAAGGCGTCTCCCGTACCCGCCAGGTCGTGGCGGCCGTGATCGGCAATGCGCTGGAATGGTATGACTTCATTGTTTATGGCTTTCTCGCCAGCATCATCGCCCGGCAATTTTTCCCTTCGGACGATGAGTACGCTTCGCTGTTGATGGCGCTGGCCACATTTGGAGTCGGTTTCTTCATGCGCCCGGTGGGCGGGATTCTGCTGGGCATCTATTCAGACCGCAAAGGGCGCAAGGCCGCGATGCAGCTGATTATCCGGCTGATGACCCTGTCCATCGCACTGATCGCCTTCGCCCCTCCCTACGCAGCCATTGGCATGGGCGCTCCGCTGTTGATCGTGGTCGCGCGGATGCTCCAGGGTTTCGCCACGGGCGGCGAATACGCCAGCGCCACGGCGTTCCTGGTGGAAAGCGCACCGGCCCATCGCAAGGGTTTGTATGGCTCCTGGCAGTTGGTGGGGCAGTGCCTGGCGGTGTTCGGCGGTGCGGCGATGGTGGCGTTGGTCACGCATTTCTTCTCCCCGCAAACCCTCGACCTGTGGGGCTGGCGTCTGCCGTTCATCTTCGGTTTGTTGATCGGTCCGGTAGGGCTGTGGATTCGCCGCCACATGGAAGACCCGGAGGAGTTCATCGAGGCTCGTAAAAAAGCCACCGGCCCGGCGCCTACCCTGATGGAGGTCTTGCGCGACCATCGGCGCAGCATTCTGGTGTCCATGGGCCTGGCCTGCGGCGCGACGGTTTCGTTCTATGTGGTGCTGGTGAATATGCCGACCTTTGCCCACAAGAACCTCGGCCTGCCGCTGGATCAGGTGTTGATGGTGCAAATGTTCGCGGTGGCGCTGATGACCGTGGTGATTCCGTTGTCCGGCCTGTTGTCGGATCGACTGGGGCGGCGTCCGGTGTTGATGGCCTTCACCCTGGCGTTTTTCGTGATGGTGTATCCGCTCTATGTGTGGGTCGCTGCGGCGCCATCCATTGAGCGTCTGTTGGTGATGCAGGTGATGTTGTGCACCGCCATCGGTGGCTTTTTTGGCCCGGCGCCGACGGCCCTGGCCGAGCAGTTTCCCATCGAGGTGCGCTCCACCGGCGTGTCGGTGGCCTACAACGTGGCGGTGATGGTGTTTGGTGGCTTTGCACCGTTGATCGTGACGTGGCTCAGCAAGGTATTGGGCACTCCGGTGGCGCCGGCGTTTTATGTGCTGTTCGCTTGCGTCCTGACGCTGCTGGGCACTTACTGCATGCATGAGGCGCCACGGGCGAAGAGACCTGCGCCGTTTTCCAGCGAGGTGAAGCCTTGAGTATTGTTGAACTGGATGCCATCGAACTGTCGCGTGCGATCCATGCCAGGCAGGTGTCCTGCCACGAGGTGATGCAGGCGTATCTGGCGCAGGTCGAGCGCTTCAACCCGGTGGTCAATGCGCTGGTGTCGTTGCGCCCTCAGGCAGAAGTACTGGCCGAGGCCCGGACCTGTGATCAGGAACTTAACCTGGGCCATTCCCGAGGCTGGATGCACGGCATGCCCCAGGCGATCAAGGATCTGGCGGCTACCCAAGGGCTGCGTACGACGCTTGGTTCGCCGCTGTTCGCCGAGCAGATACCTGTCGAGGACGCCATCAGCGTGGCGCGTGTGCGGGCCAGCGGCGCGATCATCATCGGCAAGACCAACGTCCCGGAATTCGGCCTGGGTTCGCAAACCTACAACACGCTGTTTGGCACCACGGGCAACGCCTACGATCCGACCTTGATCGCTGGCGGCAGCAGCGGCGGTGCAGCGGTGGCCCTGGCGTTGCGCATGCTGCCGGTGGCCGATGGCAGTGACATGATGGGCTCGCTGCGTAACCCGGCGGCGTTCAATAACGTGTTCGGCCTGCGTCCCTCCCAGGGCCGGGTGCCCCATGGTCCGGCGCCTGAACTGTTCGTCCAGCAACTGGCCACCGAAGGCCCGATGGGCCGCAGTGTGGCGGACGTGGCGCGACTGTTGAGTATTCAGGCCGGCTACGACCCTCGGGTGCCGCTGTCGCTCAAGGATGACCCGTCGGTGTTTGCTGAAAGCTTGCAGCGTGACTTCAAGGGTGTGCGGTTGGGCTGGTTGGGCGACTACAACGGTTACCTGGCGATGGACGACGGTGTGCTAAGCCTGTGTGAATCAGCGCTGGCCGACTTCATCGCCTTGGGCTGCGACGTCGAAAGCTGCCAACCGGATTTTTCCCTGGAACGCTTGTGGCAGACCTGGCTGGTTCACCGTCATTGGTTGGTCCAGGGTTCGCTGGGAGCGGCCTACGCCGACCCGCAAAAACGCGCGTTGCTCAAGCCTGAGGCGCAGTGGGAAGTGGAGGGCGGTTGGCGCTTGAGCGCGGCGGATGTTTTCCAGGCCTCGGCCAGCCGCAGTGACTGGTACCGGGCCTTGGGCAAACTGTTCGAACGTTACGATTTCCTGCTGTTGCCCACCGCCCAAGTGTTCCCTTTCGATGCACAACAGCCCTGGCCGCGCCTCGTTGGCGGGCGTGAAATGGACACCTACCACCGTTGGATGGAAGTGGTGATCGGCCCCACATTGGCCGGTCTGCCAAGCATGAGCGTGCCAGTGGGCTTCAACCCCCAAGGCTTGCCCATGGGCCTGCAAATCATCGGCCCGGCCCAGGCGGATCAGGCGGTGCTGCAGTTGGCTTATGCCCATGAGCAACTGACCCGCTGGGTGCAACGCTGCCCGCCTGGGTGCCTGACGTCGATCGGCTGAATCAGGACGGGCCTGTATCTTGCTGTGAAAAGAGATCATCCATCCGCGTCAAGGAGATCGACCATGGGCAGCAACGCCGAGACAGGCACCGTGCGCTCAGTGGAGCGGGCACTGGCGATCATCGAATTGCTCGGCGAACATCAGGCGCTGGGGCTGGAAGAGTTGCATTACCTGACCCGTCTACCGAAGGCCACGGTGTCGCGGATGCTGCTGACGTTGCAGGATCAGGGCTGGATTTATCGTGGCCTGAGTGACCGTCGTTACCGGCTCTGCGCGCAGCGACTGTTTGGCGACACCCAGCAACGCTTCAAGCGCCATCTGGTGGAGCGTGCTGCGCCGTGCCTGCTGGAGTTGAGTGAGCGCACCGGTTTGGTGGTGGACTTGTCGAGCTTCGATGGCGAGCGCCTTGAAGTGATGGAAAGCGCCATCCCCACGGTGTTGCGCAAGCTGTACCCGAACAACTGCCAGATTGTCGGTCAGCATGCCAGCCTGTTTCATTCGGCGATGGGCAAAGCCTGCCTGGCGCAATTGGCTCCGGATGAAGTAGAGCGCCTGGCGGGCCGTGATCATGTGGCGGCGGACGAGCAGTTCCGGGTGTGCGAGCAATCCCAGCATCAGGGCTTTGGCCAGCGCACGGAAGGTTATTGGGAATACCCGGTGCGCTTGCCGTTCCTGATCCGCGCGGTAGCGTTACCGGTTCGGGCCAATGGCCGGCTGGTGGGCAGCATGGCGTTGCATTGGCCGATGCATCAGGCGCCGGTGGAGCGGGTGTTGAGCCTGCACCTGGCGAGCCTGGAGTCGGCGATTCGGGATGTGCAGCAGGCGTTGGCTTGAAGCGCGATAAGGTGGGAGCTGGCTTGCCTGCGATAGCGGTCTGACATTCAGCATGTGTGTCGACTGATACACCGCAATCGCAGGCAAGCCAGCTCCCACCTTTAATTTGCGTGATCAGCTACATTGCGCCTGGCTAGTGGCCCAGTTAAGGTTCGTTCAGGTTTATCGCCCAACGAGTCTTTATGTTCAACGCGTCCCTGCTCAAACCCTTCGCCTTTCTCCTCCTGGCCTGCGCAGCCTTGCCTGCCCACGCCGATTGGTATCTGGACAACGAGTCCTCGCGCCTGTCATTCGTGACCACCAAAAATACCGACATTGCTGAAGTTCATCGCTTCCTGGTGTTGCACGGCAAGGTCGACAGCCAAGGCGCGGCGCAACTGGAAGTCGAGCTGGAGTCGGTCAACAGTGGCATCCCGCTGCGCGATGAGCGCATGCGCAATGAGCTGTTCGAGATCAAGACGTTCCCCGATGCGCTGATCAATGCCCAGATCAATCTGCAACCGATCAACGACCTGGCGGCCGGTGCCCAGCTTGAGCTACGGCTGCCCGTGTCGGTGACGCTGCACGGCAAGACCCAGACCTACAACGCCGAGCTCTTGGCCACCCGACTGGATGACCGACGCTTCCAGGTGGTGACCCTGGAACCACTGGTGCTGCACGCTGAGGATTTCGACTTGCTGTCGGGCGTGGCTGCATTGCGAAAAGCGGCCGGTTTGTCGCAGATCAGTTTGTCGGTACCGGTGGGTGCGGTGCTGATTTTCACGGCGCGCTGACATGAGCGGCGCGGTGTTCCCCTGGCGCAGCGCCAACCGTTTCGAGTTGCTGATCGACGGGCCGAATTTCTTTCCGCAGATGCTGGTGGGCATTGCCCGGGCCGAGCGTCAGGTTGAGTTGGAGTTGTACCTGGTGGAGGCGGGGGCGTGTGCCGAGGAGATGGTTCAGGCCCTGGTGCACGCTGCCAAGCGTGGTGTGCGGGTGCGTTGCCTGTTCGATGATTACGGCAGTCTGGCGTTTACCTTGAGTTTGCGTCGGCGCTTGATCGAGGCCGGTGTGGAGCTGCGTTTCTACAATCGCTTGAGCTGGCGCCGTTGGATGCGCAACCTTTATCGGGATCACCGCAAACTGCTGTTGATCGACCAGAGCATTGCCATGGTCGGCGGCACTGGAGTGACCGACGAATTCTGGACACCCGGGCAAGATACCTGCGACTGGCACGAGGTGATGGTGCAAATAACCGGCCCGCTGGTACTGGATTGGCAGGCTTTGTTCGACCGCCAATGGCTGGCCAACAAGGCCCGCACCGCCTGGAAGCCGTCGATGAGCTTCGGCCTGCCGCGCTTGCCCAAGGTCCCGGCTAGCGGACCAGGCCTGGGCCGTGTGGCGTATGCCGATGCCCGCCAGCATCGGGACATTCTGCAGTCGTTGATTCGTGCACTTAACAGCGGCCAGCGGCGTATCTGGCTGGCGACGCCGTATTTCCTTCCGACGTGGAGCGTTCGTCGCGCCTTGCGTCGTGCAGCTGCGCGGGGTGTCGACGTGCGCTTGCTGCTGACCGGGCCACGCACCGATCACCCGTCGGTGCGCTATGCCGGGCACCGTTACTACCCGCGTTTGCTCAAGGCCGGCGTGAAAATCTTCGAATACCAGCCGTGTTTCCTGCACCTGAAAATGGTGTTGGTGGACGATTGGGTCAGTATCGGCTCGTGCAACTTCGATCACTGGAACCTGCGGTTCAATCTGGAGGCCAACCTGGAAGCGCTGGACCCTGAGTTGACGCTGGCGGTAGAGGGCAGTTTCGAGCGTGATTTTGCCCAGAGCCAGGCGGTGAGCCTGGAGGCGTGGAAGTCGCGGCCGTTGTGGCGACGGGTGAAGCAGCGGGTGTGGGGCTGGATTGATCGGTTGGTGGTCAACCTGCTGGATCGACGCGGATAGCAAGAGCACTGCGGACAAGTGTGGGAGCTGGCTTGCCTGCGATACAGGCACCTCGGTATGTCAGGAAGACCGAGGTGAGGCTATCGCAGGCAAGCCAGCTCCCACACTGACTGTGTTTACAGTCTTGTATTAGAGCAATTCGAAGGTTTGTTGCTTCACATCCTGCGAATCCAAGCCAATCTGCACATTGAACTCACCCGGTTCCGCTGCGAACTTGAGCTGGGTGTTGTAGAACTTCAAGTCATCCTCGGAAATACTGAAGTGCACCACACGCTCCTCTCCGGCCTTGAGCATGATCTTCTGGAAGTTCTTCAACTCCTTCACCGGGCGGATCATCGAGCCGGCCACGTCCTGGATATACAGCTGCACCACGGTTTCGCCCTCCACCTTGCCGGTGTTTTTCACCACCACACTGGCGTCGAGCTTGCCGGTCTTGTTCAGGGTGGTGGACGACAGCGCCATGTCCGACAGGCTGAACGTGGTGTAGCTCAAGCCATAGCCAAACGGGAACAGGGGACCTGTGGTGTCATCGAAATACTGCGAGGTGTAGTTGCCCGGTTTGCCCGGCGTGAACGGCCGGCCAATGCTCAGGTGGTTGTAGTAGGTCGGAATCTGCCCCACCGAACGCGGGAAGGTGATCGGCAGCTTGCCTGACGGGTTGTAGTCACCGAACAGCACGTCGGCAATCGCGTTGCCGCCTTCGGTACCGGCGAACCAGGTTTCCAGGATCGCGTCAGCCTGTTGGTTCTCATCGAGAATCGACAGCGGGCGGCCGTTCATCAACACCAGCACCAGCGGCTTGCCGGTGGCTTTCAAGGCCTTGATCAGGTCGCGCTGGCTTTGCGGGATGTTCAGGTCGGTGCGACTGGACGATTCGTGGGACATGCCACGGGACTCACCGACGGCGGCCACGACCACGTCAGCGTCTTTGGCGGCCTTGACTGCTTCGTCGATCATCGCTTGGGACGAACGGGGATCATCCACTACTTCCGGGGCATCGAAGTTGAGGAAGTTCAGGTAGTCGACCACCTTCTTGTCGTTGGTGATGTTGGCGCCGCGGGCGTAGACCACTTTGCCTTTGTCACCGATGACGGCGTTCATACCGTCCAGCAGGGTCACCGATTGCGCGGGTCTGCCGGCGGCGGCCCAACTGCCCATCATGTCGATTGGGGCCTTGGCCAGCGGACCCACCAGGGCGATGGTCGCGGATTTTTTCAGCGGCAGGGTGTCGTTCTGGTTTTTCAGCAATACCAGGCTGCGGCGTGCCACGTCACGGGCATCGGCACGGTGCAGGCGGCTGTCGGCATAGGTGTCGGCCGGGTCATCCTCGGCTTTGCCGATACGCAGGTAAGGGTCGGCGAACAGGCCCATGTCGTATTTGGCGCCGAGCACTTCGCGCACGGCGTTGTCGATGTCGCTCTGCTGGATCTCGCCGGACTTGAGCAGGCCGGGCAATTCCTTGCCGTAGAGCTGGTCGTTCATGCTCATGTCGATGCCGGCCTTGATCGCCAGTTTGGCCGCTTCGCGACCGTCCTTGGCTACGCCGTGCTTGATCAGTTCGAAAATGGCGCCGTGATCGCTCACCACCAGGCCCTTGAAGCCCCACTCCTTGCGCAGCAGGTCGTGCATCAGCCAGGTGTTGGCGGTGGCGGGCACGCCGTTGATCGAGTTCAGGGCAACCATCACGCCACCGGCGCCGGCCTTGATCGCGGCGTGGTAGGGCGGCAGGTAGTCCTGGTACATCTTGACCGGGCTCATGTCGACCACGTTGTAGTCGCGACCGCCTTCCACCGCGCCGTACAGGGCGAAGTGCTTGACGCTGGCCATGAGGCTGTCGGCGTTGGCGGGGCTGGTGCCCTGGAAGGCCTTGACCATCACTTCGGCAATGCGCGACACCAGGTAGGTGTCCTCGCCAAAGCCTTCGGAGGTGCGGCCCCAGCGCGGGTCGCGGGAAATGTCGACCATCGGCGCGAAGGTAATGTCGAGGCTGTCGGCGGCGGCCTCCTGGGCGGCGATGCGTCCGGAGCGGCCGATGGCGTCCATGTCCCAGCTCGACGCCAGGGCCAGGCTGATCGGGAAGATTGTCCGATGGCCGTGGATCACGTCATAGGCGAAGAACATCGGGATCTTCAATCGGCTGCGCATGGCGGCGTCCTGCATCGGACGGTTTTCCGGGCGGGTGATCGAGTTGAAGGTGCCACCAATGCGCCCGGCAGCGATTTCCTTGCGGATCAGCTCCCGAGGCATTTCCGGGCCGATGCTGATCAGGCGCAACTGGCCGATCTTCTCATCGAGGGTCATCTGCTTCATCAGGTCGCTGACGAAGGCGTTCTTGTCCTTGAGCGCAGCGGGCTTGGTCTCGGCAAATACGGGGTAACTGGCCAGAGTGGCAACAAGGCCCAGCAAACACAGCTTCTTCATGAATATCCTTTCTCGCAGCCTCGGGGCCGGCGCTGAGCGCTACGGCGCCAAAGTCTGGGGAGCGTCTATTGTTGTTCGGGTATTGTTCAGATAAATGCAGCACACTTCTGAACTCTTGTTCGCGCTGGGCATCTTTTAGCTGATTGGCTCGATGCAATCCAGTGGGTGGTGGCGGATTATGCCCCAGGCGCGAGATGTATAGGGTTACCAAATTCCATAGGGTTGAGCAGGGAGAAACACAATGTCAGTCATTCAAGGTTACCGCTGGGGCTTCAAGGCCGCGGCATTGTTGCTGCTCGGCACGGTGCTCAGCGGTTGCGGCATCAACAAGATCCCGACCCTGGACGAGCAGGCCAAGGCGGCCTGGGCCCAGGTACAGAACCAGTACCAGCGACGCGCCGACCTGATTCCCAACCTGGTGGAAGTGGTCAAGGGCTACGCCGCCCATGAACAAGACACCCTGACCGCCGTGATCGAGGCGCGGGCCAAGGCCACGTCGATCCAGGTCGATGCCAGCACCCTGGACAACCCGGAAAAACTCAAGCAGTTCCAGCAAGCCCAGGATGGCTTGAGCGGTGCTCTCAGCCGTCTGATGGTGGTGTCTGAACGCTATCCGGACCTGAAAGCCAACCAGAACTTCCTGGCCTTGCAGTCGCAGCTTGAAGGCACGGAAAACCGCATCAGCGTGGCCCGTCGTGACTTTATTGCCGCCGTGCAGGCCTATAACACCGAGATCCGTACGTTCCCTGGCCGTCTGTGGCACACCGTGATGTACAGCGATTTGCCGATCCGCGCGAACTTCGAAGCCACCAGCGCTGATGCTGATAAAGCACCGCAAGTGAAGTTCTGATAACGCTTCAATGAGGTGTCGATGCGTTTACTACGGATAGGCCTGGCGCTGTGGCTCCTGGCATGTGTAACCACCGTCCAGGCGGCGCTGGCGTTTCCCGCGTTGACGGGCCGGGTGGTGGACACTGCCCAGATGATCGACCCGGCCGTGCGCGAGCAACTGACCCAGCAATTGCAGGCGCTGGAGCAGACCAGCGGTGACCAGATCGTGGTGGTCACCGTGCCCGACCTGCAAGGCGTGCCCATTGAAGACTACGGTTATCAATTGGGCCGCCAGTGGGGCATTGGCCAGAAGGGCAAGGACAACGGCGCGCTGTTGATCGTCGCCCGGGATGAGCGCAAATTGCGCATCGAAGTCGGCTACGGCCTGGAAGGCGTGCTGACCGATGCGCAGTCCTGGGTGATCATCAACCAGGTGATGGCGCCTTCGTTCAAGGCTGGTAATTACAGCAAGGGCATCAGCGATGGTGTCGCGGCGATGGTGCAGGTGGTGGGCGGTGATCCACTGGCCGTGCCGGCGCGTGTGGCGGACCCCAATTTTGCCAAGGATAATCCGGCGTTTTCCATCGGCTTGTTCGTGTTGTTGTTGATCGTGCTGTGGCTGTGCAATCGCATGGGACTGCCAGTCGGCGCCATCCTTCTCGCCATTCTCAGCAGCAGTGGGCGCGGTGGTGGCGGAGGCGGTGGCGGCGGTGGATTCAGAGGCGGCGGTGGTGGTTTCGGCGGTGGCGGGGCCTCGGGCGGCTGGTAATGACAATAACTAAAGAGCATCTGCAACCATGGCACTACTGACCGAACACGAACAACGCCAGGTCGCCGAAGCGATCGCCAAGGTCGAGCAACAGACCGACGCAGAGCTGGTGACCGTGTTGGCCGCCCGGGCCGACGATTACGCCTACATCCCGCTGCTGTGGGCCAGCCTGCTGGCGCTGGTGGTGCCGGGGATCATTCATTACCTGTCCGGCTGGCTGACCATGCACACGTTGCTGCTGGCACAGTGGGCGACCTTTATCGTGTTTTGCCTGCTGTTCCGTTTGCCGAAGATCACTACTCGGCTGATCCCGCGTTCCGTGCGGCACTGGCGGGCATCGAACCTGGCGCGGCGGCAGTTCCTGGAGCAGAACCTGCACCACACGGTGGGCAGCACCGGGGTGCTGATTTTTGTCAGCGAAGCCGAGCGTTATGTGGAAATCCTGGTGGATGACGGCATCTCCAAACGCCTGGACGACAGCAGTTGGGATGCCATCGTCAAAGCCTTCACCCAGCAGGTGAAACAGGGGCAGACATTGGCCGGGTTTATCGCCTGCATTGAAGCCAGCGGGGAATTGCTCAAGGTGCATGTGCCGCTGACGCAGACCCGCAATGAGCTGCCGAATCGGTTGGTGGTGCTCGAATAGGACCCCACTGTGGGAGCTGGCTTGCCTGCGATGCAGGCGCCTCGATACGTCAGATACACCGAGGTGATGCTATCGCAGGCAAGCCAGCTCCCACACGAGCCCAGCTCCCCCATTGACCGTTGATCAAATAACCCCGTGCCCTCAAGCCCCATCCGCCCTAAAATGCCCGGCATTCCCTGCCCGAGGCGTTTTTGTTCATGTCCGTCACCGCTAAACCTGCCAGCCTTGCGCCGGATCATCACGCACAGTTCCTCGAACTGCTGAGCGCCAGCCTTGAGCAAAACGCCTTTATCAAGCTGGTGCTGGCCAAGTACGTCGGCAGTGAAGCGGACCTGCAACGGTTGATCATCAAGCCGACGACGCTCAAGGAGCAGCCTTGCCTGTCCTTTGTCTATCGCTACAAGACCCGTGATATCACCAAGAATTTCTCCCTGGCCGATGGCGTAGCGGCGATTGCCGAGTTGTTGCCGGCGTCGTTCAAGAACGCGCATTTGCTTTCCGTGACCGACGAAGCCCAGCTGGAATACAGCAAGAAGAACAAAAGCTCGTTGTTCAAAAGCAAGCCACAGCAATTGCGCGAAGCGCCGTCCGCCGAGCATAACCGTGAGAAACATCGCTTCCTCGACCTGAGCCGCCCGTTTCTCGCCGACCTGGGCGTGACCAACGCCAGGCACGAGTTGATCCCGGCGATGTCGCGCAAGTGGAAGCAGATCAACAAGTTCATCGAAGTGTTCAGCCATGCGCTGACCTCGTCACCCTTGAAGCTGGACCAGCCGGTACGGGTCGCAGACTTCGGTTCGGGCAAGGGCTACCTGACGTTCGCCATCCACGATTACCTGCGCAATACCCTCAAGGCCGAGGGCCAGGTAACCGGCGTTGAATTGCGTGAAGACATGGTCACCCTGTGCAACAACGCCGCCGCCCAGCTGGAGCACCCGGGGCTGGTGTTCAAGTGCGGTGACGTGCGCAGTGTGGCGCCCAGCGAGCTGGACGTGATGATCGCCCTGCATGCCTGCGACATTGCCACCGACTATGCAATCCACACGGGTATCCGCTCCGGTGCGTCGATCATCATGTGCTCGCCGTGCTGCCACAAGCAGATCCGCCTGCAGATCCAGAGCCCGGTGCTGCTCAAGCCGATGCTGCAATACGGCCTGCACCTGGGGCAGCAGGCGGAAATGGTCACCGACAGCCTGCGGGCGTTGTTCCTGGAAGCCTGTGGCTACGAGACCAAGGTCTTCGAGTTCATTTCGTTGGAGCACACCAACAAGAACAAGATGATCCTCGCCGTCAAACGCGCCGAGCCGTTGGACAACGCGCCGTTGCTGGCGAAAATCCAGGAACTCAAGGCGTTCTACAGCATCACTGAACACTGCCTGGAAACCCTGCTGCGAGCCGACGGTTACCTGGCCTGATCAGCGATTGCTGCGGGCGCAGGCCGCACCGCCGTCTTGCGCCCCAGCATCACCGTGACAATCACCCCGCAGGCAAACAGCCAGGTAATCGGCTCAATGTGTTCGCCAAAGAACAGCGCTGAAAAGGCGATGGTGAAGAAAATCTGCAACAGCTGAATCTGGCTGACCCGGGCAATGCCGCCCATGGCCAGCCCGGCGTACCAGGCAAAGAAACCGAAGAACTGGGAAAACAGCGAGACGTAACCGAACGCCCACCAGGTGCGCGGGGAAATCGGTCCTTCATGCTGCATCGCCAGGTACAGTACCGGGCCGATCAACACCGGTGTCGACAGCACCAGCGCCCAGCAGATTACCTGCCAGCCGCCCATCTCCTTGGCCAGTCGGCCCCCTTCGGCATACCCCAGGCCGCCCACGGCAATCGCCCCGAGCATCAGCAAATCGCCGGCCTGAATACTGCCGGCTCCGGTGATCAGCGCATAACTCAACACCAATGCACTGCCCAGTGCCGCGCAGGCCCAGAAGGCTTTTGACGGACGCTCATGGGATAACCATGCCGCGTACAACGCCACGCACAGCGGTTGCAGACCGTTGACCAGCGCCCCGTGGGACGCCGGCAGGGTTTGCATGGCCCAGGCCGACAGCACCGGAAAGCCAAGGATCACCCCGGCGATCACCAGCGTGAGGCCACGGACCTGGCGCCAGGTTGGCCACTGCTCGCGGCGCCACAGCAACAGCAATGCCGCTGGAACCGCCGCGAACAGTGCTCGGCCCAGGCCATTGAGCAACGGGTGGATTTCCTGCACCACGATGCGGGTGAAGGGCAGGGTGAGGCTGAAGATGATGACACCCAACAAGCCGAGGGCCATGCCGGTGTTTTCGCGGGAGCTCATGGGGGGACCAGAATCTGAAGGACCGGGAGTGGGTCTTCATCTAGCCATAAAGCCCGAAAAGCGGGTGCCTACAGCTGGGTGCAGATTTATCCGTACAGTTGTGCTGAAACTGGAACTGGAACTGGAACTGGAACTGGAACTGGAACTGGACCTGTAGCCGCTGCCTCGTGCCTCGGTAGCGGCTACAGGTGCAAGATCGCTTTAGAAGAACCGCGTCACGCTGATCTTGGCATTGCGCCCCTCGGTGTAAGCCATATCACCACTCAACGCAGGCCGGTAATTATTGTTGAACAGATTGTCCACGGTGAAGTTGACCTCTGTGCCTTTCAGGTAAGCCTGCTGCGGCTTCCAATTGGCGAACAGGCCCTGGGTGTTGTAGCTATCGTTGGCATATTGGTCGTAGAACCTGTCCCCTAAGCCGGAACCCAAGCCACCGGAGTACTTGTCGCTCGGCAGGCGGTCGGTCTTGCGTACGAACTGCCCTTGCCAGCCCACTTGTGCGTCCCAGCCTGGGATCTTGGTCCCCAGTACCACTACCCATTTGGCCGGCGGAATATCCCGTGCCCAGACACTCGGCCCCCACGGATTGGTATAGGCATTGTCGCGTTTGCCGGTGGCCCAGGAGTACGACAGAGAACCGAACAGGTAGGTCGAGTCGTAGTAACTTTCGACCTCGAAGCCCTTGATCGTCATACCGCCGATATTGCGGTAGTTGGACATGGCGGGCATGCCCTTGCATGACTCGTTAATCGTGCCGCCGACGAGGGTCTGGTTTTCGCATCCGACGCCGGTGGCCTTGAAAATCTCGTCCTCGATCCGGTTATGGAAGAGCGTCGTGCGCAGTTGCAGGTTGTCGCCATTGGCGACGACGTTGGCAAAGTGGGTGATGTTGCCCACGGTGATCGCCGTGATGCGTTCCGGGTTGAGGTCGACACTGGTGGCGGTGCGGTTGCCCAACCCCTGGACTTCATATTGTTCGTCGATCACCGGCGCGCGCCAGGTCCTGCTCCAGTTGGCGAACATCGCGACATCCGGGGTGACCGTCCAGAACGCCGCCAGACGCGGCGACCAGCCGGTGTAGGTGCGGTCACTGTAGTCGTGACCAAGCGCGGGGTCCGGGCTGTTGTAATACGGTGCGTCGTTGCCATCCCCTCGGTTGCGCACATGGTCATAACGCAGCGATGGGGTGAGGGTCACGTCGCCCAGGGTGATCGCATCCTGAATGTAGAAGGCGTTGGTGTCGACCTTACCGCGGGGCATGAAGGCGGGCTGGAAGTGCCCGTAGTTATGCTTGGCGGTGTTGTAAGTGGAGCCCGGCATCCACATTTCGGTGTCGCGGTTGTGTTTGCGGACCTGCACCCCCGTGGTCACGGCATGTTCCAGTGGCCCGGTGGCAAACAGGCTGGTGTTGCGCAGTTCGAGAGTCCGGTCCTTGTAGGCGGTGTCCATCTTCCGGCCGCCCGTGGCCAGGGAAAAGAGTGCATTGGCGTCGCGCTCGTCGGTCTGGTCGGTGGTGGATTCCGAGTAGCTGAGTTTCAGGTCCACCAGTGGATTGTCCAGCGGCTGGTATTCGTATTTGCTCGACCAGGTGGTGTCGACGGTATCGCGGTTGGCGAGCAAACGTTTTAGCGCGCCTTCGTAGCCATATTTATCAATGGCGTACTGCTGCGGCGGCGAGGGGTAGCTTGCGGCCGAAAACGGTGTCCAGCGCTGGCTGTGGGAGCGGGAATAGGACAGACCGACGCTGTGTTCGTCGGTGAGGTGCATGTTGAGCTTGAATAGCTTGCCGTCCACATCCTGGGCGCTATTGGGCAGGCGCTTGGGGTTGATCGGGTAGTTATTGCCAGGGTCGGGCAGCGTCGCGGCCAGCTTCATGTCGCCGCCGTCACGCTGGGTCAGATAGGCCAGGGCGTCGAAACGACCGTCATCGGTACGGCCGTAGACGGCACCGCTGTAGACTTGCTGATGGTCATTACTGGCGTAACTGTACTTGAGCATCGCGCCGGAATTGCGACCGTCCCTGAGCAGGTCGGGGGCATCCTTGGTGATCATGTTGACCGTGCCGCCAAAACCGCCATTACCGGTGAAGGCCGAGTGCGGCCCTTTCTCCACCTCGATGCTTTTGATCAGTTCGGGCTCGATGAACACGGTGCCTTGTTGATAGCGCTCGAAGCTACTCTTGGCCGCACCGTCGACGGTCAGTGGCACGTCCTCGGCATCCCCCAGGCCGCGAATGTTGATGGTCTGGCCGCCGGGTTTCATCGAGCCACCCATGCTGATGCCCGGCAGCGTCTGGAGCAGGCTGGGAATGTTGCTGGGCTGGTAGCGGTCGATATCGGCCTGGGTCAGGGTGGAGCGGCCGACCGTGGTGGAGTCCACTTGATTGCCGGTACCGATCACACTCAAGGCGTCGAGTTGGACAGTACCGCTGTTGGTGGTTTTGCCTTCATCGGGGCGCACGACGTAGGTGCTGCCGACCTTGATCAGGGTGAATTCAGCATTTTTCAGCAGGGTACGGATCGCCACTTCCGGGGTGTACTCGCCTTTGAGGGCGGGCGCCTGGACGTTTTTCAGCAGGGCTTCATCGAACAGCAACTGGATGTTCGCCTGTTGCGCCACCTGACTCAGGGATGTGGCCAGGGACTGGGCGGGCAGTTGCAGGGCGAACGACTCGGCTTGTGCGTGCAGGCTGAAAACCAGGCACGAGGCGATGAGCGTCGGTCGAAGAAACAGAGGCTGGACGTGGTAAGGCGCGCGAAACATGAAATCCCCCAAAGCGGCAAAAAGTGCCAGAAAGGCATGCGTATCAAACGCAGACGGGAGGAAGACGGGGCAGGAGAAAGAAACCTCACATGCGAATGAAAAATATTCTCAAGTATGAAGCTTCGGGCGTTACTTGCGGGCTTCGATCCTGACTTTTCCGTCTGCCAGGGCCACGGTTTTCACCGGCAGCAGGGCCGGTAGAGCATTGAGCAGAGCATCTGGATCGTTCACATCCAGATTGCCCGAGACCTTCAACTGCGCCACGGCGTTGTCCACTTGAACGCTGGCGGTGGGGCGGTACAGGCCCAATTCATCGATCAGGCTGGCCAGCTCGCGATTGCGAAACGACAGGTGCCCGCTGCGCCAGTCGGCGACCTCGCCGACATTGAGCGTTTGTTGTTGCAAGGTGCCCTTTGCGTAGTGCCAGACGGCGCGTTGTTGTGCGCCGAGCAAGGTGGCAGGAGCCTTGAGGTTCGGGTCGAAGGCCACTTCGCCATGAGCGACGCTGACGACCAACTGTTGCTGACTGCGCCGTACATCGAAACCGGTGCCCACCACCCGCACATTGGCCTCGCCGGCTTGTACAAACAGCGGCCGCTCTTTATCGGCGGCCACCTCGATGTACAGCTGGCCCTGATCCAGGTGAACGATGCGTTGATGGGCATTGAAGTCGACCCGCAAACGCGTGTTGGCATTGACGTACAAGGTACTGCCATCGGGCAGGTGCAGGGTGCGTATGCCCTTGTGATGAGCCGCGACCTGGGTGTGGAACAGTGTCCGTGGCGCACCGATATTGCTGGCCAACAGGGCACAGACCAGAGCGGCCGCCACTGCCAGTGCCGGGCGCCAGATAGCGGGCTTGCGGGTGGGCAATACCACCGGTTTATTCAATTGCTGCAACTGGGCGAGGTCAGCCCACAGTTGTTCGAATTCGGCGTAGGCGCGGGCATGGGCCGGCACGGTTTGCCAGGTGGCAAATGCCTTGCGGTTGGCGCGACTGCTGTCGTTACGGTTACGCGCAAACCAGCTGGCAGCCTGAGCATCGATGGAGTCGTGTGCTTCGATTTCACAGCGGTCGATGTCGCTCAAGCGGGTCATTCTGGCTGCTCCTTGCCGGGTACGTGTTGAAGTCGCTGCTTGCAGTGCAGCAGGGCAAAGGCAATGTGCTTCTCCACCATGCTGATCGAAACCCCCATGCGCTCGGCGATCTGCGCTTGGCTCAAGCCTTCGAAGCGATGAAGCATAAGGGCTTCTCGCCTGCGGGGCGAGAGTTCGGCGAGGACTTCTTTCAACTGTTCCAGGCGTTGCAAGCGATGGGCGGCGGCCATGGGGTCGTTTTGCTCGTCGGTGACAGGCTCGGCATCCCGGTCGGCCTGTTCCTGATGGACGGTGCGGCGTACCTTCTGTTTGCGCCAGTGATCACGCAGCAGATTGCGCGCCATCTGGAACAGAAATGCCCGTGGCTGTTCGACCTTGGCCCGGTCGCGGTAATCCAGCCATTGGGTGAAGACATCCTGGGTCATGTCCGCCGCGTCGCTGGCGTTGTCCGTGCGTTTGCGCAGGAAATGCAGGATGTCTGCATAGAACCCGCGAAAGGCATCGGCCGACACCGGGTCGGGCTTGGGACGAGACATGGATATCCTTCTTGACGAAGCACGCTGTAGAAAAGTCGCGAATGATATCGAGAATTATTGCTATTTGTCTCCCTGCAAATACCAATGCCCGGTCTCAGGTGGCAAAAAGCTGAACATGGCCTTTAATCCTACGGGTCGTTGACGATATTTGTATTTAAAGGGAGCAGATCATGGCTGGATGGTATGAGTTAGCAAAAAGCAGCAATGGGCAGTTTCGCTTTGTCCTCAAGGCAGGCAACGCGGAAACCATTTTGACCAGCGAGCTTTACACCACCCGCAGCGCCGCTGAAAACGGTATCGCCTCGGTTCAGACCAACAGCCCACTCGATGAACGGTATGAGAAAAAAGTCGCCAAGAACGGCCAGCCGTACTTCAACCTCAAGGCGGCCAACCATCAAGTGATTGGTAACAGTGAGCAGTACTCGTCGGAAGCGGCGCGGGACAAGGGCATCGAAAGCGTCAAGACTAACGGCCCCACCGCGACCATCAAAGACAAGACTTGATGGCCCTTCGCAAACACAAAAGCCCCGACGCGCGAGCGCCGGGGCTTTTTTGTGGAGCAGCGGTTATGGCTTAACGCAACTTGGCCAAGAGTTCGCTCAGTTGTGCACGGCCGGTTTCAGACAGCGGGAACACCGGCAACCGCGGATCCCCCACTTCCAACCCAGTCAACCGCAACCCGGCCTTGATCGTCGCAGGCAAGCCGCCCTTGAGGATGAAATCCAGGAACGGCAACTGGCGATAAAACAGCGCCCGCGCCTTCGTCAGGTCGTTGGCCAACACCGCCTGATACAGGTCCAGGTTGAGCTGTGGAATCAGGTTCGCTGCCGCCGTGCACCATCCTTTGGCACCGGCTGCAAACGCTTCCAGGGCCAATGGGTTGCAGCCGTTGTAGAACGGCACCTGGCCGTCGCTCAGGCGGTGCAACTGGTGCATGCGCTGAATATCACCGGTACTTTCCTTGACCATGGTCACGTTATCGACCTGCTTGAGAATCCTCAGGATCAAGTCCACTGACATGTCGGTGCCGCTGGTGGCCGGGTTGTTGTAGAGCATGATCGGTACGCTGACGCTGTCGCCGATGGCGGCATAGTGGGCGAGGATTTCCGCCTCGCTGAGTTTCCAGTAGGACGTTGGCAGAACCATCACCACATCGGCACCGTGGGCTTCGGCGAAGCGCGCACGGCGTACGGCCTTGGCGGTGGTCAGGTCGGAGACGCTGACGATGGTCGGCACGCGCTTGGCGACTTTCTGCAGGCTGTAGGCGCTGACCTCATCCCACTCGGCATCGCTCAGGTAGGCGCCTTCGCCGGTGCTTCCCAGCGGTGCAATGGCGTGCACGCCGCCGTCGATCAAACGGTCGATGGAGCGGCCCAGGGCGTCGAGGTCAAGGCGTTCACCGCCGGCGCTGAAAGGGGTGATGGTGTAGCCGATAATGCCGTGAATAGAAGGGCTGGACATGGAAAGTCTCCGGTCGAAAAGGGGTTCAGTTCAGGCAATCGGCGTGTTGACGCAGGTTCTGCCGAGCGTAGTAGTTAAAGGCGGCAGCATGGCGCTTGGGCTTGGAAATCCAGTCATGGGCCTCACGCCCCAGTTCCGGCAGGATTGGTTTGACAGTGCCTGCCGACATCGCCAGCAACTGCAGCTTGGCCGCGCGCTCGATCAACTGTGCGATCACGCACGCTTCTTCGATGGTGGTACCGGTGGACAGTTGGCCGTGGTGAGAAAGCAGAATCGCACGCTTGTCGCCCAGGGCGGTGGTGATGATTTCGCCTTCTTCGTTGCCGACCGGCACGCCGGGCCAGGCTTCCAGGAAGGCACAATCGTCATACAGCGGGCAGAGGTCCATGTGGGACACCTGCAGCGGTACTTCCAGCATCGACAACGCGGCGATATGGGTCGGGTGGGTGTGAATGATGCAGTTCACATCCGGCCGGCCACGGTAGACCCAGCTGTGAAAACGGTTGGCCGGGTTGGGCATGCCATGGCCTTCGAGGACTTCCAGGTCTTCGTTGACCAGCAGCAGATTGCCGGCGGTGATTTCATCAAAACCCAGGCCCAGTTGCTGGGTGTAGTAAGTGCCAGGTTGCGGGCCGCGGGCGGTGATCTGCCCGGCGAGGCCGGAATCGTGGCCGTTCTCGAACAGAATACGGCAGGTCAGCGCCAGCTTTTGCCGGTCGGTCCACGTATTATCCGCCAGGGTGTTTTGCATCTGGCTCAGCGCTTGCTTGACCAGTTGGTCTTTGGGGAGTGCTAATGTCTTGGCCATGTTGGTGTCCTTTGGCTAGTTCAATGGACGTCGGATTTGCTCGTTCCCCGCTGCTCGCAAGGTCGTTGGGTGAACGCAAATGACACTTAAGAGACTATATGACACAATGTGTCATTGGCAAGCACTCATCATCGACTCTTTCATGGATTAACCGCTGCACATGTCTATCCGTTTGAAAATACTGAGAAAAAAACTTGGCGTGACCCTGGAGGCCCTGGCCGAAAAGTCCGGGATGACCAAGAGCTACCTGTCGAAGGTCGAACGGGGCCTCAACACGCCGTCGATTGCCGCCGCGCTGAAACTGGCCAAGGCGCTGAACGTGAAGGTCGAAGAGCTGTTCAGCGAAGACAATGTCAGCCTCGACAGCTACAGCCTGGTGCGCAGCCACGAGCGTCAGGCGCTGTCGGGTAGCGATGCGTCACCGGGTTATGCCGTGCTGGCCCATCAGGTCAGCGAGCGCAACCTGTTGCCGTTCATCATCTATCCACCGGCGGAGTTCACCGACAAGACCTTCAAGGAGCACTTGGGGGAGGAGTTTCTGTTTGTGCATGAAGGCCGGGTGGAGGTGGACTTCATGAACGAACGGGTGATTCTGGAGCGGGGCGATGCGCTGCACTTCAATGCGCAGAAGCCCCACCGGATCCGGTCGGTGGGTGAGGTGCAGGCGCAGTTGCTGGTGGTGGTGCACAGCAGCGAAGAATGACCGTAACTCGGTCAAGTGTGGGAGCTGTCGAGCTTTAGCGAGGCTGCGATAGGATCACCTCGGTGTACCTGTCAGACCGCAGCGCCTGCATCGCAGCCTCGCTAAAGCTCGACAGCTCCCACAGTTGATCGTCTATGTTCAGCCGATCAGTGCTCCACGGGAACCGACAATGCCGGATTACCCAGCGCGTGCGTGCGCGCATCAAAGAACCGCAGCTCTACCTGCATCCCCTCGAACAGCCCCGCATAACGTCGCTTCTGCTGTTGGATAAACCCTTCGCTGCGACCGAACACCGAAATCGCCAAGGTCTTCACCTTGGCTTGCCGAATCGCCTGCACCAAGTGTGAATCCTGTGGCCCCAGGTGATGCCCGAAGATGCACAGCGCGCCTTCATGGTTCAGCAGCTGTTCGTAGCAGAACGACAGGTAATCAGAGCTGCGGATGGTCTTGAGCTTCTCCTCAACCTTGCCTTCGCTGACAAACAGCGGCACATCGTCGAGGGTCTTGATCGTATTGTTGATCGCAAAGCTGCTGAGCAAGGTGCTGTCGGTGGTGGGCAGTTTACGCGCCGTGCCGTCCAGGTTTCTCACCAGGTGCAGGCCGCCGTGCAGGTACAAAATACGGCTGCTGTCGCTTGCGGTATTACGCAGGTCAAAGCTTGAGTCGGCACTGCGAAACAGATCATCGATGCCCGGTACATGCAGGATTGACCAGTAGTTGAGCAGGTCGTAGTTACTGGTGAACACCGTGGAATAGCGGGACAGTTCCTGATGGATTGTTGTCAGCGTCGATGGCTGCACCAGGCGCCACGGAATATGCACGCCGTGGATGGTGTTGATCAGTGCTTCCTTGATCGCGTAGTAACGATTGCGCGGTGCCGCCGAGCTGACCGCCAGGGCCTTGTTGACCCGACTGGTGGTTTTCAGTGCGCCCAGCACCTGCTCGAAACTGCGAGTTTGCATTGCGTCGAACACGCTCAGTTCGGATTGGCTAAGGGGCTTTTCCTCCACGGTGCGTGCGTTTTCGAATAGTGAGTCGTAGGCAAAGTCCTCCCACACCGCGCGGCTGGCGCCGTTGCCGATCAGAATCCCGCTGAAGTCGGTGCTGCTGCGCAGGGCGCTCCAGTCTTCAAGGTGGGCGTCAATATCCTGGAAATCCTTCATTGCGGCGGGTCTACTCAAAACGGCTGGGGGGTGACTTTATCATGAGCAGGGCTTGATCCTGATCAAGATGCCGCAGGCGAGGGCGGTCGATGCTGTAGCCATCAACGCTCCCAGAGGATTCTTCATGAGCAGCACCTTCTTCATCCCCGCGGTCAACATCATGGGCATCGATTGCCTCGACGAAGCCATGACAGCCATCCGCAACTACGGCTTTCGCAAAGCGCTGATCGTCACCGATACGGGCCTGTCCAGGGCGGGGGTGGCCAGCATGATCGCCGAGAAGCTGGCGATGCAGGACATCGACTCGGTGATCTACGACGGCGCCAAGCCCAACCCCAATGTCGAAAACGTCGAGAAAGGCCTGGCCCTGCTTCAGCAAAGTGCCTGTGATTTCGTGGTGTCCCTGGGCGGCGGCTCGCCCCATGACTGCGCCAAGGGCATCGCCCTGTGCGCCACCAACGGCGGACACATCGGCGACTATGAAGGCGTCGACCAGTCGGTCAGGCCGCAACTGCCGCTGGTGGCCATCAACACCACCGCCGGCACCGCCAGTGAGATGACCCGCTTTTGCATCATCACCGATGAAACCCGTCACGTGAAAATGGCCATCGTCGACCGTAATGTCACGCCGCTGCTGTCGGTCAACGACCCGGCGCTGATGGTCGGCATGCCCAAGGGCCTGACCGCTGCCACCGGCATGGACGCCCTGACCCACGCGATCGAAGCCTACGTCTCCACTGCCGCCACGCCGATCACCGACGCTTGTGCGATCAAGGCCATCGAACTGATCAGCGCCAACCTGCGCCTGGCGGTGCGCGACGGTAATGACATGGCTGCCCGGGAAAATATGGCGTATGCGCAGTTCCTCGCCGGGATGGCGTTCAACAACGCCTCCCTGGGTTTTGTGCACGCCATGGCGCACCAGTTGGGTGGCCTGTATGACTTGCCCCACGGCGTGTGCAATGCCGTGCTGTTGCCCCACGTGCAAAGTTTCAACGCCAGCGTCAGCGCCGAGCGCCTGAGCGATGTCGCCAGGGCCTTGGGCGCGGACATCAAGGGCGTGACCCCGGAAGAGGGTGCTCAGGCTGCCATCCTTGCTATTCGCGTCCTGTCCCAGGACGTCGACATTCCTGTTGGCCTGCGGGAGCTGGGTGCCAAATTGCAGGACATCCCGCTGTTGGCCAGTAACGCGCTCAAGGACGCCTGCGGCCTGACCAATCCGCGGCGTGCCGATCAGCGCCAGATTGAAGAGATCTTTCGCAGCGCCTTTTAATCAGCTCGGGATCGGGCGACGCACAGCAGTGCGCCGCCCGCCAGCGCCACACATAGCAGCGCCAGTGGCCATGCTTGCTGACTGGCCAGTAAGCTGGCGACACCGCCGATCATGGCGGCCGTCAACTGATGCATGAAACCGCTCAACGCTATGGCGTAGGACCCACTCACCGGTGATGCATCATTGGCCAGAGACAAGCTGATGGGGTAGCTCATCGATTGTCCGAACACGGCCAGGCAATACGGCAGCCACAACAGGACTGCCAGGCCGCTTGCGAACACGCTGCCCAGCAACATCGTGGTACTGCCGCACATCACCAGCGCCACGCCCCAACTCATCATCGACAGGCGCCCAGTGCGTGCGACGAAACGATTGACCATCAGCGCGCCGGCCAGATACGCCGCGCTGATCGGCCAGCCCAACAGTCCATATTCTGCTGCGCTCCACGCGAAGTGCCCTTGCAGGATCAACGGTGCGCAGGTATTGAATGCGATGATCACGCCATAACCCAGGCCTCCTGCCAGGGCCGCCCGCAGGAATGCCGGATGGCGCAGGATCGTGCCGTAGATTCGCCAGGCGGACATTTGCCCAGGCACCTTCAATAAGGCGGGGAATGCGACCCGCTGCAACGCAATCATCAGCCCGATGGCCGCGAGTGCCAGCCCATAAAAAATTGCTTTCCAGCCGAACGCTACCTGTAGCAATGAGCCAATAAACTGACCGATCCCCAGAGCGATCACGAAGGTCATTCCCAGCCACGACAATCCCTTGGCCAACAGCGCACCGCTGAAACTGTCGCGGACCAGCACCCGCGCCATCACCGACACACCGCCCGCGCCCAGGCCCTGAATCAAGCGCAGAGCCAGGAAGGATTCGAGGTTGTAAGCCGAGGGAATCGTTGCGGTGGCCAAGACATACAAAGCTAATGCCGCGAACAACACGGGCTTTCTACCCACTCGCTCTCCAAGGCTGCCCCACAACAGCATCGGAAGGGCCATGCCGATCAGGTAAACCGCTAGGGCCAGCGCCACCTGATCTTCAGCTGCCGGCAACGCCTGGGCAATCGCCGGGACGGCGGGCAAGTAAATACTGATGCCGACTTGGGACAAAAAGGCAGCGCTACAGGCGATTGTCAGGGTTGTGGTGCTTTTCAAGGGCAGAATATCCTTACTGTAGTAAGTCTCTAGTAGAAGGTTGGGAGAGTGTTTGTCTTGCAGTTTTACCGTTTAAGCGTGTGCCTGGTAATATGCTGGTCTGCGTTTTTAGTGTCTCGGTATTTTGGCTTTTTAATGGTTATCTGTTTCGATGTGCTGCTTCATTAAGTCGGTTAGTTTGGTGCAGAATAAACGAATTAGTGAGTGGGACATATCTGCTCGTAATGTGA
The DNA here is from genome assembly GCF_009724245.1 of Pseudomonas spelaei. Classification (GTDB taxonomy): domain Bacteria; phylum Pseudomonadota; class Gammaproteobacteria; order Pseudomonadales; family Pseudomonadaceae; genus Aquipseudomonas; species Aquipseudomonas spelaei. The sequence continues at coordinate 97,544 of NZ_WNNK01000019.1, read as the reverse complement.
TACGTATGGCGGCTTTCCCTCGTGGTACCACCGGAAAGAATACGGCTGAGGTAAAGAATCCATTGTTCGCGAGTTTGATGGCTAACGTGTTTGCTGTTTTGGCGTCGCCACAAGTGATCAGGCGGATTGCGGTGTTTGCCCCCGATTGCTCTGTTTTTATTAGGCTGTCGAAAAGTTTGATGTTGGCCTGAAGTGTTTTTTGAAGAGTGGCGAGTTCATCTGTCTTGTGTATTTTAATGGATGCCAATCCTGCTCCGATGGCCGCAGAGTTTAAACTTTGGGACCAGTTGTTAGGCCCTCCGTAGCGATATATGAGCTTTTTTTGACGCTCGCTACCAAACATGACTAAGCCGCCGCTTGCTCCAAACGATTTGCCAAGCGATGCGACTATAATAATTTGATCATCTAGCTGTGAAAGTCGTGGTCGTACATATCCGCGCCCACCTTCTCCTACTGCCGATAAAGCATGAGAGTCGTCTAGATAAAGGAATAGCCCATAGCGTGACTTCAAATAAAGTAGGTTCTCCAAGTCGGCAACGCCGCCCATGCTATATATGCCATCAGCTACGTACGCAATTTTTTTATGCTTTTTACATAAATCTTCGAGAAATGAGATGTCATTATGAGGTGCAGTAATCACTTCTGTCTCATCGGCGCATGAGGCTTTAAGGTGACTCATTGAATAATGGGATTTTTTATCGAATACCATGACGGGAGGAGTGTTGTCTGTAAATACACCGCTGGCAAGCAAAGGTAATATTCCAGAACTGGCAGCGCTACAAGAAAGGGTGCTCAGGCAAATCGCACTAAAAAGTTCGGAAAGTTCTGTTTCATATTGGTCAAGTATGGCGAGTTTGCAGCGATTTTTAGAGTTTGCAATGCGTAATGTTCCGGCGTTTTGTATACCGCAAATCGCACCTTTAAGAATTTCTTTGTGGTAATCCAGTCCTAGATATGAGGTCGTGCAAAAATGATAGATGTTTCGTCCATACTGATCGGTAAGAAGGTTGTTGCTGTCTACTGAGACATTTAATTCGCAGATTCGGCCTGATTTTGCCGTTTGCCAGTCATTATCTGCTAGTTGAATTATTTTTTTGTAGTTTGTGAATTTGTTGAATGAAGAGCTATCCATCGCTGATTTGTCCTTTATGTTTGTAGGGGCAGAACCTTAGCGAGTAAATGTATTTTGAAAAAGTCGGGCGTTTCCCATGCGTCTTATTCAGGTTGGAGTTTTTGATGTGGGTAAGGTCCTACTTTTTTATGGTGAAATTGTCGCTTCGTTTGTTTTTAGGGAGTCTGTAGATATCTCACCCTATGGGCGGCAGTGCCGTTCAGTGGGCGGGGCAAAATAATATGGTTTTCGAAAGCTGTTACCACACACGCTTGGGTTCAGTGTTAACTTGCAGAATTATTGTGCCCAGAAGAGAGGGCGCGAGGATCGTTTACCGTTCAGTAAACACCTGAGCCGGGGAGTTTTTATGAGAGTTCTGTTATTCGGTGCCACCGGCATGGTCGGCCAGGGCGTGTTGCGCGAGTGCCTGCTGGCCAGTGATGTGCAGGAAGTGGTGGCGGTCGGCCGTACGCCCCTGACCCAGGAGCACGACAAACTGCATCAGGTGCTGCACACCGACATGCTCGACTTCCAGCCCCTGGAAAACCTGTTGCAAGGATTCGATGCCTGCTTCTTCTGCCTGGGCGTGTCGTCGGTCGGCATGGATGAAGCCAAGTACACTCACCTGACCTACGACCTGACTTTGGTGGCTGCCAGCACCCTGGCCCGGCTCAATCCACAGATGACCTTTGTCTACGTGTCCGGCGCCGGCACCGACAGTTCCGAGACCGGCAAAGTGATGTGGGCCCGGGTCAAGGGCAAGACTGAAAACGCCTTGCTGCGCCTGCCGTTCAAGGCGGTGTATCTGTTTCGCCCCGGCATCATTCAGCCACTCCATGGCGTACGCTCGAAAACCCCGCTTTATCAATCGGTCTATACGCTGCTGGGTCCGCTGTTGACCCTGGCCCGGCGCCTTTGGCCTGCGCGGGTGGTCAGCACTGAGGTGCTTGGGCAGGCGATGCTGACGGTGGTTCGCCAGGGCAACGCGCAACCGGTGGTGGAGCAAGTTGATATCAATCGCTTGGCCAACGAGCGCGTCTGATGCTGCAAAAAAGCCTGATCCGTCGCCTTGACCTGATCACGTTGCAGCTGTTTGTCGCGGTGCATGAAGAGGGCACTCTGACCCGCGCTGCTGCCCGGGAGGCCATTGCGGTTTCGGCCGCCAGCAAACGCCTGGTGGAGCTGGAGCAGGCGCTGGGTGTGGCGTTGTTTGTGCGCCAGGCCAGAGGCATGAGCCTCACGGCTGCTGGCGAAACGCTGTTGCACCACGGCCGGCAGATGCTATTCAACGTCGAGAAAATGGGCCTGGAACTGGGGGAGCATAGCCACGGCGTGCGAGGCTATGTACGCATGCTGGCCAATCTTTCGGCGATCATTCAGTTTTTGCCTGAAGACTTGCGCGACTTTTCCGAGTCGCATCCCAAGGTCAAGACCGACCTCGAAGAGCGCCCCAGTAATGGGGTCGTTCAGGGTGTGCTCGACGGCGTTGCGGACCTGGGCATTTGCTCCAGCGATACCGACACCAAAGGTTTGCTCAGCGTGACCTATCGCCGGGACACGCTGGTGGTGCTGATGCCAGCGGATCACCCATTGGCCCGCCGCGAAACCCTGGCCTTTGCCGACACCCTGGACAGTGACTATGTCGGCCTGCACTCGGCCAGCTCCATCAATATGCGCACCCATGCCGCCGCGCGTGAAGCCGGTAAACTGCTGCGCCTGCGGATTCATGTGCCGGGGTTTGATGCGATGTGCCGGATGGTCCAGGCCAACATGGGCATCGGCATCCTGCCGCAAAAAGCCTATGAGCTGTTCGGCCGCGCCTTGGGGCTGCAAGCGGTACCGTTGACGGATGAGTGGGCGGACCGGCAGTTGATTCTGGTGATCCGCAATGAGGTTTCGTTGTCGCCGGTCAGTCGATTGCTGTTCGAATACCTGCAAGGCACTGAAGCACCAATCTGACAGATCGTATGCGTTCGCGTTTCACGAACGTTCGTTGCCAACTGAAGATTGGATTTATACCGTTGCCGTCCTCTAGCCTTGGCCCACATTCCAAGAACAAGAGGTACACCCCATGACGGCTGCCCTGAACGGTATCAAGGTGATCGAGATCGGCACGTTGATCGCCGCGCCGTTCGCCGCGCGGCTGCTGGCCGAATTTGGCGCCGAGGTGATCAAGGTCGAGGCCATGGGGCAGGGCGATCCGCTTCGCAAATGGCGAAAGCTGCACCAGGGCACGTCGCTGTGGTGGTACCTGCAATCACGCAACAAAAAGTCCCTGGCCCTGGACCTCAAGTCTGCCGAAGGCATCAGCCTGATCAAGCAACTGCTGGCCGACGCCGACGTGTTGATCGAAAACCTGCGCCCCGGTGGCCTGGAAAAGCTCGGCCTGGGCTGGGATGTATTACACGCCCTCAATCCCAAGCTGACCCTGGTGCGTATCTCCGGCTACGGCCAGACCGGCCCTTATCGTGATCGGCCAGGTTTTGGCGCCATCGGTGAGGCCATGGGCGGGATTCGCTACACCACCGGCAATCCCGATTCGCCACCGGCGCGGGTTGGCATCAGCCTCGGCGATTCCCTGGCCTCATTGCACGGCGTGATTGGCGCCTTGATGTCGCTGTTGCGGGTCAAAACAGGTCAGGGCGACGGCCAAGTGGTGGACGTCTCCCTGGCGGAAAGCGTGTTCAACCTGATGGAAAGCCTGGTTCCGGAATACGACATGCTCGGTCATGTTCGTGAACGCAGCGGCGGCGCCTTGCCGGGTATCGCACCGTCCAACACCTACCTCACGGCGGACGGCGCCTACGTGGTGATTGCCGGCAACAGTGACCCGATCTACAAGCGCCTGATGACCACCATTGGCCGCGTCGATCTGGCCGAAGCCGAGGAGTTTGCCCACAACGACGGACGTGCGGCCCAAAGCGGCCTGCTGGACGCGGCGATCACACATTGGACCAGCAGCTTGCCCATCGACCAGGTGCTCAGTGCCCTGGAGGCGGCCGAAGTACCTGCCGGGCGCATCTACTCTGTGGCCGATATCGTCGCCGATCCGCACTACCAGTCCCGGGACATGCTGCTCAACGCCGAACTGCCCGGTGGCCTGACGGTGAAGATGCCCGGTATCGTGCCCAAGCTCTCGCAAACCCCCGGTGAAGTGAACTGGCAGGGGCCGAGCCTGGGCCAGCATACCGATGACATCCTTGGTGGGCTGGGCTTGACCGGTGTCGATATACAACGCCTGAAAGCCTCGGGAGTGGTGCAATGAAAAACGATGCAGACCCGCTGATCGTGCAAGAAGTCTCGCCTCGGGATGGCTTGCAGATAGAGCCGACCTGGGTCGAGACCGTCGACAAGATCGCCCTGATCGACCAGTTGTCCCTGGCTGGATTTTCACGAATAGAAGCCGGGTCATTCGTTTCACCCAAGGCCATCCCGGCCCTGCGTGATGGCGAGCAAGTCTTCCAGGGCATCACCCGTCGCCCAGGCATCATTTACGTGGCACTGATTCCCAACCTCAAGGGCGCCGTACGGGCGGTCGGCTCCAGGGCCGATGAGTTGAACCTGGTGATGTCCGCCAGCCAGACCCATAACCTGGCCAATATGCGCATGCGCTGCGAAGCCTCCCTGGTGGCCTTTGGCGACGTGGTCAGCTTTGCCGCCGACCACCCGGTGCGGCTCAACGGCAGCATCGCCACCACCTTCGGTTGCCCGTTCGAAGGTAAGGTCGACGAAGACCGTGTTCTGCAATTGGTGGACGCGTATCTGGCGTTGGGCATCCAGGGCGTGACGCTGGCCGATACCACGGGCATGGCCAACCCGCGTCAGGTCGAGCGCCTGGTCAAACGGGTGCTGGAGCGGGTGGGCGCCCATGATCTGACCCTGCATTTTCACAATACCCGCGGCCTGGGGTTGTGCAATGTGCTGGCCGCCTATGAAGCCGGTGCCCGGCGTTTTGACGCGGCCCTCGGTGGCCTTGGTGGTTGTCCGTTTGCGCCGGGGGCCTCGGGCAATATCTGCACCGAAGACTTGGTCAACCTGTGTGATGAAGTCGGTATTCACACCGGCATCGACCTGCCTCATCTGTTGCGCATGTCCCGGCAACTGCCGGCGCTGCTCGGCCACGAACTACCTGGCCAGGTGGCCAAGGCGGGGCGCAACTGCGACCTGCATCCGGCGCCGGGCTACATCGCAACGCTGTAAGTCTCAACCAGACAACAAAAACAATCGGACACCTGCGGGCAGTCCACCTGGAGAAAAACAATGAGCCTTAATACGTTGGAGGCCGGCGCGCGCCCGGTCGCTGAGCACGACGCCGAAAAGGCCCTGGTCAGCAAGGTCGTCTGGCGCCTGATGCCGCTGATCATGGTGTGCTACCTGTTCGCCTTTTTTGATCGCATCAACATCAGCTTCGCCAAGTTCCAGTTACAGGCCGACCTGAGCTTGAGCGACACCGCCTACGGCCTGGGGGCGGGGCTGTTTGTCGTCGGCTATGTGATCTTCGAAGTGCCGAGCAACATGATGCTGTACAAGGTCGGCGCCCGACGCTGGATCGCGCGGATCATGATGTCCTGGGGCCTGGCCACAGCGGCCATGGTGTTTGTGACTGCCGAATGGCAGTTCTACGGGTTGCGTTTCATCATTGGTGCGATGGAGGCGGGATTTGCACCGGGTGTGCTGTATTACCTGACCCTGTGGTTCCCGCAACACTACCGCGGACGCATCACCTCAATGTTGTTCCTGGCCTCCGCGTTTGCCGGGTTGGTGGGCGCGCCATTCTCCGGGCTGGTGCTGGAACATCTGGACGGCGTGCTGCAGATGCGTGGCTGGCACTGGCTGTTCCTGCTGGGTGGTTTACCCTGCATCGGCCTGGGCTTTCTGGTACTGACCCTGCTCAAGGACCGCATCGAGGACGCCCACTGGCTGAGCGCGTCAGAGAAGGCCTTGTTGTCCAGCCGCATTGCCCGGCATGAGCCGAACAAACATGGCGGTTCGCTGCTGGCGGCGATACGTATCCCGGGTTTCCTGATGCTTGGTTTTATCTACTTCCTGATCCAGGTCGCGTCTTACGGCTTGAACTTCTGGGCGCCACAACTGATCCGCAGCGCCGGTACCCAAAGCCCGGTGATGATCGGCTTGCTGACGGCGATTCCCTACGTGTGCGGCGCCATCAGCATGGTGGTGATCGGACGTTTATCGGACGCCACCGGCGAGCGCCGCAAGTTTGTCAGCGGCTTGGTGGCTCTGGGCGCGGTGGGGTTCTTCTGTGCCGGGATCTTTGCCAATCACACCACGTTCCTGATTGTTGCCTTGGGCCTGTTGGGCGCGGGTATCATCGCCTCAATTCCGACCTTCTGGACCTTGCCACCGAAACTGCTGGCCGGCGCAGGGGCCGGGGCGGCAGGCGGGATCGCAGTGATCAACACTCTGGGTCAGTTCGGCGGCATCGTCAGCCCGGTGATGGTCGGCCGAATCCGCGACCTGACTGGCAGCACCACACCCGCCCTCTATGTCATCGGTGTGTGCGCGCTGATCGCAGCGGCACTGTTGCTCTGGGGCTTGCCGCAAAAGTTGCGGACACTGGACAAGTTCTGATCATCAAGCGGCTGCCAGGGCTTTACTCGGCGCCGCACTGAACTGAATCAACACCACGCCTGCGATCAACATCAGCGCCCCGATCAACCTGGGTGCTGTCAGGTGCCGCTCCATCAGGCCGAACAGCCCGAAGTGATCCAGCAGCAGCGAGGCAATGATTTGCCCGGCCATGGCCAAGGCAATAAACCCCGACGCGCCCAGCTTGGGCAGCAGGATCAGGGCCAGGGAAATGAAGCACACCCCGAACGCGCCACCGGCCCACATCCATAAGGGGGCCTTGGTGATGAACGCCAGGCTGGGCAGCGGCAAGCGCAGCGCCACGATGACGGGCAGCAACACCACGATACTCACCAACAATGACGCCAGGGTCGCCCATAACGGGTGCCCCAACCCTCGTCCGAGATTGGCGTTGATCGCGCTTTGAAACGGCACCACCGCGCCTGCTACCACCGCCAACAGCAACAAGCCTACCCAATGCAACGTGGTCATGAAGATTCTCCCAGAGGTTTTTCTGGACTCTAGAGCATTCGTCGCGCAAATTTAAATTCCAAGTTCTTATGCTGGACATGCATCAGATGAATGATCTGCGCCGCATCGACCTCAACTTGCTGGTGGTCCTCGACGCCTTGCTCAGCGAGCAACACGTCACCCGTGCCGCCGAGCGCCTGCACCTGAGCCAGCCGGCGGTGAGCCATGCCCTGGCGCGCTTGCGCGATCTGCTGGGAGATCCGTTGCTGGTACGCCAGGGCGGCACGCTGGCGCCTACGCCTCGCGCACTGGAGTTGGCCGCGCCGTTGGCCGATGCCCTGGCCCAGGTGCAAGCGCTACTGGCCCCCAACCGTTTTGATCCCGCCTCGGCCAAGCGCACCTTTCGCCTGGCCATGTCGGACTACGGCGCTGCGCTGCTGTTGCCGGGACTGGTACGCACACTGCGTCGGGAAGCTCCAGGGATCGATCTGTTGATTATTCCTGCCAGCCGCGAAGGCATGGTCGAGGGTGTACTCAACGGCGATATCGACCTGGCCGCCGGGGTGTTTCCCGACCTGCCGGCGGAGCTGCGCAGCACACCTTTGTTCGAGGAACACTATGCCTGCCTGGTAGACCGCGACAGCCTGCCCGCCGATGGAATCCTCGACCTGCCCACCTACCTGGTGCGTCCCCACGTCTTGTTGGAAATGCGCGGCAGCGGGACCCCGGAAATCGAACGGGCGCTGACGGCGATTCGTGAACGTCGACACGTCGCCATCAGCCTGCCGCATTGGGGCGTGGCCCCCCAACTGATCCAGGGCACCGACCTGATTCTCACCGTGTCGTCCCGCAGCCTGCTGGACATTGACCAGACGCGGCTGTTGGCCGTACCGCCGCCGTTTCCTATCCCGCCCTTTGCCTTTGTGCTGGCCTGGCATTCGCGGCGGGGAGGGGATCCGGCGTTGCAGTGGTTGATTGAGCAGGTTGAGAATGTATTGTCTTGATGTTCACGCCCAAAAAGGACTCACAACATGCTCTCAGGCCTCAACCACCTGACCCTGTCCGTCACCGACCTGAATCGTAGCGTCGGCTTCTACCACGGCCAGCTACACCTGCACCTCGATGCCACGTGGGACAACGGCGCTTACCTCTCTCTGCCCGGGCTGTGGTTGTGCCTGTCGTTGGACCCGTTGCGCCCCAGCGTGCCAGCGGCCGAATACACCCACTACGCATTCAGCGTCGCCGCCGCCGACTTTTCGGCTCAAGTGGAGCGTCTGCGAGCCGCCGGTGTGGAGGAATGGCGGGACAACCGCAGTGAAGGCGCCTCGTTCTATTTTCTCGATCCCGACGGCCATAAGCTGGAAATCCATGTCGGTGATCTGGCGTCACGCCTGCAGGCCTGTCGTGACAAGCCTTACGCGGGAATGAAGTTTTACCCGTAGCCACAGAACAGGCAGAATCAACCGGCCTGTTCTCCCACTGCCAGAGCCAAACGCCCATGACTTCATCCTTGTTGTTTGCCGTCCTCGCCTCGGGTTTTATCTACGCCATTACGCCAGGCCCTGGCGTGTTGGCGGTGTTCGGCATTGGTGCCGCACGCGGCCGTCGTGCCGGGGCCGGTTTTTTGTGCGGGCATTTGCTGGGGGATGTGGTGTGGTGCAGCACCGCGTTGATCGCCATCGTCGGCGCCCGGGAAATCGGCAGCAGCGCCTTTGATGTGCTGGGTGTGCTGAGCGGCCTGTATCTGTTCTGGCTTGGCTGGCGCGCTATCCGCACCCAGCGCAGCAGCGGGGAAACACCTCAGGGTGCGGCGCGTAAACCGTTCTGGCACGGCATCCTGTTTGGCCTGACCAACCCCAAGGCCTATCCGGTGGCCGTGGCGACCTTCACCGCGTTGCTCTCCAGCCGCGCTGAATTGCTGACCTGGTCGATGCTGCCGTGGCTGATCTTCATCAGCTTTGTAGGCGGGATTGCCGCCTACGCGATCCTCATTGGGGTGGTCGGCGCCCGGCAGGTGCGTGCTGTTTATCAGCGCCATGAAGTGATGATCACTCGGCTGTGTGGGGTGATGTTTATCGGCTTTGCCATCAACGCCCTGGCTCACGCGTTGCCGGGGTTATTCGGGCACAAGGCATGAACCAACGAAGACCATTCGTCGCACTGGCCAGTTTTTTCTAAACCTTTGCTGCCTTGAAAATTCAAATTCAGGGCGGGGTTCGTTCCCCGACACCTGTTTATTACCTGGAGGAACCCATCATGAGCCGCATGGTTATCCGGTTACGCACCGCCAGTTTCGCGATGCTGCTGGGTCTCGGCGCCAGCAATGCTTTCGCCCAGTCGCCTGCCGAATTTATCGAGCAGGCTTCGGCCAAGGGCATGGCCGATATCGAAACCAGTCGCCTGGCCCACGCCAAGACCTCGTCTCAGGACATCAAGGACTACACCATCGAGGTGATCAATGAACGCACCACTGCCAACCAGCACCTGGCAGCGATCGCCAAGAAGCTCGACCTGCCGGTCGCTCCTCGGGAGAAGATCGTCGACAAGGCCGAAAGCCTGATGCCTGAACTCAAGGACGGTGACTCGTTCGACGCCGCGTATACCGCGCAGCAGGTCAAGGCCAATGAAGACGCCATCGCCTTGTTCAAGCAGGAAGGCGCAGCGTCTGATGTGCCAGAAATAAAGGCACTGGTGGACGAGACGCTGCCCAAGTTGGAAAGCCAGCTGGAAAAGGCCAGAGCACTGGCCTCGACTTATGGGAAGGGTCATCAGGGCGAAGGTTGATGCTTGCTTGGCGGGACAAACCTATACGATTTTTCTTCGGGTCTTTTCAGAGAGTATTTACGGCACCTTTGAGTCGCGTGGCCAAGACTGGTTTTTTGCCCGGACCTACGTTATGCACGCCATTGGCCCTCTTGACCTCGCGACGCTCTACCATCTGACCGAACACCACTTTTTCGCGGCGACATGCCCGCTACACCGGCGTTTCAACGCCTGCGTAAACGCCTATTTCGCCGATCTGTACGTCAATGAGTGGAACCTATTGTTCATCCATGTTGGCAGCAGCCCGGTGGGCGACGCGACGGATACCATTCTGGAGCTGATCCCCCGCACTGCGTTGCCGGTGCGGGTGATGGTGCATCAGGATAAGACCGAGTGCTTGCATAAGCCCCTGGTGAGCCTGGACTTTTCTGTCGTTGAGACCACGACCGCGATGGTGCTTGACCTGGCCACCTCTCCACCTGCATCGACGAACGCTATCGCGCCGCAAATCAGCCTGACCCACAACCTCGAAGATTGGGGGGGGCCAGTGGGCAGCGCATTCGCAATGTCTGCCGAATGGACCGCGCACTATCAAGCCCGGCATCAATTGGCCATGGACGGCAATAAAGGCCTCTACCATTTCACACTGACGATACAGGGGACGGTAGTGTGTGCGTTGACCTTGTCGATGATCGACCAGGTAGCCCGGCTCAATGATGTGGGCACCCTGGCCGCCTTTCGCGGCCAGGGCCATGCGACACGATTGATGCAGGCCGCCATGGCGCATGCCGTGAGCCTGGGCGCGCGCTGGTGTTTCCTCGAGGCCTCCACTCAGGGTGTTTCGCTGTACCGCAAGATGGGTTTCAAGGACCTGTTCGACTACCAGGCGTTCTGGCGCGGGCCGCTGTCGGCGCTCACCCCGCAGCACTCTGGCGAAACTGCCGTGGGTTGACCCCCGTCAGCGACTTGAACTGACGGCTGAAGGCGCTGTGATCGGTATAACCGCATTGCAACGCAACGTCGGTAATGGGTAGCTTCCCGAGCAGCAGGCGCGAGGCATGTTCCAGACGCACTTTGTGGATCATCTGACGCGGCGTCAGGTGGAAGATTCGTTTGCAGTAACGCTCCAGCTGCGCCACCGATAAGCCGGCGATGGCCGTCAGGTCATCCATGCGAATCGCTTCGTTGTAATGCTCGCGAATGTGCCGGTCAACAGCCGCGAGGCGTTGGTAGGCGGGGTGCGCATCGCGCGCCGCCTGCAGGTCGAAGGAGATGCCGGCCATGCCAATGATCTGCCCGTCGCGTCCATGCAGCGGCAGCTTGTGGGTCAGGCACCAACCCGGTTCGCGGCTGCCATACAGGTGCAGTTCCAGTTGGCCCTTGATGGTGATGCCCTGGCGCAGCACGCGTTGATCCTGCTCGGTGTAGACCGGTCCCAGCATCGCCGGGAAGACTTCGGCGGAGGTCTTGCCCAGCAACGGTGTCACCGTCTTGAAGCCGCAGCGCTGGGCCAGGGTCAGGTTGGCCGTCAGGTAGCGGGCTTGCAGGTCCTTGATGAAAAACACCGTGCTGGGAATGCTGTCCAGCAGCGGCAGGATCAACCCGATGCTGCCCAGCAGGCTGTCGATGTCCTGGGGCGCAGCGGCGGTGAGGCTGTTGAGCAGCACGGTGTCGTTCATGTCTGTGCCTATGTTGTGTAGGTCTGTAGCCGCTGCACGAGGCTACAAGAGGGTACTGATCCGTGCCGGCACTAATGGCGAGCGTGGCAGAGGCGCGTCCCAGCCAAACAGGGTTTGCGCGGCGGTGCCACACACGCGGCCCTGGCAAGCGCCCATGCCGCAGCGGGTTTGCAGTTTGGCGGCGGTCCAGGAGGTTTCGCAAGCCATGGCAGCAAAGGGCACATCCTCACAGCGGCACAGCAGCGTATCAGGCTGTGCCAGGCGGTGGATCGCCGGGTTCAGCGTGAAGGCTTGCCTGACCTGATCGGCAAAGGCTTGCCAATGGTCGCGACGACCCCGCAGTGCCTCGATCTCTGGGTGCTGCCCACTGGCCGCCAGCCCGGCGATCTCACCTTCGACCCATGCCAATTCGCTGCCACCGACGCCGGTGCATTCTCCGGCTGCGTAAACCTCGGGCAGGCTGGTGCATTGCAGTGGGTCGACCGCGATGGCTGTGCCTTGCAGTTCACACCCCAAGTGTGCGGCGAGGGTGGTGTTGGGGACGAGCCCGAAACCGCAGGCCAGGCGCTCGCATGGGATTTCCTTGAGGCGGCCGCCGACCTTGATCCGTACCGCTTCCAGCCGCTGTTCACCCAGGGCCTCGACCACGTGACTGTTCCAGCGATAGGCCGTGGTGGCGAGGTCGAGGGCTTGGCGAATCTTCGTCGGCCAACGCCACAGTTGCACGGCAAATCCCGTGACGGATCTGGCTGAGGCCTGCTCCAGCACGTTCTCAACCTGAGCCCCGGCTTTACGTGCCGTGGCGGCACTGGCCAGCAACAGTGGGCCGCTGCCGGCAATCACCGTACGTTCGCCCTGTATGGACAAGCCGTTTTTCACCAGGGCTTGCAGGGCCCCGGCACCGGTGACGCCCGGCAGGGTCCAGCCAGGAAAGGGCAGGAGTAGCTCACGGGCGCCGCAGCAGAGAATCAACCGCTGGTACTCCATGACAAAGCCGTGCTCGGCATTCTCCAGCAGCAGCGATCCCGGCTTGAGCGCCGCGACCACACGCGTCCCCGGCAGGTAGCGAATCAACGGCTGCTCCAGTACCGCCAGGCGTTCCAGCACCGCAGGTTCCAGTTGAGTATCCGGCCCGTTGCGCCAGATCTGCCCACCGGCATGCGGGTTATCGTCGATCACGGTGATGTGCAATCCCGCGCGGCTGGCGGCACGGGCGGCGGCCAAACCGGCGGGGCCGCTGCCCACGATAAGAATGTCGCACGCTTGATTCATACGCTGCGCTCCACCTGCATGCCTTCGCGGCACAAGGTCTGGCAGGCCAGTTGGCGCCGGCCGTCGATGGTCATCCGGCATTCCTGGCAAATACCCATGCCGCAAAACGCTGCTCGAGGCTGGCCGGTGCAGGACGTGCGAGTGACCGTCACCGCCGCGGCGACGGTGATGCCGTCGCGCACCGTCAGCGGTTGGCGTTCCAGGTAGATAATCATGCGGTCACTCCAGCGAAGCGCCCGGGAAGGTAAGGGCGGATGTCCAGGTCGGGCGTTTCACCCAACATTTGCGCCGCCAGCAGGCGGGCACTGCCGGGAGCGGTGGTGACGCCCAGGCCTTCGTGTCCGACCGCCAGCCATAAGCCTTTTTGCCGTGGATGCTCACCGAGGATTGGCAGGCCGTCCGGTGTCGCCGCACGAAACCCCGTCCAGGCGCGAATGCCATTGAGGTCGCTCAAGCCCGGCAAATACTCCACGGCCCGTTGCAGCATGCGCGCGAGCACTTCGGGCTCCACCGCACGCTCCAGGGTGTCGAATTGTCGAGACGAGCCAATCAGCAACTGCCCGGTGGGGCGCGGCTGTACATTGAACGCCACCGAGGTGCCATCGCTGGCATGGGCGCTGGCGGCGTAGCCCAGTTCCACCAGTTGATGGCTGACCTGCACGGGATAGCGATCAGTGATCAACAAGTGGCCCTTTTTTGGCCGCAGCGGTAATTCCGGCAGCAACGCCCGGGCCGGATAACCATTGGCCACGACCACGTATTCGGCCGACAAGGTGCGCTGGTCAGCCAGTTGCACGCGTTGCGGGCCGACGGCCTTGACGTCGGCCGGGCGCTGGCTGATCAGCGGGTGTTTCTGCAGCAGCCATTGGGCAGTCGCCGGGGCGTAGAGAATACCGTCGCTGGTGATTTTCAGGGCGCCACCCAGGCCTTTGCGCAGCATCGGTTCCATTTGTGCCAGTTGTTCGCTGTCGAGCAATTGCCCATCAATGCCATGGTCGGCCAGGGTGCGCTGCTTGGCCCGTGCCAGGTCCATCTCGGCCGCGTCGGCGGCCAGCCACAGGGTGCCGCAGTTGCGGTAAGCGCAGACGGCGGGCATCTCGTCACGCAGGGCATTCCACAGGCCGATGGAATAGTGACTCAGGGCCAGTTCGGCGGCGTTGTCGTCCATCGCCACCAGATGGCCCATGCCGGCACCGGTGGCGCCACCGCTGGCGTTGTCCAGCACCAGCACTTTCAGGCCACGCTGGGCGAACTCATGGGCGCAGGCCGCACCGACGATACCGGCGCCGATCACGATCACATCGGCCTCGGCGTTCACAGCACAATGCCCCAGGCGAACGGGTCGCTGTCTTCGATCAGCAAGGTGGCTTCGGCGCTCAGGTGGGCGGTGCCGCGCAGTGTTGGAATGATCTGCTCGCCCACCACGTCATAGTGCGCGGTGAACTGGCTGCCGATCACGCTGGCCTGGGTCCAGGTTTCCCCTTCGGCCAGTTTGCCATCAGCCGCCAGGCACGCCAGTTTGGCGCTGGTGCCGGTGCCGCAGGGAGAGCGGTCGTAGGCCTTGCCGGGGCACAGTACGAAGTTGCGGCTGTCGGCTTGGGCGTCGTCGGCGAACAGTTCGATATGGTCAATCACACCGCCATCTTTGCCCGTGATATGGGCCGCCTCCAGGGCTTCACGCACCGCCCAGGTGTAGTGAGTCAGGGCTTCGACGTTATCGCCGGCAATGCGCTGGCCATGCTCGCTGATCAGGAAAAACCAGTTGCCGCCCCAGGCGATATCGCCCTGGATCATGCCGTGGCCAGGCACGTTCAGTTCGACCGCTTTGCGATAGCGATACGCGGGCACGTTGCGCACGCTCACCGACAGGTCGTCGTGCAAGGTGGCTTGTACGGTGCCCACCGGGGTTTCGATGTGATGCACGCCTGGGGCTATACGCCCCAGATGATGCAGCGAACGCACCAGGCCGATGGTGCCGTGGCCGCACATACCCAGGTAGCCGCTGTTGTTGAAGAAGATCACACCGGCGCAGGCGTTGGCGGCTTGCGGTTCACATAACAACGCGCCCACCAGCACATCGCTGCCCCGAGGTTCGAGCACGCAGGCGGCGCGCCATTGATCGTGGTCGCGCTCAAGGATCTGCTTGCGTTCGGTCATGGAGCCCTGGCCCAGATCCGGGAAACCTGCGATCACCAGGCGAGTGGGCTCGCCCCCGGTATGTGAGTCGATGACAGTGATTTTTTTCATGGCAGCACCTGATGAGAGTGGCCTACAGAGTGGCTCCCATCGGGGCGGATTCGCTTGTTGGTTTTCACGGGTTTAGATGACGAAATCGGCACAATTGCCGTGGTTGGGGTATCGGTCGTGATTGTGCCGATTTCGTCTCCTTCAGGTAGGAAAAGTCTCAAGCTGCATCGGCGTAAAAGGCGGAATCTGTTTTACGTTTCCAACGCCAGTCGGCCAGACCGACCCCCATAAGGACAAGACCATGAGCCGTAAAGCCATTCACTGGAGCGGGGTTTTCCCCGCTGTCAGTACCCAGTTCAAACCAGACTTTTCCCTGGACCTGGAAGCCACCCATGCCGTGATTCGCAACCTGGTGGAAGACGGCGTTTCCGGGCTGGTGGTGTGTGGCACCGTCGGCGAAAACACCTCCCTGAGCACAGCGGAAAAACTCTCGGTCATCGAGGTGGCCAAGGATGCGGCTGCTGGCCGTATTCCGGTGATCGCCGGCATCGCCGAGTTCACCACTGACTTTGCCCGCAACACGGTCAAGGAAGCGGCCCGCGTTGGCGTCGACGGTGTGATGGTCATGCCGGCCCTGGTGTATTCCGCCACCTCGCGGGAAACCGCCGCGCACTTCCGGGCGATTGCCACCAGCACCGATTTGCCGGTGATGGTCTACAACAACCCGCCGATCTACAAAAATGACGTGACCCCGGATGTGCTGATCGCTCTGCAGGATTGCGAAAACATCGTCTGCTTCAAGGACTCTTCCGGCGACACCCGACGGTTTATCGACCTGCGCAACGCCGTGGGCGATCGCTTCGTGCTGTTCGCCGGACTGGACGATGTGGTGGTGGAGAGCATCGCCGTGGGGGCTGAAGGTTGGGTCTCGGGCATGTCCAACGCGTTCCCGAAAGAAGGCGAAACGTTGTTCCGCCTGGCCAAGGAAAAGCGCTTTGAAGAGGCATTGGCGCTGTATCGCTGGTTTATGCCGTTGCTGCATTTGGACGCACGTCCGGACCTGGTGCAGTGCATCAAATTGTGTGAAGAGCTGGTGGGGCGTGGTTCGTCCATCACCCGTCCGCCGCGTCTGGCGTTGCAGGGCGAGACGTTGGCCGGGGTGAAAGCCATCGTTGCCAAGGCCCTGGCCGAGCGGCCCGTATTGCCGGATGTGGGTCTGTAAACCCGATCAAATGTGGGTTTTGCTCTCGACAGCCGTTGTAGCCGCTGCCGAGGCACGAGGCTGCGATGGGCTGCGAAGCGGCCCCCTTGGCGGTCCTGCGGGCCGCATCGCAGCCTCGTGCCTCGGCAGCGACTACAGCCGGGCAAGCTCGCTGCTATACGACATTTCGATCTGCCTATTCCAATAACCACATAAAAGAAGGCTCGCCTATGTCAGGCCAAGGCAAGTTCAAGAAACAGTTATCGCTGGTCGACCTCACCTTTATCGGCCTGGGGGCGATCTTTGGTTCCGGTTGGCTGTTCGCCGCCAGCCACGTCTCGGCGATTGCCGGGCCGGCAGGGATCTTTTCCTGGTTGCTGGGTGGCTTTGCCGTATTGCTGCTTGGCATCGTCTATTGCGAACTGGGCGCGGCCTTGCCTCGAGCGGGCGGGGTGGTGCGTTATCCGGTGTTTTCCCACGGGCCGTTGCTGGGCTATTTGATGGGCTTTATCACACTGATCGCCTTCTCCAGCCTGGTAGCGATTGAAGTGGTCGCCGCGCGCCAATACGCCGCCGCCTGGTTTCCCGGCCTGACCCATGAAGGCAGCAGTAACCCGACCATCATTGGCTGGTTGATACAGTTCGCCTTGCTCTGCCTGTTTTTTGCGCTGAACTACTACAGCGTCAAGACCTTCGCCAAGGCCAACAACTTCATCAGCCTGTTCAAGTTCATCGTGCCGTTGTTGGTGATCGGTGTGCTGTTCACCTTCTTCAAGCCCGACAACTTTCATGTCCAGGGTTTTGCCCCGTTTGGCCTGTCGGGCATTGAGATGGCGGTCTCTGCAGGCGGGATCATTTTTGCCTACCTGGGGCTTACGCCGATCATTTCCGTGGCCAGTGAAGTGCGCAATCCCCAGCGCACGATTCCCATTGCGCTGATCCTTTCGGTGCTGCTCTCCACCCTGATCTACGGCCTGCTGCAATTGGCTTTCCTCGGCAGCATTCCCACCGACATGCTCGCCAATGGCTGGGGCGCCATCAGCAAGGAATTCTCCCTGCCGTACCGCGATATTGCGCTGACCCTGGGTGTGGGCTGGCTGGCCTACCTGGTGGTGGCTGACGCGGTGATTTCCCCCAGCGGCTGCGGCAACATCTACATGAACGCCACGCCGCGAGTGGTCTACGGCTGGGCACGCACGGGCACGTTCTTCAAGATTTTTACCCGCATCGACGAGAAGTCCGGTATCCCGCGCCCGGCGCTGTGGCTGACCTTTGCCTTGTCGGTGTTCTGGACCTTGCCGTTCCCGTCCTGGGAAGCGCTGATCAACGTGGTCTCGGCCGCATTGGTGCTCAGTTACGCCATCGCCCCGATCTCCGTGGCTGCGTTGCGCAAGAGCGCGCCGGACCTGCCACGTCCGTTCCGCGTCAGCGGTTTTGCGGTGCTCGGGCCAGTGTCGTTTGTGATCGCCGCGTTGATCGTTTACTGGTCTGGCTGGGACACGGTGTCGTGGTTGCTGGGCCTGCAAATTCTGATGTTTCTGATCTACCTGGGCTGCAAGCGCCTGGTGCCCACCGCGCACCTGAGCCTGGGGGAACAAGTGCGTTCGTCACTGTGGCTGATCGCTTTTTACGCCCTGACGATTTTGATTTCCTACTTGGGCAGCTTCGGCGGCATCGGCACGCTGGTGCACCCGTACGACACCCTGGCGGTGACGGCGATGGCCCTAGGCATTTACTACTGGGGCGCCAACACCGGCGTACCGGCTCACAAGCTGGTGCTGGACGGCGACGAAGAATGATTTTCCTGACGTATAGCGAGAGGTAACCCATGTCCATGACAGGTCAACTGCTGATCGGCCAACGCGCGTGTCGCGGTGAAAACGGCGAGCTGCGCGGGCTGGATGCCGCCACCGGGAAAGCACTGGAGCCGGCATTCGGTGGTGCCAGCCTGGCGGATCTGGACCGCGCCTGTGAGCTTGCCGAGGCCGCGTTTGATGATTATCGCGAACGGCCACTGGAGCGACGGGCGGCGTTTCTGGAGAGCATTGCCAGCAATATTCTTGCCCTTGGCGATGAACTGATCGAGCGTTGCGTGCAGGAAACCGGGCTGCCGCGTGGCCGTATCGAAGGTGAGCGTGGGCGTACCGTAGGCCAGTTGCGGCTGTTTGCCGAGGTGGTGCGCCAAGGTAGTTTTCTTGATGTGCGTATCGACCCGGCCCAGCCCGAGCGCACGCCGTTGCCGAAGGTCGATTTGCGTTTGCGCAATATCGCCATCGGCCCGGTGGCGGTGTTCGGTGCGTCGAACTTTCCCCTGGCGTTTTCCGTGGCCGGAGGTGATACCGCTTCGGCGTTGGCAGCCGGTTGCCCGGTGATCGTCAAGGCGCATTCGGCACATCCGGGTACATCGGAGTTGGTGGGCCGGGCGATTCAGCAGGCGGTGAGTATTTATGGTTTGCCGGAAGGGGTGTTTTCGCTGTTGTTCGATACGGGTCGCAGTATTGGCCAAGGGTTGGTGGCGGACCGCCGGATCAAGGCGGTGGGCTTTACCGGCTCGCGAACCGGCGGCGTGGCGTTGATGAAGATTGCGGCGGGTCGCGAGGAGCCGATCCCGGTGTATGCCGAGATGAGTTCGATCAATCCGGTGTTGTTGATGCCTCATGCGCTGGAGGAGCGCGGTACGCAGATTGCCGGTGGTTTTGTGACGTCGCTGACCTTGGGCGCGGGGCAGTTTTGCACCAATCCCGGGTTGATCCTGGCGATTGACGGGCCGGCGCTACACTTGTTTGAGGGGGCCGCTGTCGATGCCCTGAAGAAGGCCGCCGCCAACACCATGCTGACGCCGGGAATTCACAGCAGTTACTGTCAAGGTGTTGAGCGCCTGCTGGCTCATGCCGAGGTCGTGACATTGGGGCAGGGGCTTGAAGGTGATCGTTATCAGGCCCGGGCGGCGCTGTTCGCCACCTCGGCGCGGGCGTTCTTGCAGTGTCTGGCGCTGCGTGAAGAAGTGTTCGGCCCTGCGTCGTTGATTGTGCGCTGCGCTGACGAGGCTGAACTCAAGCAAGCAGTGAGCGCCTTGGAAGGCCAATTGACCATCGCCTTGCACATCAGCGAGGCGGATTACCCGCAAGTTCGTGCGTTGTTGCCAACCCTGGAAAACAAAGCCGGGCGCTTGCTGGTCAATGGCTTTGGCACGGGTGTCGAAGTCGGTCATGCCATGGTGCATGGCGGTCCGTTTCCGGCCACCTCGGATACGCGCACCACGTCGGTGGGCAGCCTGGCGATCAATCGGTTTTTGCGGCCAGTGTCGTATCAGGATTTGCCCGCTGCGCTGTTGCCGCAGGAGTTGGCGGATGGTAATCCCTTGAGTGTTCCTCGGCGCGTCAACGGTGGGCCTGCCCATGACTGAGTGCCTTTCGCTGGATGAGGTCCACCATCTGGCATTGAGCGTGCTGACCCACCATGGATTGTCCAGCGCTCACGCCGAAGCCATCGCCCAGGTCATCACCAGCGCCCAGCGCGACGAGTGTCACTCCCACGGCGTCTATCGCTTGCTGGGGTGTGTGCGGTCTTTACGCCAGGGCAAGGTTGATCCCTCTGCCACGCCTTCCGTACGTCACCTTTCGGCGGGCGTGGTGGAGGTGGATGCTCACTACGGTTACTCACTGCTGAGCTTTCAGACGGGCCTGCCATTGTTGGTGGAAAAGGCGCGCAGCCAAGGCTTGGCTGCCATGGCGATCAAGCGCTGTTTCCACTTCTCGGCGCTGTGGCCGGAAGTCGAAGCCATCGCCGCGGCGGGCCTGGTAGGCATCGCCATGAACCCCAGCCATAGCTGGGTGGCGCCGGCAGGTGGCAGCAAGCCGGTGTTTGGCACTAACCCCCTGGCGTTCGCCTGGCCAAGGCCAAACGGCAACCCGTTCGTCTTTGACTTCGCCACCAGCGCCATCGCCCGTGGCGATATCGAACTCCATGCCCGTCAGGGGTTGGCGATTCCTGACCATTGGGCGATCGATGTTGACGGCCAACCCACCACCGACGCCAACGCGGCACTCAAAGGTGCGATGCAAACCTTCGGCGGTCACAAAGGCTCGGCGTTGGCAGCAATGATCGAATTGCTGGCGGGGGCGTTGATCGGGGATTTGACCAGTGCTGAGTCGATGGCTTTCGACGACGGTGTGGGGGCGGCGCCGTGCCATGGGGAGTTGCTGTTGGCGTTTGATCCCAAGGTGTTTTTGGGGGACAGTTACGAGCAGGGGTTGCAGCGCGCAGAAGGGCTGTTCGAGGCCATTACCGGGCAGGGCGCGCGGCTACCTTCCCAGAGGCGATTTGAGGCGAGGGAGCGGAGTTTGAAGAGCGGGGTTCAGATTCCGAAAGTGTTGTTGGCGGATATCCGGGCGCTGCTCAGTTAAGCGACTCGACGATGCGCTGATGTTCTGTAGCCGCTGCCGAGGCACGAGACTGTGACGGGCTGCGTAGCGGCCCCAGGGGCGGTCCTGCGGCCCGCATCGCAGCCTCGTGCCTCGGCAGCGGCTACAGAGCGATCAGATGGCAAGTTCCAACTCGAGCAAATATTGCTTGGCCTCAAGCCCGCCGGCAAACCCCGTCAACCCGCCCGACGCACCAATCACCCGGTGGCACGGCGTGACAATCGAAATCGGGTTACGCCCGTTGGCGGCGCCCACCGCCCGCACCGCTTTCGGGTTGCCGATCTGCAAGGCGATCTGGCTGTAGCTGCGGGTTTCACCGTGGGGAATAGTCAGCAGTGCCTGCCAGACTTTCTTTTGGAAATCGGTGCCGGCGAAGTCCAGTTCCAGCTCGAAACGGTTGCGAGTGCCGGCGAAGTATTCTTTCAACTGCCGCTCGGTTTCCAGCAGCACCGGACTGTCGTTGACCTCGTGTAACGGCCCCAGGCGCACGCGATTGGCGCGCTCGTTTTCCCACAGAATGGCCGCAAGCTTCCCGCCCCGGGCGACAAGAGTCAGTTGGCCGACCGGTGAGGGCATGAGTGTGTATTCGCAAGACATGATCGGACTCCTTGATGAGCAGGTGTGAACGGTACGACGCCACTGTAGATCTGCCGGCCCATTGGAGAACTACGTTTCTTGCGGTGGAATTCGCGACTCAAGTCCGCACCTTCCCAGGGGCAGTTCTTGAACCCGGTTGATTTACGCGGGGCGGCCTGTTCGTTCCTGATTCGGCGTTTGGGAGTGTGTAACCATCGCTTCCGATCCCCGTTGCCACATTCAGAATTTGCATGACTGCCTTCACTTATCCTGTTGCAGCACCTTGAGCGCCGCCGAAGCAAGAAAGCCCGAGCGGCTTTTCTCTTCCGGATGGTGCAACACATATTCATCAATCCGGTTCAGCAGATAACCGGGCAGGGTGATGTTGAGTTTCTGCGCCTTGCCCAGGTATTTGGTGACATCAATATCCACCACCGCCCAGGTACAGCCGGCGTATTGCGGATTGGCTGCGTGCAGGGTAACTTTTTGCGCACTTGGAATCGGTGCACCGTCTTCCGCAAGGATCTCGAAGTGGCCCTCGATGGCTTCGCGGGCCATGGCCATGGCTTCGTCCAGGTCATCTCCGGCGGAGAAGCAGCCAGGAATATCCGGTACTTCCACACCCCAGGCGTGGTCCTCGTCACCGTTTGAAATTGCAATGGGGTACAGCATGTTCGTTGTTCTCCAGGGACGATTTTCAACTGAGCAGAGCCTGTTTCAAAATGCTCTTCGCGGTCTTGTCCAGCAGGTCTTTCCTGGGATGAGGAATCGTTACCAGTCCAGGCTTTGTCGGGTGCTTGAAATGGTGGTGACTGCCTCTGATCCGCACCAGATACCAGCCGTCCGCGACGATATGACCTATCAAATATCGGCTGTCCACATCACCTCCTTGTGGTGTGTGTTGGTGGTGACTATAACCACTGAAAATAAATTATCAACACTCTACCTACCAACGGTCGATGACCAGCGTTTCGGTAGCGGGTGTATGCAGTGTAAGAGCGCGGCGAGCAGCCGCAGGACGGAGGTATTGCGAGGTTTTTCGGCAGGTAGGTCAGGTGCGTTGACGAGCCTGCAACCGCTTATTAATCACCGCCATAAACGCCTCGACCAACAGGCTTCGCCCTTCAGCGCGGGTGAGCACCAGCAGCTGCGCACAAGCATCAGGGTCAGCCAGCGGTCGATAGGTCACGCCTTTGTTCATCAAACTCTGGGTGCATTCGGGCACCAAGGCGACACCTTGGCCCGCCGCTACCAACGCAATGATCGACGTGATTTGCCGCCCTGATGGCCCAGGGCGCAAGGGCAGGCCGTTGCGTCGATAGAGTTGTTCGATGGACTGGTTAAGCCCCGAACCGTAATCGGCCGGGAACAGAATCAACGGGTAGGCGCTGAGTTGCGCCAGGCTGACCTCGCTCTGGCTGGCCAGCGGACTGTCGCTGGAGACGGCAGCCACCAGGCGCTCTTCACCCAGTGACAACGCTTGCACATCCGTCTGCCCGCTTTGCGGTGACAACCGGCTCAGGCCGATATCCAGGCGTCCATCGGCCACTTGCGAGCCCAGGCTGGCGGACGCACATTCCACCAGCGTCAATTGCACGTCGGGAAACCGCTGGGCAAAGGCTTGAATGGTTTGGCTGAACAGGTCTGACAGAGCAATCGAGCTGACATAACCCAATGCCAACTGCCCGGCCGAGCCGTTGGCCAGTTTGCTGGCGATGACTTCGGCCAGTTCAACCTGTTCCAGTACCGAGCGGGCATACGGCAAGAAGGAGCGGCCTTGAGCGGTGAGGGAAACGGTGCGACTGGTGCGGTCGAACAGGCGAAACCCCAGCTCGGTTTCCAGTGCCGAAATCTGCCGGGTCAATGGCGGTTGTGCCAGATGTAGGCGCAGGGCCGCGCGGCCGAAGTGTAATTCTTCGGCTACGGTGAGAAAGTAACGCAACTTGCGTAAGTCGAGCATCCTGGCCCCAGGGTATTGATCGGTCGGAAATCGGTATTGGTTCTAGACCCTCTGGGCATTCTATAAAGCCTTCTCAAAATAAAACGAGAGGTTTCATGAAACCGCATCTGCATTGTGCCCGTCTTGCGCTGTTCCTGTGTGGCTGCGCAGCGTTTCTGAACCTCTACGCCACCCAGAGCATCCTCCTGAACCTGGCCGTGCGCTTTCATGTGAGCGCCAACGCAGCGGGGTGGAGCATCATGGTCACCACCCTGGCCGTGGCCATCACCGCGCCCTTTGTCAGCCGCCTGACCGCACGTTTTGAGCAACGAACGGTGATCGTTACCGCCGCGATGTTATTGGCGCTGCCCTCGTTGATGATCGCCTATACCAACAGCTTTGCCCTGATGTTGGCCTGGCGCTTTATCGAGGGCATGTTGATTCCGGTGGTGTTTGCCACCAGCGTGGCCTACATCGGCGACCGCTGGAGCGGCGGTACCGTCACCGAAGTCACCAGCCTTTACGTTGCCGGGACCGTATTGGGCGGCTTTGCCGGACGCTTTGTGACCGGCGTAATGCTTGAATACGTTGGCTGGCGCGAGGCCTTTGAATTGTTGGCGGTGTTGAGTCTGGTGGTGGGCGGGTTTATCCAGTTCCTGCTGCCGGCCAACTCGAACCGAGTGGTGCGGGTGGCGGCCACCCGTGCAAGCCTTCTCGCCAAACCGCTATTGGCAGCCTATGCCGTAGGCTTTTGCGTGCTGTTTTCCCAAGTGGCGACTTTTACCTACGCGGGGCTCTACCTTGGCCAGGAGCCGTTCAACCTTGGCTCAGCGGCCCTGGGAACTATCTACATGGTGTTCCTGCTGGCGCTGGTGGTCACACCCATTGCCGGCCGCCTGGGCAAATCCCGGCCGCAGTCCGAACTGTTGACGGTTGCCGCAGTGCTTGGCGTCATCGGCTCGGTTTTGACCCTGTTGCCATCCCTGTGGTGCACCGTCCTGGGACTGGCCCTCAGTTCCACTGGCGTGTTCCTCGCCCAGGCCGCCGCCAATGCCTTCACCACCGCCACTGCCGGGGATAACAAAGCGGGTGCGGTGGGGTTGTATCTGACCTGTTATTACCTGGGCGGCAGCTTCGGCGCCATCGTTCCGGCGATGATTTGGGGGCGTTGGGGGTGGGCAGGGTGCGTGGCACTGATTATTGGGTTCCAATTGCTGTCATTGCTGATCGCCCTGGTTGGCTGGAAGAAACCATCAGCCTCCACACTGACTGTCACGTAGCAGCTGTCGAGCCCCGGCGAGGCTGCGTAGGCGGCCTGTCTGATACACCGAGTACGCAGCCTCGCCGGGGCTCGACAGTTGCTACGCCAACGTTTCCTTTTCCGACACCGGCGCCTGCCCGAGATGACTGACACAACCTCTCTATCCGTCACGCCCGTTACCGACAGCTCAGTCCGGCGCCGCTCCCTGATTGCCGGTTGCAGCGCCCATGCCGTCCACGATGGTCTCACCGACGTCATCTACGTGCTGCTGCCGATCTGGCAAACTCAGTTCGCCATGACCTACGCCCAGATTGGCCTGTTGCGTGGTGCCTATTCCGGGATGATGGCCGGCTTTCAACTGCTCGCCAGCCGCGCCGCCAAGCGTTGGGGGCGAATGCCGATGCTGGTGGGCGGTACGGCGTTGGCCGGTGTTGCTTATCTGTTGGCAGGGCAGGCGGTTGGGTTGACGACGTTGCTGCTGGCGCTGCTGCTGGGTGGTTTGGGCGCCAGTACCCAACACCCGCTGGCCTCTTCGATGATCACTGATACTTATGAGGCGGGCGGCGGGGTCAAGGAGGCCTTGTCCCAATACAACTTCGCGGGTGATATCGGAAAAACCGTGGTTCCGGGACTGGTTGGGCTGTTACTGACGGCGATCAGCTGGCGGGCCAGCGTCACGGTTCTAGGTGTGCTCGGCCTGGCGGCAGCGGGGTTGCTGTGGTGGTTGATTCCAACACGCACTTCTACGCCTACCTCTGGAAAGTCCGCCAACCCCCTCACTGGAATCGGCTCCACCAGCGGCCTGCGCGCCCTGATCCTCACCGGCACCCTCGACAGCGCCGTGCGCATGGGTTTTCTCACCTTCTTGCCATTCCTGCTCAAAGCCAAGGGCGCCGGCACCGCAGGCATTGGTCTGGCGCTGACTATGCTGTTTATCGGCGGCGCCTTCGGCAAATTGCTCTGCGGCTACCTTGGCGCACGCATCGGCATGATGAAAACCGTGTGGCTGACGGAAACCAGCACGATGGTGCTGATTGTCGCGGCGGTGTACCTGCCGCTGACCGGGTTGATGGTGATGTTGCCGCTGTTGGGATTGGCGCTGAATGGCACGTCATCGGTGCTGTATGGCGCGGTGCCGGATCTGGCGGGAGAGGGGAAACGGGATCAGGCGTTTGCGGTGTTTTATACCGGGACGATTGGGGGAGGGGCGTTGGCGCCTGTGTTGTTTGGTGGGTTGGGAGATGTGACCGGGATTCCCGTAGCGGTGATGCTCTTGGCGGGAACTCTGCTGCTGACGTTACCGTTGGCCTGGGCAGCACAGAACCGCGTGGAGGGAGTTTCGTCGGTTATTTAATACTATGAAAAGGCTTGCCCTTTCTCGGCCGTACATACCAAAAGGGAGGGAAGCCGAATCTCATGTTGAGGTTTATAGCGGTCTGTCCCTGTATGTTCTAAAAGCGTTAATCGCATACGGGCTGAGTTTGTTCCTCAGCTACAGTCAACGGCTGCAACAGTGAAATTGAACACAACATCACTATTGCGACACCGAGCAGAAGGCAGAGTGGCTCAGAATAGGCACCACTGTAGTCACGAAGGATACCGAAACATAAGGGACCGAGGGCTGCCACAAGATAGCCAATAAATAGTGTAAAGACTGTCCACGCATTGGCTTCGGCGGGTGATGAGGTCTGGTCTATGGGGAGTGTCATGCCAAGTGTAAAGGCTGCGCCCAAACCCAGACCGGCCATGCCGATAAAAACAGTGGGAGCCACCTGTGGGGCAAGCGCTAATCCTGTAACTCCAAGAATTGTCATCAGCGCCGCGAGAGCCAGCCATTTGTGTTTGTTCAGCGAACCTCCCGCAACCACCCCCATTAGCATGTTTGCTACTGCGCTGATCAGCGTATAGAACCCAAGCAATAGGCCAGGGTTTATCTCTGCAATATTGGTTTGTGCAGCCAGAGGCGCGATCCATGCGAGCAGTGCGTAAGTAAGAAATTGGCTGCATCCAAAATACGTGGCAATCGCCCAGGCATTCAGGTTTTTCCAGGGTAGCCTGACGGGTTTTGGCGCTCGTAGTGGGGGAGTCGATGGGTGATTGAAAAGTTTGCCTAGAACTAACCAACTGATAACTGCACTTATACAAAGGACTGCCCAAACACCGACTCCGGCGCGCCAACTGCCTGTGTATTCAGCAATAGGGCCTGAAAAGATCGCAGCTGCAGTCGACCCTACACTCAAACCTGTTGCATAAACCCCCATCAGCAAAGATGCCTTGTGAGGGAAATGCATTTTTACCCAGCCACCCACTAACGATCCGGCCACCGCGATACCTATTCCTGACAACACCGTTGTCGTGAGTAGCGAGTAGGTCGAGACAGAGAACGCGCGCAGAATGATTGCGACACATAACACTAGCAGTGCAACCACCACCGCGCGATCACCCCCCAAACGGTTCGCTACCCAAGGGGCGATTAACGCAAACACTCCCATGCATAGGTCGGGAATGGTTGTCAGCAAAGATGCCTGAGCAAAGCTGAGTTTAAATTCCCCTTGGATAGCGAGGAGAACAGGTCCAATTGAGATGATTGCGGGTCGGAGTGCGAATGACAAAATGAGCAAACCTATGATTGCGGTGGCGGTCATCTTCACTGTTGACCTGTCGGGTTGAGTTTTGCGTGTCATGCATCCATCCTGTTTGGGTTGAGCCTTGCCCTAGGGGCATTTACCCAGCCACGTTAACCACGACGCCTATTCAATGAGTGACAGATATCGTCGCCAAAGTGACAACCGGGATTGGCTGCTCAAGAGCAGAAACCCGGAGGACTATCAGTTCGTCTCGCAACCTGTGACGGTAATGCCTAGCACCTATTCAGACGGAAGTTATGTCGTTCCCCACAGTCATCATCGAGGGCAGTTGCTGTATGCGGAAGAAGGCGTCATGCGTGCGGCAACTGACGGGGGTATCTGGTTGCTTCCTGCCAAACGAGCTCTGTGGATTCCCGCCGGTGTCATACATGATCAGACGATGTTGGGGGAGGTAAAAGCCCGTTCGCTTTACATCGATCCGGATATAGCTCAAACGCTTGGTTGTAAGTGCAGAGTGATTGAGGTTTCAAACCTGTTGAAGTCTCT
Organism: Pseudomonas spelaei; assembly: GCF_009724245.1. Lineage (GTDB taxonomy): Bacteria > Pseudomonadota > Gammaproteobacteria > Pseudomonadales > Pseudomonadaceae > Aquipseudomonas > Aquipseudomonas spelaei. Next base: position 69,937 of record NZ_WNNK01000019.1, on the reverse strand, counting down.
TATTCTGGCGCTTGTCGACGAGCCGATTGAGTATTCTCTCGAGGGCAGATGCAGCCATATAGTGGCACTGATCCTGGATGAGATAAGCCTTTCTAAATCAGCCCCATTCGAGATTCCGTGGCCCAAAGACAAGAGATTGATTGCGGTGTGTGAGGCTATTTTCCAGTGTCCGGAGCGCTCATTGACAATTGAGTATTGGGCGGACCAAGTGAGCACGAGCCCACGAACTCTGATGCGGCTCTTTGTTCGGGAGACGGGATTGAATTTCAGGTACTGGGTGCAGCAGGTCAAATTAGTGGAAGCACTTGCGCGACTTGAAAAAGGCGAAGCCTTGTCGCTGGTAGCCAACGCTCTAGGCTATACCAGCCCCAGTGCTTTTACGGCGATGTTTCGTAAAGCGTTAGGCGAGTCACCAAGAGAGTATTTGGCGCAGCGCAAGATAGCTTGAGGCGTTTATCAAAAGGCCAGACGTCCGATTAACGGCCCACTCGATAGAGTTTTTACGGGGAAAAGCGGACGGATTTATTTATTTGGATGGTGCTGTCAAATCCCGCCCATAAAAAAACCGGCCTTCAAGAGCCGGTTTTTCTGCTTCTAAATCCCCCGCCAAAACATCCTGACGTGAGACCAAAATCAAAGTGGAGCGGGTGAAGGGAATCGAACCCTCGTTATCAGCTTGGGAAGCTGGAGTAATGCCATTATACGACACCCGCTCAGAGCGGCTGACTTTGTACCAGATGTGCGCGGGGATTTGAAGTTTTTCTTTGGAGAATGTGTGGGTTGCGCGGGTCGGCCGAAGCCGTGAGCGCGCCCTCTGTAGGCGCGAGCTTGCTCGCGATGGATTCAAGAGCGCCGTGTTTAACCCGTAAACACGTGTTATCGACCATCGCGGGCAAGCCCTAATACCGTTCAGTTAAGCGAACGCACTGCTCAAGACTACAAAGATCAACTGTGGGAGTTGCTTCGGTTGCCGGATCTCCATTCCTTAACTGAACGGCATTAGGGCAAGCCCGCCTCCCACAGAGGATCTCGGCTCATATCGCGAATGCATGCTGTGGCTGCGATGCGTGGTAGCGAAGCCGACCCCGTTGCTGCTCCGGCCGCAAAAAGCCCATCAACGCCTGCCGACTCTCCCGGCATGCCGCTTTATGCTCCATGTCCAGAAAGTGCCCGGTCGCCTGGATCGTCCCGAAGCTGCTGTTCGCCACGTGCTGGCCAAACAACCTGGCATCCTGGGCACTGGTGTACTCGTCCCATTCCCCGTTCAGAAACAACACCGGAATGTCGATCTGCTTCGCCGCCTTGAGGTAGCACAGTCGATCGCTGTTGAGCACGTGGCTGATGTGAAAGTGCATCTGCCCATATTCATGTTCGGCCAGGCTGCTCACATGCTTGTAGTTGTAGCGCTTGAACAGCGATGGCAGGTGTTTGCCGATGGTGCTGTTGACCAGATGCCCCACGCGGTCGCGGTCGAGGTTGCCGAGGTAGTCGACGCCACGTTCCAGGTAATCACGCATGGGGGCGTTGATCACCGGCGAGAACGAGCTGATCACGGCCTTTTCCACGCGACGAGGGCGGTGGGCGAGGGCAACCAGGGTGGCGGCGCCGCCCCAGGAGAAGGACAACACGTGTTCGGCGGCGAAGTGGTCGATGAGTTCCAGGAGGATCTGACCTTCGACTTCCTTCGTCAGCATTTTCTCGTGGCGGTTGTGGGCTTTGGAACGACCGGCGTAGGGCTGGTCGTACAGGACCACGTTGAATTGCGGGTACAGGCTTTTCACGGTCTGGGCGAAAGACGCGGTGGTGGCCATGGAGCCGTTGACCAGGATGATGGTCTTTTCAGCAGCGTCCGCGCGATAGAACTCCGTGTAAACCCGATACTGCCCCTGTATATCCAGCACAGCGATTTCTGGCCTCATGTCGTAAGACTCCTGGCAAGCGGGTGGTGCGCGCAGATCACTCTGCACGAGCTTTGTGACAGGTAGGCATACGCCTGGAAGTGAGGGCCCATGTCGGTCCGATGGTGGCTGGCCGACGGGTGTTGTTATGGCGGGCAATTTGCCGAAGATGCCCACAGATCAAGCGGCGCGGGCGGGCAAAGTGTTTCTTGGAAGTAGGGGTGACTTGCCAGTCATATTGCGGCTGGCGTTTGGATTCAAGCAGGATGGGGGCCAGGTCGCCAGTCGAAAGCGCGTTTTTTTTCCATCATCGGCTGAACGGTCATCAGACCTGTTGGATCTCAGCGTCTGTCAGCGTTCGGTACTGGCCAGGGGCAAGGTTTTCATCGAGTACCAGCGGTCCCATGCGTTCGCGATGCAGGCGGATCACTTTGTTGTCGAAGTGTCCGAACATGCGCTTCACCTGATGATAACGCCCTTCAGTGATGCTCAGGCGCGCCGTTCTGGGGCTCAGCACCAGCAGTTCGGCCGGTTGGGTGGTGAGGTCTTCGAAGGCGAAGTACAGGCCGGCGGCGAAGGTAGTCGCGTATTCGGGACCGATGTCTTGCTCGGTCTCGACGTAGTAGACCTTGGGCAGTTTGGTCTGCGGCTGGGTCAGGCGCCGTGACCACTGACCATCGTTGGTGATCAGCAGCAGCCCCGTGGTGTTGAAGTCCAGGCGACCGGCGATGTGCAACTCGCCCTTGTCCGGTTCATCCAGCAGATCGAGCACGGTGCGGTGTTGTGGGTCGGCCGTGGCGCTGACGCAACCCTGGGGTTTGTGCAGCATGAAATAGCGCGCCGGTTTACCCGTTTGCAGAACTTCGTCGTCCAGCGAGACCTGGCTGAATTCGCGCACTTCGTGATGGGGATCGCTGACCACGTGGCCGTCGACCCGGATCCGCCGCTCCACTAGTAGCAGGCGTACTTGTTGGCGATTGAAGCGGGGCAGGTTGCTGAGGAAACGGTCGACACGCATTACGCTTGCTCGGCCCCGCGCAGTTGCTCGTCGACCTGAGCGCAGCGTGGGCACAGGCAGGCCTTGTTGCGCAGTTCATCCGGCAGCGCTTGGAGCACGGCCGGGTCGATGGTGACGCTGTAGCACCAGCAGGCCTGGTCGGCAGTACGCGGATCGGCCAGGGCGCAGTCGTTGCGGGCGCCGCAGGCGGGGCAAAGTTGAGCTGTGGTCATCGGTCGGTTCAGGCTGTATCGGATTAGTCCCGGTGGAACCCGGTGTGCCTTGCACGATACAGCCAAGGCCCGTTATTGCAAACTGCGCAGGTAGGCGCGCCAGCCGCCGAAGTGGCTGATGTCGACTGCGGCGGCGAGCCCATAAGGTTCGCAGATAAAGCCGCTTTCCCAGCGCCCGTCCGCCAGTTGCACCTTGCCCAGGCCCAGGGGCGCGGGGATGCCGTGGAGGAAGGAGCCTAGTTCGCTGCTGGGCAGGTCCCAGACTTCCACCGCGATGGCTACGCCACCTTCGGCCACCCGCAGCATGCCCGGTCGGTAAGGCGGGCCACCCGCGAGGGCAAAGAGTTGATAGTCCGCTGAGCTATGCGTGCGTTCCAGCAAGCGCGCGCCACGGCGGGTCAGTTGACCGTTGAGTGCCAGGCCTTCCAGGTGCGCGCCGCAGACCACCAGGCGCGTCCGATCATGGCTGGCGACGCCGGTTGCCGGTGCGGCGAGTGCCTGTTGGCGCTGCAACGCATCAGCCACGCTGAGCAGGTACTGATCGGTAAAGGCGCGACCAAACAATGTCACGCCCCAAGGCAAACCGTTGTCCATAAAGCCGCTGGGCACAGCGACGGCGGCGTAATCCAGCAGGTTCATGAAGTTGGTGTAGTAGCCCAGTTCGGCATTGCGCAACACCGGTTCCTCGCGCAATTCATCGAGGGTGACGGGACGGCCGATGGTCGGTGTGAGCACGCAATCGAGACCTTGCAGCGCCTGGTCGCACAGCGCTTTCAGGGTTTGCAGGCGGTACTGGGCGCGGAAAGTGTCGACGCCGGTCACGGCAGGCGCCTTGGCCAATACGGCGCGAATCACCGGCAGTACCGCTTCAGGCGTGTTTTCCATCAAATCCCCCGCAACGCTATAGCGCTCTGCTACCCACGGGCCTTCGTACAGCAGGCGGGCGGCTTCGAGGAACGGCGAAAGGTCCAGGGTGACGGGCTCACCACCGAGAGCGATCAGACGGGCGATGGCCTGGCGGAACAAGCGCGGGCCTTGCTCACAGCCGAAAAACGCCAGGTCCTGATCCCGAGGTACGCCAAAGCGAAAGGACTGTGGCGCACCAAACGCCGAGGCGTCATTCCAGGCCGGGTTTTGGCGACTGTATGCGTCCCGAGGGTCCAGCGTTGCGGTCAACGCCAACAATTGGCTGGCCTCCCGCGCAGTACGGGTGAACGTCGTGACGCAATCCAGTGTGCGACACGCCGGCACCACGCCCGCCGTAGAGATCAGGCCTTTGGTCGCTTTCAAACCCAGCAGATTATTCAACGCCGCCGGAACGCGACCGGAGCCGGCGGTGTCGGTCCCCAAGGCAAAACTCGCCACGCCCAGGGCGACAGCTAAAGAAGAACCTGCACTGGAGCCACCCGACGGGTATTCCGGCAAGACGCTGTTAGGGCAGGCGCCATACGGCGAGCGGCTGCCGTTGAGCCCGGTGGCGAACTGATCAAGGTTGGTCTTGCCCAACGGCACGGCACCGAGGGCGATCAACTGCTCAACGATCGTCGCCGAACGCTCCGGTGTATAAGCGAATGCGGGGCATGCTGCCGTGGTGGGAATACCCGCCAGGTCGATGTTGTCCTTGATCGCGAACGGTACGCCGAACAGCGGCAGTTCGCTGATTTCTTGATCTTCCAGTGCAGCGAGATATGGCTCCAACGCCTCAAGGCTCAGCAGATGGATAAACAGGTGATAGTCGGGGTTCAGTTGCTCGGCTTTTTCCCGCAGTTGCAGCAGCAATCGGCGCGGGGTGGTGTCGCCACTCAGGTAAGCGCTGCGCAGGTTATCGAGTTGCAAATTCATGGCTTGTCCGCCTGTAGAAAAAGAGAGATCAGTCACGTTCCAGCACCACCACTCGCTGACCGGCGCCGATGCTGCTGCCGGGTTGCACAGGGATTTCCTGCACGGTGCCGGCGAACGGTGCGAGCACTGGAATTTCCATCTTCATCGACTCCAGAACCACCAGCACGCTGCCTGCCTCGACACGTTTGCCAGTGCTCACCTGGACCTGCCATAGGTTGCCGGCGATAGGGCTGTCGATGCTGTATTGATTGGCCTGCAATGGGGTGTCTTCAGCCAGGGGCGCTACGAGCTCCTCACTGTCGAAATGCGCCTGGCCGCTGGCGATCCAGCGCTCGCGTTCGGCGTTGAATGCCCGCTGTTGTTGCGCTCGAAAGTCGCCAATGCTCTGGGCTTCCTGGGCGAGAAACGTCTGATAATCCGCCAGGTTCAACTGGCTGTGTTCGATGCTCAATTCAAAACGCCCCAGCGGGAAGTCCCGACGAATCTGCACCAGCTCTTCGGCGCTGACCGGATAAAACCGGATCTGGTCGAAGAAACGCAGCAACCACGGTTTGCCATCGAACGCGGGCACTTCCCGGTAGCGATTCCACATCTGCAACGTGCGCCCGACGAACTGATAACCGCCGGGACCTTCCATGCCGTAGACGCACAGGTAGGCACCGCCGATGCCCACTGAGTTCTCGGCAGTCCAGGTGCGCGCCGGGTTGTATTTGGTGGTCACTAAACGATGGCGCGGGTCCAGTGGCGTGGCCACTGGTGCGCCGAGGTAGACGTCGCCCAGGCCCATCACCAGGTAGCTGGCGTCGAACACGGTGTGGCGTACTTCATCGAGGCTGGCCAGGTCATTGATGCGGCGGATGAACTCCAGGTTGCTCGGGCACCAGGGCGCGTCCTTGCGCACGGTGGTCATGTATTTTTCGATCGCCAGTTGGCAAGCGGGATCGTCCCAGGACAGCGGCAGGTGGACTATACGAGAGGGCACTTGCAGGTTTTGGGTGGCGCATACGGCGTGCCATTCACGGGTGATCAGCGGTAGCAGGTCGGCGAGGGGCAGTTGTTCGGGCTGGTAGTGGATTTGCAGGGAGCGGATGCCGGGTGTCAGGTCGATGACGCCATGCAGGGCACGGGCCTCCAGGGCTTGCATCAGGGCATGGGCGCGAAAGCGCAGGACCAGGTCGAGTTCGGGGGCGCCGATTTCCAGGAGCAGATGGGTGTCGCCGGCGAGGCGGGCGATGAGGCGGGTGTCCGCCTGGCCGATGTCCAGAATGATCGGCGATACCCATGTTTGAGGTTGGTCGGAAGACCGAGGTGATGCCATCGCGGGCAAGCCCGGCTCCCACAGGATCTTGGTGCCAGATTGATCCCAGTTCAGGGCGAGGTCGCGGGCGCTCTTGAGGTCGACCGGGGTGAACATGATCTTGTCGCCCGCTTTGAGCTGGCCCAATTGCCACAGGTCTGCCTCGATTATCGTCACCGGGCACACAAATCCACCGAGGCTCGGGCCGTCGGGGCCGAGGATCACCGGCATGTCCCCGGTAAAATCCACCGCCCCAATTGCGTAGGGATTGTCATGAATATTGGAGGGGTGCAGTCCCGCTTCTCCACCGTCCGTACGTGCCCATAAAGGCTTCGGTCCGATCAGCCTGACGCCGGTGCGACTGGAGTTGAAATGCACTTCCCACTGGGTGGCGAAGAAGGTGTCGATGTATTCCGGCTTGAAGTATTCCGGCGCGCCGTGAGGGCCGTAGATCACTCTCAGCGTGCGCACGTCGGCAAGCGGCTCAGGTTCCAACGTTTGACCGGCACTGACATCCACCAGCGGCTTCAGATGCAACACATCACCCGCCCGCAGAGCCCGCCCGCCGTGACCACCAAACTGGCCGAGGGTGAAGGTGCTTTTGCTGCCCAGATAGTCCGGCACTTGCAGGCCGCCGCGCAGGCACAGATAGCTGCGTGCACCTGCGCCAGGGATAGTGCCCAGGCTCAAGGTGGCGCCGGCGGGGATCAGCAACGCAGTGTTCATCGACACGGTTTGATCGTTCAACCGCAGCGGGATCTGCGCTCCGGTGATCGCCACCACTGCTGTGCAATTGAAGCGCAATAACGGCCCGCTCATGGTGATTTCCAGCGCGGCCGCGCCGTCCTCGTTACCCAGCAATCGGTTGCCCAACCGCAGCGCACGGCTGTCCATCGGGCCCGACGGCGGCACGCCGACGGCCCAGTAACCCAGGCGCCCCGGATAGTCTTGAACACTGGTTTGCGTACCGGCGCTGAGCACTTCAAACGTCTCGGCACGGTAGGCCAGACCCTCCAGGCAGCGAGTCCATGGCTGGCCGCTGGCGAAGGGCGCCGCCAGCAGAATCTGCCGCAGGTAATCGCGATTGGTTTCCACGCCGTACAACTGGCTGTCGCTCAGGGCTTGATGCAAATCCAGGCGCGCCTGTTCGCGGGTGGGCGCCCAGGTGATGAGCTTGGCGAGCATCGGGTCGAAATAGGGTGGGATCTCACAACCGGCTTCGACCCATGTGTCGATCCGCAGGCCATCGGCGCAAGGGAAATCCACGCAGGTCAAAAGTCCCGGGCTTGGCTGAAAATCCCGGCCCGGATCTTCAGCATAGAGGCGAGCCTGAATCGCATGGCCCTGAGGTTTGAGCACCAACTCGTGCAATGGCGGCAACTCCCCGGCTGCCAATTGCACCATCCAGCGCACCAGGTCCACACCCCAGACCTGCTCGGTCACACCATGCTCCACCTGCAGCCGGGTGTTCACTTCGAGAAAATAGAAGCGCCCATCAGCACTGTCAAAGATAAATTCCACGGTGCCGGCGCTGCGGTAGTTCACGGCTTTGGCCAGGGTGATCGCAGCCACACATAACTCATCGGCCATGCCCGGCGGCAGGTTCGGTGCGGGGGTTTCTTCGAGGACTTTCTGATTGCGCCGCTGCACCGAACAGTCGCGTACGCCGAGGGCAATCACCTCGCCAAAACCATCGCCAAACACCTGCACTTCCAGATGCCGAGCGTGTTGGATGTACTTCTCGATAAACACACCGGCGTCGCTGAAATTGTTCTGCCCCAGGCGTTTGACCGCTTCGAAGGACTCGCTCAATTCAACGGCGCTATGGCACACCCGCATACCGATACCACCACCGCCGGCCGTGCTTTTGAGCATGATCGGATAGCCCACGCGTTCTGCGGCCAGCAAGGCTGCGTCGAGGCTGTTGAGCAGTTCGGTGCCTTCCAATAGTGGGAGGTTGTGCTGCTTGGCCAACGCGCGCGCGGTGTGCTTGAGACCGAACACTTGCAGCTGTTCCGGTGTGGGGCCGACGAAGGCTATGCCCACGTTTTCGCAGGCTTGGGCAAAGGCCGCATTTTCCGAGAGAAAGCCGTAGCCGGGATGAATCGCGCCGGCGCCACAGGCCTTGGCGGTGGCGAGGATTTTCTCTACCGACAGATAGGTGCCAGCCGCTGGACCATCGCCCAGGCTATAAGCCTCGTTGGCCTGCTGGATATGCAAGCTGGTGGCATCGGCTTCGGAATACACGGCGACGCCTTTGACCTGCAGGTCGCGCAAGGTGCGCAGGATTCGGCAGGCGATGGCGCCACGGTTGGCGATCAACAGTTTTTCGAACATGGCAAAACCCCGCAGGCCGATGTGTGCTCAGCCTTGTCCTGGGATGCGGGCCGTCCCGCAAAATGGGGTGAGCGCGACGGTCGTCCGTGGCGCAGATTACGGATCCGATGCAGACCCTTGTGGGAGTCGGGCTTGCCCGCGATGGCGGCGTGCCAGGCGATAGAGTTATTGGCTGATGCACCGCCATCGCAGGCAAGCCAGCTCCCACAGTTGATCTCTATTGCTTTCGGATGCATTGCCCGCTTCTGGCCTGGCACAGGGCGAACAACCATTTGCGCAAACGCTTGATCTTCAGTTCCATACCAGCAGCTCCGCAGGTGTCGGGTTGTAGGCATTGCACGGATTGTTCAATTGCGGACAGTTGGAGATCAGCACGATCACGTCCATCTCGGCCCGCAGGTCGACGTACTTGCCCGGTGCGGAAATGCCGTCCTCAAAGGTCAGTCCACCGTCCGTCGTGACCGGCACATTCATGAAGAAGTTGATGTTCGGACCGATGTCGCTTTTGCCCAGCCGCCCGTCGTGGGCGCAGGCCCGCAGGTAGTTGTCGCGGCAGCTGTGCATGTAGCGTTTTTCCAGGGCGTAGCGCACGGTGTTGCTCTCTTGGGCGCAGGCGCCGCCGAGGGTGTCGTGGCGGCCGCAGGTGTCGTCGACGAGGGTCAACATCGGCTGGCCGAGGTTGGAATACAGCACGCTGCCGGTGCTCAGGTACACGTTGTTTTGCCGGCGCAGGGTGCGTTGCACGTCATAGCGTTCCCTGGGGTTTTTCAGGCTGTAGAACAAGGTGTCGACGGCCTGGTTGCCCTCAAGGTCGAGGATGCGCAAGGTCTGGCCGGTCTTGACCTCCATCAGCCACGGTTCGCCGGCGGGGATGGTTGCGCGGTAGATCGCGGCGTCAGGTTGTTTGGCGAGTGCGATAGACATGAAAGGTCCTCAGGCGAACAGACGGTCAGTGTTGATAAAACCGCGCTCGTTTTCCGGGCGCGAAGTGCGGCAGTGCTCGGCGACGCTGGCGTCGGCGTTCATCCAGCTCAACTTTAGCGGTTGCGGGGCGTATTCGGGGTTGGGGTCCATGGGATGTTGCAGGGCGGTGAGCACCACCAGCGTGTCCATCGGCGCGTAGAGTTCGATGTAGTCGCCGGCACTCGAATTGCCCGCTACGAAGTGCAGGACGCCTGCCTCATCCACCGTGACTTTGCTGAACAGGTTGAGGGTCATCAGCAGGTCCGAGAGGCCCAGGCCCCACTTGCCGAGCTCCACCAGCAGGTTGTCGGTGCCGTTGCGATAGAAGCCGTTGCGGCGCTCCTGGAAGCGACCCTGGCCGTATTTCTCGGCGACCTCCGAGGCACACAACACGCCACCGATGCTGTCGCTCCAGCCGCAGGTGTCGGCGGTGATGGCGGCCAGCACGCGGCCCATGTCCGAGTACAGGCAATGGCCGGTGGTGAGCTTGGCGGTGTGTTGGCATTTGAGGCTGTCGGGCAGGTTCAGCCGTTCGGTTTTTTCATTGGCGTTGAGCAGCGTCAGGCTGACATTGGCGCCGCCGCGCAGGTCGGTCAGGCGCAGCAGTTGGCCGCGCTTGAGGACGAAGGAACGGTGGCCGCCGCCGGGCAGCGTTTCTTCGGCGAACGGGGGGAACAATTGGGTTGAGGCGGTCATTTTGAAAGGGCTCCAAGTTCGTCGAGGGCTTTGCGGCGGTCGCTGTTCAAAGGGATGTCGTAGGTGATGCGCGCGCCATAGGCGCCCGGGGCGTGCGGGTCGAGGCGCACCTTGTCGAACACCAGCAAACGGGTGCCCAGGCTGAAGCCTTCGCTGAGGTCGTGGGTGACCATGAACACCGTCAGCCGGGTCTCGCGCCACAGCTCCAGCAACAGCTGGTGCATGTCTTTGCGAATACCCGGGTCGAGGGCGCCGAAGGGTTCGTCCAGCAGCAACACTCGGGGCTTCATGATCAGGGCCTGGGCGATGGCCAGCCGTTGTTGCATGCCGCCGGAAAGTTGCGCCGGGTACTTGTCCAGGGCGTGGCCCAGGCCGACTTTCTGGAGCAGGGCGGCGGCGTGTTCTCGTGCTTGTTTTCTGGCGTTGCCGAACAGCCGCCCAAGTAACGCTGAACGGGGTAATTCAAGGCCCAGGGTGACGTTGTCCAGCACCGTCAAATGGGGGAATACCGAGTAGCGCTGGAACACCACGCCACGGCTGGCATCGGGCTCGGCGGCGAGGGGTTTACCGTCCAGCAGGATTTCGCCTCGACTGGCTGTTTCCTGGCCCAGCAGCAAGCGCAGGAAGGTCGACTTGCCGCAACCCGACGTGCCGACCAACGTGCAGAACTCCCCCTCGGCGACCTGCAGGTTGAGTCCTTCCAGTACCACTTGTTCGCCATAGCGTTGCCACACATTACTGACGCTGATAAAGCTCATGCCCGCGCTCCTTCATACCAGGGAAACGCACGTCGGGTCAGGGCCTTGAGACCCCAGTCCATCAACCAGGCCAGCAGGGTGATCCACACCACGTACGGCAGGATTACATCCATCGCCAGGTAGCGGCGCACCAGGAAGATCCGGTAACCCAGGCCGTCGGTGGAGGCGATGGCTTCGGCGGCGATCAGAAACAACCACGCCGACCCCAGCATCAGGCGCAGAGAGATCAGCAGCCGTGGCAGCAATTGCGGCAGCACTACCCGCAACATTAGTGTCCAGGTCGAGGCGCCGAGGGTTTGCGCCTTGACCAGCAGCTCGACGGGAATTTCCCGTGCCCGCTGTTCCAGGTCGCGGGCCAGGCAAGGGGTGATGCCAATGACGATCAGCATCACTTTCGATAACTCCCCTAAGCCAAACACGATGAACAGAATCGGCAGGATCGCCAGCGGCGGTACCATCGACAACACGGTCAGCAGCGGTGACAACGGTGCGCCGAACAGCGGCAGCGTACCGGCAGCGATGCCCAGGCACAGGCCGGCGAGGGCGCTGATACCCAGGCCGATAGCCAGGCGGCGCAGGCTGGAAGCGCTGTCTTGCCACAACAGGTATTCGCCGGTGCGCGTATCGGCGGTGAAGGCCAGGCGTTTCACCGCGTCGCCCATTTGCACGGCGCTGGGCAGCAGTTTGTCGTTGGGGTTGTCTGCCAGGCGCTCGGCCGAGCCCACAAAGTAGGCAAACAGCAGCAAGGCGAACGGCAGCAGCACCAACAGCAGGCGGCTGGAGCGATCCGGATGACGGTTGATCAGGCGCATGGCCGGGTCCTCTTACAGCTTGCCGTCGGCGGCCATCTGCACGTAGCTGGGGTCGAAGTGCAGCTTGAGGTTGGCGGTGTCGCCGCTGGTCACGCCGTTGGCGAAGCTCATGCCCACGGCGCTGGTGTCCCGGGCGCCTTCGCCGAGCAGTCCGTGCTGGAAAGAGAACTCGGCGACTTTGCGCATGGTCGCCGGCAGCTGCGCACTGGTAGCGAAGTCGAGCGCTTCCTTGGGCGTGGCGAACAGCTTGGTGGTGTCCAGTTGCGACTGGAAACCCTTGAGGTCGGTGCCGGACGCCTTGGCCATGTGTTCGAGGGCGGCGATGCTGGCGGCAGTCTTGGCGTTCATCAGCGCGACGACTTCAAACCAGGCTCCGGTCAGCGCCTTGCCCAGGGCCGGGTTGTCCCTGAGGGTCTGGGTGTTGACCACCATCATGTCCATGATTTCGCCGGGCACTTTGCTGGAATCGAACACTTGGGTAACGCCAGGCTTGGTCTTGATCTCCGAGAGCATCGGGTTCCAGGTGGTGACGGCCTTGACCTGGTCGGTGTTGAAGGCGGCGGCGATGTCGGCGTCAGAGGTGTTGACCACTTTCAGGTCTTTTTCGGTGAGGTCGGCCGATTCCAGCGCGCGGGCCAGCAGGTAGTGGGAGACCGAGAGTTCCACCAAATTGACGTTCATGCCCTTGAGGTCGGCGACGGTCTTGCCGGTGCCCTTGATCACCACGCCATCGTTGCCGTTGGAGAAGTCACTGACCACCAGTGCGGTGCTGTCGACGCCACCGGCGGCAGGGATGGTCAGGGCATCCATGTTGGTCATGGTGCAGCCATCGAACTGACCGGCGGTGTATTGGTTGATGGATTCGACGTAGTCATTGAGCTGCACCACGTCGATCTTGATGCCGTACTTCTTCGCCCACTTGTCGAGGATGCCTTGGCTGCCGGCGTACTCCCAGGGCATCCAGCCGGCATAAATGGTCCAGCACACGCTGAAATGGTCTTTGGGGGCAGCCTGGGCCTGGAAGCTCACCAGGGCGGCGAAGGCGACGGCGAGCAGGGCGGGCAAACGTATCGAAGGCATGGATGCTTCTCCAGTTGATCATGGGCGAGCAGGAGCAACGCGGCACCGTGAACGGTGGCTTGTCTCCCGGGCTTTTATCCCGCCGTGTAACCTCAACTGGAGGTCGCCAACTCTCGGACCAGCCACTCGCTTAAGCGAGCCGGAACCCTAGTCGGCCATTGCAAATTGTGGTGCCGCGAACCTGTGATGACTCTTGCACGGGAAGAGGTAAAGCGAGAGTCGTGCCAAGTGCTGGAGAGTCAGGTTTTTTGGGGGTTGCGAGAGGGGGATGGGGGCTGACAGGGAAGTGCCGTGCTTTTTGCTGGTGCGCGATTGCACTGCAATGAGGCGATGTGTGTGTCGGACTAGATGTATCAATCTATGTCCAAATCGCACCAGATTCAGTTTTTGATGTCAGATGTTTCGTCAGTCAGTGAAAGCTGATTGCCGCCTCCCAGCGTCGCTGGTGTGTGCTCTTTCGCGGTCCAGGAGGCCGCCATGTATCGTCGACTGCTTCTCATCGCTTTGCTCGGCCTGACCCTTTCTGCCTGTGTGCCCTATTACGACGGAGGCGGGAGCTACTACCGTTCCGAGGTCTATACCTCGCCGGCGCCGGTCTATTACAACGGTTACTACGGCGGTGGTCCGACCTACTACCGGCGTGGCTACTATGCACCGGCACCGCGTTACTATTCGCCGCGTTATTACCAGCCGGCACCTCGCTATTACCCGGCGGGACCCCGGGCCGGTTACCGCCCTTACCACAACCAGGGTTGGGGTGATCATTGGGGCAATGGTGGCCGTGGCCGGGGGGATGGCCGAGGCGGTGACCACGGTGGAGGCCGTGGCGGGCACCGGTAGTCAGTTTTCATTTGAAGCGGCGCTTGATGCGCCGCTTTTTTGTGGGCGCTGTATATCCGTACTGTCAGATTTCACAGCTATCTTAAGGCCGTGGATTGTAGTCCCCTGTAGGAAAGGGGTTACCGAACTGACCGTAGGTTGATGGAACTCACGATGACAACGCGGATGGTGTGCTTGTTTTGCCTGGTGCTGATGTGCACCACTCAAGCGATGGCGCGGCAAGGTTGCCCTTATCCGTCGTCGGTCAAATACATTGAGGGTGCTTTTCAAGCAGTCGGTGCTCGTCTGCTTTGGAAAAGCCCAAAGATGAGGACTCAGGATTTCATCGACAGGTTTGTAGGCGCCATCTTTGTGCCCGGTGATGGGCAAGAGCGCAAGAACGGCTACCTGGAAAAATGTATCTATCTGACAAACAGGGGTCGCCCCGTGACCTTGAGGTATGGCATGGAGGAAGATGTTCTGAACATGTCGCTGGTCGATACGACTTACTGGCAGCCCGCCACTGATGCGTTCGGCCTGGCCATCTATACCTGTGACGACCGTCAGCCGGACAACTGTTCGTTCACGGTCGATGAATCCCGGCGCTGATCTGTTCCAATGCTCAATAGTCAGATAAATCCGCCAGCGGGTGCCGTCCTTCCCACACCTTGTGAAAATGGGCCTCCACCACCGCCTCCGGAATAGCGTTGATATTCGGCCAATGCCAATGAGGCTGTTGGTCCTTGTCGATCAACCGCGCCCGAACGCCTTCGCTGAACTCCGGATGCCGGCAGCAGTTAAGGCTCATGGTGTACTCCATCTGGAACACCTGGGCCAGGGACAGATTCCGCGCCCGCTGGATCTGCTCCCACACCAGGTGTGCGGTCAGCGGGCAGCCTTCGCTCATCGTCTTGCCCGCACGGCTGAATAGCGGGTCGGCGTGTTCGCGCAGTTGGGTCAAGGCGCGCCAGGCACAGCGCACATCGCTGACATCCAGCCATTCGTCGATCTGCGTGCGGCGTGGCAGCCACTGGGCTTCAGGTAACTGGTTGCGGGCTTCCTGAGCCAGGGCCTTGAGCAGACTGTTGAGCTGCATCGCGGTTTGCTCCTGCCAGTTCAATTGCAGCAGGCCATCGAGCAGTTCGTCCTGTTGTTCGTCGCGCAAGAAACGGTCGGCAAGTCCCAGGTCCAGCGCGTCGCGACCATTCATCTGGGCACCGGTGAGGCCGAGGAACAAACCGAGCTTACCGGGCAGGCGCGACAGGAACCCACTGGCACCGACGTCCGGATACAGGCCGATGCTGATTTCCGGCATGGCCAGGCGGCTGCTTGGCGTAACAATGCGCACCGAGGCACTTTGCAGCAAACCCATGCCGCCGCCCAGCACATAACCATGGCCCCAGCAGATCAGTGGTTTGGGGTAGGTGTGCAAGCGATAGTCGAGTCGGTATTCGGCCGCAAAAAACTGTTCGGCCAGGGGCGGCACTTCGCCGGGTTGCTCACGGCAGGCCTGCACCAGGCTGCGCACTTCACCCCCGGCACAAAACGCCTTGGGGCCGTTGCCGCGCAACAGCACACAGACGATCTGCGGGTCTTTGGCCCAGGCATCAAGGCGTTCGGCCAGGGCCAGGATCATGGGCAGGGAGAGGGCGTTGAGGGACTTTTCAGCATCCAGGCTGGCGATGCCGATGCGAGCGCCGTCTGTGCCGGTCAGTTCTTCGAAGTGCAGGTTCATCGCGACCTCAATCGATTAATTGAACGTTCAGTATGATCCCATCGTGGGAAAATGCCGCTTCTGCGTCAGATCAATTGACAAGCAGAGTAGGCTTTCCTAGGGTTCGCCTCATTCTTTTGACTAGATGATGCAACCATGACCACTGACGACCGTATCAAACTCGAACCCAGCTGGAAACACGCCCTGCGGGATGAGTTCGACCAGCCGTACATGGCCCAGTTGCGCGAGTTCCTGCGCCAGGAACACGCAGCCGGCAAGGAAATCTACCCACCGGGCCCGATGATCTTCAATGCACTCAATTCCACGCCGCTGGACAAGGTCAAGGTGGTGATCCTCGGCCAGGATCCGTACCACGGCCCGGGCCAGGCCCACGGCTTGTGCTTCTCGGTGCAACCCGGCGTGCCGGCGCCACCGTCCCTGGTCAATATCTATAAAGAGCTCAAGCGCGACCTGAACATCGACATTCCCAACCACGGTTACCTGCAAAGCTGGGCCGACCAGGGCGTGCTGATGCTCAACACCACCATGACCGTAGAGCGGGCCAACGCCAATGCGCATGCGGGCAAGGGCTGGCAGTTCTTTACCGATCGGATTATCGAAGTGGTCAGCGCGCATCAGCCTCATCTGGTGTTCCTGCTGTGGGGCGCCCATGCCCAGGGCAAGCAGAAACTGGTGGATGCCACCAAGCACCTGGTGTTGACGTCGGTGCACCCGTCACCGTTGTCGGCGTATCGCGGGTTTATTGGGTGCGGGCATTTCAGCCGCACCAATAAGTTTCTTGAGCAGAATGGCGAGACGCCGATTGAGTGGCGGTTGCCGGCGGTGTGAGAAGAGGCTTTGTGGGCGCTGTGTTACGGCTTTAAATTTTTTCCGGCTGCCTGTTCCAATGCCTGAACAACGGCTCCGCCAGAAACAACACAAACAACAAGCGCATCACCTGCATCGCGGTCACCAACGGCACCGACAGTTGCAGGGTTTCTGCCGTCAGGCTCATCTCGGCAATGCCGCCGGGCATCATGCCCAGGGTCAGCGAGCGTAGATCCAGGTGGGTCAGGGCGCTCAGGCCCACGGCCGCGAGCGCTGCGATCAACATGGTCAGGGCCGTGCCGATCAAGGTGCGGCCCATGAACAACGGGGCGCGGCGAAAGAATTGTCGGTTGAAGTGGCAACCCAGGCCGCTGCCGATCAACCACTGGCCGATCTGGCTACCGCCGTCGGGTAGGCCGATATGCAAATCCCAGGTGATGCTGACGATAGCGCTGACCAGCAACGGCCCGAATAACCACGGGTTTGGCTGGCGCAAGCGTTGCCAGCCCCAGGCAACTAATCCGCCAGCGGGAAATAACAGTGCCAGCCAGGCCCAGTTGACGGTTGCCGGATGAAGTTGTGGAGCACCTTCCCCCAGCAAATATTTGAACGCTGCAGGTACGCATAGCACCACCACCAGCACCCGCAAGCTTTGCCCCGCCGCAACGCGGCTGAGCACTGCGCCATTGCGAGCGCCGAGGTTGACCATCTCGCCGGAGCCGCCCGGCATGCTGGAGAAAAACGCGGTGGCACGGTCTTCGCCACTGCGGCGCATCAACCACACGCCGACAATGCTCGACAAGCTGGTCACCAGCGCGCCAAAGAAGATCAAGCCAAAGTGGCTCATGACCTGCTCGATCACTATTGGGGTGAAGTGCAGGCCGATACCAATGCCGACCACCCATTGGCCGCATTTGCGTCCGCCGGGGATTTCCGCCAGTTGCCAGGGTGTCAGGCAGCGCACCAGGATGATCGCCAGCAACGAGCCGACCATCCACGGCAGCGGCCAGCCGATCTGGCTGGCGAGGTAACCCCCCAGCAGACCGACCAGCGGGGTTCCCCACCACTGTTTAAAGGTGACCTCAGACATCAGCCACGGCACGACGCTGCAGCGAACGCTTGCGGTAGATCCGCACGAGCGGGAACAGCAGCATCAACGCCGTCAGTACCCACACACCAAAGGTGATCGGGCTCGACCAGAGGATTTGCAGTTCGCCGTTGGAGATCGACAGCGCACGGCGCAGGTTCTGTTCCATCAGGCCGCCGAGGATAAAGCCCAGCAGGACCGGCGACAGCGGGAAATCCAGCTTGCGCAGGATGTAGCCGAAGATGCCGATGCCGATCATCAGGAACAGGTCGAAGGTGGTGGCGTGAACGGCGTAGACGCCAATCGCGGTGATGATGGCGATCACCGGCACCAGCGCCCAGTTCGGCACCGCAAGGATGCGGGTGAAGATGCGGATCATCGGGATGTTGAGGATCACCAGCATGATGTTGGCGATAAACAACGAAGCGATCAGGCCCCAGACGATGTCTGGTTGTTGTTGGAACAACAGCGGCCCCGGCGTGATGTTGTACAGCGACAGTGCGCCGATCATCACCGCCGTGGTGCCCGAACCCGGTACGCCCAGGGTCAGCATCGGTACCAGTGCGCCGCACGCGGCGGCACCGATGGCGGTTTCAGGGGCAGCCAGGCCGCGTTTGTCACCTTTACCGAATTCACCACTGGCGCCGGCGATACGTTTCTCGGTCATGTAGGCCACGGCGCTGGCCAGTGTCGCACCGGCACCTGGCAATACGCCCATGATGAAGCCCAGCAGGCCACAACGAATGTTCACCACGAACACCGACGCCGCTTCTTTGAAGTTGAACATCATGCGGCCGGTGGCTTTCACCGCTTCCTGGCCATGGTGGGTTTTTTCCAGCAGCAACAGGATTTCACTGATGGAGAACAGGCCCAGCACCAGCACCACGAATTGGATGCCGTCGGTCAGGTGGATGTTGTCGCCGGTAAAGCGGTACACGCCGCTGTTGGCGTCGATACCCACCGCTGACAGAAACAGGCCGATCAACGCCGCGACAAAGGTTTTCAATGGCTTGTCGCCGGCCATGCCACCCAGGCAAACGATGGCGAATACCATCAGTACGAAATATTCCGCAGGCCCGAAAGCAATCGCCCATTTCGCCAGCAGGGGAGCGAACAGCACCATGCCGCAGGTGGCGATAAACGCACCGATGAACGAACTCCAGGCCGACAGCGACAAGGCCACACCGGCCAGGCCTTTACGGGCCATCGGATAGCCGTCGAGGGTGGTCATCACCGTGGAGGCTTCACCTGGAATGTTCAGCAGGATCGAGCTGATCCGGCCGCCGTATTCGCAGCCGAGGTAGACGGCCGCCAGCAGGATCAAGGCCGACTCAGGCGGCAGCCCGAGGGCGAAAGCGATGGGGATCAGCAGTGCCACGCCGTTGATCGGGCCCAAGCCCGGCAGCAGGCCGACCACGGTGCCGATCAAGGTGCCGCACAGTGCGGTGATCAGGTTATAGGGGGTCAGCGCGACGCCGAAACCCTGGCCCAAATAGCCAAGCGTATCCATATCAGTTCTCCAAAACGTCGAGCAGGCCGAGGGGCAGTGGCACGTCCATGGCCTTATCGAACAGCAGATAAAGGCCGACGCTCATCAAGGTGATGATCACCACGCTGGGCAGCCAGCGGCCGCCATATAGCCGTGCCATCGGAATACCGATCAACATGCTGCTGAGAATGAAACCCAGGGGTTCGAAGGTGCCGGCAAACACCAGCAGCAGTGCCACGCAGATGCCGATCTTGATCAGCGTTGCACGGTCCAACGGGGGTTCGTCATCGCTGTGCTTGGTCGGTTGTGGGCGAAACAGCATGTAGATCAACGCCAGGCTCATCAGCCCGAGCATCAGTAATGGGTACGCCCGGGGGCCGACGGGCTCGTAGGAAAACGACGCCTGATATGGCCAGGCCATCAGTGCCAGGCCGGCACAGGCCAGCAATAGCACAGCAGCGAAAATGCGTTGTAAGAGCATGGAGAACTCCTTGGAGACTCTTGTAGGCGCGAGCTTGCTCACGAAGAACACAAGGATGTCGCGTGTATCCATGCAGCACGCGTCATCGTTGAAGTTTTTCGCGAGCAAGCCCGCTCCCACAGAGGGGCGATTACTGGATCAGGCCGAACTCTTTGGCCAACACTTTGTAGTCAGCCACCTGTTTCTTCACGTAGGTGTCCAGCTCCGGGCCGGTCAGGGCGAAGGGAAACAGTTCACGCTGGTCGCGCAGTTCGGCGAACTTCTCCGAAGCCAGGAGTTTGTCGAAGGCATCTTTCCACCAGGCGTAGTCTTCATCGCTGACTTTTGGCCCGAGGTAGAAACCACGTACTACAGGCCAGACGATGTCATAGCCTTGTTCCTTGGCGGTCGGAATGTCCTTCATCTCTGGCTCGTCCAGGCGCTTTTCCGAGAACACCGCCAGCAGGCGCATGTCACCGCTCTGGATATGGGGCATGGAGTCGGAAATATCGGTACTGCCCACCTGGATATGGTTGCCCATCAACGCCGTGACGATTTCACCGCCGCCTTCCAGGGCGACGTAACGCAGGTCACGCGGGTTGATCCCGGCAGCCTTGGCGATCAGTGCAGTTTGCATCCAGTCCTGGCTACCGACAGTGCCGCCGGAGCCAATGACCACTTTGCTCGGATCTTTCTTCAGCGCCTGGACCAGATCGTCGAGGTTTTTGTAGGGGGAATCGCTTTTCACCGCGATGGCACCGTAGCTGGTGCCGACTGCCGCCAACCAGCGCACTGCGCTCTCGTCGAAGCGACCGAACTTGCCCTGGGCCAGGTTCAACAACGAACCGCTGGACCAGGCCACCAAGGTGCCCGCGTCCGCTGGGCGCTGAGCCACCACGGCGTTGTAGGCCACCGCGCCCACGCCGCCAGGCATGTACGTCACACGCATGGGTTTGCTCAGCAGCTTTTCGTTGACCAGCGCGCTTTGCGCCAGTTTGCAGGTCAGGTCAAAACCACCGCCGGGCGAGGCGGGTGCAATGCATTCCGGGCGCTTGGGCTCGCCGGCGGCCAGCAGTTGGCCGGCGAACAGCATGCAGCTGGCTGCCAGGGCCAATTTACGCAGTGAAAGGGTCATGAGAATCTCCGTCATTGTTGTTATGGGGTGGGTCTACTACCACAGTGCGACGCTGTAACTGACCAGCACGCGCACTTCATCCGCATCACGGGCCGAATAGTTGGAACGGTAAGTGGCATTGCGCAAGCGCACGGCCACATCCTTGAACGTGCCGCTTTGCACCACGTACTTGATCTCGCTGTTGCGCTCCCACTCTTTGCCGGTTTCGCCGTTCTTGAGTTTGATGTTGTCGCCGGACAGGTAACGGCTCATGAAGCTCAGGCCGGGAATCCCCAGCTTGGCGAAGTCGTAGTCATAGCGGGCCTGCCAGGAGCGCTCTTCGGCACCGGCAAAGTCGTTGATCTGCACGAAGTTGACCAGGTACGGGTCGCTGCCATCCACGTAAGGGAAGGCGCTGTCACCGGACATGTGCTGGTAGCCGGCGCTGAGCTTATGGCCATTGAGGGCATAGCTGAAGATACCGTTGAGGGATTTGTTATCAATATTGCCGCCACGCGCGCTGCCGGTGTCATCGCTGATGGCCAGGCGCAGGTCGGCGGCGAAGGTGCCAGGGCCCACCGGGCGTGAAGCCATGAGGCCAAGGAAGTGCTGGCGGTACACGTCGTCAAGCTGAGCGAAGTGGTAGCTGCCGGTGATCTTGTCGGCGAACTTGTAGTCCACGCCGCCAAAATTGAAATGCTTGCCGGTGGCGCCGCTGACGAAACGCCCGTTCTTGTTGTTGAGCGCGATGTCTTCGTAATTGCTGTCGTCGCGGTCTTTGACCTTGTCCAGGCGGCCACCGGTGAACACCAGGTTCTTGAACTCCTTGGAGGTCAGCAGGCCGCCGTTGAAGGTCTGCGGCAGGATACGGCCGTCGTTGGGCTTGAGGATTGGCAGTTCCGGGATCAGCGAGCCGACTTTCAGTTCTGTGGCGGAGATTTTCATCTTGCCGGTGATGCCCAGCTTGGAGTACTGGTTGGCCGCACGGCCGTCGTCGTGGGTTGGCAACAGGCCAGTGCCCGTGCGGTCAGGGCTGGAGTCGAGCTTGACCCCGAGCATGCCCAGCACATCGACGCCAAAGCCGACGGTGCCGTCGGTGTAGCCCGATTGCAGGTTGAGCATGAAGCCTTGGGCCCACTCGTCACGTTTGGACTGTTGTTTGCTGGTGCCGTCGCGAAAGTCGCGGTTGAAGTACATGTTGCGGGTTTCGAGGGTCGCGCTGCTGTCTTCAAAGAAGGCGGCTTGGCCAAGCGGTGAAAAACCGGCAAGGGCGGCGGCACTGGCGAGGGCGGTCTGGGTCAGGCGAGAAAAACGAACAGGCGGGCAAGCCTGTGGCTGTGAAGACAGCATCGTTGGAGTACTCCCGTTATTGTTCTTATTTGACGAAAACGCATCAAGGCGTTTTTCGGGCGCTATCGGTGAAATAGCTCGGCGGACGTAACCCACCGTGGCTGGATGCTAAAGGGCGAAGCTTTCACTAACCTTTCAGTTGTCTTTCAATGTTTTCGGGCTTCACAGCCAGGGTGGCGCCTGTAAACTCCCGGTCAAAGTGTGGCGCCGACCACTCCCGAACGAGGTACAGATCCATGCGTGTCCTTCTGGTCGAAGACCATTTGCAGCTAGCCGAAAGTGTCGCCCAGGCGCTCAAGAGCACGGGTTTGACCGTCGATGTGTTGCACGATGGGGTCGCGGCGGACCTGGCCTTGAGCAGCGAGGAATATGCGGTGGCGATCCTCGATGTGGGCCTGCCGCGCATGGACGGTTTTGAGGTGCTGGCGCGTTTACGGGCCCGAGGGAAAAATCTTCCGGTGTTGATGCTGACGGCCCGCAGTGATGTGAAGGACCGGGTTCATGGCCTGAATCTGGGCGCTGACGATTACCTGGCCAAGCCCTTCGAACTCACTGAACTGGAAGCTCGGGTCAAGGCGTTGCTGCGCCGTAGCGTGCTGGGCGGCGAACGCCAGCAAGCATGCGGGGTTTTGGTTTATGACCTGGATACGCGGCGCTTTACCTTGGGCAGTGAATTACTGACCCTGACCTCCCGTGAGCAGGCGGTGCTGGAAGCCTTGATCGCTCGACCGGGCCGGGTCATGAGCAAGGAACAGTTGGCGTCCCAGGTGTTTGGTCTCGATGAAGAAGCCAGCCCTGACGCCATCGAAATCTACGTACACCGCCTGCGTAAGAAACTCGACGGCCAGCCTGTGGCCATTGTCACCTTCCGTGGCCTGGGCTATTTGCTGGAAGCCCGCGATGCATAAGCCCAGCAGCCTGCGTTGGCGCTTGCTGTGGAACCTGGCGCTGTTGCTCGTGGTGCTGATGATTGCCAGTGGTTTGAGCGCTTATTGGAATGGCCGCGAAGCCGCCGACACGGCCTATGACCGAACGCTGCTGGCATCGGCACGGACCATCGCCGCCGGGCTGTCCCATCGTGACGGTACCCTCAGTGCCGATGTGCCCTACGTGGCGCTGGACACGTTCGCCTACGACAGTGCCGGACGGATTTATTACCAGGTCAACGACATTCACCAGCAGCTGATTTCCGGCTACGAAAACCTGCCCGGCCCGCCACCGGGTACGCCACGCACTGACGACTATCCTGCCTTGGCGCGTTTCTACAACGCCAAGTACCAAGGGCAGAACGTGCGGGTGGTGAGCCTGCTCAAGGCGGTGTCCGAACCGAACATGAACGGTATGGCGGAAATCCGCGTGGCAGAAACCGATGAGGCACGGGTCAGCATGGCGCGTAGCCTGATGGCTGACACTTTGTTGCGCCTGGGCATGCTGGCCATTGGTGCGTTGCTGCTGGTGTGGTTTGCCGTCAGTGCGGCACTACGCCCGCTGGAGCGCTTGCGTACGGCGGTAGAGGAACGCCAGCCGGATGACTTACGACCATTGCCATTGGTGGAGGTGCAGCACGAGTTGGGGCCGTTGGTGCGTTCCCTTAACCATTTCACCGAACGTTTGCGTGGGCAGTTCGAGCGCCAGGCGCAATTTATCGCCGATGCTGCCCATGAGCTGCGCACACCGCTGGCGGCGCTCAAGGCCCGCCTGGAGCTGGGCTTGCGTGCCGAAGATCCGGCCACCTGGCGTAGTACGCTGGAAACGGCGGCCCAGGGCACTGATCGGCTGACTCACCTGGCCAACCAACTGCTGTCCCTGGCCCGTATCGAAAATGGTGCCCGGGCGATTGCTGAAGGCGGTGCGCAGTTGCTTGATCTCAGCCAATTGGCTCGGGAGCTGGGCATGGCCATGGCACCGTTGGCGCACGCCCGGGGTGTCGCCCTGGCGCTGGAGGCGGATGAGCCGGTATGGCTACGGGGTGAGCCTACTTTGTTGAACGAGCTGTTGAGTAATCTGGTGGATAACGCACTGGCCCATACGCCACCGGGCGGTAATGTGATCCTGCGAGTCACGGCGCCGGCGGTGCTGGAAGTCGAAGACGATGGCCCGGGTATCCCGCGGGATGAGCGAGATCGGGTGTTCGAACGCTTTTATCGGCGTAGTCAACAGGGCATGGGGTCGGGATTGGGCCTGGCGATTGTCGGGGAAATCTGCCGGGCGCATCTGGCGCAGATCAGTCTGCATGACGGTGAGTCGGCGGGGTTGAAGGTGCGGGTGAGTTTTAACGCGGGGTAGTCAGTAAAACATCGACCGTGCTTCATCCAGGTCGGTGTTGAAGGTGCGGCTTTGCGGGTCGATACGCAGCTTTTTGAAGGCTGGCAGGGTCGACAGGGGCACGGTGGCCAGCGGGTGCTCAGTGCCTTTGTGGCAATACAGAACCGCTACCTGCACCACATCGATGTAATCGAGTTTTTCAGAGTCGCGTGTCAGGTCCAGGTATTGCCCCGGCACGTCCACCAGCATCTCCGGAAAGTCCCAGACGCGCAGCAGTTTGTCCCCCAGCAGCGGGTGGATGCTTTCAATCACATGGTTGAGGCTGACCGGGTCGGCCAGCAGCTCGTAGCGATCTTCGGCATAGGTCAGGATCGGTAGCACGCCAATCTGATGCACCAGGCCACCGAGGGCCGCTTGATCAGGCTTCAATTGGCTGTGATTTCGACACAGGGCGTAGCTGACGCCCGCCACTTCCAGGCTGCGGCGCCAGACATCGCGCATCTTCTGTTCGACCACGTCGGAGCGGGCGTGGAAGATCTGCTCCATCACCAGGCCGATGGCCAGGTTGCTGCTGTAGTTGGTGCCCAGCCGGGTGATGGCGGTGTGCAGGTCAGTGACTTCCTGAGTCGCCCGCAGCAACGGGCTGTTGACCACTTTGATCAGTCGCGCTGACAAGGCGGTGTCGCGGCCGATCACTTTGCTCAAACGGCTGATGCTGATCTCCGGGTCTTCAGCGGCCTGACGAATTTTCAGGGCCACTTCCGGTAACGTTGGCAGAACCAGGTCATCGTTATCGATGGCCTCAACCAAAGCCTGTTGGACTTTTTCCGCCAGCTTGTTCATTTCTAATCTCTAGGGTGCTGCCAAAAAGTACGGCGATTAACGCTGGATCTCGCGATCACGGTCCAGTTGGTAAGGGAGGTCGAGCAACTGCAGGCCCGGTCCTTCCAGCGTACCCACATGCACATCGCCGCCGTCTGCTGCTTCGGCTTGCAGTACCGCGAGAAGTTCAATCACTTGGTCGGCCCGCGCGGCGATGACGACTTCGCCGATGGCGCTGTTGTGGCTTGGAGAAAACAGTGGCGTACCGGGCTCGGGTAGCTCGCTGGCGTCCAGGCTCAGTCGATAGAGGCGGCGCTTGAGCTTGCCCAGGTACTGCATGCGGGCGACGATTTCCTGGCCGGTGTAGCAGCCTTTCTTGAAGCTGACGCCGCCAACGGCTTGCAGGTTGAGCATCTGTGGGATGAACAGTTCGCGGGTCTGGGCCATGACCTGGCCGATCCCTGCGCGGATCTGCCCCAGCAGCCACTGATTCAGATCACCTTCTTTCAAATGTGCGGCCAGTTGGCTGCGCACGGTCTCGGCTTGCGTGGCAGGTGCCCAGAGTTCGGTGCGGCCAGGGGATACACGAATGGCAATCAGCTCGTCAGTACGGGCGACGCTGTCGGTTTCAGGCGGCAGTTCCAGGCCCAGGCCGAGCAGTGCCGAGTCCGCATCCGACAGACCGAAACGCACCCAGGCGGCGCTTTCGTCGGTCAGTTTGGATTTGGAAAACACAGCGTACTTCTTCAGGTCCGCCAGTTGTGGCTCCAGCAGTTCGCTGGCCATGGCCAACAGCACACCATCACCTTGCAGCAGGATCCGGAAGCTCGACTGCATGCGGCCTTTCTGGGTGCAGCGGGCGCCGAGGCTGGCCTGGGTGTCGCTCAGGTAATTGAGGTTGCAGGTCAGTTGTCCCTGCAGGAACTTGGCAGCGTCAGCGCCGCGGACGGCGAGAACGCCTTCGTGGGACAGGGGGCAGAAGAAAGCAGAGTCAGCCATGGGTCATCGCAGGTTGAAAAGTTATGAGTGCATCATAGAGGGGCGTCCGGCAAATGGGTAGTTTCCATATGCCGACCAAAGCCGACTGTTCCGAGCTCCTTGGGCCTGTATACTTGCGCTCTATTTGAGGAGCGCTCCATGGTCGAAGATGTAGAACTCAATCGCCTGTACTGGCACAGTCGTCGTGGCATGCTTGAGCTGGATGTGTTGCTGGTACCGTTCGTCAAGGAGGTCTATGCGCACCTCAATGATGTCGACCGTGAATGCTACCGCAAGCTGCTGGAGTGCGAGGATCAGGACATGTTCGGCTGGTTCATGGAGCGGGCCGAATCGGAAGACCCGGAGCTGCAGCGCATGGTTCGGATGATTCTGGATCGTGTCCAGCCCAAGTAATAGCTTCGAATGCCGCTGGCAGGCCTCACGGCTATTGCTGGCGGGGTATCTCCTCGCCCAGCTGTTCGCGCTGGGTGCATTGATGGTTCTGGCTGTTTCCCTTTGGGTCGCTGTGCTGGGCGCCATCCTTTGCCTGGCTCACGCGGGCTGGGTCCTGCCGCGCCATGTCCTGCTGACTCACCGTTCGTCGATTCGCGGCTTGCGTCGTGATGCTGACGGTTGGCAGCTCTGGAGTCACGAGCGAGGCTGGCACAGTGTGCAACTGCGCCCCGACAGCCTGGCACTACCGTTGATCGTGGTGCTGCGCTTTCGCGTGCAAGGCGATTGGCGGGTGCGCTCGATCTGTGTGCCGAGGGATTCGCAGGTCGCCGATGTGCATCGGCGCCTGCGAGTGCGTTTGAAGTTCAGTCGCCGTAGGTGGCTGGCACCAGAATAGTGTCCCGGGCCTCGGGCAGCATCTGCGGGTAATCGAGGGTGTAATGCAGGCCTCGACTCTCCTTGCGCTCCATGGCCGAGCGGATCATCAATTCGGCTACCTGCGCCAGGTTGCGCAGCTCGATCAGGTCGCGGCTGACCTTGTAGTTGCTGTAGAACTCGTCGATTTCATCCAGCAACAATCGCACCCGGTGCTGCGCTCGTTGCAGGCGCTTGTTGGTGCGCACAATCCCCACGTAGTCCCACATGAAGCGCCGTAGCTCGTCCCAGTTGTGGGCGATGATCACGTCTTCGTCGGAGTCGGTGACCTGGCTGGCGTCCCAGCGGGGCAGGGCGGCAGGCACCGGGATGCGCGGCAGTTGTTCGAGGATGTCGGCAGCCGCCGAGCGGGCATAGACGAAACACTCCAGCAGTGAGTTGCTGGCCATGCGGTTGGCACCGTGCAGGCCGGTGAAGCTGGTCTCGCCGATGGCGTACAGGCCGGGCACATCCGTGCGACCTTGCTGGTCGACCATCACGCCGCCGCAAGTGTAGTGCGCCGCCGGGACCACCGGGATCGGGCCTTTGGTGATGTCGATGTTGAACGTCAGGCAGCGCTCGTAGACCGTCGGGAAGTGGGTCTTGATGAAGGCTTCGGGTTTGTGGCTGATGTCCAGGTAGACGCAGTCGATGCCCAGGCGCTTCATCTCGTGGTCGATGGCCCGGGCCACGATATCCCGGGGCGCCAGCTCGGCCCGTGGGTCGAAGCGCTGCATGAAGCGTTCGCCGTTGGGCAGTTTCAGGTGTGCGCCTTCGCCGCGCAGGGCTTCGGTGATCAGGAAACTCTTGGCTTGCGGGTGATACAGGCAGGTGGGGTGGAACTGGTTGAACTCCAGGTTGGCCACCCGACAGCCGGAGCGCCAGGCCATGGCGATGCCATCACCACAGGCGCCGTCGGGGTTGCTGGTGTAGAGGTAGACTTTGGCCGCGCCGCCCGAGGCCAGGATGGTGAAGCGGGCGCCATAGGTGTCGACTTCGCCGCTGCCACGGTTGAGCACGTAGGCGCCGAGGCAGCGTTCGCCCGGCAGGCCCAGGCGTTTTTCGGTGATCAGGTCGACGGCGACGCGCTGTTCCAGCAGTTCGATGTTGGGGCGCTGCCGGGCCTGGGCGAGCAGGGTCTTGAAAATGGCCGCGCCCGTGGCATCGGCGGCATGGATGATGCGCCGATGGCTGTGGCCGCCTTCGCGGGTCAGGTGGAACTCGAAACCACCGTCGTCGGTGCCAGACTCTTCGTCCCGGGTGAAGGGCACGCCCTGGTCGATCAGCCACTGGATGGCTTCGCGACTGTGCTCGACGGTAAAGCGCACCGCGTCTTCATTGCACAGGCCGCCTCCGGCGTTAAGGGTGTCTTCGACGTGGGACTGGACGGTATCGGTGTCATCCAGTACCGCCGCGACACCGCCCTGGGCCCAGAAGGTCGAGCCATTGGCCAGGTCGCCTTTGCTCAGTACGGCTATGCGCAGATGACTCGGCAGGGTCAAGGCAAGGCTCAAGCCCGCCGCACCGCTGCCAATCACCAGAACATCGTGTTGAAACTGTTGGCTCATTTGAAGGATTCCGCAAAAAGCGATCCGAAGGGTTGGCGCAAACAGGACGCCTGGATCGGCGAATCAAAGGGTCACACGGCCCACTAGTATATAGAGGGGGGGATCGGCACAATAGCCGGGCATTCGTGGCATTGTGAGACTACGGTCAACGAACTGCACGGCTTTCAGAAAACGGCCAGGTGTGAGCGGGGGAACTTTTTGCATAAGCCTCGACTCAATAGCAGGTTGCCCGAAAGCTGGGAAAACGTTGGATTTACTGGTCAGCCTGGAATATGAGGCGTGTCAGAAAACTGGCGAAAAGATTATTCGCGCAGCCGGGGTTGCCCGTGCTGCGTTTTTCGTGTGTGCCAAAACAGTGCGCGCCGGAAACTTGCTTGGAGGGGGAGAACTTTTGCGAAAAGCCCGAGTCTATGTTTGCAAGCCTGATCGTTTAGTTATGCAAGCCTCCTCCAGGTACAACGAGGAGTGTTCATGCTAACCCAGGAAGAGGATCAGCAGCTGGTCGAGCGTGTTCAACGCGGCGATAAGCGTGCATTTGATCTGCTAGTGCTGAAATACCAGCACAAAATTCTCGGGTTGATCGTGCGGTTTGTGCACGACACCCATGAAGCCCAGGATGTCGCACAAGAAGCCTTTATCAAGGCGTATCGGGCACTTGGCAATTTTCGCGGTGACAGTGCGTTTTACACGTGGCTATACCGCATCGCCATCAACACGGCGAAGAACTATCTGGTGTCTCGCGGTCGCCGCCCACCCGATAGTGATGTGAGTTCGGAAGATGCAGAATTTTACGATGGTGATCACGGCCTCAAAGATCTCGAGTCGCCGGAGCGTGCATTGCTGCGCGACGAGATTGAAGGCACGGTCCATCGAACCATTCAGCAACTGCCAGAAGATTTGCGTACGGCATTAACTTTACGTGAGTTCGATGGTCTGAGTTACGAAGACATTGCGAGCGTCATGCAGTGTCCGGTGGGGACCGTTCGCTCCCGGATCTTCCGGGCCCGGGAAGCCATCGATAAAGCCCTGCAGCCGTTGTTGCAGGAAAACTAAAGACAGCGGCGACAGCCAAGAGAGGAACCGCCATGAGTCGTGATGCCCTGCAGGAATCGCTGTCCGCAGTGATGGATAACGAAGCGGATGAATTGGAACTTCGTCGAGTGCTTAATGCATTTGATGACGCCGAAACCCGTGATACCTGGTCTCGTTACCAAGTCGCTCGGGCGGTGATGCACAAGGATCTATTAATCCCTCGTCTGGATATTGCTGCGGCCGTTTCTGCTGCGCTGGCTGATGAAGCCGTTCCGGCAAAGGCTGCTCGCGGTCCTTGGCGTAGCCTGGGGCGTCTGGCAGTAGCAGCCTCGGTGACTCTCGCTGTATTGGCCGGTGTTCGCCTGTATAACCAGGACGAAATCGCCGGTGCCGAATTGGCTCAGCAAACCCAGCAACCAGTTATGGCTGGCCCGCAGGTCAAGGGTCCGGCAGTACTGGCGGGCTATAAGGAAAGCTCTGACGCTACCGGGCCGATGGCCAACGGTGTGCTTCAAGGTCAATCCGGCTGGCAGGATCAGCGTCTGCCAGGTTACCTGCGCCAGCACGCCCAGCAATCGGCGCTCAAAGGCACCGAAAGCGCTCTGCCATACGCCCGCGCTGCAAGCCTGGAAAACCGCTAAACCGCTAAGGAGCCTTATGCGCGCCATACCGCTCCTTGCGCTTTTGCTCAGTGGCTGGTTTGCAGTACCTGCCCATGCCGACGAAGCCCAAGACTGGCTGACTCGTCTTGGGCGTGCAGAGCAACAGCAAAGCTTCCAGGGCACCTTCATCTACGAGCGTAACGGTAGCTTTTCTACCCATGACATCTGGCATCGCGTCCAGAATGGTCAGGTCCGCGAGCGGCTGTTGCAGCTCGACGGTTCCGCCCAGGAGGTCGTGCGTGTCGATGGGCGTACCCAGTGCGTCAGCGGCACTTTGGTTGCCGGACTCGGCGACTCACCTGATTCCTCTGCCCGCGCTCTTGACCCACAAGCACTTAAAGCATTCTACGACCTTGCCGTGATAGGCAAGTCGCGCGTCGCTGGCCGTAATGCCGTGATCGTGGCCCTGACTCCCCGTGACCAATATCGCTATGGCTTCGAGCTGCATCTGGACCGTGAAACCGCGCTGCCGCTGAAATCCTTGTTGCTCAATGATCAGGGGCAGTTGCTGGAGCGTTTCCAGTTCACTCAATTGAATACCTCCGATGTTCCCGACGATCATGAGTTGCAGCCCAGCGGCGACTGTAAGCCGGTAGTGGCCTCCAGCAATAAAGAGTCGGAGGTGGATACCCCTCAAGCGTGGACGCTGGATTGGTTGCCACCGGGCTTCCAATTGACCAGCAGCCGCGCCCGCAAGGACGCCAAGACCAACGTTGTCGTCAACAGCCTGATGTATGGCGATGGTCTGGCACGCTTTTCGGTGTTTTTTGAGCCGCTCAACGGTGCGGCGGTCACCGAGACTCGCACCCAACTAGGACCGACTGTAGCTGTTTCACGACGTCTGACTGCCCCGGAAGGGGAGGTGATGGTGACGGTAGTTGGCGAAATCCCTATCGGTACCGCCGAACGCATTGCCCTGTCTGTACGCAGCGGCTCGACGCCCGTCAAGCCGTGAGTCGTTAATCCTATGTTCATCCTGATATTTCAAAGTTGCGCAGGAGAAAGTCGATGCCTGCTGAGAACATGAAATGTCTGGACAGCATTTTCACTTGCAAAATGTTCCCATGTTTTTTATAGGTCAGGGCTTCTCGGCTCTGGCCTTGTTTTGTTCGTGGAACAAAAATGTCGGCTACAGTTTCCGGCGTTTATTGAACCCTGTCGCTCAACCCTGCTCGTCGTAACGGGAGCTGTATGTCGATACCACGTTTGAAGTCTTACCTATCCATAGTCGCCACGGTACTGGTGCTGGGTCAGGCTGTTACCGCGCAAGCGGCCGAGCTGCCTGACTTCACCCAACTGGTGGAGCAGGCGTCGCCTGCCGTGGTTAACATCAGTACCACCCAGAAGCTGCCGGATCGCAAAGTCTCCA
Source organism: Pseudomonas spelaei (assembly GCF_009724245.1). Lineage (GTDB taxonomy): Bacteria > Pseudomonadota > Gammaproteobacteria > Pseudomonadales > Pseudomonadaceae > Aquipseudomonas > Aquipseudomonas spelaei. The sequence goes on along the minus strand of NZ_WNNK01000019.1, from coordinate 38,600 downwards.
ATCAGCAAATGCCTGACCTTGAAGGCTTGCCGCCGATGTTGCGGGAGTTTTTCGAGCGTGGCATGCCACAACCGCGTTCGCCCCGTGGTGGCGGCCAGCGTGAAGCTCAATCCCTGGGTTCGGGCTTCATCATCTCTCCGGACGGCTACATTCTTACCAACAACCACGTGATCGCCGATGCCGACGAAATTCTCGTGCGTCTGGCGGATCGCAGCGAACTCAAGGCCAAGCTGGTGGGCACTGATCCTCGCTCTGACGTGGCCTTGCTGAAGATCGAAGGTAAAGACCTGCCGGTGCTGAAACTGGGCAAGTCCCAGGACCTGAAAGCCGGGCAGTGGGTGGTTGCCATCGGTTCGCCGTTTGGTTTTGACCATACCGTGACCCAGGGCATCGTCAGCGCCATCGGTCGCAGCCTGCCGAATGAAAACTATGTGCCGTTCATCCAGACCGACGTGCCGATCAACCCGGGTAACTCCGGTGGTCCGCTGTTCAACCTGGCGGGCGAAGTTGTCGGTATCAACTCGCAGATCTACACCCGCTCCGGTGGTTTCATGGGCGTGTCCTTTGCGATCCCGATCGACGTGGCCATGGACGTTTCCAACCAGCTGAAAAGCGGTGGCAAGGTCAGCCGTGGCTGGTTGGGCGTGGTGATCCAGGAAGTAAACAAGGACCTGGCTGAATCCTTCGGCCTGGACAAGCCGGCCGGTGCCCTGGTTGCGCAGATTCAGGACGACGGCCCAGCTGCCAAGGGTGGCCTGCAAGTAGGCGACGTGATCCTGAGCATGAACGGCCAGCCGATCGTCATGTCTGCAGACTTGCCGCATCTGGTGGGCGCGCTCAAGGCGGGCAGCAAGGCCAAGCTGGAAGTTATCCGCGAAGGCAAGCGCCAAACTGTCGAGCTGACCGTAGGTGCCATTCCGGAAGAAGGTTCGACGCTTGACGCCCTGGGCAACAAGTCCGGTGCCGAGCGCAGCAGCAACCGCCTTGGCATTGCCGTGGTCGAGCTGACCGATGAGCAGAAGAAGAGTTTCGACCTCAAGAGCGGTGTGGTGATCAAGGAGGTTCAGGATGGTCCTGCTGCCTTGATCGGCCTGCAGCCGGGTGATGTCATCACTCACCTGAACAACCAGGCCATCAACTCCACCAAGGAATTCACCGACATCGCCAAGGCGTTGCCGAAGAATCGCTCGGTGTCGATGCGTGTTCTGCGCCAGGGTCGTGCCAGCTTCATTACCTTCAAGCTGGCTGAGTAAGCCGCTAGTCGTAGTCCAATAAAAAGCCCCGCTTTAGAGCGGGGCTTTTTTGTGGGTGAGCGGTTTAGCTCATCATCCCCTTGACCAGGCGTTCCTGTTCGATCAGCTCACGTTGGCGAGCGTCGATGCGTGACGAGAGTGGGAAGTTGCTGCCGGCACGTCGCTTGGCGAAGTCCAACTGCTGAATGGCCTGCTGGAAGTCGCCCACCAATGCGAAATATTCGGCGCGGGCTTGATGCAGGCCAATGATATTGCCTGACAAGCCGCGAGTTTCTGCGACTTGGTACCAGACGTCCGGGTCATCGGGACGAGACTTGAGCAAACCTTCCAGAGCCTTTTCCGCATCCGCGGTGCGGTTTTGCTTGAGCAGCAGATCCACCCGTACCTGATTCAGCGGATAGTTGCTTGGGTATTGGGTCAGCATCCGGTCTGTGCGCTGCTGGGCATCTGGCAGGCGGTTGTTGGTGATATCCAGTTCGATCTGCGCCAGGTTGTAGGTGATGTCGTTGGGAGCCTTGGCCAGCAGTGGCTTGAGGTTCTCCCGGGCATCATTAAGCTGGGTGCCTTTGATCTGGGCGATGGCCAGGCCGTAGCGTGCCACGTCGTTTTTCGGGTTTTCATCCAATTGGGCACGGAAGCGTTTGGCTGCCAACCCTGGGGTGTCTTCGTAATACAGCTGAACCCGGGCACGAATCAGTTGATAGCGCAGGCTGTCTTCCTTGCCCCCAGGCTTGGACTGTTCGGCGCGGTTACGGGTGTCGGCGATCCGCGATTCGGTCACCGGGTGAGTCAGCAGGAATTCCGGTGGCTTGGCATCGAAACGGTATTGGCGCATCAGGCGTTCAAACATGGTCGGCATGGAGCGTGGGTCATAGCCGGCTTTCTCCAGGTTGAGAATGCCGATACGGTCCGCCTCTTGTTCGTTTTGCCGGGAGAACCGCCGCTGTTCCTGGATTGCTGCCGCCTGGCTGCCGGCAATCGCGGCAATGCCTGCGTCGCCGGCACCTGCGGCGGCGGCGATAATCCCGCCGAGCAGGGCTGCCATCATCGGGATCTGCATGCGTTGCTGCGCTTCCATCCCCCGGGCGAAGTGGCGTTGGGACAAGTGAGCCAATTCGTGGGCCAGCACCGAGGCGTATTCACCTTCGGTCTGGGCATTGAGGAACAGGCCGCCGTTGACCCCGACGATGCCGCCAGGCGCCGCGAAGGCGTTCAGCTGCGGGCTGTTGATCAGAATGAATTCCAGACGCCGGTCGTTGACCTGGCTGGTCTCCACCAGTTTATAAACGCTGGTTTCGACGTAGTCCTTGAGCTGCGGGTCGTTAAGTTGCGAGACCTGGCCGCGCAGGTAAGCCAGCCATGCCCGCCCCAGTTGATATTCCTGTTGCGGCGAGACAATGGCAGAACTGGCGTCGCCAAGTGACGGCAGCTCGTCGGCGAAGCCTGGAGAGGCAAGCAGGCAAGCCAGCGTCAGCAGGGTAGGGCGCAAAAAAGTCATGCACAAAGCCTTTCGACAAAGAGCTTACTGTAGCCGGACACTGAGCTTCGGACCAGATATTCTAAGCGGCCCCCGACGCCCTCCCGGAGTAGAACCATGACCGACGCTGTAGCCTTTGATGCCGAACTCGATGCCAGCGGGCTCAACTGTCCGTTGCCCCTGCTCAAGGCCAAACTGGAGCTCAATCGGCTGGCCAGCGGTGCGGTACTCAAGGTGATTGCAACGGACGCCGGTTCCCAGCGGGATTTCCGGACCTTCGCCAAGCTGGCCGGCCACACGTTGCTGCATGAAGAAGACGAAGCTGGCGTCTATCGTTACTGGTTGCGCAAGGCCTGAAACCTTTCGAGTGTGCTTGTCCCCATTGCCCGAGGTTGATTGATGTTCAAAGTGTTACGTGACTGGATTCAGCGCTATTTCTCCGACGAGGAAGCCGTGGTGCTGGCTGTTCTGCTGTTTCTGGCCTTCACTGCCGTACTGACCTTGGGTGGCATGCTGGCGCCTGTCTTGGCGGGGATGGTGCTGGCTTACCTGATGCAAGGCCTGGTGACTATCCTGGAGCGTTTGCGACTGCCCGGCGGGGCCGCGGTGGGCCTGGTGTTTGCCTTGTTCATGGGCGCGCTTCTGGTGTTTATCGTGGTGGTCGTGCCGCTGTTGTGGCATCAGGTGATCACCCTGTTCAACGAACTGCCGGGCATGCTCGCCAAGTGGCAGTCGCTGTTGCTGCTATTGCCTGAACGCTATCCGCATCTGGTGTCGGACGAGCAAGTGTTGCAGGCCATTGAAGTGGCACGGGGCGAGATCGGAAAGTTCGGGCAATGGGCGCTGACATTTTCGCTGTCGAGCCTGCCGCTGCTGGTCAACATCATGATCTACCTGGTACTGGTACCGATCCTGGTGTTCTTCTTTCTCAAGGACCGGGAAATGATCGGTCGCTGGGTGCGTGGGTATTTGCCACGGGAGCGGGCGCTGATTACCCGTGTCGCCCAGGAAATGAACCGGCAGATCGCCAACTACATTCGTGGCAAGGTCATTGAGATCTTTATTTGCGGTGGCGTGACCTACATTGGCTTTGTCGCGTTGGGGCTGAATTATGCGGCCCTGTTGGCACTGCTGGTCGGTGTGTCAGTGGTGGTGCCCTATGTCGGTGCCGTGGTGGTGACGGTGCCGGTGTTGTTGATAGCGTTGTTCCAGTGGGGCTGGAGCGACCAGTTCATCTACCTGATGGCGGTCTACGGCATTATTCAGGTGCTGGATGGCAACGTGCTGGTACCGCTGCTGTTCTCCGAGGCGGTGAACCTGCATCCGGTGGCGATCATCTGTGCGGTATTGTTGTTTGGCGGTCTGTGGGGATTCTGGGGGGTGTTCTTTGCAATTCCCCTGGCGACGTTGTTCAAGGCCGTGCTGGATGCGTGGCCGCGGCAAGAACCTGTAGTTGCGCCATTACTTTAATCGATGGGGTGGGGCTGATGGCCCCATCGCAGGCAAGCCAGCTCCCACATGATTGCCCGAGTTGCATCAGATGTGGGAGCTGGCTTGCCTGCGATAGCTATCTAACAGCCACCGCCGTAATCAAGCCTTGCTCAATGCCTGCGCCGCCGCCAAAACAGCATCCACATGCCCTGGCACTTTCACGCCACGCCATTCCTGACGCAGCACCCCATCCTTGTCGATGAGAAAGGTGCTGCGATCAACACCCAGGTATTCCTTGCCGTATAGCTTCTTCAGCTTGATCACATCAAACAGCTGGCAGACAGCCTCGTCCTTGTCGCTGATCAGCTCGAAGGGGAATTCCTGCTTGCCCTTGAAGTTCTCATGGGACTTAACGCTGTCCCGGGACACACCAAACACTTCCGTGTTGGCGGCCTTGAACGCTGCGTACTGGTCACGGAAACCCTGGCCTTCGGTGGTGCAACCCGGAGTGCTGTCTTTCGGGTAGAAGTAGATCACTACTTGCTTGCCCTTGAGCCCGGAAAGGCTGAAGGTCTGCCCGCTGGTGGCCTGGGCTTCGAAGTCGGCTACCGGTTTGTCGATGACTACAGCCATGAAAGCTTCCTTACATTGGGTTCTGTGGGCGCCATGGCTCGATCAGTGCATCGAGGTTCAGGGCATCGGCGAAATCCAGGAACTGGTCGCGCAGCCAACTGATCTGCACGCCGGCCGGCAAGGTCACGGTGAAAGTGGCATTAAGCATGGTGCCGCCGGTCTGGGGAGCCTGATAGGTGTCGCAGGTCAGGTTTTCCAGCTCGACGTTATGGTCGATAAAGAACTGGCACAGCTCGTTGACGATGTCCGAACGGTAGGCCGAACTGACATAAGCCACGTAAGGCAGGGCCTGAGGACGGTTCTCCAGCGCTGCACTGCGTACCACGTTGACGGTGAAGTCGTGTTTCTTGGCCAGGCCTGGCAAGCCGGTTTCCAAACGTGCCAAGGCATCCCAGGTTCCGGAAATCTGCAGGACCAGCGCGCTGCACTCGCCATGGCGGGTCAGGCGGGAGGTCACGACGGCGCAGCGATTTTCATGGCTGGCGCGGCACAGGACGTTAGTCAGCTCCATGGGGTTGGCGCCAAGGGCACTGATGACAAGGAATTGTTCGCGGACTGTGGGGGTGGACATGCAGCCTTCCTAAAGCGATGAGCGGTCGATACGATGACAGCGGTATCAATCAAAGGATGAAGGGTAGCGAAAACCATCGCCAAGGGCTAGGAGGTGGCGTTTTCATTACGTTATCGCCTTCATCAAACCCTTCTTTGCCTCAATGATGGCATTGCGGGCGACTAAGTTGATCCATAACGCGTACTCATACGGTACTTCGCTTGTGCAAGCATCTTGGCGCCAGTACCATTACCGCTCTCTTTTTCCGGCAGGAGCGGTTGCATGATTGCGGGCAGTATGGTGGCACTGGTCACACCCATGGATGCACAAGGTAATCTCGACTGGGACAGCCTGGGCAAACTGGTGGACTTCCACCTGCAAGAGGGCACCAACGCCATTGTGGCGGTCGGCACCACGGGTGAGTCGGCCACGCTTGATGTGGAAGAACACATCCAGGTGATCGAGTACGTGGTCAAGCGCGTTGCAGGGCGTATTGCCGTGATCGCAGGCACAGGCGCGAATTCGACCCGCGAAGCGATCGAATTGACCAAAAACGCCAGGAAAGCCGGCGCCGATGCCTGCCTGCTGGTGACGCCGTACTACAACAAGCCGACTCAGGAAGGCTTGTACCAGCATTTCCGCACCATCGCCGAAGCCGTAGACATCCCGCAGATCCTCTACAACGTTCCCGGTCGCACCTCGTGCGACATGAAGGCCGAGACGGTGATTCGCCTGTCCTCCGTGCCGAACATCATCGGCATCAAGGAAGCTACCGGCGACATGCAGCGTGCGAAGGATATCCTCGCCGGTGTGAGCAGCGACTTCCTGGTGTATTCCGGTGATGACGCGACCGCTGTCGAGCTGATCCTACTGGGTGGCAAAGGCAATATTTCGGTGACCGCCAACGTTGCCCCGCGTGCCATGAGCGAGCTGTGCGCCGCCGCCATCGCCGGTGACGCGGTCACTGCACGTGCGATCCACGAGACGCTGATGCCGCTCAACAAGACCCTGTTTATCGAATCCAACCCTATTCCCGTGAAATGGGCGCTGCATGAGATGGGCCTGATGCCGGACGGTATCCGTCTGCCGCTCACCTGGCTCAGCGAAGCCTGTCACGAACCGCTGCGACAGGCCCTGCGCCAGTCCGGCGTCCTGGTTTAATTGAGGAAGCACTACGCATGAAGCGATTGGCCGGACTTTCCGCACTTGCCTTGATTATCTCCAGCACCAGTGGCTGCGGTTGGATCTGGGGCCCGGAAGGCTACTTCCGTGACCGCGGCAGCGATTACCTGGAAGCACAACCCTCCAAACCGATGCAGCTGCCGCCGGATGTCACTGTCGCCAAGCGTCTTGACCCGTTGCTGCCAATTCCGCGCAACGTCGCGGACGACACCTTCAAGGGCGAATTCGAAGTACCGCGCCCACAGCCGATCTCGGCCGTGGCCGATGCCAGCGACTACAGCCTGCAGAAGAGCGGTGACTCACGTTGGATCATGGCCCAGCGCCCACCTGCCGAAGTCTGGCCGGTGGCCGTGCAGTTCTTCCAGGACAACGGCTTTCGCATGGATCAACAGCGCCCGCAAACCGGTGAGTTCACCACGGCGTGGCAGCACCCGAGCGAACTGTCGGCCACAATGGCCAAGCGCCTGCAAGCCGGCGGTGTGGCTGGCGACGGCGAAACCCGTATTCGGGTGCGCATCGAGCCAGGCGTGCAGCGTAATACCAGTGAAGTCTATGTGGTCAGTGCCCAGCGTCCTGCGGGCAGCACGGCCGACGTCGACTTCACCACGCGCTCGGTCAACACCGGTGTTGATTCCGCGTTGGTGGACGAAATGCTTGCCAGCATGAGCCGCATCTCCGAGAAGGGCGGGTCTGTCTCCCTGCTCGCCGCAGGCAGTTTTGACACGCCTAGCCGTGTCAGCCTCAGCGAAGACGGCAGCGGCAACGTCGTACTGAACCTGGGTGAAGACCTGGACCGTGCATGGTCGAGTGTTGGCCGTGCGCTGGAAAAGGGTCAATGGCGGGTTGAAGACATCAACCGCAGCCTGGGCCTGTACTACATCAACTTGGCCGAAAAAGCCGAGAGGAAAGATGAAGAGCCAGGTTTCTTCAGCAAATTGTTCGGTAGCACACCGACCAAGGAAGAAGTCGAAACTCGCGCCGAGCGTTATCAGGTTCGTTTGAGCAAGGTCGGCGAGAGCGTGCAGGTCACCGTCGAGAAAAACATCAACACCGTGGCGCCGGCAGAAGTGGCGCGCAAAGTGTTGGGCGCGATTCAGGACAACCTGGGCTGATCCGATGCGTTTTGCCGTTCTCGGCAGCGGTAGCCAAGGGAACGGCACGCTTGTAGCCCACGACGACACGTACGTCCTGGTAGATTGTGGTTTCTCCCTGCGGGAAACCGAGCGGCGCTTGCTGCGCCTGGGGGTTCACCCCGCGCAGCTGAGCGCGATTCTGGTGACCCACGAACATGCCGACCACGTGCATGGCGTGGGTTTGCTGTCTCGGCGCTACAATCTTCCGGTCTACCTGAGTCGCGGTACCTTGCGCGGGATGCGCAAACCTATTGAACCCGCAGGTTTCCTGGCCGGTGGCGAGCAACTGCAAGTCGGTGCCCTGAGCATCGACGTGATTGCCGTGGCTCACGACGCCCAGGAGCCCACGCAGTATGTGTTCAGTGACGGTGAGCGCCGTTTCGGCTTGCTCACCGACCTGGGTTCCTACTGCTCCAGGGTGCTGGACGGTTACCGGGACCTTGATGCATTGATGATCGAGTCCAACCACTGCCGTGACCTGCTTGCACGCGGTCACTACCCGTACTTTCTCAAGCAACGGGTGGGCGGGGAGTTGGGACATTTGAACAACCACCAGGCGGCGTACCTGGTGTATGAGTTGGGCTGGCAAGACCTGCAACACCTGGTCCTGGCCCACCTGAGCAGCAAGAACAACCTGCCGACGCTTGCCCGGCAATGTTTTGTCGACACCCTTGGGTGCGACCCGGACTGGCTGCAACTGGCCGATCAAGATTCAGGGCTCGACTGGCGACACATCGCCTAGCCCACCTACTTAGCAAGCGGAGCCCATCATGGAAAAACGTGAAGAACTCTACCGCGGTAAAGCCAAATCGGTTTACAAGACCGACGACGCCAACCGCTTGATCCTGCTGTTTCGCAACGACACCTCGGCGTTCGACGGCAAGCGCATCGAACAGCTCGACCGTAAAGGCATGGTGAACAACAAATTCAACGCCTTCATCATGCAGAAACTCGAAGCGGCCGGTATTCCGACCCAATTCGACAAACTGTTGGGCGACAACGAATGCCTGGTGAAAAAACTCGACATGATCCCGGTCGAGTGCGTCGTGCGTAACTACGCCGCCGGCAGCCTGGTCAAGCGCCTGGGCGTGGAAGAAGGCCTCAAGCTCAACCCTTACACCTTCGAACTGTTCCTCAAGGACGACGCCAAGGGCGACCCGTTCATCAACGAATCCCACGTCGTGGCATTCGGTTGGGGCACCGCTGAGCAACTGGTGCGCATGAAGGAGTTGTCCCTCAAGGTCAACGATGTCCTGAGCAAACTGTTCGACGACGCCGGCCTGCTGCTGGTGGACTTCAAACTCGAATTCGGCGTATTCCACGACGGCTCCATCGTCCTGGGCGACGAATTCAGCCCGGACGGCTGCCGCCTGTGGGACAAGGACACCCGCAAGAAGATGGACAAAGACCGCTTCCGCCAGGGGCTCGGTGACGTCATTGAAGCCTACGAAGAAGTCGCCAACCGTCTTGGCGTACCGCTGTAATCGACGCAAGCATCTGATAGCACGGAAAAAAATCTCTTCAGAGCTTTGCTTCCCGGTAACAGGCTGTTATGATGCGCGCCGTTGGAGAGATGCCAGAGTGGCCGAATGGGACGGATTCGAAATCCGTTGTACCTTCACCGGTACCTAGGGTTCGAATCCCTATCTCTCCGCCATTATTGAATAAGACTAAACCCCTGTAATCATTGATGATTACAGGGGTTTTTTCGTTTTTGACGATCAACTCGATCTCGGCGCGACTAAAGGGGTCAGCGTGCTCCAGGTCGACGTCTGATCCGACGTTACTGATGCGGTCGAGTGGATTAGCCTTCAGGATGCCGGCGCCGAAAGCATCGGCCCAGACCCCGCGGACGACGGTGAAAATGTCGTTCACTGTTTTGGGCGCCAGGCCTTGTTTGAGTAGTTGCGCTTGAAACAACTCAATGTCGCTTTTACTGATGTCGACGATCCGACGCTTGCCAAATTTCTTCTCAACGTGCACAGCCTTGCTGACGTAATTAACGACGGTGCTTGAAGCTTTGAGCACCCGCTGAACCTCCAGCCAGCGGTCAATGCCTTCCTTCAGGCTCAGGGAGCGGACTGATGCATTCGGAGAACTGTGTACTTTCAAATTCGACTACAGGCGCAACTCTTGGAACGTACCGTTCGCATTTACTAAGCGTACAGAGGCCTTGGTCCCCGTCAGGTGCTGCTCGGCAAGCCTCACCACCTCTCCCTTTGTGTCGGCTTCGATCACCGGCCGAGCTCTCCCGGCCTTGAACATTGCCCATCCGGTATCTGTTTTCTCGATTCGGTAAGTGTCCATAACCCTAGGCGCTCCCCATGCCGGTCTGAATGGCTTTGGGCTAGCGACTATTCCGGAATTCAATGCAGCAGCAGGAAACTGTGACCAAACAGAAAACAACAATCAGCATCCCAAAAAAATCGCCCATAGAAAAAATCGCTCATCACATAAGAAAGAGCTTGCTCGGCTTTGAGACTCATCCGTCAAGCCAAGCAAGATCCGTAAAAGTAGACCGGCAGCAGAAACCCCGTCGATAAGACGAATCTGAGAGTTCGATCGAAAACTCTGTGATAGAGCAAAGAAAAACCTGGTAGCTGGAGGGCTGCGGTTTCATTACTACGCTATGAGCATGGAGGCACAAGCCCCCGTGAAGGCACTGGGTTTCTATACGTCAAACGCTCTCGATATTATGGCGTATAGCTGCCACCAGTAGACGTACTCATCGGGTGCAGCTGCATTCATAGCATCGATGATGACAGGTATGGAGAAATCAAATTCTGCAAGCTGGTCAAGGCTTTCTATAGTCTTTGGTAATGCTAGCGGATGTCCTAATGCTTCATTGGCCTCAGCCAAGGTTTTTAAAATCAGCAGTCCATTCACTTCCGTTTTTAGTAGGGCATCTTTTTCCGGAGTAGACGGAATAGCTTCAGCGTGCGGAATCATAGAGTAAATATAACCAGATAGCCGATGACTTTCATATGTGCCAAGTCGCTTGCAATACCTATTGGTTAGAGCAGTACGCATTCGCGCAATCTTGTTTTTTGACGAGCCAGGAGGGACTAAATAAAAAATAATTATCAATATGCCAATTGAAGTCAGTACGGCGAGGCATGAATTCGCAAATGACGAAAAATCAAAAGTCATAGGGTTGGTGAACCCGATTAAAAATACAGTCTCAATCATGTATACGAAAAGGATTGCAAACAGAACCTCTCCCTTCATTTGCAGAATCGAAACCGCAACGATAAAGCTCAAGAATGAGATGATGGCTGGAAATATTTCGGAATAACCAATGAATGCATAAAACAAAAATATGAACGACGTAATACATGCTAGCAGTGTAACCAAAGCCACCAGGATCAAAAGCTTTTCAATAATAGGGTTGGTGATGAATAGTGAGCATATAATGCTGATCAAGATTGGTAGTATTACTCCGGATGTCCAGTCTGTAGATAGCCAGAAAAAAACACCTAGAGATATAGAAAAAAACACTCTCAGTGCACCACGGAAAGCTTCGCTGTAATCCCGGTATTTGGCTTTGATCAGTTGGTGTTCCTGGCGTGATTCTGAAGTGGGATTAAGAAAGAGTGCTGAGTGTTTTGACTTGTTGTAGTAATAAAGAAAATACCGCTCTTTCATTGTGAGTGAATGGTTTTCTAATTTTGGAGTCCCTTCGCTGGAATTGATATCTATCAAGGAGGCTATGCTTGTACTTTTTTTTAGATCGGTATACAAGGCGTGCAAGATTGCTGATTCAATAATCGACCGTAGGCGGCCAGGTATATTTACTGTGTAATGGGTTTTATCATCTGTCTTGTGAAGAAATGGAGCGGCTCTTAAGTTTTCAATGACTTGTTTTAGTGTGAGTGTTCTATTTAATAGGCTGTGAATCTTCGTCAAGATAATGTCTTTGTCAGGTAAAAGGCACTGCTCAAAAAAAATAGCTATATCTGCTTTGTTTTTGTTGATAGCGTTGTCATATTTTTCCCGATCAACTCTAGAAGGGAATAAGTAAGAGATTATTGCAACTGCAATGAGTCCTACCACTACTTCTGAAAAGCGCGCTTGGGTAATGAAGAATACAGTTTGTGGCTCTGGGGCGGCTGAAAGACTGAATCCAAGCAGTGCTACGGTATAGCCGCTCAGTGCAAAAAAATAGCTGAGATTTCTAGCATTGAGAGCGGCTAAATAGCCACAAAAACACATCCAGATAATGATTGCTAAAGAAAGCAATATTGGATCATTAAAATTAATATTGGCAAATATTGTTATTGTGACTACACCACACAGGGTACCAGCTAAGCGCGCCATGAGTTTCGTAAACACAGCGCCGTCACTGGGTAAGCAAACAATGATAGCCGTCATGATTGACCAGTAAGGCTTGTCAAGGTTTAGCTCGAAAGAAGCCAGCCATGAAAGTAAGACAGATGCCGTTAGTCGTAAGGAATAGCTAACGTTTATGCTGGGTATAGCGTAAGTGATTTTTTTCAGTGTGGTCGTCATTATAGGCTTTCCACGACTTTCACCGTACATGTCGTCCCTGCCACCAGGCGATTTTCAATGCTGGAGAGTTGTTCGGGAGTGATAGCGATGCGGACGGGGATCCGTTGTGCAAGACGTACCCAGGGATAATTGGGTTTAACGTCCTTCAGCATCTGCTCACCGGTGCTGGCGCTCTGATCGACAATCGCCCGGCCAATGCCTGTTATTTCGCCTCCCCACGTGTCCTGGCCACCATAGGGAGTAATAACTACTTTTTTACCTAAGTCGAGAAAGGCCAATTTTGTTTCTTCAAAATAGGCCAGAATATAAAAAGAATTTATATCCACCAAAGCAAAAAGTGACTGACCTGCAGAAATGTAGCTTCCCTCTCTAGTATTTAGATTGGTTATGTAGCCATCAGCCGGTGCTCGAATAGTCGTTCGAGTCAGATCCAGTTCGGATTTTTTTAAGTCGGTTCTGGCCTTGCGCAACTGCCCATTAAGCTCTTCAAGCTTTATTCTTGATGTTTCCAGGTCTTCTTTGGTAATGGCGATGTTAGAGAGGCGCATTCTACGCTCATACTGACTTTGTGCTTGGGCCTTTTGGGTTTTTAAGATTTCCAGCTGTGATAGTGCACGCTCTACATTTATAGTGTAGTCACTTTTGTCAATGGTTAATAACACATCCCCCTTTTTGACGAATTGGTTATCTTTGATGCGAAGGGTTTCCAAACGGCCAGAAACTTCAGAGGTTGCCTGAATGACCTCAGCCCTGATCTTTGCGTCACGCGTCCATGGACCGAACGTATAATAATTCCATAATTTATAAATACAGAGGATAGCCGAAAAACAAATAACTATAATTACTAGGCCTTTGGCGGTTGTTTTCATAGCGATGGCTCCAGAGATAAATATAAAACGTGGGTGCCATAAGTGATTATTGCCAGAATCCCAATGTCGACAACTCGGCTGAATGACTCAAGTTCATTAATTAACCAACGTTTGTAGAGTTCGCGAACAAGTAGCCAGGCAAAAACGCCAAAGAATAAAATTTTGAATAGCCCGGGAATAAAAAGTAAAGAACCTATAACGATATCCGGCATGCCCGCTCCCTACCTGTCGACTTCGGCAATGATTTGGTCTTCGGCGGTAAGGCATCGACTGCATCATGCAATATTTAACTCCGCCACCTACGTGATGTTGCTTTGGTGGTCATGGCTTAACGTACAACAAATTTTTGTGATATTGCAAGAGCGCCATTTTGTGAGATTTTGCTAGGTCGTTACAATAGTCTGGCTTGCCACGCAAGCGTAATAAAACTGTCATATTTGCGCTTTATCGACGAACTGATTGCCGGCATCGGCTCGCATCCAGTGCTGTTGATTGTTTTGAGCGTCTTTTGGAGCAGGCTGCCTTCCTCCCTGTTAGCCGGACTCACAGATTCATATACTTTTGCATCTTAAAGAGGGCGCGTGTTATTAAGCCTCGGCAGAGTTTGTCATTCGATCTTTACCGGCGGGTATCTTCGACGGGCATCTGTGGTGTCTCAATTTGGAGTTTGACGAGGCTGAGGAGTTACAATGAAAACAGAAATGGACAGACATTTTTCGTGGTTGGACAGATTGGTTATCCTGGCAATTATTTTAACCGGCTTGTCATTTTTGGGAGGAGGGGCCTATTTATTATACTTGGATGGATCTTCTTATTATGTGATCTCTGGGGCAGTATTTCTTATCGCGGGAGCTATGCTTTGGCGGCGTAGATTGCTGGGTGCTTGGCTGTTTGGGGGCGCATACGTCTTCAGTCTAGTCTGGACAGTTTTTGAAGCAGGTACACGTATCTGGGCCTGGGTCCCACGTATGGGGTTTCTAACACTACTGGCATTTTTCGTTTGTTTGATGCTGCCTAAACTTTTAAATCGGGAGGAGCAACTAGGTAATCGCTCGGGTCTGAGTAAGGGCTTGGCTGTTATTTGTGTCATATGCGCGGGGATTGCGTTTGGCATTGCCTGGCTTCCACAGAACACCTATTTGTCCACAACGCCTTCGCCGAGCACTCCTTTGGTCGCTATTCCTTCGGATGCAGTACGTGCTGATCAAGCTGATTCTGACTGGGCGGCCTATGGGCGTGATAAAGACGCCACGCGTTACTCCCCGCTTCAACAAATAGACACCCAAAACGTAAAAAACCTAAAAGTCGCCTGGACTTACCGGACCGGAGATTTACCTCCACCGGGGAAAATCAATAAATGGGCCGCAGAGACCACGCCAATAAAACTCGGTGATGGTGTCTATATTTGTACCGCCACCAATAACCTCGCCAAACTGGACCCGACGACGGGTAAGGCGTTGTGGACTTTTGACGCGGGTACCCAGTATCAAAGCGTGCCTTACACGGCTGCATGCCGTGGTGTGACGTATTTTAAGTCAACGGTTTCCCCGGCTGGCAGCAGTTGCCACGAACGTATTATCGAAGCCACCTTGGATATGCGTCTGATCGCAGTTGATGCTCAGAATGGGAAGCTGTGCCAAGGCTTCGGTGAAAACGGCCAAGTAAACCTTTTGAAAGGGCTGGGTGAAACGGTCCCGGGTTTTGTGGCTGTCACGTCGCCGCCGCCGATTATTAACGGTGTGATTGCGGTTAACCACCAAGTATTGGATGGCCAAAAGCGCTGGGCGCCGTCGGGTGTCATCCGTGGTTATGATGCAGAAGATGGGCGTTTCCGCTGGGCTTGGGATGTCAATCGTCCAGGTCAACACAACGAACCGGGGCCCGGTGAGGAATACAGTCGCGGGACACCCAACTCATGGGCGGCTATGACCGGCGACGATAAGCTTGGCGTTGTATATGTACCTACTGGCAATTCTGCTGCGGATTACTATTCGGCTTCGCGCAGTGCCAATGAAAATCGCGTAGCTTCCTCGATCGTCGCTTTGGATGCCGCGACAGGTGCGGAGCGCTGGGTGTTCCAGACGGTGCACAAGGACACTTGGGATTACGATCTTGGTTCACAACCGACATTGTTCGATTTTCCGGTCGGCAATGAGTCAGTTCCTGCCATGTTGGTGCCTACCAAGCGCGGGCAGACGTTTGTTCTGGATCGACGTACAGGAAAGCCCCTGACCTCTGTGGATGAGCGTCCTGCTCCGGCAGGCAATGTTCCCGGGGATCCGCGAGCACCTACTCAGCCTTGGTCCACAGGAATGCCGCGTCTTGGCTTCCCGGAGCTTGCCGAGAAGAACATGTGGGGCATGACGCCTTTCGATCAAATGTTCTGTCGTATCAAGTTCAAACAAGCCCACTATGTAGGTGAGTTCACTCCTCCGGTTATCGGTAAGCCCTGGATTGAATACCCCGGTTACAACGGTGGCAGCGATTGGGGAAGTGTGGCCTATAACCCGAATACCGGGGTGATGATCGCTAATTGGAACAATACACCGATGTATGACCGGTTGTTGTCCCGAGAGGAGGCAGACAAGCGCGGATTGCGGCCGATTGATGACCCCAAGTTTGATGCTGGCTCTGGTGGTGCCGAAGGTGCCGGGGCAATGACGGGTACTCCTTATGCCATTGATGTTTCGCCGTTCCTTATGCCGCTGACCCAAGTACTTTGTAACGAACCTCCGTATGGCATGATCACGGCGATAAACCTGAAGGATCAGAAAGTGCTCTGGCAAGGTCCCCTTGGTACGGCTCGCAACAACGGCCCATTCGATTTGCCGACCTACCTGCCGATTAAGGTGGGGACCCCCAACAATGGTGGCCCCATCATCACTGCCGGCAATCTGGTATTTGTTGCTGCAGCCACCGACAACCTGATTCGCGCCATCGACATCAGGACCGGTGAAACGCTTTGGAGTGATGTCCTGCCGGCAGGTGGCCAGGCAACGCCTATGACCTATTCAGCCAATGGCAAACAATATCTGGTCATCATGGCGGGAGGGCACCACTTCATGCGTACCGCCCCTGGGGACTATGTTATTGCTTACGCACTGCCATAGGAGGTGAACGACAGACATCGAACCCATTGACGTAGGATTTGATGTTTATTTACCCAATAAAAACCCCAGGTGAAGTGATCCACCTGGGGTTTTTTATTGGAAAGATGCATCAGTCTGGACACTCGGGCGATTCACTCCTGTACCACATCGAGCGCTTTGCCCACTGACTCGTGCCCCCCTCACAGAGACGCCGGCACCAATTCCAGAATCCTATTGCGTCCCCCTTCCGCGAGCAGGTAAGTACCCTTGGCTGTACGCACGATCGACTGCGGTGCCTTCAAGAACGACAGAATGGTCTGCTGGTGCCCTTGTTTATCAATCAGCAACAACCGTGCACGGTGCGTCGAATCTTCATTGATCCACAACCCGCGTTCATCGCACATCAAAAAGGTAGGTTTGTTCAGATTGGACAACACCACGGGGTCGCTGCCGTCTTCGGTCAACTCACGTACAACACCTTTCTTCTTTTCCGTGTAGAGCAGGCGCCCATCCGTACAGCGAGTGATCGACTCGCCTTCGTTGAGCTGGTCGCGCAGCACGGTCAATGCCTGGTCGCTCCAGCCGTAGCGCAGTATTCGTCCACCTTCCTTACGGTCTTCGATGGCGTAGAGGTATTCGCCGTCATCCCATAGCCCTTGTACGTTTTCCCCTTTGAACAGGGCGGTAACGCTGCCGTCCTTGAGGAGGCTGACAGGCGCGTCACCGACTTCCTGACTGAACGCCCAGCCACCCTGGGTGGGGACTAAGCCATCGGGTTTGGATAGGTTTCCTACAACCACTTCACGCTTACCGTCGGGGTGGATGCGCACGATGCTGCCGAGGCCCTTATTCAGTTCCTGACTGACCATCAGCGACCCATCGAGCATCGGGGCCAGGGAGGCGGCCTTTGCTACATCGCGATGGAGCACGTGATAACGCCAGTCATCGCTGGCCTGTACCGGGTAGAAGCTTTGCCAGGTAAAGAAACCCAAGGCCGTCAGTAATGTCAGGCCCAATACCCACAAGCCTGACCGGAGTGCTCGATATGTTGATCCTGCGCCATTAGTCCTTTTTATTGTCTTGTCCATTGATCCCGTTGCCGATAGATATTCGTGAATAAAAAGAGTGCATATTTACTGTGGCAGTTCCTCGTCATCGGTATCCGCGAAGAGGGCTGCGTAATCTTGACCTCCATAAAATATGCCCAGGATTGATACGGTCTCGATATCGGCATCCACCATAAAAGCAACGATGGTGTTGTGCCGATAATGGGTGATACGCAACGCTGGCATCAGATCATCCCGGCGAGTTCCGCGTAGCGGGAATATGGACAGACTTTCGCAGTAGGTGACTATGGCATCGACGTAGCGTGCAGCCACGACGGCTGAACCAGCGTCGACGATATAGTCTGCACATCGAGCTGTGCCAACGCTTCAGGTGAAAAGGCCACCTTGTAGCTCAAGGCTTGTTGCCGACTTTACGTTGACGTTTGGCGGCCAGATGTTCGCGAACTTGGTCGGCGGACAGCGCTCGGTCCGGATCAGCCTTGAGCGCCACGGCCGCAGGAATCACTTGATCGCGTAACCAGTCTTCCATTGCGCGGTCACGGGCGAGTAAGGCGCGTAAACCATCGCGTATGACTTCGCTTTCGGTAGCGTATTCACCGGCAGCTACCTTGGCTTTGACCAAGGCTGCCATTTCGAGGGGCAGCGTGATACTCATTTGTTGGGTTGAGCGCATAGTGAGGTCCACCATGATGGAATAGGATTTAATCCTACTCTCTCGTTGATGTGTTGCAAGAGGCAACGGACCGGCGTGAGGTGGAAAGGTATTCATAAGTGAGTCCATTTCAATAGTGATGTTTGCACCCCGATGTATCTGACGAGGAAAAAAACAGTATTGTCGTTTTCTGGAGGCCTCGTTTCTCGGCAGCGTAAATAACTCACTGATATGTATGACTTCATATTTTTTGCAGGGTCGTTACCATACGTTAAAGGCGTTTCCATCGTTCTCGAAAGTCAGTGCGTCGCGCCAATAGCATCCTGCTACCCCCCATACGATAATGCTGCACACCCGCGACCCACCAATGGCCACCCCGTGATCATCAACTTCGACCTGAACGATCTCCAAGCCTTCCGCGCCGTGGTAGACAAGGGCAGCTTTCGCGCCGCCGCCGAGGCGATCCGTATCTCCCAGCCCGCCCTGAGCCGGCGCATCGAAAAGCTCGAGTCGGCCCTCGACGTGAAGCTGTTCGAACGCACCACTCGTCGTGTCAGCCTGACCATGGTCGGCCGCGCTTTCCTGCCCCAGGTCGAACGCATGCTGGACGATCTGGACATCGCGTTGATGGGGATCAGCAACGTCGCCTCGACCCGCATGGGCAATGTCACCATCGCTTGCGTCCCCTCGACCGCCTACTACTTCATGCCTCACGTGATTTCCGAGTTCCATAAGTTGTACCCGAAGATCCGCCTGCGGGTACTGGACGCCAGTGCCGGTGAAGTCAGTGCGGCAGTGGCCAGTGGCGAAGCGGATTTTGGCGTGAGTTTCAGCGGTAGCCTGGCGGACGAGGTGGAGTTCGAACTGCTGTTGCAAGAGCGTTATGTGCTGGCCTGTCGACGTGATCATCCGTTGGCCGAACGGGCCGATGTGACCTGGGCCGAGGCTTACGAGCACGACTACATCACGGTGGACAAGACCTCAGGCAATCGTTTTTTGCTGGATCAGGCATTGCGCGGGGTGCGGGTGAAGAAGCCGAGCATCTGCGAGACCCATCATGTGACGACGATGATCGGGCTGGTGGAGGCAGGCTTGGGCGTGGCGATGGTACCGTCGATTGCGATGCCGGCCGGGGCGCACCCGATTCTGGTGAGCGTGCCGCTGGTGGAGCCGGAAGTGGTGCGCAATGTCGGCCTGATCAAGCGCCGCGGGCGTACATTGACACCGGCGGCGCTGGAGTTGGAGCGCCTGGTACGAGAGAAGCCGTATCGGTCAGGGTGAGACCGAGTCCAGGCCGGTGGATTGCACCACCGGTTGCGCCTGGGGCGAGGCGAGGAATTGCAGCAGCGCCTTGGCCTGGGCCGGGTGTTCGGCATTGACCGGGATACCGGCGGCGAAGCGGGTGACGGACTGCACGTCTTCGGGGATTTTGCCGACGTACGTCACACCGGGAACCGGCAGCAGTTCAGCCACTTGCTGCAAACCCACTTCGTAATCGCCCTTGGCAACCACCGAAGCCACCGGGATGCGTTCGATCATCGTGCCCTTGGACGCCATTCCCAGTTTCTTGAACAACTCCTTTTCCACATACACACCGCTGGCGCTGTCGGAGTACGCCACGGACTTGGCCTTGAGCAACACGGCCTTGAGCTCTGCGTCGTTGCTGATCACCGGCTTGGTGGCGCCTTGCTTGATCACCATGCCGATCCGCGAGTCTGCCAGCTCAACGCGGGAGTCTTTGTCGACCTTGCCCTGCTTGATCAACTCATCCAGGGCGTAGCCGACCATGATCACCACATCAGCCTGTTCTCCCCGGGCCAGTCGGTTGGGAATGGCTTCAGGCGCCTTGCCCATCGAGGGGCCGAGAATGGTGTCGAGGGTATCGCCGCTTTGGCTGGCGTATTGCGGGCCCAGTAGTTGGTAGGCGGCGGTGAATCCGCCGGATGTCATGACCTTGAGTGCTTCTGCCTGCGCTGCCATTGCCAGCGTTGCAGTCATCAATGCAGCCAGTGCCTTGCATGCAAATTTCATCGGTTCGGCTCCCGGATTACACAGCCAATTGCGTACGCAGGTTGGCGCGGCGGTACAGCATCAAGGTCGAGCACAGCGCGCACAGCGCCGCAAACACCAGCCAGTAGGCGGGTGACGCCTTGTCCTCGGTGACATGAATCAGCCAAGTGGAAATGGCCGGAGTGAAACCACCGAACACCGCCGTGGCCAGGCTGTAAGCCAGGGAGAAACCCGCCACGCGTACTTCCACCGGCATGATTTCGGTCAGCGCCGGGATCATCGCGCCGTTGTACATGCCGTAGAGGAAGGAGAACCACAACAGGACTTCCAGCATGTGCGCAAAACTGGGTGCTTGCACCACGAAAGACAGCGCGGGATAGGCCGTCAGTACCGTTAGCGTGGTCATGGCGACGAGCACCGGCTTGCGGCCGAAACGGTCACTCAAGGTGCCGCCAATCGGCAGCCAGATAAAGTTGGAGATCGCTACCAGCAAGGTCACCAACAGCGCATCGGCGGTGCTCAGGTTCAGTACGGTTTTGCCGAAGGTCGGCGCGTAGACGGTAATCAGGTAGAACGCGGTGGTGGTCATGGCCACCATCAGCATGCCGGCGATCACGATGGTCCAGTTTTTCACCAGCGTGGCCAACACTTCGCGCATGGTTGGGCGATGGCGGCGGGCGGCGAACTCTTCGGTTTCCTGCAGGTTACGGCGCAGCACGAAGATGAACGGAATGATCACGCAACCGATGGCGAACGGGATACGCCAGCCCCAATCGGCGACCACGGCAGGTTCCATCCACTGGTTCAGGCCAAAGCCGAGGGCGGCAGCGACCACAATCGAGATCTGCTGGCTGCCCGATTGCCAACTGGTATAGAAACCCTTGCGCCCCGGCGTGGCCATTTCAGCCAGGTACACCGACACACCGCCCAGTTCCGCACCGGCCGAGAAACCCTGGAGCAGACGGCCGAGCAGCACCAGCAGCGGTGCCCACAAGCCAATGGTCTGGTAGCTGGGCACCAACACGATCAACAGGGTGCCGCTGGCCATGATCGAGAGTGTAACGATCAACCCTTTGCGACGGCCGACATCATCGATGTATGCGCCGAGAATCACGGCGCCCAATGGGCGCATCAAAAAGCCCGCGCCGAATACGGCGAAGGTCATCATCAATGAGGCGAATTCGTTGGCGGCCGGGAAGAACGCAGCGGCGATGTAAGTGGCGTAGAAACCGAACAGAAAGAAGTCGAACTGTTCGAGGAAGTTGCCGGAAGTGACGCGGAATACCGCGCCGGCTTTCGAGCGGGCAGAGTCGGGCCGGGAAGGGCTTTGCATGGTTTGTGTCTCCAGCGTTCTTTTTAAAGTGCTTGTTTCGCTTAAGACCGCCGATAGTGGCTGACACATTTAGAAATGATAAGTGAGTTATTTACATGTATTGATGCGTAAGGGTTATCAATCGGGACGGATTGTTCGGGCTACACAAGGACACTCTCTGTTCTATGCTTGCCCAGTGTGATCAATTCTTGCGCAGGGGAGGTGAGTATGACCAACGAGCAAAAGCCGCGGGATGAGACGGATCAGGAGCGGGCCAAGCGACTACACGAAGAAGAAAAGCCCCAGACCTGGAAACATCCGGACGACGGAACGGAGCTTTCCGAGCGGGACCAGGAGCGCCCGCTCAAGCCTTGACTGTATCTGCCGGGAGCCGCATCAGGCTCCCGACACCAGCAATGAGGCCGGAAACCCGGAGACCAGGCACAAAAAAACCAGGAACGCCGCCAGGCATAACCCGATCAATACCCGCAGCAGTGTCCTGATGGTCGGATGCGGGATGAACTTGATCGCCCAGAACAAAATGCCGACCAGCAGGACAATCAAAGGAAGAATCAGCAGCACGATGACGCTCCGGATAGCCGTAGAAGCTGATTTATAGTCCCAATGACGCAGGTTGGATAGTCTGCGCATAGACGCCGGGCCCGCTGTGTTTCTACACTGGCCGCTGTCTTGGGGAGTGGGGCGAGCGCCAATGAATCGCAATGAATTACGCAAGGCTGACATCAACCTGATGGTGGTCTTCGAAACGCTGATGCTTGAGCGCAACGTGACACGGGTGGCGGAGAAGCTGTTCCTTGGGCAGCCGACCATCAGTTCGGCACTCAATCGCTTGCGCACCTTGTTCAATGACCCGTTGTTTATCCGTGTGGGCCACCGCATGGAGCCGACGGCACGAGCTGAGGAAATCATCCAGCATCTGTCGCCGGCCCTGGATTCGTTGTCATCGGCCTTGAGCCTGACCCACGACTTCGACCCGTCCATCAGCACCATGACTTTTCGCATCGGCCTGTCCGATGACGTTGAGTTCGGTCTGTTGCCCCCTCTGCTGCGCACTTTGCGCCAGGAAGCGCCCCAGGTGGTGTTTGTGGTGCAGCACGTCGATTACTGGCGCATCCCCGACCTGCTGGCCTCGGGTGATATCACCGTCGGGATTACCCAGACCCGTGGCCTGCCGGCCAATGCCAAGCGCAAGTTGCTGCGCCATATCCGTCCTTGCGTGTTGCGCGCCGATGCCTCGGAACATCCATTGACCCTCGATGAATACTGCGCGCGGCCCCATGTGCTGGTATCCCACACTGCCAACGTCGCAGGCTTTGCCGATGAGTGGCTGGCAGAGGTTGGGCGCAAGCGTCATGTGGTGTTGTCGGTGCCGCAATACAGCTCCTTGCCGGCGTTGTTGGCCGGGACTGACATGATCGCCAGCCTGCCGGACTACACCGCCCAAGCCATGGCGGCTTCGGGCAGCCTGTTCTGTGAGCCATTTCCGTTTGAAACCCCAACCCTGGATTTGTCCATGGTCTGGCTCAGCCATGTGGACACCGACCCGGCCGAACGCTGGATGCGCTCGCGGCTGGAGGCATTCATGAGTGATCGGGAATTGTTGCCGGTTGTGGCGTCCAGGCCCTGAACCAATATCGGTGTTGTTGGTAAACCCTATGGAGATCCACCCATGAACCCATCCCGTTCATTGCTGCGCGGACGCGGCAGTCACGACAGTGGTAAGGTCGGCATGGTCGAGTTGTTTTTCGACCTGGTGTTCGTCTTTGCCGTCACCCAACTGTCTCATTCCCTGTTGGCCCACTTGTCCATTGGTGGCGCGGTGCAGGTGGCGTTGATGATGATTGCGGTCTGGTGGGTGTGGATCTTTACCTCCTGGGTCACCAACTGGCTGGACCCGGAAAAAATCCCGGTCCGCCTCGGCCTGTTCGCTTTGATGGTGGCGGGGCTGCTGCTGTCGTCGTCGATCCCCAAGGCATTTACCGACCGTGGCCTGTTGTTCGCCGGCGCTTATGTGTTCATGCAGGTCGGTCGCACAGTGTTTGCGCTATGGGCGGTGCGCGACGCGCCGCTGAACATGACCCGCAATTTCCAGCGAATCCTGGTGTGGTTGCTCTGTTCCGCGGTGTTCTGGATCAGCGGGGCGCTGCTGGAAGGTGACCAGCGCCTGGCATGCTGGGCGGTGGCGCTGCTGATTGAGCTGATTTCCCCATCGCTGTATTTCTGGGTCCCGGGGATGGGGCGTTCGACCCTGACGGACTGGAATGTGGAAGGCAATCACATGGCCGAGCGTTGCGGGCTGTTTGTGATCATTGCCCTGGGCGAGTCCTTGCTGGTGACCGGCGCAACTTTTGCCGAATTGCCTTTGAGCCTGGACGGACTGGCGGCGTTCCTGGTGGCGGTGGTCGGCAGCATTGCCCTGTGGTGGATCTATTTCGACAGCGGCGCCGAGCGCGCCCACCACCGTATCGCCAGCTCCGACGACCCCGGCCGCCAGGCGCGGATCGCCTACACCTACCTGCATGTGTTGATTGTCGCCGGGATCATTGTCAGTGCCGTCGCCGATGAACTGGTGCTGGTGCACCCGGGCCATGCCAGTGACGCCGGCATCGTGGCGATCATTGCCGGGCCGCTGTTGTTCCTGTTGGGCAGTGGCTTGTTCAAGTGGGTCATGAATGATCGGCCGTTGCCGCCGTTCTCTCACGTGGGCGGCCTGGTGCTGTTGCTGGTGCTGTTGCCGCTGGGCTTGCAGCAGGTGTTTTCAGCGTTGGTACTGGGCACGTTGACCACCGCAGTGCTGGTACTGGTGGCCGCCTGGGAGAACCTGTCGCTGCGAAGCAGTGCGGTGGTTTCACACTGAAAACTGTCCAGCGTCGTGCTATATCTATGACTCTTTTCTTACAGTGACTCGGAGCTTTTCATGCCTCACCTGCACCTGGAATACACCGCCAACCTGCCGGAGCTGGACACCGACAAAGCCCTGCTGCGACTCAATCATGCGCTGGTGGCCTCCGGTCAGTTCGGGGCCGAGTTCGACATCAAAAGCCGCGCGGTGAAGGTGGAGAGTTTCCGTGTTGGCACCGCCATGTCACCACGGGGGTTTGTCGCGGTGAGGCTGGCGTTGCTCAGTGGGCGCTCACCGCAGATCAAGAAGCAGTTGTCGGAAAGCTTGCTGGCGGTGTTACAGGACTTGGGCGCCTGGCCTGCCGACGTGCAGGTTCAACTGAGTGTCGAACTGCTGGATATCGACCGCGATTCCTATAGCAAAGTTGCCATTGGCTGACGCCGAAATCCTGTAGCCGCTGCCGAGGTACGAGGCTGCGATGGGCTGCGAAGCGGCCCTCTAGGGAGGTCCTGCGGACCGCATCGCAGCCTCGTACCTCGGCAGCGGCTACAGCACTCCCTGAATCCCACACACTTTCACCACCTGCTCGCGAAACCAGGTATTGGCGTTGTCCTGTTCGCTGGACTCATTCCATTGCATCTCCAGGGTGAACCCCGGCAGGCCGTTGGGCGCTTCGCAGTGGCCGAACAGCGGCTCGACCGCCAGCAGTTTCTGCACCCGCCGGGGCAGGGTGACGATGAAATCGGTGCCGGTGATCATCTTCAGCGCCGCGCTGTAGCTGTTGGCCCGGGCAATCACCTGACGCTTGTGGGCCTGGCGGGCCAGCCAGCCATCGATCATGTTGGTGTCGGAGGTCCAGGGTGTGGGGAACACGTGGCGCCGGGCCACGAAGGATTGCAGGCTGAACGCCGGCTCGCGGGGGGCAGAACGTTTATCGAAGACGCAGACCAGATCGTCCTCCAACAGCATTTGCGTCTTGAGATCCTTGTGAGCGCGATGAAAGTGCGGGCCGAA
This sequence comes from Pseudomonas spelaei, assembly GCF_009724245.1. GTDB lineage: Bacteria > Pseudomonadota > Gammaproteobacteria > Pseudomonadales > Pseudomonadaceae > Aquipseudomonas > Aquipseudomonas spelaei. Next base: position 13,556 of record NZ_WNNK01000019.1, on the reverse strand, counting down.
ACAGATCACCAGGTCCAGGTTGCCGCTGCGCAAGGCTTCGGCGGGGACCTCGGTTTCCAGCTTGTGCACGTTGACGATCACTGGCAGGTCGGCGTGATCGAAGTTCTTCAGCAGCCGGGGCAGGATCAGTTGCTCGAAGTATTCCGGGGCGCAGATGTTGAAGGTCACGGCTTCCTGGGTCGGGTCGAAGACCTGGCTGCCTGCATGACACAGGTTGATGCTTTCCAGGATCTTTTGCACATGGCCGTACATGCTGGTGGCCTTGTACGTGGGACGCATACCGGCCCGGGTGTTGATAAACAAATCGTCCTCGAAACTGGTGCGCAGTTTCTTCAGGCTGTAGCTCACGGTGGACTGGCTGACGAAGAGGGTTTCGGACACCTCGGTGACGCTGTTTTGTTCATACACAGCGATAAACACCATCAGGTCCTGCATATCGAGCTTTCTAAGCAAGTTGCTGTTTAGCATCCATTCCGTCCGATAAGCCCTTTGCGCTGTTGCAGCGCAATACAGGGTCAAAATGTTAACGGAACGAGCGTACCAATAGAAAGGTCTGTAGCTCCTTTCTATGTTTGGTGTGGGACAAATAGTGTTTTGAATACGACGCTGCGACCAAAGGCTCTGGCTCAAGCTATTTAATATGTCGGGCGTAATGCCGTGGATCGAAGCGCAGTACGATCAGCAACATAACCACTACCACCGCCGTCAGCGACCACCAGGCCCATTCGAAGCTGCCCAGTTGGTCGCGGATCATTCCGGCAATCAGCGGCGACAAACCGGCGATCAAATAGCCGATGCCTTGCACGAACGCCGTCAGGCCACCCGCGCGGCGCGGGTTGTCCAGGTGGTCGAGGGACAGGATCAGGCTCATGGGAAACAAACCGCCAATACCCAGGCCCAACAGGCACGGCCACAGCAAGCTCAGGTGGTGAGGGGAGAGGATCAGGCCGCAGAAGCCGGCGATGATCAGCACCAGCAACACCGCGACCACGCCACGTTTGTCCTGGCGCCGGTTGGCGATGGCCGGCGTGATCAGGCCCGAGACCACCTCCATGGCGGTCAGAAAGCCCAGCAGCAGGCCAGCGTTCTGTTCGCTCCAGCCTTGCTCCACGTAGTACGGTGCGAGCCACGCCAGTACGCAGGTGTAGGACGCGGTACCGAGACCGAAGAAGACCGCCAGCAACCACGCGCGACGATTGCCGAAAAACGCTTCCTGCGGCCCCGAGCCCGCTTGCGGCAGTGGTGGCAGCACCGAGCGCTGGGCGTACCAGAACACCAGCGCCAACACAGCCAGCACCGCCCAGATTGCCAGGCCCATGCGCCAACTGCCGGTGCGCACCTGGATGAAGGGTGAAAAGGACGCAGCGAAGGCCGCGCCGCCCATGATGGCGGTGACGTACAGGCCCATGAACAGCGAAACGTTGTCGCTGAAACGGGATTTGATCAGCGCCGGCAGCAGTGCCTGGATCATCGCGATCCCCACGCCGGCAGCGACGGCACTGATGATCAATTCCAGCGCCGAATCGAGAAACAGCCGCGACACCGTCGCCAGGCCAATCACCACCAGCGACAGCACAATGCTGCGGTGCTCACCGAAGCGCTTGGCCAGGCCCATGCCAAAGAACATCGCCAGCCCCATGGCCATGACCGGCAACATGGTCAGCAATGAAGCGCTGCTGAAACTCAAGGGCACATCGGCGCGAATCGACGACAACAACGGGCCTACCGCCGCCATCGACGGTCGCAGGTTGAGGGCGACCAACACGACACTGATCATCAGCCAGAGAGCGGTGGTGGGTTTTGTGTGAACAGTTTCCATGGACGGGCCTTGAAATGACAAGGGCATGATTAGGCCGCGCAGGAAGGAGGGGGGCAAATGAGAAAGTCGTTGGGGCTATTGAAAAAATACATCCATTGGCCTGACACAAATCAAATGTGGGAGCTGGCTTGCCTGCGATAGCGATCTGTCAGAAATAGGTTGGTTGCTGACACACCGCTATCGCAGGCAAGCCAGCTCCCACACAAGAGCCTGATTGCCAGGAGAGTTGCGATCGTTAGACCGCCCGAATCACATGCTTGATCTCCTGAAACGCCTGCAACCCCCAAGGCCCCAGCTCCCGACCGATGCTGCTCTGCTTGTAACCACCCCACGCCGTTTGCGGGAAGATCACTTGCGGTGCATTGATCCACACCAGGCCTACCTGCAAGGCATTCGCCACCCGTTCGGCGGCGTTCAAGTCAGTGCTGACCACACTGGCCACCAACCCAAAATCGCTATCATTGGCCAGGGCAATCGCCTCGGCTTCGCTGGCAAAACTGCGTACACACAGCACCGGGCCGAAGATTTCTTCGTTCCACAACGCGCTGTCCAGCGCCACTTCGGTAAACACCGTGGGCCGAATGAAGTAGCCGTGGGGCAGGTCCGCAGGCCGTTTTCCGCCGCACACCAGATGCGCGCCGGCCTGTATACCGCGCTCGATATGACCGAGTACCCGCTGATACTGCGCGCGATTCACCAATGGGCCCATCTCCACGCCCTCGGCAAACGGCTCACCCACACGAATGCGCTCGGCCCTGGCGTGCAGGCGTGTGAGGAACTCATCTGCCAACTCATCGGCGATCAGCACCCGACTGGTGGCGGAGCACATCTGCCCGGCATTGAAGAAGCCGCCACCACAGGCCAGTTCCACGGCCAGTTCCAGGTCGGCATCCGCCAGCACCAACAATGAAGATTTACCGCCCAGTTCCAGGCTCACACCCTTGACGGTTTCGGCGGCGCGTTGCATCACCTGTACCCCCACGGCATTGCTGCCGGTGAAGGAAATTTTCGCTACCCGGGGATCTGTCGCCAACGGCGCACCGACTGCAAGCCCAGTGCCGCAGACCAGGTTGAACACGCCGTCCGGCAAGCCTGCTGCTGCGATGATCGTCGCCAATTGCAGCTCCGCCAACGGCGTGACCTCCGACGGCTTGAGCACCACGCAGCAACCGGCAGCGAGGGCCGGGGCGAGTTTCCAGGCGGTGGTGACCATCGGGAAATTCCAGGGCACGATCAGCCCCAGCACGCCGCAGGGCTCGCGGCGCAGGCGGGCGCTGAAGTCGTGGCTGGGCAACGCCACCGGCTGGTCTTGCACGGCGTCCAGTGCGTCGGCCACCCCGGCGTAGTATTCAAAGGTGGCGATCACGTCATCCACGTCGATGCCGGCTTCAAACAGCGGCTTGCCGTTGTTGCTCGATTGCAGGTGCATCAATCGTTCACGTTGTTCGCTCACGCCTTGGGCGATCTTGCGCAGCAGCGCGCCACGCTCAGCGCCGCTGGTGTTGGCCCAGGCCGGGAAGGCTGCGCTGGCGGCGTCCACCGCCGCGGTCACTGCATTGGCATCGCCGACGCTGACGTGAGCCAGGGTGGTTTCGGTCGTCGGGTTGATCACCTCCAACACCTCAACGCCTGCGTGCCACTGACCGTTGATGTAAAGACCTTCGAGAGCAGCACTCATACCGAGACTTCCTTCATCCACAGGCCCTGGTCGATTTCAATCAGCGTCGGCCCTTGGCGGTCAGTGGCGGCGCGCAATGCCATACGCAGTTCTTCAACGCCCTGGATGGCCTGGGCGGTGCAACCCAAGGCCTTGGCCACGCCGATAAAGTCCGGGGTGTAGATGTCCACGCCCACCGGTTCGATAGCGCGGTTGACCATGTATTTCTTGATCTCTTCGTAGCCCTGGTTATTCCACAGCAGGACGATGATCGGCGTGCGCGCCTCCACGGCGCTGGCCAGTTCCGACAGGGTAAATTGCAGCCCGCCATCACCGATCAGGCACACCACCGGCGCCTTGCAGCCGCGCCCCAGCCAGGCGCCAATGGCGGCGGGCAGGGCGTAGCCGAGGGTGCCGTAGCCGGTGGACGAGTTGAACCAGCGACGCGGTTGATCGAGGTTCAGGGTCAGGTTTCCGGTGTAGACCGGTTGGGTGGAGTCGCCCACCAGCACCACGTCGGGCAGTTCCTCCAGAACAGTGCTGAGGAACAGGGTTTGCGCGCGGGTGGCGGCATCCCAGGTCGGTGTCAGGTCGGCCCACAGACGGGCGACGCGGTTGACGCCCCAAGCATCGTGACGAGGTGGCAGCGGTTGGCGGTTCAATTCGGCCAACAATGCTTCGGCGGCGATCTGCGCGTCAGCCACCAGCGCCACCTGTGGCGGATAGTTTCGTACGGTCTGGTCCGGGTCGATGTCGATGCGCAGCAAGGTGCCTGGAATTTCGAAGCCACCGGCGAAAGTGACGTCGTAGTCGGTTTCCGCCAATTCAGTGCCGATAGCCAACACCACGTCGGCTTCGGCGACCAACGCGCGGGTGGCCACCAGGGTTTGGGTGGAGCCGATCAACAGCGGATGGTCGGACGCCAGCATGCCTTTGGCATTGATGGTCAGGGCCATCGGCGCGCCGAGGGTTTCAGCCAGGCGGGTCAGTTCGGGAGCGGCGTCGATGGCACCGCCACCGGCCAGGATCAGCGGCCGCTTGGCCGCTGCCAACAACTGGCTCATCTGCTTGACCGCCGCCGGTGCGGCACCGGCTCGGGCCACGCTGATCGGTTCACTGGCGAGTAACGCATCGGCGTTTTCCACCAGCACATCCAGGGGGATTTCAATATGCACCGGACGTGGCCGCCCGGCCTGGAACAGCGCAAACGCCCGCGCCAGTACGCCCGGTAATTCGGCGGCCGACATCAATGTATGGGAAAACGCCGCGACACCGGCCACCAGCGCGCCCTGGTTCGGCAGTTCATGCAACTTGCCGCGCCCGCCACCCAACTGGCTGCGGGACTGCACGCTGGAAATCACCAGCATCGGGATCGAGTCGGCGTACGCCTGGCCCATGGCGGTGGTGATGTTGGTCATGCCCGGGCCGGTGATGATGAAACACACCCCGGGTTTGCCGCGAGTGCGGGCATAACCGTCGGCCATAAAACCGGCGCCTTGTTCGTGGCGCGGGGTGACGTGGCGAATGCTGGAACGCGCCAGGCCTCGATACAGCTCCACGGTGTGAACCCCGGGGATGCCGAACACCTGTTCCACACCGTAGCCTTCCAGCAGCTTGACCAATACTTCGCCACACGTCGCCATTTCAAAAGCCCTTGTTGTTAATTGAGACGAGGGCGTTATTGGACGGCTGGGCTGTAGCGGCAACAATCGATAAAAAGTCATACTAGCCATGTCCTCACGTCATGGCTGCTGCCCGATGAAACGCCTCCCACCGTTGCCCGCACTGCACACCTTCTGGGTCACGGCCCAGTGCTGCAACTTCACCCGTGCAGCCGAACAATTGCACATCACCCAGGGTGCGGTCAGCCGACAGATTGCCGGGTTGGAAAGCCATCTGGGCTACCCGCTGTTCCAGCGCCAGGCCCGAGGCTTGAGCCTGACCGATGAGGGGCGCGAATGGTCACTGCGGGCGCAGCAAGTGTTCGGCCTGATCGGTGATGCGGTGGAGCAGATCGGCCGCCGCCGCGAGACCTTGCAACTCAAGGCCTCCACCTGCGTCATGCGCTGGCTGCTGCCGCGTCTGATGCAGTGGCAACAGGAGCGGCCGGACGTGCCGGTGGAGCTGACGACCACCGTGGCCTACACCGTGGATTTTCGTCGTGAGCAGTTTGATGCAGCGGTGATCTACGCGCCCATTGCCGAACAATCGTCACGGGCTCGGCATCTGTTTGATGAGCAACTCACACCGGTTTGCGCACCGGGCTTGCTGGAGGGTTTGAAGACGCCGGAGGACTTGCAGCGGCAGGTGCTGTTGCACCCCACGCGGGATGAGCGGGATTGGGCGTTATGGTTGAAGGCAGCCGGTACGCGACTGGGCAACTTGAGCCAGGGACATCATTTCGAGACGCTGGACCTGGCCATGACCGTGGCGTCACAGGGTTCGGGTGTGGCGATTGGCGACAGCGCATTGATCGGCGAAGACCTCAAGGCCGGGCGGCTGGTGATGCCGTTTGAACTGAAGGTGTCGACGGGGATGGGATATTACTTGGTGTATCCGCCGGGGACGGAGCCTACGGTGGGGTTGGAGCAACTGATGAACTGGTTGGTGGGGCAGGCACAGTAGTCCGGATAATGACGATTAAATGTGGGAGCTGGCTTGCCTGCGATAGCGGTGTGTCAGCTTGTATATCTGTGCGCTGATCCACCGCTATCGCAGGCAAGCCAGCTCCCACACTGGTCCTGCGGTGTTTTACTGAGGGTGTTTCAGTAACCGACAGTAAACCGCTGACGCGAATGCTTCGGCGATTCCACTTCATCAATCAACGCAATCGCGTAGTCGGCAAAGCTGATCCAGCTGCGACCTTCGCTGCTCACCAGCAAATCATCCTGACCCAGGCGGAATTTGCCAGTGCGCTCAGTCTCGACAAACTCCGCCGACGGCGACAGAAAGGTCCAGTCCAGCTCTTTTTCCTGACGCAAGGCGTTGAGGAACTCAATGCCAGCGCCGGCTTCAGCCTTGTATTCCGCCGGGAAACCAGGGCTGTCGAACACACGAGCACCGCCCGGCAGCAGCAGCGAAGCGGCACCGCCCACCACCAGCAGACGTTTCACCCCCGCCTTTTTCACCGGGCCGATGACTGCGCTGGCGGGCAGGGTGGAAAAGTGCGCGGCGCTGATTACCACGTCGTTGCCGGCGACGGCCTGTTGCAGGGCTTCGGCGTCCAGGGCATCCACCTGTTTGACCGTCACACCAGGGCGCACGTCGATCTTGTCGGTATTGCGGGCAATGGCCGTGACGGTGTGGCCGCGACGCAGGGCTTCTTCCAGCAGTTGGCTACCGGCACGACCGGTGGCACCAATAATTGCGATCTTGCTCATGACGTTCTCCAGTACGGTAGGTTGGAACACTTCACCACTTCATTTCGCCCTTGGCGACTTTGGCACTCAGCTCCAGGGAGCTTTCGTCGGCCAGGTTCGGGTAACGCTTTTTCATGGCGGCAATCAGTGCGGCGGAATCCTTGGCCTTGGCGGTTTCTTCGTCGAAGGCCTTGATGTAGTCAGCGGTAAACGCCACGGATTTCAGCGACGGTGTGCCCAGGTAGTGGCCCGGAATTACGCTGCGCGGTTTCAGGTCTTGAATACGTTGCAGGGTGGCCAGCCAGTCGGTGTGGGATTTTGCGCTCTGGGTGTCAGCCATCCACACATGGATGTTTTCAGCCACGACTACACCGCCGACCACTGCCTTGATCGATGGGATCCACACAAAGCTGCGGTCCGGTTGCGGGCCGTCGAGGCCGATCACTTCCAGTTTCTGCCCTTCGAGGGTCAGCTCATGGCCTTCAAGCACTTGGGGGACGATGGTCTTGGCGGGCTTGTCGGCGCCCATTTTCGGGCCCCAGAACTCAAGTTTGCCGGCCACGGTGGCCTTGATGTGGTCCACCACCGGTTGCGGCGCCAGCACCTTGGCGTTGGGGAAGGCGGCGGTCAGGGTATCGAGGCCGAAGTAGTAGTCCGGGTCACCGTGGCTGATATAGATGGTGGTCAGTTGCTTACCACTGGCGCGGATCTTCTGCACCAGTTGCTCGGCCTGGCCCTTGCCGAACTGGGCGTCCACCAGGATCGCGTCTTTCTGGCCGCTGACCAGCACCGAGCTGACCGGGAAGATTGCCGCTTCACCCGGGTTGTAGACATCCAGGCTCAGGTCGGCGGCCGCAGCGTGGGCGGCGAAGCCCAGGGCGGCCGAAGCCAGTGCAAAACGCTTGAGGATCGAGAACATGTGCAACTCCAGCAGTCGATAGGCCTTGGCAGGCGATGGAGAGAGCTTAGTTGCACTGAACGCAGCAAAAAATGCGATGCTTGAACATAGTTTGTTTCTGAAATCGGGCAAATCATGGATCGTCTTCAAGCAATGCGGGTGTTTGTCGCGGTGGTGGACCTGGGCAGTCAGTCGGCTGCGGCCGATCATCTGGACCTGTCACGCCCGGTGGTATCGCGTTACCTGGCAGAGCTGGAGGATTGGGTGGGTGCCCGGCTGATGCACCGCACTACGCGCAAGCTGAGCCTGACCGCCGCCGGCAGTGAAACCTTGCCCCGTTGCCGGCAGATGCTGGAGCTGTGCAGCGACATGCAAGCCGCCGTCAGTGAACCGGATGAAGCCCCGCGCGGCTTGTTGCGCCTGAGTGTCAGCACCTCCTTCGGTCAGGCGCAATTGGCGGATGCCATGGCCGAATACGTCAAGCGCTACCCGCAGGTCGCTGTCGACCTGCAAATGCTCGACCGCACGGTGAACCTGGTGGATGAGCGCATCGACCTGGCCATCCGCACCAGCAACGACCTGGACCCCAACCTGATCGCCCGCAAGCTCACGGTCTGCCGCTCGGTGATTTGTGCATCCCCGCTTTACCTGCTGGAACATCCGCAGCCACACAAGGTGGAAGACCTCGCCCGACACAACTGCCTGACCCATTCCTACTTCGGTAAAAGCCTCTGGCATTTCGAAGAAGGTGGCGAGCAAGTCTCGGTGCCGGTGCAAGGCAATATCAGCGCCAACGAGGCCAGCACCCTGTTAAGGGCGACGTTGGCCGGTGCCGGGGTCTCGATGCTGCCCAGCTACCAGGCCGGTGACTATATTCGCAACGGGCAACTGATCCGCCTGCTGCCCGAGGCCGAACCGCGGCAGATGACCATGTATGCCGTGTATGCCTCGCGCAAACACATGCCGTCGGCGCTACGCAGCCTGCTGGATTTTCTGGTGTTGAGGTTTCCCGAAGACCCTGTGTGGGATATTGGTCTTTAACGCGTCATAAACGTGTTGAATACCGTCCCATAATGGCAGCGTGCCCTGTCTGACCTATGATGATTGAAGCACCTTCTTGATCGGATCAGAGGTCAGCATCATGTCGATCAAAACAAGAAAGTACCTGATGATTTTCACCCTGTGCGCTGCCGCCACGGCGTTGTATGGCACGGCCGCCTACCGCGTCGAGCAGACCCGGATGAAGCCGAGCCTGGCTGCCAGTTGCGACCGTGACCATTGCATTCCCCAAACCGCCAGCTTGAGCGCCCTCAGGTAACGTCCTGATCGGCCTTCAACTGCTCCCGAAACGCCTTGGGCGAGAACCCGACGCGCCGGCGAAACAGCCGTGAGAAATTGGTCGGGTCGGAAAACCCCAGCACTTCCGACATTTCATTGATGGTCATGCTGGTGTAAGTCAGAAGACGCTTGGCTTCCAGCAATTGGCGGTCGTGCATGATCTGCAGCGCCGGTTGCCCGCCCAGTTCCCGGCAGGTGCCGTTGAGGTGGGACACTGAAATCCCTAGCTTGTGAGCCAGATCCTCGATTTTCGGGTGTTCGCGGTAATGCTGTTCGACCAATTGAGTGAAGTGCCGGAAATACTCGCGTCCCCGGGGTGCTCGTGGATGACGGCGCTGGATGGCCTGGCGGCTGATCCATACCAGCAGCACGCTGACCAGGGCGTGCATCATCATGTCCCGCGCCGGCTGGTCATCGCCGTACTCATCCTGCAACCGGGAAAACAGGCTGTTGAGGTAGTCACTGTCCTTGCCTGCCGGGTAACTGCCCAGAGCGCTCAAACCGTCTACCGCTGAACCCAGTTGCCCCTGCAAATGCGCCACCAGCGGTGCAGAGAGGGTCACGACATAGCCTTCAACCTCTTCGGAAAAACGAAAGCCATGCACGCACAGCGGCGGCAGCACCTGCAGCGTCGATTCGTTCAGCACCGTGCGCTGGCCTTCGATCTCCAGATGCGCCTGGCCCTTGTACACAAATAGCAACTGACACAGATCCGCATGCCGATGGGGGGCAATCTCCCACTGGTACTCGCGGCTGCGCCGGGAGATGGTTTCGCAGTGCAACAGATCCGGGGTGGGCCATTGCTGGTTTTCCCCATACAGCTTGAAGACCGGAATCGCGGTAGTGGCAGTTTTGGTCATAGTTTCAATCCGATATTCAGGATAGTAGTGCGGTAATCGCCCCGATTGGCAAAAAGCGCAGGCTTTGGATCAGTTTTCACCTTCTGATGCTGGCCATTCAAGTGAAAAATGCCAGCACCAAAACCAATGACAACTCTTTCACCGAATACGTTCGCTGAAAGCTACGGGCCATAAAAATAATGAAAACACTGAAAACCCAAATCGCCATCATTGGCGCCGGTCCCTCCGGGCTGCTGCTGGGCCAACTGCTGCACGAGGCAGGCATCGAGACCCTGATTCTTGAGCGTCAGACGCCCGATTACGTCGCCGGGCGGATTCGTGCCGGTGTGCTGGAACAAGGCATGGTCGATTTGTTGCGACAGGCCGGTGTAGGCCGACGAATGGACATCGAAGGGCTGGTTCATGACGGGTTTGAGCTGGCGCTGAACGGGCAATTGACCCATATCGACCTCAAGTCGCTGACCGGTGGCAAGACGGTGATGATCTACGGCCAGACCGAAGTCACCCGCGATCTGATGGCGGCACGCCAAGCAGCGGGAGCCATCACCCTGTACGAGGCCCGCAACGTGCAGCCTCATGACCTGAAAAGCCAACAGCCCTGGCTGACTTTCGAGCATGACGGTGAGTCGTTTCGCCTGGAGTGTGACTACATTGCCGGTTGCGACGGTTTTCACGGTGTGGCGCGGCAGTCGATTCCGACTGAGCATGTGAAGGTTTTCGAGCGGGTCTATCCGTTTGGCTGGCTGGGGATCCTGGCTGAAACTCCACCGATTCATGACGAACTGGTGTACGCCAAGCACGAGCGCGGTTTTGCCTTGTGCAGCATGCGTTCGCCCACGCGCAGCCGCTACTACTTGCAAGTGCCGGCCGAGGAGACCGTCGAAGACTGGTCCGATCAGCGCTTCTGGGATGAGCTCAAGGCCCGCCTGCCCGCCGAGTTGGCGGCACAACTGGTGACTGGGCCCTCCATTGAAAAGAGCATCGCACCGCTGCGCAGCTTCGTGGTGGAACCTATGCAGTACGGTCGTCTCTTCCTGCTGGGAGACGCTGCCCATATCGTGCCGCCCACCGGCGCCAAGGGTTTGAACCTGGCGGCCAGTGATGTCAGTACCTTGTTCAATATCCTGCTCAAGGTCTATCGCGAGGGCCGTGTGGACTTGCTGGAGAAATACTCACAGATCTGTTTGCGGCGGATCTGGAAGGCCGAGCGCTTTTCCTGGTGGATGACCTCGATGTTGCATCAATTCCCGGAGGCGGACGGCTTCAGCCAGCGCATTGCCCAGAGCGAACTGGAATATTTTGTCGACTCCGAAGCCGGGCGCAAAACCATTGCAGAAAATTATGTCGGACTTCCTTACGAGGCTATCGAATAGCGGGCTATCGAGTAAACTGACAAGCATTCCTGCGGCCCTTTCCCCGTGGGGCTTGCCTGCAGGTTCCACCGTGACCAACCTCAATCAGCCCGCTCAACCCAAACCTGCCATCCGCAGTGTTCTGGTCGCCTTGATGATGGCGATTTTTCTCGGGGCGCTGGACCAGACCATCGTCGCCGTCTCGATGCCGGCCATTTCTTCTCAGTTCCATGACGTCAACCTGCTGGCCTGGGTCATCTCCGGCTACATGGTGGCGATGACGGTGGCGGTGCCGATCTACGGCAAACTCGGCGACCTCTACGGGCGGCGGCCGATGATGCTGATCGGCATGGGCGTATTCACCATCGCCTCATTGTTCTGTGGCATGGCGCAAAGCATGGAACAACTGGTGCTGGCGCGAATCCTCCAGGGCATCGGTGCCGGCGGAATGATTTCGGTGAGCCAGGCGATCATCGGCGACATCATCCCGCCCCGTGAGCGTGGGCGTTATCAAGGGTATTTCAGCAGCATGTACGCGGTGGCCAGCGTCGCCGGGCCGGTGCTGGGCGGTTATATGACTGAATACTTGTCCTGGCGCTGGGTGTTCCTGATCAACCTGCCGCTGGGTGCGGGCGCCTGGTGGGTGGCGCATCGCACATTGGTGGGGTTGCCGGTACCGCAACGCAAGCCGGTTATCGACTACCTGGGCACCTTGCTGATGATCATTGGCCTGACCGCGCTGCTGTTGGGTATCACCGAAATCGGTCAGGGCCACTCCTGGCGCGACCAGCAAGTACTGGGGCTGCTGGCCTGCGCCCTGGTGGCGTTGACGGTGTTTGTCTGGCATGAACGCCGGGCGCGTGAACCCTTGCTGCCGATGCACCTGTTCGCCAACCGCAGTGCGGTGCTGTGCTGGTGCACGATTTTCTTCACCAGCTTCCAGGCGATTTCCCTGATCGTGCTGATGCCTTTGCGTTACCAGACCGTCACGGGTGCTGGTGCTGACAGTGCTGCCTTGCACTTGTTGCCGCTGGCCATAGGGTTGCCGATGGGTGCCTACTTTGCCGGGCGTATGACCTCGGTGACTGGCCGCTACAAGCCGATGATCCTTACCGGCGCGCTGTTGACTCCGTTGGCGATCCTCGGCATGGCGTTCAGTGCGCCGCAGGCGTTGCTGTTGAGTAGCCTGTTCATGTTGCTTAGCGGGATTGCGGTGGGGATGCAGTTTCCTACGTCGTTGGTGGGGACGCAGAATTCGGTGGCGCAACGGGACATTGGTGTTGCTACCAGCACTACGAACCTGTTTCGTTCCCTGGGGGGGGCGGTGGGGGTGGCGTGCATGTCGGCGTTGCTGTTGGCGTTGTTGCAGGATTCCAGTTTTGCTCATCTGGCCAGTGGGGCGCTGGTGGCGGAGGGCCGTTCTGGCAATGTGTTGCTGGATGGGCTGAACGCTGCGCCGGGTCCGGCTCAGGATGCTCTGCGGGGGGAGCTGTTGGTGACGTTTCGGCATTTGCTGATGGTGAGTGCGGGGGTGTCGTTGTTGGGGTTGGCGGCGGCGGTTGTGATGCCTAATCGGGTGTTGCGGGGGCGGGAGGATAAGGTTAATTGAGGGTGTACATATCCGTTGCTGCGGTGATGGCTGCTATGGGTTCCGCTCTTACAGCGGGTCACTTTTGAAAAGAGCCCAAAAGTAACCAAAAGGCTCTTGCCCCACCACTCGGCACCTCGCCTAGGCTCGGTGTGCCCTCACTCCGGCATTGTTCCGTGGGCCGCCGCAATGGGCCATCCCTGGCCCAGTGCGGCTAAACCGGCGTCCTGCCGGTTTACCCACGGCCCAATGCCTGCGTTCGGCCAGCGTGGTTTAACGGGGCGCCTCAGATCAAAGTCAAAAGCAGATCAACAGCACAGCGGCCTACCGGCCGGCTTGAGTGGTGTGAAGCAAAGGCAAGATCAAAAGCGGGCGCGGTCGACTGTGGGAGCTGGCCAGGCAACTCGGTCTTTCAGGAACACCGAGGTGATGTCATCGCAGCATAGGTAGCTACACATTTTTTGAATCCTGCAAAAAACCTGTAGCCGCTGCCGAGGCACGAGGCTGCGATGGGTTGCGCAGCAGCCCCTGAGGGCGGTCCTGCGGACCGCATCGCAGCCTCGTACCTCGGCAGCGGCTACAAAAATCAGGCTCCTGCGCAATGGTGTAGATACCTATGCCCATCGCAGCATAGGTATCTACACATTTTTGAATCCTGCAAAAACCCTGTAGCCGCTGCCGAGGT
>NZ_WNNK01000018.1 GCF_009724245.1 Pseudomonas spelaei | reverse complement strand
CGAAAATCAAGCTGACTCAACCTGCTCCATCATCCACCTCACAAAATCACGCACCTTGGGCACCTCCGCCGAATGTTCGGGATACGCCAGGTAATAGGCGTCCTGGCTGGGCATTGCGTACTGCCAGGGGATAACCAGCTTGCCCTCGGCCAATTCCTCCTCCACCAGAAACCGTGGCAACAGCGCCACGCCACAGCCCACTTGTGCCGCGCGAATGCACATATAGAAGGTTTCGAAGCGCGGGCCGTGGTAGCTGTGTTCGGTGTGATAACCCTGGGCGGCGAACCAGTCGTGCCAGCCCTGGGGGCGGGACGCGTTCTGCAGCAGCACCAGGTCGCTCAGTTGCGTGGGGTCGGTAAACGGCTGCGCGGGCAGCGTGTCCGGTGCGCACACCGGCACCAGTTCTTCGCTGAACAGCTTCAGGCTTTCGGTACCGGGGCGCGAGCCCTGGCCGAAGTAGAACGCCAGGTCAGCCTTGCCTTGCAGCAGCTCGTCGGGTTCCTGTTCGTTGCACAGGTCCAGATGGATCTGCGGATGACGCAGGCGCCAACCCTTGAGGCGCGGTACCAGCCAGCGGGCGCCGAAGGTGTAGGGCGTGGACACCCGCAGCACTTCGGTTTCGCCGCCGTAGGAGCGCAGGTAATGGGTCGACATCTCCACTTGGGTGAGGATCTTGCGCACTTCCACCAGGTACAGATCGCCCGCCGGGGTCATCTGCAAGCGGCGGCGCACCCGGCGAAACAGCAGGTGTTGCAACAGTTCTTCCAACTGCGCCACCTGTTTGCTGACGGCACTCTGGGTGAGGTTCAGCTCTTCGGCGGCGCGGGTGAAACTCAGGTGCCGGGTGACCGCCTCGAAGCACTGCAAGGCGGTGATCGAGGGCAAATGTCTTTTATTCAGCATGGCCGGTCTCTTTTTCTTTTTTTGCATGAATAAACGGAATGATATCTCGCCTAATCGTCGTTTGTTGGCAAGTCTTGGGCCAGCTACAAATAAGGTCTGGATCGTCCTCTGACGGGCGGCGCATATTTTCGTTTGTAGATGGAAGGAGAAAACCATGGTTGCCGCATTGCTTGATCGTCTCGGGGTAAACCCGGCGCTGTACCAATCGGGTAAACACCCGGTGCATTCGCCCATTGATGGCAGCCAGATCGCCAGTGTGCACTGGGAAGGTGCCGCCGAGGTGGAGCAGCAGGTCAGTCGCGCCGAGCATGCATTCGAGGCCTGGCGCAAGGTGCCGGCTCCACGACGCGGTGAGCTGGTGCGTCAGCTAGGCGACGTGCTGCGTGAATATAAAGCGGACCTGGGCGAGTTGGTGTCTTGGGAAGCGGGCAAGATCACCCAGGAAGGCTTGGGTGAAGTGCAGGAAATGATCGATATCTGCGACTTCGCTGTCGGTCTTTCCCGTCAACTGTACGGCTTGACCATTGCCTCCGAGCGCCCGGGCCACCACATGCGTGAAACCTGGCACCCGCTGGGCGTGGTGGGGGTGATCAGCGCTTTCAACTTCCCGGTGGCCGTGTGGGCGTGGAACACCACCCTGGCGCTGGTGTGTGGCAACGCCGTGATCTGGAAACCGTCGGAAAAGACCCCGCTGACTGCACTGGCCTGCCAGGCGTTGTTCGAGCGCGTGTTGAAGACATTCAGCGATGCGCCCGAGTACCTGAGCCAAGTGATCATCGGTGGCCGTGATGCCGGTGCTGCACTGGTGGACGACCCGCGTGTCGCGCTGATCAGCGCCACGGGCAGCACCCGCATGGGCCGCGAAGTGGCGCCGAAAGTCGCCGCACGTTTTGCCCGTAGCATTCTGGAGTTGGGCGGCAACAACGCGATGATCCTCGGCCCAAGCGCCGACCTGGACATGGCCGTGCGCGCCATTCTGTTCAGCGCTGTCGGCACTGCCGGCCAGCGCTGCACCAGCCTGCGCCGGCTGATCGCCCATGAATCGGTGAAAGCGGAAATCATCACCCGTCTCAAGGCCGCCTATTCCAAGGTGCGCATCGGCCATCCACTGGAAGGCAATCTGGTGGGTCCGTTGATCGACAAGCACAGTTTTGAAAACATGCAGGATGCTCTGGAGCAGGCGCTGAGCGAGGGCGGCCGGGTGTTTGGTGGCAAGCGGCAGTTGGAAGACACGTTCCCCAACGCCTACTACGTGTCGCCGGCGATTGTGGAAATGCCGGAGCAGAGCGAGGTGGTGTGCACCGAGACCTTTGCGCCGATTCTTTATGTGGTCGGCTACACCGATTTCACTGAAGCCCTGCGCCTGAACAACGCGGTGCCTCAAGGCCTGTCCTCGTGCATCTTTACCACCGACGTTCGGGAAGCCGAGCAGTTCATGTCGGCGGTGGGCAGTGACTGCGGCATCGCCAACGTCAACATCGGACCAAGCGGCGCGGAGATTGGCGGGGCGTTTGGGGGTGAGAAAGAGACCGGTGGCGGGCGTGAGTCAGGCTCGGATGCGTGGCGCGGGTATATGCGTCGCCAGACCAATACCGTGAACTATTCGCTTGAGCTGCCGCTGGCCCAGGGCATTACCTTCGACTGATATCTAGAGTCGCAGTGAGGTCAATGTGGGAGCTGGCTTGCCTGCGATAGCATCACCTCGGTGTAACTGATGTACCGAGGTGATGCTATCGCAGGCAAGCCAGCTCCCACATTTGATTGGGGTCGCAGATTGAAAAAGTTGTTTGTCAGGTCTCATCGGAGTCAGGCAATGCCTTTACGCGAAGCATGTTTGTGGGAACAACTGACCCCTGGCCGGCCGGATCGTGCCGCGCTCAAGGGTGAGGTGAAGGTGGATGTGTGTGTGATCGGTGCCGGTATCACCGGTTTGTCTGCCGCCATTCACTTGCTGGAACAAGGTAAAAGCGTCTGTGTACTGGAAGCCCATCGCACGGGGCATGGCGGTTCGGGGCGTAACGTAGGGTTGGTCAACGCCGGGATGTGGATTCCTCCGGACGAGATCGAAGCCGGTTTTGGCGAGGCGGTGGGCAGTCAGCTCAACCGCATGCTGGGCGCGGCACCGTCCCTGGTGTTCAGCCTGATCGACAAATACAACATCGACTGCCAGCTGCGCCGCGAAGGCACTCTGCACATGGCGCACAACGCCCGTGGCGAGGCGGATTTGCGCAGCCGTGAAGAACAATGGAAGCGTCGTGGTGCCCCGGTTGAGCTGTTGACCGGTGCTGCATGCGAACAAGCCACCGGTACCCAAAAAATCGCGGCCGCCTTGCTCGACCGGCGCGCCGGTACGTTGAACCCGATGGCCTACACCAGTGGTTTGGCCAATGCCGCCGTGGGTCTTGGCGGGCAACTGTTTGACCATTCCCCCGTCACCCAACTGGAGCGCCAGGGCCAGCATTGGTCTGTGCAAACCGCCCAAGGTGCCGTGCACGCCGAACAGGTGGTGATTGCCTCCAATGCCTACACCGAAGGCGAGTGGACCGAGTTGCGGCGCAATTTCTTCCCCGGCTATTACTACCAGGTGGCATCGGCCCCATTGACCGACGACGCCGCGCAACAAATCCTGCCCGGCGGCCAGGGCTCCTGGGATACGCGACAAGTGCTCAGCAGCATTCGCCGGGATGCCGATGGCCGGCTGTTACTGGGCAGCCTGGGCAATGGCAATCAGAAACCTGCCTGGTTCCTCAACGCGTGGGCGGATCGAGTGCAACAGCATTACTTTCCCTATCTCAGATCGGTGCAGTGGGAGTTCACCTGGACGGGCTGTATCGCTTTCACGCCGGACCACCTGATGCGCCTCTTCGAGCCGGCGCCCGGCCTGGTGGCCGTCACCGGTTACAACGGGCGTGGCGTGACCACTGGCAGCGTGGTGGGCAAAGCCTTCGCCGATTACCTGTGTCACCAGAATCCACAGGCGTTGCCGATTCCGTTCGCGCCGATGCAGCCGCTGGCCGGAGTGGGCCTGCGCAGCTGTTTATATGAGGCGGGATTCTCGCTGTATCACGCCGGGCAATGCCTGCGAATTGTCATCTGATCAGCGAAATACCTGTAAGAACGCGGCATTTTCTTAGCAGGCTACTAATCTGTATTGGTGCGAGTCGTAGCAGTAACGCACTGTAAATGTGCAGTTCCGTTACGCACGTTGTTACAGGTTCGGAGGCTGTCGTTTAAGGGACGGGTTGCAGTGGTTGTAGTGGCGGGTTGCACTTTTTCGGTCCATTGGTGATACCTGTGCGAGCTAAAGGGTTGCACGTCCAATTGAAAGGAGTCGAAACGCCTGTAATAACAATGACACGGTGTCTTTTTGAATAATAAAAATGTAATGGCACGAGGCTTGCTCTGGGCTTTCTGGTGAAAGTTTGAAGTGAAGTTGCAGTGCCAATTCAATAAAAACCTCGGAGCACCACCTCATGTCCCAGACGTTTTACAAGAAAGGTTTTCTCGCCCTCGCAGTGGCTACTGCGTTGGGTGTTTCTGCGTTTGCTCAAGCTGATGTGAAGATTGGCGTAGCGGGGCCGATGACCGGCGCCAATGCGGCGTTCGGTGAGCAGTACATGGTGGGCGCCAAGGCCGCCGCAGAGGTGATCAACAAAGCGGGCGGGATCAACGGCGAGAAGATCGTGCTGGTGGCCGGTGACGATGCCTGCGAGCCCAAGCAAGCCGTGGCCGTGGCCAACCGCCTGGTTGACCAGGACAAGGTGATCGGCGTGGTCGGGCACTTCTGTTCGTCGAACACGATTCCCGCCTCCGAGGTTTACAGCGATGCGGGCGTGATCGCGATCACTCCTGGCTCCACCAACCCACAGGTGACTGAGCGCGGGTTGACGGCAATGTTCCGTATGTGTGGCCGTGACGACCAGCAGGGCATCGTGGCCGGTGACTACATCGTCGACGTGCTCAAGGGCAAGAAAGTCGCCGTCATCAACGACAAGGACACCTACGGCAAAGGCCTGGCTGACGCCACCGCAGCGCAGTTGACCAAGCGCGGCGTGAAGCCGGTGATCGAAGAAGGCCTGACCCGCGGCGAGAAAGACTTCAGTGCCCTGGTCACCAAGATCCGTGCAGCCGGTGCCGACGTGGTGTATTTCGGCGGCTTGCACCCGGAAGCCGGTCCTCTGGTGCGTCAACTGCGTGAGGCTGGCCTCAAAGACGTCAAGTTCATGTCCGATGACGGTGTCGTGACCGATGAGCTGGTGGCCACCGCTGGTGGTGCACAGTACGTGGATGGCGTTTACATGACCTTCGGCGCCGACCCGCGCCTGCTGCCGGAAAGCAAGGCGGTAGTGGAGGAATTCCGCAAGGCTGGTAAAGAGCCGGAGGGCTACACCCTGTATGCCTACGCCTCGATCCAGGCCCTGGCCGCCGGTTTCAACGGCGCCAAATCCAACAAGGGCGAAGACGCCGCCAAATGGCTGAAAGCCAACACAGTGAAGACGGTGATGGGCGACAAGGCCTGGGACGCCAAGGGCGACCTGAAAGTCTCCGACTATGTGGTTTACCAGTGGGACAAGGACGGCAAGTATCACCAGCTGGAAAAGCAGAAATAAGCTGAACACGATCGGTTGAGCACCACAGAGCCGCTCCCACAGGGCGATGTGGTTGCCGGCCCCCATTGTGTCTGTCTTTTCCTCCTAGAAGAGCCGCACACCCACAGGTGTGCAGGTTCTCACTGCGTGAGATTGCGTTATGGATGGTATTTTCCTGCAGCAACTGGTCAACGGCCTGACCCTCGGGTCGGTCTATGGCCTGATCGCCATCGGCTACACAATGGTCTATGGCATCATTGGCATGATCAACTTCGCCCACGGCGAGGTTTATATGATTTCCGCTTACCTCGCGGCGATCAGTCTGGCACTGCTGGCTTACTTCGGCATCGAATCCTTCCCGCTGCTCATTCTCGGCACCTTGATCTTCACTGTGGTCGTCACGGGCGTTTACGGTTGGGTCATTGAACGTGTCGCCTACAAACCGCTGCGTAACTCCACCCGGTTGGCACCGCTGATCAGCGCCATCGGGATCTCCCTGATCCTGCAAAACTACGCACAGATCGCCCAGGGCGCCAAGCAACAAGGCATTCCCACCCTGCTGGCCGGTGCCTGGCGAGTCGACATCGGCACCGGGTTCGTGCAGTTGACGTACACCAAGGTCTTCATCCTGGTCGCGGCCTTTGCCGGTATGGCCCTGCTGACCTACATCATCAAGTACACCAAGCTCGGCCGCATGTGCCGTGCCACCCAGCAAGACCGCAAGATGGCTTCGATCCTCGGTATCAACACCGACCGGGTGATCTCTTACGTATTTGTCATTGGTGCAGCCATGGCGGCCCTGGCCGGTGTGCTGATTACCTTGAACTACGGCACGTTCGACTTCTATGCCGGCTTCATCATCGGCATCAAGGCGTTTACCGCAGCGGTACTCGGTGGCATCGGTTCCCTGCCAGGGGCAATGCTGGGCGGGATCATCCTCGGTATTTCCGAGTCGCTGTTCTCGGGGTTGATCAACTCTGACTACAAAGACGTGTTCAGTTTCTCCCTGCTGGTGGTGATCCTGATTTTCCGTCCCCAGGGCCTGCTCGGTCGCCCACTCGTGGCGAAGGTATAAATATGTCTGCTGCCAACTCAATCGATATCAAGAAAAGTCTGGTCGATACGGTCCTTGCCGGGCTGATTTCGCTGATCGTGTTCGGCCCGATTGTCGGCGTGGTCCTCGACGGCTACAGCTTCAATCTGCAACCGGCCCGCGTCGGTTTGCTGGTGGCCATTGTGATGGTCGGGCGGTTCGCCATGAGCCTGTTCCTGCAAACCCCCAAGGGGCTGCGGATTCTCCAGGGTTTCGAGAGCACCGGCTCCGGCGTGCATGTGCTGAAGCCGGACTATAAATCGCAGTTGCGTTGGGTGATTCCGGCGCTGATCGTGATTGCCATCGTGTTCCCTTTTTTCGCCAACAAGTACCTGCTGACGGTGGTGATTCTCGGGCTGATCTACGTGTTGCTGGGCCTGGGCCTGAACATCGTGGTGGGCCTGGCCGGGCTGCTCGACCTGGGTTACGTGGCGTTCTACGCCATCGGCGCCTACGGCCTGGCGTTGGGGTATCAATACCTCGGTCTGGGCTTCTGGACGGTGCTGCCATTGGCGGCCATTTGTGCCGCGTTGGCGGGGTGCATACTCGGTTTCCCGGTACTGCGAATGCATGGGGATTACCTGGCTATCGTGACCCTGGGGTTCGGTGAAATCATCCGCCTGGTGTTGAACAACTGGCTGTCGTTTACCGGTGGGCCGAACGGCATGCCGGTGCCGTCACCCACGTTTTTCGGCCTGGAGTTCGTGCGTAAAGCCAAAGATGGCGGGGTGCCGTTCCATGAGTTCTTTGGCCTCGATTACAACCCCAACATCAAGTTCCTGTTCATCTACATTGTGCTGTTCCTGGTGGTGTTGCTGGTGCTGTACATCAAGCACCGTCTGACCCGCATGCCAGTGGGCCGCGCCTGGGAAGCCCTGCGTGAAGATGAAATCGCGTGCCGTTCCATGGGCCTGAACCATGTGCTGGTCAAGCTCTCGGCGTTCACCATCGGTGCTTCGACTGCCGGTTTGGCCGGGGTGTTTTTTGCCAGCTACCAGGGCTTCGTCAACCCGTCATCGTTTACCTTCTTCGAGTCGGCCTTGATCCTCGCCATCGTGGTGTTGGGCGGCATGGGCTCGACCGTCGGCGTGGTGATTGCCGCGTTCGTGCTGACGGTGGCGCCGGAGCTGCTGCGTAGCTTCTCCGAGTACCGTGTGCTGCTGTTCGGCGTGTTGATGGTGGTGATGATGATCTGGCGACCACGAGGCCTGATTCGCATCAGCCGCACAGGTGTGACCCCACGTAAAGGAGTGGCGCCATGAGCAAGGAAGTCGTCCTCAGCGTGGAAAAATTGATGATGCACTTCGGTGGCATCAAGGCCTTGAGCGATGTGAGCCTCAAGGTCAAACGCAACTCGATTTTCGCCTTGATCGGTCCGAACGGTGCCGGCAAGACCACGGTGTTCAACTGCCTGACCGGTTTCTACAAGGCCACAGGCGGCAAGATCGAACTCAATGTGCGGGGCAAGCAGACCAACGTGATCCAGTTGCTCGGCGAACCCTTCAAGCCTACCGACTTCGTCTCGCCGAAAAGCTTCGTCAGCCGAGTGTTCTACAAGATGTTCGGCGGCACCCACCTGGTGAACCGTGCCGGTTTGGCGCGCACCTTCCAGAACATTCGCCTGTTCAAGGAAATGTCGGTGGTGGAAAACCTGCTGGTGGCCCAGCACATGTGGGTCAACCGCAACATGCTGGCGGGCATCCTCAACACCAAGGGCTACCGCAAAGCCGAAAGCGACGCCCTCGACCATGCCTTCTACTGGCTGGAAGTCGTGGACCTGGTGGACTGCGCCAACCGCCTGGCCGGTGAGTTGTCCTACGGCCAACAACGCCGCCTGGAAATCGCCCGCGCCATGTGCACCCGGCCGCAGATTATCTGCCTGGATGAGCCGGCAGCGGGCCTCAACCCCCAGGAAACCGAAGCGCTGAGCACGATGATCCGCCTGCTGCGCGACGAACATGACCTGACGGTGGTGCTGATTGAACACGACATGGGCATGGTGATGAGTATTTCCGACCACATTGTGGTGCTCGATCACGGCAACGTCATCGCTGAGGGCGGCCCGGAGGCGATCCGCAACGATCCAAAAGTGATCGCCGCGTATCTGGGCGCTGATGAAGAGGAGCTGGTATGAGTGAGCCAATCCTCGAACTAAAAGACCTGGACGTGTTCTACGGGCCGATCCAGGCGCTGAAGAAAGTCTCGATGCACATCAACGAAGGGGAAACCGTCAGCCTGATTGGCTCCAATGGCGCGGGGAAGTCCACGCTGCTGATGTCGATCTTCGGCCAGCCACGGGCTGAGTCCGGGCAGATCCTCTATCGTGGCGTGGACATTACCCACAAGTCGACCCACTACATCGCCTCCAACGGCATTGCGCAATCACCGGAAGGGCGACGGGTGTTCCCCGACATGACGGTCGAGGAAAACCTGCTGATGGGCACCATCCCGATTGGCGACAAGTTCGCCGCTGAGGACATGCAGCGCATGTTCGACCTGTTTCCTCGGCTTAAGGAGCGACGCAATCAGCGGGCGATGACCATGTCCGGCGGCGAACAGCAAATGCTCGCCATCGCCCGGGCGTTGATGAGCCGGCCCAAGCTGTTGCTGCTGGATGAACCGAGCCTGGGGCTGGCGCCGATTGTGGTGAAGCAGATCTTCGCGACCCTGCGGGAGCTGGCGTCCACCGGGATGACCATCTTCCTGGTGGAGCAGAACGCTAACCACGCGCTGCGCTTGTCTGATCGGGCCTATGTGATGGTCAACGGCGAGATTCGCCTCACGGGGACTGGCAAGGAGCTGCTGGTCAATGAGGAGGTGCGCAACGCCTACCTTGGCGGGCACTGATTTGTAAGTCTTATGCAAGACCCTGTGGGAGCCCGCTTTTCTGTGGGAGCTGGCTTGCCTGCGATACAGACACCTCGATATTTCAGCCAAACCGAGGTGACGCCATCGCAGGCAAGCCAGCTCCCACAGAAAGCAGCTCCCACATTTTTTTGCGCTGCCCACAAGCGCTTCGCCAAATTGTGGAAAACAAATCTGAGCACCTCCCAAAGCGCGACATATAGCCGCCGCAAATCCCTGTTTTGTCACAGTTTTGACTTGTCCCCACGGACTGTGGAACCGGCTGTGGGTAACGTGGGAGTAGCTGGCTGGAGGCCTTTGATTCCGTGGCTTTCAGAGTTGTGGTTGTTTTTTGATCAGGGGCTTTTTCACGACCTGTCCAAGGTTTTGTCAACCTGTTTAAAGACACAGGTATATGACAAAAACATGTCGGTCAGGCCTGTGGATAAGTCTGTGATTAAACTCTGGAAAGACTCCCGCAGGGGCCGGAATTACTGGCCTGGAGCCATCCCCTTGATTCCTTCGTTTGCATTGGGTCTACATAGGCCTGGCCCAAGGTCAAGCAAAAAACTTATCAAATCGTGCTGAAAGCCTTGTGCACAGCGGCTTGGCGGGTTTTGTACTTGCCCCCAAAGACTGTGGGCGGGGCTGTGGATAACATGGGCGCATATGGCTGCATGCCACGGGTTATACGGCTTTGCGGTGATTGATCAAATTTTGTACAGAGTCATCGCTGCAGCGGGTGCACCGGTTGCCGCAAGGGCGGCGTGCGGGCATTCTGCTCGCTGGTTTTTTATCTCACTGGCTGCGCGAAGCCCTGCAAGGAGAACATCATGTCCAACACGCTATTTATTACCGGTGCAACGTCCGGTTTTGGCGAAGCCTGTGCCCGACGTTTTGCCGAGGCGGGCTGGTCGCTGGTGCTCACCGGTCGCCGCGAGGAGCGTTTGAACGCGCTGTGCGCCGAGCTTTCCAAGCAGACCGAAGTCCACGGCCTGGTGGTGGACGTGCGTGACCGCAAGGCCATGGAGGAGGCGATCGCCAACCTGCCGCCGTCCTTCAGCAAGCTGCGCGGGCTGATCAACAACGCAGGCCTTGCGGTAGGGACGGATCCGGCGCCCAAGTGCAGCCTCGACGATTGGGAAACCATGGTCGACACCAACATCAAGGGCCTGCTGACCACCACCAACCTGCTATTGCCACGCCTGATCGCCCACGGCCGTGGTGCCGGGATCATCAACCTGGGCTCCATCGCCGGCAACTACCCGTATCCGGGCAGCCACGTGTATGGCGGCACCAAGGCCTTCGTCAAACAGTTCTCCCTGAACCTGCGTTGTGACCTGCAAGGCACCGGCGTGCGCGTGACCAACATCGAGCCGGGCCTGTGTGAAAGCGAGTTCTCGCTGGTGCGCTTTGCCGGTGACCAGGCGCGGTATGACGCGACCTACGCGGGCGCCGAGCCGATTCAGCCGCAAGATATTGCCGACACGATCTTCTGGGTGATGAATACCCCGGCGCACGTGAACATCAACCGTCTGGAACTGATGCCGGTGAGCCAGACCTGGGCCGGGTTTGCCATTGAGCGTGGCGCCAAGGGCTAAGACCAAAACGCCATCGCCGGGGTACCGGCGATGGCGGCAAATCGGCCAAAAAGTGACATAAGGTACACTCCCCTCCTGAAAACCCCGCCGCATTCTGCGGTTTCAAGGTTTTGACAGGAGGATATGTGAGTAACCGAGGTGAGCAGTCGCTGCTCAAACAATCGACCATCCTGATGTTCGCCGTGGCGATCGCCGGGATTGTCACGGGTGTGGTCTCAGGATCCCAATCCATTTTATTCGACGGCTTTTTCTCGCTGATTGCCACCTTTATCAAGGTGCTGATGCTGATCACGGCCAAGCTGATCGCGAAAAAAAGCAACGATCGGTTCCAGTTCGGCTACTGGCACCTGGAACCGATGGTGCTGCTGATCGAAGGCAGTTTCCTGTTTCTGATTGCCATCTATGCGTTTCTCAACGGCGTGTTCGGCGTTATCAATGGCGGGCGTGAGATTGAACTGGGCCTGGTGATCATCTATGCGGCGGTATTTACCGTCGTCGAGTTCGGCTATTTCTTCTACGTGCGCTACCGCAATCGCACACTCAAGTCGTCGCTGATCCAGTTCGACAACATCAGCTGGCTGGTGGACGCGATGCTCTCGGTGGGCCTGTTGATAAGCTTCCTGACGGCGTTGCTACTCAAGTCCCAGGGCTATGGCGAATGGGCGGTGTATGTCGACCCGTTGATCCTGATCCTGCTGGCCCTGAGCATGCTGGCGCCGGCATTCAAGATCCTGCGTCCGGCTTTGCGTGATGTGCTGGGGATTGCACCGGATCAACTGGATGACAAGGTGCGCGAAGTGATGGATGCGGCCCAGGCCAGGCATGGTTTCGATGATTACGTGTCTTACGTGCAAAAGCACGGGCGGGCGCGGTTTATCGAGATTCATGTGGTGCTGCCGGCGGACTACCCAATGGACAGCGTCGCGACCCTCGATGGGCTGCGCGAAGAGATATCCACAGGGTTGGGCAAGCCGGACGCGGCGCGTTGGCTGACGATCAGCTTTACCGGGGACCGCAAGTGGGTTGCATAAGGTATTGATGTACCTGTAGCCGCGACGAGGTACGAGGCAGCGGCTACAGGGCTACAGTCAGCCGAGCGCGTCGGTCAAACCCCGATAGCAGGTGGCCAAATGGTAGGGCGTGGTCGATGGCATGTCCCATCGACTCACGGCCCCACTGGCATCCAGGCATTCATTCCAGCCTTTGTGATGCAGGAACCGCTGCTGCAACGCCTGCAATTGGCGTTGCAACACGGCTTCGCTACCCGGCCGCAAGGTCAGTGCCCGCAGGTATTCGGCCTGGGCCCAGATGCGCTGGGTGCCGTCACGTACGGTGCCATCCAGGGCGAGCATGCCGCTGACCGCACCGGTCAACTTATCCACACCCTTTTGCTCGGCATAGGTAAACGCCCGGGCCAGCGAGGCGTGCAAGGGGGTGTCTTTCAGCACATCCGAAGACGCCAGCAAAAAGAACCATTCGAACTGGTGCCCGGGCTCAAACCAGTTATCCACAGCACCCAACGGTTTTTCCATCATCACCCCGTGCTGGCGGTCGATGAACCGCTGTTGCATGGCTGTTGCGAGCGCCAGCAAGGCACTTTGCACGGCGGCGTCTTCACGTACCGCGAGGGTGGCGAGGAAGCCTTCGGCGAGGTGCATCAACGGGTTTTGCAGCGGGCCGGACTTGAGGGATGACCAATTGCGCTCCAGCACGGCTTCATACAAGCCATCGCCGGTGGCAAACCGTTCGGCGACCACTTCCAGGGCGGCATTGAGCACTGACTCCACCAACGGCTCACGCACTTTGGCCCAGTAGTGGGCGCAGGCGAAGATGATGAATGCGTGGGTGTAGAGGTCTTTGCGCTTGTCCAGCGGCTTGCCGTGGGGGTCGATGCTGTAGAACCAGCCGCCGTGTTCGGCGTCATGGAAGTGCCGCTGCAACGAACGAAACAACGCAGCCGCGCGCTCTTCGGCAACGTCTGCGCCTGGCTCACCGATCAGGCTGGCAAACAGGTACAACTGCCGGGCGCAGGCCATGGCGCGGTAGCGTTGCGGGGGCAGGGGATGGTGATCTGCGCCCAAGGCTTCGTAGGGCAGCGCCAGGTCGGCATTCCAGCCCGGGCCTTGCCAGAGCGGCACGATCAGGTCGTGGAAGTGCGTGAGCACAACGTTCAATTGGGGCTTGAGGGCGGAGCTTGGAGCGATGGGCATCGGCTGGCGTCGTCACGGCAGGGGTGTTTGCGCGACATGGTAGCAGGCTTGGGATCGGTGGTGTTTTTGAGCCCGCCATCGCAGGCAAGCCAGCTCCCACATTTGAATGGGTTCGCAATTCAAAATGTGGGAGCTGGCTTGCCTGCGATGAGGCTCTTACTGACAGCTCAATACTCAGCCCGCGAGCAACCACACCCCAGTCGCCGCCGAGGCCGCTCCAGCAATCCGCACCAACGGCGCCGCCGCAGCCGGCAGGAAACGCACCACGGCATAACCTGCGGCATGCAGCGCCGCCGTTGCACCCACAAACCCTGCGGCATACGCCCAAGGGTTGGACATGTCCGGCAGTTCCAGGCCATGAGCCACGCCATGGAACAAGGCAAACAGCGCCGTTACCGCCACTGCAACGGCTACGGGTGGACGAATCGCCAGGGCCACCGCCAAGCCGAGCGCCAGCACCGAAGCGGCAATCCCGCTTTCCAGGCCCGGCAGTTCCAGGCCTTCAAAACCCAGCAGGCCACCGATCAGCATGGTGCCCACAAACGTGCAGGGCAGCGCCCAGCGGGCCGCGCCTTTTTGCTGGGCGGCCCACAAACCGACCGCCACCATCGCCAGCAGGTGGTCGATACCGCTTAAAGGGTGACTGATACCGGCCACCAGGCCGTTGTCGCCATGCCCCGGGTGGGCGAAGGCCAGGGCGGGGGTGAGCAGCAGGGCGACGGTGCCAAACAGTTTCTTGAGGCTCATGGACAGGTTCCTTGGTGGTTGATCAGGCTGCGGTCAGCAAGCCTTGGCGTTCGATAAAGGCGACGATTTCTTCCAGGCCGACACCGGTTTTCTGGTTGCTGAAAACAAAGGGTTTACCGCCACGCATGCGCTGGGTGTCACTGTTCATCAGTTCCAGGGACGCGCCTACCAGCGGTGCCAGGTCGATCTTGTTGATCACCAGCAAGTCGGACTTGCAGATCCCGGGGCCGCCTTTGCGCGGCAGCTTGTCGCCGGCCGAAACATCGATCACATAGATGGTCAGGTCCGACAGCTCGGGGCTGAAGGTCGCCGAGAGGTTGTCACCCCCGGATTCCACCAGGATCAGGTCCAGGCCCGGGAAACGCCGGTTCAGTTGATCCACCGCTTCCAGGTTGATGGACGCGTCTTCACGAATCGCCGTGTGGGGGCAGCCACCGGTTTCCACACCGATGATCCGCTCGGGTGCCAGGGCTTGATTGCGCACCAGAAAATCGGCGTCTTCGCGGGTATAGATGTCGTTGGTCACTACGGCCAGGTTGTAGCGATCGCGCAGGGCCAGGCACAGGGCCAGGGTCAAGGCGGTCTTGCCGGAGCCGACCGGGCCGCCGATGCCAACGCGCAGGGGTTGTGTGTTCATGTGCTTCTCCAAAATAAAAGGCGCCTAGGAGCGGAACAGGCGGCTGTACTGGCGCTCGTGGGCCATGCACGTCAGGGACAGGCCAAAGGCGGCACTGCCGTAGTGATCGGGGTCGAGTTGGCTGGCATCCTGCTGGGCCTGTTGCAGTAATGGCAGCAACTCACTGGTCAGGCGTTGCGCCGCTTGTTGGCCCAAGGGCAGGGTTTTCATCAGCACAGCGAGCTGGTTTTCCAGCCAGCTCCAGAGCCAGGCAGCCAGGGCATCTTGCGCACTGATATGCCAGGCGCGGGCGGCCAGTGCCCAACCCAGGGCCAGATGCGGTTCGGGGCGTTGTTCGAGGAACTCTCGAGCGGGCTCGTCCAGTTCCGGCAAGCCATTGAGGAGTTGTTGCAGGGAGTAGCCCATTTGCCGGCTTTCCTGATACAGCTCGCGAGTCTCGCGACTGGCGCGGTGTTCTTCACACAATTGGGACAGGCGCGGCCAGTCCTGCGCGGCGGCGGCCTGGCAGTGGGCGAGCAACAAGGGTGCTTCAAAGCGCGCCAGGTTGAGCAGCAATTGGTCGCTGATCCAGCGCCGGGCGCTGATGGAGTCGTTCACCCGGCCGTTTTCCACCGCCATTTCCAAGCCTTGGGAATAGCTGTAGCCACCAATCGGCAGTTGCGGACTGGCCAGACGCAGCAGCGCCCAGGCTGGGTTCATAGACGCACGCCGAACTGATGCAGCTTGGGCGGGTAGTTGAAGTCTTCATCACCATGGCGCGAGTGGTGATGGCCACCGCCGTAGGCGCCGTGTTCCGGCTGGAAGGGCGCCTCGATGGTTTCAGTGCAGGCGCCCAGCTGCTCGAGCATGGCCTTGAGCACGTAATCGTCCAGCAGGCGCAGCCAGCCATCGCCGACTTGCAGGGCAACATGGCGATTGCCCAGGTGATAGGCGGCGCGAGTCAGTTCGAAGGCATTGCGGCAGGTGACGTGTAGCAAGTGTTCAGGGCGGGCGCATACGCGCACGACACGGCCGTCTTCTGCTTGTAGGCATTCGCCGTCGTACAGCGGTGGTTGTCCACGCTCGAGAAACAGGCCGACGTCTTCGCCGTCGGCGCTGAAACAGCGCAAGCGGCTTTTACTGCGGGCCTCGAAATTCAGCAGCAGTTCCGCGGCCCAGAGGGCTTGGGGGGCGATTCGGTGGTGGATCACCAGCATCAGAAGGCTTCCAGCTATGAACGATAAGCAAGCTAGAGCAAGGGCCTTGCCAATCACGCGGAGAGTAGGAATTCCCTGCAGGTGGGCGCTTTCGTGCCACCCGATAGGGCGTTAAGACGTTTCTGAATGTTTCATTTTGGTGCGTTGGCGGATTTATAGCACCGGAATCGGGCTATTCGCTGCTGTTAACAGGCTGTATTGAGTGAAACTTCCTTCATCTTTTTCTTGTTGTTGGATTAAAGGATTTGTCCTACGTAACTTCGGGATTCCCCGTTCATTTTGTTACGCCCCCTTTGATTAGGATGCCGCTCGTGTTTAACCACTGCGGCATCTGTCATGTTCAAGTCATCGTTATGTTTATTTTTCCTGTGTCTCGTCAGTTTTTCGTCGTCTGCGAATATTCAGCCGCATGCCTCCTCGTTGAGTGGGGCGGCTGCACTGAGAGGAGCGCCTTCACTGTCTATCGACAATGTCATCGACCGCGCCCATACATTGCTGGGCACACCCTACAAACAGGGCGGCGCTTCAGTGGGCCAGGGCTTCGATTGCAGTGGCTTGCTGGTCTATCTGTTCAAGACCGAAGCCAATATCCAGCTGCCCCGCACCACGGCAGCGATGCACCGTTCAACGGCGGCCACGGTCAAGCGCGATGCGCTACAGCCAGGCGATGCAGTGTTTTTCAAGGGGAATGGGCGTGGCCAGATCAGCCATGTTGGCCTTTATATAGGCAAGGGTAAGTTCATTCACTCGCCCCGCACCGGCAAGAACATCCGTATCGACTCTTTGGCTAACAACTACTGGAACAAGCACTACACCATCGCCAAGCGTTTTCATGTGGTGCGCTGACCGTATTACTCGGTGCTGCCCAGCCCTTGCCAGTGCTTGAGGCCAATAAAGATAAAACGCAGTTGCTGGGTGATCTTGGCCTGGGGCGTGAGATGCGCCGGCAGGGCTTCGGCGGGTGGGTCGATGATGTCGGGGAGGGTGGCGAACACGCTTTTTACGATCAGGTCGGCCATGACGTGCAGGCCTTCAGCGTCCAGGTGCTGGAGTTTGGGCATCAGGGTCAGGTCGGCCGCGAGGTCCGAAGTGATGTCTTCACGCAAAGCGCCGATGGCTTGGCGAACTGCGAGGCAACCACCGTACTGTTCGCGGGCCAGGAACAGGAATTGCGAGCGATTGGCAGCCACCACGTCGAGAAAGATCCGCACCGAGGCATCGATAATCCCGCCCATGACGAATTCGTTGTGGCGCACCAGGCGAATAGTGGCGCGGAAGGTCTGGCCCACTTCGCTGACCAATACCAGGCCCAATTGATCCATGTCGTCAAAGTGGCGGTAGAAACCGGTGGGCACGATACCCGCGGTTTTTGCGACTTCCCGTAGGCTCAAGCTGCCAAACCCTCGACCACACTCCATCAGATGGCGGGCTGCGTCCATCAAGGCAAGGCGGGTCTGTTGCTTCTGTTCAGCGCGGGGCAGCATGGGCGGGTGGGCTTTGTGGACCAGGACAGCGACGCACTCTAGCAAAACAACTTTACTGGCGTCGAACTTGAGGCGGGACAAGGGTGTTGTGGGTTACATAAAGTCAAAAGCCCGATTCGGCAGAATCGGGCTTTTTTTCAGGGCCAGCACAGGCTTAGCTCGCGGCTTGATGCAGTTCTTGCAGACGATCAGCACCGCCTTCAGCGACAGCACCGGCGTAAGCGCGTGCGTTGGCACGGTCGGAACCGTTTTCAACCAGGCCTTTCTGTTCCAGGCGATCACGGCCACCTTCAGCTACGCCTTCGGTGTAGGCACGTTTGTTGGCTTGTTCAGCACCGCCTTCAACCAGACCTTTCTGTTCCAGACGATCACGACCGCCTTCAGCTACGCCTTCGGTGTAAGCGCGTTTGTTGGCTTGTTCCGAACCGTTTTCAGCGACGCCTTTAGCGTAGTCGCGGTTTTCGTCTTCTTGCGAACCGCTGCGAGCCAGGGTTTGGCTGAAATGTGCGGCGTCAGCTTTGACTTGTGGGGTGGCTTGTTCAGACGCTGGGAGAGCAAATGCGCTGGTGGCCAGGACCGATAGTACAAAGCTTGCGAGTAATTGGCGTTTCATGATGGGTTGCTCCTTGGGAGGGCGATAAATTGGGTACAGAGCTAATGCTACTCTTGATAAGTCGATATAAAAGTTCATAAACACAATGGTAATAATCAACAGAATTGATTGTTCCCTGCGGAGGCTCTATCTCGCGCATCTCAAGCACGCGGTTTTGCACCGTGCTGGGTATTTTCGACACAGACGTGGGTAACAACGGTGCGTCATTGATGATGGAAGTTGTCTGGGTGGTCAAAAAAGCAGCTTTTTTCCGTCTAATTGGCCATTGGGGTTAAACCCCTACACCGTTTGTCAGTCGTAGCCATATAAGCTGTAGTCCTAACGTGCGTCGTAACGCGCACGCTCAGTCGTAATCAGGAGTCCTGTGCAATGACGCGCACTCGTAAAATTTTCGCCTGGAGCTGCGCCAGCTTCGTTCTGCTCATCGCCGTCGTGGTGTTGGTCCTGATATTTTTTGACTGGAACCGAATCAAGCCGCCCCTCAATGCCAAAGTTTCCGAAGAACTGCATCGTCCCTTTGCTATCAATGGCAACCTGGCGGTGATCTGGCAGCGCGAGCCCGATGAAGGCGGCTGGCGTGCCTGGATTCCCTGGCCCCACGTGGTGGCCGAAGACCTGACGCTGGGCAATCCCGAGTGGTCGAAAAGCCCGCAGATGGTCACCCTCAAGCGTGTAGAACTGCGCGTCTCGCCCTTGCCGCTGCTGGCTCAGCGCGTGGTTATCCCGCGTATTGACCTCACTGAGCCGAGCGCCGAGCTGCAGCGCCTGGCCGACGGCCGCGCCAACTGGACCTTCCAGTTCGACCCCAAAGACCCCAACGCGGAACCCTCCAATTGGGTGGTGGACATTGGTGCCATCGGTTTCGACAAGGGCCACGTGACCCTTGATGATCAAACCCTCAAGACCCAACTGGATGTAGTGATCGACTTGCTGGGCAAACCGATTCCTTTCGGCGAGATCGTGGGTGACGCCGATGCCAAAAAGGCGTTGGAAAAGGGCTCGGCGCCTCAGGACTACGCGTTCGCGCTAAAGGTCAAAGGCCAGTATCACGGTCAGAAACTGGCCGGTACCGGCAAGATTGGTGGCCTGCTGGCCTTGCAGGACGCCGCCAAGCCATTTCCGTTGCAGGCCCAGGTGAAGATCGCCGACACCAGCATTGCCCTGGCGGGCACCTTGACTGACCCACTGAACCTGGGGGCTCTGGACCTGCGCCTGAAGCTGTCCGGCAGCAGCCTGGGCAACTTGTACCCGCTGACCGGCGTCACCCTGCCGGACTCGCCGGCCTATGCCACCGACGGCCGTCTGATTGCCAAGCTGCACGAGGCTGGCGGTGCGTCGTTTCGTTATGACGACTTCAACGGCAAGATCGGCAACAGTGATATCCACGGCAACCTCGCGTACCTGGCCAGCCAGCCCCGGCCCAAGCTCAGCGGCGCGCTGGTCTCCAACCAGCTGTTGATGACCGACCTGGCGCCGTTGATTGGCGCTGACTCCAACGCCAAGCAAAAAGCCCGTGGTGGCGAGAGCAAACAGCCGGCGACCAAGGTGTTGCCGGTGGAAGAGTTCCGCACCGAGCGTTGGCGCGATATGGATGCCGATGTGGAGTTCACCGGCAAGCGCATCGTCCACAGTGCTGAATTGCCGTTCACGGATCTCTACACGCATCTGGTGCTGAACGATGGCGAGCTGAGCCTGGAGCCCCTGCGTTTTGGCGTGGCCGGGGGCAAGCTCGATGCGCAGATTCGCTTGAATGGCCGGATCACCCCGCTGGAAGGGCGTGCGCGGCTGACCGCACGTAACTTCAAACTCAAGCAGTTGTTCCCCTCCTTTGAACCAATGAAAACCAGCTTCGGTGAGCTCAACGGTGATGCGGATATTTCAGGTCGCGGCAACTCCGTGGCAGCGTTGCTGGGCAGCTCCAATGGCGATCTGAAGATGCTGATCAACGATGGCGCCATCAGTCGCGGGCTGATGGAAATCGCCGGGCTGAACGTCGGTAACTACGTGGTCGGCAAAATGTTTGGCGACAAGGAAGTGAAGATCAACTGCGCCGCAGCGGACTTCGGCATCAAGACCGGCTTGGCCACCACCCGGCTGTTTGTGTTCGATACCGAGAACGCGATCATTTACATCGATGGCACGGCGAACATGGCCAGCGAGCAACTGGACTTGACGATCACGCCGGAGTCCAAGGGTTTCCGTCTGTTTTCCCTGCGTTCACCGTTGTACGTCAGTGGGCCGTTTATCAAGCCCAATGCCGGGGTGAAGGCGGTGCCGTTGATGCTGCGGGGCGCAGGGATGGTGGCATTGGGGTTGATTGCCGGGCCGGCTGCGGGTTTGTTGGCGTTGGTTGCGCCGAGTGGTGATGTGCCAAACCAATGTGCGCCGTTGTTGCAACAGATGAAGGAAGGCAAGGCGCCGAAGACAGTGAAGGGCTAACGCCCGAAACCGGAAACAAATGTGGGAGCTAGCTTGTGTGGGAGCCGGGCTTGCCCGCGATAGCGTCACCTCGGTACACCGAGGTATCTGCATCGCAGGCAAGCCAGCTCCCACAATGGTTTACGGTGAGTATCCGCATTGGCGTGATCGCGCCCAGTTGTGAGTTCTACAGGGTGCAAAAAACGTTATCGGATTTACAGCGCGTGCCCTGACAGTCGCGCCTCCTCTTGTAGCCACTGGAAAAACGCCCTGACGGGTGGGTGCCGCTCGCGACCGGGCACGCACAGTGCGCTGTAGCCGGCACCGTCGACGCTGACCTGCGGTCGATACGGCACCAGCAAACCGCTGGCCACGCTTTCGGAAACCAGGATATTGCTGGCCAGTGCCAGGCCCTGACCGGCAATCGCCGCTTGCAGGGCGTAGTGCTCTTCATCGTACTCACGCATTGACGAGTCGGATTGCAGCCAGTCTTCGCCGGCTTTCGCACACCAGGCTTGCCAACCCAGGGCGTAGAGCTTGGAGTTGTGCCAGCGCACGCTGATCAAGGTCGGTGGCCGTTCACTCGCCAGCGCGACCTGCTCGGGTGAGCCATACACCGCAAAGCGCTCATCAAACAGGCACAGTCCGTACAGGTTCAGGTAATCGTCGAGGCTGTAGCGAATCACCAGGTCGATGCTGGCGTCCTGCCGCAAATCCACCACGTCGCAGTTCGTGTCCAGGCGCAGGCTGATTCCCGGATGGGCGGCGTAGAAGCGCCCCAGTCGTGGCACCAGCCACAGGGTGGCGAACGCCGGCGTGGTGGACAGGGTGAGGCTACCGGCGCTGCGCTGCGGACGCAGGGTATCGACGCTTTGTGCCACTTCCAGCAAGGCGCCGTGCAAGCTGTGGAACAACCGCTCGCCGCCTGCGGTGAGGCGTACCTGGCGTGGCAGGCGTTCGAACAGTGGTACGCCGAGCCAGGTTTCCAGGGCGCGAATCTGATGGGATACCGCCGTTGGCGACACCGACAACTCGTGGGCGGCCGCCTTGAAGCTCAACAGGCGTGAGGCTGACTCAAAGGCGCGCAGGGCGGTCAGGGGCAGTGCAGCGAACATGTGAGGCTCCATGGATGAATTAAAGTCATCCGGATTAACTTTTGCTCATTTGTCGGGCCGGCTGATCAGCTCTAGATTTGTGAGCAAGAGAGGCGGCCATTCGGGTTGCCTGAGTCTAGCGTGTGAAGGCCTTACAGATGAAAAAAATGCTCGCGATTCATGCCAGTCCCCGTGGTGAACGTTCCCATTCTCGACGTCTGGCTGAAGTTTTTCTCGATGTCTGGCAGACCGCCAATCCTGAGGCGCAACTGACGCGTCGCGAAGTGGGCCGGGCTTCGATTCCCCATGTCAGTGAAGCCTTTGTGGCGGCGAATTTTTACCCGCAACCCAAGGCGCGTCCCCTGGCCATGCAGGCCGATTTACAGTTGAGCGATGAATTGGTGAGCGAGTTGATCGGGCACGAATTGCTGGTGATTTCCGTACCGATGTACAACTTCGGCATCCCCAGCGGCCTCAAGGCCTGGATCGACCAAATCGTGCGCATGGGCCTGACTTTTGATGTGGCGCAGGACAGCCAGGGTGTCGCCCAGTACCAGCGTTTACTGGTGGGCAAGAAGGCGTTGATCATCACCAGCCGGGGCGGCAGCGGGTTTGGCCCGGGGGGCGAGTACGAGGCGATGAATCACGCGGACCCGCACCTGCGAACGGCCCTGGGGTTTATCGGGATCGATGACATTACGGTGATTGCCGTCGAGGGCGAGGAGTCGGTTGCCGAGGTTTTCCGGCGCTCCAGCGACGAGGCAGAGGGCCAATTGCGCGAACTGGCTCGCAGCTTCTGAAGTATCAGGGCCGCCAATAGCGTCATGGTTTGGTCACGGAGGCTGGTCTAGGATGGGCCTATCCGCTGACTTTCAAGGACGTTCGCTCCATGCCGCAGTCATTGGCCACACGTTATCCCCTGGTGCTGGTGCCGGGCATGCTCGGGTTTGTGCGCCTGGTGCTGTACCCGTATTGGTACGGCATCGTCCCGGCGTTGCGCGCCGGTGGGGCGCAGGTGTTCCCGGTGCAGGTGGCGCCGCTCAATTCCAGTGAGGTGCGCGGCGAGCAGTTGCTGGTGCAGATCGAGCAGATTCGCCGGGAAACCGGGGCCGACAAGGTTAACTTGATCGGCCATAGCCAGGGCTCGCTGACCGCACGTTATGCCGCGGCCAAGCGCCCGGAGTGGGTGGCCTCGGTAACGTCAGTGGCCGGCCCCAACCACGGCTCGGAGCTGGCGGACCATATCCACACCCATTACCCCGCGGATAGCGCCAAGGGCCGCATCATGAGTGCGCTGCTGAGGTGTGTTGGCGTGCTGATGGGCTGGCTGGAAACCGGCTATCGCGGCCCGCGATTTGCGGCAGACATTCACGCCTCCCACCATTCACTGACCAGTGAGGGCGTGGCGCTGTTCAATCGTCAGTATCCTCAGGGCGTGCCGAACACCTGGGGCGGGCAGGGGGCCGAGGAGGTCAATGGTGTGCGCTATTACTCCTGGTCCGGCACCTTGCAACCGGGCAAGACCGACCGTGGGCGCAACCTGTTTGACGGGACGAACCGCAGCTGCCGGCTATTTGCCAGGACATTCGTTCGTGAGAAGGGGCAGTGCGATGGGATGGTCGGTCGCTACAGTTCGCACCTGGGCACGGTGATTGGTGATGACTACGCCCTGGATCACTTCGATATCGTCAACCAGTCACTGGGGCTGGTGGGCAAGGGGGCGGAGCCCATCAGGCTGTTTGTCGAACATGCCCGGCGGTTGAAGGCCGCCGGGGTTTAACGGGTAGACCGGGTTATCGTTCTTCGCGAGCAAGCCCGCTCCCACATTTGGAGTGCATTTCAAGTGTGGGAGCGGGCTTGCTCGCGAAGGCGATGTCTCAGGCGACGCTGGCCTTCCGGCTAACCGGCGTGGTCCAACGCTCCGACAAGATCACCCCACCCAAAGTCAGCACACCCCCCACCAGGTGATACAGCGCCAACTGTTCCTTCAACACTACCGCCGCAATCAGCGCCGTGATCAACGGCAGCAAGTTGAAAAACAGCGTGGTACGGCTCGGCCCCAAGTGTTTGACCGAATGCATCCATGCCAACGGCGCCAGCATCGAGGCCAGCAGGCAGGCGTACATCACCAGCGGAATATTCGACCAGCCCAGCCCGACCTTTTCCGAGCTGAGGAACAGTGGAAACAGCACCACCACCGCCACCAGCACCTGCAAGTACAGCAACACCAGCGGCGGCAGGCGCAACTGCCATTTTTTCAGCAAGGTGCTGTAGATCGCATAGGCGAGGGTGGCGACGAGCATCATCGCATCCCCCAGGTTCAGGCCGTGTTGCAGCAGCACACTGAGGCTGCCGGATGACACCACCACCAGCACCCCGGCAAACGACAGCACCGCACCGGTCAGGGCGCCAAAGGTCAGGCGCTGGCCGAGGCTGATGATGGCGGCGGTCAAGGCCATCAGCGGCATCAGCGACAGGATGATGCCCATGTTGGTGGCCGAGGTCAGGGTGGCGGCGTAATACGCCAGGCTCTGATAGACCGCCATGCCCAGCACGCCGAGGATGAAGATCTTGCCCAGGTTGGGGCGAATCAGCGGCCAGTTGGCAATGACCGGCTTGAGCATGAAGGGGGTGAACAGCATCCCCGCCAGCAACCAGCGGTAAAAGCCAATCTCGGCGGGGAAGATCGCGCCCACCGCCAGTTTGTTGATCACGGTATTGCCGGCCCAGATAAAAATGGCCAGTAATGGATAAGCGTATTGCATCGAGAGGAACCAGGAACGTTGATAAGGGTTGATTATCCTTTGTCTGGATCGAAGCCTATACTTCGATCCAGCCATCCGACCTCTGTATCCAGACAATATGCTCAAGAAGTACATCAACCTCCCTGATTTCGACGCGCTGCCGGCCCCGGTGTACTTTCGCTATTCGGAGTTCGAGGCCGACACCCATGCCAGCGCCCACCAGCATGCCTGGGGCTCGCTGGACTATTCGGCCCGGGGCGTGATGCGTTTCGAGGTCGCCGGCAGCCGCTTTATGTCGCCGCCGCAATACGCACTGTGGATTCCGCCGAACACCCAGCACAGTTCCTACAACGCCCAGGCCATTGTCTACCGCTCGGTGTATCTGGCACCGGAGTTGTGCGAGCAACTGCCGCCGCAGCCGTGCACCTTGACCATCAGCGACATCCTCAAGGCGATCCTCAGTGACTTCGCCGAACGTGATGTGAATATCCCCGAGAGCGAAGCCGATGTGCGCCTGGCCCAGGTCCTGGTGGACCAACTCAAGCAGGCCCCGGTGCATGACTGCTTCCTGCCGTACGCCAGCAACCCCGGGCTACTCAGTGTGCTTGAAGGCATGCAGGCGGATCCGGGGGATAACCGCGCCCTGGCCCTGTGGGCGCAACAGGTGCACGTCAGCGAGCGCACCCTGGCCCGGCAATTTGTCCGCGAGCTGGGCATGAGTTTCGGTGAATGGCGCCAGCGCCTGCGCTTTCTGGCGTCCATCGAGGCTCTCGATAGTGCGCGCAGTGTCCAGGAGGTGGCGTTTGATCTGGGCTACAGCACCGCTTCAGCGTTTATAGCCATGTTTCAGCGCCAGGCCGGGTGTACGCCGGAGCAATATCGTCGGGCAAACATACGTAGCAGGTGAAGGTGTAACACGGTTTGTCTACACTGCGGGGGAGGCCGTGCCCCTCGGCACGGTAACAGGGAGAAAACTCCATGAAGATGCTGCGTATTCCGTTGTTGATGATGGGCCTGCTGCTGTGTTCCCAAGGCTTTGCCGCGACTGCCGCACAGACGGCTCAGCAACAAAAAATGACCACTTGCAACGCCGAAGCCAAGACCAGTGGCAAGACCGGTGATGATCGCAAGGCATTCATGAGCACCTGCCTCAAGGCCGCCCCGGCTGCCAACGATGCCAAGACCCTGACCCCGCAGCAGCAGAAAATGAAAGACTGCAACGCGACGGCCAAGACCCAGGCGCTGAAGGGCGATGCGCGTAAAACCTTTATGAGCACCTGCCTGAAGAAATAATAGCCCCGGGCTATGGAAGGCTGCGACACTCGCACGCAGCCCTCTTGCGGGAACGAGCACGCTCGCTCCCGCGACATCCTTTAACGCCGTTCGTTTTGAGGCTGTATGCCAACGTTTTCTCAGCGTCACGTGTTGTTGCTGGTCAGTTGCGTCATCATTTTCGGCGGGTTGCTGCTGGTACTGCCGTTGAAACTGCTGCCCAGCCTGCTGGCTGGATTGCTGGTCTATGAACTGGTCAACATGCTCACCCCGCAGTTGCAGCGGTTGATCGAAGGCCGACGTGCGCGCTGGCTGGCGGTAGCCTTGCTGGGAACCTTGATCGTCAGCATCCTGACCCTGATCTTTGCCGGCGCCATCAGTTTCCTGCTCCACGAAGCGGAAAATCCCGGGGCTTCCCTGGACAAATTCATGGGCGTAGTCGATCGGGCACGTGGCCAACTGCCGCCGTTTCTCGATGCCTACCTCCCCGCCAGCGCCGCCGAATTTCGGGTGGCGATTGGTGATTGGCTGAGCAAGCACCTGAGCGAGTTGCAACTGGTGGGCAAGGACGCGGCGCACATGTTCGTAACCTTGCTGATCGGCATGGTGCTGGGGGCGATCATCGCCTTGCAGCGCGTGCCGGACCTGACCAAGCGCAAACCTCTGGCGGCAGCGCTGTTTGATCGTCTGCACCTGCTGGCCCAGGCCTTTCGCAATATCGTTTTCGCGCAAATCAAAATCGCTGCACTCAATACCGCGTTCACTGCAGTGTTCCTGGCGGTGGTCCTGCCGCTGTGCGGGATTCACCTGCCGCTGACCAAAACCCTGATCGTGCTGACCTTCCTGTTGGGCTTGCTGCCAGTGATCGGTAACCTGATGTCCAACACCCTGATCACCATCGTCGCGTTGTCGCTGTCGATCTGGGTGGCGGTGGCGGCGCTGGGCTACCTGATCGTGATCCACAAGGTGGAATACTTTCTCAACGCGCGCATCGTCGGCGGGCAGATCAGTGCCAAGTCGTGGGAACTGTTATTGGCGATGCTGGTATTTGAAGCCGCATTCGGCCTGCCAGGTGTGGTGGCGGGGCCGATTTATTATGCGTATTTGAAGAGTGAGTTGAAGCTGGCGGGGATGGTTTGAAAGGACTTGAGTGCCTTCAGGCTGATTGCCAAATCGTCTAAAGAACTGTCAGTTCTTACAGGTGTATGTCGGGCGAAATGCCTCTACCTTTTCCTTGTGCTGATGAATGGATGACGGTGAACGCACGCGTTTTCCTGTTTCTTTAATTGCTAAAAGGAAAAGGTAACCCCATGGCCAGGCCCAAGGTTTTTTTCGATATATCCATCGATGGCAATCCGGCAGGTCGTATTGTCATGGAGCTATTCGATGACATTGTCCCGAAAACTGCTGAGAACTTTCGAGCCTTGTGTACGGGTGAAAAGGGGTTTGGGTACAAGGGCTGCGCATTTCATCGGGTCATCCCGGGTTTCATGTTGCAAGGCGGGGATTTCATGCGCGGCGATGGTACCTCCGGTAAGTCGATCTATGGTGGACAGTTCGCCGACGAAAACTTTACTTTGCGGCACACCAAGCCAGGTCTGTTGTCCATGGCCAACGCGGGTCCGAACACCAACGGTAGTCAGTTCTTTATCCCCACTGTTGTTGTCCCTTGGCTAGACGGCAAGAACGTGGTATTCGGCGAAGTTATCGAAGGCTACGACATCGTTAAGAAAGTCGAGTCGACGGGTACACAGTCAGGCAAGCCTAAAGTTAAAACCGTAATCGACAATTGCGGTCAGATGTAGGCAGTGAGGGCGGTCCCAAAGCCGCCCCATTTCGTTTATGAAACCTGTGAACTCAGCCTTCTCCCAATCACATCCATCAAATCGCAACCATCACGCAATGGAATGGCGCAGAGCAGAGCGAAGTCTTGGAGGATGATGGTGTCGGTTTTGAGCGTATCGCGAAAGGCGAGATTTTCTAGGACTTGGGTCACTGCGCGAATGCGGTAAGCGGCCGCGTCGTGGAGTACGTCCAGCGGGGCTTGGGTATCGATGAGCAGAGAGGGGAGCGTGCAGTCGTGTCCGGTTAAGGGTATGTATCGATTCATGTTTGAAAACCCATTCAAGTAGAGGTGGGCTACACACTCATCCGTCGCCAAACGAAATGGGTGGCAGCTGTACGCAGGTTGGCGAACCGGGAATGGAGACCGGCAGACCCGAAGGTCTCCCGCGCACAGCCGCCATAAAGCGGCTATTGCGGACGCAAAAGAGCCTGCAAACAAGCAGAGCGCTTTTGCACCATCCACCGGGTCGCCAAACCCGTGTCGCCATATGGGCGACCGGCGGACTATAAGCTTCATTGCGGAAATCGTGCAAGGCGCAGGTTGGTCTGAATGCGGTAGTGTCGTGGACGACGACCAAGGGAGGCTACTCGTCTGTACCTGTTGGTTCTGACAGCTGACTGTGGTTGGCGTTGTCAGTTGGCTGCTGTAGCGAAAAAATCACTTCGTAGTGAGTTTTCCAATGGGAGCCATGCCATGACTTTGCAAACCGTAGATGACAACAGGCCGTCTTAAAGACCAGCTCTTTCAAGGTCTTTGAGAACGCAGCCAAATACGGTTGAAACACCCAGCTCAGGGCAGCGAAGATCAAAGGTGGGAGTTGTCGAGCTTTAGCGAGGCTGCGATGACGTCGGCATAGCCAACATTGAGGGTGCCTGCCCCACCGCTATCGCAGCCTCGCTAAAGCAGTCAGTAGCCGTACCGCTTGCTGGCCTCAATCGCCAACCCGCTGCCGATACTGCCAAAGATGTTCCCTTCCACATGCCGCGCATTCGGCAGCATCGCCGACACACTCTGGCGCAGCGCCGGAATGCCGCTGGAACCACCGGTAAAGAACACCGTGTCCACCTGGGCCACGTCCACCGAGGCGTCGTTGAGCAACTGGGTAACGCTGTTGCGCACCCGCTCCAACAGGTTGTCGATGGCTGATTCGAACAGTGCCCGGCTCAGTTCCACGCTCAACCCCGGCTCGACCCGATCCAGCAGCACATGGCGGCTCTCGTCATGGGTCAGCTGGATCTTGGTTTCTTCCACTTCCATGGCCAACCAGTGCCCGGCGCGCTGCTCGATCAACTTGAACAGGCGGTCGATGCCACCGGTGTCTTCGATGTCGTAACGCATGCTGCCCAAGGCCAACTGGGACTTTTGCGAGTACACCGAGTTGATGGTGTGCCAGGTCGCCAGGTTCATGTGATGGCTGGTGGGCATGTAGGCGCCGCTTTTCATGCGGCTGCCGTAGCCGAACAGCGGCATCATGCCTTGCAAGCTCAGTTGCTTGTCGAAGTCGGTCCCGCCGATGTGCACGCCACCGGTGGCGAGGATGTCGTCGTGGCGGTTGTCGTGGTTGCGGCGTTCAGGGGACAGGCGCACCAGGGAGAAGTCCGAGGTACCGCCGCCGATGTCGACAATCAGCACCAGCTCTTCGCGCTCGATGGTCGACTCGTAGTCAAACGCCGCGGCAATCGGTTCGTACTGGAACGAAATATCCTTGAAGCCGATCTTGCGGGCGACGTCCACCAGAGTGTCTTCGGCCTCTTTGTCAGCCATCGGGTCATCGTCGACGAAAAACACCGGGCGGCCCAGCACCACTTCCTCGAACTCGCGACCGGCATTGGCCTCGGCGCGGCTTTTGAGCTGGCCGATAAACAGCGCCAGCAAATCGGTGAACGGCATCGCCGTGCCCAACACGCTGGTGTCGTGTTTGATCAGCTTGGAGCCCAGCAGGCTCTTGAGCGAGCGCATCAAGCGCCCTTCATAGCCTTCCAGATACTCGTGCAGCGCCAGGCGGCCGTAGACCGGACGGCGTTCTTCGAAGTTGAAGAACACCACCGAGGGCAGGGTGATCTTGTCGTCCTCCAGCTCGATAAGCGTTTCCATGCCGGGGCGGATCCAGCCGACAGTGGAGTTGGACGTGCCAAAGTCGATGCCGCAGGCACGGGCTGGGGATTCGTTTTTCATGTCTTTCAGGTTCCGGTTAAAAAACGGCCGCGCAGTGTATGTCACCCGCGTCCAGATGCGTAGGCCGACTATCCGCTAAAGTCATCGTACTTGTTACCTTGAAAGATCAGTCTTTGCCCCCAAATCCCCTCCATACGGTTGGTGGCTGACACAAGGATCAAGTTTGTCTGTCACGCCGCCGATAAACTTCTGACGCACCCTCAGGTCACAAGATTGAGATCGGTCAATCCAGACGCCGCAAACAGGCGCATGCTGTGCTGCTGGCAGTGCGATATTGATAATGGATGGTGATGCCCCCGATGGACTTCAAAGACTATTACAAGATTCTCGGCGTTGAGCCGACGGCAGACGACAAGGCGATCAAGGCCGCCTATCGCAAGCTGGCGCGCAAATATCACCCCGACGTCAGCAAGGAAAAGGACGCGGAAGCCAAATTCAAGGACGCGTCCGAGGCCTATGAAGCGCTGAAAAGCGCCGATAAACGCGCCGAATACGACGATCTGCGCAAATACGGCCAGCACGGCCAGCCCTTCCAGGGGCCACCAGGTTGGCAGAGCCGTGGTGGCTATGGCGGCGGCGGTGAGGACACAGGCGACTTTTCGGACTTCTTCAGCTCGATCTTCGGTTCGCGCGGTAATGGTTTTGGTGGTGCCCAGGGCCGTAGCGCCGGGCGTCGAGGGCAAGATGTGGAAATGGAATTGCCGGTGTTTCTGGAAGAGACCCTGTCCAACGAGTCCAAGCCGATCAACTTCCAGGTGCCGCAGTACAACGCGGCCGGTCAGCACGTCAGCAACACCACGAAAAGCCTGAATGTGAAGATTCCGGCCGGTGTGGCCGACGGCGAGCGCATCCGCCTCAAGGGCCAGGGCGCCCCGGGGATTGGTGGCGGCACCCATGGTGATCTGTACCTGATCATCAAGTTCGCACCGCATCCGAAATTCGATGTGGAAGGCGAAAACCTGATCATTACCCTGCCGCTGGCTCCATGGGAGCTGGCGCTGGGGACGGAAGTCGCCGTGCCGACCCTGACCGGCAAGATCAACCTCAAGGTCCCTGCCGGCAGCCAGAACGGCCAACGCATGCGTGCCAAGGGCCACGGCCTGATGAACAAGGCGGGGCAGCGCGGTTATCTGTTTGTGCAACTCAAGGCGGTCATGCCGAAAAACACCGATGACGAGGTCAAGGCGTTGTGGCAAGAACTGGCGAAAAAAGCCGCTTTTGATCCAAGAGAAACATGGAGTAGCTAACGATGAGCAGTCCCCGTGTGGTTCAAGTGAACATGACAGAGTTTTGTGAGGCCACCGAGTTGTCGGTGGCCTACGTGATCGAAATCGTTGAACACGGCATCGTTGAACCCGAGGGGACAAATCCCGAGTCCTGGCATTTCACCGACTACGAGCTGGCTTTGGCCAAGCGAGCGTCGACCCTGCGCAAGGACTTGGACCTGGAATGGGAAGGCGTCGCCCTGGCGCTGAACCTGCTGGAAGAGGTCCAGCAATTGCGGGCTGAGAACCAGATGCTCAAGCAGAGGCTGGGGCGCTTGGTACAAACCCCCTGAAACCCGCACCAGCCACAACACTCCCGTAGCAGCTGTCGAGCGCCAGCGAGGCTGCGTCGGGAGCGCTTCGGTGCTGGATCGGATGGAGAGTGGTGGCGAGGCCTACGCAGCCTCGCTGGCGCTCGACAGCTGCTACGGGATTTAAGGCTGGCGCGGCAGCATCACAGTAAACGTGGTGCCGTCAGCCTCGGTGGACGTCACTTCAAT
The DNA here is from genome assembly GCF_009724245.1 of Pseudomonas spelaei. GTDB lineage: Bacteria > Pseudomonadota > Gammaproteobacteria > Pseudomonadales > Pseudomonadaceae > Aquipseudomonas > Aquipseudomonas spelaei. Next base: position 107,097 of record NZ_WNNK01000018.1, on the reverse strand, counting down.
CGTCCCCCGATGGGCGTCCACCACTTCCTTGACGATAAACAACCCCAACCCAAGACTCGTCGAAGCGCTGCCCAGTTCTTCGCTGGCGCTGCGTACCAGCGGATCGAAGACGGTGCCGATGGCGGCCGGGGGAATCGGTGTGCCGTAGTTGTGCATGCTGAGCACCACCGTGTCGGCCATGCCGTTGAGGGTCAGCGTTACCGCTTGGCTGTTCTGGCCATGCTGCAACGCATTGCCAATCAAGTTCTGCAATAACTGGTCAATTCGCCCACGATCCCATTGCCCTTGGGTGTCGCCATGGATGTGCAATTTCGGGTGGTAATCCGGTTGGCCAGCACAGGCTTCATCAATGGCCGCTTGCGCCGCGTCGGCCAGGTTCATGGGCTTGGGCTCTATGGGCAGGCTGCTGCCCAGTCGGCTGCGCACAAACTCCAGCAGGTCGCTGACCATCACTCCCATGTGCCGGGCGCCATTCTTGATATTGCCCACCAGGTTCAGCCCGTTGTCGTCCAACTGGGCTTTGCGCAGCAACATCTCGGTCGACATGTTCACCGCCTGCAACGGCGCGCGCAGGTCGTGGCCGAGGATGGCCAGGAAAATATCCCGCGAACGATTGACCTGCTCGGCGTAAGCCGCCGTGGATTCGGCCAGGGCTTCATCGATGGCTTCATTGAAGCGGATCATGTCCTGGAAGTAGGCGAGCTCCGGTGACTCCAGGCTGTTGACCCACAGCCGAATCACACAGGCGCGCAGGTGGCGGAACTCAGAGGTCATCTGCACCAGGTCAAAACCCACGGTGTGGCGCAACTCGCCATGGCTGGCGGCAGCTTCGTCCAGGCTTGGGGTTTTCTCGGGGCCTTCGCCCTTGGCCTTGGCGGCTTGTTCGCTGGCGCTCTGGCGGGTGTTCATGTCCCGTGCAGCGGCCATCAGGATCGAACGAGCGTGGTCGCGCAGTTGTGTGCGGTTCAAGGTATCGGCGGCGGGGGTCAGGGTTTCGGCAAATTGCTCCCATTCATCGACGATCTGATCGGCACGTAACACGATGAATTCGGATAGGCGCATGGCCGGGTTCCCAAGTGCAAGGCAGTGAAGAGGTGTGGCGCATCGTAGCGCCTTACACCTCTTCGCTTCACTGACGCAGCAGGTTCCTGCCGATGAACGGTCAGAACAGGAAGTAGCGCTGGGCCATTGGCAGCACGTCCGCTGGCTCACACCACAGCAACACCCCGTCGGCCTTGACCTGATAGGTCTGTGGATCAACCTCGATCTGCGGCAGGTAGTCGTTGTGGATCAGATCGGTCTTCTGTACCCCGCGACAGCCCTTGACCACTGCAATCTGCTTCTTCAACCCCAACGCTTGTGGCAAGCCTTCCGCCAAGGCCGCCTGGCTGATAAAGGTCAGGCTGGTGGCGTGCAGTGAGCTGCCGAAGCTGGCGAACATCGGGCGATAGTGCACTGGTTGCGGCGTGGGGATTGAGGCGTTGGCATCGCCCATCAGGCTTGAGGCAATCGCTCCGCCCTTGAGGATCAGGGTAGGCTTGATCCCAAAAAACGCCGGGCGCCACAGCACCAGGTCGGCCCACTTGCCCACTTCGATGGAGCCCACTTCATGGCTGATGCCGTGGGTGATCGCCGGGTTGATGGTGTACTTGGCGATGTAGCGTTTGGCGCGGAAGTTATCGTTGCCTTCGCCGTCGCCTGGCAGGGGGCCGCGCTGTTTTTTCATCTTGTCGGCGGTTTGCCAGGTGCGCGTGATGACTTCACCGACGCGGCCCATGGCCTGGCTGTCGGAGCTGATCATCGAGAACGCGCCGAGGTCGTGGAGAATGTCCTCGGCGGCAATCGTTTCGCGGCGGATGCGGCTTTCGGCGAAGGCCACGTCTTCGGCAATGCTCGGGTCGAGGTGATGACAGACCATTAGCATGTCCAGGTGTTCGTCGATGGTGTTGCGGGTGAACGGCCGGGTCGGGTTGGTGGAGCTGGGCAGCACGTTGGCAAAACCGCAGGCCTTGATGATGTCCGGCGCGTGACCGCCACCGGCACCTTCGGTGTGGTAAGTGTGGATGGTGCGGCCCTTGAACGCGGCCAGGGTGGTTTCGACGAAGCCGGATTCGTTGAGGGTGTCGCTGTGAATCGCCACCTGCACGTCGTACTCATCGGCAACGCTCAGGCAGTTGTCGATGCTCGCGGGCGTGGTGCCCCAGTCTTCATGCAGCTTCAAGCCAATGGCACCGGCCTTGACCTGTTCGATCAGCGGCTCTGGCAGGCTGGTGTTGCCCTTGCCGGTGAACCCGATGTTCATTGGGAACGAGTCCGAAGCCTGGAGCATCCGTGCCAGGTGCCAGGGACCTGAGGTGCAGGTGGTGGCATTGGTGCCGGTGGCCGGGCCAGTGCCGCCGCCGATCATGGTGGTGACGCCGCTGGTGAGGGCCTCTTCGATTTGCTGCGGGCAAATGAAGTGTATGTGGGTGTCAATGCCACCGGCGGTGAGGATCATGCCCTCACCGGCGATCACTTCGGTACTGGCGCCGACGGCGATGGTCACGCCAGGCTGGATATCCGGGTTGCCGGCCTTGCCGATGGCGGCGATGCGGCCGTTTTTCAGGCCCACGTCGGCCTTGACGATACCCCAGTGGTCGATGATCAGGGCGTTGGTAATCAGCGTGTCGACGACCTCGGCGGCCAGCAACTGGCTCTGGCCCTGACCATCACGGATCACCTTGCCGCCGCCGAATTTCACTTCTTCGCCGTAGGTGGTGAAGTCCTGTTCCACCTCGACGAACAGCTCGGTATCGGCCAGGCGGACCTTGTCTCCGACGGTGGGGCCGTACATGTCGGCGTAGGCTTGTCTGGAAATCTTCATGTGCTTGCCTTGAGATTCAGTTGAATTCGAGATCGTTCGCTTCGCTCACTATCGCGGGCAAGCCCGCTCCCACATTTGGAATGCATTCCCCTGTGGGAGCTGGCTTGCCTGCGATGAGGCCCGAGCAGACACCAGAAAAACTACAGGTCGCCCATGATCCGCCCGGCAAAGCCGAACACCCGGCGCTTGCCGCTCAGCTCTACCAGTTCAACTTCCCGGCTCTGCCCCGGCTCGAACCGCACCGCCGTGCCCGCTGGAATGTTCAGGCGCATGCCACGGCTGGCGACGCGGTCGAACGTCAACGCGTCGTTGGTTTCGAAAAAATGGTAATGGGAGCCGACCTGGATCGGTCGGTCGCCGCTGTTGGCCACGCTCAGGCTGATGGTGCGACGGCCCACGTTGAGTTCGATATCACCAGGCTGGATCCGGTATTCGCCAGGAATCATTCAGGTTGCCCCAGGGTCTTGAAGTAGATGGCGGTCGGGCTGTAGCGTCCGTCCGGGCTTTGGCAGTAGTTGGGCAGTTCACCGATCTTGGTGTAGCGCAGGGACTGGTAGAAGGCTTCGGCGTCGGAGCCGGCTTCGGTGTCCAGGTACAGCAGGCCACGTTTGTGTTGGTGGGCGCTCAGCTCCAGGGCGTTCATCAGTTGCTGGCCCAGGCCTCTACGGCGGGCCTCGCTGTGCACTAGCAGCTTTTGCACCTCGGCGCGGTTCAGGCCGTTGGTTTTCTGGCACAGCGCCAATTGCACGCTGGCCACTACCTGTTCGTCGCGCACCACCACCCATAGCAGCAGGCTGGCGTCTTCGACACCGGCCTGCACGCCATTCAAATAAGTACGGGCCTGGGCCTCGTCGAAATCCGCCATGAACCCCACGGACGCCCCATGCTTCACAGCGTCCAGCAACAGCTCAATCAGGCCCTGACGGTAATGGGCAAAACTTTCAGCATTGACTCGACGCAGTTGGGCGGCGTTCATCGGTGTCACTCCTTGGAAGGCGTAGCGCCTGGGTTGAGCGTCAGTTGCATGAAGGTCAGGTCCAGCCAACGGCCGAACTTGGTACCCACTTGCGGCATCTGCCCGGTGGTGATGAACCCCAGGCGCTCATGCAGGCGGATCGAGGCCTGGTTGCCGCTTTCGATGGCGGCGACCATCACATGCTTGTCGCAGGTTTTTGCCCGTTCGATCAGGGCTTCCATCAGATGCGGGCCGAGGCCTTTGCCGCGCTGGTCGCTGCGCACGTACACCGAGTGCTCAACGGTATGGCGAAAACCCTCGAACGGCCGCCAGTCGCCAAACGAGGCGTAACCCACCACTTGATCGTCGTCCACGGCCACCAGGATCGGGTAGAGCTGTGCCTGCCTGGCACTGAACCAGGCCTGGCGATTGCCCAGGTCCACCGGTTGTTCATTCCAGATCGCCGTGGTGTTGAGCACCGCGTCGTTGTAAATGTCGCGGATCGCCGGCAGGTCGCCGTGTACTGCGTCACGAATCAGCAAGGACATGGCCGGGCCTCAGGCGATGGGTTGGTGGACGGTGACCAGCTTGGTGCCGTCGGGGAAAGTGGCCTCCACCTGGATATCCGGGATCATTTCCGGAATGCCTTCCATCACTTGCTCGCGGCTGAGCAGGGTGGTGCCGTAGTGCATCAGGTCGGCCACGGTGCGGCCGTCGCGGGCGCCTTCCATCAGCGCGGCCGAAATGTAGGCGATGGTTTCCGGATAGTTGAGCTTCACACCGCGCGCCAACCGCCGCTCGGCTACCAGGCCGGCGGTGAAGATCAGCAGTTTGTCTTTTTCCCGTGGGGTCAGGTCCATCGTTCAAGGTCCGCCATAAAAAACATGCTTAAAAACACCGAAGATCCAATATAGGAGCAGGCTTATGTGGGAGCTGGCTTGCCTGCGATGGCATCACCTCGGTGTTAATGATTAACCGAGTCGCCTGCATCGCGGGCAAGCCCGGCTCCCACATGAGCCAAGCCCCATTCTGGATCCTCATGTGCTCCAGATTCTCGGTGAAACCGCCTCACGCCCTAGCATCACCGGACGCAGCAGGCGCCACACATCAATCAACCAACCCCGCGCCAGCAGCGCTTCACCGGCCAGGCAGCGCGCCACCAGCAGGCCGGGCAATTGGGTCAGGTCGCCGCGCACCGCATGGGGCAGGGAGCGACACTGCTCCAGCAACTCACTGTCGATCTCACCGGTCACCAGCAAGGTGGTAAACACCGGCTGTCCGTCGAGGCCAATCGGCGAGTCGAGCAACTCGTCGGCGCCCACAATGCGCTGGCGTTCGTGCCAAATCAACTGGCCGTCGCGGCGTATATCCAGGGCCGACTGGAAGTGTCCGAGGTCGAAGCGCTCGCCACTGGCCGGACGTCCCAGGGCTATCACGTCCCAGTAAAACAGCCGGGCGTCGCCTTCAAGGTCAATGCGTGTCGTCAGCTCGGCCTGGGCGGCGCTGAACACGATGGTTTCCTGGGGCAGCCACTCCAGGGTGGCGCCGGCTTTCACGGTCAACTCGACCTGCTGATAGGCCGGGCCACCCGCGCGGTACCACTTGGCCGCGCCCGGGCTGGTTAACTGCGCCCAGGCGCCTTCGGCGACATCCACGTTGATATTCAGGCGATCACCGCCGGCAATCCCGCCCGGCGGGTGGACGATGATGTGCTGGCACACCTCGGGGCCTTCGGCATACAGGTGTTTCTGCACCCGCAGCGGGCCCAGGTGACGGCGCAGGACCGGACGTGTGGTGTCGCCAAAACGGGCGTAGCCAAGTTCCAGCTCGGCGTGCCAGCTGGGGGTGAACAGGGCGGTTGCGGCAGGCAGGGTCATGGTCAGTGCTTATCGTCAGGACGCTACAGATTAGATCGTAACGAGCCCGCGCACACCCTCGCTTTCCATATTTTCTCCACGGCCCTGCTGGACGATTTCACCCCGGGACATCACCAGATACTGGTCGGCCAGTTCGGCAGCGAAATCGTAGAACTGCTCCACCAGCAGGATCGCCATGTCGCCACGGGCCGCGAGTTTCTTGATCACCGCGCCGATCTCCTTGATCACCGACGGCTGAATGCCTTCGGTGGGTTCGTCGAGGATCAGCAGCCGTGGGCGGCTGGCCAGGGCCCTGCCGATTGCCAACTGCTGTTGCTGGCCGCCGGACAAGTCGCCGCCACGGCGTTGTTTCATTTGCAGCAGCACCGGGAACAGTTCGTAGATAAAGGCCGGGACTTCCTTGGCTTCGGAGCCGGGGAAGCGCGAAAGGCCCATCAACAGGTTCTCCTCCACCGTCAATCGCCCGAAAATCTCCCGGCCCTGGGGCACGTAGGCGATTCCGGCGTGGACCCGCTGGTGCGGCTTGAATCCAGTGATGGCACGGCCTTCCCAGTTCACCACACCTTCCTTGGCCGGCAACAAGCCCATCAGGCATTTGAGCAAGGTGGTCTTACCCACGCCGTTGCGGCCCAGCAGGCAGGTGACTTCGCCGACGTTCACGTCGAACGAAAGGCCTCGCAGGATGTGGCTACCGCCGTAGTACTGGTGCAGTTTGTCGACGTGCAGCATGTTCAAATTCCCCTCAATTCCCTTGTGGGAGCTGGCTTGCCTGCGATGCAGACGACTCGGTCTATCAGTAGCACCGAGTTGATGCCATCGCAGGCAAGCCAGCTCCCATATAAAGCAGTCGGTGTCACGCCTAGCGACCGAGGTAAACCTCGATCACCCGTTCATTTTCCTGCACCTGTTCCAGCGACCCTTCGGCCAGCACGCTGCCTTGGTGCAATACAGTCACGTGGTCGGCAATCGAGCCGACGAACCCCATGTCGTGTTCCACCACCATCAACGAGTGCTTGCCCGCCAGGCGCTTGAACAGTTCGGCGGTGAATTCGGTTTCGGCGTCGGTCATGCCCGCCACCGGTTCGTCCAGCAGCAACAGTTGCGGGTCTTGCATCAGCAGCATGCCGATTTCCAGGAACTGCTTCTGACCGTGGGACAACAAGCCCGCCGGGCGATTGACCGACGCGGTCAGGCGGATGGTGTCGAGCACTTCGCTGATACGGTCCTTCTGTTCACCGTTCAGGCGCGCCCGCAGGCTGGCCCACACCGACTTGTCAGTCTTCTGCGCGAGCTCCAGGTTTTCGAACACACTCAAGGCTTCAAACACCGTGGGCTTCTGGAACTTGCGCCCGATCCCGGCCTGGGCGATCTGCACTTCGCTCATGTTTGTCAGGTCCAGGGTTTCGCCGAACCAGGCCTTGCCGTGGCTGGGGCGGGTCTTGCCGGTGATCACGTCCATCAGCGTGGTCTTGCCCGCGCCGTTGGGGCCGATGATGCAGCGCAATTCGCCGACGCCGATGTACAGGTTCAGGTCGTTGAGGGCCTTGAAACCGTCGAAGCTGACGCTGATGTCTTCCAGGGTCAGGATGGTCCCGTGGCGGGTGTTCAGGCCCTTTCCGGCGACCTGGCCGATGCCGATGGCATCACGACTGGTGCCCTGGTCTTTGTTCGGTTCAAGGATCGGTTCGAGCATGAATTCTGCCGTCGCGGTGATTCTCATTGGTCGCCCCTTTTCTTCAGCAGGCCGATGATGCCCTTGGGCAGGTACAGGGTGACGATGATGAACAGCGCCCCCAGGAAGAACAGCCAGTACTCGGGAAACGCCACGGTAAACCAGCTCTTCATACCGTTGACCACACCGGCACCCAACAGCGGCCCTATCAACGTGCCGCGCCCGCCGAGCGCCACCCACACGGCGGCTTCGATGGAGTTGGTCGGCGACATTTCGCTGGGGTTGATGATCCCCACTTGCGGCACATACAACGCGCCGGCCAGCCCACACAGCACGGCGCTCAATACCCAGACAAACAGCTTGAAGCCGCGCGGGTCGTAACCGCAGAACATCAGGCGGTTTTCGGCATCGCGCAGCGCCGTCAGTACCCGGCCGAACTTGCTTTGTGCCAGGCGCCAGCCGATGTACAAACTCGCCACCAGCAACAGCACCGTGGCCACAAACAACACCGCCCGCGTCCCCGGTTCCGTGATGCCAAACCCGAGAATGCTGCGGAAATTGGTGAAGCCGTTATTGCCGCCAAACCCGGTCTCGTTACGGAAGAACAAGAGCATTCCGGCGAAGGTCAGGGCCTGGGTCATGATCGAGAAATACACGCCCTTGATCCGCGAGCGGAAGGCGAAGAAACCGAACACCAAGGCCAGCAAACCTGGCGCCAACACCACCAGGCACATCGCCCAGAGGAAATGATTGGTGCCGACCCAATACCATGGCAGTTCAGTCCACGACAGGAAGGTCATGAACGCCGGCAGCTCATCACCGGAGGCCTGGCGCATCAGGTACATGCCCATCGCGTAGCCACCGAGGGCGAAAAACAAACCATGGCCCAGGGACAACATCCCGGCGTAACCCCACACCAGGTCCAAGGCCAGGGCGACGATGGCGTAGCAGAGGATCTTGCCCACCAGGGTCAAGGTGTAGGCCGAGACGTGCAGCGGGTTGTCCGGCGACAGCAGGGAAAACAGTGGCATGGCCAGCAGCAGGGTCAGGATCACTGCGCCGACCGCAATCGTTACCTTGGGGCCGGCCTTTTGCGTGGCCGTCAGCATCAATGGCTGGTTCATCAGTCGATCACCCGTCCTTTCAGTGCGAAGAGTCCTTGCGGGCGTTTCTGGATAAACAGAATGATCAGCGCGAGGATCAGGATCTTGCCGAGTACGGCACCGATCTGTGGTTCAAGAATTTTGTTGGCGATCCCCAGGCCGAAGGCGGCCATGACGCTGCCGGCCAACTGGCCGACGCCGCCGAGTACCACCACCAGGAACGAGTCGATGATGTAGCTTTGGCCCAGGTCCGGGCCGACGTTGCCGATCTGGCTCAAGGCCACGCCGCCCAAGCCCGCGATGCCGGAACCGAGGCCAAAGGCGAGCATGTCGACACGTCCGGTGGGCACGCCGCAGCAAGCCGCCATGTTGCGGTTCTGGGTCACGGCCCGCACGTTGAGGCCCAGGCGGGTCTTGTTCAGCAGCAGCCAGGTCAGCACCACCACAAACAGTGCGAAGGCGATGATCACGATGCGGTTGTACGGCAGCACCAGGTTTGGCAACACCTGGATCCCGCCCGACAACCAGGCCGGGTTGGCCACTTCGACGTTCTGCGCACCAAATACCAGGCGCACCAACTGGATCAGCATCAGGCTGATACCCCAGGTGGCGAGCAGGGTTTCCAACGGGCGGCCATAGAGGTGGCGAATCACCGTGCGCTCCAGGGCCATGCCAATCCCGGCGGTGACGAAAAACGCCACCGGCAGCGCGATCAGTGGATAGAACTCGATGGCTTGCGGCACGTAGCGCTGCATCAGCAACTGCACCACGTAGGTGGAGTAGGCGCCGAGCATCAGCATCTCGCCGTGGGCCATATTGATCACCCCCAGCAAGCCGAAGGTGATCGCCAGGCCGAGGGCGGCGAGTAGCAGGATCGAACCCAGGGACATGCCGCTGAACGCCTGGCCGAGGATTTCGCCGACCATCAGTTTGCGTTTGACTTGGGCCAGGCTGGTTTCGGCGGCGGTGTGTACGGCTGCGTCCGCTTCGACACCAGGTGCGAGCAAGGCTTCAAGGCGGGTACGAGCCAAAGGGTCACCCGTGCCGCCGAGCAAACGCACGGCGGCCAGGCGCACGACCGGGTCGGTGTCCACCAATTGCAGGTTGGCCAGGGCCAGGCTGAGGGCGGTGTGGACGTCGTCGTTGGTTTCGGCGGCGAGTTGCTGGTCGAGAAATTTCAGTTGCGCGGGTTGGGCGCTTTTTTGCAGTTGTTGCGCGCCAGCCAGACGTACCTTGGGATCGGCGGCGAGCAGCTGTTGGCTGGCTTGCACGTTGTCGATCAGGCCGCGCAGGCGGTTGTTCAGGCGCACGGTTTTGGGCTCACCGTTGACCGTGAGTTGGCCTTGTTGCAATGCGTTGACCAACTCAATGCGGGCCGGGTCGGGCTGGGCGGCCCAGTCCTGCAGGAACTTGGCTTGTTGCATCGGGTTGGCACTGATGAAGTCTTCGGCGTCGCCGGCGTGTGCGGCGAAGGACAGCACAAGCAGGATGGCCAGGATGAAGCGGTGGAGGGCAGTGGGCATATTGTTGGGCCTTGCACGGACAATGTGGGAGCTGGCTTGCCTGCGATGGCATCACCGCGGTGCGACAGTTGCACTGCATCGCAGGCAAGCCAGCTCCCACAGGGTTTGTGTCGACTTCAGATCGACACCCCTGGCTTAGTTGCTTTTCACCGCATAATCCGGCTTCTTGTCATTCCCTGGAATGTACGGGCTCCACGGTTGGGCGCGGATCGGCCCTTCGGTTTGCCACACCACCGAGAACTGCCCATCGGCCTGGATCTCGCCGATCATCACCGGCTTGTGCAGATGGTGGTTGGTTTTGTCCATGGTCAGGGTGTAGCCCGACGGCGCGGCGAAGGTCTGGCCGGCGAGGGCTTCGCGGACCTTGTCGACGTCAGTGGACTTGGCTTTTTCCGCCGCCTGCGCCCACATGTGAATGCCCACGTAAGTGGCTTCCATCGGGTCGTTGGTCACCGCTTTATCGGCGCCCGGCAGGTTGTGTTTCTTGGCGTAGGCTTTCCAGTCCGCGACAAACTTCTTGTTCACCGGGTTCTCCACCGACTGGAAGTAGTTCCACGCCGCGAGGTTGCCCACCAGCGGCTTGGTGTCGATACCGCGCAGCTCTTCTTCACCCACCGAGAAGGCGACGACGGGAACGTCGGTGGCTTTCAGGCCCTGGTTGGCCAGTTCTTTATAGAACGGCACGTTGGAGTCGCCATTCACCGTGGAGACCACCGCTGTCTTGCCGCCCGCAGAGAATTTTTTGATGTTGGCCACGATGGTCTGGTAATCGCTATGACCGAACGGGGTGTAGACCTCTTCGATGTCCTTGTCGGCCACGCCTTTGGAATGCAGGAACGAACGCAAAATCTTGTTGGTGGTGCGCGGGTACACGTAGTCGGTGCCCAACAGGAAGAAGCGCTTGGCGCTGCCGCCTTCTTCACTCATCAGGTATTCCACGGCGGGGATCGCTTGCTGGTTCGGCGCGGCGCCGGTGTAGAACACGTTGGGCGACATCTCTTCGCCTTCGTATTGCACGGGATAGAACAGCAAACCGTTGAGTTCTTCGAACACCGGTAGCACCGATTTACGCGACACCGAGGTCCAGCAGCCGAACACCACGGCCACCTTGTCCTGGGTCAGCAACTGCCGGCCTTTCTCGGCGAACAGCGGCCAGTTCGACGCGGGGTCCACCACCACCGGTTCCAGCATCTTGCCGTTCACACCACCCTTGGCATTGATCTCGTCGATGGTCATCAACGCCATGTCTTTAAGCGAGGTTTCGGAGATGGCCATGGTGCCGGACAGCGAGTGCAGGATGCCGACCTTGATGGTCTCGGCGGCCTGGACGGTCCAGGTCAGGCCCATGGCGGCAATGGATGCCGACAGAGTGAAAGCCTTGATCAAACTGCGACGCTTCATGGTGCGATCTCCGTGACTCAACGTTGTGATTGAGGGACAAGTTGAGTGGAGCTTTGCAAGCGGTGTGCCTAGTCGTACAAAGGCAGGAAATGGTCGCTTTACTCAGGGCCTGGCTGCATTGATGCACCATGAGCTGGCAGCTTCGTGGGGTTGGTGCGCCAAGATGCGCTACAACGGGGCGATGTCAGCGCTTGCGCATCAGCCCGATAAAAAACAGCCCGCCGATGGCTGCTGTGGCTACGCCGATGGGCAAGTCTTCCGGTGCGATCAGGGTGCGTGCTGCGACATCGACCCATACCAGGAACAGGCTGCCCAGCAGCACGCACACCGGTAGCAGCCGGCGGTGCTCGGCGCCCACCAGGCGCCGAGCGATGTGCGGCACCATCAGCCCGACAAAGCCGATGGAACCGCTGATGGACACCAGCACACCGGTCATCAGCGAGGCGATCAGAAATACCTTCAGGCGGACATTGCGGGCGTTCAGGCCGAGGGTCACGGCGGTTTGTTCGCCGGCCATCAAGGCGTTCAACGGACGGGCCATTCCCAGTAGCAACAGCAAGCCGAGCAACACGCTGACGGTCGGAATAACCAACAACTCCCAACGCGCCAGACCCAGGCCGCCGAGCATCCAGAACATCACTGCCGACGCCGCCCGATGATCGCCCATGAACAGCAGCAGGTTGGCCACCGCCATCATCACGAACGACACGGCCACGCCGCACAGCAGCAGGCGATCACTCTCCATGCGCCCGTTGCGGCTGGCCACGGCCAGTACCACGATCATGCTCAACAGTGCGCCGATAAAGGCGGCAATGGGCAAGGTCAGCAGGCCGATGATTTCACCCACATGCAGCACCACGATCACCGCGCCGAGGGTGGCGCCGGACGTGACACCCAGCAGGTGCGGATCCGCCAGTGGGTTACGCGTCACCGCCTGCAACACTGCGCCGATAAGCGCCAGCCCGGCGCCTACCAGCGCGCCGAGCAGCATGCGTGGTACGCGGATCAGCCAGACGATATGTTCCTGGCCGACGGTCCAATTCACTTCGCCGATCCCGAACGCCTTGTGCAGCAAGATCCGCCACACCACGTCCACCGGCACCCGCGCCGAGCCGAATCCCAGCGAGACCACACAGGAGATCAGCAACAACGCGCCAAGGGCACTCAGCAACAAGGCATAGCGACGGTTGATCATTCGCCGTGGAACCCCTTGGCCAGGGTTTCAACCGCCAGCACGTTGTCGATGCCCGGCGTGGCCTGCACATACGGAATGACGATAAAGCGTTGGTTCTTGATGGCGTCCACTGATTGCAGCGCCGGGTTGTTCAGCAGGAATTGTTCTTTCTGCTCGGCGGTGATTTCGCTGTAGTCGACGATCACGATTACCTGTGGATTGCGCTCTACTACCGTTTCCCAGTTGACCCGGGTCCAGCTGGACGCCACGTCATCGAGAATATTGCGCCCGCCGGCGGCGTCGATCAGCGCCTGGGGCATGCCCAGTCGGCCGGACGTCATGGCGCGGTCTTCGCCGCTGTCGTAGAGGAACACGCGAGGCTTGTCGGCGGGCAGCGTTTTCTGCACCTCGGCGACGTGTGCCTGCATCTGTGCGATCAGCGCATTGGCGCGGTCCTGTACGTCGAAGATCTTGCCCAGGTTGCGCAGGTCGTTATAGGTGTCGTCCAGCGTCGCGGCCGGGCGCTTCATCACAAACGCGCAGGACTCGGTCAACTCATAGACGTTGATACCCAAGGGTTGCAGGGTTTGCGGCGTGAGATCGCCACCGACGCGCATGCCGTAATCCCAACCCGCGAAAAAGAAATCGACGTTGGCGTTGAGCAGGGTTTCCACCGACGGGTATTTGCTCGCCAGTTCCGGCAGGCCGTCGAGGATCTTTGCCATTTGCGGCGTTACTGACTTCCAGCCGGTGACGCCGCTGTAGCCGGCCATATGAGACTTCAACCCCAGGGCAAGCATCATCTGCGTCATGTTGATGTCATGGCTGACCGCGTGCTTTGGCGCTTCCTGAAAGGCCACCGTACGGTTGCAGCTCTGGATCTTCAGTGGGTAGCGGGTGGCTTCGGCGAAGGCTTGAGAAGCACCGAGCAACAGGGCGACTGACAGCAGGGAGCGCAGGATCATGGTTGGGTTATCCAGGTGATTCGGGGGTAGCCGGACAGGGGGTGAGTGTCGATCAATGCTTCGACGCCGAATACTTCGCGCAGCAGTTCGACGGTCAGTACTTCGTGGGGTGTGCCGCTGGCGATGATGCGCCCGTGGTTGATCACGTACAGGCGATCACAAAAGGCGGCGGCCAGGTTCAGGTCATGAATGCTGGCCAGGGTGCCGATGTTCAGGCGCTTGACCAGTTGCAACAATTGCAACTGATAGCGTGGGTCGAGGTGGTTGGTGGGTTCGTCGAGGATCAGCAGCTGCGGTTGCTGGGCCAGGGCGCGCGCGAGGATCACGCGCTGCTTTTCGCCGCCGGAGAGGGTGGCGAAAGCGTGGTCTTCAAAGCCCAGCAGTCCGACGGATTCGAGGGCTTGCTGGATGAGTTGCCGGTCTTGCTCCGTATCACTGTCGAACAACCCCTTGTGGGGTGTTCGCCCCATGGCGACCACTTCGTCCACTCGCAAACCGAAGGCGTCGGGAAACTCCTGCAACACCACGGCGATACGTTGGGCGCACCAGCGTGAGGATTGCTTCCAGACGTTTTGATGTTCGAGCAAGACCTCGCCCTTCCCGGGCTTGCTGAACCGATAGGCGCAGCGCAACAGGCTGGACTTGCCGCTGCCGTTGGGGCCGATCAAACCGACAAACTCCCCTGCATCCACCTGCAAGCTGGCGTCACGCAGTTGGAACTGGTGATGACAGTGGCCGTGGCCCAGTGGGGTCCAGGCGAGGTGGGTGAGGTTGAGTGAGGTCATGCAGTTCTCATTAGAAGGTGTAGCCCGCCGTCACGAATAACGGCCGCGGCTCGCCACGAGGCGTGGCGAGCTTAGATTGTGAAAAGATGTTACAAGTTAACATTTTGTGGGTGGGAGATGAAAGCCCGCGTAAGACTACATGGCGCCTCTATGTAGGGCATATCACAAGCCTCATGACGAAGGTGAGGCCGATTCACGTTGGCCCCAGAGCCGCGACAACAGCAGGCGATCCAATACCCAGACCAACACCAACGATGCGCCGACCAGCGGGAAAATAATCGCCAGCCCCAGCATGATCACCATCGCGGTTTTCCACTTCGGCAGGTCATGGCGCAACGGCGGCACTCCCAGGCCACCCTGTGGCCGGCGCTTCCACCAGATCACCACGCCGCTGACGGCACTGAGCAGGATCATCAGGCAGATCAGCAGTACCAGGATCTGGTTGACCCACCCGAACATCTTGCCTTCATGCAGCATCACACCCACTTCCGTGGCGCGGGCGACGCCGTTGTAGTGTTCCCAGCGCACATCGGCCAGGACCTTGCCGGTGTATTGGTCGACGTGCAGGGTCGCATCGTTGCGTGGGTCGTTGGCGAACACCGCGATGGTGAACACGCCTTCGGCGGTCGTCGGGAAGGTGATGCTGTAGCCGGGTTCGACCTTGCGGGCGGTGGCCAGGTCCATGACGTGTTGCAAGCGGATGCTCGGCGCCGCGGGGCCCTGGCTCATGCCGGCGTGGTTCATGTGTTCGGCATGCTCGCCGGACATGGGCATCGGCGTATTTTCCATGGCCCAGGGCACGGTCTGTTGTGTCGCGGTATTGAGGATACGAGCCTGTTGGTCGGACTGCGGGACGCTGTTCCACATCGCGGCCGGGAAGCGGTTCCACAGTTCGGCGTATTGCTTGCCCCAGAAGCCGGTCCAGGTCATGCCGCTGAGCAGCATCACCAGCAAAAATGCAGCGCCCCAGAAACCGGTGACCGCATGCAAGTCACGCCAGAACAGCCGACCCCGACTGCCAAGCCGCGGCCACAAGACCCCGGCCGCCGATTTGCC
Organism: Pseudomonas spelaei; assembly: GCF_009724245.1. GTDB lineage: Bacteria > Pseudomonadota > Gammaproteobacteria > Pseudomonadales > Pseudomonadaceae > Aquipseudomonas > Aquipseudomonas spelaei. Next base: position 91,723 of record NZ_WNNK01000018.1, on the reverse strand, counting down.
GCGCGGCCACCAAAGGTACAGGCCGGAAACTACCAGCATCACGCCCCAGCCGGCGGCCAGCTCCACCAGGCGATCACCGACGGTACCGATCATCAACTCGCCGTGCAGGGCGCGGGCGATGGCTTGCAGATTGGTTTTTGCGTCCTGTTCGCCGAGCACGGTACCGCGATAGGGGTCGACGAATACCGTCAGCTCATGCCCGGCGTTGAGCATGACAAATTGCGCGCTGCTGGTGGCGTCGACGGGCGGCAGGTACTTGCTGATCGTGCCCTGTGGATAGGCCGCCTGGGCCCGCAGCAGTTGCTCGTCGGCACTTAAGGCATGCTCGGCGCTCTGGACCTTGAGCAAGTCGCCGTACATCAGCGGGTCGAGCTGGGGTTTGAACAGATAGATGATGCCGGTCAGGGCCAGCAGCACCATGAACGGAGCGACAAACAGCCCGGCGTAGAAATGCCAGCGCCAGGCCAGGTTGTAGAAGGAAATCTTTGGAGGGGTCATCGGGGTGTGCTCCGCAAAAGGCTTGGATTTTTTTGTGTTGCCTAAGGCCTCATCGCGGGCAGCCCGCTCCCACATTGGAAGGTATTCACCCATCAACATGTGGGAGCGGGCTTGCCCGCGATGCTTTTAGAAGCTCATGTCCACCTTGGTCCAGAGCGTGCGCCCCGGTTCCTTGATGGCTTGCGGGTCATTGGCCGGGTAGCCGAAACCGGCGTTGCCCGCCAGGTTCAAGTGCTCGGCGTACGCCTTGCCGAACAGGTTGTCGACGCCGGTGCTGACCTTGAAGTTTTTGTTGATGCGATACGCCGCGTTCAGCGAGAACACGCCAAAGCCTGAACTCTTGTCGAAGTCCTTGCCGACCACGTTGCCCTTGTTCTGGTCGATGCGGTTTTGCGCCGCGACCACGCGCCACAAGGCGCCGGCGCTCCAGTCATCCTGGCTGTAGGTCAGGCCGAACCGTGCATCCAGCGGTGGCATTTGCGGCAGGGCCTTGCCGTCGCTGGTGTTCTTGCCCCAGGCGTAGGCCAGGGTGGCATCGGCTTTCCAGTTGGAGGTCAGTTTGTAGGCTGCACCCAGTTCGCCGCCCATGATCCGTGCGTCGACGTTACGCGCTTGAGTGGTGGTGCCCATCATGCCCGTGCGGTAGTCGAACAGGATGTAATCACGCACCTGGCCGACATAGCCCGAGGCCCAGGCTTCCAGGTCGGCGGACTTGTATTGCAGGCCGAAGTCCAGCTGAGTGGTCTTCTCTGGCTTCACGCCATCGAAGGCATTCGCTGAACCGGCGGTGCCGGTTTTGGGGGAAAACAGTTCCCAGTAATCAGGGAAACGCTCGGCGTGGCCCAGGCCGGCATAGACCGTGGTCGGGCTGCCTTCAAGGTCGTGCTCATAGCGCACAAAACCGGATGGCAGGGTGTCGGCGCGGGTCTTGTCGGCGGTGGGGTTGGGGCGGCTCATCATTCCTGAGCTGAGGGTCTGGCGAAAGTCCTTGGCCGAGGCACGGTCCAGGCGGGCGCCGGTGATCAGGCGGTCGCGCTCGGCGGCGTACCAGGTCAGTTCGCCGAACACGCCGTAGTTGTGGAAGTTGGCGTCCTTGTCGCGCGGCAGGTTCTTGTAGGTGTCGACGCCCATGGCACTGCGCTCGCGGTGTTCATTGGTCTGCGCGTCGAGGCCGCTGATCAGTTGCACATCGGCCCAGCGCCAGGTCGCCTTGATCCGGGCACCGAGGGTGCGGCGGTCGACATTTGAGGCCATGGGCCCGGCCATCATCCCGGTGCCCGACGGCGTGCGCAGGGTGTAGTTGTCCATCACGTGGTCGGCGTAGTTGTAGTAGACCTGGGCTTCGACCTTGTCCAGCACGTCACCGATATTGGACTTCTCGAAACGCAGGCCCAGGCTTTCGCGCTTGAACTGCGAACCGTCCATGCCTCGCCCGGCATAACGGGCTTCGCCGTCACCCTTGCCTGCGGTCAGTTCCAGCAGCGTGTCGGCGTCCGGGGTCCAGCCCAGTGCCACATCGCCGTTCCATTTGTCATAGCGTGACGCGACGGTGTCGTTGTTGCCGTCCTTGTAGTCGTCGGCATGGGCCTGGTTGCCGATCACCCGGATGTAGCCCAATGGCCCACCGGCAGCGGCGTCGACGACTTTATCGAAGCGCCCGTTGGAGCCGGCCAGGACGCTGGCGTTGACCCGTGTGCCCAGTTCGCCGAACTGCTCCGGCTCACGCTCGAACAGGATCGTGCCGGCCGAGGCGCCGGGGCCCCAGAGTACGGTTTGCGGGCCTTTGATCACCGTCAGCTTGTCGTAGGTTTCCGGTGAGATGTAGGAGGTAGGCGCATCCATTCGGCCGGGGCAGGCGCCGAGCATCATGCTGCCGTTGGTGAGGATGTTCAGCCGCGAGCCGAACATGCCACGCAGCACCGGGTCGCCATTGGTGCCGCCGTTGCGGATCAGGGCGAAGCCGGGGATGGTCTTGAGGTAGTCGCCACCGTCGCTGGCCGGCACCGGTTGGCGCGGGTCCTTGGGGTTGGTGATGACCGTCAGCGGTGAGCTGGGGGCAATGGCGGTGATCACCGTCGGAGCCAGTTCATTGGTGTGCTCGGCGGGTTCGTCGGCGTGAACCCGTGGCGCCAACAACGCGCCGCACAGAATGGCAAACACAGGGGTATATCCCAATCGGGAGTCAGCAGAAAACCTGGACATGACAAATTCCATCAATCAATCGTAAACAACACGGCCAGCAGCCTGCGGCTGTCTATCTGAAGTCGGCCGGGTGAAGTAACGCGGTGAAGTGTCTACGCGATGACAGGCGGGGCGCGGCTACGGGCGCCGGGGAAGATGCTCTGCCGGGCATGGCCCAGGCGCGGCGCGGGGATGATGGCGTTGGCCGGGGGCGCAGAGCCCAGGCTGACGAACGACACGCTGCCAGGCAATGCCGGGCAACTGAATAGCAGACTGCAGTAGCCGCACTTTTCCCAGAGTACATGGTGCTCGTCCGGGGCTTTATTGTGCGTTGCGGGGTGTTGCGGCTCGCCATGGCAACTGGGTGCGTCCATGGGCATTTGCATGGACATGCCGGCGTGATGGTCCATCGGCATCGCTTGGGAAATCAGCGGTCCGATAAAGATCATCAGCATGGCGAACAGGCTGATCCAACTGCCGCGCGCAAGGCTCATTGGCTTACGGCGGGAGGTGGATAACCTGGCGCGTGAGGCGCCCATCCGGGTGCAGGCCTGAAAGGTTTAGTGGGCGTGCATAGTCTCGTGACCGGCCATCGGCGCCTGCTTTTGCACCGAGACTTCGACTTTCACCGGGCCGGCTTTTTCGAAGTTCAGGGTCAGCGGGAAATGCTGGCCGTCGCGCAGCACGCTACGGTCTTTGAGGTCCAGCAGCATCACGTGGTAGGCCATGGGCGCGAAGGTCAGGTCGCCGCCCGCCGGAACGGCAACGCTGGGCACCTGCTGCATTTTCATCAAGTCGCCCTGCATCACATGCTCATGCAGCTCGGCCTTGGCTGCCACAGGCGTATCGACGCTGAGCAGGCGATCAGGGTTTTCACCCTTGTTATGAATCACGAAATAAGCGGCGACCGTAGGCGCGTTGGGCGGCAATTCCTGTGACCAGGGCTCGCTGACCACCAGTTCGCCGACCTTGAAGTCATCCGCATTGGCGGCACACATCGGCAGCAACAACGCAGCCAGAAGCAGGGAAGATTTGAGCATGGCAGTTCTCCAGAACAGTTCAAAACGCAGTTCAATTGCGAAGTGATCAGGCTGTTGGAGAGGCGCGGGGATTCAGGCTGGGCCATTGCTGGCGTGGCGTGGGGGATTGCAGTGACGGCGGCGGCAGGCTTTGTACCGCGTCGAATCGCGCGAAGTACAACTGCGGCACATGCCCTGGCAACGCCACCATCGGCGCCGACCCCGAGCAGCACCAGCAATGCTGCATGGTGGAGTGATCATCCTGTTGCGGCGCCTTTTGCTCCAGGCTCCCTAAGGAAATCGCTACCAGCTTGGTGCCGCTGGCGGAACAGAAACTGCCCCACAGCAACTGCTCGATGGAGTTTGTCGACGGTTGCATCGCCCCGGCCAGCGGCATGGCAAAGGCGTTGAACAGCACTGCAAAGCAGGCGATCCAGGCAAATGCAAAGCGTTGACGGGCCATGGCGGACTATCCGTAGGATTAAGCGATCAGGTGGGTATTTAGCCTGATCGGGGGTGATAAGTAAAAAGTGGGTGTGCGGTTTGGTGTCGCAGTGACATCAGATTGCCGTGGCGTGCAGCTTGAGGCCAAGGGCTTTCATGACCTTCATGATAGTCGCGAACTCGGGATTGCCAGTGCTGGAGAGGGCTTTGTAGAGACTTTCTCGTCCAAGTCCCGCATTGCGGGCGACTTGAGTCATTCCTTGGGCTCGCGCGATATCGTTCAGGGCTGTGCGAATAAGCAGGCCGTCGCCGGCATCTTCCTCGAAGCAGGCGTCAAGATAAGCGGCCATGTCTTCGGGGGTCTTGAGGTAATTTGCTGCATCGAAACGGGTAAAGGATTCGCTCATCAGTCACTCCTTGATGCCGAGGTTTTTTGCCATTTGCCTTGCACGTTTGATGTCTCGCTTTTGTGTTGATTTGTCGCCGCCGATCAACAGCAGGTAAACCACCTTATCTCGACGGGTAAAGTAGACACGATATCCTGAGCCATAGTGGATTCGCATTTCGCAAACGCCGTGACCTACAGGCTCACAGTCGCCGAAGTTTCCTAGTTCTGCCGCTCGCAGTCTTGTCAGAACTCGTACTTTTGCGAGCGGGTCTCGAAGTGCTTCCAGCCAGCGGACAAACTCGATGGACTCATCAAAATCGATCATCTCGAATCGTATTCCTTGGGATACAGAATGGCAAGTCGTTGCACGCTGCGCTAGACACGGCGCCCTGATCGCGACTTTCTGAGTTAGAAAAACGTGAGGGAGAAGCTTAGGGCGGTGACTTTTGGTTGAACTAGATAGCGAGTTCGGAGAGAGATGTGAGGCCAATCGTCTTTTAACGCAGGCTAGTCAAAAGGATGTCGATGGCTGAGGCGTTTTCTTGCGAGGTAATGGCGCCGAATGTGTAGGTCAAAGAGCTGAGAGTGCGGCCATTGTTTCTTCCAGTGAGGAGAACTCCCGATCCACCCCAACCAGCGCCGGGCGCTTCAAAATCAGCACCGGCACCCCACGCTCCCGCGCCACTTCCAGCTTCGGCTCTGTTGCGCTGCTGCCGCTGTTCTTGCTGATCAGTACATCAATCTGCCGTCGTTCGAACAACGCGCGCTCATCCTCGATCAGAAACGGCCCGCGAGCGCCGATCACTTCGCAACGCTCGTTGCCCGGATAAACATCCAGCGCCCGTAAGGTCCAGAACTGCTCGGCAGGGATCTCTTCCAGATGTTGCAGGGGCTCACGGCCGAGGGTGAACAGTGGACGTTTGAAGGGTTTCAGCGCTTCGGTCAACTCATCCCAGTCACTGACTTCTCGCCAATCATCCCCGGCTTGTGGCCGCCAGGCGGGGCGTCGCAAGGCCCAGCAGGGGACGCCACATAAGCGCGCAGCATGGGCGGCGTTATGGCTGATTTGCGCGGCATAGGGGTGCGTGGCATCCAGCACCAGCTCGATGCCTTCGTCGCAAATGAACTGCGCCAGTCCGTCAACGCCGCCGTAGCCGCCGACACGCACCTGGCACGTCAGGTCGGTGGGCACTCGGCCGATGCCCGCCAGGCTGTAGATATGTTCTGGCCCCAAAGTACGGGCAATGGCCAGTGCTTCAGTGACGCCGCCCAGCAGCAAGATGCGTTTCATAGCGGCTTGATCACTTCCAACAAGGTGATCGGCAGCGCCTGGCGCCAAGTGTCGAAGTTACCCAAGGGTTGTGCCTGGGCAATGTGGATGCGCGTCAGCTCGCCGCCGTGCTGTTCGCGCCAGGCCATCAGGGTCATTTCGCTTTGCAGCGTCACGGCATTGGCCACCAGCCGGCCGCCGGGGCGCAGGTGGTGCCAGCAGGTATCCAGCACGCCGTCGCGGGTCACGCCGCCGCCGATGAAGATTGCGTCTGGTGCTTCCAGGCCTGCGAGGGCCTGGGGCGCGCTGCCGCGAATCAGTTGCAGGCCGGGGACGCCGAGGGCGTCGCGGTTATGTTCGATCAGCCGTTGCCGGCCGTCATCCGCTTCAATGGCCATCGCTCGGCAGCTGGGGTGGGTGCGCATCCACTCGATACCGATAGAGCCGCTGCCAGCGCCGACATCCCACAGCAGTTCGCCGGGGATGGGCGCCAGGCGGGCCAGGGTCATGGCGCGGACATCGCGTTTGGTCAGTTGCCCGTCGTGCTGGAAGGCTGAGTCGGGCAGCCCGGCGAGGCGCGACAGGCGCGGGGTGTTGGCGTCGGCAACGCAGTCGATGGCCACCAGGTTCAGGGCCGCAACCGGCAGGTCCTGCCAATCCTGGGCGACGCCGTCGACACGCCGTTCATCCGTACCGCCCAGGTGTTCGAAGACGCTCAAGCGACTCGGGCCGAAGCCACTGGCGCGCAACAGCGCGGCAATCGCCGCAGGGCTCTGGCCGTCGTTGCTCAGCACCAGCAAGCGTACGCCGCTGGAAAGATGGGCATTCAGTGCGGCCAACGGGCGGGCCACCACCGACAGCGTCACCACGTCCTGCAACGGCCAGCCCAAGCGTGCTGCCGCCAGGGAGACGGAAGAGGGCGCGGGCAGAATCAGCAATTCGTCGGCGGGCACGTGCCGTGCGAGGCTGGCCCCCACGCCATAGAACATTGGGTCGCCGCTGGCCAGCACACAGATCGCTTCGCCGCGCTGCGCCAGCACCGGCTCCAGGGAAAACGGGCTGGGCCACAGCGCGCGTTCACCGCGAATACACACCGGCAACAGGTCCAACTGGCGCTGGCCGCCAATAATGCGAGAGGCGCGCAACAGGGCGTGCCGGGCATTTCTGCCCAGGCCCTTGAAGCCGTCTTCACCGATGCCTACTACCGTCAGCCAGGGCGACATATGAATTCCTTGAACGACATCCGACGGGCAGGCTTTTCATGCCGTCGGACAAAGCAGGCATAATACCGCGCCTTTACCCGTTAACCGGTAGCCCCCGTGAAACCACTGCCACTGTCCACGCCATTGCGTCCCTCGGGTTGTCCGGGGTTGCTGCGTATTGTCCAGGCGTTGGATGGCGGGATTTGCCGGATCAAACTGGCGGGCGGGTCGATCACTGCCGAGCAGGCCAGCGCGGTGGCAGACGCGGCGCAGACCTACGCAGGCGGGGTGATCGAAGCGACCAACCGCGCCAATCTGCAGATTCGTGGAATCGGCGCCAGGCACGACGCCCTCATTGCAATGCTGCTGGCGGCGGGCCTCGGCCCGAGCAGCGCCGGCGGGGACGATGTACGCAATGTGATGCTCAGCCCCAGCGCCGGGATCGACCGCCAGATGTTGTTCGATACCCGGCCCCTGGCGGATCAAATCCTTGCCACCCTGCAAACCCATCCGCGTTTTCATGAACTGTCGGCCAAATTCGCCGTGCAGTTGGATGGTGGTGAGGCCCTGGCGATGCTCGAGCATCACCATGACCTGTGGTTGTCGGCCTTTGCGGCGAATGGCGAGACGCTGCTGGCGTTCGGCTTGGCCGGTTGTCCAGGTCATGATGCGCCGCTGGCTGCTGTGCCGCTGGCCCAAGGGCATGCGCTGGTGGTGGCCGTGTTGGAGTGGTTTCTCGACCTGGCCCGGCCTGAACAAACGCGCATGCGTCATCTGTTGACTGATACGACGGTGGATGACTTCCTGGGGCAACTGCGTTTGCCATTGCAGCCTGCCACCGGTTTTTCGCGCCGTGCCAACCCCGCCCCGCTGCACTTGGGCAGCTATCCACAGCGTGAGGAAAACCGCGTTTACGTCGGCGCTGTCGCGCCTCTCGGTAGGTTGGATGGCGCCATGCTTCAGGGCGCTGCCCGCTTGGCCAGCGAGTATGGCGATGCCAGCCTGCGATTCACGCCATGGCAAGGTGTGCTGTTGCCCAACGTGTACGCCAAGGACGCCGCCGCGGTTACCGAGCGCCTGGAGCAACTGGGCTTTCTCTGTTCAGTGGACCAGCCGCTGGCCCGCATGATCGCCTGCACCGGCTCTACGGGCTGTGGCAAAGGCCTGGCCGACACCAAGGCCGATGCCCTGCAACTCGCCACACTGCTGCAAGGCCAGAACGTGCACCTGTCCGGCTGCCCGCGTTCCTGCGCCGCCGCCCACACGGCACCCGTCACCCTGCTGGCGGTGAGCCCCGGTCACTACGACCTCTATTTTCGCGAAGCAGGCCAGCCGGGTTTCGGCCGCCTGCACGCACGCACTCTTTCTCTTTCAGCGGCGAGCGCCATACTGCGCGCTTGCCCACGGAGCAACACCGATGATTGATTACATCCGCGACGGTCAGGAGATCTATCGCAACTCCTTCGCGATCATTCGCGCAGAGGCCAGGCTGGATCGCATCCCGGCCGACCTGGAAAAACTCGCGGTGCGCGTGATTCACGCCTGCGGCATGGTCGATGCCATCGACGGCCTGCAGTTTTCCGAAGGCGCGGGCAAGGCCGGGCGCGAAGCCCTGGCCGCCGGTGCACCGATCCTGTGTGATGCGCGCATGGTCTCCGAAGGCGTAACCCGTACCCGCTTGCCCGCCAACAATCAGGTGATCTGCACCCTGCGCGATGACAGCGTGCCGGACCTGGCGCGCGAGTTGGGCAATACCCGTTCCGCTGCCGCCCTGGAATTGTGGCGTCCACACCTGGAAGGCAGCGTGGTGGTGATCGGCAATGCGCCCACCGCTTTGTTCTACCTGCTGGAAATGCTTGATGCCGGCGCACCCAAACCGGCGTTGATCCTCGGTTTTCCGGTGGGCTTTGTCGGCGCTGCCGAATCCAAGGCGATGCTGGCCGCTGACAGCCGAGGCGTGCCGTTCGTGATCATGCAAGGTCGCTTGGGCGGCAGCGCCATGGCGGCTGCTGCGGTCAACGCTTTGGCCACGGAGGTCGAATAATGCAGGCTCGCGGACGTTTGATCGGCTTGGGCGTAGGCCCCGGCGACCCGGAACTGATTACTCTCAAGGCCCTGCGCCTGCTGCGTGAGTCGCCGGTGGTGGCGTACTTCGTGGCCAAGGGCAAGAAGGGTAATGCCTTCGGTATTATCGAAGATCACTTGGTTGCTGAGCAGACCTTGATGCCGCTGGTTTATCCAGTGACCACTGAAGCGTTGCCGGCACCGCTGTCCTACGAACAGGTGATCAGCGATTTCTACGACAGCGCCAGCGTTGAGGTGGCCGCGCATCTGGATGCCGGTCGTGACGTGGCGGTGATCTGTGAAGGCGACCCGTTCTTCTACGGCTCCTACATGTATTTGCATGACCGCCTGGCCGAGCGCTACGAGGCCCAGGTTATCCCGGGCGTGTGCTCGATGCTGGGGGGGGCCTCGGTGTTGGGTGCCCCGTTGGTGTACCGCAATCAGAGCCTGTCGGTGCTCTCTGGTGTGTTGCCTCATGATGATCTCAAGCGGCGTCTGGCGGATGCCGACGCGGCGGTGATCATGAAGCTGGGGCGCAACTTTCCCAAGGTGCGTCAGGTGCTGGAAGAACTCGGTCTGGCCGAGCGCGCGTTGTATGTGGAACGCGCGACCATGGCCAATCAGAAAATCGTCCCGCTGGATCAGGTCGAGCCCATGTCCTCACCGTACTTCTCGCTGATCATCGTTCCGGGTGAAAGGTGGCAAGGCTGATGACGGCTCCCGCGATTGTGATTCTGGGCAACGGCAGCCTTGCCACAGCCCGCAGCATCCAGCAGGTGTATCCCGACGCGCTGATCCACGGCTTGGCCGAGCGGGTGGATGGCGCTGACCGGGTGTACAGCGAGTTCGGCGCAACCTTGCGCCAGTTGTACCAGCAGGGCACGCCGATCATCGCGCTGTGTGCGGCGGGGATCGTGATCCGCACGCTGGCGCCGCTGTTGCTGGAAAAGGGCGCTGAGCCGGCGGTGCTGGCGGTGGCCGAGGATGGCAGCGCCGTGGTGCCGCTGCTCGGCGGCCTCGGCGGGGTGAATGTGCTGGCGCGGGAAATCGCGGCCGCACTCGGCGTTGCTGCCGCCATCACCACCAGCGGCGAGCTACGTTTTGGCACCTGCCTGCTTAACCCGCCCAAGGGTTATCAGTTGGCGGATCTGGAGTTGGGCAAGCGTTTTGTCTCGGACCTGCTGGCCGGTGAATCGGTGCGTATTGAAGGTGCAGCGCCTTGGCTGGATCAGGCCAATCTGCTTGAGGATCAGCAGGCGAACCTGGCGATTCACGTGGGCAATCGCGAGCGCGTACCGGCGCCCAATGAGTTGCTGATTTATCCGAAGAATGTCTGGGTGACGTGCCGACCTGGCGCGCAATTGGCCCTGCGGGTTCGCGAGGCATTGCACGATGCCGGGATCGCTGTGCAGTCCCTGGCGTGCCTGTTGGCCAATGACCAGGACATGGCCAGTCCGGAGCTGCACGAAGCGTCGCTGGATTTGGGGGTGCCACTGCGTTTCGCCGCACTGGCGGACGCGGACGATATTGTGATCACGGCAGCCGACGAGCCCTTGGACGTGTCCCTCATCGGTCGCCCTCGTGGGCGCCTGGCGGTGATCGGCCTGGGGCCGGGCGCCGCCGAACTGATGGTGCCGGCGGTCAAGGCCGAGCTGGCACGCTGCACCGACGTGCTGGGTTATGAAACCTACGTACGCATGGCCGGGCCGTTTCGCGCCGACCAGGTCCAGCATTGCACTGACAACCGCGAAGAGATGCAGCGCGCGCGTCACGCGTTTGAGTTGGCTGCCCAAGGACGTTCGGTGGTGGTGGTTTCCTCCGGCGACCCAGGTGTGTTCGCCATGGCGGCGGCGGTCTTGGAAGCCTTGCACGAGTCCAGTGACCCGACCTGGCAGCAGGTCGACCTGGAGATTCTGCCGGGGGTTTCGGCGTCACTGGCCACGGCGGCTCAGGCAGGTGCACCGCTGGGGCACGACTTCTGTGTGATGTCCTTATCGGACAACCTCAAGCCCTGGTCGATTATCGAAAAACGCCTGGACCTGGCGTCCCAGGCCGACCTGGCCCTGGCGTTCTACAACCCGATCTCCCGTTCGCGGCCATGGCAGTTGGGGCGTGCGCTGGAGATTGTCGCGTTGCACCGTACCGCTGAAACGCCGGTGGTGTTGGGTCGTGACATCGGTCGTCCGGGGCAGACCTTGCGGGTCACCACGCTTGGGCAACTGACGCCGGATCAAGTGGATATGCGCACCATGGTGTTGATCGGCTCGTCCACCACCTGCGTGTTCCCTCGGGCAGGTGGTGGTGAGTGGGTCTACACGCCGCGCTGGTATGGGGAAAAACCGGCGTCCTGAAAAGGTCGATGCTTGTGACAGAAAGCTCCGAGTCACAGTGGGTAATTACCTGCGGTGACTTGGGGCTTTTTCTTTTTCTGCTCAGGAAAACTGGAAGGCTTGGATGTGCGCCTTGTTATTGCTGGGCGGGGCTGTTCTGGTCGATCTCCCCAGACATGTTTGTCGTATGGAAAGCCCGCTGGTGAGTGGACTACCGTTGAGGTAATCCCCATGTGGGGTGTTTGTGGAGAGATACAAATGGAGCGATATAACAGAAGGATCAATAGTGCAAAAAGGAGAAAGTTGATTGCGGCCTACAAGCTTCCGGGGGCGTCAGGTTCGGGGCAACTTGCACCGGTCGACCGTGATGATGACTTCAACGCGGCCGTGGTGAATAACAGTGTCATCTCGTTTGTGGAAGGCATGTCAGGTCTGAACAGGGAGTACACCCGCAAGAGTTACCTGCTGGCCAGCAGCTATGTCAGCGATGTATTGAAGATCAGCCGGGGGACCGAAGCCTGGTATGACGAGTTCATCAACGTCATGATCAGCCTGGGTTGGTTGCCGGTGCGCAGCAGCTTCGAGCGGGTTTCGACCTCCGGCAAGGGCCTGACGGTCCAGTTGGCGGCCCTGAATATCATTGCCGCGACGGTCACCGCTGTATCCTTTTCGGGGCCACTGCTGACAGCACTGCCGAAATTGGCAGCGGATGCGGTTGAGGCCTTGAAGCAGCAACCGGCTTCTTTCGATTTATTCAAACGTAATAGCAGTGTGCATGACGGCGGGGATTTTGGCCTGGCGTCCTGTACCGAGAGCAACGGCGAAATCATGATGGTGCTGGTGATTTACAGCTCTCACGGCGTCAACAAGCAGGTCGGTGTTCCATTTATCGAGTGGGACAGTTCTTCTTTCGAGGCCTTCAGCGGGCAAACTTGCCTGGTACTGAATACTGCTGTAGTCAACGAAAAGACCGTCCAGCTAATGCGCGAAAGTGCGGGCGACAAAGTGCAACTGGCAATCGCCAAGTACCGCATCTGACCCTTACGGCACCAGATAACCCCGTACGCCGGTGAAGATGATTTGTGCCGCCAGTGCGCACACAAACAAACCCATCAGGCGGCTGACAATCTGCAAACCCTGGTCGCCGAGAATGCGTTCAATGCGGTTGGACAGGTAAAGCACCACGCCGACCGTCAGGCTGGCCAGGGCGATGCTGAGGATCGCGGTGATCTTGTCGTCCCAGTGGGGCTGGCTGACGCCCATCACCAGCAGCGCACCAATGGTGCCGGGGCCGACGGTCAGGGGGATGGTCAGCGGGACGATGGTCACGTCCTGCTGCACGTTGTCGGTTTGTACCGCTGATTTGCCCTGGGCCATGCCCAGCGCCGAGATGAACAGCACGCTGCCGGCACCAATGCGGAAGGCGTCCACCGTGATGCCGAACACGCTGAAAATCACTCGGCCAAACAGGTAGAGCAGGACGCTTGATACCAGGGTTGCCAGGGCCACCTTCCAGGCCAGGCGTCGCCGCTCCTTGCTGGAGTAGCCGCGGGTCAGGCTGATAAAGCAGGAAAGTACGAAGAAGGGGCTATACAGCACCAGCATCTTCAAATAAACGCTGAACAACACATGGAGCATGGTGGGAGCTCACAGCGAAGGAGGGCGAGCGGGAGTTTATCAGGCCTGATGTAAACGGGCTTGTATCGATACATGTAGATACCGTCTTGCATTTGGCCCGTTGTAGCCGCTGCCGAGGCACGAGGCTGCGATAAGGGCCGAAGGACCTTCAGCGGTTTCAAGAGACTGGCGACTGCTGCGCAGCCGATCGCAGGCTGCGCCAGCGGCTACAGGCATATCAGGAAGTGTGTGCTGTTTTCTGCTCGCGCTGCGCCACCCAATATTCCACCAACTCCCGCAGTTGCGAGAGCTCCACCGGCTTGGCCATGTGCCCGTCCATCCCGGCTTGGCGTGCACGTTCCTTATGTTCCGAAAGGATGTGCGCCGTCAGCGCCACGATCGGCGTGCGAATGCGTTGGTTGCTGACTTCCCACGCCCGCAATTGTTGAGTTGCGGAGAAACCATCGAGAATCGGCATTTCGCAATCCATCAGCACCAGGTCGTAACGCTGGGCCTTCATCGCCTGCAGGGCTTCCTCGCCATTGCTGGCGGTATCCGGTTGCAGGTTGAGTTTACCGAGCATGCCGCGAATCACCTTGGTGGAGATGCTGTTGTCTTCAGCCACCAGGATGCGGAAATCGCTGGGCACGGTCACCACTGTGGGCGCGCCGAGGGTCGGCTGGCGTGGCGGGACGACGCCTTTGCTGCGTTGGGTCAGCTCGTCGGCCAAGGTGGTCTTGAGGGTGTAGCCGGCCACCGGTTTGGCGAGGATGCGCTTGATCCCGCAATTGCGCGCGATGATCTTGCTCGGCGCATTGCTGATGCCGGTGAGCATGATCAGCAGAATGTCGTGGTTCAGGCTCGGGTCTTCCTTGATCTTCGCCGCCAGTTGCATGCCGGTCATGCCCGGCATGTTCTGGTCGAGCAGGACCACGTCGAAGTAGTCCCGCAGGTGCGCCTTGGTCCGCAGCAGGGCCAGGGCTTCCTTGCCCGAAGGGACGGCGCTGACGTTCAGGCCCCAGGCCGTGCATTGCTGCACTAGGACCTTGCGGCAGGTGTCGTTGTCGTCCACCACCAGTACCCGTGCACCCTTGAGTGGGCCGTCGAGATCGGAGGTCGGATGTTCCAGGCGTTCCGGGTCCAGTGGCAGCGTCAGCCACAGGGTGCTGCCCTGATGGCTGCCGCTCTTGATGCCGAATTCGCCGTGCATCAGCAGGATCAACTGACGGGCGATGACCAGCCCCAGGTGACCGCTCAAACGGGTGGCCGAAAGGAAGTTCTTGCTGTGCAGTTCACTGTGCAGCAGGGCGTCGCGTTCGGCGGCTTCCATTGGCAAGCCGCTGTCTTGCACGGCAATGCGCAGGCGCGGCTTGCTGCTGCGCTCATCCAGGGCGACGACGATCAGTACTTCACCTTCATCGGTCTTGTGCAGGGCATTTTCCAGCAGGCTCAACAGCGCCTGGCGCAGGCGTGTCGGGTCGCCGCTGATCACGCGTGGCACCTGGGGCTGGATAAAGCTGATCAGCTCGACGTTCTGCTGTTCGGCCTTGGCGCGGAAAATACTCAGGCAGTCTTCGATCAATGCGTTGAGGTCGAACTGCACGTCATCCAACTCGATCTGCCCGGACTCGAGCTTGGAGATGTCGAGAATCTCGTTGATCAGCGTGAGCAGTTCGTTACCGGCGCTGTGGATGGTTTGTACATAGTCGCGCTGCTTGACCGACAGCGGTGTGCCCAGCAGCAGCTCGGTCATGCCCAGCACGCCATTCATGGGCGTACGGATTTCATGGCTGATCTTGGCCAGGAACTCGGCCTTCGCGGCGATCTCGGCGTTGCTGGCTGCCAGGTCGCGGCTGAGGCTGAAGCGGTCTTCGGTGATGCTGCGTTGGCGTTCGGTCAGGGCCAGGCTCATCAACAGGCCGCTGATGCAGATAAAGCTCAACAGGGTGACGATCAAGCCCTGGGGTGCTACCAGTGTCAGACCCAACAGTGCTGGCAGGATGATCAGCGTGCCGATGTTGAACACCACCATGGCCAACATGAACAGCCGTGCCGGCCGGTAGCCTTTTTGCCAGTGATAGGCCGAGACGAACAGCATGCTCAGGCCGGCCAGGGCCACCAATGCATAGGTGATGATATTCAACGGCAAGGTGTTAACGAACAACAGCAGCAAGCCGCACAGGATGATCAGCAGGATGTCCGCCATCAGCAGCTTGTTCAGCGGGTGCGGGCCGAGGGGCGCGAAGAAGCGGTAGGCAAACATCAACCCGCAGGGCGCCGTCAGCAGCAAGGCGAGGTAGGCACCCGGCGTCTGGGCCGCATGCCAGTTTGGCAGCCAAGGGCCGAGAATGTTGAGTAACAGCAGCAGGCTCATCAACAACAATATCTCGCAGGCGGCCAGCCACAGGCTGCTGCGGGAGCGATGGTAGGCGTAGCGAGTCAGGTTATGCAGGATCAGCATCAGCAGGCAGCCGAACAGTAGCCCGTAGACCAACGTCTGGTTCTGATTGGCGGCGGCGAGCACTGCCGGCTCCAGGGTGATATAGGGCCGCAGTTCGTGTTCCGAGACCAGGCGCAGGTAGACGTCCAGCGGCTTTTGGCTTTGCGGCATCGGCAGCATGAAGTCGCTGCTGGGCAACGGGCGTTCCGTCTGGGGCTGTCGGGTGCCGGTGCTTTGCTGCTCCACCAGGGTGTCGCCGTCCAGTACATACAGGTTCAGGTGTGCCAGGTCGGGGGCGAATACCCGCAGCACTTGTTCGTGCTTGCCGGGTTGCAGCCTGAAGCGTACCCACAACGCACCGTCCGGTTCGGCAGCGGTGATCCGGTCCAGTTCGATGGGGCTGAATTGATTGGTGTAGCGAGGGGAGCGGATATCGCTCAGCTGCAGATCGGCCTGTTCGTCAAGCAATACCGCCCAACCACTGCCTTGTGCCGCGGCCTGGGCCGGGAACAGACAGAGCAGGGTCAGCAGGCTGACAGTGAAACCTATGGCGATCCTGAGCCAGCGCACGGCGAAATCCCTTCGTAGATTAATGCACGGGGTAACTATGCGCGGGGCCGCAATAGTACGGCAAGGGCCAAGGGCCCCTGCCTAACCGAACGGATAGTGGCTTACTGATCTTCGCCACGCTCGCGGGCAATGGCACGGTAGCCAATGTCCTTGCGGTAGAAGCAGCCCTGCCAGTCGATTTTCGCGGCCAGCTTGTAAGCTTGTTGCTGGGCGGCATCAACACTGGCACCCATGGCCGTGGCGCACAGCACCCGACCACCGGCAGTCACAACCTTGCCATCCTTGAGCGCGGTGCCCGCGTGGAACACCTTACCTTCCAGCGTAGCAGCCGCATCCAGACCTTCAATCGCGTCGCCCTTGGCATAGTCGGCAGGGTAACCACCGGCGGCCAGTACGATACCGACGCTTGGGCGCGGGTCCCATTGGGCTTCGACCTTGTCCAGGGCCTGAGCCAGGGCCGCTTCCACCAGCAGCACCAGGCTCGATTGCAGACGCAGCATCACCGGTTGGGTTTCCGGGTCGCCGAAGCGGCAGTTGAACTCGATGACTTTCGGGTTGCCGGCCTTGTCGATCATCAAACCGGCGTACAGGAAGCCGGTGTAGACATTGCCTTCGTCGGCCATGCCACGCACGGTCGGCCAGATCACCAGGTCCATCACGCGCTTGTGCACTTCGGCGGTGACCACCGGGGCAGGGGAGTAGGCACCCATGCCGCCGGTGTTCGGACCCGTGTCGCCGTCGCCGACGCGTTTGTGGTCCTGGCTGGTGGCCATCGGCAAGACGTTCTTGCCGTCGACCATGACGATGAAGCTGGCTTCTTCGCCGTCGAGGAACTCCTCGATCACTACACGCGAACCAGCGTCACCAAAGGCATTGCCGGCGAGCATGTCGCGCACGGCGTCTTCGGCTTCGGCCAGGGTCATGGCGACGATCACGCCTTTACCGGCAGCCAGGCCGTCAGCCTTGATCACGATCGGGGCGCCTTTTTCACGCAGGTAAGCCAGGGCTGGCTCGATCTCGGTGAAGTTCTGGTAGTCGGCCGTTGGAATCTTGTGGCGTGCCAGGAAGTCTTTGGTGAAGGCTTTCGAACCTTCCAGTTGGGCTGCGCCAGCGGTAGGGCCGAAGCAGTCCAGGCCGCGGCTGCGGAACAGGTCTACAACGCCGGCTACCAATGGGACTTCCGGACCGACGATGGTCAGGGAAACGTTCTTCTCGGCGAAGTCGGCCAATTGCTCAAGAGCCAAGACGTCGATGGCGACGTTTTCGCACTTGGCTTCAATCGCGGTACCGGCGTTGCCTGGGGCGACGAACACTTTCTGGACGCGAGGGTCCTGGGCAACTTTCCAGGCCAGGGCGTGTTCACGGCCACCGCTGCCAATGATCAAAACATTCATTTCAAAAACCTCGGATGACGCTGAATTCGGGAGAACACTGTGGGCTGATTTGCTGTGGGAGCTGGCTTGTGTGGGAGTCGGGCTTGCCCGCGATGCAGGCACCTCGGTCTTTCAGTTAGATCGAGGTGATGCTATCGCGGGCAAGCCCGGCTCCCACATAAATCCAGCTCCCCACAAGCCAGTGCCCACAGGGGATCAAGTCAATCAGTGACGGAAGTGGCGCATGCCGGTGAAGACCATGGCGATGCCGGCTTCATCTGCGGCAGCAATCACTTCTGCATCACGCATCGAACCGCCTGGCTGGATCACCGCCGTGACGCCGGCCTTGGCCGCATTGTCCAGGCCATCGCGGAACGGGAAGAACGCGTCCGACGCCATCACCGAACCTTGCACCTGCAAACCGGCATGCTCAGCCTTGATCGCGGCAATTCGCGCCGAGTTCACGCGGCTCATCTGGCCGGCGCCGACACCGATGGTCTGGCGGTTCTTGGCGTAGACGATGGCGTTGGATTTAACGTATTTGGCGACTTTCCAGGCGAAGATCAGGTCGTTGATTTCCTGCTCCGTCGGCGCACGCTTGGTTACAACTTTCAGGTCTTCGCTACCGATCATGCCGATGTCGCGGCTCTGTACCAGCAAGCCGCCATTGACGCGCTTGTAGTCCCAGGCAGCAGCACGCTCAGCCGACCACTCGCCGCAGGCCAGCAGGCGCACGTTAGCTTTGGCGGCCACGATGGCACGGGCCTCTTCGCTGACGCTTGGCGCAATGATCACTTCAACGAATTGACGCTCAACAATGGCCTTGGCCGTTTCGGCGTCCAGCTCACGGTTGAAGGCGATGATGCCGCCGAACGCCGATTCGGTGTCGGTGGCGTAGGCCAGTTCGTACGCCTGGCGGATACCGCCTTCAGCGTCCGGGCTCACCGCTACGCCGCACGGGTTGGCGTGCTTGACGATCACGCAGGCCGGCTTGACGAAGCTCTTCACACATTCCAGCGCGGCGTCGGTGTCGGCCACGTTGTTGTATGACAGCTCTTTGCCTTGCAGTTGGGTGGCGGTGGCGATGCCGACTTCGGCTGGCTTGGCTTCCACGTAGAACGCCGCGCTCTGGTGCGGGTTCTCGCCGTAGCGCATTTCCTGGGCCTTGATGAACTGGCTGTTGAAGGTGCGCGGGAACTGGCTGCGGCCTTCAGTGCTCAGGGTTTGTGCCGCCTGGTTCACGGTGCCCATGTAGTTGGCGATCATGCCGTCGTAGGCGGCGGTGTGTTCGAACGCCTTGAGCATCAGGTCGAAGCGCTGGACGTAGGTCAGGCCACCGGCTTTCAGGTTTTCCAGTACGTTGGCGTAATCGCTGGCGTTAACCACGATGGCCACGTCTTTGTGGTTCTTGGCCGCCGAGCGGACCATGGTCGGGCCGCCGATATCAATGTTTTCGATAGCGGTCGGCAGGTCGCAGCCTGGCTTGTTGATGGTGGCTTCGAACGGGTAGAGGTTAACGGCCACCAGGTCGATCGGCTTGATGCCGTGTTCGGTCATGATGGCGTCGTCGATACCGCGGCGGCCGAGGATCCCGCCGTGGATTTTCGGGTGCAGGGTCTTGACCCGACCGTCCATCATTTCTGCGAAACCGGTGTAGTCCGCGACTTCTACTGCGGCCACGCCGTTGTCCTGCAGCAGTTTGAAGGTCCCGCCGGTGGAGAGAATCTCCACGCCAAGGGCTTCCAGCTCCCGGGCAAATTCGAGGATCCCGGTCTTGTCGGAGACACTGATCAAGGCACGGCGGATCGGCAGGCGGGTAGTCTGGTCGGTCATCTCAATTTCCATCAAAAGCAAAGGAGTCAGCAAAAAAGGCGACCGGTTTTACGCGGGCGCCTTTCTGGTTTGATTGAATGCTTACAGCAAATCGTACTGCTTGAGCTTTTTGCGCAAGGTACCCCGGTTGAGGCCCAGCAGCTCACTGGCTTTGGTCTGGTTGCCCTTGACGTAGTTCATCACGCTTTCGAGCAAGGGCGCCTCGACTTCGGAGAGCACCAGGTTGTACACGTCCGTGACGGCTGCGCCCTCAAGGTGGGCGAAATAATTGTGCAGCGCTTTCTCGACACTCCCGCGAAGGGTCTGGCCTTCTTCGCTCGGCGTGTTGAGGTGCTGTTTCAAATTGACGTTGTCGCTCACGGGTGTTGTTCCACTCACTAAAGTCTCGGTCATCATCGTCATGCGGCCACCCCTTCTCCGTCCCCTGTCCCCAGGCTCTTGTAACGCTCGCTGAAAAACTCACGAACGTTGGCGCACTGTGCTTCCGTATCATCCAAACGATTGAAGTGGGCGCGAAACTCCCTGGCGCCCGGCAGGGTTGCGAGATACCAGCCGACATGCTTGCGAGCAATGCGTACTCCCATCACGTCTCCGTAGAAGACGTGCAGGGCGGCCAGATGCTCCAGCAGAATACGTTCCACCTCGATCAACTCCGGTGCCGGCAAGGTTTCGCCGGTACGCAGAAAATGCTCGATCTCACGAAAAATCCATGGCCGCCCCTGGGCGGCCCGGCCAATCAACAGACCATCGGCACCGGTCGCGTGCAGCACGTGCCGGGCTTTCTCGGCCGAGTCGATGTCGCCATTGGCAAAGACCGGAATCGACACCGCCTGCTTGATCGCGGCAATGGTGTCGTACTCGGCTTCACCGGTATAAAGGTCGGCGCGGGTGCGGCCATGCACCGCCAGCGCTGTAATGCCCGCCTGTTCAGCGATCTTCGCCACTGTCAGGCCATTCTTGTTGTCCCGGTCCCAGCCGGTGCGAATCTTCAAGGTGACCGGCACATCCACTGCAGCGACAACGGCATGCAGGATCTCGCTCACCAGTGCTTCATCCTTGAGCAAAGCAGAACCTGCCGCTTTGTTGCAGACTTTTTTTGCCGGACAGCCCATGTTGATATCAATAATCTGCGCCCCCAACTCGACGTTGGCCCGGGCCGCATCCGCCAGCATCTGCGCATCACCGCCGGCGATCTGTACCGAGCGGGGCTCGGGATCACCTTCGTGGATCATGCGCATCCGCGATTTGCGGGTGTTCCACAAGCTCATGTCGCTGGTGACCATTTCCGAGACTACAAGGCCTGCTCCCAATCGCTTGCAAAGCTGACGAAAGGGCTGGTCGGTGACGCCCGCCATGGGGGCGAGAATCAAGCCGTTGTGCAATGTGTATGGGCCGATGCGTACCGCCGACATAGGACTTCCCTGTTGTGGGGCCGGATCATTAGAGTTCGAAAAAGGGTTGGCATGATACCCGCTCTCGATGACTGGATAAAGGCTGAATTGGATAAAATCTGAACAGTTATTTTCTTATCGCCGCCGGTTTGGTCGCGGAGGGCGCAGTCAATAATCCGCCGTCAAACCTCAGTGCCTGAGCCGATTCACTCGGGGGAGTGGAAACTCAGGCTGTAATTCACGGCCTTGTTGCCTGGGTCGAGGATGTCCAGGGCGATGTGAATAGGTGTCTGGGATGGCATCTCGGTCACGCCTGCCAACTCGCCGTTGAGGTACTCGGCGGGTTTGAAGCGCCGGCTGGCGATCAGGTTGCCATTGAGGTCAGCGAAGCGCAGCTCCAGCAGCGGGAAGGGCTGGGAGAAGGTCGCGCGGTTATAGATGATCGCATCCACCACCAGTGCGCCGCTGAATTCCGGATGGCTACGCACCACCAGGTTGCTGCTCTTGATGTGGGCGATGTCGACCCGTGATGGCACGGCGCAGCCTACTTTAGGGCACAATTCCTGGAACCAGGGGCGATAGGCGTCCTGGCGTGCCAGGTCATCGAATTGATAGGCGACGTACTGGCCCGCCAGGCCTGCGGCGGCCAGGAGCACCAGCAAGCCCCAGAACAGGCGGCTGCTCCAGCCCGAGGGGCGTTTCTGGGCGTAGAGGTGCAGCGGGTCGTCTTCCAGGTCCTGGAGCATCTCATCGTGGGCGCTGGCGTCGCGGCGAGTGCGTTTACGGCGTGGCTGTGTGCGTTCTGTCTGTTCAGGTTCCGGTTCGATACTGACGGGCGTTACGGGAGGGTCGCGGTCTTCGTCGGCATGTTCGGTGTGGAGGACAGGCTCGTCCGGCGCCTTGACAGTGCTGAACGACATCGAGGGCTCGGTGCGCTTGGCTTTGCCGACAGTCGGTGCCGCCGGTTCAGGCTCATCGTCTGTTGGTTTTATGGCCTTGGCCCGTTCGTCGGGTGTGTCACTGAACAGGCTGGCGGCCCATTGTTCTTCTTCGGCCTTGGCCGAGTCTCGGGTGGCGCTGAGGGTGTCTTCCTTTTGCCGGCGATCGGTGCCCGGCGGCTGGGTGTGTTGGATCTCCCGGCGCTCAAGCTTGGCCAACTCTTCGTCGAGGTCCAGGTTGTCCAGGTCCAGCTCTTCGGCAGTCCATTGTTTTTGGCTGATGGCGCGCGGTGATTCAGGTATCGGTTCTGCGGCTGCCGGCGCTTGAGGTGCTGGCGCAGCGGGGCTGGCATGTTGTTCCAATAACTGGCGGGCAGCATTGAACGTTTGCAGGCATGCGCCGCAGCGAACCACGCCGCGGGCCACGCTCAGTTGAGCGTGGTTGACGCGAAAGCGCGCTTGGCAATGCGGGCACTGGGTGACGAAACTGTCGGTCATGCGGCCATCCGATTCATGCAGGCGCTCATTCTAGCGCCGACGACCGCTGATGCGTACCCAGCCATCACGGTTGGCGATCGGATCCAACTCGAAATCCTTGGCGTAGGCGGCGGCGACGTCTTCGCCTTGCTCCGCGAGGATCCCCGACAACGCCAGGCGACCACCCGGTTTGACCAGGCTGGACAGTTGTGGTGCCAGCGAGACCAGCGGTCCGGCGAGGATGTTGGCGACCAGCACGTCGGCCTGCACTTGAGGCAGTTGCTCGGGCAGGTACAGCGGGAATTTGTCTTCCGGGATGTTGTTGCGCCCGGCGTTATCGCGGGAGGCTTCCAGGGCCTGCACGTCGATATCGGTACCGACGGCTTCCTTGGCGCCCAACAGCAGGGCGGCGATGGCGAGGATGCCCGAGCCGCAGCCGAAGTCCAGCACGTTGCAATCAGCAAGGTCCTGGCCGTCGAGCCACTCCAGGCACAGGGCGGTGGTCGGGTGAGTGCCGGTGCCGAAAGCCAGGCCCGGGTCCAGCAGCAGGTTGACTGCGTCAGGCTCGGGAGCGGCG
Organism: Pseudomonas spelaei; assembly: GCF_009724245.1. Classification (GTDB taxonomy): domain Bacteria; phylum Pseudomonadota; class Gammaproteobacteria; order Pseudomonadales; family Pseudomonadaceae; genus Aquipseudomonas; species Aquipseudomonas spelaei. Next base: position 69,111 of record NZ_WNNK01000018.1, on the reverse strand, counting down.
TGCCAGCTGGGTACGATCCACAGGCGCTGGCCGAAACGCATGGGCTGGAAGTTGTCCATCCAGCTGCGTTCCCAATCCTGGTCCTCGATGATTTCGCTGTGGTGCTCGGGCAGCGGGCTGCCGGTGAGCAGTTCCATGTGGGCCAGGACGCTGGCGGCATCGGTGCCGTCTTCGAACAGGGCCAGCAGATGGGTGTGGGACCACAGTGGGGTGGTGTTCAGTTCCGGCTCGAAGATCGGCTGGTCTTCGGCGTCCATGAAGGTCACCGACACGGCGCCCACTTCAAGGAACGCGTCTTCGTAGGTTTCGGCTTGTTCTGGGCTGATGGCGAGACGGACTTGCAGCCAAGGCATGGCGGGCACCTTTGAAAATATGAGTGTGCAGCCGGGTGAGGCTGTGAAAGCGCGCAAGTTTACGCGAGCGGGGGGCAGAAGACGACACCGTTGGATACACCTGGCTGTAGCCGCTGCCAAGGTACGAGGCTGCGATGGGCTGCGTAGCGGCCCCAAGGGCGGTCCTGCGGACACGCATCGCAGCCTCGTACCTCGGCAGCGGCTACAACTGCGATCGCGGGCAAGCCTGGTACCCCATAAACAACAAAGCCGCCCGAAGGCGGCTTTGTTGGGTGGAGCACTTACTGATTAGCCAGCTTGTGTTCCAGGTAGTGAATATTCACACCACCTTCGCAGAACCCTTCATCGCGAACCAGATCCCGATGCAGCGGGATGTTGGTCTTGATGCCGTCTACCACGATTTCATCCAGGGCATTGCGCATGCGTGCCATGGCTTCATCGCGGGTCGAGCCCCAAGTGATCAGCTTGCCGATCAGGGAGTCGTAGTTCGACGGAACCTTGTAGCCGCTGTACAGGTGCGAATCGACGCGAACGCCGTTGCCACCGGGTGCATGGAAATGCTTGACCATGCCAGGGCTTGGGATAAAGGTTTTCGGGTCTTCGGCGTTGATCCGGCACTCAAGCGAGTGACCGTGGATCTTCACGTCATCCTGGGTAAACGACAGCTTGTTGCCAGCGGCGATGCTCAGCATCTCCTTGACGATGTCGATACCGGTGACCATTTCCGATACGGGGTGCTCTACCTGCACACGAGTGTTCATCTCGATGAAGTAGAAGCGGCCGTTCTCGTAAAGGAACTCGAACGTGCCGGCGCCACGGTAGTTGATGTCGATGCATGCCTTGACGCAACGCGCCAACACTTCGGCACGGGCAGTTTCATCCAGGCCCGGTGCCGGTGCTTCTTCAAGAACCTTCTGGTGACGACGTTGCAGCGAGCAGTCACGGTCGCCCAGGTGAATCGCGTGACCCTGGCCATCGGAAAGCACCTGAACTTCCACGTGACGTGGGTTGGTCAGGTACTTCTCGAGGTAGACCATCGGGTTGCTGAACCAGGCGCCCGCTTCTTCACGGGTTTGCTTGGCCGCTTCGATCAGGTCTTCTTCTTTATGCACAACGCGCATGCCGCGACCACCGCCGCCGCCAGCGGCCTTGATGATCACCGGGTAACCGACTTCGCGACCAATGCGCAGAGCGGTTTCCGGGTCTTCAGGCAGTGGGCCGTCGGAGCCTGGAACGGTTGGCACGCCGGCAGCGATCATGGCGTGCTTGGCCGATACCTTGTCGCCCATCAGGCGAATGGTGTCGGCTTTCGGGCCGATGAAGGCAAAACCGGATTTTTCCACCTGTTCGGCGAAATCGGCGTTTTCCGCGAGGAAACCGTAGCCTGGGTGAATGGCGGTAGCGCCGGTCACTTCAGCGGCCGCGATGATCGCCGGGATGTGCAGGTAAGACAGGTTGGCAGGGGCCGGGCCGATGCAAACCGTCTCGTCCGCCAGACCCAGGTGCATCAGCTCTTTGTCGGCAGTCGAGTACACCGCGACGGTCTTGATGCCCTCTTCCTTACAGGCACGCAGGATGCGCAGGGCAATTTCGCCGCGGTTGGCGATCAGGACTTTTTCCAGCTTCGCAGGTTTCAACATCGAAGGTACTCCGCGGTTCAAACGATGGTGAACAGCGGCTGGTCATACTCAACCGGCTGACCGTTTTCTACCAGGATGGATTCGATGACACCGGCTTTTTCGGCGGTGATGTGGTTCATCATCTTCATCGCTTCAACGATGCAGATGGTGTCGCCGACTTTGACGGTCTGGCCGATTTCAACGAAGGCTGGCGAGGTCGGTGCCGGGGTGCGGTAGAACGTACCGACCATTGGCGACTTGACCACGAAACCGTTCAGCTTCGGCGCGGCTGGCGCTTCAGCAACGGTGGCGACCGGAGCGGCCGCTACAGGTGCTGCAACAGGCGCCGGGGCTTGCATTTGTGGTGCGTAGAACTGCTGGGCCGGGGTCTTGCTGTGACGGCTGATCCGTACGGATTCTTCGCCTTCCTTGATCTCCAGCTCGTCGATACCGGATTCTTCCAGCAGTTCGATCAATTTCTTAACTTTACGGATATCCATGAATCATCAACTCCCAAGGGTCGGTCAGGGGCGTTTAGCCTGTTCTTCAAGCTGTTCCAGGGCGGCCTCCAGGGCCAGTCGATAACCGCTGGCGCCAAGGCCGCAGATCACTCCTACCGCAACGTCGGAGAAGTAAGAGTGATGGCGGAAAGGTTCTCGTTTGTGCACGTTCGATAAATGCACTTCGATGAATGGGATGCTCACCGCCAGCAGCGCGTCACGTAATGCAACGCTTGTATGCGTAAAAGCGGCGGGATTGATCAGGATAAAGTCCACACCTTCGCCGCGCGCGGCATGGATGCGATCAATCAATTCGTACTCGGCATTGCTTTGCAGGTAGAGCAAATGGTGGCCGGCATCACGGGCCCGTCGTTCCAGATCAAGGTTGATCTGTTCGAGGGTAACTGCACCGTAAACGCCCGGTTCACGGGTGCCAAGCAGGTTCAGGTTGGGTCCGTGCAGAACCAGTAAGGTCGCCATCGGCTGTTCCTAGTTATTAGTGTGGGTACGGCAGAACCCGGCGACTATGCCGCAAAGCCTTTGTGACTGTCCAGTTCCCTGCAATAGCCAGCACGATTAGCGAGGATTGCGCAAAGTATGTGACCAAGTGGCAGGATTTGGTCATGGGTAATACGGTCTTGAAGACAGCGCTGATTCCATGTGGGAGCTGGCTTGCCTGCGATAGCGGTGCCTCAGTGGCAGATTTGCAACCTGATACACCGCTATCGCAGGCAAGCCAGCTCCCACATTTTGATCTCCATAAGGCAAGGGGTCGGGTTAGACACGAAAGGCCTGCACGGCGGTGTTGAGTTGCCCGCCTAGCACTAATAAGTGCTCGCCCTGGCTACGCCCCTGACCAATGCGCAGCAGATTATCTTCACCCAGTTGGTGAATCCGCTCACTGTTATCGCGAATTTCACTCACAGCACCACTCTGCTGGGCGGTCACGTCAGCAATACGTACGGCGGTGTCGGAAATGGTCTGGATTGCGCCGACGATTTCATCCAGTGCGCCGTCAGCCGCCTGGGCTTGCTGGGCTGTGGCTTCGGCGTGCTCGACCTGGGCGCGCATGCCTTCCACGGACTGCCTGGCCGCGGTTTGCAAGCTGGCGATCAGGGCCTGGATTTCGGCGGTGGCGCCGGCGGTGCGCTGGGCCAGGGAGCGGACTTCATCGGCGACCACGGCAAACCCGCGACCGGCTTCACCCGCTCGGGCCGCCTCGATGGCGGCATTGAGGGCCAGCAGGTTGGTCTGGTCGGCAATCGAGCGGATCACCGTCAGTACGCCACCAATGGTGGCGGATTCTTCGGCCAGTTTTTCGATCATCTGCGCATTGCCCTGCACTTCGCCCACCAGTGCGTGCAGTCCGGTCAGGCTCAGGCCGATTACCCGCTGGCCCTGTTCCACCGCCTGCCCGGCACTGCGGCTGGCACCGGCAGCCTGGCTGGCATCGCCCGCCACTTGCTGAATCGTGGCTTCCAGCTCCCCCAGCGAGTCGCGGATTTGCGCGGTATCGCCGGCCTGTCGTTCGGCTCCGTCGTGCAGCCCGCTGCTCAGTTCTGCCAGGGTGCGGCTGCTGCCGGCCACTTGTTCGGCGTTGTCTCTGATGGTGCCCACCAGTTCTACCAGATAGGCACGCAGGCGATTGAGGGACTCTTCAATATCGTGCAACTCGCGATTGGTAGCGCCCAGGGCGATAGGCTGGCTGAAATTGCCTTCGGCCCAGGTCGACAGCGCCGGCGCCAGGTTGGTCAGTACCCGGGCCAGGCGACGCTGCAAGGTGTCGATCAGCAGCGCGATCAGCAGAATCAAGCCAATCATCACGCCTTGCATCACTCTCACTTCGCCCTGGATTTTTCCATGCTGGGCCCGCACCACCGGTTCCAGGCCGGCGATGGATTGCTGCACAGCGTCGATTTTCAGGTGCGTGGCGCTGGCCAGGTCTGCCCGCTGGCGGATTTGCTCGCGGGTGCGCTTGAGCTCCGCAGGGTAGCGGGTCAACAGGCTGTTGAGTTCACGTTTGAGGTCGACGCCGGAGTCCTGGGCGACGGTTTTTTCGGTATTTTCCAGGCCCATCAGTGCCGAGAAATCATCGGTACTGGATTCAGTGTTGGTGGTGACGCCGAGCAACGGCAGCTGTTCAAGCTGATCCGCTTGGCTACGAATATTGGTCACTTCGCGTTCGACATCGTCGGCCAGTTCGCTGCGCCCGCTGCTGACCAGCTTGTCCCGGGCCAGGGACAGTTTGGCCAGGTGCTGGGACGCGGCCAGCAAGGGCGGCAGATAACGCGCAGCCTCCGGTGAACTGACCCCGCTGGCGTACTGGCTGAGTTGTTCCAGATTGGCCCCTAACTCCCGTTCGGCTTGCAGCAGCAACGCTTGCGGGTCGCCTGCCAGCTTGCCGGCAGCCAGCAGGTCGGTCTTGCTGAAACTATCGAGGTCGACAAGGCTGGGCCGCAGGCTTTGCGCCAGGTCGGCTGGCAGTTCGTCCAGATGCTGCAACAGACTTTCCAGGCTCTGGCCGGCGCTGCTCAAGCGCAGGGCGTCGCCGCTGGCCAGGTAGTCGTCGATATTGCGCGCGGCCTGGTTCTGAAAGGCCTGCGACAGGCCCAGGTAGCGTTCCATTAACAGATAAGGTCGTTCCAGCGCCCGTTGCGACCACCAGAGCGTAGCGCCCAGGGCCAGGCAAACGGCGACCAGAAGAAGGGTGTTCAGATTCGTCAGCAGCTTCAGGCGCATGCGTGGTTTCAACCAACGGCTGTAGGATAAGCGCCTGAAGTTATTGCGTTTTCATTACAAGGTTATGACGGATTCGGCGGATTCCGGTGAAAAGGTGGCACTTTGCTTTGATGCTCGCGTCGGCTGTACTCGATTGCGTCCGGCATCCTTGGCCCGGTAGAGGGCCTCATCAGCCTGGGCCGCCATCATCAGGCTGTCGCAGCCTTCCGTCAGCTCCACCACGCCGGCACTGAAGGTGCACCACAAATCCTGGGGCTGGGCAGGGTAGTGAATCTCGGCGAAGCGGCTGCGGATTTCATCCAGCACCTGGCAGGCGGCGTCGAGGTCGGTGTCGGGCATGACGATGGCGAATTCTTCACCGCCGTATCGGCCAATGTAGTCGGTCTTGCGCAAACGCTGTTTGAGGAACAGCGCCAGGCTCTTGATCACCCGGTCGCCCATGGGATGGCCGTGGCTGTCGTTGACTCGCTTGAAGTGGTCAATGTCGAGCATGGCAAAGCTCAACGGCTTGCTCTCGCGCCGGGAGCGGAAGCTGCAGTCTTCGAGTAATTGCAGAATGTGAGTGTGGTTATACAGCCCGGTCAGGCTGTCGCGGACCATCCGCGCCTTGAGGTTACGCGCGCGCGCTGCCCGGTTGCGCACGGTGGTGATCAGGTGGCGCGGCTTGATCGGCTTGGTGAGGAAGTCATCGCCGCCTTCGCTCATGGCGTCCAGTTGCTTATCCAGGTCGTCTTCGGCGGACAAGTAGATGATTGGCACGCTGACATAGCGGTCATTGTGGCGAATAACCTTGGCCAATTCAGTACCGGTACAGGCCGGCATATACATGTCGAGGATGATCAGGTCCGGCTGGAAATCTGCCAGCTCGGCCATGGCCTGGATCGGTTCGATCAGGGTGCGGGTGACGATACCGGCGCTGTTGAGCAGGCGTTCGGTGTGCAAGGCCTGGGCCCTGGAGTCGTCGATGATCAGCACCTTATAAGGCTCGTACTGAGCGACGCAGGTCAGTACTTCGATTTTTTCCAGCAGGCTCGACGCTTCGAGGGTGCCGGTCAGGAATTCCTGGCCACCGGCGCGCACGGCGGCCAGGCGGGTCGGGGTATCGGTTTCGTGCAGGCTGAAAAACAGCAGTGGCAGCTTTTGCTCCAGGCCTTCCTGGGCTTCGGCCGCCAGCTTCAGGCCCAGTCCCGGGCCGCAGAAATCCACATCCATCACAATCGCCGCCGGCAGACGCTCGGCCATGGATGCGCGGAACGCCGCCACGCTGTCCAGGTGCTGGGCGCTCAAGCCGAAGAACTCCAACTGCTTGGCCAGGCGCTCGGCCCGGTCGTGATCGGCCAGCATCACGTAGATCGGCTTGCGCATGGGCGGCAGCAAGGTTTGTTCCAACTGATCGCCCTGGCGCAGGCCGGTGCGCGACAGGCGCTGCATCAAGCGGTTGAGGTCGGTGATCAGGTGGCTGCTCAAGCGGCCGCGATTGTCGTCCACGGCTTGGAGGGAGTCGCTGATATGTCGCGCCAGTTGGCTGTGTTCAGGCTGTTCAAAACGCTCGGCAAAACGCAGCAGGCGCAGATTGGCCTCGTTGAGTTCGGATAAGTCGGCGTTCGACCACTCGCTGCGTTGCAGGCGCTGCCAGATCTCAAGAATTTGACGTGCCTGATGAATTACCCGCTGGGCAAAATGGTGCTTGAGGCGCTCACGGCTGGGGTCTTCTGGCTCGGTCATATCCTGACTACTAGTTAGGGTGCATGCTGAGGTCGACTGGTGGCTCTATGCTAGCATCTCTTTTCCATCGCACGAGTGTCATACGTCAATTAACTGCAAGGTCCCGGTTATTCATTTGCCGACCTGTTGGTCGCGTAGGCGCAAAAAAGCGTGCATCCTTTATAGTCGAGCTATTGCCACGCGCCAGTTTGATTAAAAGCGCCGTTTACCAGCACGATGGGGTAGGGTTGTGGTCGTAGTTTTTAACGCATGCTGTTAATTCAAGTGCATCAACTCAAGTGATTGAAAGGATATCGCCATGCTGGACTGGAAAAACCGTGCAGACAGCGCCAAGGGCCCGGCCCCCGAGCCCAAGTCGGCTCCCCGCAGCTATTTTCGTAACCTGCTGATGAGCCGGGCCTTGCTCTCCCTGATTGCCCTGTACCTGTTGGTGACAGGTGCCCTGGGTTGGTACTGGAGCGAAGAGCCTGCCCTGTTTCCGGTCCAGCAGAACGCCCAGCTTGCCGCCGAGAAGGAAGGCAAGCAGATGGTGGTGGGTTACACCACCGTGGAAACCCTCAAGACTGTGGTCGGCACCTTGCTGAACAAGCCGGGCGGCTACATCTCCAACGACCGTTTCCCGCCAGGCCTGTGGATGGACAACATGCCGAGCTGGGAATATGGCGTGCTGGTGCAGGTGCGTGACCTGACCCGTGCCCTGCGTAAAGACTTCGCCCGCTCGCAGTCGCAGTCCGCTGAAGATGCCGACTTGGCCAAGGCCGAACCGCGTTTCAACTTCGACAACAAGAGCTGGGTGCTGCCGTCCACTGAGTCGGAATACCAGGAAGGCATCAATTCCCTGAGCCGCTATGAAGCCCGCTTGTCGGATCCTAACCAGAAAGGCGCGCTGTTCTACGCCCGTGCCGACAACCTGAACAACTGGCTGGGTGATGTGGCGACGCGCTTGGGGTCGTTGTCCCAACGGCTGTCGGCCAGCGTTGGCCGGGTCAAGCTCAATACCGCGCTGAAGACCGAGGCCCTGGCCCCGGGTGAAGTGCCGCAGGTCGATGAAGAAGTGGTGGAAACGCCATGGATGCAGATCGATAACGTGTTCTATGAAGCGCGTGGCCAGGCCTGGGCCTTGTCCCATCTGCTGCGTGCCATTGAAGTCGACTTCGCCGATGTATTGGCCAAGAAGAACGCCACGGTCAGCGTGCGCCAGATCATTCGTGAGCTGGAAGCTTCCCAGGAGCCAGTGTGGAGCCCCATGATTCTCAATGGCAGCGGCTTTGGCATCCTGGCCAACCACTCGCTGGTCATGGCCAACTACATTTCCCGGGCGAACGCTGCAGTGATCGACTTGCGTCAGCTCCTTAACCAAGGCTGATAATGGACGCTTCCTCCCAGGAGGCCGCCCATCGCGCGGCCTCTGATGCCGAACTGATCGCCTGGGTCGACGAGCAGGACAACCTGCTCGGCGCCCTGGTGCGTTCCGACCTGCGTCAGCGAGGTCTGATCGGCCGCTGCACTTTTATCTTCCTGTTCAACTCTGCCGGTGAACTCTGTGTGCATCGGCGTACCCTGAGTAAAGCCATCTATCCCGGGTTTTGGGATACGGCGGCGGGCGGGATGGTCGCGGCAGGGGAGTCGTATGCCGACTCGGCTGCTCGCGAACTGGCAGAAGAGTTGGGCGTCAGTGGTGTGGAGTTGACTGCTCACGACCACTTCTACTTTCAAGACGGCAACAGCCGGCTCTGGTGTACTTCATTCTCCGCCGTTTGGGATGGCCCTCTGCACCTGCAGCCTGAAGAGGTCATGGAAGCACGCTTCATACCACTCGATGCGGTATTGCGAGAAGCTGACGAAAAGCCTTACTGCCCGGACGCTCAGGAAGGCTTGCGTCGTTATCTGGCCTCACGTCGCTAAAGTTGCATAAATTGGCGCCATTTGGCTCTTAGCAAGCAGGCGTTTTGTCGTTACACTGCGCGACTTTTCAAACTGAACCGGCGCGTTGCCCCGGTTCAGTAGCGCTGCCCCTGCCTGAGTGGGGCTTCGCGGTCGGTGACCCGGTTGGGCGCTGATCAGTCTTTGTCCTCCCAAGAGGATTGCCGGTGGCCAAAAAAGCCGCATCCTTCGCCGCCCTTGGTGGCCTGGTATTTTCCACCGACGCAGGTCGACATTGCCCGGACTGTCGTCAGCCCGTGGACGCTTGTACCTGCAAACAAACCCTGATTCCCGAAGGCGATGGCATTGCCCGCGTACGTCGCGAGAGCAAAGGCCGTGGCGGCAAGACGGTGACCACCATCACCGGCGTGCCCCTGGCTGAAGACGCGCTCAAGGAACTGGCCACCACGCTGAAAAAGCGCTGTGGCACCGGTGGCGCCCTGAAAGACGGGGTCATCGAAATCCAGGGCGACCACGTCGAGTTGCTGTTGGCCGAGTTGATCAAGCTCGGTTACAAGGCGAAGAAATCCGGCGGCTAGCAGCCTCTGTGAAAACCACCCTGACGACCCACTCGCTGAACCTGCGCTGTCGTCCCCATGGTTTTCACAGAGCCTGTTCCTGACCGGTGTCTAAACTCTGTCCTGCAAGCGGGGTCTATCCCTCGCACAGGCAAATCGTCACTTTCATTTTTTAGACTGCCCCAGCCTCTGATCAGGCTGGTGCACTTCGACTTCATTTATAGGGGACTTCGATGTCCGTACGACGCACACGCAAAGACGATGGCAGCCAATGGACAGTTGCGGACAGCCGCAGTGTTTACGGGATTCGCCATTGGGGGGCCGGATATTTCGCGATCAATGACGCCGGTCGCGTCGAAGTTCGTCCGAACGGCCCGAACAGTTCGCCCATCGACTTGTACGAGCAAGTGGACGAGCTGCGTAAAAGCGGCCTGTCCTTGCCGCTGCTGGTGCGCTTCCCGGATATTCTGCAAGACCGTGTACGCCAGTTGACCGGCGCTTTCGACGCCAACATCGAGCGCCTGGAATACCAGAGCCAATACACCGCGCTGTACCCGATCAAGGTGAACCAGCAGGAAGCGGTGATCGAGAACATCATCGCTACCCAGGACGTATCCATCGGCCTGGAAGCCGGCTCCAAGCCTGAGCTGCTGGCCGTGCTGGCGCTGGCGCCGAAAGGCGGCACTATCGTTTGCAACGGTTACAAGGACCGCGAGTTCATCCGTCTGGCGCTGATGGGCCAGAAACTGGGCCACAACGTCTTTATCGTGATCGAGAAAGAGTCCGAAGTCGGCCTGGTGATCGAAGAAGCCGCCAACCTCAAGGTCAAGCCACAGGTTGGCTTGCGGGTGCGTCTGTCGTCCCTGGCGTCGAGCAAGTGGGCCGACACCGGCGGCGAGAAATCCAAGTTCGGCCTGTCGGCTGCACAACTGTTGTCCGTGGTGGAGCGCTTCCGCGCTGCCGGCCTGGACCAGGGCATCCGCCTGCTGCACTTCCACATGGGTTCGCAGATCGCCAACCTGGCGGACTACCAGCACGGGTTCAAGGAAGCCATTCGGTACTACGGCGAACTGCGCAACCTCGGCCTGCCGGTGGACCACATTGACGTCGGCGGCGGCCTGGGCGTGGACTACGACGGTACCCACTCGCGTAACGCCAGTTCCATCAACTACGACATGGACGATTACGCCGGTGTCGTGGTGGGTATGCTCAAGGAGTTCTGCGATGCGCAGAGCCTGCCGCACCCGCACATCTTCTCCGAGAGCGGCCGTTCCCTGACCGCCCACCACGCCATGCTGGTGGTGCAAGTCACCGACGTCGAGAAGCACAACGACGACGTGCCCCTGATCGAAAACAAGGAAAGCCTGCCGGAAACCGTGCAATGGCTGGTGGACCTGCTGGGCCCGACCGACATTGAAATGGTCACCGAAACCTACTGGCGCGCCAGCCACTACATCAGCGACGTGGCCACCCAGTACGCCGATGGCAAGATCACCCTGGCCGAAAAAGCCCTGGCCGAGCAGTGCTACTTTGCTGTGTGCCGTCGCTTGCACGACTCGTTGAAAGCCCGTCAGCGTTCCCACCGTCAGGTGCTGGACGAGCTCAACGACAAGCTGGCCGACAAGTACATCTGCAACTTCTCGGTATTCCAGAGCCTGCCGGACACCTGGGCCATCGGCCAGGTGCTGCCGATCCTGCCGCTGCATCGCCTGGACGAAGAGCCGCTGCGCCGCGCCGTGCTGCAAGACCTGACCTGCGACTCCGATGGCAAGATCAAGCAGTACGTTGACGAGCAGAGCATCGAGACCAGCTTGCCGGTTCATGCGGTGAACGAAGGTGAAGACTACCTGTTGGGCATTTTCCTGGTGGGCGCCTACCAGGAAATCCTCGGCGACATGCATAACCTGTTTGGTGACACCGACTCGGTGAACATCTATCAGCGCGAAGATGGTTCGGTGTACAGCGCCGGTATCGAGACCCACGACACGATCGAAGACATGCTGCGCTACGTGCACTTGTCGCCGGAAGAGTTGATGACTCACTACCGCGACAAGTGCGCCAGCGCGAAGATCACGGCGGCGGAGCGGACTCAGTTCCTGGATGCGTTGCGGTTGGGGTTGACGCGTTCGTCATACCTGTCTTCGTGAGTCATTAGTAGCTAAATAAAACCCACCGATCCCGGTGGGTTTTTTTATGGGTGCTCGCCGGGCTCAGCCTTGAGGGAACCATTGGTTCTGGCGGCTCAAGTGCCAGGCAAAGGCGGCCAGGATTGCGCTGCGCAGGATCATGAACAGCAAGAAACTCAGCCACAGGCCATGATTGCCCAGACCTTTCAGCGCCCAGGCAAAGGGTGCCAAGAGGGCGACGCTGAGCAGCATGCCGTTGCGCATTTCCCGGGCCCGCGTGGCGCCTATGAACAGGCCGTCCAGCAGATAGCTCCACACCGCAATCAATGGCAGCACCGCGAGATAGGGCAGGTACAGGTCGGCTGTTTCGCGCACGCTGGGGATGTCGGTTTGCATGGAGATAAACAAATGGCCAAACACCGCGAACAGCAGGGCGAAACCTGCGCTGGCCAGCAGTGACCAGCCGCAGGCAACCACCAGCGAGCGGCGCAGGGCCTGGCGGTCATGGGCGCCGATGGCATGACCGCACAATGCTTCAACCGCATGGGCCAGGCCATCCAGGGCGTGGGCCGTCAGCAACAGGCCGTTAAGCAGCAAGGCATTGGCGGCGACGGTGGCATCCCCAAGGCGTGCGCCTTGTACGGTGATCATGAAAAACACCGATTGCAGGGCCAGGCTGCGGATAAAAATGTCGCGGTTGACTGCCAGCAGTGGGCGCCAGCTTTGCCATAGCTTCAAGGCAGCCCAGGCGATATGGCCGGGGTAGGCGCGCAGGGCTTTTTGCGTCAGCGCAAGGCCGAGCAGGGCGCCGGTCCATTCCGCGACCACCGAGGCCCGTGCCGAACCGACCACACCCCAATCCAGTCCGAGGACGAACCATAGATTGAGCGCGATGTTCACCAGATTGGTGGTCAGCAAAATGGCCAACGGCGCGCGAGCGTTCTGGGTGCCGAGGAACCAGCCCACCAAGGCATAGCTTGCAAGCGCTGCGGGCAAACCGAACAGGCGGGTGTGGAAAAACTCTCGGGTCAGCTCATTCAGTTCCGGCGAGGGCTGCATCCAGTCCAGCACCAGGCCGCTCAGGGGCACGCCTATCGTTCCCAGTAACATCGCTAGCCCCAGCGCCAGCAGCAACCCCTGCAACAGGATTTGCCGCAAGGCTGCACCATCGCCACGCCCGGCTGCCTGGGCGGCAAACCCGGTGGACCCCATGCGCAGGAAACCCATGGCCCAGGCCAGGAAGGTATACAGGCTGGCACCGACGGCCACGGCGCCGAGTTGATGGGCGTGGGGCAGATGACCGATAACCATGCTGTCCACCAGCGCCACCAGGGGCACGGAGATATTGGACAGGATCATCGGCGCGGCCAGGGCCCAGACACGTCGGTGGGTGGGGCGATGGCGCCAGTCGGTGAGCAGGGAAGTCATGCAGGCTCCTTTGGGGAGCGGCATTGTAACTGTCCATTTGCAGCGACGTAGAACCAATGTGGGAGCTGGCTTGCCTGCGATAGCCATAAGTAACGACACAACCGCACAGAGGCCCGATTTTGTAGCCGCTGCCGAGGCACGAGGCTGCGATGGGTTTGGTGCGGCATCCCGACGAAGCGACCCCCGAGGGCGGTCCTGCGGCCCGCATCGCAGCCTCGTACCTCGGCAGCGGCTACAGGGTTTTCGCAGGATTCAAAAGATGTGTAGATACCCATGGCTATCGCGGGCAAGCCCGCTCCCACATGTTTGACCGCGCAGGGTCAGGTTTTACGTGGATGCAGGCATTCGATGGAGCGGTCGACGGTGGTCTTGGCAATTTCCAACAGATGCCACACCGCCAGAATCTTCGCCCGCTGCGGACTCTCCAGCAGTTCGCCACAGTCCAGCGCAGTCGCCGAAGCGCTGTTCAGCAGGCTGGCGGTGTAGAGCAGGGAGTCTTCGAAGCTCAGGTCTTCGTTAATGGTGTGGAAGCTCTGTGAGGGCAGGTAGTGTTCGAGGGCGCGATTGAATGCGGTGCGGTCGTAGAGAAGATCGGTCGGTGGATCTGGGACGAGCTTATTCATGGTGTAGCTCCTGTCTATTGGCGGAGCCGGCCCTGTCGCGACTAAACGAATGGGTGGCGGCTGTACGCAGGTTAGTCGACCGGTCAGACAGGAATACTCCGGCGCACCCGAGGGTGCCCTGCGCACAGCCACCATAAAACCTCATGGGGACATGCGCCTGTCTGAACCCGAGCGACTAAACCCGATCACTGATGAGCAGTGACGGGGCGAAGACTAGCCAGCGGTTCTAACAGGCACAAGGCAGCGTGGATTGTCTCGGAAATGTCCTGCAATTTAAAGGGATGTGCCTTGCTGGCCCTTTACAAGTCATGACGGATTTTGATGGCAGCGCTGATGACGTTTCGCTTTTTTGCATGTGCTGGGCTTAGTTAAATAGTTGTTCCAACTAACCGCCGCAAAAGATCGCGATGAACATAAACGTCAGTAACTTTCGCTAAGAAGTATTTGAAGTCAGGAATCCCGCAGACTTCGCGGACGAGTTACGAGGCGCACAATCTGAATTTCCGGAAAGCCAAACCCATGGACAACTCCGACATAGCGATCACGCTGGTCTTGATCTCTGCCTTTATGCACGCTACCTGGAATGCCGTTGTCCGGGCCGGAAGCAGCCGTTTCATGACGCTGGCCATGGTCGATGGCACGGCGCTGGTGATCTGTCTGGCGGCGTTGCCGCTGGTCAATATGCCTAGCCTACAGGTCTGGGGCTATGTGTTGGTCTCGGTGGTGCTCAATACGGCCTATCGGCTGTTTCTCATCAAAGCGTATGAGACGGGAGACTTCGGCCAAGTCTACCCGGTGATGCGCGGTGTGCCGCCGGTACTGGTGGCGCTGTTTTCCTACTTTCTGCTGCATGAACAGCTGTCGTTCCAGGCGATAGCTGGGGTGTTGCTGATTTGCGTGGGGATTATCAGTTTGACGTTTGTGCGCAAGATGACCGCTCATATGTTCAAGCCGATTCTGATGGCGGTGTGCGCGGGGGCGTTCATTGCGTCTTACACGGTGGTGGATGCCAAAGGTGTGAGAGCCAGTGAGACGGTGTTGCAATACATCATCTACCTGACCGTGTTTCAGAGCATTCCGATCCCGGTGTTGGCGTTTTTCAAGGAGCGCTCGGCTCTTTCTCAGGCAGTACGCGGGCATTGGCGGGTAGGCATGTTAGGCGGTGTTTTTTACCTCGCATCCTACGGTTTGGTGTTGTTCGCGCTGTCGCTGGAGGCGGTGGCCAAGGTGTCAGCGCTGCGGGAAACCAGTGTTATTATCGGCGCCATTATTGCCGCATTGTTCTTTCATGAACGGTTCGGCTGGCGTCGGATGCTTTCGGCATTCGTCATTGTTTGCGGGATCATCCTCATCAAAGTGAGCACCTGATGGCTCAGCGTCCACCCCCCACTCCCATGCTTCAAGCCTTTGTCAGCGCCGCGCAAACAGGCAGTTTTGCGCGCGCTGCGTCCGAACTCAACCTCACCGCCAGTGCGATCAGCCATCAGATCGCGGGCCTGGAGGAGTGGTGGGGAGTGCAGTTGTTCGAGCGCCACTCACGTGGCGTAAATCTGACGGCAGCGGGGCAGGCTTTGTTGCCGGTTACTGATGGGTTTTTCAAGGATCTTGATGCGGTGCTGCATTCGCTCAACCCAGGAAAATCCCAGCCGTTATACCTCTCGTGCACTTCTTCTCTTTGTTCGACGTGGCTGATCCCCAGAATGCATGGTTCTCATGCTGAGTCATCGTTCAATCTTGACTTGGTTTTGACCAGTACGGATATGAACAGCGCCAACCTGGGAGCCCATCAATACGATGTCGCGGTTGTCATGGGGTACGGTGACTACCCGGATCATCATGTTGAGTTGCTGATGCGGGATGCGGTGTTCCCTGTGTGCTCGTCGGCGTTTTACCGTGAGAATGGCGATATTGCGCCGGCAGATATTGCCCGGTACCCGTTGATTCATCGGGTTGATGATCTGGTGTGTCCGGGGTGGGAGAGCTGGTTTGCGTTCCAGGGGGTTGCTGCGCCGCCGTATCACCATGGGCCGCGCTTTCCGGATTCGAGCCTGGCCATCAGCTTGGCGGCGAAGGGGGGTGGGATCTCGTTGGGTAGGACCGCGCTGGTGTACGACCAATTGGAAGACGGTGCATTGGTCGCTTTGAGCTGCCCCGTGATGATGTCACCGGCTGCTTACTACATTATTTGCCGAAATGGACGACAGTCGGAGCCCAATATCGCTCGGCTAATTGATTGGCTCAAGGTTAGCGCGAGAGAGTTCTTGCAAGAGGTTGGGGTTAAGTATCCGCAAATATGTGGTTGAAGGAGATGAGTATGGGCAGCCTTGCTCGCTGTGGCGTGGGTGACTGAACGTTCGCTACCTTAGACAAACCACACATGGGCTCTCCAGTATCAGTGGGATTTGTCTTGGTTCAGGGAAGTACCAGAACCAAACCACCCTCCGTCGGTCAATGTGACCAGCGCCACAACCACTTCACCGGCGCTGATATATAGTTCTCCCCCGGATCCCACTGACAACGAGTGTCCCATGCTTAACAAAGGACTGTTCCTGGCTTGCGCGCTGGCCCTGCTGAGTGCCTGCGATTCATCCGATAAACCGGCTGCCCCGCCCGCACCTCCCGCGGCGGCAACCGTGCCGAAACAGGTCAAGCCAGCGGTGGACGTGGCGGCGCTCAAGCAGCGTTACGCCGGCCGCGAGTTAAGTGTGGTGGATGTCTCCGAAGTCCAGCTGGACGGAGCCAGCACCTTGTCGGTGAGTTTCTCCATCCCTCTGGATCCTGAGCAGAAGTTCGCCGACAAGCTGCACTTGGTGGACAGCAAGTCCGGCAAGGTCGACGGCGCCTGGGAGCTCTCGGACAATCTGATGGAACTGCGCCTGCGCCACCTGGAGCCTCAGCGCAAGCTGGTGCTGACGGTCGACGCCGGGCTGCGTGCGGTGAATAACAACCTGCTGACCGCCGAGTACATCAGCCGCCTGGAAACCCGTGACCTGCAAGCCACCGTCGGTTTCGCCAGCCGTGGCACCCTGTTGCCGACGCGCTTGGCCGAAGGGCTGCCGGTGATTGCGTTGAATGTCGACAAGATCGACGTCGAATTCTTCCGCATCAAGCCTGAATCCCTGCCGGCGTTCCTCGCCCAGTGGGGGCGCAACACCAGCCTGCAAAGCTACGAATCCCGCGAGCTGCTGCCCATGGCTGATCTGGTCTACGGCGGCCGCTTCGACTTGAACCCGGCACGCAATACCCGCGAGACGCTTCTGCTGCCGATCGCGGGCCTCAAGCAATTGCAGCAGCCGGGTGTGTATCTGGCGGTGATGCGTGCCTCGGGTACCTACAACTATTCGCAACCCGCCACGCTGTTCACCCTGAGTGATATCGGCCTGTCGGTGCACCGCTATGCGAACCGCCTGGACGTGTTCACTCAAGCGCTGGAAGGCGGCAAGGCCCTGGACGGAGTGGACCTGGAAGTCCTCGATGCCGAAGGTCGCGTGCTGGGCCAGGGCAAGACCGAGAAGGGTGGCCACGCTGAGTTGCCGCTGCCGAAAAAGGCCCAGGTACTGCTGGCCAAGCAAGGTGAGCAGACCAGCATGCTGCGCTTGGACAGTGCAGCGCTGGACCTGGCGGAATTCGATATCGGTGGCCAACCGGCTCACCCGCTGCAATTCTTCGTGTTCGGCCCTCGTGATCTGTATCGCCCCGGCGAAACCGTGCTGCTCAACGCCCTGCTGCGGGACAAGGACGGCCAGGCCGTCAAGCCACAGCCGGTAAGCGTGGAAGTGCGTCGCCCGGATGAGCAGGTCAGCCGCAAGTTTGTCTGGGATGCCGATGCCTCGGGCCTCTATCAATATCAACTGCAACTGGCGGGTGAAGCGCCGACCGGGCGCTGGCAATTGGTGTTCGACCTGGGTGACGGCAAGCCGCAGCTCTATGAGTTCCTCGTCGAAGACTTCTTGCCGGAACGTTTGGCCCTCGAACTCAAGGGCAGTGAGACGCCGCTCAAGCCGGCCGATAACGCGACCATTCACGTCAATGGTCGCTACCTGTATGGCGCGCCGGCCTCGGGCAACCGGGTCAGTGGGCAAGTCTATGTGCGGCCACTGCGCGAAGCGGTGAAGTCGCTGCCGGGTTATCAGTTCGGTTCGGTGACCGAAGAGGAACTGAGCCAGGACTTCGAACTGGACGAAAGCGTGCTCGATGCCAAGGGTGAAGAGCTGCTGACCCTGGAAAGCAAATGGGCTGATGCCAAGTCGCCGTTGCAACTGATCGTCCAGGCCAGCTTGCAAGAGTCGGGCGGTCGGCCGATTACCCTGCGCCTGGTGCAACCGGTGTGGCCGGCCAAGCAACTGCCGGGTTTGCGTGGATTGTTCGACGGCAAGGAAACCAATGGTGACGGCCCGGCAGAGTTTGAAGTGCTGGTGGCCAATCAGGACGGCAAGAAACTGGCCGCCGAGAACCTTAAGGTGCGCCTGGTACGCGAGCGCCGCGACTACTACTGGAACTACTCCGACAACGATGGCTGGAGCTATCACTACAACGAAAAATTCCTCAACCTCGATGAGCAGACCGTCAACATCAAGGCCGGTGACACTGCCAAGGTCAGCTTCCAGGTGGAGTGGGGCCCGTACCGTGTTGAGGTCGAAGACCCGCAGACCGGTTTGATCAGCAGTGTGCGTTTCTGGGCCGGCTACCAGGCCCAGGACAACACCGAAGGCGGCGCGGTGCGGCCGGATCAGGTCAAGCTGGCGCTGGATAAACCGGCCTATGCCGATGGCGATACCGCCAACGTCACGGTCACTCCGCCGGCTGCCGGCAAGGGTTATTTGCTGGTGGAGTCCAGTGAAGGGCCGTTGTGGTGGCAGGAAATCGAGGTACCGGCTGAAGGCAAAAGCTTCGCTGTGAAACTCGACCCGAAATGGTCGCGCCATGATTTGTACGTCAGTGCCCTGGTGATTCGTCCGGGTGAGCGCAAGGCCAATATCACGCCAAAACGTGCGGTGGGCTTGTTGCATCTGCCGCTGGATCGCACCCAGCGCAAGCTTGGCCTGACCTTGACCGCTCCGGAAAAAATGCGCCCCAAGCAGCCGTTGACGGTGAAGATCGCCGCGAAAAACGCGGACGGCAGTGTGCCCAAACAGGTGCATGTGCTGCTGGCGGCGGTGGACGTGGGCATTCTCAATATCACCGAATACCCAACGCCGGACCCGTACTCCAGTTTGTTTGGGCGCAAGGCTTACGGCGTGGACCAGTTCGATATCTACGGCCAGTTGATCGAAGCCGGGCAGGGCCGCCTGGCCAGCCTGGCGTTCGGGGGTGATGCGGCGTTGGCCAAGGGCGGCAAGCGTCCGGACACCAGCGTCACCATCGTCGCCTTGCAGAGTGCGCCGGTGACTTTGAACGAGAAAGGCGAGGGCGAAGTCAGCGTCAATATCCCTGACTTCAACGGCGAACTGCGGCTGATGGCTCAAGCCTGGACCGACGACCGCTATGGCATGGCCGAAGGCAAGACGGTGATTGCCGCGCCGCTGATTGCGGAGTTGTCGGCGCCGCGCTTCCTCGCCGGCGGTGACCAGACTCGCTTGGCGCTGGACCTGTCCAACCTGTCGGGCAAGGCGCAGAAGCTGGATGTGCAGCTGACTGCCGAAGGTCAACTGACGTTGCTCGGTGAACCGTCGCAAAGCGTGCAACTGACCCAGGGCCAGCGCACCACCTTGCAGATTCCGGTGCGTGCCTTGGGCGGATTTGGCCAGGGCAAGATCAAGGTCACCGTCAACGGCCTGGACTTGCCGGGTGAGAGCCTGCCGCCGTTCACCCGTGAATGGACGTTGGGTGTGCGCCCGGCCTACCCGGCGTTGCTCAAGCAATATCGCGCGGTGCTCAAGGATGAAACCTGGAGCTTGCCGGACGCCGAATTGGCGCTGTTCGAGCCGGCCGGGCGTGAGGCGTTGTTGAGCCTGTCGAGCCGTCCGCCGTTGAACCTGGGTGAACAGATCCGTGCGCTCAAGGCTTACCCCTACGGGTGCCTGGAGCAAACCGCCAGCGGTCTGTACCCGTCGCTGTACGCCGACGCGCAAGTGCTGACACGCCTGGGTCTCAAGGGCGAGCCGGATGCCGAGCGCAAGCGCAAGATCGAGTTGGGCATTGAGCGTTTGCTGGGCATGCAGCGTTACAACGGCAGCTTTGGTTTGTGGGGCGCCGACGGTGAGGAAGAGTATTGGCTGACGGCTTATGTCACCGACTTCCTGCTGCGGGCTCGTGACCAGGGCTTCGCTGTGCCGCCTGAAGCACTGAAGAAAGCCAGCGAGCGCCTGCTGCGATATGTGCAGGAGCGCAATCTGATCGAAGTCGACTACAGCGACAATGCCGACCACACCCGCTTCGCTGTGCAGGCCTACGCCGGCATGGTCCTGGCCCGCAGTCAGCAGGCGCCGTTGGGTGCGTTGCGCAGCTTGTTCGAGCGGCGCACCGATGCCCGTTCCGGCTTGCCGCTGGTGCAGTTGTCCATTGCCTTGCAGAAGATGGGCGATCAGCCTCGGGCCGATCAGGCCTTGGTGGCGGGCTTGGCGGCAACGCGCAAAGCCAATGAATGGCTGGCGGACTACGGCAGCCCATTGCGTGATCAGGCGATGATTCTGGCATTGCTGGAGGAGAACGACCTGGCCAAGGGCAAGCGCGAGGAACGATTGTTCGAGCTGTCGGACCAGATGGCGGCCAGCCAGTGGTTGTCGACCCAGGAGCGTAATTCACTGTTCCTCGCCGGTCGCACCCTGTTGGCCAAACCGGAAACCAACTGGACCGCGCAACTCACCAGCGGCGGCGAAACCCGTGAGCTGAACAATGCCCAGTCGGGCTTGAAGCTGGAGGGTGCGTTACTGACTTCGCCATTGACCTTGCGTAACCAGGGCAGCGAGCCGATCTACCAGCAACTGAGCATTTCCGGTTATCCACAGCAGTCGCCGGCTGCGAGCGGTGAGAACCTGAGTATTCGCCGCGAATACCTGGGCATGAATGGCCAACCGCTGAACCTGCGCAACCTCAACAGTGGCGACCTGGTGCTGGTGCACTTGACCGTCAGCGCCAACAAACAGCGGGTGCCGGATGCGTTGGTGGTGGACTTGCTGCCAGCAGGATTGGAACTGGAAAACCAGAATCTGGCGCAAAGTGCTGCCAGCCTGGAAAACGCCAGCAGCCAGGTCAAGGAGTGGCGCGAGTCGATGCAGAACGCGTCCCTCAAGCATCAGGAGTTTCGCGATGACCGTTATGTGGCGGCGCTGAACCTGGACGGTTATGGCACCACGCACCTGCTGTACCTGGCGCGAGCGGTGACGCCGGGGACTTACCGTGTGCCGCCACCGCAAGTGGAGTCGATGTACCGGCCGAACTGGCAGGCGGTTGGGGAAACCCCGGCGGACATGGTGATCAAGGGGCGCTGAGGCTGACTCTGTGGAGGCGCGTTATTGTGGCGAGGGGACAAGCCCCCTCGCCACAGGGGGATGTGTTGTCTTAATGAACCACCCAACTCAACAGCCACAACCCGAGCATCAACCAGATCACCCCCATGATGATCGAAGCCCGCATGAAGGCGCGGACGGCCGAGTACAGCAACATCAGGCCGACGATCAGGGTGATGATGCTGATGATCGAGGTGTCCATGCCGAGGGATTTGGAGAGGCCTTCGATAAAGTTGCTACTGGCATTGGACAGCATGTTGAACAGCCCGCTGAGCGATTCAACGATAAAGTGGATGATCAAGCCAATTTTGTTACCCAGCCATCCGAAAAAATCTGCTTGCATGTGTGTGTCCTGATGAAAAGGTGGGCGTGTCTGCCGGACCTGAGTCCTTGGTCGTCAATTGCGTGGTCTAGTTCCGTGAAGCATAGAGGTTTGCCGGCGTGAATTTGCGATTAGTTGCGCGCTGGACCGTCGCCAGTGTGCTTTTGGTGGTCGCTTTGCTGTGGCTCGCCGACCGCATCTGGCCATTGCCCTTGCCCAAGGACGATCTGGCTCGAGTGGTGCTGGCCGAAGACGGCACGCCGCTGTGGCGCTTCGCCGATGCCAACGGCGTGTGGCGCTACCCGGTAGAAACCCGCGAGGTGTCGCCGTATTACCTCGATGCACTGCTGACGTATGAAGACCGTTGGTTCTACCAGCATCCCGGCGTCAACCCGCTGGCCCTGATGCGCGCTACCTGGCAAAACCTCACCGGGGCGCGTGTTGTATCGGGTGGCAGTACCTTGTCGATGCAAGTGGCGCGCTTGCTTGATCCCCATTCACGGACGTTCCACGGCAAGTTGCGGCAACTGTGGCGTACCGCCCAGTTGGAATGGCATTTGTCCAAGGATCAGATCCTCAACCTGTACCTGAACCGTGCGCCCTTTGGCGGGACCTTGCAGGGTGTGGCCGCAGCCAGTTGGGCTTATCTGGGCAAGTCACCACAGCACTTGACCCATGCCGAAGCCGCCATGCTCGCGGTGTTGCCTCAGGCACCCAGCCGCTTGCGCCCGGATCGCCATCCGTTGCGCGCCCAGGAAGCACGGGACAAGGTGTTGCGCCGGCTTGCCGAGTTCCACGTCTGGCCCCAGGCCGCCGTCGATGAAGCCCTGGAAGAGCCTTTGCTGTTGGCGCCACGCCTGGAGCCGAGCCTTGCACCCTTGCTGGCCCGACGCCTGAATCGCCCCGACAGCCCACCGCTGATTCGCACTACCGTAGACGCTACCCTGCAACGCCGTCTCGAAGACCTGTTGCTGGGCTGGCGCGCGCGTCTTCCGGAACACACCTCGGCGGCGATTCTGGTGGTGGAAGAGGAAAGCATGGCGGTGCGTGCGTACCTGGGCTCGGTGGACATCAACGACGCCCGGCGCTTTGGTCATGTCGACATGATCAGTGCAATGCGTTCGCCGGGCTCCACCTTGAAACCCTTCCTGTATGGCATGGCCCTGGATGCGGGGCTGATTCACTCCGAATCACTGCTCCAAGACGTGCCACGGCGCTATGGCGATTACCGACCGGGCAACTTTTCCATGGGCTTCAGCGGTGCGGTGCCGGCCAGTACTGCATTGTCCAGTTCCTTGAACCTGCCGGCGGTGCAATTGCTGGAGGCTTACGGCCCGAAACGCTTTGCCGCCGAAATGCGCATCGGTGGTGTGCCCCTGACGTTGCCTGCGTTGGCCGAGCCGAACCTGGCGCTGATCCTCGGTGGTGCCGGCAGCCGCCTGGAAGATCTGGTCAGTGGCTACAGCGCCTTTGCCCGGGATGGCAAAAGCGCCACGATTCGTTTGCAACCGGATGATGTGCTGCGCGAGCGACCCATGTTGTCCCCAGGTTCGGCGTGGATTGTGCGGCGGATCCTCAGTGGCCAGGCGCGGCCGGACCGTGATCCTCGGGCCGAGTTGGTGCAGCGCCCGGTGCTGGCCTGGAAAACCGGCACCAGCTACGGCTTTCGTGACGCCTGGGCCATTGGTGTCGGGCCGCGGTACTTGATTGGTGTGTGGATCGGCCGCCCCGATGGCACGCCGGTGCCCGGTCAATTCGGCCTGGCTTCGGCCGCGCCATTGATGCTCCAGGTGCACGACGTGCTGACCAACCGTGACAGCCAGCGCGGTATCAGCGCACCGGTTAAACCGGTGCCGATGAACGTCGGCGTCGCGGCCATCTGCTGGCCCCTGGGCCAGCCCATGAGCCGCAGCGATCCCAACTGCCGGCGTCAGCGCTTCGCCTGGACCCTGGATCACACCACGCCGCCGACCTTGCAGGCGTTGGACCAACCCTTGAGTGTCGGGTTGGTGGAGAAAGTCTGGGTCAATGCCAAGGGCCTGCGAGTGGATGCCAACTGTCCGGGTGCCGTGTCGCGGGATATTGCGCTGTGGCCGGCACCACTTGAGCCTTGGTTGCCCAGGGTCGAACGTCGGGAAGCGCGAATTCCGGCGGCCGATCCCGATTGCCCGCCACCGGCACTGGCGGCGTCTTCACCACTGTCCATCGTGGGCGTGCGTGAGGCCGACCAATTGCGGCTTCCGGCCGGTAGCCAGCAGCAGTTGCGGCTGAAAATTTCTGCTTTGGGCGGCAGCGGGCGGCGCTGGTGGTTCCTCAATGGTGCGCCGCTGGGGGATAGCGCCAATCAAGACAGCATCAATGCCAGCTTCGAACAGTTGGGCCGCTATCAACTGAGTGTGCTGGACGAAGCGGGGCAGACGGCGCGGGTGGAGTTCAGCGTTGTCGACTAACAGAGGTGTGGGCAGTTGTGGGTCAGTTAAGCGAACGCAATGCTCAAGGCAGAGAAGAACAAATGTGGGAGCTGGCTTGCCTGCGATTGGATCAACTCGGTATACCTGAAGTATCGAGGTGTTTGCATCGCAGGCAAGCCAGCTCCCACACTGAATCTGCTTCGGTTGCTGGATATCCATTCCTTGACTGAACGGCATTATGGCAAGCCCGCTTGCCACCGGAGCGCTCACCAACCGCTTGCCTTCGTGGTTCATCCGCCTGAAGCTATACACCTTCAGGAGCCCCCCATGAACCTCGAACACCTCACCGAACGCCTGCATCGCATCCGCGATAACAACGACTGGAAGCAATTCCACAGCCCGAAAAACCTGGTCATGGCCGCCAGTGTGGAAATGGCCGAACTGGTAGAGATTTTCCAGTGGCTGAGTGAAGACCAGTCGCGCCAGTTGCCGGCGGACAAGCTTGCCCATGCCGGTCAGGAAGTGGGTGACATCGTGCTGTATCTCCTGCTGCTGTGCAGCGAACTGGGGCTGGATATGGATCAAGTCGTACGCGCCAAGCTGGCTGACAGCGAACGGCGGTTTGCCCATGAGTGACCGTCATTTCGACCAGTTGGCTACCCGGTTCGCCGAGAAAATCTACGGCGGGGCCAAGGGCGCGATTCGTCTGGCGGTGCTACAGGCGGATCTTGCCGAGGCGCTGCCTGATCGCCCGCTACGGGTATTGGATATCGGCGCCGGCCTGGGTCATATGTCGCTGTGGCTGGCCGAACGTGGTCACCAAGTGACCTTGGCCGAGCCCGCTGAACCGATGCTTGAGGGTGCCCGCCAACGCTTCGCTGAAGCAGGACAGACGGCGACCTTTATCCAGGCACCCTGGCAGGACCTGCTGGGCCAGCTTACCGAGCCCTACGACCTCGTGCTGTGCCATGCGGTGCTTGAATGGCTGGCCGAGCCTCATGCGATCTTGCCGGTGCTGCATCAGTTGACGGTGCCCGGTGGCTGGTTGTCCCTGGCTTTTTACAACCGCGATGCGCTGATTTACCGCAACCTGCTCAAAGGCCACTTCCGCAAGATGCGCAAGAATGACATGGCGGGCGAAAAGCAAAGCCTGACCCCGCAGCAGCCCCTTGATCCCCGGGAGCTGGCGGCGCAACTCGAAGGCCTGTGGCAGGTCGAAACCCAGAGTGGCGTGCGGGTGTTCCACGACTATATGCCCGTGGAGTTCCAGGCCCGCGCCGAGCTGTTGGACTTGTTGGAGATGGAGCTCGCTCACCGTCGTCACCCAAGCTTTGCCGGACTTGGGCGCTATTTGCACTGGATTTGCCGTCCGGTTTAAGCGGTCCAGTTTGCGGAGATCGAAATGAAGCGTTGTCTTGGATTGATCCTGCTGTCCCTGGGGTTGGGTGCCTGCTCCAGCAACAACCCTTATGTGGCGGCTTCCAACCCGCTACCGCCAGCCCCGGCGCAGGCGGCCAACACCTTTGATAGCAGCGCCTACCCAGCGCCAGTGCGTGACTACGGCGCTTACCGCAACTGGGCCTGGCGCAACGGCCAACTGCCTGCGGGCACGGCCTGGGCCGATTCGGCGCAAGTGGCGGAGGCGGTCAGCGGTGCCCTGGACCAACGCGGCTTGCGCCCACTGCATGACAACCGCGCGCCGGACCTGCTGGTCAGTGCCGATGTGCGCCTCGAGAAGCGCTTGCGCCAGGTTCAGGACGACTACGGCTATGGCTATGGTGGCTATAACCGCTATGGCAACGGTTACGGCATGTACAACACGGTGCCGGTGGTGCGTACCTATGAAGTGCAGGTTGTGGTGGTGCGGGTCAACCTGTTCGACGCCCGTAGCGGCCAGCCGGTGTGGAGCGCAAGCGCTGAAACCGGTAGCCAGGGCAGCCTCAGTGAGCGTGGTGATGCCTTGCGCCAGGCGGTGCAGAAAGCAATGACTGCCTATCCTCCCAGTTAGCAGCTATTCTCATTTCAAGCTCAGGTCGTCTCTTGGAGAAGAACCATGTTTCGTCGCATCGCGTTGCTTGCTTTTGTCGTGCTGCTGGGGGGGTGCCAGACCGGCCAGGTCAATCACGATTTTGACGCCAGCCGGGATTTTGCCGCCTACCGCAGTTGGAGCTGGAAAGAGCCGGCCTTGCAGTACCGTCCCGATGATCCACGCATCAGGAGCGACCTCACCGAGCAGCGCATCCGCCAGGCGGTCAGCGAGCAACTGGACCAGCGCGGCTTGCGACCTGCCGCACCTGGCACCAAGGCTGACCTGAATGTGCAGACCTACCTGATCGTCGAAGACCGCCAGCAACAAGTCACCACCAACTACGGCGGCGCCTGGGGCGGCCCGTGGAACGGCTACTGGGGCGCACCGATGTACAACGAAACCCGTCTCGTCACTTACAAGGTCGCCACCCTCCAGATCGATTTGCTGGACGGCAAGGACGGCAAGCTGGTGTGGCGCGGCAGTGATGAGCAGATGCTCAGCAGCAGCCCCAACCCTCAGGATCGCAGCGCTGCCATTCGGGCGACGGTGACCAAGGTGCTTTCCAACTACCCGCCGCATTGACTCCTGAACCCAACGCTGAACCTCTGTAGCCGCTGCCGAGGTACGAGGCTGCGATGCGTGTCCGCAGGACCGCCCTCGGGGGCCGCTTCGCTGCCCATCGCAGCCTCGTGCCTCGGCAGCGGCTACAGAAAGTCCCTCCGCCAGTCGCCTTCGTGGCGACTGGCCAGTCGTACCCTCCAGCCCTTGTCTACACTGACTTTCAATACAGGAGAGTAAGCGCTCGGCCGAGTGCCGACTAAGGAGTGCTCGATGTCTCCCAGACTTGGATATCCCAGGCAACGCGGTGTCATTGGCTTGATGGCCGTGGGCACTTTGGCGTTGGCGTTGGTGTGTATGTTGCTGGTGGTGGACAGCGGGCGCTTGTACCTGGAAAAGCGCAAGTTGCAGTCCATTGCCGACACCTCTGCGCTGGAGGCCGCTGGTCGCGGTGGACAATGCGCAGCGAATACCACGGCGTCTGACTATGCCCTGCAAAACGCCACGCGTAACGGCTTTCCCGTTGTGGTCAACGACAGCAGTCGCGCTATGACAGTCACCTGCGGCACGCTGGTGACCAACGCCAGCAGCTTGCGAGTCTTCAGTCCGGATGCCAACAAGAACGATGCGATCCGTGTCGTTGCCACCAAGGCCGTGACCACCAGCATCGCCAATGGGGTGCGCAACCTGTTCAGTGGTGTTCCTCTGGCTGCGCAGATGACGTTGCAGGCAACGGCAGTTGCCGCATTACCACCACCGGCGGCCTCGCTGACCATTCGCAGTACAGCGTTTATCGTGGACTCCAACAAATCGATCATTCTCAATAGCCTGTTCAGCGGTTTGCTGGGGGGCAGCCTGAACATTTCGGCGGCGGGCTGGAATGGCATGGTCAACTCCAATATTTCGCTGTTGAGTTACCTGGACCAGTTGAAAATAGACTTGGGGCTGACGGCGGTCGGCTACTCGCAGGTGCTGGGCAACACCATCAGCGTCAGCCAGTTGATTCAGTCAGCCATCAATGTCCTGGACCCCACTCACACGTTGGGCGCAACGGTAACCATTGCCAGCTTGCAGGCACTGAGTGTGGCGGCAGGCGCCACCAAGGTGATCCTGGGCAATGTGCTACAGGTTGCCACCGGCACGGATGCCTCGGCGTTGGTAGTCAATATGAGAGTTTTCGACCTGATCGAAGGTTTCGTACAACTGGCCAACAAGACCAACGGCCTTGTGGCGAGCTTCCCGATCAACTTGCCGGGCCTCGCGCAGATCACAGCCAGTGTGCAGGTGCTGCAACCGCCGCAAATGTCAGCGATCGGCAATCCCATGGTCGCAGTGGCGGCAGGGCAAGACCCGATGAGCGGGCCAAACCGGATTTACGTACGGACTGCTCAGATGCGCGTCCTGTTATCGATCGGCCTGCCGGTGTTGGATTCACTGGCACCGTTGCAAAACGCCGTGCTAGGGCTGGCCGGGCCATTAACCAGCACACTGAGCTCACTGCTGCAATTGAACCTGGTAGGGGTGATTGACGGCTTGACCTGCTTGCTGGGCGCCTCCTGCACCATGCCTGACCTGCTGATACTGCCGCCGCCCCTCAAGATCGACGTGGCATTAGATGCCGCCAGTGGCAGCAGTTGGGTTACCGGTTACAGCTGTGTCAACCCGGCCGCTAAAACCCTGACGACCAATACCACAACGGCGCTGGCCACTTTGAAAATCGGCAATATCGATCCTTCCAGCGTATTCGGCAACAGCCAGACACCGCCGCAGATTGTGCTTAAGCCCATTAAATTGGTGGATATCGGGACCATAACCTGTCGCAGATTGCTGATCCTCAATGACTGCAATCCTCGTGTGCCCTCGGTGGGCGGCGGCATTGCCTTATCGATTGATACCAAGGTCGGGGCGAATGCCAGCGCGTCGGTAACGCATACGTACGCCACACCGAATTTGCCGGAAGTGGGGCAGCCGCCATTTTATTTTCCGTATACCGCGCAAAATCCGATCACCAACCTTTCGGATACGGTGACGGGAGTCAATATTCAGATGTATGGGCCCATACCGGGGAATTCGAACTTGTTGGGTAACCTTATCGGTGGCCTCGGGACGATTCTGAACAGTGTCAGTTCGTTGCTGGTCACCACGATAAAAAGCGTACTGGGACCGTTGCTCGATACGGTGCTCGATACCATATTGCGGGGGCTGGGGATCAGCATCAATGAGGTCGATGTGGGTGCCAACCTGAGCTGCCACGCAGGCCGTGCCTACCTGGTGATCTAACCCTCTACCGCCGGCAACTCGATACAAAATTTCGCCCCATGCTCCCCATTGGCAACGCTCAACCGTCCACCCATGTTTTCCACAATCCCGTAGCTCACCGACAACCCCAACCCTGTCCCTACGCCAATCGGCTTGGTGGTGAAAAACGGTTCGAAAATCCGCTCCAGCAAGCGCGGATCAATCCCGCCGCCGTTGTCTTCCACCCAGATCCGTACATGGTGGTTGTCATGTTCGGTGTGCACCGAGATCCAGGGCTGGAAGGCCCGGTCGTTTTCGCGCTTGCTCAGCAGGGCGTCGCGGGCGTTGACGATCAGGTTGATCAGTACCTGCTCCAATTGGTCGACATAGCCGTTCACCTGCACCGCATGGTCTTGCGCGGTAATGCGCAGCTCGACACCTTTGCCCCGCATGCCTTCGGTGAGTAGCGCCAGGGTGCCTTCCACGGCCTGGGCCGGGTCGAAGGGTTGCTGCTCGACTTCCGAGCGTCGCCCGAACACCCGCATATGGTCCACGATCCGCGCCGCCCGCTGGACCTGGGCATCGATGCGCTGGAGTTTTTCCGTGAGGTAGTCGACCTGTACATCGCCGTTGCCCAGGCGCTTGAGCACATTGACGACCGCCATGCGCATCACGTTCAGTGGCTGGTTGATCTCGTGGGCAAGGCCGGTGGCCATTTCGCCAAGGGTGGCCATTTTTGCGCTTTGGGTGAGTTGTTGCTGGGAGCGACGCACTTCGGTGTTATCGCGGCCCACGGCCTGGATTTCCTGCAACTGGCCGTGCTCATCGAATACGCCACGGTCGGACCAGACCCACCAGGCATGTTCGCGCCCAGGCAATTGCAGGCTGATCTCGGCGGTGCTGACCGGGAATTCCGGGGTCAGTTGGTGGATGCGTTGTACAAACAGTTGGCGCTGGTCCTCCGACAGCCAGTGGCTGAGGTTCATCCCCGGTAATTGTTCGGGCTGGCACTCCATGTAGTTGGCCAGCGGTGTGTTGCCGAAGGTCAGGGTCAGGTCCGGACGGTAGCGACAGATCATCGCCGGAGAGTCTTCCACCAGGATTCGGTAGCGTTCCTCGCTGTCTTTGACCTGTTGCGCCGCCTGGGTCGATTCGGTGACATCCAGCCAGAGGCCTACCGCTTCCACCGGCAGGCCGAGGTCGTCGCGCAGCAGCTTGGATTCGTCCAGCAGCCAGTGGTAATCGCCCTGTTTATCCCGCACCCGATAGCGACTGCGCACGCTGCCTTCGCGCAGCAGTTGGCGGGTGCGCTCGAAGTACAGGTCGCGGTCTTCGGGGTGAACCCAGTCCACCAGGCTGTCATGGGTTGCCTCGGCCAGGGTCCAGCCGAGCAGGGGCAGCAGGCTGTCGCTGTAAAAAGCGGGGAGCAGGGCACCGTTCACATAGCGCTGCACGTAGATCACCGCGGGTGAGCTGGCAATCAGGTTGTCCAGTCGGGCATGGGCGGCGGCGGCTTGCAGTTGTTGGTTCTTGATGTCGCTGATATCGAGCATGAAGCCGATCCAGCGCCGGTTTTCACCAACACCCAGGACCTGGCCCTGGACGCGGTACCAGATCGGCAGCCCGGCGGCATCGGTACGTTGCAAGCGCACGCTGGTCAGTAACGGTTTGCCCAAGGCTTGCAGGTCCTGCAGGCGGCTGTTGAGTTCCTGGCGGTCGGCGGGGTGGATCAGGTTCAGCCAGGTGGCCAGGGACAGGCGGGTCGGGCCGTCTTCCAGGCTCAGGCTGCGCATGAGTTGGGGGGCTAGCTGGATGTCTGCGCGGGTGGGCCGCAACTCCCACCAGCCCGTTCCCAGCAGGCCTTGCAGGGCTTCCAGCCGCTCCAGTTGCTGGTGGTGACGCTGCTCGCGCAGGCGCCCGAGCAAGGGTGCGGCCAAGGCCGCAGTCAGGTTCAGCCAGTCGCGTTCGCTGGTCTGTTGCTGACCGGTGTAGAACCCGCACAGCAGCCACGCGGCGACGCCTTGGCCGTCCCGATATGGCACCAGGAATCCGTCGGCATTGCCAAACACACTGTGCAAGCGTGGGTGCTCGCTGCGCCCCTGGCCCACGTTCAGGCTCAACGAGGTATTGCCATTAACGCTGTCCAGGCTGGTGCCCAAGCGTTGCCCGGTTTGCCACAGCGTGGGGGCGTCATGGGCGGTGTACTGGCTGTAAATCAGCCAGCCTTGATCTTGTTGATCCAGCAGGGCGAGGGCGACACAGGGAATATGCCAACGCTGGGCGAGGCTGCGCAGGTGTTCGTTGAATACCTCCGGCAGGCGGGTGAGGCTGCAAACTCGCAGTTGCTCGCTCATCTGGCTGATGAGTTGATGGTTTTGTTCACGGTCTTGCGATGTTTGGCGGCCGCTGAGCAAGTCGCCGATGTCCAATGCCCACAGCAGCCAGCCGTCGTTGTGGGGCTCGATTGCGCCTCGGGTATGCAGGATTTGTCCGGCGGCGCCATGGAAGTCCAGGTCCAGGCTGTGACGCTGCCAGTCCGTGGGGATACCTTCAACCACCAGCGCACTGTGGGTGCACAACAGATCGCGCAGCAATGGCGTGGGGTCACGGGTGAGGTGTTGGGCCAACTGTTGGCGCAATGTGCCGCCGATGTGCAGGACACGGCCTTGATTGTCCAACTGCAGTTGCAACCCGGTGGCGGGTTGGGCGGGATAGATGATGTCCGGGGGTGCGACGCTGCTGCGCCCGAGCAGGCGCCCGAAGAGCTTGTCACCTGAGGTCAAAATTGCAGGCTCGATTTGGCTGAGAGATTGACCGGAAGTTGCGGCACGGTGCCGATGCCCGGCAAGACCATGAACGGCAGTACGCCTTTGAGATTGACCGACGGATAACTGACCTGCACCGTCAGCACGCTGCCGTTGTAGGTCGAGGTGACATAGTTGGGGTCGAACTTGAAGGCCGGAGGAATCCAGCCCAGATTGGCCTGCGCGGCGGCCACAGCCGTGTTCTGTACCAAGGTCGCGTAGTTTTGTGCAGAGGGATCTACTCCCACACCGATGCGCACGCCTTGTGCCGCAGCCTGGTTAAATGACTGCAACAACAGCAACGGCAAGCTATAGCTGACCATCCCGTAAAACACGGCGAAAAAAATCACGAAGACCACGGCGAATTCAATCGCCGCGACGCCTTTTTGCTTGCTAGGGAGGCTTGTTTTCATCACCACGTCTACCCTGACTGCTACCACTTGATATCAGCATAGAATCAATCAGCCAAAAGGGATGTTTTTTACGTGATCCAAGGCATCGTTATTTTCCTTTGGTTATTGCTCTGTGCAGTGCAGGACGCACGCCAGCGTCAGATCGCCAATCGGCTGACACTGGGTGTGGCGTTGTTGGCGCTGATCTATCTGTTCTGGAGCGGAACCACCTGGCTGGGCGCCTCTGCGGCTCAAGGCCTGGTGGCGTTTGCCTTGGCGTTGCTGTTGACCTTGCCGGGGTACGCACTGGGGCGCCTGGGGGCGGGCGATGTGAAACTTTTGGCGGCCCTGGGCCTGGCAACGGATTTACCGTACGTGCTGTGGTCGCTGATCGGGTCGGCGGTGGCCAGTGTTGCGTGGTTGATAGTCGCGCCCAGGCTATGGCCACTTATGGCTCAAGGGCTTAGAGAGCGACTGCAGTACCTGGCCCCTGGCGCGTCAACTAAATTGCCTTTTGCACCCTTTCTCTTGATGGGTTTTGGCTTTGCCTGGTTTTGGATCCATTAATCGGCATACCCACCTATCGCTATGTACATAGTCGGAAAGTAGGCTACGTTTATTCATGTAGCTGTGTGGGAAACGTCGTCGGAAAGGATAGGTCAATCTTTGGCTTGCCAGGCATGGAGTAACGCGTGAACAAGCTTACATCTTCGGTAAAAGTGCTCGTGGTCGACGATCAACCATTGATCGTGGAAGAGCTTTGCGAATTTCTCGAAAGCAGCGGTTATCGTTGCGTCCCTTGTGAGTCCAGCCAGCAGGCCTTGAAGCGTTTCAGCGAAGACGCCGAGATCGGTCTGGTGCTGTGTGACCTGCATATGCCGGAGATGGATGGCATCGAGCTGGTCCAGGCGCTGCAACGGGTGGCAGGCAAGGCTCGAGCGTTTGAGGCCATCATGCTGACCGGCCGTGCCGACAAGCAGGATGTAATCAAGGCCCTGCGTGCCGGCATCGCTGACTACTATCAGAAACCCATTAACCTCGAAGAGTTGCTCGAAGGCTTGCAGCGCCAGGAAGCAGCGTTGGCGGATCGGCAAAAAAGCGTGCATCTGGGGAATTTGAACCAGAAGCTGCAATACCTTTCTGACTCCATCAACGATCTTTACCAGGACTTGGACAAGGTCCGTCGCAGCCCGGCACCGGCGTCCTCGGAAGTCGAGGGTGAGGCGGCTGCCGAAGGGGTGGAAATGCCAGCGATCTTCAATCAGTTATCGCCTCGGCAATTGGACGTTGCCCGGCTGGTTGGCAAGGGTCAGACCAACTATCAGATTGCCTGTGAATTGGGGATCACTGAAAACACGGTCAAGCTCTATGTGTCCCAGGTGTTGCGCCTGACCCACATGCATAACCGCACCCAGTTGGCGCTGGCGCTATCGCCTAACAACTCGGCCATGCGTCAGCGGGTGACCGCGCACTGATACCTGTCGCCTTGTGATCGTTCCCGTGCCCTGCGTGGGAACCGATCATCAATGCTCAATTGCTCCCCCCTGACGCGCTCCCCCCGGCTTTTTGATCAAAGTATTCCGGGATCGGATGCTTGTTGCTGTCAAGCCAACGTTGCATGGCCTGTTCGCGTTCGGCGGGGGTGGTTTTCTGCGGGACCGGTGATGCGACTTGCCCACTGACCTGCAGCGTCAACCAGTTTTCGGTTTCCTGCTGCTGGCGGGAAGAGGGGCCTGGCTCGATGGCCAGCACGGTCAGGGGCAATGCCAGCAATGCGAGACTGGCCAGGTAGTGAACTTTCATCGTGAACTCCTTGAACCCTTACTTGATGGTCGGTGGCAGGGTATCGCTTGCCGCAGCCACTTGACCCTTGGCCTTTGCCACCGGCGTGGTTGGACTCTTGAGCTTCTCGGCTCTGGCTTGGGCCTCGGTGACTTGGTCGGGGCTCAGGCCCAACTGACTGACCAGTTGCGCTGCTTGCCCCCAGTTGTCCTGGTAGATCAGCAGGGTCACCAGATTGACGGCGGCCAGTTGATCGCTCTGCTTGAGCTCCATGGCGGTCATGAATTCAAAGCGTGCGTCCTCGATGCGCAGTTGATTGAGATAGACCACGCCCAGGTCATTACGGATTTTTTCATCGGTGGGCGCCAGCTTGGCGGCGCGCTGCAAGTGGGCCAGGGCCTGGCCGTTATCGCCCTTGGCGGCGGACAGTTGCCCCAGGCCGTGCTCACCTTCGGCGGCCATGCAGGTGCCCAGCAGGCTACGGTACAGCGGTTCGGCTTCGCTGCGGCCCAACAACCGGTAGGCCTTGGCCTGGCGCTGGCGAACCTGAGGCAGCGAATTGGGCAGGTTTTGCAGGTTGGCCAGGCTGGCGTGCAGCTTGCCGTCGTTGGCCATTTCATCGGCAAGGTTCAGTGACAGTTCCTGGTCGGCGCCAGGTTTTGGGCAGGTGGTCGGGGACATCAGGGTCGCCCAGGGGGCCTGGCCGTTGGTAGCGCAACCGCCGAGCATCAGCAAGCCCAGGCCGGCAATCAGTGCTTTCATCGAGCGCTCCTCACAAGTTACTCAGGGCTCGGGCGATAGCGATAAACGCCGGCCCCCCGAGGATAATCAGCAAAGCCGGAAACAAGAACAGCATCATCACCACTGACATCTTCGCCGACATCTTGGAGATGTACTCTTGCAGGCGGGTCAGGCGACGGTCATCCAGCAGTTGCTTGAGCGACAGCAGCGACTTCATCGCACCACCGCCTTGTTGAATCAGTTGCTGGAGAATCACGCAGGTGTCAGTAAGTTCGTCCACCGCCAGCATCTTGGCGGTCTTGCCCAACTCCTCGCTCAACTCCAGGCCGGAATCGACCCGTGTCAGGACCAGCCGCAGCTCGTAGGTCAACGCCGGCAACAAGCGTTGCGCCTCAGTGCTCAGCACGCGTAGTGATTGTTCAACCGCCATGCCGGATTCGAACAGGATGCGCAGCAGCGGGATGAAGGTCGATACCTCACGAGCAATACGTTGTTGTTGGGATTTGGCGGCGCTGGCCAGAATACGCTTGGGTAACAGGTAACCGATTCCCAAGGCCACCAAGGGCGCGACCCATGGCGACTCGATCTTGGGGAAGAACAACTCTTGAGCCAGTACAACAACCCCCAACAGCACCACCGGCACGCCGACCTGGAAAGCGGCGAACATCGAGCGCTGGCTGGATTTTCGCCAGCCGATCCGGTTGAGCAATATCTGGGTTTCATTGTCCAGGCTGACTGAGCGCTGGGCGATGGGGCTACTGCCCAACTGGCGCAGCAAACTGCCCAGCCGGTCCTCACGGGTCAACTCTCCTTGAAGGCGTTGGGTGACCAGGCGCTGTCGCCGGCGCTGCTCCATCAGATGGCCGACAATCAGCACGAGCGCGGCAAGAAACAGCAGGGCACTGATCAGCAAGGCCATCTCAAATACTCCGCAACATGCGCCACATCGTCAGGCATCCCAGCACCTGCATAGTGACTGCAATGAGCAACAGGGTTCGACCTGTGCCGTCGTTCCACATGGTCATTAAATAGTCCGGATTCACGGCCATGAAATACCCCACCAAGGCGATCGGCATACCTGCCAGCACAAACGCGGTTATCCGCGTTTCACCGGTCATGGCCTTAAGTTGCCGTGTCCCTTGTTCTCGTTCGCGAATCATCTTGATCAGGTTCTCCAGCAGCTCGCTGGCATTGCCACCGTAGCGATGGTTGACCTTCAAGCCCAGGGCAAACAGGCGAAATTCGTCTTGCTCATAAAACTCGGCAAAGTCACTGGCGGCCTCCGGCAGGCTGACGCTCAGTTGCACATTGCGCTGGATGCGGCTCATGGCGTGTTTAAGAGGATCGTCGGCAGCCTCGATGGCGCCCAGAACCGCATCCGCCAAGGTGCGGCCGGACTTTAGACTGCGCACGGTGTGGTCCAGCATCTGTGGCAATTGTTCGATCATCCGTTGCAGCCGCCGCTGATAACGCCAGGCGATATACAGCCGCAGGGCCAGCAGCGGCAGGATCATCATCGCCAGCAAACCGATCCAGTCGGCCACCATGTACCCCAGGAACAGCCCCAAGCCCCAGCAGGTCAGCCACAGCCCCAGGCTGTCGGTTGGTTTGCCCAGACCGGCGCGCTGGAACATCCGCTCAATGCCGGTCAAGGCTCCGCGCTCTTGATTCAACAGCGGCTGCCCCTCGGCAAGGCGCTCCAGTACCCGATCGGTCTCGGCCTTGCGTATGCCGTTTTGAAACATCCGTATCGACAGACCGATCAGGATCACGCAGATGAGTATCAGGATGGGGCCCGTCATATCGCCTCCTTACTGGCATCGATCAAGGCAGCGGCATCGCCGATTCGCGGCGCAGTTTGTCGCCAGCGGGATTGATCGCCTCACGCAGGAAACCGAAGCCGGTCCGCTTGTCATGGCGGAACAGTGTGTTGGTGACATAGACGTCGTCCCGTACGCCCACCACTTCAACCACCTCGCTGACACAGCGCCGGCCGTCAGGCAGGCGCGTCAGTTGAATCACTACGTCCAGTGCTGCGCAGATCATTTGCCGCAGGGTTTTTTCCGCCACTACCCGACCGGTCAGGCCCACCAGGGTTTCCAGGCGCAGCAGCGCGTCTTGGGCATTGTTGGCGTGTACGGTACTCATGGAACCGTCGTGGCCGGTGTTCATCGCGGTGAGTACATCAAGCACTTCCACACCACGAATTTCACCGAGAATGATGCGGTCCGGGCGCATCCGCAGGGCGTTGCGGATCAGGTCGCTGGCCTTGACTTCGCCATGGCCCTCGGCGTTGGGCGGCCGTGTTTCCAGGCGCACCACATGGGGATGGCCCAGTTGCAGTTCGGCCACGTCTTCGATGGTCACCAGACGTTCGTGAGGATTGATCAGTTGGCTGAGGATGTTCAGCAAGGTGGTTTTGCCGGTGCCGGTACCGCCGCTGATCAAGATGTTGCAGCGTTTGCCCACGGCTTCCTGGAAAAAATCGAAAATGTTCTGATCGATGGTTTGCATGGCCACCAGGTCGCTGCTCTTGAGCATGTCTTTGCGAAACTTTCGAATCGACAGGCACGGACCGTCCAGCGCAATCGGCGGGATGATGGCGTTGACCCGGCTGCCATCGGGCAGGCGGGCATCGACCATCGGCGACGACTCATCCAGGCGCCGCCCCAACGGCGCGAGGATGCGTTGCATGACTCGCTCCACATGGTGGGCGTCGATAAAGCGCAGGTCGCTCTGGTGCAACAAACCATCCCGCTCGATAAACACCCGGTGCGGGCCGTTGACCAGAATCTCGGTCACCGAGGGGTCGCGCAGCAGCACTTCCAGGGGACCGAAACCGGTCAGTTCGTCGACGATCTCTTCCGCCAGGCGTTCCATTTCATAACGGGAAATCGCCAGGTGCATGCGGGTGATGTACTCGGCGACCTTGTCGATGACAAATTGCGCCAGAGACTGGCGCGAGCCTTCCAGCAGATTTTTCCCCGACTCTTCGATGGCGTCGATGATGTAGCGATGCAATACCAGTTTCAGACCATCGT
Organism: Pseudomonas spelaei; assembly: GCF_009724245.1. Lineage (GTDB taxonomy): Bacteria > Pseudomonadota > Gammaproteobacteria > Pseudomonadales > Pseudomonadaceae > Aquipseudomonas > Aquipseudomonas spelaei. Next base: position 31,791 of record NZ_WNNK01000018.1, on the reverse strand, counting down.
GGTCGATGTTGCCGCCGGCGGCGCGCGCAGGAGCGCCGAAGAGTTTTTCGCCGCTCATTTGCCCGCCCTCAACAGTCGTTCAAACCAGCGGCTCGAAGGTTTTTCCAGGCTTTCTGAACGTTTTGCCAGGCGTTCGCCGAGGGCTTTCAGGCCTTGGGTCAGGCTCTCCCTGGGCGCCAGGGTGAACAAGGTTTGTCCCTGGTTTTTGGCGTTCAAGCGCACCTCTGGGCTCAGGGGCAATACCGCGATGATTTCCAGGCCATAGCTTTTTTCCAGCGCTTCGCTGTCTGGTGCAGCGCCTTTGAGGTAGCGATCGATCAGCAAGCGTCCATGGTCCAGCTTCATGCCTTTTTCTCTCCATTGGTTCAGTACGGCGAGGTTGCGCCGGCAGTCCAGTACGCTCTGGTCAGTGCACCACAACAGTTTGTCGCAATGGCTGACAAAGGTGCGCAGGGCTTCGCTGTCCGGTTGCCCGGTGAGGTTCACCACGATGTGTTGGAAGTGCTGACGCAAGGCGCTGAGCAGCATGTATAGCTCGGCGGCGCTGGTTCGCTCCAGGGGCTCGTCATTGAGGGCGTAGGCCAGGATACGCAAGCCATCTTCGGCGCAGGTAAAGGCGCTGTTGATCAGGGTGGTGTCCAGTCGCCGCAGGTGACGCAGGGCATCGCCAAAGTTGAACGAGCTTTCCAGGCCCAGCAACGACAGGCTATCGCCACGGGGCAGGCCCAGGTCCAGCAGCAACGTCTGCTGTCCGCTTTTTTGCACCACCAGCGCCAGATGGTTGGCCAACAGTGCGCCATCGGCGTTGGCCTGGGTTCCATAGAGCACGGTGAGGCCACCGAGTTGGGTATTGGGCGTCACAGCGGGCAGGCGTTTGCTCAGGCGTCGTACCAGCCCGGCTACTTCGCTGGAGCGTGAGCCGTAGGCGACGAAGTCCCGGGCGCCGGCGCGCATTGCATTGAGCACCAACTGGTTATCCATGCCGTCACCGAGGGCGACGATGGCCAGCATCGGCTTGGCCTCCAACGCACCTTCGATCAGCGCGCTCTGGGCGGTCACGTGTTCGCGGTCCAGGCCAACAAACACCAGGTTGGCGAAGGTCACGTCCACCAGCGCGAGTAACTCATCCAGGCTGCCACCGCCGGCACTGACCACTTGGCCCAGCGGCGCCAGTGCACCCTGGAGCCACTCCAGATCGGTGGTGTTGCGGGTGATTGCCAGGAAAGTCTGGCTCAGGCTGTCAGTCATTGGGACAGTCCACTGCGACGGTCGAAGTTGCCGTTCTCCAGGAAGTACAGGCGGTACCAGTTCGGGTCGTAGGTGCGCAGTTTCTCTCCGGGCAGGGAAGGTAACTGGGCATTGGCGGCGAGGGGCTGGACCAGGTGCGGGGTGACGATCATCAGCAGTTCTTTTTCTTCGCGGTTGATGTTGGATGAGCGAAAAAATGCGCCGAGGACAGGAATGTCTCCCAGGCCTGGGAACTTGCTGACGGTGGAATTATTGGTGGAGCTGATCAAGCCACTGATCACGAAGCTTTCGCCATCGGCCAGGGAAACGCTGGTATCGGTGCGTCGGATGGTCAGGGCCGGTACCTCGATGCCTTCGATCTTCACGGAGTTGGAGTAATCCAGTTCACTGACTTCGGGCGCCACTTTGAGGGATATCCGGTTATGGTCAATGACGGTAGGCGTCAGGGTCAGGCGAATGCCGAACTCCTTGTACTCGATGGAGATGGAATTGCTGCCACTGCTGGGAACCGGGATTGGTACTTCGCCGCCCGCCAGGAACGTTGCGCTTTGCCCGCTCAGCGCCACCAGGCTGGGACGTGCCAGGGTGTAGGCAAACCCGCTTTGTTCCAGGGCATTGATCATGGCCGAGACACGGCCACCGCCGAATCCGATATTGAACGAGCCGTTATTGACTGCTTGCCCACGAAAGCTGTTGGTGGGGGAGCTGGGTGCTGTGCCATTACCAGGACTGCCAATCAGGAAATTGCCGCCCTGGCCAAAGAGCGAAGTGCTGGCCTGCTTGAGCTTGGTGCGGCTGACCTCGACAAAACGTATATCGGTCTGCACTTGGCTGGGCAGCGTCGGGTCATCGGAAGGCGACAGTGTTTGGCTGGTCAGGGCTGAAGTGGCCTTGCCCTTGACGAACACCATGCTCTGGCGAGGCGCCGTGGCGCAATTGGTCCAGACCATTAGGCTGGTGGTGCCGGAGGCGACGCCGGTCAGTAGAAAGCCACGGTCGCCATTGAGATGGACGTCGGCTATTTTCGGGTCGCCAATGGCCAGGCGCGTGATCGCCACCGGGGATTGCAGTTCTTGTTGCAAGCCTTCGCCCACTTCAACCACTGCGGGCAATTGTCCCAGGTTGCTGCAGTTGCCCGGTGCTGCCAGGGCCACGCCCACGGGCAGGCTCGACAGCATCAGAGCCCAGGTCATTTGCGTGAACACTGGTGCGTAACGATGGCTCATTCAGGCATCCTTGATCAATCAGGGGGTTTGTTGTGTGGCCGTCTGTTGGGTCACTTGGCTACCGCGGATGATCTCGATGCCGGCGCGTTGCGAGCCGCCTTGGGCGAGCTTTTTCGGTGGGCCCACCAAGGCCAGTTGAGTGAACTGGTAAAGGTCGCGGTTGGCACTTTGCAGTTTGCTGGGTGAATCGCTTTCGCCGGCCCAGTAATGGCTGAGCAGTTGTTCGTCGGCACTGCGCACGGCCAAGCGGAGGGTGCCGGCTTGAGTGGCAAGCATCAGTCGACTCAGCAGTTGTTCTGGAACAGCCAGTACCACGGTACGCGCGGCAGTACGGCGTTGGGCCTGTTGTGTTCTTTCTTCAGGGGTCGCAGGGGGAGGGGAGGCCGGCTTGCCATCGTTGGCCAAGCCCAGCTGGTCGCCGACGCTGAGCAGGCGCAGGGCGGGAATGATGATTTGCGCCGACTGTTCGGCGTTGCCGGCCTCCTGGCGCAGTGCCAATAGCACATCCACATAATCGCCGGGACTGAGCTGGCCCCCTGCACCGATCACCTCGTCGACAGAGACCGCCAGGGCGCGCTCATCAGAGCGAATCATCCGCGCTAAAGGGCCGCCAGGGGTGAAGCTTTCTTCGGTCAACCAAGTGCCGGCGCCCAGGGTTCTCCACGGTGTGCGACCGATGGCTTGATCAACACGGGTCAAGCTGCCAGCGGGTACCGTGCGCAGTTTTTCCACCGCCAAGTCGGCGGCTGTCAGTGCGACAAAAGGCGGTACATCACGAGCCAGGACCACCACCGGTTGGCGGGTCTGGTCTTCGACGACAGCGACGGTTTTTTCTACTGTGGCTGTCTGCGGCGGTGCTACGGCAACGGGTGCTGGCGTACGACTCAGGACCAGCCCCCAATAACCGGCAAACAGGGCCCCGACTAGTAGCAACCCGGCCAGTATCATGCTGAAGCGACTGTTCATGACGGATCTCCCTTTCCTGTTGCACCATGCGTCCGCCTATCCAAACGTGTCATTTTCGCAACCAGGTAGCTATGAACATCTAACGATTTCGCTATTTGAAGGTAGTCCAACTAGGACAAAATGCCATTACCCCGGAGAAATTTTATCCGCGCTATAGAAGAAGCCTTGGAAAACACGGATTTATGGTGCCAACCTTGCGCCTAATGCTTTGTGATTAGTCCTTTCTTACAGTTGTGGGTATGGGTTTTGTTGACAATGCTCTAGTGGCACACCGCAATCATCGCAGTGTATCGATAGCGGCGCTCAGCGACGCAAAGGAGAGGTCATATGTTCCTTAACTTCCTGATGAAGTTGTACGTTCAGCTCTATTTGTTTTTTGATCGCAAAGAGGGCGCGACGGCAATTGAATACGTGATTCTGGTCGCTGTTATTGCCTTGGTTATCCTGTCGGCAGGGAAAACACTGGGAACGAACATCAGCACCCTGTTTGGCAAAATTGGTACCGCTATCACTAGTAGTTGATTTGTTCCAGCCGTAACCTGTGAGCAGCGCCATCAGTAATTGTCCACGTAAGGTATTGCTCATGAATGCCGCCACATGCCCTCGCCAACAGATCCTGCTGGTGGATGACGAAGAAGACGCCCTCGTTGAACTGGCCGAGTCGCTGGAGAACGAGGGTTTCGTTTGTTTCACCGCGACGTCTGTGACGTTCGCCTTGCAAGAGCTGACCTTGCATCCGGATATTGCCTTGGTCATCACCGACCTGCGTATGCCCGAGGAAAGCGGCATCTCGCTGATCAAACGCCTGCGTGAACACACCTCCCGACAGCACCTTCCGGTGATCGTCATGTCAGGTCATGCCGAGATGGATGATGTCAGCGACATGCTGCGTTTGCAGGTCTTGGATCTGTTTCGCAAGCCCATCTATCTGGTGCGTTTGCTGGATACTCTGAACAACCTGTTTCCGCTGCCGAAAGTGCAGTTGGTCAGGCAGTAGGACGTTCGCTTGCTACTACTTTGTGATTAGTCGGTTCTTACAGTTGTGAGGGTGGTGTTTGTTGACAATGCTTCAGTTGCACATCGCTTCAGGTGTGCTGCGATACTGGCGCCCAATGGCGCAAAGGAGAGCTTCCATGTTCCTTACCTGCGTGCTGAAACTCTACGCTCAGCTTCAGTTGTTTTCTCACCGTGAAGACGGAGCAACCGCAATTGAGTACGTCATTCTTGTCGCGGTGATAGCCCTCGTTGTCCTGGCAGCCGGGCAGCAACTTGGACCTCAAATTACAACGTTCTTTGGCAAAGTATCGACAGCCATTACCTCTTCTTGAGTCGTCTTTCGAATCCCCAACTCTCACGAATTTCAGGCCGCAAGTCGGACGCCGGAGGCTCCTTCTTGCGGCTCTCAGTTACAACTGATAACTGAAACTCAACGTATACCGCGGCCGCCGATTAAAGGTATCCAGCGCGATGTCCGACATCGGCTTGGCCACTTCCAGGGAGATGTTGTAGTACTTGTTGTCGCCAAAGCGCAGGCCGGCAGCGGCGGAGGACATGTCGTTACCCTTGACTGGTAATTCGTTGAACCAGGTTTTGGCGCGGTCCAGGACCACGTAGGGCTGGAGAATCTTTACCCACTCACCCGCACGGTTGAAGCTGTAGTTCACCTCATAGGCCACGCCCCAACCCTTGTCACCCGAGCCTTGGTCATCAGGGTAGCCGCGACCGAAATTCTGCCCGCCGAATACCGCGCGTTCGCTGTCGGGCAGGGTGTTGTTGCTCCAGTAGAGCGCCCCGGACATGACGCCTTGCCAGTTATCGAAGAACTTGTTGCTCTGGACGCCCGCCAGGCGCAGGCGGAAGAAATCCAGATCCGGTTCTATTCCGCCGAAATCACTGTGGGTCCTGGCGCCCAGACCATTGATGCCTTGGTACAAGCCCGCGCTGAGGATGCGCAACTGGCGATCGTTGGCCTTGCGCCAATCGCCTTCAAAGGCCAGCGCACGGGAATCGGTTTCCAGGTCGAAACGTTGCGGGTAGCCGACTAATTGATAGCGGGTCGTTTGGTCAACGGCGTACAGGCGTGTACCGAGGGTCAATGACTCGGTGGGGGATGCGATCAGCGGATGGCTGAGGCCGATGGAGTAACGATCCACTTCCTGGTGAGGCTTGAGCTGGAAGCCGCCGTCCAATAGCACATTGCTGCGTGGGTCGGCGCGATAGCGTTCGGCGTTGAGGACCAACTGGGTGCCTTCGGCATTAATGAACTGGCTGTAGCCGACGCGATAGTAATGCTCCTTATCGTGGCCTGGCGGGAACAAGCCACTGACACTCAGTTGCTCACCCATCGAGGTCTGCGAATTGCTGTTGCCGGTTACCAGCGCCTGTAGGCCCGCGCGGTTGTCGTCGTTCAAGCTCATGCTGGTGGTGAAAGGCTTGCGACTGGCCTGGATCTGCATATGCGCGCCACCGTCGGTGGTGCCCGGTGGGGGCACTTGCGCTTGCAAAGTGACACCCGGGATGCGGCTCATCAGCGTGGTGTAGCGCTCGAAGGTCTTGCGGGTCAGGGGGCGTTCGGCCTTGAGTTTTTCTGCCAGTTTGTCGACGTAGGCCGAGACGGAGCCGATATCGCCTTGCAGTTGATAATCCTTGATGTAGCCCTCCACCAGTACCACACGTACCAGGCCCTGTTCGAAGCGTTGATCCGGCAAGAAGGCATAAGACAACAGGTAGCCGTCTTGCTGATAACGTTGGGTGATGCTGCGGGTGGCTTCGATCAGTTGTGCGAGGTTGGTTTCGTGGCCAATCAGCGGTGCGAAAACCTGGGCGACGTCCTTGAGTGGGTAAATCGTCCCGCCTTCGATTTGCAGTTTGCGAATGGTTACCTTGGTGTCCATTTGCAGCGGTTGCGCTTGCGCGGCGGCGGGGTCCGGCAATTGGGTTTGGGGCGTGGCCGGGCGGTAGGCGTCGGCAGGAAGGTTGGGTACTGGCAGGTTGCGGATGGTGTCGTTGCTATTGAGAAAGCTGGGTAGGGTCTCGGCTTGGACAAAAGCACTGAGGGTGAGTAATAGCAAAGGCGTTAAAGCGCGCATAGGACACTCCATGGTCAAACTGCAGCAGCATTCGCATATTCCCGTCGCGTTCTTGGGGCGCGGTGGGGAAGGTTTTCATGGGCGATCACTGCCCAAATAAAAAGACGAGAGACTCAACGGAATCTCTCGTCTCAACCAAGCGTAGGCGCTGTAAGGGAGGCCGTCTAATCGGCCAGGTGCAATTCTATTTTTTGCCGGTCAGGCCACCCAGCAGACCGCCCAAACCTCCACTTGCGGTCCCTGTGCCGGACGTACTGCCACCTACGTTCAAACCGCCGAGCAGGCCGCCACCGCCGGTGGTGCCACCTGTGACCAAGCCACCCACCGAGGCGACGGTGCCGCCTACTGTTGTGACAACGTTACCGACGGCATTAGTGACCGGGTTGGCATTGGCCGTGGTGATGTTAGTGCCAAGACCGCTCACGGCCCCACCGACTGCTGTCACCAATCCGTTGACGGGAGCGCCGATACCGGTTGTGGTGCCGACGTTCTGCGTCAGGCTGGTAACGCCCGAGGTGACAGGGTTCAATGCTGCGCCGACATTAGTAGCCAGTGCTGCGACTGGCGTACTCGCTGCGGTGTTGGCTACACCTGTGCCGCCGATCAGAGTACCCACAGACGCTACTGCGCCACCCAATGCGCCACCCGTTACACCAGCTGCACTGACTGTGCCGTTGGTGTTGCCGGCGTTCAGGCCGTTGCCGAGGTTGGCGACTACGCCACCAACCAGTTCCGGCAGACCGGAGGCAGGAGCACCACCGGCACCCGTACCGGCTGAAGGCGCCACATAACCACCAGAAGTGTTGAGGACCGCACCTGCGCCGCCGAGCACACTGCCCACCAGCGTGGTGACAGGGTTGCCAGTCCCACCGGCGCCAGTCACTTGAGTGCCAAGGCCGGTAACGGTCGAGCCGACTTTATCCAGCACGCCATTGAGTGGGGCGCCCAGGCCAGTCGCCTTGCCCAGGTTGCCGGTGGTGTTTTCCACCAGGGAAATCACCGGTACCAGCACCTTGCCGCCTATTGCATTGGTCGCGGAGCCAAGAGGCCCACTGGTACTGTTCACGCTCAGGGTGTTGCCCAACATGTTGACAGCTTGGCCGACGGTGCCCACCAGGCTACCTGTGAGGGGCGCCACTGTCGTACCGACCACGGGGACGCCGCCGAGTAATGTGCTCACTGACTGGCCGGTAGTGGAAACACCAGTCCCCAGGGTGGCGACGCCGTTACCCACGCCTGCGAGGGTGGTGCCCAGGGCGTTGCTGTTAGTACCCAGCGTGCCAAGGCCAGTGCTGACGCCTGTGCCGATATTGCCGACGGCGGTGCCGACGGACGTTACCAGCCCACCTGCCGTTGTGCCGACTACCGGAACACCGCCTACGGTTGTGCCGATGCCACCAATGGCCGTGCCGACATTACTGAGGGTGCCGCCCAGATTGGCTGCAATCTGGCCAGTGACCAGTGGGCTGGTGGTTGAGCCTGTGCCACCACCGGTACCGCCACCGGTGCCACCGCCCGTTCCGCCGCCAGTGCCGCCACCGGTACCACCACCCGTTCCGCCGCCAGTGCCGCCACCGGTGCCACCACCTGTTCCGCCGCCAGTGCCGCCACCGGTGCCACCACCTGTTCCGCCGCCAGTGCCGCCACCGGTGCCACCACCTGTTCCGCCACCGGTACCACCGCCCGTTCCGCCGCCAGTGCCGCCACCGGTACCACCGCCCGTTCCGCCACCGGTTCCGCTGCCGTCACCGCTGCCGTCACCGCCACCGGTACCACCGCCAGTGCCGCTGCCGTCACCGCCACCAGTACCACCGCCTGTTCCTCCACCTGAACCACCCGATCCGCTACCTGCGCCTGCGTCTGGAGAGGATGCACTGGTACTGCTGTGATGACCGCCACCACCGCTGCTGCAGCCGGCGAGACTCATTGCCAGAATCAGGGCCAGCGCGGTACTTGCTTTGAATAAAACTGCTTGAGTTTTCATGATTGAGTTCCTTGCACCTGGTACAGCCTTTGTTGTTTTCAAAAGTTCGCTGCTTCTAGAGGGCATCGATACTTTCGTCCGTATGGCTATAACAGGCTCAGGTACAGTTTCTCGCAATGCTCAACTTGGTATTAACGATTTATATACACTTAGTCAGTTTCTTCTTAATGACTAATGCCAAGGGTGTAGTCAGTAAAATTTAAAAGAGGATGATTCTTTTAAAAACAAGATGATAGGTCGATTAGCAGGCTATCGGATAACCGATATAACTTAGGGTGTATATATACAATTTAATGGGTGGGCAGCCCAGGAGCCTGGGCTGTTTTCAGGAAAATGGATGCCATCTTCCGATCATGTGTTCTATATCGTTGGCGCCAGTCAGTTGCAATTCACCGCTGGACGCTGCTGCACTGCTCCGTAACGTCACTTCACTGGGCAGGCGCACCGGCTTTTTGAACGCGACCTCTATCTCGATGTTGGAGGCCGGTAAGTGCTGGCCCAGCGCGGCCAATGTGCGCGCCTTGTTCCATAGTCCATGGGCAATTGCCTGGGGAAACCCGAACAACTTGGCGCTCAGCGCACTCAGGTGAATCGGGTTGTAGTCGCCAGAAACGCGGGCATAGCGGCGCCCAATATCGGCGGGGGCCTTCCAGCGGGTCAGCTCGGTGAGGCCGGTGGGCGACATCACAGCATCATCGGCCACCTCACCCGGCAGTTTCACGCCACGGCAGAGCATTCGGCTTTGCGCTTCCCATAGCGGGCCCAATGAGTCTTCCATTGTGGTTATCAGGTCAAACGTCGCGCCCTTGGCGTGCGGCTGCAAGTTTTGCGTGCGCACGCCGATCCGCAGGTAACCCACGCAGCCCAGTGTGCGCAGGATACGAATGCGATTACTCAGGTGGATCAGGCCCAGCAGAGGAAAGGGGAAATCCCTGGCGGTGAGCAACTGCATCTGCAGGGCAAACGCGAGGATGTGTGGATAAGTGGCCGGCAGGATCGCGCTGTCTTCAAAACCGCACACCTTGCGATAGGCCGCCAGGTGTTTGGGGTCCACGGTCATCCAGCACCGCAGTCCCTCTTCGGGCAGCGCAGTGCCACTGACTTTCCGTTTGAGTGCTGCCCGCAAATAAAGGGGCGGCAGAAAGGGTGTGCTGTCCAGTGTGTGCCAATCCATATTCATGCCCCCAATAGACTTTGCCCACACACCCGCAGCGCCTGCCCGCTCACGGCCCCCGAACCCGGTTGGCTGAGCCAGGCCACCGCTTCGGCAACGTCTTGAGGCAAGCCGCCCTGGCCCAGGGAACTCATGCGGCGTCCGGCTTCACGCAGGGCGAACGGAATATGGGCGGTCATCTGGGTTTCGATAAAGCCGGGTGCCACCGCGTTGATGCTGATCCCGCGTTCCCCCAGCAGCGGCGCCCAGGCCTGGGCCAGCCCGATCAGCCCGGCCTTGCTCGCGGCATAGTTGGTTTGCCCGCGGTTGCCGGCGATGCCGCTGATGGACGCCAGCAGCACCACGCGGCCGTTGTCGTGCAAGGTGCCGCTGTCGAGCAGGGTTTTGGTCAGGACCTGTGGCGCGTTGAGGTTGACCGCCAGTACGGCGTCCCAATATTCGGGGGTCATGTTGGCGAGGGTTTTGTCGCGGGTGATGCCGGCGTTATGCACCACGATGTCGATGCCGTCCGGCAACTGCTCGACAAGCTGTGTGGCGGCGTCTTCGGCACAGATATCCAGAGCAATGCTACGCCCGCCCAAGCGCGCGGCCAGGGCATCGAGATCAGCCTTGGCTTGGGGTACGTCCAACAGCAGGATTTCGGCACCGTCGCGGGCCAGGGTTTCGGCAATGGACGCGCCGATACCGCGCGCGGCGCCGGTCACCAGGGCTTTGCGTCCGGCCAAGGGGCGGGTCCAGTCCTGGACGTGTGTGGCGCAGGCGCCCAGGCGGATCACCTGGCCTGACACATAGGCACTTTTCGGCGAGAGGAAGAACCGCAGCGCACCTTCCAACTGATCTTCGGCACCGTCGCCGACATAGAGCAACTGCAGGGTGCCGCCGTTACGCAGCTCCTTGGCCAGCGATCGACCGAAACCTTCCAGGGCCCGCTGGGCGCTGGCGGCGAATGGGTCGGCGAGGCTTTCCGGGGCCCGACCCAGGATCACCAGGTGGGCACTGTGATCGAGGTTTTTCAGCAGCGGCTGAAAGAACTCTCGCAGTTGTTTGAGCTGATCGGTGTGCTGCAATTGGCTGGCATCAAACACCACAGCCTTGAGCTTGGGACCATGGCCGGGAATCCAGGCAGGCGCCACCAACGGTTCAGGGCCATAGCTGTAAATGGCATCGGTGAGTTTATTGGCAAACGCCAACACCTTGGCAGCCAGCAGGCCGCCGCCGATTAACAGTGCGCCCTCCACCGGACGCAGGCGTCCAGCCTGCCAGCGTTCCAGGCGTACCGGCGACGGCAGGCCAATGGCGGCGACCAGGCGATGGCCGAGGCTTGAGTTGGCGAAGTCGATATAACGGTCAGACATGGAACGCTCTCCGGGTGCTGGGGTTCAAACGGTGGACCATCAATAGGTGAAAGTCGTTCGATTGAGCCTAGGCTAGTCTCAAAGACTCGACCCACAACCTTCAGGGAGCTTTCCATGACTCAATTGCGCCGTGTCGCGATCATTGGCGGTAATCGCATCCCCTTCGCCCGGTCCAATGGCCCTTACGCCACGGCGAGTAACCAGGCGATGCTGACCGCTGCCCTGGAAGGCCTGATCGAACGCTACAACCTGCACGGCCTGCGCATGGGCGAGGTGGTCGCCGGTGCGGTGCTCAAGCATTCCCGGGATTTCAACCTGACCCGCGAGTGTGTGCTGGGCTCGCGGCTGTCGCCGCAAACTCCGGCCTACGACATTCAACAGGCCTGCGGCACGGGGCTTGAGGCTGCGTTGCTGGTGGCCAACAAGATTGCCTTGGGGCAGATTGAATGTGGGATTGCCGGTGGTGTCGACACCACGTCCGACGCGCCCATCGGCGTCAATGAAGGGTTGCGCAAGATTTTGCTGCAGGCGAACCGCAGCAAAACCATGGCGGAAAAGCTAAAGGTCTTGTTACAACTTCGTCCCCATCACCTCAAGCCGGAGTTGCCACGCAATGGCGAGCCGCGCACGGGGTTATCCATGGGTGAGCACTGTGAGTTGATGGCGCAGACCTGGCAGATCCCCCGCGCCGAGCAGGACCAACTGGCCCTGGAAAGCCATCAGAAAATGGCCGCGTCCTACGCCGAAGGCTGGCAAAACGATTTGCTCACGCCGTTTCTTGGCCTGACCCGCGACAACAACCTGCGCCCTGACCTGACCCTGGAAAAACTCGCCAGCCTCAAGCCCGCCTTTGAACGCAGCGAAAAGGGCACTTTGACTGCGGGCAACTCGACACCGCTGACCGATGGCGCCTCCCTGGTACTGCTGGGCAGCGAGGCTTGGGCCAAGGAACGTGGCCTGCCAATCCTGGCGTACCTGCGAGACGGAGAAGCGGCTGCGGTGGATTTCGTCAACGGCGCCGAAGGGCTGCTGATGGCGCCGGTGTATGCTGTCCCGCGCTTGTTAACCAGGAACGGTCTGACGCTGCAAGACTTCGATTACTACGAGATTCACGAAGCCTTCGCTGCCCAAGTGTTGTGCACGCTGAAGGCCTGGGAAGACCCGGAGTACTGCAAGACGCGCCTGGGGCTGGATGCGCCGCTGGGTTCCATCGACCGCAGCCGTTTGAACGTCAAAGGCAGCTCATTGGCGGCCGGGCATCCATTTGCTGCCACGGGCGGTCGTATTGTTGCCAACCTGGCCAAGTTGTTGGATGCGGCCGGGAAGGGCCGGGGGCTTATTTCGATCTGCGCTGCAGGCGGTCAGGGGGTGACGGCAATTATCGAGCGTTGAACTCCGCTATCATCCGCCGGCTCCTGTAGGTGCGCAGACAAAAAGGTGCGTTGCCGAATTAATCTGGCACATTGGATGCATTCTTAAGCAGTCAAAGGTCGGTACCCTCTCCCCGGCGTGAGAGGATTGCCGTATAACGAGTGCCATACGCGTGTTTGGTAATAAAGGACCCACAATAAAAGCTGATGAAGACTCCTAAACGCATTGAACCCCTGATCGAGGACGGTCTGGTCGACGAGGTGCTGCGCCCACTCATGAGTGGTAAAGAAGCAGCTGTTTATGTGGTGCGCTGCGGCAACGAGTTACGTTGCGCCAAGGTTTACAAGGAGGCGAATAAACGAAGTTTTCGTCAGGCGTCCGAATACCAGGAAGGCCGCAAGGTCCGCAACAGCCGGCAGGCCCGGGCCATGGCCAAGGGCTCCAAGTTTGGCAAGAAAGAAACCGAAGACGCCTGGCAGAACGCCGAAGTGGCTGCGTTGTTTCGTCTGGCCGGTGCGGGCGTTCGCGTGCCTAAGCCGTACGACTTCCTTGAAGGCGTGCTGTTGATGGAGCTGGTGGCCGATGAATACGGCGACGCGGCGCCACGGCTTAACGACGTGACGCTTGACCCGGACCAGGCCCGTGAATATCACACCTTCCTGATTTCCCAGATCGTGCTGATGTTGTGTACAGGGTTGGTACATGGTGACTTGTCCGAATTCAACGTGCTGTTGACGCCGACGGGCCCGGTGATCATCGACTTGCCTCAGGCGGTCGATGCGGCGGGTAACAACCACGCGTTCAGCATGCTGGAACGGGACGTGGGCAACATGGCTTCCTACTTCGGGCGTTTTGCGCCGGAATTGAAGAAGACCAAGTACGCCAAGGAGATGTGGGCGCTGTACGAAGCCGGCACTCTGCACCCGGCCAGTGCCTTGACCGGCGAGTTCGACGAGCCGGAAGAGTTGGCGGACGTGGGCGGCGTTATCCGTGAGATCGAAGCGGCGCGGCTGGATGAAGAGCGGCGTCAGGCGATCCGTGCGGCAGACGATGCGCCACCGAGCAAAGCCTCGGAGGAGCCTCCACCGCCGCCCTGGATGCAGTGATCTGACGGTAAATGGAGAGCTAAATGTGGGAGCCGGCCCGCCCGCGAAAGCGGCTGTAGCCGCTGCCGAAGAATGAGGCTGCGATGGGTTTGGTGCGGCATTCCGACGTAGCGGCCCCAAGGGCGGTCCTGCGGACACGCATCGCCGCCTCGTACCTCGGCAGCGGCTACAGCGGCTTTCGCGAGCAAGTCGCACCGCCGCTCCCACATTTGTTTCGCGTTTAGTCAGTTGGAACTGCAGCAACTGCCCGCCGCCAATTCCTTGAGAATCGGACAGTCCGGCCGGTGATCGCCTTGGCAATGCTCGGCCAGGTCCTGCAACGTGTCGCGCAACTGCCCTAACTCCCGAATCTTCTGGTTCAGCTCTTCGATGTGCTGGCGCGCCAGCGCCTTGACGTCGGCGCTGGCCCGCTGGCGGTCCTGCCACAAGGTCAACAGTTTGCCGACTTCCTCCAACGAAAACCCCAGGTCCCGCGAGCGCTTGATAAACGCCAGGGTATGCAGGTCGTCGGCGCCGTACAGGCGATAGCCGCTGTCGGTACGGTGGGCAGGTTTCAGCAGTGCAATGGATTCGTAATAGCGAATCATCTTGGCGCTCAGGCCGCTTTGACTCGCCGCTTGGCCGATATTCATGGGTGATCCTCCTGATCGTTGGGTTTCCAGGTTTCAACAGCGGCGCATGCCGGTCGTGCCGACGTTCGACAAGGCCATTGCCGCCCCGGCAGCACCTAGGATCAACCTTGACCTTGGGGGAAGGTCAAGGTTTCAGATCAATGTTTCAGTAATCCAGCGTGGCCGATTTCAGGTACATCCCGTCCTGGCCCAGGGCAATACGCACTTTGCGTACATCACCGGCTTTCAGATTCATCTCTTGTGCCCTGGGTGCCAGCATCCCCGGCAGGCAACCGACGGCTTGCCCCGGCAGCAGCTTGAGACGCAGTGACACCTTGCCTTCCGGTAGATTGAATGAGGTGGCCTGTTCCTGGAACAACCTTCCCGCCAACTGATCATTGATGTACAGGCCAATCTCGCAATTGGTCGGTACTTCCAGGCGCTCCCGGGAAATAATCAGCACAGCATAGTCTTCGGCGGCGCTGGCCATCGGTGCAGCAACAAACAAGCTCAGCAGGCTGACAAGGCCAAAAAGCGACCAGCGCATGGCGAATTCTCCGAAGTATCAAATCGTGGATGGATGAAGCTTGGCCGACGACGCGGCTGAATACCAGCCCGGCCGGTATTTTCAGAACTTGACCTTGCCCTCGTGGCAAGGTCAAAACTGCCTGTACCCTCATTAAAGGAGTCATGTCATGCAAGTATTCAATGTTGAAGGAATGACCTGCGGCCATTGTGTCCGGGCAGTGACCCAGGCGGTGCAAGGCAAGGACCCGGCGGCCAGTGTGCGGGTCGATCTGGCCGCGAAGGAGGTGGGTGTCGAAAGCCGTTTGTCGCCTGAAGAAGTCATCGGTCTGATCACGGAAGAAGGCTACAGCGCCAGGCTCGCGTGATTTTTTAATAGTTAGCGAGCTAACGTAATGTTCAAGGCACCCACGCCCGGATAGACTGTCGGTCCTGACTGAGCTGGGTGCCTGATGAACCTTCGCATAATCCTGATTTTGGGTGCCTTGAGCGCGTTTGCGCCACTGGCGATCGACTTTTACCTGCCCGGCTTCCCGGCCATGGCCTTGGCCTTCGGCACCGACGAAAAACATATTCAACTGACCTTGGCGGTGTACTTCACCGGCTTGGCCATCGGTCAGTTGATCTATGGGCCGTTGGCGGACCGTTTTGGTCGACGGGTTCCGCTGTTGAGTGGTGTCACCTTGTTCACCCTGGCTTCCCTGGCCTGCGCCTACGCGCCGACCCTGGAGTGGCTGATCGGTGCGCGTTTCGTCCAGGCATTGGGCGGCTGCGCGGGCATGGTGATTTCCCGGGCCGTGGTCAGCGACAAATGCGACGCGGTGGGTTCGGCCAAGGTGTTTTCCCAGTTGATGCTGGTGGTCGGGCTGGCACCAATCCTCGCGCCGATGCTGGGTGGGGTAATGGTTGGCCTCTATGGCTGGCAGTCGATTTTCCTGGCGCTGACGGTGTTCAGCGTGTTCGCCGCCGTCGCGGTGGCCGTTGGCCTGCCGGAAAGCTTGCCGGCCAATCAGCCGCGCCAGCCGCTGTCTGGTGCATTGCGCCAGTACGGTCGCCTGCTGGCGGATCGGGTATTTCTCGGGTATGCCCTGACCGGAGGCATCGCAATTGCCGGGATGTTTGCCTACATCGCCGGTTCGCCTTTCGTATTTATCAAACTCTACGGCGTGCCTGCCGAGCATTACGGCTGGCTGTTTGGTACCAACGCCGCCGGTTTTATCCTGGTGGCGCAAGTCAATGCGCGGCTGCTGTCCAAGCGCGGTCCGGCGTTTTTGCTGGGGCGTACGGTGTGGATTTACCTGGCGGCGGCCCTGGTGTTACTGGCGGTCAGCGCGTTGCACACGCAAGCCTTGTGGCCGTTGTTGGTGCCGCTGTTTATTTGCATCGCCAGCCTGGGCTGTATTTTGCCTAATACTTCAGCCTGCGCCATGAGCGGGCAGGGCGCGCGGGCCGGCAGTGCGTCGGCGTTGCTGGGCTGCATTCAATTTGGTGTGGCGGCAGGTGCGGCGTCGTTGGTGGGGGTTTTGCACGACGGTACGGCCATGCCGATGGCGATGGTCATCAGCTTGTGCGGGGTGTTGGCGGTGACAGTGGCCACATTGACCCGCCGCTTGCAGCGGGAAAAGGCTCTGGCTGTAGCCGCTGCCGAAGAATGAGGCTGCGATCGAGGGCGAAGCCCTCGTAAGGTCGCGCAGGCGTTTTATCAGGCAGACCGCATAGCCGCTTTACGACGGCTTCGCAGCCGAACGCAGCCTCGCAAGCTCGACAGCGGCTACAGGGTCAGCCGGCTGAGCGATGTTGTTCGGGAAAACGGTGAGGCGCCTGGATTCGGCTTTGCAGGGTGTCGGCAAACGCGCGGGCTTCGGCCTCACTGCGGAAGGTAAAGGCGTTTTGGTCCAGACGGACCTGCCATTTGTTGCCTTGAGATTTTGCTAACGCTTTTATCAGGATCTTCATTGCTGACTTCCTCACGTAAAAGATTGCGTGGCAAAGGCGGCCAATATAAACCCGAATACGCTTACAAATATGACAAGGATCAAGTCTCAGACTAGCGGTGTCGTCCATCACTCACATGAATAACGGACGGCACTGACAGACGCGCTTCTTAGAACCCTTCCAATACGATCTTGCCCTTGGCTTTGCCGCTTTCCAGCAGCTCGTGGGCGCGGCGCAGGTTGGCGGCGTTGATCACCCCAAAGTGTTCGCCCACTGTCGTTTTCAATGTGCCCGCGTCGATCAGTTCGGCCACGCGATTGAGCAGATTGTGCTGTTCGATCATGTCGGGCGTCTCGAACATCGAGCGGGTGTACATGAATTCCCAATGCAGCGACAGGCTCTTGCGCTTGAGCTTGCTGATGTCCAGCGCCTTGGGATCATCGATCAGCGCGAGTTTGCCTTGGGGCATCAGTGCTTCCACCAGTTGATCCAGGTGTTGGTCGGTCTGGGTCAGGCTGGCGACGTGGGTCACGTGCGCAACGCCTGCACGTTTCAGTTCTTCACTGAGTGGTTGGCTGTGGTCAATCACCAGGTCAGCCCCCAGATCCTTGGCCCAGGCCTGGGTTTCCGGACGGGAAGCGGTGCCGATGACCTTCAATGCGGTGAGCTGTTTGGCCAGTTGTGTAAGGATCGAGCCCACGCCACCGGATGCACCAACGATCAGCAAGCTCTGGCCCTCATCCGTCTTGCCTTCGCGCACTTGCAGGCGTTCGAACAGCAGCTCCCAGGCGGTAATGGCGGTCAGCGGCAGTGCGGCGGCTTCGGCAAACCCCAGGCTTTTCGGCATGTGGCCGACGATGCGTTCGTCGACGGTATGCAGCTCGCTGTTGCCGCCTGGGCGTACGAGCGAGCCGGCGTAGAACACCTTGTCGCCGGCTTTGAACAGGGTCACTGCACTGCCCACGGCCTTGACCACACCGGCCACGTCCCAGCCCAGTACTTTGGCCGCGCCGTTTTCCGGGGCGACGTTCTGGCGGACTTTGGTGTCCACCGGGTTGACCGAGATAGCCTTGACTTCCACCAGCAGGTCGCGGGGACCGGCGACGGGTTCCGGCAGTTCGATGTCTTGCAGGGACTTTGGATCGTTGATGGGCAGTGCGGCGTAGTAAGCGATGGCTTTCATGTGGGTTTCCAGAAAATGAGTCAGTGATCAGCCGAGGAACTTCAGGCGCTTGAGCTCGAAATGCTCAATCACGTCAGCGGCCTTGGTGCGAAAGCTTTGGATGTGGGCGCTCCGGTCGTGAGCGTCCAGCGCGGCGTCGTCGTTCCAGCGCTCGAGCATGTAGAAGGTTTCGGGGTGTTGCAGGTCCTGGTGCAAGTCGTATTGCTGGCAACCGGCTTCGGCGCGGGTAGGTTCCAGCAGTCCGCGAAGCAATGGCTCAAGGGTGTCTTGTTGACCGGGTTTGGCAATCAGCGTGGCGATGACGTTAAAGGCGGTAGACATATTCGACTCCAGACACGTGATGAACAGGATGGACAGATGATTGGCTATTTCTCTTGAAGATAAAACCCGCTAAAAGAGCAGTCTCTTTCAATTTTTTTTTGATAATGGTTCGGGACAATCAGCATGCTGCGTTTTGATGATTTGCAGTTATTTGTCCGTGCGGCGGACCTGGGCAGCCTCTCGGCAGCGGCGCGGGTCATGGATATGTCGGCGGCGGTGGCCAGTGCGGCGTTGAAGCGGATCGAACAGCAACTGGGGGCACGGTTGTTGGCGCGCTCCACCCGCAGCCTGCGCCTGACGGCGGAGGGCGAGGGGTTTCTGGAGTACGCCCGCGCGGCCTTGAGTTCCCTGGACGAGGGGCGCAGGTTGTTAGCCAGTGGCCAGGACCAGGTCAGTGGTGTCTTGCAGCTGTCGGCGCCGTCGGACTTCGGCCGCAATCAGTTGGTGCCCTGGCTGGATGAGTTCCAGGCCGAATACCCCAAGCTGAGCGTACGCTTGCTGCTGGGCGACCGCATCGCCGACCTGTTCCGCCAGCCGGTGGACATCGCCTTGCGCTACGGCGAACCTGAAGATTCCAGCTTGATCGCCTTGCCCATTGCCCCGCAGAACGTTCGGGTACTGTGCGCTGCGCCCAGCTACCTGGCCCGGCATGGCGAACCTCGTCACCTGGAGCAACTGGCCCAGCACAATTGCCTGCTGTACATGCTCGGCAGCCGGGTGCATGACCATTGGCGTTTTCACGACGGCAAACGCGAGGTCAGCCTGACGGTGACGGGCGACCGTTTCAGTGACGATGCCGACGTGGTTCGGCGATGGGCCGTGGCGGGTGTCGGCATTGCCTATAAATCCTGGCTGGACGTCAGTTCTGATGTGTTGGCCGGGCGTCTGCGCCTGCTCCTGCCGGAGCTGCAAGGTGAGCGTACGCCGCTCAATCTGTTGTGCGCCCATCGTGCGCAGTTGAGCAAGCCGATCAACTTGCTGCGGGAAATGCTCGTGTCCCGTTGTGCGAAGTTGACCGCACAGTTGCCAGACCGATCGATCTCTACGTAATAACCCCGGCAATTACAGGGATTTTCACTCGACGCCTGTCTGTGATTGGACTGTCAGACGCCGCGGAACCAGGTGTTTTCGCACCTATACTTTTGCGCGCAGAGCAGCAGACAAATGATTCAACAGGGAGTGAATACATGGAACAGGCACCTTGCATCAGTCAGATCGCCACACTGTTGGCCGACCCCAAACGCACCGCGATGATATGGGCGTTGATGGACGGCTCGGCTAAACCCATTGATGAGTTGGCGCACGTGGCGGGGGTATCGTCAGCGTCGGCTAATGCGCACCTGACGCTGTTGGCGGCCGGCGGTTTGTTGCGTGTTGAGGCCAGGGGAAAGAAGCGTTTTTTCCGTATGGCCGCCCCTGATGTAGGTGCCGCCGTCGACGCCTTGGCCAGTGCTACGGTGGCTAGCGCGGCGCGCAGTAAGCCGCAGGAGGTCAAGGCTTTGGTTGCGCCGGCGTCGTTGCGCCATGCCAGACTTTGCCAGGGGCATTTAGGGGGCCAAGTGGCGGCGGCGCTTTATCAACGCATGATGGCCACCGGATGGCTGGAGCGTCAGGAGCAACGGATTCAGGTGACCCCCAAAGGTGCGCGCAGCCTGGCAGGCATAGGGGTTTTTACCCAGGCGCTGGCTCAGGGCTGCAATTCGCCCATTGCCTGTGACTGTTTCGATTGGAGTGAGCAGCAGCCACATATAGGGGGCGCACTGGGCGCCGGCTTATTGCAGCTGTTCATGCAGTCGGGCTGGGTCAGTCTGATCAATGAGTCCCGGGCGTTGCAGATTACTGAAGTGGGGCAGCTGGAAATTGCCCGGCTGGCAGCTGCCCCTACGTCACCCAGAGATTAAGGCTTCACTAATCGCGCATCCAGGCTGTTTTGTGCCAGGCGTTTGGCCTGGTCCTGGGTCATGCCCAGGGAGGTGTACAGCGCATGGAAGTTCTCGGTGACATAACCACCAAAGTACGCCGGATCGTCCGAGTTCACGGTGACTTTCACGCCACGCTCAAGCATGTCGAGGATGTTGTGCTGGGCCATGTCGTCGAACACGCAGAGCTTGGTGTTGGACAACGGGCACACGGTCAACGGGATCTGCTCGTCGATGATCCGCTGCATCAGGCGCTCGTCTTCGATGGCGCGCACGCCATGGTCGATGCGCTGGATCTTCAGCAGGTCGAGGGCTTCCCAGATGTACTCCGGCGGGCCTTCTTCGCCGGCGTGGGCAACGGTCAGGAAACCTTCGTGACGGGCACGATCGAACACCCGCTGGAACTTGCTCGGCGGGTGGCCCATTTCCGAACTGTCCAAACCAACGGCGACAAACGCGTCACGGAACGGCAGCGCCTGGTCGAGGGTTTTCTCGGCTTCTTCTTCGCTCAAGTGGCGCAGGAAGCTGAGGATCAAACCGCTGGTGATGCCCAGTTGCTGCTCGCCATCTTTCAAGGCCGCAGCAATACCATTGAGCACCACTTCGAACGGCACGCCACGGTCGGTGTGGGTCTGCGGGTCGAAGAAGGGTTCGGTGTGGATTACGTTCTGCGCTTTGCAGCGCAGCAGGTAGGCCCAGGTCAGGTCGTAGAAGTCCTGGGAAGTGCGCAGCACATCGGCGCCTTTGTAATACAGGTCGAGAAACTCTTGCAGGTTGTTGAAGGCATAGGCCTTGCGCAGGGTTTCGACGTCGCTCCACGGCAGCGCGATCTTGTTGCGTTCGGCCAGGGCGAACAGCAGCTCAGGCTCCAGCGAGCCTTCGAGGTGCAGGTGCAATTCAGCCTTGGGCAGGGCGTTGAGCCAGTCGTACATTTATAAGTTCTCATCAGGTGCAATGCCGGCATTCTACAGGCCAAGGCCGAAATAATCGGCAAAACCTGATCAAACGGTGAGCATTTGCTTTCTTCGCGCAAGCGGTGAGTGAACTAAGGTGTAACGAAACGTTAGCGGCGTGGTGCAGTCTGTACCCCATCCATGACTGATTTGCCGTTCGAAAAGGCTCGTAATGCTCGCATCCCTCAAGCAAGAAAAATTCATGCTGCTGGCGCTGATCGCCGCCATTGCCGCTTACCCACTGGAACACTGGATGCTCCATAGCGGGCAGAAAGTCGCGCTGCTGAGCGGCCTGGTGTTGATTGGCTTCATCGTCGTGGCCTCGATGCGCGTGGCCCATCACGCCGAGCAGTTGGCGGAAAAGGTCGGCGACCCCTATGGCACCATGATCCTGACCCTTGCTGCCGTACTGGTGGAAGTGGTGATCCTGGCGATCATGATGAGCAATGAGCCGTCACCGACCCTGGTGCGTGACACTATCTATTCAGCGGTGATGCTCGACATCAACGGCATCCTCGGCCTGGCGGCGTTGATGGGCGGCATCAAGCATGGTGAGCAGTCCTACAACGATGACTCGGCACGGACCTACAGCGTGATGATCCTCACCGCCATGGGCGTATCGATGGTGGTGCCGGAATTTATCCCCGAAGCCGACTGGAAGGTTTACTCAGCCTTCACCATCGGCGCGATGGTAGTGTTGTACACCTTGTTCCTGCGAATGCAGGTCGGGCCCCACAGTTACTTTTTCAGCTACAGCTACCCGGACAAGCGCCGTAAAAAGCAGCCGGAAGAAGAAAGTCTGCCGATCAGTCTGGCGTTCTCTATCGGGACCTTGGTGTTTGGCGTGATCGTGATTGGCGCGCTGGCCGAGGTGATGTCCAAGACCCTGGACCTTGGCCTTGAAGGAACGGGAGCACCGCCGGTGATTACCGCAATCCTGGTGGCCGCGATTTCCGCAGCACCGGAGATTTTGACCGCATTGCGGGCCGCGCTGGCCAATCGCATGCAGTCGGTGGTGAACATTGCCTTGGGCGCTTCGTTGTCGACGGTGATCTTGACGGTGCCGGTGATGGAAGCCATGGCGTTGTACACCGGCCAGCCGTTTCAGATGGCGATGACGCCGGTGCAGACGGTGATGGTGTTGATCACGCTGATCGTCAGTGCGATCAACCTCAACGATGGCGAAACCAACGCCATCGAAGGGATGACCCATTTTGTGTTGTTTGCGACCTTTATCATGCTGTCGCTGTTGGGGCTGTAACCAATCTTTAAGGCACCGCAGAACCAATGTGGGAGCCGGGCTTGTCGAATCGTCGCACCGCCGCGATGGCGGTATGTCAGTTGATATAAATGTCGACTGCTATACCGCCATCGCAGGCAAGCCAGCTCCCACATTTGATCGGCGCCGGGATCAGGTTCCGCTGATCAAGGCGCGCGCCGCCTGGCTGTGATCAGCAATCAAACCTTTCAGGTCCAGCCCTTCGACTTGCCCATCAATCACTCGCCACTTGCCACCCACCATCACCCGATCCGCTCGATCGGCACCGCACAGCAGCAGCGCCGAAATCGGATCATGGCTGCCGGAGAAGCGCAGCTCATCGAGCTTGAACAAGGCCAGGTCAGCCTGTTTGCCTACGGCCAACTCACCGATATCGCTACGGCCGAGCAATTGCGCCGAGCCTTTGGTGGCCCAGCCCAACACCAATTCCGGGGTGATTTTTTCTGCACCGTAGCGCAGGCGTTGGATATACAGCGCCTGGCGGGTTTCCAGAATCATGTTCGAGGCATCGTTGGATGCCGAACCGTCCACGCCCAGGCCAATCGGCGCACCGGCTGCGAGCAGGTCCAGGGTCGGGCAAATACCCGAGGCCAGGCGCATGTTGGAGCTTGGGCAATGGCAAATCCCGGTACCGGCGGCGCCGAGCCGTGCAATCTCGTCCGGGTTGAAGTGAATACCATGGGCCAGCCAGGTGCGCGGGCCGAGCCAGCCGACGCTGTCCAGATAATCCACGGTGCGCAGGCCGAAGCGCTGCAAGCAAAAATCTTCCTCGTCGAGGGTTTCTGCCAGGTGGGTGTGCAGGCGCACGTCGAGGCTGTTGGCCAGTTCGGCGCTGGCGGCCATGATTTCCTGGGTGACGGAGAACGGTGAGCAGGGCGCCAGGGCGATCTGGATTTGCGCGCCGTCGCCTCGTTCGTGGTACTGAGAAATCAGGCGCTGGCTGTCGGCCAGGATCACTTCGCCCTGTTGCACGGTTTGTTGCGGTGGCAGGCCGCCGTCGGCTTCGCCCAGGCTCATGGAGCCGCGGGTCAGCATGGCGCGCATGCCTAACTCACGTACGCTGTCGACTTGCACGTCGATGGCATTTTCCAGGCCGTCGGGAAACAGGTAGTGATGATCGGCCGCCGTGGTGCAACCCGAGAGCAGCAGTTCAGCCAGGGCAACTTTGGTGGCCAGCGCCAGTTTCTCGGGCGTGAGTCGCGCCCATACCGGGTACAGGGTTTTCAGCCATGGGAACAACGGCTGATTGACCACCGGGGCCCAGGCGCGGGTGAGGGTTTGATAGAAGTGATGATGGGTGTTGATCAGCCCGGGCAGGATCACATGCTCGCGGGCATCGAAGACTTGTCCACAGGCGCTGGCGGGTTCTTGCCCCAGGCCAAGGACTTCAACGATCACGCCATCCTGCACCACCAGGCCGCCACGGGCGTCGAGGGTGTTGGCGGTGAAAATCGCGAGAGGGTTTTTTAACCAGATACGGGTCGCAGGCATTGGCCGGCTCCTCTGAATGATGGGTTCAGGTTTGCCAGCTCAGTGTTGCCCTGTCTGCTGATCCAGGGTCGCCGGTGAGGGCGAGGTGGGGAGTTTACGTGCGGATCGTTATCGCAGCAATCGGGCGATAACGATCCGGGCGATGTTTACCAGGGAATGCTCTGGCCCAGGTAGTCGATGAAGTGATGGCCGCCCTTGCCGGTGTAGGCATTCACTTGTTTGACCAGGCCACGGACGCTGGTCTCGACGTCGATGTGCGCGTCTTCGCCGCCCATGTCGGTTTTCACCCAGCCTGGATGCAGGGACAGCACGGTCAACTTTTGATCACCTAACTGGGTGACGAAACTGTTGGTCATGGAGTTCAGCGCGGCCTTGCTGGCTTTGTACAGCGCCAGGTCCGCACCATCAGGGATAGCAACGCTGCCCAGCACCGAACTCATGAACGCCAGCACGCCACTGTCCGGACGAATCTGCCCGATAAAGCGTTGGGCCAGGTTGATCGGTGCCACGGCATTGGTGAAAAACAGCTGGCCGACTTCCGCCAGGGTTGCGTGGCCGGGTGTCTGGTTGGCCGGGCCTTTAACGCCGGCATTGACGAACAGCAGGTCGAAGGTCTGTGCCTTGAGGCGTTGGTTCAGGGCGATCACAGCTTGCTGATCGTCCATGTCCAGTTGTTCGACCTGGACATTGCCCAAGGCCTTCAAGGCGTCAGCCTTGTGTGGGTCGCGTACGGTGGCGGTGACTTGCCAGCCGTCGCCCAGCAGTTGCTTGACCAGACCAAGGCCCAGGCCCCGGGAGGCGCCGATGATCAGTGCTGTTTTTGGCGTAGGCATGAATGGCTTCCTTTTGAGTGAAGATTCAGGGATTCAGTGGACAACAGTACCTCAGTCTTTACGGCAGTAAAGCCTGAATAGCTGATCAAAAAATGCACAGCTGCCTGCAAGCGTTGCCACCCCTGCCACCTGCGCACCCTTGCACGGGTTATCCACAGGTTCCTCCACAGGAATTGTGTGCAAGCTTGCGGGCTGGGTATAAGCACTGCGGTGCTTTGTTCTAAAGGTGATAAACAGCCTAACTGACTGTTTTAGAGCTGGATTAATACTTTCGTGTGCTCACTTGAACAAAAACTGAACAACACCCTCTAGCCCTTGTGACAGAAGGGTTACAGACGGGTGTGCTCAGGTTATCCACAGGCAGGTGCACAGTAGGTGTGGGCAGTTTTAGCGGTGCAGCAGGATGCGTCCGCGGCTCAGGTCTGCCAGTTGTGTCTGCAACGTATCGATCTGCGTATCGCCCAGCGCTAATTGCAACTCCACACCATTGGAAGTGAAGGTTTCTTCCACTACCAAGCCGCCGAGTTCGGCTACGCGCAGTTTCACCAGTGCCAGCTCGGAAAAACTACAGGCGCAGCTTAAGGGGACGCGGCTGATCAACTCGACTCGCTCGGCGCTCTGCAGGCATTTATTGGCGCCGCCGCCATAAGCACGGGCCAACCCGCCGGTGCCCAGTTGGATGCCGCCGTACCAGCGGATGACCAGCACCACCACCTGGTCAAAGGCCTGGGCCTCGATAGCGGCCAGGATCGGTCGCCCGGCGGTGCCGCCGGGTTCGCCATCGTCGTTACTGCGGTACTGGTCAGCCAGTTTCCAGGCCCAGCAGTTGTGCGAGGCATTCAAGTCACTGTGTTGATCGATGAACGCCTGGGCGTCCTGTGCACTGGCAATGGGGGCTGCAAGGGTGATGAAGCGGCTTTTGCGTATTTCTTCGCGAAATTCGCAAAGGCCGGTCAGTGTGAAAGGCATGAGTGTCTTCGTTTAGAGGGCTGGCTTGATGCCGCAGCCTTTGAGAATGATATGGATAAGGTTGGTGCCGGCGTCTTCCATGTCTTGTTTGGTCAGCTTGGTGCGACCCGTCACGCGGCAGATCTGGGTGGCGAAGTCGGCGTAATGCTGAGTGCTGCCCCAGAGGAGGAAGATCAGGTGCACCGGATCTACCGGGTCCATCTTGCCGGTGTCGATCCAGGCCTGGAAGACTGCCGCCCGACCGCTGAACCAGGCGCGATAGTCCTGGCTGAAATATTCGGTCAGGCATTCTCCGCCGCTGATGATCTCCATGGCGAAGATTCGCGAGGCTTGTGGCTGGCGTCGGGAAAACTCCATTTTGGTACGGATGTAGCGAGTCAGCGCCTCGGCCGGATCGTCCTCGGCGGTCAGCGCGTTGAAGGTGCTGTCCCACAGTTCGAGGATGTTGCTGAGTACGGCAATGTACAGCCCCAGCTTGTTGGTGAAGTAATAGTGCAAGTTGGCTTTGGGCAGCCCGGCACTCGCAGCGATGGTGTTCATGCTGGTGCCTTTGTAGCCATGGCGAGCGAACTCGTCTTCGGCGGCCTGGATAATCGCTTGTTCGTTCTTTTGCCGAATGCGGCTTGCAGGTTTTCCAGTGTGGTTGCTGTGGGCAGGAACTTCGAGGCTCATGGAGGTTTCCGTGCAGATCGATGAATGCGACTTATGCACAGATAACCCACCCTCAAGCCTCAGACAAGTCCTGATACGAGAAAACCGTTAAAGCGGCTCTAGGGTGTCGCTTTCCAGTGTCTGGTTTGCGGCAGGTTCGACGGCCTTTGCTTCAGGCAATAACAGACACAGGACGATTGCGGTCAGTCCGCCGCTGGTGATGGCTGAGTCGAACAGGTTCTGCACCAGGGTTGGCATCAGATGCAGCAAATTAGGTTGGGCGGCAATGCCCAGGCCGACGCCGAAGGAGGTCGCGATAATCAACATGCTGCGTCGATCCAGCGGGGCCTGGGCGAGGATACGTACGCCGGCGGCAGCGACGCTGCCAAACATCACCAGAGTGGCACCGCCCAGCACGGGTTTAGGGATCTGTTGCAACACCGCACCAATCAGTGGAAACAGCCCAAGACAAAACAGCACCACGCCAATGTACAGGCCGACATAACGACTGGCGACGCCGGTCAGTTGGATGACGCCATTGTTCTGGGCGAAGGTGGTGTTGGGGAAGGCGCTGAAAGTGGCTGCGATCATGCAACTGACGCCATCCCCCAGCACTCCACCCTTGAGCCTGCTTATATAAGAAGGGCCGCTGATGGGCTGACGGGCGATCATGCAATTGGCGGTAAGGTCGCCGACGGTTTCGATGGTGCTGATCAGATAAATCAGCGCCACCGGCAGGAAAGCGCTCCAGTCGAAATTGAAGCCGAAGCGAAAGGGCGTCGGCAGGCTGATCAATGGCAAATCGGGCAGGGCTTGTGGCACGAGTTTGCCGCTGAACCAGGCGGCGAGGCTGCCCAGCGCGAGGCCGATGATGATGGCCGAGAGGCGCACCCATGGCGTGTTCGAACGGTTGAGCAGGATGATCGTCAGTACGACGAACAGGCCGAGGGCCAGATTGGTGGGGGCGCCGAAGTCCGATGCGTTGAATCCACCGCCCAAATCCGTGATGCCGACCTTGATCAGGCTGATACCGATCAGTGTGATGACGATCCCGGTGACCAAGGGCGTGATCACCCGTCGCAGTTGGCCGATAAAACGGCTCAACACTATCTGCACCGCTGCGCCGAAAAAACACACGCCGAAGATCATCGCCAGGATGTCTTCCGGGCTACCGCCGCGCTGCTTGACCAGAAAGCCGGCCGACAGTACCGCGCCGAGAAAAGCGAAACTGGTGCCTTGCAGGCAGATCATTCCCGCCCCGATACCAAACGGCCTACGGGCTTGTATGAAAGTGCCGACCCCCGAAACCATCAACGCCATGCTGATCAAGTAGGGCAGGTGAGCGGTCAAGCCCAGGGTGGAGCCGATGATCAGCGGCGGGGTGATGATCCCGACGAAGCTGGCCAGTACGTGTTGCAGGGCGGCAAGGAATGCGGGCAACGGTTTGGGGCGATCGTTGAGGCCGTAGATCAGATCACTGGTGCTGGCGGATTCTGGCGGCATGGCAGGCAAACTCGAGGCTGATGGTTCAAGGTCCTCATGCCTTGCAAAAAACTGTCCAGTTGCTCAGGTTTTTATGTAAGGCCCGTATCAGCGGGTTGCAGCCAGGCTTTCGAGAAAACTTTCCAGCACCAAATGAGGGCGACGGCCCTTGCGCGTGACCGAAGCGAGGCTCAGGTCATAAAAACGGGCGGCGGGTTTCAGGGCGCGCAGGCGGCCTTGTTGTACCCAGAGACTGGCGTAGTGATCCGGCAGATAGCCGATGTAGCGGCCGGTCAGGATCAGGAAGGCCATGCCTTCACGGTCGGAGGCGCTGGCGGTGCAATTGAGAGCCTGATAGTGAGCCTGAATCTCGGCGGGCAGGCGGAAGGTTGGTGCAATGGCGTCCTGGCTGTTGATGCGCTCATCGTCCAACTGCTTGTCGTCGGCATAAAACAAGGGGTGACCGACGGCGCAGTAGAGCAGCGAACGTTCGCTGTACAGCGGTTGGTATTCAAGACCCGAGAGGGCACTGGCCTGGGGCACTACACCAACGTGCAGGCGACCGTCGAGCACGCCTTGTTCCACTTCGTTGGGGGCGATCATGCGGATCTGAATCTGCACGTCCGGGCCGCGTTCCTTCAACTGCGCCAAGGCATGAGTGATGCGCATGTGGGGCAGGGTGACCAGGTTGTCGGTCAGGCCGATGATCAGTTCGCCCCGCAGGTGTTGGTGCAGGCCGTTGACCTCGGTGCGAAAGCTCTCAAGGGCGCTTAATAGTTGCAACACCGATTGATAAACCTCGCGCCCTTCCTCGGTCAGGGAGAACCCGGCTCGCCCGCGCTGACACAGACGCAGGCCCAGGCGCTGTTCGAGGTCGCTCATCTGTTGGCTGATGGCTGAACGACCAATGCCCAGCACGGTTTCCGCTGCCGAGAAGCCACCGCATTCCACCACGCTGCGAAAGATGCGAAGCAAGCGGATATCGAAGTCGCTGACTTGGGCCAGAGGATCGGGGCGACGGCTGCTCATAGTTTAGTAAAGGCCTGACTGAAGGTTAGAAGAGTTGGATTTCACCGACTTTATCCCCGTGGCAATTTAGCTGCAACAACGCTTTTCGAATCCCTACGCTGCCTTTTGCCTTGCGAGGTTTTGCTCATGAACATGCCCGAAAACGCTCCGTCCTCTCTGGCCAGCCAACTGAAGCTGGATGCTCACTGGATGCCGTACACCGCCAACCGCAACTTTCATCGCGACCCGCGCCTGATCGTAGCGGCCGAAGGTAGCTGGTTGACCGATGACAAAGGACGCAAGGTGTATGACTCGCTGTCGGGTCTGTGGACCTGTGGCGCCGGGCACACGCGTAAGGAAATCCAGGAGGCGGTCGCCAAGCAGCTGGGAACGTTGGATTACTCGCCAGGCTTCCAATACGGTCATCCTTTGTCATTCCAGTTGGCAGAAAAAATCACCGACCTGACTCCGGGCAACCTGAACCACGTGTTCTTCACCGACTCCGGCTCCGAATGCGCCGACACCGCGGTGAAGATGGTGCGTGCGTACTGGCGCCTGAAAGGCCAGGCGACCAAGACCAAGATGATCGGCCGTGCCCGTGGTTATCACGGTGTGAACATCGCCGGTACCAGCTTGGGCGGCGTCAACGGCAACCGTAAGATATTTGGTCAGGCGATGATGGACGTTGACCATCTGCCTCACACTTTATTGGCGAGCAATGCCTTCTCCCGTGGCATGCCGGAGCAGGGTGGTATCGCCTTGGCCGATGAGCTGCTCAAGCTGATCGAGCTGCACGATGCGTCCAACATTGCAGCGGTATTTGTCGAGCCGATGGCTGGCTCCGCTGGTGTACTGGTGCCGCCACAGGGTTACCTCAAGCGTCTGCGCGAGATCTGTGATCAGCACAATATCCTGTTGGTGTTCGACGAAGTGATCACAGGCTTCGGCCGTACCGGTTCGATGTTCGGCGCCGACAGCTTCGGTGTGACTCCGGACCTGATGTGCATTGCCAAGCAAGTCACCAACGGTGCGATCCCGATGGGTGCAGTGATTGCCAGCACCGAGATCTATCAGACGTTCATGAATCAGGCGACGCCTGAATACGCGGTGGAATTCCCACACGGTTATACCTATTCGGCACACCCGGTGGCCTGCGCGGCTGGCCTGGCCGCACTGGATTTGCTGCAGAAGGAAAACCTGGTGCAGAGCGTGGCCGAAGTCGCACCGCACTTTGAGAATGCGCTGCACGGCCTGAAGGGCAGCAAGAACGTGATCGACATTCGTAACTATGGCCTGGCCGGTGCGATCCAGATCGCCCCGCGTGATGGTGATGCGATCGTGCGCCCGTTCGAGGCGGGCATGGCGTTGTGGAAAGCCGGCTTCTATGTGCGCTTCGGCGGCGACACCCTGCAATTCGGGCCAACCTTCAACAGCAAGCCACAGGACCTGGATCGTTTGTTCGATGCGGTCGGCGAAGTGCTGAACAAGATCGACTGATTTCTCCTTCTATATAGAACAACTTTTCAGGAGCCCTGCATGAGCCTCATCCCGCATTTGATTAATGGCGAACTGGTGACCGACAACGGTCGCAGCGCTGATGTGTACAACCCATCGACTGGCCAGGTGATTCACCAAGTGCCGTTGGCCAGTCGCGAAACCATTCAAAGCGCCATTGACTCGGCGAAGGCGGCGTTCCCGGTATGGCGCAATACGCCGCCGGCCAAGCGTGCCCAGGTGATGTTCCGTTTCAAACAATTGCTGGAGCAAAACGAAGCGCGCATTGCTCAACTGATCAGTGAAGAACATGGCAAGACGCTGGAAGACGCTGCTGGTGAGTTGAAGCGCGGTATCGAGAACGTCGAGTACGCGTGTTCGGCACCGGAAATCCTCAAGGGTGAGTACAGCCGCAACGTCGGCCCGAACATTGACGCCTGGTCCGACTTCCAGCCGCTGGGTGTGGTGGCCGGTATCACGCCGTTCAACTTCCCGGCGATGGTGCCGCTGTGGATGTATCCGCTGGCGATCGTCTGCGGTAACTGCTTCATCCTTAAACCCTCGGAGCGTGATCCAAGTTCGACGCTGCTGATCGCTCAACTGTTGCAGGAAGCCGGCTTGCCTAAAGGTGTGCTGAGCGTGGTGCACGGTGACAAAGGGGCGGTAGATGCGCTGATCGAAGCGCCGGAAGTCAAAGCGTTGAGCTTTGTCGGTTCGACGCCGATTGCCGAGTACATCTATTCCGAAGCCACCAAGCGCGGCAAACGTGTGCAAGCGCTGGGCGGGGCGAAGAACCATGCGGTGCTGATGCCGGATGCAGACCTGGATAACGCGGTCAGTGCCTTGATGGGCGCGGCGTACGGCTCGTGCGGTGAGCGTTGCATGGCGATCTCGGTGGCCGTGTGTGTGGGTGATCAGGTGGCTGATGCACTGATTGCCAAGCTGGTACCGCAGATCAAGGCGTTGAAGATCGGTGCGGGTACGACTTGTGGTTTGGATATGGGGCCGCTGGTTTCCGGTCAGGCGCGGGACAAGGTCAGTGGCTATATAGAAGACGGCGTATCTTCCGGTGCAGAGCTGGTGGTTGATGGTCGTGGCTTGAGTGTTGCGGGTCATGAAGATGGCTTCTTCCTGGGCGGCTGCCTGTTTGATCGTGTGACGCCTGAGATGCGCATCTATAAAGAAGAGATCTTTGGGCCGGTGCTGTGCGTGGTTCGGGTGAATAGCCTGGAAGCGGCGATGCAGCTGATCAATGATCACGAGTATGGCAACGGTACTTGCATCTTTACCCGTGACGGTGAAGCGGCGCGCCTGTTCTGTGATGAGATTGAAGTGGGCATGGTTGGCGTTAACGTGCCGTTGCCGGTGCCGGTGGCTTATCACAGCTTTGGTGGCTGGAAGCGTTCGCTGTTTGGCGACTTGCATGCGTATGGGCCGGATGGGGTGCGTTTCTACACCCGCCGCAAGGCGATTACTCAGCGTTGGCCGCAGCGGGCTAGTCATGAGGCGTCACAGTTCGCCTTTCCTAGCTTGTAAATAGAAAGGCCGAAGGCCGGCCCCAAGGGGCCGGCCTTCGCTTTTTCTGGCTTTTTTGACCGATATGACAGATTTGTGAAAA
>NZ_WNNK01000017.1 GCF_009724245.1 Pseudomonas spelaei | reverse complement strand
CTGCGAAAATTGTTCTCGTGACTGATAACCTGTTGCAGAACCGGGCCCCTGTTTTCCAGTCTCATGTATAGGCCCTAATCCGTAGTGAGGAAGAGCATGAAGCGCATCTGGCGTTTGGCAGGTGTTGGTTTGCTGATGGTGACCGTTGGCACGCAGGTCATGGCCGACGAACGAGATAACGGGCAACGCGCTGAGGGCGGTGGCCAACATGAGCGGGGACCAGAAGGTGGGCGGCCAGGCAACAACCAGCCGCGCCCGGCAAACAACCAGCCCCGGCCGGAAAACAATCAACCACGTCCGGAAAATAATCAGCCACGCCCGCAGAATCAGCATTTCGAGCACGGTGGGCAGAATGGCGGCGGTCAGTGGCAAGGCCGGCCTCAGGGCAATGAACAGGGCCGACCTGCGCCGCAACCGGGCAATAACCTGCCGATCCAGGGACGCCCCGACACCGTTCGCCAGACCCAGGAACCGCGTCCCGGCAACTACCGTGACATTCCTCGACGCAACGACGGCAACCAGCATTGGGATGCAGGCGGCCCCGGTTCGCGCCCCGGTTACAACGGCCACCCTAATGACAACCGCTGGCCAGGCCGCCCTGATGGGCATGGCAATGGCTGGGGCCCAGGCCCGCAACATCGTCCGGGTTATATCGTCGACCGCTTCCCCGACCGCAACTACCGTGTGCCCTATCGTGGCCAGGATTATTTCTTCTCGGGCGGCTATTGGTACCGCCCTCAAGGCCCACGCTACGTCGTGGTAGCGCCGCCTTACGGAATCCGGGTGCATTACCTGCCGGACTACGCACGGGAAGTATGGGTGGGCAGCGCGCTATTTTTCCTCGCCGCGGGTGCCTATTACACCTACGAGGCCACTTCCCAGCAGTACGTGGTGGTTGAGCCGCCGACGGCTGTCCCCGCACCGCAGCCTGCGCCCCAAGGTAATGGTTATGACGTGGTGGCCTATCCCGCCAACGGCCAATCACCGGCGCAAGTGCAGCAAGACGGCTATGACTGCTACCGTTGGGCTGTGCAACAAAGTGGTTTCGACCCACGGACCGTCACTTACGCCCCCGACCCGGCGGTGGTGCAAACCTACCGCCAGGCGCAAGGCAACTGCCTGAGCAGTCGCGGGTATCAGGTGCAGTACTAGGCCTTGGCGCCCTTGACCACTTCCTGCGGGTCGGCGTGCACCAGCACTTCGGCTCGCGGGTAGGCTTGATGGATGGCGTCGGCGGCCTGGTCGCTGATGCCGTGGGCCACTGACAGACTCAATTCCCCCGGCAGCTCCAGGTGCAGTTGCACAAACCAGTGGCTGCCGGAGATGCGTGTGCGCAAGTCATGGGCACCGAGCACGCCGGGCACGCCGCAAGCCAGTTCCAGCATGTGTTGGCTAACCTCGGGAGGCAGTTCCTCGTCCATCAGTACCGCAAAGCTTTCCCGGGCAATCTGGATCGCACTCCACAGGATGTAGGCAGCGATCCCCAGGCCGAACCAGGCGTCTACCTGATGAAAACCAAACCCGGCGAGTATCAGCGCTATCAGGATGCTGCCGTTGAGCATCAGGTCCGAGCGGTAGTGCAGTGAGTCCGCGCGCACCGCATTCGACCCGGTTTCACGAATGACCCGGTGCTGCAGGATCAGCAACGCCACGGTCAGTGCCAGGGACAGCAGGATTACGCCGATGCTCAGCCAGGGCGCGCCCACCGGCTCCGGATGCTGCAAGCGCTGGAAAGCCTGGAATGCGATCAGCACCGCACTGCCGGCGATGAACAACGCTTGCGCCATGCCCGACAGCGACTCCGCCTTGCCGTGGCCATAACGGTGATCATCATCGGCCGGGCGCAGGGCGTAATGCACCGCCAGCAAATTGAGCAGCGAGGTCACGCCATCGAGCAGCGAGTCGGTGAGCCCGGCGAGCATGCTCACCGAGCCGCTGAGCCACCAGGCGATGGCCTTGGTCACAATCAGCACACAGGCCACGCCGACTGACGCTCGGGTGGCCAGGCGCAACAGCCGGGCGTGTTCGGGAGTGCTGGTCATAAGGTGCTCAAATCCTTCACGCGGCGGGTCGCAGGCCCAGGGTGGCCAACTGTTGAACGCTGCCCTTGAACTGAATCATGCGGGGATCGTCCAGCGGCAGGTTGTGACCTGTTTCCTTCTGGATGATGGTTTGCAGCTTGGCGTTGTCAACTTTGCCGTCGACACCGATGGCTTGTTGCAGTTTTTCCGGGGCCACTTGGGCGGTCTTGCCGGGCTCGAAATAAATGGCGCCGGTGGCGAAGTCGACACCGAAGGCGATCAGGCCGGGAATCACGTAGAACAACAGGCCAACCGCATCGAGTACG
The DNA here is from genome assembly GCF_009724245.1 of Pseudomonas spelaei. Lineage (GTDB taxonomy): Bacteria > Pseudomonadota > Gammaproteobacteria > Pseudomonadales > Pseudomonadaceae > Aquipseudomonas > Aquipseudomonas spelaei. The sequence goes on along the minus strand of NZ_WNNK01000017.1, from coordinate 146,651 downwards.
GCAATCGCCGGGTCGATCTTGCCGTCGATCTGGCCACGGCGGTCGGGGTAGAAAATCGAGCCGCAGGCCGTTAGTTGGCTCAGCAGGGTGACGGCCAGAACACCGCCAATGACACGGGAAGCAATACGCATGGAACTCTCCTGAACACGCTTGAAGGGTGACTATAAGTCAGATCTGCCAGGCGAAGCCGATCTAATGTGGGAGCTGGCAAGCTCCCACCTTTGAACGTGTTCACACTCGGATCCTGATGGGTTGTTCAGACCACCACCGACACCCGGCAGTTCGCCGTTATACTCGCCGCTCTGCTTTGGAGCCAGTATGAATTCGTTGCCAATCGATGATGTTTTACCCGCCCTGCGTGAAGCCTTGGCGACACGCCATGAAGCGGTGCTTGAAGCACCGCCCGGCGCCGGTAAAACCACGCGAGTGCCGTTGGCGCTGTTGAATGAACCCTGGCTCGCCGGGCAAACCATCCTGATGCTTGAGCCTCGGCGTCTGGCCGCGCGTGCGGCCGCCGAGCGCCTGGCCAGTGAGTTGGGCGAGAAGGTTGGCGAAACCGTCGGCTACCGCATTCGGCTGGACAGCAAGGTCGGCCCCAACACCCGTATCGAAGTGGTCACCGAAGGCATCCTCACTCGACGCTTGCAGGATGACCCGGCGCTGGACGGCGTGGGCTTGTTGATCTTCGACGAATTCCACGAACGCAGTCTGGACGCCGACCTGGCCCTGGCCCTGAGCCTCAATGGCCGTGATCTGTTTCGCGATGAGCAGCCGCTGAAGATCCTGCTGATGTCGGCCACACTTGAAGGCGAACGCCTGGCTGGCCTGTTGGGCGACGCGCCGATCCTGCGCAGCGAAGGCCGCATGTACCCGGTGCAGATGCGCTGGGGGCGGCCGTTCCAGCCCGGTGAATTTATCGAGCCACGGCTGGTGCAGACCATTCTTGAAGCCTTGAATGATGAGTCCGGCAGCGTGTTGGTCTTCCTGCCGGGCCAGGCGGAGATTCGTCGGGTCAATCAGCAATTGGCTGACGCCTTGGGGGATCGTGGCGATGTGCTGCTGTGCCCACTGCATGGAGAATTGGACCTGACGGCGCAACGGGCGGCTATCGATCCGGCGCCGGCGGGCAAACGCAAAGTGGTGCTGGCGACCAATATTGCCGAGACCAGCTTGACCATCAACGGCGTGCGGGTGGTGATCGATGCCGGGCTGGCGCGGGTGCCGCGTTTCGATCCCGGCAGCGGCATGACCCGACTCGACACCCAGCGTATCTCTCGCGCCAGCGCCACCCAGCGTGCGGGTCGGGCAGGGCGGTTGGAGCCGGGCGTGTGTTATCGGCTGTGGTCCGAGGATCAGCATGAAGCGCTGGCGGCGTATGCCAGTGCGGAAATCCTCGCGGCCGATCTGGCCGGGTTGGCCCTGCAGCTGGCGCGCTGGGGTGTGACGCCGGGCCAACTGGTGTGGCTCGATGTCCCGCCGACAGCCGCCTATGCCCAGGCCCAGGATTTGCTGGTGCGCCTGGGAGCGCTGGATGAAGGCGCGTTAACCAGGCATGGTCAGAAGATGGCCGAGCTGCCGGCCCATCCGCGTATCGCTCATTTGCTGCTGCGCGGTCAGGACCTGGGGTTGGCGAGCATGGCTTGTGACGTGGCTGCGCTGTTGGGCGAGCGCGATATCTTGCGCGGTGCCGGCGCGGATTTGCACAGCCGCCTGGCGTTGTTGTCGGGCGAAGAGCGTGCGCGCGGGACTCAAGGCGGTGTGCAGCGGGCCAAACAACTGGCTCGGCAATACCGGGGCTATCTGCGGGGCAAAGCCGAGCAGGCGGTTGCCGACCCTGATCACCCGCGCTGGCTGGGTGCTTTGCTGGCCCTGGCTTACCCCGACCGCGTTGCTCAACAACGTCGCGCTGGTGGTGCCGAGTATCGTCTGGCCAATGGTCGCGCGGCGCTATTTGCCGAGGCTGACAGTTTGATGAAACAACCATGGCTGGTGATCGCCGATCTAGGCAGTCGCCAGGGCCAACGGGAAGAGCGGATCTACCTGGCGGCAGATTTTGATCCTGCGCTGTTTGACTCGGTGTTGGCTGAACAAGTCCGCGTGGTCGATCAACTGGACTGGGATGAACGCGAAGGTGTACTGCGCGCGGAACGCCAGCGCAAGGTGGGCGAATTGGTACTCGGCCGAGAGCCTCTGACGGGCCTCGATGAAGCCGCTCGCAGCCAGGCGCTGGTCAACCTGGTACGCCGCAAGGGGCTGGAGTTGCTGCCCTGGACCCCGGAATTGCGCCAGTGGCAGGCGCGGGTGATGTTGTTGCGCCAACTGGACGCCGGTAAAGACAGTCAGTGGCCGGATGTCAGCGACAGTGCCTTGCTCGCCAGCCTTGAACATTGGTTGATGCCGTATCTGGGCAAGGTCTCGCGCCTGAGTCATTTTGCCAACCTCGACCTGTCCAGTTTCCTGCATAACCTGCTGCCCTGGCCGTTGCCGCAACGCCTGGACGAACTGGCGCCTCATCACCTGAAGGTGCCGTCGGGTTCATCGGTGCGCCTGGACTACAGCGAGCAGCCGCCGATTCTGGCGGTGCGCTTGCAGGAATTGTTCGGCCTGGCCGACACCCCGCGTATTGCCGGTGGCCGGCAAGTGGTCAAGTTGCACCTGTTGTCGCCGGCAAGGCGACCGGTGCAGGTGACCCAGGACCTGGCGAACTTCTGGCGCAGTACCTATGCCGAGGTGAAGAAGGATTTGAAGGGGCGCTATCCGAAGCATTACTGGCCGGATGATCCGTTGGTGGCAGAGGCCACGGCGCGGATCAAGCCCAGGAAGTAATTCGCAGCGGCGCGCTACTGCGCCGCCGGCAACAGAAACCGCGCAATCACCGGCAAGTGATTGGAGGCGCGCAGGGTATCGGCCTGCCGCACCTGGGCTTCGACCCGTTTGATCCGTGGGCTGTAGAACAGATAGTCCAGCGTACGATCCGGCCCGTCGACAGTCGGGTCATTGGGGAAGTACGTCAGCCATTGGGCCCGGTCCACCCCGCTGGATTCGCTGTTGCTCGGGATCATCGGGTATTTGTCCCACAGCAGGTGCAACTCGCTGTCGGGGGAATATTGCCCGCGCTTGCCCGCATCCAGGCGCAGGAATTGCCCCAGCGCGAGCAAATTGAAATCCCCGCCAATCAACCATGGCGTGCCACGGCTCTCGAATTTATCCAACAGCTTGCCGGTCATCTGCACCTGTTCCAGCACGGCGTTGCTTCCGGGAGCGGCGCCATCCAGTCGGGTATTGAGGACTGCCAGTTGGCCGCCGTCACTCAGGGGCAGATAGGTCAGCAGCAGTGCCGGTTTCGTCTGGAACTGGCGACTGATCGGGTTGGATGAGGCCACGGGCAGTTGCAGGCGCTCAGCGTGTTCGATCTGGTAGCGACTCATTGTCACCAGCTTGCGGCCGACGCTGCCGAAGATGTGCAGGTCCGGGACAAAGTCGGCCTTCCAGTCGAAGGCTTGAGTACTGCAGGGGTACAGATCGGCCACGCGCTCCTGAAGCAATGCCAGTTGGTCCTGGTAGTGGGAGGGCTTGGCACCTTCATCGAGCTCTTGCAGCAGCAGGATGTCGGGTTGTTCGTCGCGAATGATCCGGGCCACTTCATCAAGGCTGAAGGCCATGTCTTCGACGGTGGGGCGATCGTCCGGGCCGCTGCCGTCGGGGGTGTCGTACCAGAACACATAGTTCTTGCCGGCCAGGTACTGCACGTTCCATGTCATCACCTTGATGGCCTGGCCCGGCAGCAGGGTCGGGGCCCGGGGGGCGACGCAGCGGATGGGCAGGGTTTCCTTGTCGTCAGGGCGCCAGGTCAGGCTGTAGATCAGGGTGGCCAGCAGGCCTGCGAGAATCAGCAGGCCCAACAGGGTGATGCGCAATAAACGGGTCATCGGCTCGGCTTATGGCATTCCAGGATAGGGATGGAGCATATCACCGCACGTCAGCATCGCCACCGATCAGCATGAACAGGCGAAACAGCACCACGCTGGTAAACAATTGCAGGAAGCTTTGCGCACTGTCGATCAGCACGCCCAGCACTGGATTCGGGTCCGGATAGACGGCCACTGTGGCGCCCTTGAGCAGCCATAGCGGTGTCATCACACACAGCAGGCACACCAGAATCCGCCAGAAATGCCCACGGGTCAGGCGAAAGCTTTCCTTCATGGCCGACAGCGCCGACATGCCCCGCAATACCAGCAGGTACTCGGCGAAGGCCAGGGTGACCATCAGCCACAACCCCGGCAGGAAATACAGCGACAACCCCAGCAGGATCAGCAGTGTGCTGATGGCTGTCAGCAGGGCAAAGCGTGGCCACAGGGTCACGGCCATGGCCAACACATCCTGGGCGCGCGGCGATTCACCACGGGTGCGGGCATCGAGAAACAGGATCAGCGCACCCGTGTACAGCGGATACACCAGCAACCCCACCACCACGCTATAGCCGGGGAACGCATCGGGCCCAAGCGAATGATCGAGCACTTGTTGCAGCAGCGCCTCCAGAATCACCAGCGGCAGGCACAGCTGAACGATGGCGCCCAGGTTGCGCTTGAAAAAGTAGAACGAGTCGCGCAGTACGTCTAACGGATTCATCAAGGTCATCACAGGCCGAAAAAGCAGGGGCACACTTTAACCGATCACCGGCAAACGTAAACCTTGCGTAAAGACCATTGAAACCTTGAAAGGCAGCCCCATTACTGGGCACGTACCCTGTCTATTTTGGGCAGAGCGAAGATTTCTACCGGCAATCTAACGAGGTCGCCATGAACAGCGAAGAGCAAACCCTGATCGATGGACTGTTTTCACGGTTGCAGCAAGCCGAAACGGACTCAGCCCCCCGCGACGCCCAGGCCGAAGCGCGGATCAAGGAGCACATCACTCGCCAGCCGGCCGCCGGGTACTTCATGACCCAGGCGATTCTGGTGCAAGAGGCTGCGATCAAGAACCTTGATGCGCAGAACAAGCAGCAGGCACAACAGATTCAGCAACTGCAGGACGAACTGCAACAGGCCAAGGCCCAGACGGCGCAACCTGCACCGAGCAGTGGCGGGTTCCTGTCGAGCATCTTTGGCGGCGGTTCCCGTGACCCGCAGCCTGCTGCGAGCGCGCAGGCGGCTTCAGGCGGTGGCTGGCGCGAGCCGACTCGTCCGGGTTTCAATAGCCAACCGGCGCCGCAACAGAATTTCGGTGCGCCACAGCAAAATTACCAGCAGCCGCAACAACCGGCAGCGGCGCCGATCGGTAGCGGTTTTCTGGGCGGTGCGCTGAAAACCGCCGCAGGCGTGGCCGGTGGTGTGATGCTGGCAGAAGGTATCAGCAGTCTGTTCAGCCACAACCAGCAACAGCCGCAGGTGGTGGAAGAAATCATCCGCGAAGAGCCGGCACCTGCGAGCGACAACAGTGGCTGGGGCAACAACAATGATGACCAGCGTTTCGCCGGTAATGACAGCTTCGGCAGCAACTCGGATAGCTTCGCCGACAACGACTATTCCGACGACTCCTCTTCCTTTGGCGACGACGATTCCTTCGTCTGATGCACATTCATCCGGGGCGCTTCGTCGCCCCGGGCTGATTTTTCTCGGAAACTTCCTCCTGACTGGCATACTGGCAACCTTTCCGGGCCCTTGAGTCCGGGGTCCCAGCCTGTGCCATGAGGATTTACGGTGAAAAAAATTGCAGTGTTCGCCGATGTCCAAAACCTCTATTACACCGTGCGCCAGGCTTATGGCTGCCACTTCAACTACGCCGCCCTGTGGGCTGACATCAGTCAGCGCGGGCAGATTGTCGAGGCATACGCCTATGCCATCGACCGTGGCGACAGCAAGCAGCAGCAATTCCAGCAGATCCTGCGCAACCTCGGTTTTACCGTGAAGCTCAAACCCTACATCCAGCGCAGTGATGGCTCGGCCAAGGGCGACTGGGACGTGGGCATCACCATCGATATCATGGACGCCGCCGCCCATGTCGACGAAGTGGTGCTGGCGTCCGGCGACGGTGATTTCGACATGCTGCTGGACCGCATCATCAACAAACACGGCGTCGAAGCCGTGGCCTACGGCGTGCCGGGGTTGACGGCCAACTCATTGATACGCGCCGCCAGCCGCTACGTGCCGATTGAAGGCGCGCTGCTGCTCAAATAGTTTTTTAGACGGAGTTGGAACAGGTTTGGAACGTATAGCGGTCATCGACTTTGAAACCACCGGCATCTCGCCGAGCAGCAGCTGCCGGGCCACGGAAATCGCTGTGGTCATCCTGGAACAGGGCCAGATCGTGGACCGTTACCAGAGCCTGATGAACGCAGGCGTGCGGGTGCCGGGGTTTATCGAACAACTGACCGGCATCTGCAACGCCATGCTGCGCACAGCGCCGCCGGCGGAGCGGGTGATGAATGAGGTCAATGAGTTTGTCGGGACCACGCCCTTGCTGGCCCACAACGCAGCGTTCGACCAGAAGTTCTGGGACTTCGAATTGGGCTTGATCCGTCGTACCCGCCTGCAAAAGTTTGCTTGCTCGCTGCTGCTGGCCCGACGCCTGATGCCGGCGGCGCCCAACCACAAGCTCGGCACCTTGACCGCCTTCGCCCAACTGCCCCACACCGGCAAGGCTCACCGGGCCATGGCCGATGCGGAAATGGCCGCCAACCTGACGGCCCACCTGGCTCAGGAACTGCGCCGTAACCACGGCTTGCGGGAGCTGTCACACGATTTGCTGTGCAGCTTGCAGAAAGTGCCGGCGGCGAAGATCAATGACCATTTGAAGAAGCATCGCGGGTTCTAAGACGTCTGAGCTGAACGCCATCTTCAACATCGCGAAGATCCAAATGTGGGAGCTTTCGAGCCCCGGCGAGGCTGCGATGACGTCGGCACAGCAAGTGTTAATGTTGCCTGACCCACCGCTATCGCAGCCTCGCCGGGGCTCGACAGCTCCCACAAGGGCTCACTTCGTCGGTTAGCTCTTCATTCCTAGCCCGATGCAGCTGGCTTTCAAAGACCTTGAAAGGGCTTGCCCTTAAAACGCAAGGGCGTCAGCATTCAAGCTACGCGCGACGCAGGAAGACTGGAATAGCATCACCACGATCAAGCAAATCGTTGACTTGATTATTCAGCGCGCTGATTAAGGGCGTCAGCGTTGGCCATAAGACCAGTGCTTGGGAGTGCGTCATCCCCCATTTTTGCCATTCCCTTCCAACTGCCCCAACGGCACCCGCCGCTCTATCGCACTCGACAAAATGATCGAGGTCTTGCTGAAGCCAAACTTCGCCACGCGATTAATCAGGTTTTCCAGTTCCGGCATCGAGCCCACTGCTGCTTGCATGATCACGCACGGGTCGCCCGTGACCCGATGGCATTCGGTCAGTTCGGGGATTTCGCTCAGGGCGTCGTAGACCTTCTGGTTGCCGTGGTTGGTCAGGCGCAGTTCGATCACGCATTGGATCGGCAGGCCGATTCTGGACAGGTCGACCTTGGCCTGATAACCGGTGATCACGCCACAGGCTTCCAGTTTGGCAACCCGTTCGGCCACGGCCGGGGCGGACAGGTTCACGGTGCGGGCCAGTTGCGCGTAGGACGCACGGCCATCTTCCAGCAGTGCGTTGAGGAGCATACGGTCGTATCTGTCCATGGTAAGGCTCCGGGAACGCGTGGCTTTCGAAAGCACGGGTTATAGCCTTGATAACCATGCTTTGAAAAGTGTACTGGCGCTTTAAACAGGTTTTGTAACTTATGTTTACGAGGCTGCCTTTCTAGAATAAGCCTCCCTTGTCCTGCCGTAGAGCTGCCCCATGCCTGGCCCACGCCGCTTTCCCTTACCGTTGATCGCCGCTTTTTTTGCGCTGTATGTGATCTGGGGGTCTACCTACCTGGTGATTCGTATTGGTGTGGAGTATTGGCCGCCGTTGATGTTGGGCGGGATTCGTTTTCTCGCGGCGGGCGCACTGATGTATGGCTATCTGCGCTGGCGCGGGGTTCCGGCGCCGACCTGGGTGCAGTGGAAGGCCGCGGGCAAGATCGGCATCTTGCTGCTGACGTTTGGTAATGGCGCGGTCACTGTCGCGGAGCATACCGGTGTGGCGTCCGGCGTCGCCGCGTTGGCGGTGGCGACGGTTCCGCTGTTTACCTTGCTCTGTGGGTTTTTCTGGGGCGCGCGTAATACCCGTCTTGAGTGGGCCGGGGTGCTGCTGGGGATTATCGGGATCGCCATGCTGAACATGGGTTCCAACTTGCAATCCAGTCCGCTCGGCGCGGCCTTGCTGATTTTTGCCGCTGCTTCCTGGGCGTTCGGTTCGGTGTGGAGCAAGCACTTGCCGTTACCCCAAGGTGCCATGGCCAGTGCGGCAGAAATGCTGATCGCCGGCGCGGTGTTATTGGTGGGCAGCGCACTCAAGGGCGAGCACCTCGACGCGATGCCACCGGTTGAAGGGTGGTTGGCCCTGGCTTACCTGGCCGTGTTCGGTTCCATCATCGCCTTCAACGCCTATATGTACCTGCTCAAGCACGTGCGTCCGGCGGCGGCCACCAGTTATGCCTACGTCAACCCGGCAGTGGCGGTGTTGCTGGGGATTGTGTTTGTCGGCGAGACCATTGGTATGGAAGAAGCGTTGGCGATGCTGGTGATCATCAGCGCGGTGCTGCTGATCAGCCTGCCACAGTGGCGCAAGCCCAAACCGGATTTAGGGTAAACTGCGGCGCATTGCGACCTTGCGCTGACTTTTTTCTACGGTAATCCCATGACTTTCGCCACCCTTGGCCTGATCGAACCCTTGCTGCGCGCCCTTGAGACGCTCGGCTACCAGACCCCGACGCCGGTGCAGGCGCAAGCCATTCCGGCGGTGCTGGCCGGTCGCGACCTGATGGCCGCAGCCCAGACCGGTACTGGCAAGACCGCCGGTTTCGCCGTGCCGCTGCTGCAACTGCTGACGATGGAAGGGCCGAAAGTTACCGCCAACTCGGTGCGCGCGCTGATCCTGTGCCCGACCCGCGAGCTCGCCGAGCAGGTCCACGCCAGCGTCGCCGAGTACGCCCAACACCTGCCGCTGACCACGTACGCCGTGTATGGCGGCGTGAGCATCAACCCGCAGATGATGAAGCTGCGCAAAGGCGTCGATGTGCTGGTCGCCACGCCTGGCCGGCTGATCGACCTGTTCCGTCAGAACGCGCTGAAACTCAATCAGCTGCAAACCCTGGTGCTGGATGAAGCCGATCGCATGCTCGACCTGGGCTTCTCCGAAGAACTGGCGAACATTTACCGCATGCTGCCGAAAAAGCGCCAGACCCTGCTGTTCTCCGCGACCTTCTCCGACGAGATCCGCCTGCTGGCCGGGCAGATGCTCATTGACCCGTTGATCGTCGAAGTCAGCCCGCGCAACGTCGCCGCCAACACCGTCAAGCAATGGGTGGTGCCGGTGGACAAGAAGCGCAAGGCGGAACTGTTTGTACACTTGATGCGCAAGGGTCGCTGGAAGCAGGTACTGGTGTTCGCCAAGACACGCAACGGCGTGGATGCGCTGGTGGAAAAACTTCAGGGCCTGGGCATCAACGCCGACGGTATTCATGGTGACAAGCCACAAGCGACCCGCCAGCGGGCGCTGGATCGCTTCAAGTCCAGCGATGTGCAGATTTTGGTAGCCACCGACGTGGCGGCCCGTGGCCTGGACATCGAAGACTTGCCGCTGGTGGTCAACTTTGACCTGCCGATTGTGGCTGAAGACTACATCCACCGCATCGGTCGTACCGGTCGTGCGGGCAACACCGGTGAGGCGATTTCCCTGGTGTGTGCCGATGAAGTGAACATGTTGTCGGCCATCGAGATGCTGACCCGTCAGACGTTGACCCGGCATATGGAGCAGGACTTCGAGCCGGAGCATCGGGTGCCGGACACTGACTCCAGTGGTCAGGTGGTGAAAAAGCCGAAGAAGCCGAAGAAACCCAAGACCTCGGGTGGCGGCAAGCGCAACCTGGGCAAGTGGGTGGAGAGTGGTGAAGTGTCGGTGGCGGAGCCTTCGCTTAAGCCGGTGCGCAAGGTGCCGGTGTTTAATACCGGGCCGCGTAAGAAGAAGTAAGTTTCAAGGTGCCTGCGATGGCCTCATCGCAGGCGAGCCAGCTCCCACATTGGCGTGTGTTTCAATCCGGGATTTGTGTGTTCAGCCACTCCAGCACACCCCGCCCGGCGGCCCGGCCGCTGGCAAAACACCCCGTCAGCAGATACCCGCCCGTCGGCGCTTCCCAGTCCAGCATCTCGCCCGCGCAGAACACGCCCGGCAATTGCTTGACCATCAATCGTTCATCCAGCGCTTCAAACGGCACACCGCCCGCAGTACTGATGGCTTCGTCCATGGGCCTGGCTTTTACCAGCGTCAGGGGCAGTGCCTTGATATCGATGGCCAACTGCGCCGGGTCGTTGAAGTGCTCGGCGGGTGCCAACTCTCGCAACAGTGCGGCTTTCACGCCATCCAACCCCAACTGACTGTGCAAGTGCTTGCTCATCGAGCGCGACCCGCGGGGTTTGGCCAGTGCGGCCTGGACCTTGTCCAACGACCTGCCCGGTAGCAGGTCGATATGCACCGTGGCCGTTCCCTCCCGATTGATCGCCTCGCGAATCGGTGCCGACAGGGCGTAGATCAGGCTGCCTTCAATCCCTGTGGCGGTGATCACACATTCACCCAGTCGCGGCTTGTCATCCGCCAGGCCAATAGCAACGTTTTTCAACGGGGCACCGGCGAATTTGCTGACCATCAGCTCGCTCCAGGCTGACACCTCGAAGCCGCAGTTGCTCGGTTGCAGTGGCGCGTAAGGGACGCCTTTGTCTTCCAGTAGCTTGAGCCAGGCGCCATCGGAACCCAAGCGCGACCAACTGCCGCCGCCCAGGGCCAGCAGTACCGCATCGCTGCGTAGGCTTTTATCGCCCTCGGGGCTGTGGATAAGCAGGCTGGCGTCGTCATTCCAGCCCAACCAGCGATGACGGGTGTGGATAACTACGCCCTGATCCCGTAGGCGCTTGAGCCAGGCCCGAAGTAGCGGGGCGGCTTTCATGTCGGTAGGAAAGACTCGGCCGGAGCTGCCGACAAAGGTTTGAATCCCCAGCCCATGAATCCATTCGCACAATGCCTCGGCACCGAACTGATGCAGCAACGGCGCGATCTGTGGCGCACGTTCGGCATAGCGCGAGAGAAACGCCGGATAGGCTTCGGAATGGGTAATGTTCATCCCACCCACGCCCGCCAGCAGGAACTTGCGGCCCACCGAGGGCATGCCGTCGTACAGATCGACCTTGACCCCGGCCTGGCTCAGCACTTCGGCAGCCATCAGCCCGGCGGGGCCGCCGCCGATGATGATGACGTGATGAGACTGGGCGTGGGTCTGAGGCATGAGAGTGACTGCGGTTCGGCAAAGTAGGCCGAGCATTCTACCCGAGGACGCCGAGACTGCCTGATCAAAAAACGTACAGCTTCCTACAAGCTATGTGCCTGCTAGCTTACAGAGGGTTTCACTCAGGTTATCCACAGGCAGTTCCACAGCGATTGTGGGTAACGCCCACACTTCAGTGACAACCTGATGACGTCCATACCCGCTGCGCACTGTGATGCAAAATGCCATGGCGGCGGGCGAGGGCGGGGCGGTCCTTGCTGTAGCCGCCGCCAATCACGCCCATCACCGGGATGTCGCGGCCCAGGCAATGGCGCATCACGCTTTCGTCGCGGGCGGCGACGCCTTGGTCGGTCAGCTTGAGATAGCCGAGGGCGTCGTCCTTGTGCACATCGACGCCGGCGTCGTACAGCACCAGGTCGGGTTGATACAGCGGCAGCAGGTAGTTGAGGGCATCGTCTACCACCTTGAGGTAATCGGCGTCGCCCATGCCCATGGGAAGCGGAATATCCCAGTCGCTGCGGGCCTTGCGTGCTGGGAAATTCTTTTCGCAGTGCAGGGATACGGTGATGGCGTCCGGGGTGTGTTCGAGGATGCGCGCGGTGCCGTCGCCCTGATGCACGTCACAGTCGAAGATCAGCACTCGGTCGACCCGGCCGCTTTCAAGCAGGTAATGACTGATTACCGCCAAGTCATTAAAGATGCAGAAACCTGCCGGATAGTCGTAGTGGGCGTGATGAGTACCACCCGCCAGATGGCAGGCCAGGCCGTGCTCCAGCGCCTGTTCAGCGGCTAACAGCGAGCCGCCGACGGCGCGCACGGTACGTCGGGCCAGGGCTTCGCTCCAGGGCAAGCCAAGGCGCCGTTGGTCTTCGCGGGATAACTCGCCACTCATATAGCGTTCGATATACCCAGGTTCATGGGCGAGGGCCAGAATCTCTGCCGGGCACAGTTCCGGGCGCAGCAGTTGGCTGTCCTGAGTCAGGCCGCTGTCCACCAGGTGATCGCGCAACAGGCGGAACTTATCCATGGGGAAGCGGTGGTCCGCCGGGAACTCAGGACTGTAGTCGTCGTGGTAGATCAGTGGCAAAGGCATGGCAATTTCTGACGGGGACCAGCGACGGATCTTAACAGCGCGGTACACTTACGCACATGGCAGGGGAGGGGGATCAATGGAGCCGATACAGGAATTGGAAAGCGCACGCCTGGTGTTGCGCCAATGGAGTGATGCCGATCTGCCGGAGTTTGCCCGGATGTGCGCCGACCCGCAGGTGATGCGTTATTTTCCGGCCACCCTGAGTCGCCTGGAAAGCGCGGCGCTGATCGGACGGATTCGGGGTCACTTTGCCGAGTACGGCTTTGGACTGTGGGCCTTGCAGCGCAAGGACGGCGGTGAGTTTATCGGCCTGACCGGGTTGCTGAATGTCAGCTTCGATGCCGAGTTCACCCCGGCGGTGGAGATTGGCTGGCGCCTGGCCAAGGAGCATTGGGGCCTGGGTTACGCCAGTGAGGCGGCCTGGACCGCATTGCGCTGTGGCTTCGACCGACTGAAGCTGAATGACGTCGTCGCTTTCACCACCCAAACCAATTTGCCGTCACAGAAAGTCATGCAGGCCATCGGTATGCAGTACGATCCGTCGGCAGATTTTGAACACCCCAAGGTCGCGGCGGATGACCCGTTGCGCCATCATGTTTTGTACCGCATCACCCGCGCCCAATGGTTGGATACGCTGCACGGATAAGCAGCCCGGAATGCCCAATAGATTGTTGTAGGAGCATTGCTTTATGAGCCAAGTGTTGGAAGATCTGGTGGACCTGCTGACCCTGGAACCGATCGAGGAAAACCTCTTTCGCGGCCGCAGCCAGGACCTGGGCTTTCGCCAACTGTTCGGCGGTCAGGTGCTGGGCCAATCGTTGTCGGCGGCGAGCCAGACCGTTGAAGAAGCGCGGCATGTGCATTCCTTGCACGGTTACTTTCTGCGCCCAGGCGATGCAGCGTTACCGGTGGTGTATCAGGTCGATCGGGTGCGCGATGGCGGCAGCTTCAGCACGCGCCGGGTGACGGCGATCCAGAAGGGCAACCCGATCTTCACCTGCAGCGCTTCGTTCCAGTACGACGAAGAGGGCTTCGAGCACCAGACGACCATGCCTCAGGTGGTCGGTCCGGAAAACCTGCCCTCGGAGCTGGAGCTGACCCAACAGCGGGCGCACCTGATTCCCGAGCACATGCGCGAAAAATTGCTGTGCCCCAAGCCCATCGAAGTACGGCCGGTGACCGAGAAAGACCCGTTCAACCCGCAGCCGTCTGATCCGGTCAAATATGTGTGGTTTCGCGCCGACGGCGCCTTGGCCGACTCGCCGGCGCTGCATAAATACTTGCTGGCCTATGCATCGGACTTCGGTCTGCTGACCACTTCGTTGCTGCCCCATGGCAAGACCGTGTGGCAGAAAGACATGCAAGTCGCCAGCCTCGACCACGCGCTGTGGTTCCATGGCGACCTGCGCGCCGATGACTGGCTGCTCTACGCCATGGACAGCCCATGGGCCGGTAATTCCCGTGGGTTCTCCCGGGGCAGCGTATACAACCGTGCCGGGCAACTGGTGGCATCGGTGACTCAGGAAGGCTTGATTCGCCACCGCAAGGATTGGGCATGAGCCTGGGTGACGTTAAGTATTGGGTGTTCGACATGGACGGCACCCTGACCGTCGCTGTACATGACTTTGCGGCCATTCGCGTGGCCCTGGATATTCCGGCGAGTGACGACATCCTTACGCACCTGGCAGCGTTGCCTGCTGCTGAAGCGGCGGCCAAGCATGCCTGGTTGCTGGAACATGAGCGGGACCTGGCGGTGGGTTCTGTTGCCGCGACCGGTGCCGTGGAGTTGGTGCGGGAATTGGCGCAGCGTGGTTATCGCCTGGGCATCCTGACCCGTAATGCCCGGGAGCTGGCCCATGTGACGCTGCACGCCATCGGCTTGGCCGACTGTTTTGCGGCCGAGGATGTGCTGGGCCGTGATGATGCCCCACCCAAGCCTGATCCGGGTGGCCTGCTGAAACTGGCACAGGCTTGGGATGTTGCGCCGAGTCAGATGGTGATGGTGGGAGACTATCGCTTCGACCTGGATTGCGGTCGGGCGGCGGGGACTAAAACCGTGCTGGTTAATCTACCCGACAACCCATGGCCTGAACTGGCCGACTGGCATGCCGAGGATTGTGCGGTGTTGCGCCAGATGATCTAGACCAGACAATGAAAATCAAATGTGGGAGCTGGCTTGCCTGCGATGGCTGACTAACATTCAACACTGATGTTGACTGTTACACCGTCATCGCAGGCAAGCCAGCTCCTACATTTTGATCCGGTTTCTTCAGGGGCTATGGGAACAACACCTTGCGCCCCTCAGGCGCGGTAAACATCTTGTCCCCGTCATGCCCAACCCCGGGCACCTCAACCAGCTTGTGGCTCAACTGCGGATGCCGTTGCTTGAGGTAATCGAAGTAGTTGTGCCCGCGAATCAGTCGGTACGGGCCCTGGGTTTCGGCCTCGCAGCTCTTGTCCAACGCTGGGTGATTGGGATCGGTGTCCTTTTGGCCCAGCAGGTAGGTGATGTCGCGCGCCACATACGTTTGCTCAAGCACCTCGGCGCTTTGCCCCTTGGCGTACTCCGGCAGCTTCTGCATGCCGTACTTCCAGTCATTGAAGCCCGGGCAACTGGCGACATCGAATTTCACCGGACGCTGTGGGCTGAAATACGCGTAGGACGACGGGTTGGCGACCACATAGCGCAAGCTGATGCCTTCGGTTTTCAAGGTCGGGTGATCGTGGCCGGTCAAGGCAAAGCGCTGCACGACCTGACCACCACCCGAGTGGCCGGCGACGACAATTTCCTTCAGGGCCGGGAACAGCTTGCGATTGCCCAAGTGCTTGATGATCTGGTCCAGCGCCCCGTAGGAGCTGACCTGGCCAGGCCCGATGGAGGGCTCGCCGGCCATCCAGTCATTGCCGTGCCAGCGCAACACCTGGGTGTTCAACTGGTTGCGTTTAACATCGGACTCGTTGAGAAACTGCGGTGCAATCACCAGGGTATTGGCGCTTTGCCCTGCGCTCTGGGCCGCATCTTCACCGCTTTTCAGGTAGGTCTGGGCATTGCGCAGCCGGCCGTGGATGATGATCAGTGCGCGGGTCACCTGAGGCAGTGGCTGACGCCAATCCTGGCTCAGGCCAAGGCTCAGGTCACCGGCCTCCAGATGAAAGCGATCGGGGCTGATGACCTTGACCCCCTCTTCGGCAGCCCAGGCGGAGGAGCATGTCATCAACAAGCCCAGCAGTAGACCCGATCGCTTATTCATTTAGAGGCTCTTGGCGGTGAAGGTGTCGCATTGGTTGATTTGGCCATTGGCAAAGCCGGTCTTGAACCAGCGGACCCGCTGTGCCGACGTGCCGTGGGTGAACGAGTCCGGCACGACACGGCCCTGGCTTTGTTGCTGGAGACGGTCGTCGCCGATGGCATTCGCCGCATTCAGTGCCTCTTCAATATCCCCCGGCTCCAGCCAGTTCAGGCGCTTCTGCGCTCGATTGGCCCAGACCCCGGCGAAGCAGTCGGCTTGCAGCTCCTGGCGTACCAGCAAGCCGCCATCGCCTTCCATCGGACGGCCTTGTTGACGCGCTGCCTGAATCTTCGCCGAAATCCCGAGCAAGGTCTGCACATGGTGTCCGACTTCGTGAGCGATCACGTAGGCCTGGGCGAAATCGCCGGCTGCCTTGAAGCGCTGAGACATCTCCCGGAAGAAGTCCAGGTCGAGGTAGACCTGCTGATCAGCCGGGCAATAGAACGGGCCGCTGGCGGACGTTGCACCACCGCAGGCGGAATTCACCCGGCCCCGGAACAGGATCAACTTGGGGTTCTTGTAGGTCAGGCCGTTTTCCTGGAACACCTGGCCCCAGGTGTCTTCGGTGTCACCGAGTACGGCGCGGACGAAGTCGGCTTGTTCATCATTGGCCGGAGGGGACTGGCGCGTCTGCGGGCTGACCGAGGGGGCTTGCTCGGTCAGTTGGCCACTGAGTTGCCCGAGGATTTGCATCGGGTCCTGGCCGGTGAGCCAGCCGATGCCGACGATCAGCACAATGGCCGTCAGGCTCAGGCCCTTGCCACCACCAAAGCGCATGCCACCACCACCGCCAGCGCCGCTGTCATCGCGGGCATCGACTACGTTGTCGCTGCGTCGGCCTTTTTTCCATAGCATGTGGCAATCCTCTTGATAAACGTGCAGATCAGTGTTGTTGGTGAGTCGGGTTGGCGCCAGTCCGGCTGTCTGACGCTATCTAAGCCCAAGGATGTTATGGACGGCAATAACCTTCGCCGCTATTGACCACCAGGCAGTTCTTTTTATCGGCCAGCCACTTCAGGCCAGTGGCTTCACCGTCGCCGGCACGCAGGGTTTGTGGGCCGTCGGGGCGGGTAAAACTGATACCGTCTTCGGTAGCCACGCCTTTGAAGGTCCCCGAGTCATCTGCATCGAGGCCGTATTGCATGGTCAGCACGTAGTGGCCGCGACCGATGGTGTCGTCCTTGCTGATGGTCAGGTTCAGGCCTTCGACGCCCGTCCACTGGCCAACCCATTTGTCGGTAGGCAGGGTTTCGGGAACCAGGGTGGCTTGAACTGAGGCGGGAGGCACTTTAGGGACGGGCTTATTGTCCTGAGCTTCTTTGTTGCAGGCGCTGAGCAGGGCAAGGGTGGACAGTAGCAACAGTGTTTTTTTCATGATGAAAAAGCCTTGGTTAAATAACGCACAGTGGTGGGGCCGCGTGCAGCGTTCGACTCGATTCCCGCGATTTAGTGCGCTGTTCGAACAGTGTTTGGTTATGCTCTTGAGATAGACGTACGCACGGCTCTAGATTGTGCCCCGTTTGCGGCGGTCATTTCAGCCTGCCACTCAAGAGAACACAATGACCCTCAGTACTCCACTTTCCGGCGTCAACCATCCCCTCAAAGGCATTTTGTTGATTGTGGTGGCGACCTTTTTGTTTTCCAGCCACGACGCGTTGTCCAAATACCTGGCCGGTTTCTATCCGATTGTGATGGTGGTGTGGGCTCGCTACATGGTGCATACGCTGTTGATGGCCGGGATCTTCCTGCCGCAATCCGGGCTGCGGGTGTTGCGCAGTAAACGGCCCGGACTGCAAGTGGTACGGGCCTTGTGCCTGCTGGGCACCAGCCTGTTCTTCACCACGGCCCTGCAATTCATTCCGTTGGCCGAAGCCACGGCGGTCAACTTCCTGGCGCCGATCCTGGTGACGGCATTGTCGGTACCGTTGCTGGGCGAGCACGTGACCCGTGGCCAATGGCTGGCGGTGATTTGCGGCTTTGTCGGCGTCTTGATCATTGTTCACCCGGGCGGTGAACTGTTTACGCCGGCGGTGTTGCTGCCGTTGTGTTCCGCGTTGTTTTTCTGCTTCTACCAACTGCTCACGCGCATCCTCAGCCAGTACGACAGCCCGACCACCAGTAACTTCTTCGCCGGTTTGTGCAACACCTTGGTGATGAGTGCGCTGGTGCCGTTCTTCTGGCAAGTGCCAAGCCTGTGGAATGGCGTGTTGATGCTGGCGCTGGGCACCTGCGGGATGACCGCGCACTTGTTGCTGACCAAGGCGTTCCGCTTTGCGGCACCGGCCCTGTTGGCGCCGTTCGGCTATTGCCAGATCGTGTTTGCGGGGTTGTTGGGCTGGCTGGTGTTCGCGCATACCCCGAACCTGACCACGGTGGTCGGGATCGGGGTAATTTGCCTGAGCGGCCTGGCCGCTGCCTGGCAGCAGCGGCGCAGTTGAGTCGAATCAGGCGTCGACGGTAGGAATCTTGCGCGGGGCCATGAAGTACATCCAGATCAGGGCGATGAAGTACATCGCCGGAATCAGGGTGAACAGCACCGTGTAGTTGTTATTCGTGACCGTGAGGATATGCCCGACGATCTGGGTCATGAACATCCCGCCGATGGCCGCGCACATGCCGCCAAAACCGAACACCGTGCTCATCATGTGCTTGGGCGTGTAGTCCATCACCAGGCTCCAGATGTTGGCGGTCCAGGCCTGATGCGCGCCGATGGCCAGGGAGATGGCAAATACCGCGACCCACAGCTGGCTGGAACCGGCGGCCATGATCACCCCGACGATGCAGCAGGCGAACAGCAGCATCGACACAAATCGCGCCTTGATTGCGTTCATCCCACGGCCGATCAGGAACGAAGACAGAATCCCGCCGCCAATGCTGCCGAAGTCCGCCGTCAGGTAAATGATGATCAGCGGGATGCCCATCTGGGTCACGTTGATCCCCAGGTTGTATTGCTGGTTGAGAAACGGCGGCAGCCAATACAGGTAGAACCAGAACACCGGGGCGGTCATCGCGTAAGCCAGGGCGAAGGCCCAGGTGCCGCGCATGCGCAGGATGCGGCTGAACGGCACACGGGGTTGTTCCGGCTCAACTTCCTGCTGTACGTAGTCCAGTTCTGATTGCTTAACGCTCGGATGTTCTTCCGGGTTGTAGTACTTCAAACCCCAGAAAATCAGCCAGATCGCCCCGAGCGCCGACATGCACAGGAATGCCGCCTGCCAGCCCCACACGTGGAGGATCAGCGGCAACAGCATCGGTGTGAGCATGGCGCCGACGTTGGTGCCGGCGTTGAAGATCCCGGTGGCCACTGCTCGCTCGCCGGCGGGGAACCACAGGCGGGTGGTCTTGACGCACGCCGGGTAGTTGGCGGCTTCGGTCAGCCCGAGGATAAAGCGGCAGACCATGAAACCCACTGCCGAGGTGGCCAGGCCGTGGGCGCCGGTGGCGATGCTCCACAACAGCACCGCGCAGAAGAACACACGCTTGACGCCGACCCGGTCGATCAACCGGCCTTGCAGCACAAAGCCGATGGCGTAGCCGACCTGGAACCAGAAGTTGATATTGGCGTAATCCATCGCCGTCCAGCTCATTTCCTTGGCCAGGATCGGCTGCATCACCCCGAGGGCGGCACGGTCGATGTAGTTCAGGGTGGTGGCGAAAAACACCAGGGCCAGCATGCCCCAGCGAGTCTTGCCGACGGCCAGGGCACCACGAATCTTGTCGCCGATGCCGCTATGGGGAATGCCAGGGCGCGCGGCCACGGCGGAGTTTTGCGAAGGCATGATGAGGTACCCGTTTTTTGAAATTTTTATGGTGTGTTCTGGGTCTTGATCCCTTGAGCCCGTCCAATGAAAGCGCGGTTCAAGGTGCGGTCGATGGTGCGCAGTGGCTAAAAAATCGTCAATTCGCCAATGGCCATTGTGTTCGATAATCGCCCATAAAACTAACTGGTTGGTACATTTTAATTTACGCCGAGGACAGTCGAAGCCAATAATTTGCCGCAAACAAGACCTGCCTTTATTGCCGGGAGTCACCCCATGCAACGTTCCATTGCCACCGTTTCCCTGAGCGGAACCCTGCCGGAAAAGCTCGAAGCCATTGCCGCCGCCGGGTTTGATGGCGTGGAAATCTTCGAGAATGACTTATTGTATTACGACGGCAGCCCGCGGGAAGTCAGGCAGATGTGCGCCGACCTGGGTATCGCTATCACCTTGTTTCAGCCCTTCCGTGATTTTGAAGGCTGCCGTCGCGAGCGCCTGGCACACAACCTGGAGCGGGCCGAGCGCAAGTTCGATTTGATGCAGGAACTGGGCACCGACCTGGTGCTGGTGTGCAGCAATGCGTCAGCCGATTCGCTCGGCGACGAACGCATCCTGCTGGATGACTTGAGCCTGTTGGCCGAACGCGCCGGCCGTCGTGGCTTGCGCATTGGGTATGAAGCCCTGGCCTGGGGCCGGCACGTCAATACCTGGCAGCAGGTGTGGAGCCTGGTGCGACAAATTGATCACCCCAGCCTCGGCGTGTTGCTGGACAGTTTTCACACCCTGTCCCTCAAGGGCGATCCCAGTGCCATCGCCGAGATTCCCGGGGACAAGATCTTCTTTGTGCAAATGGCCGATGCACCGATCCTGGCGATGGATGTGTTGGAGTGGAGCCGGCATTTTCGCTGCTTCCCAGGCCAGGGTGAGTTCGATCTGCCGGGCTTTCTCGCGCCCATCATCAAGAGCGGCTACACCGGGCCTCTGTCCCTGGAGATCTTCAACGACGGCTTTCGCGCCGCACCCACCCGGGCCAATGCCGCCGATGGTTTGCGCTCGTTGCTGTACCTGGAAGAGAAGACTCGCCAGCGCCTGGCGCAGGAAGCCGCGCCGGCCGCACAACTTGAAACGCTATTTGAAACACCGGCTGCCAGTGAGTACGACGGCATCGAATTTCTGGAGTTTGCGGTGGATGAAAACCTCGGCGCCAAGCTCACGCAATGGTTGCAGCGTCTGGGCTTCGTCAAGGTCGGTGAGCATCGTTCCAAGCATGTCAGCCTGCTGCGCCAAGGTGATATCAACCTGATCCTCAACTGTGAACCCTATTCCTTTGCCCACAACTTTTTCGAAGCCCACGGACCGTCGTTGTGCGCCACGGCGATTCGGGTCAAGGACAGCGCCAAGGCCCTGGAGCGGGCGGTGGCCTACAAGGGGCAGCCTTATCGCGGTTTGGTCGGCCCCAACGAGCTGGAACTCGCGGCGGTGCGCGCGCCCGATGGCAGCCTGATTTATCTGGTGGACCAGGACCAAGGCGGGATCTACGACACTGATTTCAACCTGCAAGCCTCTACATCGAATGGCGGCGGTTTGCTGCGTATCGACCACATGGCGATGGCTTTGCCTGCCGACAGCCTCGACAGCTGGGTGCTGTTCTACAAAAGCCTGCTGGATTTCGAGGCCGACGATGAAGTGGTGCTGCCCGACCCCTACGGCCTGGTGAAAAGCCGTGCGTTGCGCAGCCGCTGCAGTTCGATTCGCCTGCCGCTGAATATCTCCGAGAACCGCAACACCGCGATTTCCCACGCCCTGTCCAGCTATCGTGGTTCGGGCGTGCATCACATCGCCTTCGACTGCGAGGACATTTTTGCCGAGGTCAGCCGGGCCAAACAGGCCGGCGTACCGCTGTTGGATATCCCGCTCAACTACTACGATGACCTGGCCGCACGCTTTGATTTCGATGACCAGTTCCTCAGCGAACTGGCCTACTACAACGTGCTTTACGACCGTGACGCCCAGGGCGGCGAGTTGTTTCATGTGTACACCGAGCCGTTCGAAGGGCGGTTTTTCTTCGAAATCATCCAGCGCAAGAACGGCTATGCCGGTTATGGCGCGGCCAATGTGGCGGTGCGCCTGGCGGCCATGGCCAAGTCCCGCAGCGGCGCCGTGCGCCAGGCCAAGTTGTAAGGCCTTGGTGCTTCCTTCGCCGTGCGTGGCGGCCCATAATCACGGCCTGCATAAATGGCCGTGAGCGCACCATGAACTCGACTTCCGAACGCCCAGCAACGTCATCGACGCCGCGCAAGGGACGCAAGAACAATCCGGAGAAGACCCGCGAGAATATTCTCCAGGAAGCGATTGTCGAGTTTGTCCAGCAGGGCCTCTCCGGTGCCCGGGTGGACGCCATTGCCGAGCGCATCGATACCTCCAAGCGCATGATCTATTACTACTTCGGCAGCAAGGAACAGCTGTATGTCGAGGTGCTGGAGAAACTCTACGGCGATATTCGCAACACCGAAGCGCGGATGAACCTGACGGCGCTGGAGCCTCGGGAAGCCATCCGGCGCTTGGTGGAATTCACCTTTGATCATCACGACCAGAATGTGGATTTCGTGCGGATCGTCAGCATCGAAAATATCCACAACGCCGAGTACGTGAAACAGTCTGATGCGATCAAGGCGATGAACAGCAACATCCTTGAAGCGCTCGGCGCGACCTTGCGCCGAGGGGCAGAGTTGGGGGTGTTTCGCGAAGGCCTGGAGCCGCTGGATGTCCACCTGCTGATCAATTCGTTCAGCTTTTATCGCGTGTCCAACCGCCACACCTTCAGCGAGATTTTTCAGATCGAGTTGTCGGACGAGGCGGTCAAGCAGCGGCATAGGGCGATGATTTGCGAGTCGGTGTTGCGTTACCTGCAGGCCTGAATGCAACACAGAACAAATGTGGGAGCGAGCAAGCCCGCTCCCACATTTTTGATCCGGTTTCTACACAGAGGTATTCATGCTCTGGAAGTGCGCCAACATTCGCCCCGCATCGGCCACTTCGCCACTGAACAACTCAAACGCCTTCACCGCCTGAAACACCGCCATGTTGCCGCCATCCAAGGTGCGGCAACCCAGCGCCCGAGCGTTGCGCAGCAGTTCGGTTTCCAGCGGGAAATAGACAATTTCCGCCACCCATAACTCAGGTCGCAACGTCGCGAGCGGCACCGGCATACCTGGCAACTTGGCCATGCCCATGGGGGTGGTGTTCACCAGGCCGTCGGCCTCGGCCATGGCGTGGTGCAAGTCGCTGCCCGACTGGGCTCGGCCGGCGCCGAAATGCTGGTTGAGGTTATCGGCCAGGCTTCGGGCGCGGCCTTCGTCCACATCGAAAATGCTTAATCGTTCGACGCCCTCACTGAGCAACGCATGAGCCACCGCCGCGCCTGCACCGCCTGCGCCCATTTGCACCACCTGCTTGCGCGCCGCGCCACTCAAGCCTCGGCGGAACCCTTCGGCGAATCCCAGGCAGTCGGTGTTGTGGCCAATGCGTTTGCCGTCGTGGAGCACCACGGTATTGACCGCACCAATTCCCCGCGCCTCGGGTGACAGTTCGTCGAGCAGTGGCAGGATCACCTGCTTGCACGGGTAGGTGATGTTCAAACCTGTGAAGCTCATCTGTTCAGCGGCCTTGAGCAGGTCGGGCAGGGCGCTGCTGTCCAGGTGCAATTGATCCAGATCGATCAGGCGATACAGGTAGCGCAAGCCGTGGGCATCACCTTCCTGCTCGTGCAGGGCCGGGGTGCGCGAGGCCTGGATGCCGGCGCCGATCAGGCCGGCCAGAATTCGGCGTTGGGGCATAAGACTCATCTCTTCAAGATCTGGCTGAAATGCTCAAGTGCCAGGTGGTAGCCGTGGCTGCCGAATCCGGCGAGCACGGCCTTGGCAATCGGTGACACGAAAGAGTGATGACGAAAGGGTTCCCGCGCGTGCACGTTGGACAGGTGCACCTCGATCACCGGTACCTCACTGGCCACCAGGGCATCGCGGATCGCCACTGAGGTGTGGGTCCAGGCCGCCGGGTTGATCACGATCCCGGCGCAGCGGGTGCGGGCACCGTGGATCCAGTCCAGCAGTTCGCCTTCATGGTTGGTCTGGCGGAACTCCACTTTCAGGCCCAACTGCTCGGCGCTACGGCCACACAGGGCGGCAATGTCGGCCAGGGTTTCATGGCCATAAGTGGCCGGCTCGCGGGTGCCGAGCAGGTTCAGGTTGGGGCCGTTAAGCACCAGCACGATGGGGGGCATAAAGGTGTCTCCACTGTTGTTTTTGGCTTGGACCGAGCGACGTCAGCCTGCGGGGACAAAATGTACCAGATAGTTAATTGTTGCGACGTTGGGTGTGAGTAATTGTTCGATTATCGAACGAGAAATGAACGCAACCTTTCGCCATTCACGAATTGATTTCAATTGAAAATAATTCTCGATAACGCTTAATATGTCCGCTTGTTTCCTTTCCATACCAGGGAGTCGGTTTGTCGGACATGGATCTCAAGGGCCTGTTTCTCCGGCACGCAGATGCCTTGCGCGGGTATCTGTCGCGCCGGGTGGGCGACCCGCAGCTGGCCGCGGACCTGGTGCAGGAGAGTTTTCTGCGCTTGGCCCAAAAGCCTGCCGGTGAACGCATCGACAACTCCCGGGGCTATCTCTATCGAACGGCCGGCAATCTGTTGATCGACCATATTCGTCAGGAAGCGCGGCGCAAGACTGACTCCGTGCCCCACGAGGCGCTGGCCGAGATTGAAGATAATGTGGCTGGGTTGGAGGCTCAGGCAATGGCGCAGCAACAGCGACAGGCATTGAAGCAGGCACTGGCGGAACTGCCGGAGCGAACCCGGCAGATTTTCCGTCTCAACCGTATCGAGGGCATGACCCATGCCCAGGTCGCCCGGCATCTGGATATTTCCGACAGTTCAGTGCAAAAGCATCTGGCCAAGGCCCTGGCCTATGTGATGCAACGCTTGCAGGACGAAGAGGTAATGCCAACTGACGAATGAATTACCGAAGAATTCAAGGTCAAACGTCACAGCGTACATAACGAGAGTTTGAGATTCACACGTGAATAGCCAGGGTCCGCAACAGCACAGCATTACCGAGGCGGCTGCCGAATGGGCGGTGCGCTTGCACGCCGGTGCCCTTGATGAGCACGAACAGGCTGAACTGCGGCACTGGATTGCCCGGGACAGCCGCCATGAATCGGCCCTGCGGTACGCCGAGCAGACGTGGGCCGCGCTGGGTGACGCGCATCACAATCCGGCAGCACTTGCCTCGCGCCAACGTCCTGATGCTGTCAGTGGGCCCATGGGGCGTTCCCCTCGCCGCAGAAGCTGGCGCGTGGCGGCGAGTGTCGCGCTGTTGCTGGTGGTGGTCGGCGTTGGGTGGGTGCGCGGGCCGGAGGCGTTGTTGCAAACGCAAGCCGACTACCTGACCCATAAGGGCGAAGTCCGCACCGTGCATTTGGCGGATGGCAGCACTGTCGAGCTGGATTCCTCCAGCGCGATTCGCCTGGACTTCGACGCAACCCAGCGGCGCATCAGTCTGCTGGCCGGCTCGGCGATTTTTGACGTGGCGCCGATGACGGGTGACGAAACCCGGCCCTTTGTGGTGCAGAGCGCCAGCGGTCAAACCCGCGCCTTGGGCACGCGGTTTGTGGTCGGGCGCGAGGACGATCAGCAGGCCTGGGTCGGCGTGCTGCAACACAGCGTGGCAGTGACGCTGCATGCGCCGCCGCAAAAGGGCTCGACCGACGCGATTCTCAAGGAAGGACAGGCGGTACGCTACAGCCCCCGGGACGGGGTGACGACCCTCGACACTCTGGACCTGCAACGTGCCACCAGTTGGCGCCGCGGCGTGCTGGTGTTTGATCGCCTGCCGTTGACCAAGGTGATCGAGCAACTTAACCGCTATCGCCCCGGTCGCGTGGTGTTGACCAACGCAGACTTGGCTGATCGCGAGGTCAGCGGGGTGTTCCGCCTCGACATGCTCGACGCCGCCTTGGGCACCTTGACCGAAGAGTTGCAGGTCAAGCGGTTCGATCTGGCCGGTGTCAGCCTTATCTACTGACGTCAGTTTCCGGCTTCGTTATTTCCCTCCTTCCGAAAGAATCTTCAAAAAACCTTACTGACTTCCTGGCCCTGACACGTCTTTCTAGTTGAGAAGTATTCGCATAAAAGAGCGGTCAGCGAAGGGATAACGAAGATGTCTGCAATCATCAGGGTGCGCACCACCGGTAGCCGGGTGGCCCTTGCCGTTCACTTGGGGCTGTTTGTCACGGCGGGTCAGGCGTATGCCGCCGACCCCCCGGAGGAAGTTTCGCGGCCCGCCATATTGATGTTCGATGTCCCCGCTCAATCTCTGGGCAGCGCGGTGCTGTCCTTCGCTGACCAGGCCGGTGTGCAAGTGCTGTTCGACAGTGCACGCCTGCAAGGCCTGCAGAGCCTCGCGCTCAAGGGGCGTTACAGCGCTCAGGAGGGCTTGGCCCGTTTATTGGGCAGTGCGCCGGTTGAATACCGGTTTACGGGTGAACGCCAGGTTACGTTGAACCGCGTCAGTGCCGAACATGGCGGCGCCATGGCCCTGGGTACCACCACCATCACCGGCCACAACGAAGGGCAGGCCAGCGATTGGGTGTACCAGACACCGCGCTCCGTTGCGGTGATCACCCGCGATCAGATCGATAAACGCCCACCTCGGCACGCCGCCGACATGCTGGAAGAAACTGCCGGTGTCTACACCGCCGTCAATCAGCGCGACCCGGGCCTGTCGGTGAACATTCGCGGTGTGCAGGACTACGGCCGGGTCAACATGAACATCGACGGCATGCGCCAGAACTTCAACGTCAACGGCCACCAGCAACGCAATGGCACGATGCTAATCGATCCGGAGTTTGTTTCCAGTGTAGAGATCGACAAGGGCAGTCAGTCGGGCATGGGCGGCGCGGCGGTGCTCGGCGGGATCGCTACCTTCAAGACCCTGGAGGCCAGCGAGTTTCTCACCGATGGCAAGGCGTACGGCGGGCGTATTCGTGCCGGCAACGGCCTGGGTGAAATGGGCAATGGCACGAACTTCAACGGCAGCGGTGTGTTCGCTTTTGGTGATGAGCGTGGTGACGTGTTGCTGGGTTACAGCGAGCGGCACTTTGGTAATTACCGGGGTGGCACTCACAACGCCGACAACCTGGGCAGCAACCTGCGGGCCAAGAAGTACGCACCCGAGGCGTTCAAGGATTGGCTCAATAGCGAAGTCGGCGATACGGGCAGCGTGACCCGCTCGCAGATCGCCAAGTTCGGACTCAACCTGCCCAACGATCAGCGGGTGCAACTGAGCTACCTGGAAAGCGACAGCGACAGCAATGATGCCTGGGGCTATATCGCCGACGATTTGCAGAGCACGTATTACCTGCGTAACAGCAAAAACAACCTCAACGCGAAAAACGTCGCGCTGGATTACAGCTACAGCCCGGACAACCCGCTGATCGATTTCAAGGCCAAGGCCTACTATGTCAGCACGCAACTGGATCGGGCCAATTCGCCGAACACCGCGTCCCTCAGTTCCGGCAACTACACCCCGGGCTATACCGACCATTTCCAGACCGACACTTGGGGCCTGCAAGCTGACAACACCTCACGATTCGACCTGGAGCGTTTCGGCCATTTGAGTTGGAACTACGGCCTGGAGATGTACCAGGACAAATTCAAGCCGCGGACCAACAAGATCGAGTCCACCAACACCAACAATTTCGGCTCTCTGCCCTATGCTGCTGGCGCCGATCCGGCTGGCAAGCGCACCATTGCCAGCCTGTTCAACAATCTGCAATACGAGTACGACGACTGGCTGACCCTTGACGCGGGCTTGCGCTACGACCGCTATCGGCTGGAGGGCGTCACGGGCATGACCCTGTACAAGCGTGACCGTTTTTACTCCAGTACCGTGGGCGCCAAGCGGGTCGAGGACATCTTCGATATCGACCGTGAGGAAGGGCGTTTTTCCCCCACCTTCGGTATCGGTATCAAGCCCGGGGTCGATTGGTTGCAACTGTATACCCGCTGGGGCAAGGGCTGGCGGCCACCGGCTGTCACGGAAACCTTCATGAGCGGCCGGCCTCACGGCGGTGGGTCGGGTGAGCGGGTATTCCCCAATCCGTACCTCAAGCCAGAGGAATCTCGCGATTGGGAAGTGGGCCTGAACGTGCTCAAGGAATCGTTGTTTTTCAATAACGATCGACTGGGCATCAAGGTGGCGTACTTCGATACCAAGATCGAAAATTTTTCCTTCCTCAACACCAGTGTGAGCTTGCCGGAAACGTCGGTGGGCGGTTTCAACGGCATCATGGCGTACACCAACAACCTCAACGACACACGCTTCAAGGGCGTGGAATACCAGCTCAACTATGACATGGGCCGCGCCTATACCAACCTCAGCTACACCCACATGATTGGCAGTAATGACTTCTGCTCAAAGAACTATTACCTGGGCGGCGCCAAGAAAAACGGCCCGAGTACCACCCGGCTTGAACGCTATACGTTGCCCAACGGCCGCATCGGTATCCGGCCAGTCACCACCTATGAAGTGCTGGACGACCCGGTGGCCAACGCCAAGGAAAGTTGCGGCCGGATCATGGGTAACGCCACCTACATGCCCGCCGATCGCGGCTCGCTGACCGTCGGTGCGAGGTTCCTCGACAAACGCCTGGATACCGGGATGCGCGTGCGCTACAGCTCGGGCAATGGTGAAAACCTGAACAGCCAGGGTTACCAGTTCATCGACCAGGCGACGTGGCCCAAATACACCGTCTACGACCTGTACGCCAGCTACTGGATGACCGACCAATTGAACATCGCCATGGCCCTGGAAAACGCCACCGATGAAGCCTATTTCGTCGCCATGGGCGATGCCAATAACCTGAGCCTGGCCCGCGGTCGCACATTGAGCGGGATGCTCGAATACAAATTTTGATTGGGCCGTTGCCTGCTTGATCGAACCGGTTTTGCCCAAGGGTGGGCAAAAAGTGCGCCTCACGTGCGTGCTGATCAATAGCGTTGTTTATAACGAGGTTCAGTGATGACTATTTCTGTTAATTACCAGTCGGCGCTCGGTTCTATTTCGGTGTCGGATTACCTGACCAGCTGGGCAACGGGCTTCCAGACGGCCGGCCACGGCCAAGGCAATACGGGTGGCTTCAGCAACGGCACGTTCAGCGGCGACCAGTACTCGACTCACGGCGCCAACAATTCCGAATACGCATTCATTGCCGACAGCAACACCAGCCAAGGCCTGCACTATGTCTTCAACCCATCACTGCCTGCCGGCAACAACCTGAACCACTACCTGTGGGGCAACCTGGATAACGTCGAGCTGGGCACTGGCCTAAGCGGCGGCAATGGCAGTGACTTCAACCTCAGCGATTACAAGGTGGCCTTCAACGGCCTGGACCTGTCCGCTGCCGAAGGTGCCGGCCGTGTTGGTAATAGCGTGCAGGACGTGATCTTCAACCTGATGCAGGGCAACACCACGGCGCTGGAAAGCGTGCTCAACAACGTGCTGGACGACTTCGGCCTGTCCACTGCATCGACCTTCGACCAACTGGCTGCCGCCGGTCTGGGTCACGCGACTCCAGACGCGGGTGCTGTGGCGTTGGTGGGTGTACAGGATGTGGCGCAGGACTGGGCATTTGCGGCCTGACTTGGCTGCGACATAAAAGACACGAATGGCGGATTGTTCCGTCATTCGCTGTATGAAACTTCGCCGCCGTTCAGCGTTTTCTAACGCCTGATCGACGCTCGGCATGAATGGTTACAACCCTCCCTTTGTAGGTCTTTCGACCGTTACTAATCTGTGAGACAGCTCCGGTAGATGGAGCCGGTTGTCGGTTTGCGCCTGGAAAAGTGTTAATCGACGGAAAACAACCTAACGGATGGGTTACGATGAAAATAGGCACTTACAAAGGACATGTGATTGCGGTGTTTCTCAGGGACGAACATTGCCCGCCCCATGTGCATGTAGCAGGCAAGGAATGGAATGCGCGGTTTCGGTTTGGCTTCCTGGACGGGCAAGTCGAGTTGTGGGATGTGGATCCTGAACGGCGTCGGCCACCTGTGGCAATCCTGGAAGGAATTCGCCAGACCTTGATGCAGCCGGCTTGCCTGGACCGGGCGCGAAAAACTTGGTGGGAAAAGCTGCAGACGGTGTGCCTGGAAAACCAGTCGTGGGATTGGCTGGCCGATGAAGTGGTACCGGGGCTGGCGCTTCGGCGTGGTGTCTACGTGATTGCAGGTGCTTATCACGACGTTGCGGGGCGACGAACAATATTGGATCTGGTGGATGCGCCGGACCGCGTGGAGATTCTTTTATGAAAACCGTAAAAGCCAAGGCCAGGCCTGACGAGCCGATCACTGAAGCCGTTGTGGACAAGGCGCTGGCCCGAGGTCGAAAGCTTGACCGTCCAGGGGCGAACGCCACCACCGTCCGGTATGAAGACCAGTGTCTGTCTATCGGGTTTGCGGATGGCAGCCGCGTGATGCTGCCTGCTGCTAACTACTCGGAGTTCAAGGACTTCTCCCCGCAGGATTTCCAGCAACTTGAAGTCGGTTTCGCGGGGGCAGCCTTGTGTTGTGAGGCCCGGGACCTGCATGTTTCGATCACCGGGTTGATTGCCATGAGCCAGCCGTTGATGGACATGGCCGTCAGCCTGGTGGCCTCGCGCAATGGCAAGCGCAGCAGTACGGTCAAGGCCGAGGCCGCACGGGCCAATGGACGGAAGGGTGGCAGGCCACGCAAGGCTGAGCAGCCTCTGTGAAAAGCCGTCTCGAGGACTAACGCTGGTCAGTCAAGTGAACGCAATGCTCAAGGCAGAGAAGAACACATGTGGGAGCTGGCTTGCCTGAGATTGGCATAGGTATCTACACATTTCTTGAACCCCCTGAAAACCCTGTAGCCGCTGCCGAGGTACGAGGCTGCGATGCGGGCCGCAGGACCGCCCTCGGGGGGCGCTTCGCAACCCATCGCAGCCTCGTACCTCGACAGCGGCTACAAAAATCGGACCTCTGCGCGATTGTGTAGATACCTATGCTGCGATTGGATCAACTCGGTATACCTGAAGTATCGAGGTGTCTGCATCGCAGGCAAGCCAGCTCCCACACTGAATCTGCTTCGGTTGCTGGATCTCCATTCCTTGACTGAACGGCATTAGTCTCGAGGACGGCTCTTTTGTGCGGCACTCGAGCGGTTTACCGCCGGGTCAACAACACACCCGATTCCATGTGATGGGTCCATGGGAATTGGTCAAACAAGGCACAACGCGTGATGCGATGGGTGTCATGCAACTGAGCAATGTTCGCCGCCAACGTCTGCGGGTTGCAGGAGATGTACAGGATGTTGTCGAAACGCCGGGTCAACTCGCAGGTGTCCGAGTCCATCCCGGCACGCGGCGGGTCAACGAATACGCTGCCGAACTCGTAGCGCTTGAGGTCGATGCCATGCAGGCGGCGGAATGGTCGCACTTCGTTCAGGGCTTCGGTCAGTTCTTCGGCGGATAAACGCACCAGAGTGACGTTATCCACAGCGTTTTCATCGAGGTTGCTCAAGGCGGCATTGACCGAGGTCTTGCTGATCTCGGTGGCCAGCACCTTACGCACACGGGTCGCCAGTGGCAGGGTGAAGTTGCCGTTGCCGCAATACAATTCCAGCAAGTCGTCGGGACGATCGCCCAAGGCCTCATAGGCCCAGTTGAGCATTTTCTGGTTTACCGTGCCGTTGGGCTGGGTGAAGGCGCCTTCCGGTTGGCGGTAACTGAAGGTACGACCGCCAACGTCGAGTTTTTCAACCACGTAATCGCGGCCGATCACGTCACGTTTGCCTTTGGAGCGGCCGATGATGCTGACGTTCAGGTCGGCTGCCAGCTTGTTTGCCGCCGTGTGCCAATGCTCGTCCAGCGGACGGTGATAGCACAGCGTGATCATCGCATCGCCGGCCAAGGTGGTCAGGAATTCCACCTGGAACAGCTTGTGGCTCAGGGCAGCGCTGGCTTGCCAGGCGGCCTTGAGCTGCGGCATCAACTGGTTGATGCGCAGGCTGGCGATGGGGAACTCCTCGATGAGGATCGGCGTGCGCTTGTCGTCCTGGGAGAACATCGCGTAGTGGCGCTGACCCTCTTCGCGCCACAGGCGGAACTCGGCGCGCAGGCGGAAGTTCTGCAGTGGCGAATCGAAGACCTGAGGCTGGGGCGCGTCAAACGGCGCCAGCAGGTCACGCAAGCGCGTGACTTTTTCTTCCAGTTGGACGGTGTAGTGTGCGGCGTCAAAAGTCATGCGTTGAACCAGCCCAGCTTGATCACAAACAGAATCGACAGAATCACCAGCGCGGGGTTCAGCTCACGGTAGCGGCCCGAGAGCAGCTTGATGGCGGTCCAGGCGATGAAACCGAAGGCAATGCCGTTGGCGATGGAATAGGTGAATGGCATGGCCAGGGCGGTGATGACCACAGGTGCGGCGACGGTGATGTCGTCCCAGTCGATTTCAGCAAGGCCCGATGTCATCAGCACGGCAACGAACAGCAACGCCGGTGCGGTGGCGAAGGCCGGTACGCTGGCAGCCAGTGGCGAGAAGAACAGCGCCAGCAGGAACAGGATCGCAACCACGACGGCGGTCAAGCCGGTACGACCACCGGCACTGACGCCGGCTGCGGATTCGATGTAGCTGGTGGTGGTCGAGGTACCCAGCAAGGAACCGGCCATGGCGGCGGTGCTGTCAGCAATCAGCGCACGGCCCATTTTTGGCATATGGCCATCCTTGCCCATCAGGCCGGCGCGCTTGGCGACGCCGATCAGGGTGCCGGAGTTGTCGAACAGGTCAACGAACAGGAAGGCGAAGATTACGCTCACCAAGCCGATATCCAGGGCGCCCTTGATATCCAGTTGCAGGAAGGTTGGGGCCAGGGAAGGTGGCATCGACATCACGCCGCCGAACGGGGTGAAACCCAAGGCGATGGACGCGATGGTGACCACGAGGATGCCGATCAACACCGCGCCACGCACTTTCAGGGCTTCCAGCGCTACGATCAGCGCGAAACCAAGGGTGGCGAGGATCGGTGCCGGTTGTTTCAGGTCACCCAGGCCAACCATGGTGGCCGGGTTACTGACCACGATACCGGCGTTGTGCAGGGCGATCAGCGCCAGGAACAGGCCGATACCGGCGGCAATGGCCGAACGCAGGGGCAGCGGGATGCTATTGATGATCCATTCACGGATGCGGAAGATCGACAACAGGAAGAACAGCACTGCCGAGATGAATACCGCGCCCAGCGCCACTTGCCAGGTATGGCCCATGTGCAGGACCACGGTGTAGGTAAAGAAGGCATTCAGGCCCATGCCCGGTGCCAGGGCAATCGGGTAGTTGGCGATCAAACCCATCACGGTGGAGCCGATGGCCGCTGCCAGACAGGTGGCGACAAACACCGCGCCCTTGTCCATGCCGGTCTCGCCGAGAATGCTCGGGTTGACGAACAGGATGTAGGCCATGGCCAGGAAGGTCGTGATACCAGCGAGAATCTCGGTGCGCACGTTGGTGTTGTGTGCTTTGAGTTGAAACAGCTTTTCCAGCATTTCTGCTCCCTGTGGCGCATTCGGCGCCGTGAATTGTTGACCTCTAAGTCAAAGCACAAACTGCGCCAAGCGCCGTGCATTTTCGCAGAGGTTCGGAAAAAGCGGCGCATCATACCAGCAGCCGAGGCTTAGTGGCTGTCGAGTATAGTTCTGGTTGGCGAAGGCTTGAGTCATACTTTGCCGACGATTCGTGGGGAGTTATCAACAGCATGAAAAAAGCCATCGCCTTGAGCCTGGGTCTGCTCGGTTGTACGGGCTTGTGGTTGGCGGCTGCACCGGCCTGGAGCGCGCCTGCACCGGCCTTGAGCGAGGTGCGGGTGTTCAAGGTCGAGTCGGCGAGTTGCACGGAATCCATCCCCGAGCGAGCTGACAGCACCCGGCAATGCGAACATCGCGGGCTGACCAAGGTGTATGTGATGGAAGTCGGCCTGGGTAACAACCCCATGGGCCGCTTCAATGGCGCAAAACTGGACGGGCAGCGTACGAGCGTGTGCCAGGTCGGTAACATCAGCCAGGCCTGCAATGGTGCGGGCACCTTGATGGGCTACATCTATGTGTTTGACCTGAATGTCGAAGCCCAGGGCTGGTTCGAATACAGCAACTCGTCGATTAACGGCCCGCAGAATACCTTGAAGACGCTGCTCGATATCCGCTGATCACTGAGCTGCAAACGGACATCCTCAACCGCTACGCCGTCGGCAAGTATCAGATCAGGGTACACCCCCCCCTTCGGGGGGAGCATTTACAGGTCAATATAGAGTTCTGTTTTGTCTGGAGATTGAATGACAGAGGTTCCTCTATTTGGAACCGCATCGTCGACGGAAACCCCTGTTGCGCCTGTCAGATTAGAAATACCTCGAATAGGAGGTTCACCGTCATAGGTGAACACATGGTCGCTGCCGACTCTTGCAATCCATTTTGCTTGGGGGTTAGCCGCCTGATCGCTCTCGATCAGCTTGGCTGCGTAGTAGTTCATGTTTTTAAGCCGCGTGGATTTTGGTTCCACAGAGGGCACATCAATCGCTTTAACCCGAATGCCATGCTGTCGCATGCTTAAAAGAAGTTCTCTATTGGTATAGGGGCCGTGTGCGCTATGGGCGCGGTCAATGAGTCTTAAATTGTTCCTTAACGCGGGAGAGAACTCACCCGTGTCGAAAAAATTATCCAGATCAGGTTGCAGCGAGTGGTCGAATCCCTCCGAATACAACGTGGTTACATTGTTTTTCTTGAACTCGCCTGCGTTATCAATAAGCAGTCGTAACCCGGCGGATTGCGAATGGTCCTCGCCGATAATCATACCGAGTGATTTTTGGAATACGACGTTGATGACCTCTGTTGGCGACGCATTGCGTGGTATCTGCGGATGAACGGGCATCGCCTTCGATTTTGCTTTTTTATGATAGTTGTTAGCGTCCTTCTTCAACTTTTTATCTATTTTTTCGTTCGTCCTCGACGCTGAAGATTCTCCTTCAGCCGGATAGTCATATGCGCCGGGGTCAAACGGTTGACCTGCTGAGCTTCCTGATTGCCATGGCCATGGCATGCCCCCAGGCCCGGTGACCGGTTCCCAGCCGCCATCCCGGGTGGAATGTACTGTCATCACAGGCTTGTGGGTGTGTGGGTCGATAATCTGGACATAACCGTCACTGAGTTTGAATCGGCCGTCGATCTCATATACCCGGTTGGTCCCCTTGTCGTCGGTCAACCGTATAAACCATCGGTCTTCGCCCTGTGGTCCTTTGACTTGATACATGCCTTTGGCGTTAGTCTTGGCACCTTCGATCAGCTGCTCACCCTCCGCTATGGCGTGACGGCTGATATCGGGCCACTGGGAGGGGCGCAGGCGATTTACCTCCGGTTCGGCGGGCGCTGCGGAGTCTGGCTTGGCGCTGCTCGGCGCAGGCTCCTCACGTGGTATCGTCTCTACCTGCTTGACCTCAGGAGCTGCGGGCTTACGATCATTTGCCAGGTTGTAAGGCTCGCGTGGCGCTTGCGGTCCTGGCCCGTTTTTCCTGGCGGGACTGTTCGGTTTAAGCGCAAGCCCATCTGCCAGATCCCTTGTCTCCTGATCGCTCAGCGGCTCATTTCGAATAGCCTTCGCCAGTAGCGATGAGAGCGCTCTGGCTTGGCCATAAACCGGGACAAATCCCTGGGCGAAATCGCCGACGCCTTTGAGCTCTGAATCCATGGTCGATTTGTCGAGACCGAATACCTTGCCGATCTGATTGTTGGTGTTCAAATCAACCAACAGCGCGCTGAATGGGTTGTCCAGATATCGCTCTACAGTGTCCGCGGTGCTTTTATTCACGCCGAAAACTTGCAAGGCATCCCCGATACCGGCAGAGGGGTGCTCAAGGTGAGTCAGAAGCTCATCGTAGAGCCCCCTGATATTGTTCGCCCCGACATTGTTGGCCGCTTCATGCTGAACCTTGTGCCTGAACTCGCTGGCTGTCATTGGCACGAGTGGTTTGTGACTGTTCAAGCCATCTTTAACGAAATAGAAGTTGCGCTGTTTGTCTTGGCCTAGAAGGTTTCCGTAGGCGTCATATTCAAATAAGACTTTTCCCCCATCAGGTCGCTGCCCTGAATAAAGTACCCGCCCTTCAGGTGAAGAACGTTCCTCTTTAATATTGGTCAAGCCATTGACCGACGTGGGCGGCGCGGAGGGGGTTTTATCCAAACGCCCGAAAATATCGCCTCCTTCGTTGGCATAGGGGCCGACGATGGCGTTGATATCATTGTTTCTGAACCGAGTCATCGTATCGATGACGCGCGCCTTTTTTGCGGGAGAGCCACCCTCTGCAAAGTGCTGGCTGAATCTCTCCAGTCGATTGGGGTCGTTGGCCTGGGTTTTTAACCACGTATTCATTTCTTCGACAGTCTTGAACGATTGAAATGAGCTCCCTTCTTTTTCTGGAATAAAAAGCACGATATTGGGCCCGTCAGGCACAGGCGGTACACGTTGAATGAAAATGATGTCCTTGGCTTGAATACCGTCCACGGCAAAGGTTTTGACTTGCACTTGAGGGCTTTTGTTTTTACCCGGCCACATCACGGCATCGACCATCTGGTTAACTTCGGGCCTCATGAGCCCGCTGTTCATATCTTTTGTGATGCTTGCCGTGAACTGATCCTTGGTGGTCAGCAGCGTGTAGTTTTCGTTGGGGGTATCCCAGGAGGTAGCCGGCAATGGATGGGGGGGAGTTGTCCGAATGGATACGCTAGCAGTGTTCATATCTATCACCGGCCGAGAGTATGTTGAAAGGTATTCGGATATCGCGGGAATTTTCCAGCAATGCCCTAACGCTTACGTGACCCCGGTGTACGAATTCGTTCCGTCTCCAGCCGATATAAGTTGATTCAACAGACACAGTGCTTAAGCGCTTGTCTCTTCCACCGGCTCATGCATACGGTCGCGATTGGCCAGGCTGGGGAACAGTTTGATCCAGACCCCGGTCACCACCAGCGTGCCGATCCCGCCCATTACCACCGCCGGTACTGTGCCGAACCAATGGGCGGTGATCCCCGATTCAAACTCGCCCAACTGATTCGACGCACCGATAAACAGCCCGTTGACCGCGCTGACCCGGCCACGCATCTCATCGGGTGTTTCCAACTGCACGAAGGATGCCCGGATCACCATGCTGATCATGTCCGCCGCGCCCAATACCACCAGCACCGCCAGGGAAAACCAGAACGAGGTGGACAGCCCGAAGGCAATGGTCGCCACGCCGAACACACCGACGGCGGTGAACATGATCCGCCCGACCTTACGCTCCACGGCAAACCGCGCCAGCCACAACGACATTAACAACGCGCCCACTGCCGGCGCCGAACGCAGCAGCCCCAAGCCCCAGGGACCGGTCAGCAGAATGTCCTTGGCAAACACGGGCAGTAATGCCGTAGCGCCGCCCAACAGCACGGCGAACAGATCCAGGGAAATCGCCCCGAGGATGTCCTGTCGACTGCGGATAAAACGAATCCCGGCCAGCAGTGAGTCCATGGTTGCCGGGGCTTTGTTCAGCGGAGTTTGTCGAGCGGGGAGGTTCAGGGTCAGCACGCAGGCGATCAGGTACAACAGCACTGTCGGGCCATATACCCAGACGCTACCGAAGGCGTAGAGCAGGCCGCCCAAGGCCGGGGCGACGATGGTCGCCAATTGCTGGGCCGCTTGTGACGAGGCCACGGCGCGGGGAAATAGCCCGCTGGGTACGATGCTGGGTAGCAGCGCCTGGGTCGTGGGCATTTCAAAGGAGCGCGCCGCACCCAGCAGGAAGGCGAGAATGAAGATCAGCTCGCGGGTGACGTTGCCGGTCAGGCCGCCGATGGCCAGGGCGAGCGCGATCAGCGCCTGCACCGTCTGGCAAATGGCCGCGACTTTGCGCCGTTCATAGCGATCGGCCACGTGACCGGTGTGAAGCATGAACAAGACTCGAGGTGCGAATTCGACCAGGCCGACCAATCCTAGGTCGAGCACGTTACCGGTGAGTTGGTAGAGGTTCCAGCCGATGGCCACGGTAAGCATCTGGAAGCCACTGGCGGTGAAGATTCGCGCCAGCCAGAACGCGATGAAAGGGCGGTGATGGCGTAATAGCAGCGCGGGTTCACTGGGCATGAGGGGAGACAGGTCTGGCTCGGGGAAAAGCGAGGTTATCACCAAGTTGTAACCAATAGTTGCGGTAATCCCAAGGCCCCGGGCTGAGGCAACCTGTCACGCGGCAAAAGACCACACAGGCCAATGCCGAAAATGGGACTACTCTTTCAGCAATGCTTGATCCAGATCAAAACCTTTGCGGGAATTGGTCTGGCGGCCGCAAGGCCAGACTCCCTGCGTGGCTGGTTAAAAAAAGAAACGAATTTGAATTCGCCACACTCCATATCCGTGGGGCCAGTGGATGCTGAGCTGGCAGCCGGCATTCGGTATTACCTGACAGAGGAAGACTTATGTTCGGTTTGGAGGCGCTAGATCTCGCCCGAATTCAGTTCGCATTCACCATCTCGTTCCACATCCTGTTCCCGGCCATCACCATCGGCCTGGCCAGTTACCTCGCGGTGCTGGAAGGCCTGTGGCTGAAGACCCACAACGATACCTACCGTGACCTTTACCATTTCTGGTCGAAGATCTTTGCCGTCAACTTCGGCATGGGTGTGGTGTCCGGGTTGGTCATGGCCTATCAGTTCGGCACCAACTGGAGTCGCTTCTCGGACTTTGCCGGCGCCGTCACGGGCCCGTTGCTGACCTATGAAGTACTTACGGCCTTCTTCCTCGAAGCCGGTTTCCTGGGGGTGATGCTGTTTGGCTGGAACAAGGTCGGACGCAAGCTGCACTTCTTTGCCACGGTGATGGTGGCCGTCGGTACGTTGATCTCCACCTTCTGGATTCTTGCTTCCAACAGCTGGATGCAAACGCCTCAGGGCTTTGAAATCATTGATGGCCGAGTGATCCCGGTGGATTGGCTGGCGGTGATCTTCAACCCGTCGTTCCCTTACCGCCTGATGCACATGGCGACCGCAGCCTTTGTGGCCACGGCGTTCTTCGTCGGCTCATCGGCGGCCTGGCACCTGCTACGGGGCAAGGACAATCCGGCGATTCGCACCATGCTCTCGATGGCGATGTGGATGGCGTTGATCGTGGCGCCGATCCAGGCCGTCATCGGTGACTTCCACGGGCTCAATACCTTGAAGCACCAGCCGGCGAAAATCGCCGCGATTGAAGGTCACTGGGAAAATATCGGTAACGAGCCGACGCCGTTGATCCTGTTCGGCTGGCCGGATATGAAAGCCGAAAAGACCAGGTTCGCCGTGGAAATTCCTTACCTGGGCAGCTTGATCCTGACTCATTCCCTGGACAAGCAGGTACCGGCCCTCAAGGAGTTCCCGCCTGAGGATCGCCCCAACTCGACCATCGTGTTCTGGTCGTTCCGGGTCATGGTCGGCCTGGGCTTCCTGATGATCTTCACCGGCCTGTTCAGCCTCTGGCTGCGTAAGGGCGACAAGTTGTACACCTCGCGGCCGTTCCTGTATCTGGCGCTGTGGATGGGCCCGTCCGGCCTGATCGCGATCCTCGCCGGTTGGTTCACCACCGAAATCGGTCGTCAGCCGTGGGTGGTCTACGGCTTGATGCGCACGGCGGATGCGTCTTCCAACCACAGCTTCGCGCAGATGAGCATTACGTTGGTGCTGTTTGTGGTGGTGTACTTCGCGCTGTTCGGCGCCGGCCTGGGTTACATGATGCGCCTGGTGCGCAAAGGTCCTGTCATCAATGAAGGTGCGGAAGTCAGCCACGGTGGCCCTGGCCGGAAACGCACACCGGCTCGTCCGTTGTCTGCGGCCGGTGACAGCCATGACGCCGATCACGGCGACAGCCTGAACAAGGGGAATTGAGATGGGTATTGATCTTCCACTGATCTGGGCCGTGATCATCATCTTCGGCATCATGATGTACGTGGTCATGGACGGTTTTGACCTGGGAATCGGCATTCTCTTTCCGTTTATCCCGGGCAAGACCGACCGTGACGTGATGATGAACACTGTTGCTCCCGTCTGGGACGGCAACGAAACCTGGCTGGTACTGGGGGGCGCGGCACTGTTCGGCGCCTTCCCGCTGGCTTACTCGGTCGTGCTGTCGGCGCTGTACCTGCCGCTGATCCTGATGTTGATCGGGCTGATCTTCCGGGGCGTGGCCTTCGAGTTCCGTTTCAAGGCCAAGGACGACAAACGTCACCTGTGGGACAAGGCCTTTATCGGCGGCTCGCTGGCGGCGACGTTCTTCCAGGGCGTGGCACTGGGGGCGTTTATCGACGGCATACCGGTGGTTAACCGCCAGTTTGCCGGTGGCTCTCTGGACTGGCTCACACCGTTTACCCTGTTTTGCGGCGTGGCGCTGATCGTGGCGTATGCGTTGCTGGGTTGCACCTGGCTGATCATGAAGACCGAAGGCAAGTTGCAACTGCAGATGCATGACCTGGCGCGTCCGTTGTCGTTCGTCTTGTTGGCGGTGATTGGCATCGTCAGTATCTGGACGCCACTGGCCCACCCGGAAATCGCCTCGCGCTGGTTCACCTTGCCGAACCTGTTCTGGTTCCTGCCGGTGCCGATCCTGGTGTTGGTGACCCTGTACGGACTGATTCGCGCCGTGGCCCGCAACGCCCACTACACGCCGTTCCTGCTGACGCTGGTGCTGATCTTCCTCGGCTACAGCGGCTTGGGCATCAGCCTGTGGCCGAACATCGTGCCACCGTCGATCTCGATCTGGGACGCTGCCGCACCACCGCAAAGCCAGGGCTTTATGCTGGTGGGCACGCTGTTCATCATCCCGTTCATCCTGGGTTACACCTTCTGGAGCTATTACGTGTTCCGCGGCAAGGTCACCCACGAAGACGGTTATCACTAGGAGGATTGATCCATGTCCGGCAAACCTTCGTTGCACGACATCGAACAGGCTGAGAAAAAGCCGCTCTGGCAGCGCTTGGGCTGGTTGGCGATGATCTGGACCGGCAGTGTCCTGGCCCTGTTCGTGGTGGCCAGCCTGATGCGCATGTTCATGAATGCCGCAGGCCTGACCACCCACTGATATCCCATCCCGTCGCCTGCGGCACGGCTTTATGACCCTCCTCACGGAGGGTTTTTTTTGCTTTATTTTCGCGCTTTGAGAATCACGAACTTCGGGGTGGCGGCCACTTGTTCCACGCCCCGGAACAGCCGCGCCAACTTGCTGTGATAACCCAGGTGGCGGTTGCCGACGATATACAACGCGCCGCCCACCACCAAGGCTTCGCGGGCCTGCTGGAACATACGCCAGGCGAGGAAGTCGCCCACCACCTGTTGTTGGTGGAACGGTGGGTTGCACAGGATGACGTCCAGCGATTGCGGCTCCTGGTCTGCCAGGCCATCGCCGGGACGAATCACCACTTCTCGTTGACCCAGCGCCACCTGCCAGTTTTCGGCGGCCGATTGCACAGCCATGAATGACTCATCCACCAAGGTGTAGTGCGCCTCGGTGTTTTGCAGCGCACTGGCAATTGCCAGTACACCATTGCCGCAGCCCAGGTCCGCTACCCGGGCGCTGCCCAGGTTTTGTGGCAGGTGCGGCAAGAAGGCCCGGGTGCCGATGTCCAGTCCTTCGCGGCAAAACACGTTGGCGTGGTTGAGTAACTCAATGGCGGGTGTTTCCAGGTGATAGCGGGTGGGGTAGGGCGACACCGCCTGTGGCCGGTCCGCCTGGGTGGCGATCAGCAGGCGAGCTTTTTTCACTGCCAGAGAGGCATGCATCGGGCCGATGTAACGTTCCAGTAACTCACCGGCGGCTCGGGGCAGGTGCTTGACCATGGCTGCGGCAATCACTTCGGCGCCAGGTGCCAGTTGGCCTTGCAGACGAATCAGTTGTTCTTCCAGCAACGCCAGGGTTTTCGGTACGCGGATCAGTACGCGGTCGAAGGGCCCGGTGGGCGTCTGGCTGGCCGGTACCATCGACACGGCGTCGAACGCCTTGCCGTTGCGCACCAGATTCTTCTCCAGGGCCTGAGCACCGAGGAACGAATCGCCGCTGGAGGTCACCTGTACCCGCCCTTCGAGGCTGGCCGCGAGGGCACCAAAACTGTCATTGAGCACCAACACGCGGGCTGCGAGGGAGGGCTGTTGCTCCGCCAAGTGGTTGAGCAAGTACTCATCGGCCGCGTCAAAGGCTTGCAACGGCTCATTTTGTTGCTCAGGCTGGCGGATCAGATCGAGTTGGGCGAAGGGGCTGTCGAGCAGGGGCATGGCAGGGGAGGCTCTGGGTAATCGAGGGGGGTTCCACAGGTGACATGAGGAACCATCTGAATGAACGGCGGTGCGGACGGTGAAGGCCCGCGTCATCATTCAGAACGGGTCGTAAATGTTACTTTTTTTTCCGGTGGATTACATTCGGTGTTTTTACCTGACTTAAAACAGTCCAGCTCTTACCGCCGTCATCACTGCCGCGATCTTGTTATTGACGCCCAATTTTTTCATCGCGCTGCTGATATGGAAGCCGACGGTGCGTTCGGACAGGCAAAGAATCTGGGCGATATCGGCTGCGGTTTTGCCCAGTGCCGACCATTGCAGGACTTCAGTTTCGCGTGGTGTCAGTGTGCTGGCTGGGCGAACAGGAGGCTTTTCGGCGAACTTTTGTGCCACCACCGCATGCAGGGCGTGGCATAACCAAAGGACTTGACCTGCTTTTTCGTAGAGTTCTTGCGGGCTGACGGCGCCGGACTTACGCCCCAGGGTCAACATGCTGAACACACCCTGGAAATCATGGACTGCCTGGGTCCAGCCGAAATTCAGTCCGTGGGATTGGGCATGGCACCATAAGTCCGGGACGGCAGAAAACGTTTTTTCTTCCCAGATAATCGGTAATACGCAACGCTTGCAATGAGCAACTACAGGGTCCATCTCGAAGTAATGTTCTTGTTTGTAAAGTGTGTTCCATTCATTTGGGTAGTTGTTAATGTAGACAGGTTTTATTTGATTTTGAGGGTGGTGAGAGCTCATCGCAAACGCACAGTATTGGAAACCGAGCTCATAAGTAAGATTAAGGGCTGCTTCAAAGGTGCTGGTTATTTCGCTTTCACCTTCCAGCTTGGGTAGATGGGTGTTTCGCCAGTTGACCATCGGTAAATCTCCGTGAGTCTTGCTGTATCGCGGGTACGTCCGGATCCCGATTCAGTACGGAAAATAGTGTAGGGCATGGACTACTTTGCGAAAGTAAAAAAATCT
Source organism: Pseudomonas spelaei (assembly GCF_009724245.1). Classification (GTDB taxonomy): domain Bacteria; phylum Pseudomonadota; class Gammaproteobacteria; order Pseudomonadales; family Pseudomonadaceae; genus Aquipseudomonas; species Aquipseudomonas spelaei. Next base: position 103,742 of record NZ_WNNK01000017.1, on the reverse strand, counting down.
CCACCTTTAGTGATAGGCGGTGTGTTTTGTTGTACATCTTTGGGTAGACTGTATAGATAAAATTTGAAGGTGAGTGATTTTTCGTTTGTTTTTCAATTATTTGGTATTAATCAATAAGTCCTAATGGACGGCTGATTTCCTCGTCTAATAACTTGCTTGAAGCCTGCTTCATAGCTAAATAGTTAGTGGTGCAATTAAATGGCCACTCCAGCAAATTTGCTGAATCAGTTAAAAGTGACAGCTGGGTCAGGTTTTGCTCAGGTCGATGTCACTACAAACCGCCGGTGTTTCCAGGCGTCGCTTTGAGGGACACTAGGGGCATCTGTAAAACGGAGTCCCCCATGACGGCCAGTGCTGAAAAATACACACGCCAGACCTTGCTCGATGTGCAATCGCTCACCCCCAGCCTGTTTACCCTGCGCACTACCCGGGACCCGGGCTTTCGCTTTCGGGCCGGCCAGTTTGTGCGACTGGGCGTGACCAAGGCTGATGGCAATATTGTGTGGCGGGCCTACTCCGTGGTGTCCTCGCCTTTTGATGAACACCTGGATTTCTTCTCTATCGTCGTACCCGGTGGGGAGTTCACCAGTGAACTGAGCCGCCTGCGCGAAGGCGATACCTTGCTGGTGGAACGCCAGGCTACCGGATTCCTGACTCTGGATCGGTTTGTCGACGGGCGAGATCTGTGGATGCTGGGGACGGGTACCGGAATTGCACCTTTTCTGTCGATCCTGCAGGACTTTGAGGTCTGGGAAAAATTCGAGCGAATCATCCTGGTCTACAGCGCGCGGGAAGCGAGAGAGTTGGCGTATCAATCGCTCATCCATGAGCTGAGTGAGCGTGAATACTTGGCCGAGCACGCCCATAAACTCACTTACATTCCGATTGTTACCCGTGAACAGTACCCAGGAGCGCTGAACGAGCGGATCACTGCCTTGATCGAAAAGGGTGAGTTGGAGCAGGCCGCCGGTGTTGCACTGACGCCCGAACATTCTCGGGTGATGATCTGCGGTAATCCGCAAATGATTGATGACACGCGCCAGATGCTCAAACAACGGGACATGCAGTTGAGTTTGACCCGACGCCCAGGGCAGGTGGCCGTGGAAAACTACTGGTAAGAAAAAGGCGCCCCGAGAGGCGCCTTCTTTCTGCTTGCCCGTTTATCAGGGCTTGCTGTTCTGTGCCTTGAGCAGATCGCGGATCTCCCCCAGCAGCACTTCTTCCTTGGTCGGAGCCGGCGGCTCGCTAGGCGCCACGGCTTCTTCACGCTTGAGGCGGTTGATGGCCTTGATCCCCATGAAGATCGCAAATGCGATGATCAAAAAGTCGATGATGCTCTGGATGAACTTGCCGTACGCCAGGACCACCGCAGGCACATCGCCTTGGGCTGCCTTGAGCGTCACCGCCAGATCGCCAAAATTCACCCCGCCGATCAGCAGACCGATCGGGGGCATCACCACGTCGCCGACAAAGGAAGATACAACTTTGCCGAAGGCGGCGCCGATGATAATACCGACGGCCATGTCGACCACATTACCTTTGACCGCGAAGGCCTTGAACTCACTGATCACGCCCATAGGTTATTCCTTGTTACAGTTGAGATGAGGTGGGAACAGTGTAAGTCAGTCTTGCACGGCTTGCGCGACACAACCGCTAACATTGTTCGAATTTATCGACACATCAAATCGCAAATAGTTTTCAAAGTGCCATCAATCGCGCGCGAAATACCCGCTATTTCAGGGATTTGCCATGCTATTTTCTTAATCGGGTCGGTACGGGTTTTCTATTTATATTCTGACTCCCGGGTCACTAGCCTCTAGCAAGCACAACTCAATGTGCATTAAAAAAACTAGAGGACACCCCGATGAAAGACCCTATTAACCGCGGGCCTACTGCTGCACGACATGTACTGTTCATCGTCACCGCCAGCCTGCTTTCGCTGTCGGTACAAGCGGCTAACCTCACCCGCGATAATGGCGCGGCAGTCGGCGACAATCAGAACTCCCAAACCGCTGGCGCGACAGGCCCGGTATTACTTCAAGACGTGCAACTGATCCAGAAACTGCAGCGCTTTGACCGTGAGCGTATTCCAGAGCGTGTGGTCCATGCTCGGGGTACCGGCGCCCATGGCACCTTCACCGTTACCGATAACTTGAGTGACCTGACCAAAGCCAAGGTTTTCGCGGCCGGTGAGGCAACGCCCGTTTTTGTACGTTTTTCGGCCGTCGTTCACGGTAATCACTCCCCTGAAACGCTGCGCGACCCTCGTGGTTTTGCCACTAAGTTCTATACCGCCGAAGGTAATTGGGACCTGGTAGGCAATAACTTCCCGACTTTCTTTATTCGTGATGCCATCAAGTTTCCGGACATGGTGCATGCCTTCAAGCCTGATCCGCGCACTAATCTGGACGATGACTCCCGTCGTTTCGACTTCTTCTCCCATGTTCCAGAATCCACTCGCACACTGACCGAGTTGTATTCGGACTCCGGCACTCCGGCCAGTTATCGGGAAATGGACGGCAACGGTGTTCACGCTTACAAGTTGATTAATGCCAAGGGTGAAGTGCATTACGTCAAGTTTCACTGGAAGAGCCTGCAAGGCATCAAGAATCTGGACCCTAAACAAGTCACTGAAGTCCAGGGACGTGATTACAGCCATATGACTAATGACTTGGTCACCCATATCAACAAAGGCGACTTCCCCAAGTGGGACTTGTACGTGCAAGTTCTCAAGCCGGAAGACCTGGCCAAGTTTGATTTCGACCCACTGGACGCCACCAAGATCTGGCCAGATGTGCCTGAGCGCAAAGTCGGACAAATGGTGCTGAACCGCAACCCGGCCAACGTCTTCCAGGAAACCGAGCAGGTGGCCATGGCCCCGGCCAATCTGGTGCCGGGTATCGAACCGTCGGAAGATCGCCTGTTGCAAGGCCGGGTATTCTCCTACGCCGATACGCAGATGTACCGTCTGGGTGCCAATGCGTTGCAGTTGCCGATCAACGCGCCACGGGTAACCGTCAACAACGGTAACCAGGACGGTGCGATGAACTTCGGCAAGACCACCAGCGGCGTCAACTACCAGCCAAGCCGCCTGCTGCCACGAGAGGAACCGCAAAGCGCCCGTTACAGCCAGATGGCCCTGTCAGGCAGCACCCAGCAGGCGAAGATCCAGCGTGAGCAGAACTTCAAGCAGGCCGGTGATCTGTACCGCTCCTACAGCAAGAAAGAGCGTCAGGACCTGATCGACAACTTCGGCGGCTCCCTGGCCACCACCGATGATGAGAGCAAGCACATCATCCTGTCGTTCCTCTACAAGGCTGATCCCGAGTACGGCACCGGCGTGACCAAGGTAGCCAAGGGCGACCTGACGCGTGTGAAAGCGCTGGCGGAAAAGTTGACTGACTGATGGTTTGACCCGGTCGACGCCTGGCGATTGGGCCGGGCGTCGATACTGGGAAGGAGTGATTCCATGCGTATTTACATCGGTTTATTCATGACGTGGCTGGCCTTTGCCGCCCACGCCGAGACACCCGATCCGGACGCGGTCAAAGCGCAACTGCGGGACTACTACTTCGACGCTGCCCGCCGGGGCGACGTGGAAATGCTCAACACTTTTATCGACGCCGGCTATGCCCTCAATGCCCAGGATGAAAAGGGCTACACGGCGCTGATCCTGGCGGCCTATCACGGTCAGGCGCCATTCGTGGAGCGCCTGCTGGCAGCCGGCGCCGATGCCTGCGTGCAGGACAAAAGAGGTAACACTGCGCTGATGGGTGCGATTTTCAAAGGCGAGTTGAAAATCGCCCAGCGTTTGTTGTCCACCGATTGCAATCCAGATCAGCGTAACGGTGCCGGGCAGACGGCGGCCATGTACGCCGGGCTGTTCAAACGGGTCGAGCTACTGGATGAGCTGAAGGCCAAAGGCGCGGACCTCAACGCCGAAGACCCGGTGGGTAACAGTGCCTCACGCTTGGCCAGTGGTGAAATCCGTACCGCCGCGCCGCGCTGAGCTATCATCGCGGTTTTTCGGTTGGAGGTTCTCGGATGGCAAAGGCCAAGCGCATGTACGGCTGCACGGACTGCGGCGCGACCTTTCCCAAGTGGGCCGGCCAGTGCAGTGAGTGCGGTGCGTGGAACACGCTGACCGAGACCATGGTGGAAAGCGGTGGCGCGGCCGCGCCCAGTGGTCGTTCGGGCTGGACCGGGCAACAAACCCAGATCAAGACCCTGGCCGAAGTCAGCGTCGAGGAGATCCCGCGTTTCTCCACGGCCTCCAGCGAGTTGGATCGGGTGCTAGGCGGCGGGCTGGTGGACGGGTCGGTGGTGCTGATCGGCGGCGACCCGGGTATCGGTAAATCGACCATCCTGCTGCAAACCCTGTGCAGCATTGCCAGCCGCATGCCTGCGCTATACGTCACGGGCGAAGAATCCCAGCAACAAGTGGCCATGCGTGCCCGGCGCCTGGGCTTGCCCCAGGACCAACTGCGGGTCATGACCGAAACCTGCATCGAAAGCATCATCGCCACGGCCCGCCTGGAAAAACCCAAGGTCATGGTAATTGACTCGATCCAGACGATTTTCACCGAGCAGCTGCAATCGGCACCGGGTGGCGTGTCCCAGGTGCGGGAAAGTGCGGCATTGCTGGTGCGTTATGCGAAACAGAGCGGTACGGCGATTTTCCTGGTGGGCCATGTGACCAAAGAAGGTGCGCTGGCCGGGCCACGAGTGCTGGAGCACATGGTCGACACCGTGCTGTATTTCGAAGGTGAGTCCGACGGGCGGTTGCGCTTGCTGCGGGCGGTGAAAAACCGTTTTGGTGCCGTCAATGAACTGGGCGTGTTCGCCATGACTGACAGGGGGTTGAAAGAAGTCTCCAACCCTTCGGCGATCTTTCTTACCCGCGCCCAGGAAGAAGTACCGGGCAGTGTGGTGATGGCAACCTGGGAAGGCACCCGGCCGATGCTGGTGGAAGTCCAGGCCCTGGTGGATGACAGCCATATGGCCAATCCCCGCCGGGTGACCTTGGGTCTGGATCAGAACCGACTGGCCATGCTGCTGGCGGTCTTGCACCGTCACGGCGGAATTCCCACTCATGACCAGGACGTATTCCTCAACGTGGTGGGTGGGGTCAAGGTACTGGAAACCGCCTCCGACCTGGCGTTGATGGCGGCGGTCATGTCCAGCCTGCGCAACCGGCCGCTGCCCCATGACTTGCTGGTGTTTGGTGAAGTGGGGCTGTCTGGCGAAGTACGCCCCGTGCCCAGTGGCCAGGAGCGTTTGAAGGAAGCGGCCAAGCACGGTTTCAAGCGGGCCATTGTGCCAAAGGGCAATGCACCCAAGGAATCGCCACCGGGGCTGCAGGTGATCGGAGTGACGCGCCTGGAACAGGCGTTGGATGCCTTGTTCGAGTAATCGGTGATCTTGCAAGCAATGCACATCTAGTGTGGGAGTCGGGCTGGTTGTAGCCGCTGCCGAAGAATGAGGCTGCGATGGGCTGCGTAGCTGCCCCAAGGGCGGTCCTGCGGCCCGCATCGCAGCCTCGTGCCTCGGCAGCGGCTACAGAAATCAAGCCCTGCGCATATGGCTATCGCAGGCAAGCCCGACTCCCACATTGATTTTAAGTCTCCAGCAAGGCACCCAACTCTCGCTCAAGTTCTGCCTGATCGCCGAGGTTCAGCTCGATCAGCCGCCGCAAATGGCTGATCGAGTCCAGGTCGATATGTTCGCAAACAAACCCCAACTGCCCATGATCATCGTGGGTCAGCCGTACCTGCAACTTCACGTCGGTGCTCTCGTCGAGATGAATATCCACATCGAACGGCTCCGCAGCATCACCCAGCCATGGCTGGGGCTTGCGCACCAACAAACCCTTGAGCGACAAATCCACTAATTGCACCGTCCACACATGGCCGCTCTGCCCAAGTTCGGTCCTGGCATCGAAGGCGATGCGCCGGAAACGACGACGGTCTGAAGGCTGCTCGCTCATGGTGAAACCCTCTGTGGATAAAGGAATTGTAGCCCTGCGCCATCATTGGGCGTTTTTTTCTGCTTTTTTTGCCCCCTGCAAGGCTCTAGACCAACGTAGGGGGGTGGTCTTTAAAGCCAGTAGCGCTAAACTCGGGATGGCTTTCTTTCTGTCCACCCTGGCTGGAATATAAAAATGAAAAATAATAATAGCCTGCTACGCCATTTACCCTGGCTGCTGCTGGCAATCGTAGGAGCGTGCGCCCTTGGCGTAGTGGCATTGCGTCGCGGGGAGGCGATCAACGCCTTGTGGATTGTGGTCGCGGCAGTGGCCATTTATCTGGTTGCGTACCGTTACTACAGCCTGTTCATCGCTAACAATGTGATGCAGCTCGATCCTATGCGGGCCACCCCCGCAGTCGTCAACAACGACGGTCTGGACTATGTGCCGACCAACAAACACATTCTTTTCGGTCACCACTTCGCGGCGATTGCCGGTGCAGGGCCTTTGGTCGGGCCGGTATTGGCGGCGCAGATGGGGTATCTGCCGGGCACGCTATGGCTGATTGCCGGCGTGGTGCTGGCCGGTGCGGTGCAAGACTTTATGGTCCTGTTCCTGTCCACCCGTCGCAATGGCCGTTCCCTGGGGGACATGGTCCGCGAAGAAATGGGCCGCATTCCCGGGACCATCGCGCTATTCGGCTGCTTCCTGATCATGATCATCATCCTCGCGGTGCTGGCGCTGATCGTGGTCAAGGCCCTGGCCGAAAGCCCGTGGGGCATCTTCACCGTGATGGCGACCATCCCGATCGCGATGTTCATGGGCATCTACATGCGCTACATCCGCCCGGGCCGTATCGGCGAGATCTCGATTGTCGGCGTGCTGTTGCTGCTGGGTTCGATCTGGCTGGGCGGGCAGATTGCCGCTGATCCGGTCTGGGCCAAGGCCTTCACCTTCACCGGGATCCAGATTACCTGGATGCTGATCGGTTATGGCTTTGTCGCCGCTGTGCTGCCGGTGTGGCTGATCCTCGCGCCGCGTGACTATCTCTCAACGTTCTTGAAGATCGGTACCATCATCGCCCTGGCGATTGGCATCCTGGTCACCATGCCCGACCTGAAAATGCCGGCACTGACCCAGTTTATCGATGGCACCGGCCCGGTGTGGAAGGGCGGCCTGTTCCCGTTCCTGTTCATCACTATTGCGTGTGGCGCTGTATCGGGTTTCCACGCACTGATCTCCTCGGGCACCACGCCCAAGTTGCTGGCCAGTGAAGGGCATGCGCGTTATATCGGTTATGGCGGCATGCTGATGGAGTCGTTCGTGGCCATCATGGCGATGGTTGCGGCTTCGGTGATCGAGCCAGGCGTGTACTTCGCCATGAACAGCCCGGCCGCGATTGTCGGCGGTGACGTGGTGACCGTGGCGCAAACCGTCAGCAGCTGGGGCTTTGCGATTACTCCGGAAGCGTTGCAGGCAGTGGCCAAGGACATCGGTGAAACCACCATCCTCGCCCGTGCCGGTGGCGCGCCTACGCTCGCGGTGGGTATCGCGCAGATCCTGCACAGTGTCCTGCCGGGTGAAAACACCATGGCGTTCTGGTACCACTTTGCGATCCTGTTCGAAGCGCTGTTTATCCTGACCGCGGTTGACGCCGGTACCCGTGCCGGTCGTTTCATGCTGCAGGATTTGCTTGGCTCTTTTGTCCCGGCGTTGAAGCGCACCGAGTCCTGGACCGCGAACCTGATCGCTACCGCAGGTTGTGTGGCGATGTGGGGTTATCTGCTGTACCAAGGCGTGATCGACCCACTGGGCGGTATCAACACGTTGTGGCCGTTGTTCGGCATCTCCAACCAGATGCTGGCGGGTATCGCGCTGATGCTCGCCACCGTTGTGCTGATCAAAATGAAACGCCAACGCTACATCTGGGTGACCATGCTGCCAGCGGTCTGGCTGCTGATCTGCACCACCACCGCCGGCTTCATCAAGCTGTTCGATGCCAACCCGGCGATCGGCTTCCTGTCGCTGGCGAAGAAGTACAGCGATGCCCTGGCCAGCGGCCAGATCCTGGCTCCGGCCAAGAGCATCGACCAGATGCAACATGTGATCTGGAACGCCTATACCAACGCAACGCTGACGGCGCTGTTCCTGTTCGTGGTATTCAGCATTCTGTTCTATGCACTCAAGGTCGGCGTCGCCGCCTGGGGCAACAAGGAACGTACGGATAAAGAATCGCCATTCCAGCCTGTGCCGGATGCTTGATCGAGGATTGCAATCATGTTCAATGACCTGAGTCGCCTCGGTAAATACCTCGGTCAGGCCGCGCGCCTGATGGTCGGCATGCCCGACTACGACAACTACGTCGAGCATATGCAAACCAAACACCCGGACAAGCCGATGATGGACTACGAGGCGTTCTTTCGGGAACGCCAGGAAGCCCGTTACGGTGGCAAGGGTGGGCCCAAGTGCTGTTGAGCCGATAAGTCGGGTTAACGCAGTTCTGTGGTAGCAGGGCTTTATGTGGGAGCTGGCTTGCCTGCGATAGCATCACCTCGGTCTGACTGAAAGACCGGGTTGTCTGCATCGCAGGCAAGCCAGCTCCCACATTTGTTTTGTGTTCCTTCAGTTATTTCATCAGAAAGGAGACTTCTTTTTTGTCCTCTCCCATTCCCGTCACCGTCCTCAGCGGCTTTCTCGGCGCAGGCAAGACCACCTTGTTGCGCCACCTGCTCAAGGCCGAGCATGGCTTGAAAATCGCCGTGATCGAAAACGAATTCAGCGACGCCGGTATCGACACCCAACTGTTGGGTGACGAGCCGGTGCAAGTCATGACGCTGTCCAACGGCTGCGTCTGCTGCACGATTCACACCGACCTGACCAAGGCCCTGTACCTGTTGCTGGAGCGCCTGGACAGCGGTGAGATCGCCTTCGACCGCCTGGTGATCGAATGCACAGGCCTGGCCGACCCGGCTCCGGTGGCCCAGACCTTTTTCATTGATGAGGAACTGCGCGAGCGCTATATCCTCGACGGCATCATCACCCTGGTGGACGCGGCCCACGCCGAACACCACCTGACCCAGACCATCGCCCAGGCGCAGATCGGTTTTGCCGATCGCCTGCTGGTGAGCAAGCGCGACCTGGTGGACGACGCCACCTTCGATGCCCTCTGCGAGCGCTTGACCCGCATCAACCGCCGGGCGCCGATTCGGGTGGTGGAGCACGGCAAGATCGACCTGGCCGAGTTGCTGGACGTACGCGGTTTCAACCTGAACGCCGGCATGAGCCTGCGGCCGGTGAGCAAGGCGCCGTCCATCGACCGGATTTCCAGCCTGGTGCTGCGCACCGAGCAGCCGCTGGATATCGACAAGCTCAGCGAGTTCATGAACGAACTGCTGGAAGACCACGGTAAACAGCTGCTGCGCTACAAGGGCGTGCTGAATATCGCCGGGGAAGAGCGGCGCATGGTGTTCCAGGGGGTGCTGAAGCTTTACGGGTTTGACTGGGACACTGAGTGGGCTGAGGGTGAGACGCGGGAAAGTGTGATTGTGTTTATCGCCGATGAATTGCCGGAAGAGAAGATTCGCGCAGGCTTCGAGCGGGTCTACCAAATCCTGACTTGAAATACGGATCAGTGTGGGAGCTGGCTTGCCTGCGATGGCGGACTGTCAGTCGATGCAGTTGTGACTGAACCACCGCTATCGCAGGCAAGCCAGCTCCCACAGTTGATAGCATTTCAATTTGGAATCGCCATAAAAAAGCCCGGCTCTTGAGCCGGGCTTTTCATTCAAGCAACTGCAATCAAGCGCCGTACACCGGCAGCTTCTTGCAGATGGTCTTGACCTTCTCACGAACAGCATCGATCACTGCTTCGTTATTCAGGTCAGCCAGGATGTCGCAGATCCAGCCAGCCAGTTCCTTGCACTCTGCTTCCTTGAAGCCACGAGTGGTCACAGCCGGGGTGCCGAAGCGCAGGCCGGAGGTGACGAACGGCGAACGTGGGTCGTTCGGGACCGAGTTCTTGTTCACGGTGATGAAAGCTTTGCCCAAAGCGGCGTCAGCGTCTTTACCGGAGATGTCCTGCTTGATCAGCGACAGCAGGAACAGGTGGTTCTCAGTACCACCGGAGACCACGTCAAAACCGCGCTCGATGAATACACCGGCCATGGCCTTGGCGTTTTTCACCACTTGTTGCTGGTAGGTCTTGAACTCAGGCTGCAGTGCTTCCTTGAAGCAGATCGCTTTAGCGGCGATGACGTGCTCCAGCGGGCCACCCTGGGCACCCGGGAATACGGCGGAGTTCAGCTTCTTCTCGATCTCGGCGTTGGCACGAGCCAGGATCAGGCCGCCACGTGGACCGCGCAGGGTCTTGTGGGTGGTGGTGGTCACCACGTCAGCGAATGGCACCGGGTTCGGGTAGACACCAGCGGCAACCAGACCAGCCACGTGAGCCATATCAACAAAGAGATAAGCGCCAACCTTGTCAGCGATTTCACGGAAGCGTGGGAAGTCGAGGATCTGCGAGTAGGCAGAGAAACCGGCCACGATCATTTTCGGCTTGTGCTCGACTGCCAGGCGCTCGACTTCGTCGTAGTCGATCAGGCCGTTGGCATCGATACCGTATTGAACGGCGTTGTACAGCTTGCCGGAGGAGGAAACGCCAGCACCGTGGGTCAGGTGACCGCCGTGGGCCAGGCTCATGCCCAGGATGGTGTCGCCGCCTTGCAGCAGGGCCAGGTAAACGGCGCTGTTGGCTTGGGAGCCGGCGTGTGGCTGAACGTTGGCGTAATCGGCGCCGAACAGTTCCTTGGCGCGGTCGATTGCAAGCTGCTCAACGATATCGACGAACTCGCAACCGCCGTAGTAACGCTTGCCTGGATAACCTTCGGCGTACTTGTTGGTCAGAACCGAACCTTGAGCCTCCATCACGGCGGGGCTGGTGTAGTTTTCCGAAGCGATCAGCTCAATGTGCTCTTCCTGGCGCTGAGCTTCTTGCTCCATGGCGGCAAAGAGATCGGCGTCGTACTTGGCAATAGTCAAATCACGGCTGAACATGGCGGTCCTCAAGGATCGGGGGCAGAAAAGAAGCGCATTCTAACCCAATGGGTTTTAGATGGCATATGAAAGGACATCATGTCGCGGACAAGCGGGGCTCATCTGCGGATAAGTGGTGTTTGCGCGGGCCTCATCGCAGGCAAGCCTGCTCCCACATTTTGATTGGCGAACACATTCAAGTGTGGGAGCAGGCTTGCCTGCGATGAGGCCAACAGCATCGCTACAGAATCTCAGTCAAACATGAACAACGCATCATTACTGAACTGCACCTCAAACCGATTCGCCGGCATCGGCCGCCCGAACAGGTAGCCCTGCACTTCGTCGCAACCATGCTCGCGCAGGAAGTCCAACTGCTCATGGGTTTCCACGCCTTCGGCGATCACGGCAAGGTTCAGGCTATGGGCCATGGCAATAATTGCCCGAGCGATCTGCGCGTCCTGTTCGCCGGACGGCAGGCCATCGACAAAGGTGCGGTCAATCTTCAGTACGTCGATCGGGAACTGCTTGAGGTAGTTCAGCGATGAATAGCCGGTGCCAAAGTCGTCGACCGCAATGCTCAGGCCAAGGTTTTTCAGGCTGGCGAGGATCTGCATCGCTTCGTTGACTTCGCGCATCAGGATACTTTCGGTCAGTTCCAGCTCCAGGCACGCGGGCGGCAGGCCGGTGTCCTTGAGGATGGTGGCGATGCGTGTACCCAGTTGGCCGTCGGAGAACTGCCGGGCGGAAATGTTCACCGAGACCTTGGGCACCCGCACCTTGTTCTGATGCCAGGTCTTTAGCTGGCGACAGGCTTCGCTGATCACCCAGTCGCCCACGTCTACCACCAGCCCCAGTTCCTCCAGTACCGGAATGAAATCCCCCGGCGGCACCAGCCCGCGACGTGGATGGCGCCAGCGCAGCAAGGCTTCGGCGCCGGTCAGGCGTTTGCCGTCGCCGCTGAATTGCGGCTGGTAGTAGAGCACGAATTCGTTCTGGTCCAGGGCATGACGCAGGTCGCTTTCCAGTTCCAGGCGCTCCAGGGCGCTGGCGTTCATGTCGGCTTGGTAGAACTGGAAATTGTTCTTGCCGCGCTCCTTGGCGTGGTACATCGCGGTGTCGGCGTTTTTCATCAGTTGGCTCAGTTCGTTGCCGTCCTGAGGGCTCAAGGCAATGCCGATGCTGGCGGTGACGAAGAACTCGCGGCCTTCCAGCACAAATGGCGTCACCAGGCTGGCAAGAATCTGCTCGGCCACATGAATCGCCCGGTTCAGCGCCATTTCGCGGCTGACTCGCGGTTGCAGGAGCAAGGTGAACTCGTCGCCGCCCATGCGCGCCACGGTGTCGTCTTCGGCCACACAACCCAGCAAGCGGGTGGCCATTTCCTTGAGCATGCGGTCGCCGGCGGCGTGGCCCAGGGAGTCGTTGATCGGTTTGAAGCGGTCCAGGTCGAGGAACATCAACACTACCCAGGACTTTTGTCGTTCCGCCGACTGCAAGGCGGTATGCAGGCGGTCCTGGAACAGTGTGCGGTTGGGCAGGTGGGTCAGGGCATCGTAGTAGGCCAGGCGATGGATGCGTTGCTCGCTGGCTTTGCGTTCGCTGATATCACTGAAGAAACACACATAGCTGGCCAGGTCGCCTTCGTCATCGAATACGGCGGTGATGCCGACCCAGGCCGGGTAATGCTCGCCGTTACGGCGTTTGAGCCAGACCTCCCCTTCCCAGGTGCTGTGCTGGTGCAACTGCTTGAGCACGTAACGCAGATGGGCCTCTTGCTGCTCGTCGACGGTGAGCATGTTTGGCAGTTGATCGAGCACATCCGTCACGGCATACCCGCTGACGCGGCTGAAGGCTTCGTTGGCCTGGACGATATACCCGGCCGGGTCGGTGATCAGGATCGCCGACGTGGAGTGCTCGAATACCGTGGCCGCCATGCGCAAGTCTTTCTCGGCGCGGCGTTGCTGGCTGATATCACGGCCGACGCCAAGGACGCCTTCGAAGGCGCCATGCTCATCCCACACCAGCACCAGGCGCAGCTCGATGGGCACCTTGCGCCCATCGGCCCGCAGGCAGTCGAACAGAAACAGCTGGGTCTGCACCTCATCGCGTAGTTTGGCCAGTGCCTTGGGATCGCCCAGAGCGCGGCTGACGTGTTCCACCAGGGTGTAGATGCCCGTCAGTTGCTGGGGGTTGGCGATGATCGATTGCCAACCGTTCTTGAAGATCCAATCCACGTCATAGCCCAGCACTGCATTGACCGAGGGGCTGACGTAGTTGAGGGCCAATTGACTGTCGGTGGAGCAAATCACGTCGCTGATGCTTTCTGCGAGCATGCGGTAGCGTTGTTCGCTGTCGCGCAGGGATTCGCTGGCTTCGATCTGGTCAGTGACGTCCTTGGCCACGCCAATAATGCGTGTGACCTGGTCGGACTTGTCTCGGGCCAGGGCTTGTTCACGGATATCGAAGCGCCGCCATTGATTGTTGCGGTGGCGAAAACGCAGTTGGCATTGCAGTTGGCTGAAGTAGCCGTTTTCACGCTGCTGCTGGCGCAGGTCGTGGTAGTGCTGGGCATCTTCGGGGTGCAGCAGGATTTCCCAGAAGTACTCGCCCATCTGCTGCAACTCGGGCTTGTTGTAGCCCAACGTGTGCCCCAGATGGTGGTTGCTGAAAATCATCCGTTGGCTGATCACGTCTTGTACGTACAGGTGATCGGGCACGGTGCGCACCACGTTCGACCAGAATCCTTCGCGTTCGACCAGCGACAACTCGATCAGCTTGCGGCTGGTGATGTCGCTGATACTGAGGATGACCGCTTTATAGTCGTGCTGTTCTTCCGGCAGGCGCATCACCAGCCACAGGTACTGATCGTTGCCGTCGAGGTCGTTGAGCTGGATCTCCAGCTCCAGCTGTTTCTGCTGGGTCAGTACCGCCTCGAGCAGTTGATAGCCGATAGCGGTGGAATTCAGCGGGGAGCCATCGATCAGGCGCTCCCAGGCCTGTTCGCAAGACATCACATTGAGCAGACGCACCGCCACCTGGTTGATTTCGGTGATGCGCAGTTCCTTGAGCAGTGGCTGGCGTTGTTCGGGGCTGTCTTGCAGCCAATCCTGCAGTTGCTCGCGCGTTTGCACGCGGGCCTTGTCGAAGCAGACCGGCAGGCCTGAGAGGTCAAGCACGCACAACGCCACGCCGGTGCCTTCGAAAATATCCTGATAGCGGCGGCGCCCCTCATGGACCTGGCGCTGGCGGCGCCGCATGTTCAGCAGGACGATCAACGGAATCAGGGAAAACGCCAGGCCCAGCAGGCATTTGCCAATAAAGGCCGGCAGCAGTTGCTCCAGCACGGCAGCGCGATCAAACAGGCCGCGTAACTGCCAGTCGCTTTTGCTCAGGGGTGTGACCAATACGCTCTTGTTCAACTCGTCCGGGGTCAGCGCCGCAGCCCACTGGGCCGGCATGCCACTGTCGCGGCTGACGACCCGGTGGTTCAGGCGATTTTCAATGACCCACATCGGCCGCTGGCCCTGGCCATCCTGACGGGTCAGGTTGGCCAGGTAGTTGGGCGCCAGGCGCAAGGCCCAGTACGCCTTGGCGCCGCCGCTTGGCTGATTGAGCAGCAGGTAGATGACGGCGCCGTCGTTGTTGTTGCTCAAATAATAGGACTGGGCGTGGCTGCGCTTGACCAGCTCCGCCAGCCAGGCACTGTCCTGACTGTCGTTGGCGCTGTCACTGAGCATCGCGCCGCTGGGGGCGAGGAGGGCGACACTGCGCAGCTCCGGCAGGGAGCGTTGAAGGGTGCGCATCAGCGCTTGTTGCTGTTCAGTACTGCGCGGCTGTTCGACGATGGGCAGCAGGTTGAGGGCGATCTGCGCACTCAAGGCCATGTTCAGGCTGATTTGTTCGGCCAGGTCGGCGCTGTAGTCGATGGTGTATTGCTGCTGGTTCTTCTGGTTCTGTTGCAGTTGGTCCAGCAGTTGCCAGAACAATAATGCAAGCAGCATCAGGACCAGCGTCGCCAATGCGCCCTTGAGGGTACCGTGCAGGGGCGCTCCCGGCGCAATGTTCGCGGCGCGCAGGGGAGTGGGCGTTGTGACGTTGGACAAGCTGTGATCCTGCGGTTTGGCTGGACTGGCGCGCGACGTGCACTATAAGCCGGACGCCCGGAGGGCGGCTAGCATGCCTTGTGTTGTGGCAAAGTGCCAGCCCTGCTTGGCTGGACTGCCCACACGCATTCAGGTAGCTTTGCCGGTTACGCGAGGGCGTTCCAGCCCCAGACAATCAGGCTTTTTCCGCACGCAGGCATTGATCATGATCAACGGCCCGCGCCGCGCATGGCCTGGCACGGGCTTCGCCCGCTTAATTCATCAGTCACTGACGCTAGGTTCACCATGGCTCAATACGTCTTCACCATGCATCGGCTGGGAAAAGTAGTTCCGCCGAAGCGGGAAATCCTGAAAAACATTTCGCTGTCTTTCTTCCCTGGCGCCAAGATCGGCGTGCTCGGCCTCAACGGTTCGGGTAAGTCCACGCTGCTGAAGATCATGGCTGGCGTCGACACCGAGTTCGAAGGCGAAGCCCGCCCGATGCCCGACCTGAACATCGGCTACCTGCCGCAAGAGCCGATCCTGGACCCGACCAAGACCGTGCGTGAAGTGGTCGAAGAGGCGGTCAGCGTAATCAAGGACGCTCAGGCTCGCCTGGATCAGGTCTACGCCGAATACGCCGACCCTGACGCCGACTTCGACAAGCTGGCCGCCGAACAAGCCAAGCTCGAAGCCATCCTGCAAGCCGGCGACGGTCACAACCTCGATCGCCAGCTGGAAGTCGCCGCCGATGCGCTGCGCCTGCCAGCGTGGGACGCCAAGATCGAACACCTGTCCGGTGGTGAGAAGCGTCGTGTGGCCCTGTGCCGCCTGCTGCTGTCGGCCCCCGACATGCTGCTGCTCGACGAACCTACCAACCACCTGGACGCCGATTCCGTCGCCTGGCTGGAACATTTCCTCCATGACTTCCCAGGCACTGTGGTCGCGATCACGCACGACCGTTACTTCCTGGACAACGTCGCAGGCTGGATTCTGGAACTCGACCGTGGCGCGGGTATCCCTTACGAGGGTAACTACTCCGGTTGGCTGGAAGCCAAGTCCGACCGTCTGGCTGCCGAATCCAAGCAACAGTCGGCCCATGAAAAGGCTATGAAAGACGAGCTGGAATGGGTACGAAAAGGCGCCAAGGCACGTCAGTCGAAATCCAAGGCCCGTCTGCAACGCTTCGAGGAGATGCAATCCCAGGAATTCCAGAAGCGCAGCGAAACCAACGAAATCTATATCCCGGCCGGTCCGCGGCTGGGTGACAAGGTTATCGAATTCAAGAACGTCTCCAAGGGCTACGGCGATCGCGTGCTGATCGACAATCTGTCGTTCTCCATGCCTAAAGGCGCAATCGTTGGCGTGATCGGCGGTAACGGTGCGGGTAAGTCCACGCTGTTCCGCATGCTGATGGGCAAGGAACAACCGGATTCGGGCAGCATTGAAGTTGGCGAAACCGTGCAACTGGCGTGCGTTGACCAAAGTCGCGACGACCTCGACGGCAGCAAGACCGTGTTCCAGCAGATTTCCGACGGTTCCGACCAGATCCGCATCGGCAACTACGAGATTCCGTCGCGCACCTACGTTGGCCGTTTCAACTTCAAGGGCGGCGACCAGCAGAAGTTCGTCAAGGACCTGTCCGGCGGTGAACGTGGCCGCTTGCACCTGGCCCTGACCCTGAAAGAGGGCGGCAACGTCCTGCTGCTCGACGAACCGTCCAACGACCTCGACGTTGAAACCCTGCGTTCCCTGGAAGAAGCCTTGCTGGACTTCCCCGGCGCCGCCATTGTGATCTCTCACGATCGGTGGTTCCTTGACCGCGTGGCCACGCACATCCTGGCGTACGAAGACGATTCCCAAGCGGTGTTCTTCGAAGGTAACTACACCGAGTACGAAGCTGATCGCAAGAAGCGTTTGGGTGAAGCGGCTGCCCAGCCGCACCGTGTACGGCACAAGAAACTGGCCTGATTCGGGTTGGTGGTTTGAAAGAGCGGAGCCTTCGGGCTCCGTTTTTTTTGCGCCTTTTTCTATGGGCCGAGTAGGCCCCATCGCAGGCAAGCCAGCTCCCACATTTGACCGAGTGCATCCGTGGCAATGCGGTTGAAGGTGGGAGCTGGCTTGCCTGCGATGACGGTTTATCTATGGGTGCAAAATTTTGGTTTAAATCCCCATTCAGGTGCAAAAAAGTCATTTATTTATATCTATCGCACCATTTAAATTCACAAATGCGACATTTTGCCCTGTCACGGTGCAACATGAATTGTTAAAGTCCGGCTCAAATCTCCTTTAACGACAATAAATTTGCCGAGACTTTTCATGATCGAATCCGTCGAATCCTTTCTTGCCCGCCTCAAAAAACGCGACCCGGACCAACCGGAATTCCACCAGGCCGTGGAAGAAGTCCTGCGCAGTCTGTGGCCGTTTCTTGAAGCCAATCCGCACTATCTGACCTCAGGCATTCTGGAGCGCATCTGCGAGCCGGAGCGCGCCATCGTGTTTCGGGTGTCGTGGGTTGATGATCACGGCAAGGTTCAGGTCAATCGCGGGTTCCGTATCCAGATGAACAGTGCCATCGGCCCCTACAAAGGCGGCCTGCGCTTCCACCCGTCGGTGAACCTGGGTGTCCTGAAATTCCTCGCCTTCGAGCAGACCTTCAAGAACTCCCTGACCTCGCTGCCCATGGGCGGCGGCAAAGGCGGCTCGGACTTTGATCCCAAGGGCAAGAGTGACGCCGAGGTCATGCGTTTCTGCCAGGCGTTCATGAGTGAGCTGTACCGCCACATCGGCGCGGATGTGGACGTGCCGGCCGGGGATATTGGCGTCGGCGCCCGGGAGATTGGCTTTCTGTTCGGCCAGTACAAACGCCTGAGCAACCAATTCACCTCGGTGCTGACCGGCAAGGGCATGAGCTACGGTGGCAGCCTGATTCGCCCGGAGGCCACCGGTTTCGGTTGTGTATACTTCGCCGAAGAAATGCTCAAGCGTCAGAATCAGCGTGTCGAAGGCAAGCGCGTGGCCATCTCGGGTTCCGGCAACGTTGCCCAATACGCTGCCCGCAAGGTCATGGACCTGGGCGGCAAGGTGATTTCCCTGTCTGACTCCGAAGGCACCCTGTACTGCGAAAGCGGTTTGAGCGAGGCGCAATGGTCGGCGCTGCTGGAGCTGAAAAACGTCCAGCGCGGTCGTATCAGTGAATTGGCCGGGCGCTTCGGTCTGGAATTCCGTGCCGGCAAAACACCCTGGGAGCTGGCTTGCGACATCGCCCTGCCATGCGCTACCCAGAACGAACTGGACGCCGACGCGGCGCGCACGCTGTTGCGCAATGGCTGTGTGTGCGTGGCCGAAGGCGCCAACATGCCCACCACCCTTGAGGCTGTGGATATCTTTATCGATGCAGGCATCCTGTTCGCCCCAGGCAAGGCCTCCAACGCCGGCGGCGTGGCAGTGAGCGGGTTGGAAATGTCGCAGAACGCCATGCGCTTGCTGTGGACCGCCGGTGAGGTGGACAGCAAGTTGCATAACATCATGCAGTCGATCCATCACGCCTGTGTGCATTACGGTGAAGAGAACGGCCGGGTCAATTACGTGAAGGGCGCGAATATCGCAGGCTTCGTGAAGGTAGCGGACGCGATGCTGGCCCAGGGCATCGTCTAAACCTCGGGCTCAATGCGCAGGACTTCGATCAACTGATCACCGGCGGGGCGCCTCCACAGCACCTCGTCGCCCACCTGAGCACCCAGCAACGCCCGCCCCAGAGGTGAGCCCCAGTTGATCAGGCCTGCGTTGGCATCTGCCTGGTCTTCACCCACCAATTGAACGCGCCGCTCTTGGTCCTGCTCATTGGCAAAGGTCACCCAACTGCCGATCTGCGCCTTGTCGGTAGAGGTTGCCGGTGCCACCACCTGGGCACTTTGCAGGCGCTGGTTGAAGTAGCGCAAATCCCGCTCAAGATCGGCCTGGCGCTGTTTGTCCGCCTGCTCGCCCTTGGCAGATTCGTCGCTGTACTCCTGCTGAAGCTGGGCAACCTTGGCTTGCAGCTGTGCAAGGCCTTGGGCTGTGAGGCGGTTGGGTTGCGCACTGACCAGGCGCTCCACCGGCTGGCTGGCCTGGGCAGCGGCGCTGTCTTCGTTGACGAAAGCTCGGCTCATGACACTCTCCTGCTATGGAGTTTAGGTCATGGTCGCCGCCTTTTAGTTTCGATGGATGTCTGAAAACGACCTATTGCGAGCGATAAGCCTTGGCCGCGTCGCGGTCCTTCTCCTGTTGCCAGGCGCGCTCGCGTTCGTCCCAGTGGTGGTCCTTGTAGTCATTGAGTTCTTCGTTTTCGCGCATGGCCTTGCACTGGCGGAAACCATCATCCCAACCTTCGGCGTATGTGCGGTCTTTCAGATAACGGGGGACGTTCTTGCGAAATGCTCCGGTGATCACGCCTGCTGCTTGGCGGCCGCTGCTGCAACCGTCGTCGAAACCATCGGCAAAGGCCGGTGGATAACCCTTGGCCAGTAACTCTTCGTGGGTTGATTGGCAACCCGCCAACAGTACCAACACACCTAATATCACCACGCACCGCCGCATCTGAAGACTCCATTGGCCATGGAATGGCTGATATGAGAAGTCTAGGAGTGGATTCGTCGGGGAGATGTGAAAGGAGTGTGAGAAATGTGTCGCCGCCGATGGACCTGAGGAAATACGGTCAAAAATGTGGGAGCTGGCTTGCCTGCGATAGCGGTGGGTCAGCTACAGCTGTATTAACAGACAGACTGTCATCGCAGGCAAGCCAGCTCGCACATTTGGTCTTTAGCGACGGATCAATAGTGATACCACTTCACCTCAAGCATCACCTCATTCACTGGCGTGGCCAAATGGCTGAATTCGCGCTGTGCGCTCAGGCGCAGCCCAAGGTTGCGCGACAATTCCCACTGCTGGTTGAGGCTGATACTGCGCCGCACTTCGCCATTGGTGAAGAAGTCGCCCTTGGCTTCCAGGCTCAGATTCCCCAGCGGATTTTTCCACAACACGCCGGTATTAAAGCCGGCAGCGGGGGAGATGAATTCGTCGAAGTCGCTGTTATGTTCCACCCGCACTGTGCCCAGGGCGAAGCCGAGCATGTCGTCGCGCAGTTGCCAGGTCCCGCCGGCGCCGCCGTTGACGTGGCTGACCAGGGTCTGGTCGTCATGTTTACCCGGCACGCGCTCAAGGCCACCGGTGACTTGCCAGGACCAGGGTTGCAGCAGCTCGTTACGCGGGGTCAGTGAGCGAATGGTCGCCAGGTCCAGTTGCTGCAATTGCCAGTGATTGCCTTCGTACTGGCGCAGTTTCATTTGCAGGATTTCGATCTGAGCGCCCAGGGGGAAACCTTCGGCGTTGTCGTTGAGGTCGTGGTAGGCCATGCGCAGGCCATATTCGCCGAACGCCTTATCACCCCGAGTACCGACTCCGGCTTGCCAGGTGCGGGACTCGTGGCCGTTCTCCGGAAGGCCGGGCTGTTCGATCTTCAGCTCCGGCGGCGGGTTCTGGTTGATCGCCCGTAGCAGTTCGAAACTGCGTTGAGAACGCTCGGTATCGCGTTCCAGACCGTTCGCACGGTAGCGGCCAAGGCGGTAGGCGGCATCAATGATCAGGGCCTGGCGGTCTTTGGCGATGGCCTTGAAGGTTGGTTCTTGCAGTTGTTTCTGGTCGTCGCTGATCTTCAGCACCCATTGCTGCTCATCGCTGTCCAGCGGCTTGGCGCGCTCCAGCAACTCACGTTCGCGGGAGGGGCGGTAGTCGATTTTCTCTACCAGACCTGCGTCTTTTACGGCTTTTACCGTGTCGGTCGGAATGGCGGTCAGTGGGAACTGTTCGGTCAGGCGCAGGCCCGGGCGGGCGACTTGCAGCAGCTCGAGCAGACGATAGGAGCAGTTTTCGTCGAAGAAGAAGTAGTCGAACTGGATCTGCTTGAGCTCCCAGACGTGCTCGACCATGCGCTCGGTTTCCACCTGAGTCAGGTTCAGTCGGTATTCCCACAGGTCGCGGTTTTCCAGGCTGCGGTATTCCGAGAGTTTTTCCTGGTACGGCACCAGTGCAAACAGGCCCGGGTAGCCGCCCATCAAGCCTTTCCAGGCGTAGAGGATGCTGTTGTCCGAGCCCTCGATATAGGCGCCGAAGTTGATGGCGTAGCTGAGCAGGGCGGTGTTGTTGCTCTGCACGTCAGCTTGATCGATACGCAGCAGGGTATGGCCAAACATCGATGACGGGCTGTTGAGGTAGGCCGCCGGGAAGATCATCACCGCGCTGTGGGGCGCGACGTCCTTGAACCATTGCTTGAATTCTTTGCAGTCCGGGGCCGGCAAGTCAGTCAGGTGCAACTGATCCTTGAGCCAGCGGGTACGGGCCGGGTAAACGCATTGGGCGTGTTGCTCACCGAGGCTGGCCGGGGCATAGAGTGCCTGTACGGTGGCCTTGAGTTCGGCGTCG
The DNA here is from genome assembly GCF_009724245.1 of Pseudomonas spelaei. Classification (GTDB taxonomy): domain Bacteria; phylum Pseudomonadota; class Gammaproteobacteria; order Pseudomonadales; family Pseudomonadaceae; genus Aquipseudomonas; species Aquipseudomonas spelaei. The sequence continues at coordinate 82,205 of NZ_WNNK01000017.1, read as the reverse complement.
GGGTGATGGGCGCCATCTTCGGCAAGGAAGAACTTCTTGTCGCTGACATAGCTGCGCCAGCCTTCGAACTTGCCTGATTCGTAATGGCCCAGGGACAACCAGAACGGGTCGTTGGCCAATTGCTGCAAACGTTGATCATCAAGGTGCGGGGCCGCGTACAGCGGGGCGCAGGCGAAGAGAGCCATCCAGGCAAGGCGTTTGAGCATGTGGGCAACTTAAGTCGAAATAAAAAAGACCCAAGGAAGAGGCGGGTCCAAAAATATAAAACCCGTGCCTCGAAAGGCACGGGCGGGCCGAGCTTAAGCCTGGGTAACGTATTTCGCCAGGCGGGTGTCGCTTTTCAGTACGGCGAGGGTATTGGTGTGCACATCTTCGGCGGTGACGTCAGCCTTGCTGAAGATTTGCTGGAAGTGCTCGTGAGTCACGGCAGCAAAGTGCTCGCGGTCTTCAGGCGCAACGCCCAGTACCACGGCATAGGTGGTCAGCGCTTCGCCGTTACCTTTGGCCATGTCTTCAGACAGCTCGTTCATCATGCCATTCATGGCAATCCAGGACTTGCCGCCGTAGGTCAGCTTGCTGTTGGTGCTGCAGCCGTTGGTGCCCGAGGTCATGCCGAAGGTGGCGTTACCGGAGGTGCCGTTGGTGGTGGAGGCCAGGAAGTGAGCGGGTGTGCCGCGCTGGCCTTCGAACAGCATGTTGCCCCAACCGCAGTTCGGGCCACCTGGCGCTTCTGCCATTGCATTGAGGGAGACGACGGTGAAGAGAGTACCGAGAAGGATCCGTTTCATAGCTTTGTTCTCTTTGTGTGCAAACCAATGGACAAGGGTTCAGGTGCCTCACAGCACCCTAGGAGTCGGTTATTAATCCAACCCGCGCAGTTTGGAGTTTAGGCACGATCCAAGGGTTCCGTGGGTTTTTGTAAAACAATCGAGAACGGTGAGGTTTTTTGGCAAGCCTGAACCTGTGTCTATGCTTTCCCTAAGCCGTGCCTTGCCAGCCAGCCATACCCGGCGCCAGAATGCCGTCATCTGCCCCGCCTGATGTAAGGAAGCCCGATGCCTGATCCTGTTGCTGCCAGCTTGCGTCTAGCGCCTGAAGCGCTGACTCGTCCTTTTTCCGCTGAACAGTTCAGCTTCTCGACCACCAATGATTTGGAGCCTTTTCGCGGTGTGCTTGGCCAGGAGCGTGCGGTCGAAGCCTTGCAGTTCGGTGTGGCCATGCCACGCCCCGGTTACAACGTTTTTGTCATGGGCGAACCCGGTACCGGGCGCTTTTCGTTCGTCAAACGCTACCTCAAGGCCGAAGGCAAACGCCTGCAGACCCCGGCAGACTGGGTCTACGTCAATAATTTCGATGAGCCGCGAGAGCCTCGTGCGTTGGAGTTGCCCGCGAGTGGCGCAGCGGCGTTCATCAGCGATATCAACGGTCTGATCGACAACCTGGTAGCGACTTTCCCGGCGGTGTTTGAACACCCGACTTATCAACAGCGTAAAAGCGCCATCGACCGCGCTTTTAACCAGCGTTACGACCGTGCCCTGGACGTGATTGAACGCCTGGCCCTGGAAAAAGACGTGGCGCTGTACCGCGACAGCACCAACATTGCGTTTACGCCGATGCTCGATGGCAAGGCGCTGGACGAAGCCGAGTTTTCGCAACTGCCGGAAGCCGACCGTGAGCGCTTCCACACCGATATTTCCGAACTGGAAGAACGCCTTAACGAAGAGCTCGCCAGCTTGCCCCAGTGGAAGCGCGAGTCGAATAACCAGATGCGCCAGTTCAACGAAGAAACCATCACGCTGGCCTTGCAGCCTCTGTTGGCGCCGTTGTCCGAGAAGTACGCAGAGAACGCTGCCGTCTGCGGTTACCTGCAGGCGATGCAGGTCTACATGCTGAAAACCGTGGTTGAGCAGTTGGTGGACGATGCAAAAACCGATGCTCAGGCCCGCAAGTTGCTGGAAGAACAATACTGCCCGAGCCTGGTCGTCGGTCATCCGGTCAATGGCGGCGCGCCGGTGGTGTTCGAGCCTCATCCGACCTACGACAATCTGTTCGGCCGGATCGAATACAGCACCGACCAAGGGGCGCTGTACACCACCTACCGGCAGCTGCGCCCGGGTGCCTTGCACCGTGCCAATGGGGGGTTCCTGATCCTTGAAGCAGAGAAAATGCTCAGCGAGCCGTTTGTCTGGGATGCCCTCAAGCGTGCCCTGCAGTCGCGCAAACTGAAGATGGAGTCACCGCTGGGCGAGATGGGCCGCCTGGCTACCGTGACGCTGAACCCGCAAGTGATCCCGTTGCAGCTCAAAGTCATCATCATTGGTTCCCGTCAGTTGTATTACGCCCTGCAAGACGCTGATCCGGACTTCCAGGAGATGTTCCGGGTGCTGGTGGACTTCGATGAAGACATCCCAATGGTCGATGAAAGCCTGGAGCAGTTCGCCCAGTTGCTCAAAACCCGTACCTCGGAAGAAGGCATGGCGCCACTGACCTCTGATGCCGTCGCGCGTCTGGCGACCTACAGCGCGCGGCTGGCGGAGAACCAGGGGCGTCTGTCGGCGCGCATCGGTGATCTGTTCCAACTGGTCAGTGAGGCGGATTTCATTCGTCACCTGGCGGGCGATGAGCGGACCGATGCCGGGCATATCGAGCGTGCGCTCAAGGCCAAGGCCACGCGCACCGGGCGGGTATCGGCGCGGATTCTCGATGACATGCTGGCCGGCGTGATCCTGATCGACACCGCCGGCGCGGCCGTGGGCAAGTGCAACGGGCTGACGGTGCTGGAGGTCGGTGATTCGGCGTTCGGCGTGCCCGCGCGGATTTCCGCCACGGTGTACCCGGGCGGCAGCGGCATCGTCGACATCGAGCGTGAAGTTAACCTCGGGCAGCCGATTCACTCCAAGGGTGTGATGATCCTCACGGGTTATTTGGGCAGCCGTTATGCCCAGGAATTCCCGTTGGCGATCTCGGCGAGTATCGCCCTGGAGCAGTCCTACGGTTATGTCGACGGTGACAGCGCGTCTCTGGGCGAGGCCTGCACCTTGATCTCGGCCCTGTCGAAGACGCCGCTCAAGCAATGCTTTGCCATCACCGGCTCCATCAACCAGTTTGGTGAAGTGCAGGCGGTGGGTGGGGTCAACGAGAAGATCGAAGGCTTCTTCCGCCTTTGCGAGGCCCGTGGTTTGACGGGGGAGCAAGGGGCGATCATTCCCCAGGCCAACGTCGCGACGCTGATGCTCGACGAGAAGGTGTTGCAGGCGGTGCGGGATGGGATGTTCCATGTCTACGCCGTGCGCCAGGCTGACGAGGCCCTGAGCCTGCTGGTGGGCGAGCCGGCCGGTGCGCCCGACGAGGAGGGGCAATTCCCGGAAGGCAGCGTCAATGCACGGGTGGTGGAGCGCCTGCGGGTAATTGCCGAGATGATCAGCGAGGATGATCTCAAGGAAGCGGAGAAGGAGCTGGCACAACAGGCGTTGGCCGAGGCCAAGCCGAGCTGATCCTGATGGTGTAAGGGGGCTTTTGTGGCGAGGGGGCAAGCCCCTTGCCACAATTTTGACTCAGCGATCAGGGGCAAATGCCCGTTGGTCCCTGCCGCCTTGGTTTGTAGCGGTTTTCTTCTATTCTCAGCTCAAGGGATATCAACAGGAGTCGCTGGATAGAAACAGTCTCGCCTTCTTGAGGCTGAACACCGATCTACCGAGGGGCGCCGCCATGACGCGCAACCTTTGCCTCACCCGCCAGTGCCTGGGCCTGGTGACCCGCATCGAATGCTCCATTCGCCCGCTTGCGGGGGATACCGGGATGTGGACCTTATTGTTTGCCGCCGGAATGAACGGCGAGCAACCCTCGACCGTCAAGTCCCAAGGCCCGTTTCATGGGCCCTTCGTCGCTGAAACCATCCTTGAATCCATCGTTGAAAGCCTGACGTTGCATGGCTATCAGTTGGCTGATGACCCGCAAATCTGGTGCTTGCACTTGCAGGCGCATCTGCGTCAGCTCAATGGTGGGCGTCATCAGGTGCTCAGCGATATTCGATAAGCACGCCGCTGCCGAGGCACGAGGCTGCGATAAGGGCCGAAGGACCTTCGCCAGCTTCAAGATCCTGGCGACTGCTGCGCAGCCGATTGCAGGCTGCGCCAGCGGCTACAGGTGATCGACACAGTCCCGCTGTCGGGCCTATGGCTTGGCAACGGGCGCTGCCTCAGGTTTATCCAGCTTGACCTCAAAGCCATACTCCACGGTATTCAAATCGGTGCGCTGGTAGGTTTCCAGGGTAGTCGGCTGGCCGTAGAAGTAATGCACGTCAAACAACTCGGTGCCGTATTCCTCGGCACGGTGGCTGACAGCAAGAATCTCCTTCAAGTAGTTACCGCTGGCGTCCTTGGCAAAGAAGCGCCAGCTATCGGAGGGGAACAGCTTCTGATCGACAATCAATGCATTGCCTTGCAGTTCCAGGCCTTTGGGCAGTTGCCCGGCGTTGAGGGTGCCTTTCTCGATATTGGCCAGGAATAGCGGTATTGAACCCACCACAAAGGCCGGGTTTTCGGGAAACAGGTTGAGGTCGTAGGTGATCGTGCCGCGGCCCGGATCGACTTCGAAGGCCTCGGTGGGCAATTCGATCGGCTCTCCACGCTTGCCCGCGTCATCGGCGGTAAAGAAGGTGATCGGTGCGTCGCCGCCATTGCGCGAGTTGCCCAGCAGGTCGTCGTTGAAGGTGAAGGGGTGATCGAACTCGATGCGTGCGGCGCTGGCGTCTTCCACAGACTGGTTGACGCTGACGCTGTTTTTCAACTGATCTTCGGACAGCGTGGCATCCTTGAGCCAGTCGGGCATCTGGTCGTCATACACCGTTACCGGCATGGGCAGGCTTTGTACGGTTTTTTCCAGGCTGTTCTTTTCAAAGCGGCGGATCGGCAGCTCCAGGTCCTTGCGGGTTACTGTGGCTTGGGAGAAATCGAGGACGCTGACCTGCACATTGTCGATCTGGCCGTTGAAGTACACCTTGGTGTAATGACTGCTTTGCTTGTGTTCGAAGGCTTTCTGTTCATCTTCCAGCTGCTTCTCAAACGCGTCGGACCAGGCTTTCTGCTTCTGCATCTCGGCCAGTTGTTTCTCATAGAACGCCAATTGGGCGGCGTTCTCGTTGATCGAGCCCGAGCGCGACAGGAATTGCCCTGTGGTGTCCTGGGCTTGCACCAGCAGCGGGTTGGGGGACTCTTCTCCGACGTCCGGCGCCAAGGGTGCGCTATTGGTCAGCTCGATCTCGGCGTAGTTCTTTTCCAGGGTCAGCAGGGTGACGGTGACGTTTTCTTCGGTGCGTTTGCGTCCCACGTCCTTTTTCGACAGATCGAAAGTGAAGACCTTGCGCGGGGCAATCACTTCAATCTTGCCCTTGAGGGTGACAGGTTGCGGCTGACTCTTGTTTTCGGTCTCGATGCCTTCGATGAACGGGTAGGTCACCGTCAGGTCATCCGGGTTGGTCAGGTTGGAGCTGGTGGGGCTCAACTGGATGCCGGGATCGGTTTCTGACCATTCCGGCTGAAAGGGGATGATCTTATTGTTGCTCAAGGTCACCGACTGCCATTCCAGGCCGTGGGGGAAGGGAAACTGGTCGGGCATGTTGAAGCTGAAGGGGAAGACCGGCTGCAGATCCGTCAGGTAGTCCGAATGGGATGCCTTGCGCAGGACAAACAGACCGTTGATGTAGGTGTCCACCAGTGCCTGGGGCGTGGGGTAGTGCTTGAGCAACGCCAGGGAGTCTTCGCCGTACTCGGTCTCGATGGGCTTGGTGCTGAGCTTGACCCGCGCACGCTCCAGTAATAGCAGCGAGCCACCAAGGTCAGCCACGGCGTCCTTGAGCCTGGGGTCCTGAATCGTGTCCAGGGATTGTTCGAATTTTGCAGTTCGTTCTTCGAGGCTGGTCTGTTTCTGCTCTTCGCTGGGGGAGCAGCCGCCGCCCATCAGCAACGCCGCAAACAGGCCAAAGCTGGCCAAAGGAGATCGTACATCCATTATCTGAGTCTTCCTGTCCGACATCATCGAGCCGAGTTGATGACCTCGACACTAGCAGAAAAAGTCTTTAACAGATGCGGTGCAGATCAGTTTTCTCAGTGGTTTCTGGCCTTTGGGCACGGCTGATATACTCGCCGCCATTTCTGGCCAAGCTGTGTGAGATTCAATGGAACGTTTTATCGAAAATGCAATGTACGCCTCACGCTGGCTGCTGGCGCCGATCTATTTCGGGTTGTCCCTGGGGCTGTTGGCGCTGGGGCTGAAGTTCTTCCAGGAAGTGTTCCATGTGATTCCCATGGTGTTCTCCATGAGTGAGTCGGATGTGATCCTGGTGCTGCTGTCGTTGATCGACATGGCGCTGGTGGGCGGCTTGCTGGTGATGGTGATGATCAGCGGCTACGAGAACTTCGTCTCCCAACTGGACATCGACGAAAGCAAGGAGAAGCTCAACTGGCTGGGGACCATGGACTCCTCGTCGCTGAAGATGAAGGTCGCGGCGTCCATCGTGGCGATTTCGTCGATCCATTTGCTGCGGGTCTTCATGGACGCCAAGAACGTCGATCCCGAGCACCTGAAATGGTATGTGATCATTCACATGACTTTTGTGGTGTCGGCGTTTGCCATGGGCTACCTGGACAAAGTCACCAAGCATTAATTACCCCCCTGGCGCTCTCCCGCGCGGGGCTCATCAAGGGCACGGCTTGTGTGCTAGGCTGCTCGCCCTTTTAGTTTGGACGGCGTGTGTTGTCGTCCTATAGCGGAGCAGTTCCATGTCCGAAGTTAACTTGTCCACCGACGAAACCCGCGTGAGCTACGGCATTGGCCGTCAGTTGGGCGACCAACTGCGCGACAACCCGCCGCCGGGCGTGAGCCTTGACGCCATCCTGGCCGGCCTGACCGACGCTTTCGCCGGTAAGCCAAGCCGTGTTGACCAAGAGCAAATGGCTGCCAGCTTTAAAGTGATCCGTGAAATCATGCAAGCCGAAGCAGCTGCAAAGGCTGAAGCGGCGGCGGGCGAAGGCCTGGCTTTCCTGGCGGATAACGCCAAGCGTGACGGCATTACCACTCTGGCTTCCGGTCTGCAGTTCGAAGTGTTGACCCAAGGCGAAGGCGCCAAGCCTACCCGTGAAGATCAGGTACGTACCCATTACCACGGCACCCTGATCGACGGCACTGTGTTCGACAGCTCTTACGAGCGCGGCCAGCCTGCAGAGTTTCCGGTTGGCGGCGTGATCGCGGGCTGGACCGAAGCCCTGCAACTGATGAATGCCGGCAGCAAATGGCGTCTGTATGTGCCGAGCGAATTGGCTTACGGCGCACAAGGCGTTGGCAGCATTCCGCCGCACAGCGTTCTGGTGTTCGACGTCGAGTTGCTCGACGTTCTGTAAGATCTGCTGACTGTTGCACCGGCTTTCATGTAGGAGTCGGGCTTGCTCGCGATGCAGACGACTCGGTCTGAAGTCATACCGAGGTGATGCTATCGCAGGCAAGCCAGCTCTCACGTGAGGCCGGTGCAGCCAGGGTCTGCTGGTATTTCATGGATGAAACTTGCCATTGAGATCCGTCACCGGGCGCAACGCCCGGGCATAGCAAAACAGAAACAAGTTACGGACCACCTCCTTCAGCACCCCAGGCTCACTGGAACTCAAGCCATTGACGTCCAGGTCGCCCTGATCCTGCAGTTCATTCAAGGCTTCTTCTTCCAGCACAGCGCAAACTTCTCCGGTTTCCCGATGAAGGATCCGCAGGTAAGGGTGTGGGCGGTCCAGCCAGGCATCGATCAAATAAGTCATGGGTCGCATCTCCTTGATGGGTTTCAATGAGAATAATTCTTATTCGTAGAATAGCAAGTGCCTATTGGCGGTTTCCGGTTTTTTCTGTGTGGATATTGTTTTCGGTCAAAAGGGCTGGCCTTTTGCTATCGGGGGAGGGGTTGGCGCGGGGAGGGTGAAGCGCCATCTCGTGCAAGGCACGAGATGGCGGCAGCTCTATCAGACTTTCCGGACGAACTCGGACTTGAGCTTCATTGGGCCGATACCGTCGATCTTGCAATCGATATCGTGGTCGCCATCACACAGGCGAATGTTCTTGACCTTGGTGCCGACCTTGACCACCAGAGACGTGCCCTTGACCTTGAGGTCCTTGATCACGGTGATGGTGTCGCCGTCCTGCAGGACATTGCCCACGGAGTCTTTCTTCACGGTTTCATCGCTGGCAGCTTCGGCTTCGCCACCGATGGCCCACTCATGGGCGCATTCCGGGCAGATCAGCTGGGCGCCGTCTTCGTAGGTGTATTCGGAATTGCATTTCGGGCAGGGTGGCAACATGCTCACTAAGGCTCCTTGAGTTTCAGGATGGCTAAAAAGCGCACATTGTATAGGGTTTTAACGCAGGAAGGGCGGGCTAGCCGGAACTCTGTGGGCGCCGGGCTTGCCCGCGATGCAGGCGACTCGGTATTTCAGGGATACCGAGGCGAGGTTATCGCAGGCAAGCCAGCTCCCACATAAAGTGGCTTTAGTGAGTGCGCGCGACCGCGAACTCACTCAGCTCAACCAGGGCGTCCCGGTATTCGCTGGCTGGAAGGGCTTCCAGGCATTTGATGGCACGGGCCACGTAGTCACGGGCCAGTTGGGCGGTGTATTCCAGTGAGCCGGAGGCTTCCACGGCTTCGCGGATGCTTTCCAGGTCTTCGATCCCGCCTTTCTGGATCGCCTTGCGCACCAGGGCAGCCTGTTCCGGCGTACCTTCACGCATGGTGTAGATCAGCGGCAGTGTCGGTTTGCCTTCGGCCAGGTCATCACCGACGTTCTTGCCCAGGGTCTCGGCATCGCCGCGATAGTCCAGCAGGTCGTCGACCAGTTGGAACGCCACGCCCAGATGATCACCGAAGGTGCGCAGGGCTTCGCTTTGCTCGGGTGTCGCCTCACACAGGGCCGCAGCGCTGTGGGTCGAGGCTTCGAAGAGCATGGCGGTCTTGCCGCGGATCACTTCCATGTAGGTTTCTTCGGTGGTGCTGGCGTCGCGTACTTTCGACAGTTGCAGCACTTCGCCTTCGGCGATGATGCGAGTGGCCTGTGAAAGAATCTTCATCACCGGCATCGAACCCAGTTCGACCATCATTTCGAACGAGCGCGAGTACAGGAAATCGCCCACCAGCACGCTTGGCGCGTTGCCCCACATGGCGTTGGCCGTTTCCCGGCCACGGCGCATACCGGACATGTCGACCACGTCGTCATGCAGCAGGGTGGCGGTGTGCAGGAATTCGATGGTGGCGGCCAGCAGGCGCAGGTCATCGCCTTCGCGGCCCAGGGCCTTGCCACACAGCAGCACTAATAAAGGACGCAGGCGCTTGCCGCCCGCCGAGGTAATATAGTCGCCAATTTTGGAGACCAGCGGCACTTTAGAAGTCAGCTGCTTCTTGATGATGCCGTCGACGGCGCTAAAATCGTCCGCCACCGCGCGGTAGAAAGCTTGGGGTTGCATCAGCGACAGTCGCTCCAGAAGGGTTGCGCGGCATGCTAGGACCCACGTCCCGCAGTGTCAAGGCGCGATAGACGGCTACTTGCAACACCTCTTTAGCTTGCGTACAATCGCGCACCCTGAACTTCCTGGGCAGCACCTGCCTTACGCAATTGCAATCAGGCCTTCCAGCCCTATGCAGCCATGCCAGCCAATACCTCTTCTTATAAAGCGCTGGGTGAGCAGGATTATCGGAGAAATACCATGTCGTACGCAGTAATTGTTACTGGTGGCAAGCAATACAAGGTCGCCCCAGGTGAATACCTGAAGATCGAAAAACTGGAAATCGCTACCGGCGAATCCGTTACTTTTGATCGCGTTCTGTTGGTCGCCAATGGCGATGACGTGAACATCGGCGCTCCAGTTGTTGCTGGCGCTACCGTTGTGGCTGAAGTGATCTCCCAAGGTCGTCACGATAAAGTCCGCATCATCAAGTTCCGTCGTCGTAAGCACCACATGAAGCGTATGGGCCACCGCCAGTGGTACACCGAGATCAAAATCACCGGTATTCAGGCTTAATTTCAGCCTAATTCCTCACTAGGAGAATTGACTCATGGCACACAAAAAAGCTGGTGGTAGTACCCGTAACGGTCGCGACTCAGAAGCCAAACGCCTTGGCGTGAAGATGTATGGCGGCCAGGTTATCATTCCGGGCAACATCATCGTGCGTCAGCGCGGCACCCAATTCCACGCCGGTTACGGTGTTGGCATGGGTAAAGATCACACTCTGTTCGCTAAAATCGACGGCGTGATCAAGTTTGAAGTAAAAGGCGCTTTCAACCGCCGTTACGTGAGCATTGTCCCGAAGACTGAAGTCGTCGCGGCATAATTACGTAGTTGCTGGAAAAGCCCTGTCTCGCGACGGGGCTTTTTCGTTTGTGGGGTGAGTCTCTTGCAAAGCTGTTTGTGATGGGCGAAAGCAGCTGGATTTGCGGTCGTTGCTTGAGGTCGCTGCGCTCATTTTTGCAAGAGTCTTATGTCTTGGTTTCTTAAGCTCGTCCGTGCGACGAGAGGCGTTTTGTTATGAAGTTCGTTGATGAAGTTTCGATCCGAGTAAAAGCTGGCGACGGCGGTAATGGTTGCATGAGTTTCCGTCGGGAAAAATTCATCGAAAACGGTGGTCCTAACGGCGGCGACGGTGGTGACGGCGGTTCCATCTACATGATGGCCGACGAAAACCTCAACACCCTGGTGGACTACCGTTACACCCGGCACTTCGATGCCGAGCGTGGCTCCAACGGTGGCAGCACCGATTGCACCGGTAAAAAAGGGGAAGACCTGGTCCTGCGGGTGCCGGTGGGTACCACGATCATCGACTCCGCTACCCAGGAAGTCATCGGCGACCTGACCAAGGCTGGCCAGCGCTTGATGGTGGTTCAGGGTGGCTGGCACGGTCTGGGTAACACCCGATTCAAGTCCAGTACCAACCGTGCGCCGCGTCAGACCACGCCGGGCAAGCCGGGTGAGCAGCGTGACCTGAAATTGGAAATGAAGGTTCTGGCTGATGTTGGCCTGTTGGGCCTGCCGAACGCTGGCAAGAGCACTTTCATTCGCTCGGTCTCTGCTGCCAAGCCGAAAGTCGCCGATTATCCGTTCACTACCCTGGTTCCGAACCTGGGCGTCGTCAGTGTGGATCGCTGGAAAAGCTTTGTGGTTGCCGACATTCCGGGTCTGATCGAAGGTGCTTCCGATGGTGCCGGCCTGGGTATTCGCTTCCTCAAGCACTTGTCCCGTACTCGTCTGTTGTTGCATCTCGTCGACATGGCGCCGCTGGATGACACCAGTGCTCCCGACGCTGCTGAAGTGATCGTCAGCGAGTTGGGCAAGTTCAGCCCGTCTTTGGCTGAGCGTGATCGTTGGCTGGTGTTGAACAAGTGCGACCAGATCCTTGAAGAAGAGCACGAAGCGCGCGTCAAGGAGATCGTTGACCGTCTGGAATGGACGGGTCCGGTCTACGTGATCTCGGCCATTGCCAAAGAAGGCACCGAGCGCCTGACTCGCGACATCATGCGCTATCTGGAAGATCGCGCTGATCGCCTGGCTGCTGACCCTGTCTTCAAGGCGGAGCTGGCGGAGCTGGATCAGCGCATCGAAGACGAAGCGCGTGCTCAGTTGCAGGCGCTGGATGATCAGCGTGCCCTGCGTCGCAGTGGCGTCAAGTCGGTCCATGATATCGGTGACGATGATTGGGATGAAGAAGACGTGGATGATGAAGATGGTCCGGAAATCATTTACGTGCGCGACTGATTCGTTGCAGTAAACTTAAGCGCCGCTCAATTGAGCGGCGTTTTGGTATCTGGAAATCGGTAGTCACGAATAACGTTTTGGGCGGCGCTGGGTCGCGCGGCCCTCTATCTAAGGTTGAAGATGATGCGGAGCAAGGTGACAGGTGCGCAGCGTTGGGTCGTTAAGATCGGTAGTGCGCTGCTGACGGCAGATGGCAAAGGGTTGGATCGTGCAGCCATGAGTGTCTGGGTAGACCAGATGGTGGCCTTGCATGAGGCTGGCGTCGAGTTGGTGTTGGTGTCGTCCGGGGCGGTTGCTGCCGGGATGAGCCGCCTCGGCTGGACCGCGCGACCCAGCGCGATGCATGAATTGCAGGCTGCTGCAGCCATTGGTCAGATGGGGTTGGTGCAGGCTTGGGAGTCCAGCTTTGCCGAGCACGGTCGTCATACGGCACAAATTCTGCTGACCCATGATGACCTGTCCGACCGCAAGCGCTACCTCAATGCTCGCAGTACCTTGCGTGCCTTGGTCGAGCTGAAAGTGATTCCGGTGATCAACGAGAACGACACTGTGGTCACTGACGAAATCCGTTTTGGCGATAACGACACTCTGGCGGCGCTGGTGGCCAACCTTGTCGAGGCTGATTTGCTGGTGATCCTCACGGATCGCGACGGCATGTTCGATGCTGATCCGCGCAATAATCCTGATGCCCGGCTGATTTACGAAGCGCGTGCCGATGATCCTGCGCTGGATGCGGTGGCTGGCAGTGTTGGTGGTGCGCTGGGGCGTGGTGGTATGCAGACCAAGCTGCGCGCGGCGCGGCTGGCGGCACGTTCTGGGGCTCACACCATCATTGTGGGTGGTCGCATCGAGCGGGTTTTGGATCGCCTCAAGGCCGGCGAGCGTATTGGCACCTTGCTGTCACCTGAGCGCGGCATGCTGGCGGCGCGCAAGCAGTGGTTGGCCGGTCATCTTCAGACGCGCGGCACTTTAGTGCTGGATGAGGGGGCTGTGTCGGCGTTGTCTCAGGGCAACAAAAGCTTGCTGCCGGTAGGTGTAAAGTTGGTCCAGGGCAGCTTTCGTCGTGGCGAAATGGTGGTGTGTGTGGCGCCGGACGGTCGTGAGATTGCTCGTGGACTGGCCAACTACAGTGCGCTCGAGGCGCAGAAGATCATTGGTCAGTCGTCCGAGGCGATTGTCAGTTTGTTGGGGTATATGGCTGAGCCAGAGTTGGTTCACCGGGATAACCTGATTCTGGTTTAAGTGAAGGGACGTCTGGATGCGCGTAATGAAGGGGTTGCTCGGGTTGCTGTTGGCGGTGCCGTTGCTGGCGTCTGCTGAAGAGATTGGTCGCGTGTCGACGGTGTTCAAGTTCGTCGGTCCCAATGATCGGATCGTCGTTGAGGCGTTTGATGATCCGAAGGTTGATGGTGTGACCTGTTACTTGTCTCGTGCCAAGACGGGCGGGGTGAAGGGTGGTCTCGGCCTGGCTGAAGATCGTGCTGAGGCGTCGATTGCTTGTCGTCAGGTGGGGCCGATTCGCTTCAGGGGTGAATTGAAGGACGGTGACGAGGTGTTCAAGGAGCGCACGTCACTGGTATTCAAGACCATGCAGGTGGTGCGTTTCCTCGACAAGAAGCGCAATACTCTGGTGTATCTGGTCTACAGCGACCGTTTGATTGAAGGTAGCCCGCAGAATGCGGTGACGGCGATTCCGATCTTGCCGTGGCCGACTGCGCAATAAGCTCGACAATGCCGCTCTGCTTTATATGTGGGAGCTGGCTTGCCTGCGATGACGGCGTGACAGTCGGCCTATATGTTGACTGTCGGTCGCTATCGCAGGCGAGCCAGCTCCCACAGTTGTTTGTAGTGCCTGGTGGGTTGCGTGTGGCTCAAATCGCAGGCAATAAAAAACCGACCCTGGGGTCGGTTTTTTAACAAGCTTATCGCTTAGGCTGCAGCAGCAAGGTTCAGAGCCTTGATGTGGCCATTCAGACGACCTTTATGGCGAGCAGCTTTGTTCTTGTGGATGATGCCTTTATCGGCCATACGGTCGATAACTGGCACGGCCAGAACGTAAGCAGCTTGAGCTTTTTCAGCGTCTTTTGCGTCAATGGCCTTAACTACATTCTTGATGTAGGTACGAACCATGGAACGCAGGCTGGCGTTGTGGCTGCGACGCTTCTCAGCCTGTTTTGCACGTTTTTTGGCGGAAGGTGTGTTGGCCACCGTCGAGCTCCTCGAAAGACTTTTTAGGAAATAGCAAACAAAATAGGCCGCGAATCATGCCGATGAGTTGAAGTCTTGTCAAGGGCGGCTGATGCGAACTGCTGAGTGGTCGATCTTAAGAGGCGGGTGATTTATTTCCGGCGCTTGACCTGTAAACTCGCGAGCTTTGGCTCTGTGCTGTTGCAGGCGCGGAGTATCGCATATGTGGGCGCTTTGTTCGCCTGCTCTTTATCTATAGGCAAAAACTCTTTCAATGAATCTGCTCAAATCGTTGGCCGCTGTCAGCTCCATCACCATGATTTCCCGGGTTCTGGGGTTTGTGCGTGACACGCTGTTGGCGCGTATTTTCGGCGCCAGCATGGCCACGGATGCCTTCTTCATTGCCTTCAAATTGCCCAACCTGCTGCGGCGGATCTTCGCCGAAGGCGCATTTTCACAGGCTTTCGTGCCAATTCTGGCGGAGTACAAGACCCAGCAGGGCGAGGAGGCGACCCGTACCTTTATTGCCTACGTTTCAGGTTTGTTGACCCTCGTGCTGATGCTGGTGACGATTGCCGGCATGCTCGCGGCGCCCTGGGTGATCTGGGCAACAGCTCCCGGTTTTGCCAATACGCCGGAAAAATTTGCGCTGACTACCGACCTGTTGCGGGTGACGTTTCCTTATATCTTGTTGATATCCCTGTCGTCCCTGGCAGGCGCGATCCTCAATACCTGGAACCGTTTTTCGGTACCGGCATTCGTGCCGACCTTGCTCAACGTCAGCATGATTATTTTTGCCCTGTTCCTTACGCCGTACTTTGATCCGCCGGTCATGGCCCTGGGTTGGGCGGTACTGGCCGGTGGTCTGGCGCAGTTGTTGTACCAGCTGCCGCACCTGAAAAAGATCGGCATGCTCGTACTGCCGCGCCTGAACCTCAAAGACACTGGGGTCTGGCGCGTGATGAGAAACATGCTGCCGGCGATTCTCGGTGTTTCCGTCAGTCAGATTTCACTGATCATCAACACGGCTTTCGCCTCTCTGCTGGTTTCGGGCTCGGTGTCCTGGATGTACTACGCCGATCGCCTGATGGAGCTGCCATCCGGCGTGCTGGGCGTGGCCTTGGGCACTATTTTGCTGCCGACCTTGGCCCGCACTTACGCCAGTAAAGATCGCCACGAGTATTCTCGAATCCTCGATTGGGGCCTGCGCCTTTGTTTCGTGCTGGTGCTGCCATGCTCCCTGGCCCTGGGAATCCTGGCCGAGCCGTTGACCGTTTCGTTGTTCCAGTACGGTCAATTCAGCGCATTTGATGCCTCAATGACCCAGCGTGCCCTGATTGCTTATTCTGTCGGTCTGCTGGGGATCATCGTGATCAAGGTCTTGGCTCCGGGCTTTTATGCCCAGCAAAACATTCGCACTCCGGTGAAAATCGCCATCTTCACGTTGATTGTCACGCAACTGCTCAACCTGGTGTTTATTGGTCCTCTGGCCCATGCCGGCCTGGCATTGGCCATCAGTGTTGGCGCCTGCATCAACGCGGGCTTGCTGTTTTATCAATTGCGTAAACAGCAGATGTTCCAGCCCCAGCCGGGTTGGGGTCTGTTTGCCCTTAAGCTCCTGGTGGCGGTGGCGATGATGTCGGCCGTGCTGCTGGGGTTGATGCACCTGATGCCTGCATGGGATCAGGGCCATATGCTGGAGCGATTCATGCGGTTGGGGGCATTGGTAGTCGCCGGGGTAGTGGTGTACTTCGGGATGTTGCTGCTGATGGGTTTCCGTCTGCGGGATTTCAATCGCAAGTCGCTGAGTTAAGGAGTTTTCGTCGATAAGGCGGTTGTTTTATCGATTCGAGCAATTGGCCTGCGCTGTTGCCTGTCGTCCGGGGCCGGGTGTGGTTATAATCGACCACTTTATGAGCAAGAAGCGCGTTATGCAGCTGGTTCGAGGTCTCCACAACCTGCGCCCTGAGCATCGGGGCTGCGTCGCCACTATTGGCAACTTTGACGGTGTTCACCGTGGCCACCAGGCTATCCTGGCCCGGCTGCGCGAGCGTGCGGTTGAGTTGGGCGTGCCCAGCTGCGTGGTGATTTTTGAGCCACAACCCCGTGAATTCTTCACCCCGGAGACCGCGCCGGCACGTTTGGCCCGCTTGCGAGACAAACTGCAGTTGCTGGCAGAAGAGGGCGTGGACCGTGTCCTGTGCCTGGCCTTCAACCAGCGTTTACGCAGTCTCAGTGCCTGCGAGTTTGTTGACCGTATTTTGGTGGATGGCCTTGGTGTGCAGCATCTGGAGGTCGGAGACGATTTCCGCTTCGGGTGCGATCGGGTAGGGGACTTTGATTTCCTGCAGCAGGCTGGCGTTACTCAAGGTTTTACTGTCGAAGCCGCGCAAACCGTTGAACTGGACGGCCTGCGCGTGAGCAGTACTCAGGTGCGTAATGCACTGGCCGCTGCCGACTTCGCCTTGGCCGAGCGACTGCTCGGTCGCCCGTTCCGGATTGCCGGGCGGGTCTTGCACGGTCAGAAGCTGGCGCGCCAATTGGGCACGCCAACGGCCAACGTGCAACTCAAGCGCCGTCGCGTGCCACTGACCGGGGTTTACCTGGTGAGTGTCGACATCGACGGCCAATCGTGGCCAGGAGTCGCCAATATAGGCGTCAGACCCACGGTTGCAGGTGATGGCAAGGCCCACCTGGAGGTTCACCTTTTGGATTTTGCCGGGGATTTGTATGACCGGCGTTTGACGGTGGTTTTCCACCAAAAGCTGCGTGAAGAGCAGCGTTTCGCCTCGCTTGAGGCGTTGAAAACGGCGATCAATGCGGATGTCGCCGCCGCCCGTGCACTAGCCGCACCTAGCGCCCATCGCTAATGAAGAGCCTTAAATGACCGACTATAAAGCCACGCTAAACCTTCCGGACACCGCCTTCCCAATGAAGGCCGGCCTGCCACAGCGCGAACCGCAGATTCTGCAGCGCTGGGACAGTATTGGCCTGTACGGAAAGTTGCGCGAGATTGGCAAGGATCGTCCGAAATTCGTCCTGCACGACGGCCCTCCTTATGCCAACGGCACGATTCACATCGGTCATGCGCTGAATAAAATTCTCAAGGACATGATCATCCGCTCGAAAACCCTTTCGGGTTTCGACGCGCCTTATGTTCCGGGCTGGGACTGCCACGGCCTGCCGATCGAACACAAAGTCGAAGTGACCTACGGCAAGAACCTGGGCGCGGACAAAACCCGCGAACTGTGCCGTGCCTACGCCACCGAGCAAATCGAAGGGCAGAAGTCCGAATTCATCCGCCTGGGTGTTTTGGGCGACTGGGCCAACCCGTATAAAACCATGAACTTCAAAAACGAGGCCGGTGAAATCCGTGCCTTGGCCGAAATCGTCAAGGGCGGTTTCGTGTTCAAGGGCTTGAAACCCGTGAACTGGTGCTTTGACTGTGGTTCGGCCCTGGCGGAAGCGGAAGTCGAGTACGAAGACAAGAAGTCCTCGACCATCGATGTTGCCTTCCCGATTGCCGATGAAGCCAAGCTGGCGGGCGCATTCGGCCTGGCGAGCCTGGCCAAGCCAGCCTCTATCGTGATCTGGACCACCACCCCGTGGACCATTCCGGCCAACCAGGCGCTGAACGTGCACCCGGAATTCACCTATGCCCTGGTGGATGTCGGTGACAAGCTGCTGGTGCTGGCTGAAGAGATGGTTGAGTCGTGCCTGAGCCGCTACAACCTGCAAGGTTCGGTGATTGCGACCACTACCGGCTCGGCCCTGGAGCTGATCAACTTCCGCCATCCGTTTTATGACCGTTTGTCGCCGGTGTACCTGGCTGATTACGTCGAACTGGGTGCGGGTACCGGTGTGGTTCACTCCTCGCCTGCCTACGGCGTGGACGACTTTGTGACCTGCAAGGCTTACGGCATGGTCAACGATGACATCCTTAACCCGGTGCAGAGCAATGGCGTGTACGTGCCATCGCTGGAGTTCTTTGGCGGCCAGTTCATCTTCAAGGCCAACCCGGCGATCATCGACAAGCTGACCGAAGTCGGTGCGCTGTTGCACACCGAAACCATCACCCACAGCTACATGCACTGCTGGCGTCACAAGACTCCGTTGATCTACCGCGCCACCGCGCAGTGGTTTATCGGTATGGACAAACAGCCGACCAGTGGTGAAACCCTGCGCAAACGCGCGCTCAAGGCCATCGAAGATACCCAGTTTGTCCCGGCCTGGGGCCAGGCGCGCCTGCACTCGATGATTGCCAACCGTCCGGACTGGTGCATTTCCCGCCAGCGCAACTGGGGTGTGCCGATCCCGTTCTTCCTGAACAAGGAAAGCGGTGAACTGCACCCGCGCACCGTCGAACTGATGGAAGTTGTGGCCCAGCGTGTTGAACAGGAAGGTATCGAAGCCTGGTTCAAACTGGACGCTGCTGAGCTGCTCGGCGACGAAGCGCCGCTGTACGACAAGATCAGCGACACACTGGACGTCTGGTTCGACTCGGGTACCACGCATTGGCATGTACTGCGCGGTTCGCACCCAATGGGCCACGAGACTGGTCCTCGTGCCGACCTGTACCTGGAAGGTTCGGACCAGCACCGTGGCTGGTTCCACTCGTCCTTGCTGACGGGTTGCGCCATCGACGATCACGCACCGTACCGTGAGCTGCTGACGCACGGTTTCACCGTCGACGAGAACGGTCGCAAGATGTCCAAGTCCCTGGGCAACGTGATCGCTCCGCAGAAGGTCAATGACACGCTGGGCGCTGACATCATGCGCCTATGGGTTGCCTCCACCGATTACTCGGGCGAGATGGCCGTGTCCGAGCAGATCCTGCAGCGTAGCGCTGACGCTTACCGCCGTATCCGCAACACCGCGCGCTTCATGCTGTCGAACCTGACCGGCTTCAACCCGGCCACCGACATCCTGCCGGCCGAGGACATGCTCGCCCTGGATCGTTGGGCCGTGGACCGTACTTTGTTGTTGCAGCGCGAGTTGCAAGAGCACTACGGCGAATACCGTTTCTGGAACGTCTACTCGAAGATCCACAATTTCTGCGTGCAGGAGCTGGGTGGTTTCTACCTCGATATCATCAAGGATCGCCAGTACACCACCGGTGCCAACAGCAAGGCCCGCCGTTCGGCGCAAACCGCGCTGTACCACATCTCTGAAGCGCTGGTGCGCTGGATCGCTCCGATTCTGGCCTTCACCGCCGATGAGCTGTGGGAATACCTGCCGGGCGAGCGTAACGAGTCCGTCATGCTCAATACCTGGTATGAAGGCCTGACCGAACTGCCGGCTGACTTCGAGCTAGGCCGCGAGTACTGGGAAGGTGTCATGGCCGTCAAGGTTGCCGTGAACAAGGAACTGGAGAACCAGCGTGCGGCCAAGGCCGTGGGTGGCAACCTGCAGGCCGAAGTCACGTTGTTTGCCGAAGAAGGCCTGACCGCCGACCTGGCCAAGCTGAGCAACGAGCTGCGCTTCGTCTTGATTACCTCGACTGCCAGCCTGGCACCATTCGTCCAGGCTCCGGCCGATGCAGTGGCTACCGAAGTGCCGGGCTTGAAGCTCAAGGTGGTCAAGTCGGCCTTCGCCAAGTGCGCCCGTTGCTGGCACTGCCGTGAAGACGTCGGCGTGAACCCGGAGCACCCGGAAATCTGTGGCCGTTGCGTCGACAACATCAGCGGCGCAGGCGAGGTTCGTCACTATGCCTAATGCAGCCGGTCGTTTCGGACGCCTGGGCTGGCTCGTACTGAGCGTGCTGGTGCTGGTCATTGACCAGCTCAGCAAGGCTCACTTCGAGGGCTCGTTGTCGATGTATCAGCAGATTGTGGTCATTCCTGACTACTTCAGCTGGACCTTGGCCTACAACACCGGTGCTGCCTTCAGCTTTCTGGCTGACAGCTCCGGCTGGCAGCGCTGGCTGTTTGCCCTGATTGCAGTAGTCGTCAGCGCGGTTCTGGTGGTCTGGCTCAAGCGCCTGGGGCGTAACGATACCTGGCTGGCGGTTGCGCTGGCTCTGGTGCTCGGTGGCGCGCTGGGCAATCTGTACGACCGCATCGCCCTGGGCCATGTGATCGACTTCATTTTGGTGCATTGGCAAAACCGCTGGTATTTCCCGGCGTTCAACTTTGCCGACAGCGCCATCAGCGTCGGTGCAATCATGCTGGCGCTGGATATGTTCAAAAGCAAGAAAACCGGAGAGACCGTTCATGACTGAACAGGTATTGGCTGAGCAACGCATCGGCCAGAACACGGAAGTCACCTTGCATTTCGCACTGCGCCTGGAGAACGGCGACACGGTCGACAGCACCTTCGACAAGGCCCCAGCGACCTTCAAGGTTGGCGATGGCAACCTGCTACCGGGTTTCGAAGCGGCACTGTTCGGTTTCAAGGCTGGCGACAAGCGCAACCTGCAGATCCTGCCGGAAAACGCTTTTGGTCAGCCAAACCCGCAAAACGTACAGATCATCCCGCGTTCGCAGTTCCAGGACATGGAGTTGTCGGAAGGCCTGCTGGTGATCTTCAACGATGCGGCGAATACCGAGCTGCCGGGTGTGGTCAAAGCCTTTGATGATGCGCAAGTGACTATTGACTTCAATCATCCGTTGGCCGGTAAAACCTTGACCTTTGATGTTGAAATCATCGACGTTAAAGCGTTGTAACTAACGAAACCGGCCTACTGTAGGAGCGAGAAAGCTCGCTCCTACAGGGCAAGACACGAGGCACAGCATGCAAATCAAACTCGCCAACCCCCGTGGCTTCTGCGCCGGCGTGGACCGGGCGATTGAAATCGTCAACCGCGCCCTGGAAGTCTTTGGGCCGCCGATTTACGTGCGCCATGAAGTGGTCCACAACAAATTCGTGGTTGAAGACTTGCGCGCGCGCGGTGCTATTTTCGTCGAAGAGCTGGATCAGGTTCCGGATGACGTCATTGTCATTTTCAGTGCTCACGGTGTTTCCCAGGCTGTTCGTACCGAAGCGGCCGGCCGTGGCTTGAAAGTGTTCGACGCCACCTGCCCGCTGGTGACCAAGGTTCATATCGAAGTCGCGCGCTACAGTCGTGACGGTCGTGAGTGCATTCTGATCGGCCACGCCGGTCATCCGGAAGTCGAAGGCACCATGGGTCAGTACGATGCCAGTAATGGCGGCGCGATCTATCTGGTGGAAGACGAAAAAGATGTGGCCGCGCTTCAGGTGCACAACCCGGAGAAGCTGGCCTTCGTCACCCAGACCACTTTGTCCATGGACGATACCAGTCGTGTCATCGATGCCTTGCGCACACGTTTCCCGGCGATTGGCGGGCCACGCAAGGACGATATCTGCTACGCCACGCAAAACCGTCAGGACGCCGTCAAGCAATTGGCCGACGAATGCGACGTGGTGCTGGTGGTCGGTAGCCCCAACAGTTCCAACTCCAACCGTCTGCGGGAGCTGGCCGAGCGTATGGCCACCCCGGCGTACCTGATCGATGGTGCCGAAGACTTGCAGCGCAGCTGGTTCGATGGTGTCGAGCGCATCGGCATCACCGCTGGCGCTTCGGCCCCGGAAGTCCTGGTGCGTGGCGTGATTCAGCAACTGCAAGCCTGGGGCGCCACCGGCGCGGATGAGTTGGCCGGTCGTGAAGAAAACATTACTTTCTCCATGCCCAAGGAGCTGCGGGTTCGTTCGCTGCTCTAAGCCCCAACGTGCCGGTGTAACCCCGGCATAGTGCCTGTTCGGTCTTGTCACTGCGCAGGCTGATGCGCCCGGTGGGTGCCAGCACCACTTGGTGCACGCTCAGTTGCTGGTCTGTTGCGCAGACGTGTACGGTGCCGGCCCGAAAACCACCTGCTGACAGCAATGGTTCGCCCAGTCCGCTGAAGCGTATCTGGGTTTTGACGGGTGTATTGCCCACAATCGGTATCTGTCCGCTGTCCTGGCGCTCCAGCAGCACTGGATTGCTGTTATCCAGATGACCGCGGCCGCTCAGGTCGAGTATGACCCTCCACCCCAGGCTCCAGTCATCGTCCAGTGCGTGGATGATGACCGAACGATTGCGCGCGATGGCTTCGGTGCGGGCATAGCGCAGTCCTCCAGCCAGGGACTCGGCGGCGCTCTGACGGCGCTGCGACTCAAGCAGTCCCTTGAAACTGGGCATCGCCAACTGGGCCAGGACGCCGCTCAGGATCAGGCCGAACAATAGCTCGATCAATGTAAAACCATGCTGTTTCATATGTCGCCCCTCCGTGGACGTTATTGTCGTGGCTGGCCCCACTCGCCGGAACTCAGGCGGCCAGTTGGCAGGCATAGTTATAGCGTCGGCTTCGAAGTGATGAATGGTGGCCTTCCTGTCCAAAGTATTTCGCTTTGTTCCGAGGTGCGGCGCAGCTTCAGGACAGGCGCTAGTCTTGGGCCGCAGAGGAGATTCCTTCCTGCCTTTTGACACCCTTCGACACGGATGACGATGGTATGCACGCCGGCCCAATGACGTCTTACGCCCAACCCTCCCCAGCATCGCAAATCGGTATGACCTTGATCGAGGTCCTGGTTTCGGTGTTGATCCTCGCCGTTGGCTTGCTGGGAGCGGCGCTGATCCAACTCAAGGCCTTGAAGTACACCGACAGCTCAAGGATGACCAGCCAGGCCAGCTTTATCGCCTATGACATGCTGGACCGAATTCGCGCCAATTCGGGAGCCGACTATTCATGGGGGCAGCTGGAAAGTGCTCCTGCCAATACCGTAATGGCCAGTGTTCGTGACCAGGACCTGCATGATTTTGAGGCCAATATCCTCGGTTTTGCTGGTGAAAGCGCCAAAGGCTCAGTCTCTATCAATCAGCGAGAGGTGACCGTCAGTATCAGTTGGGACGACTCCCGGGGGGCGAATGCCAGCGGTGCCCGAGAAACGTTCACGCTGACCAGTCGCGTTGCAGTCGATAGGGCGTTGCAATGACTCGCCGTGATCGCGGTTTCGGGATGGTCGAGATGCTGTTGGCGTTGACCCTTGGGTTGGTGCTGGTGATAGGGCTGGTCCAGATATCTATCAGCGCTCGCAGTACATATGCCAGCCAGAATGCGTCTGCGCTGTTGCAGGACGACGCGCGGTTTATCCTGGGTAAGATGATTCAGGAAATCCGCCTCGCGGGCATGTTTGGTTGCCTGTCCGTTGAGTCTATCGTCAACGCGCCGACGGACTTTGCGCGACCTGTTGGCTGGAGCGCCAGCGGGAGTTCAAAGACGCTGACACTGGTCACTGCGGATACTGGAAACAGTGGCAGTAAAGCCGATTGGATGGTGCTTTCCGATTGCATCAGCGTTGCCCAGGCCTATGCCGGAACCGCTCCGGAGCCTGCGCAGGGACATACCCGCTTCCCTGTTCGCAAGCTGACATACACCTTTGAAGGTGGGCAGTTACGGCTGAGCACACCAGCCGCTCCGGCCAAGGCGGTCCTGGTGGATAACGTGCGGGAATTCGACCTCAGTTTCGGGGTGGCCGGGAAGGCGGAGTCAAGCGTTGTGACACGGTATGACGCCAGCCCCGCTGACGAAGCCTTGATACGCAGCGTGCGCATCCTCCTGACGCTCCAGGATCCCGGCGGGCGGGTGAGGGATCAGACGTACAGCGTCGTAGCGGCGTTGCGTAATCGTCTGGAGTAGCCTCATGTCGCGACGTCAATTTCGGCTTCATTCGTGGCAGGCCGGTATGGTGCTGCCGATCAGTCTGGTGTTCCTGCTGCTGTTGGCACTCATTGGGCTGTCTTCGATGCAGGGAGCAATCTCCCAGGAAAAGATCGCCGGCGGCGTCCGGTTACGCAACCAGTCATTTCAAAGTGCTGAAAGTGGCCTGAGGCTGGGCGAGTCTGCGGTGCAGACTCCGGGTTTTGATTTGCGACTATGCGGCTCCGTTGCGACGTGCGGTCCTCCACGTGAGTCCATTTGGGTGACAGTTCCAGGGACTGATCCTGCCTCAACGATCACTTGGATAGGCATGAAGGATGGCGTCTATGGCATTCAAAACCTGGGGAGTGGTGTTGGATTGGCTCATCTGCCACCCGACATCTCGGCGACGTTGTACCGGGTGACCGCAGTGGGCATCAGTGGTCACTCACGGACGGTGCTGGAGGCGGTGTATGCGCGAGTGGCGCTGGGTGACGGGCAGGGGGTCCGCTTCCGACGAATCATGTGGCGACAACTTCTGTAGGCGAGCGGCGCGATGAGCAGATGCAGTAAAGGCTTTACCCTGATCGAGTTATTGATCGCAGTGGCGATCGTCGCCACCTTGGCCGGTGTTGCGTATCCCGGATACACCAACCATATGAAAAGGGTGTATCGCACGGAAATAGCCAGTTTGCTGACAGAGCAGGCCCAGTACCTTGAGCGTTATTACGCGAGGAACGGTACCTTTATTGATGCAGGTGGCGTCAGTGCGGGCAATGATCACTATAGAATCGCGGTGGTACTGAACCCTCAGGATTTCAATCTGGTGGCTACGCCCATCATTGGCTCAGTGATGATGGGGGATTTGTGTGGTGACTTCAGGCTGACCAGTAGCGGTGTTGGAAGTAATCCGACGGCTGCGCCCGAGATGTCGCGCAAGGCCTGCTGGGGGCGATGATGAGGATCGTGAGCGATTGGGCTCCAGATGCGTCTTTTTCTTTTTATCGGCTGGATCGAAAGATGGCTAATCAGCAACAGACAGTAGTGATTGTCGGCGGCGGGGTGATCGGCTTGTTGACTGCCTTCAACCTGGCAACCCAAGGGCAGGCGGTGGTGCTGCTGGACCGTTCGGCGGTGGGGCAGGAGTCCTCCTGGGCTGGCGGTGGCATTGTGTCGCCGCTCTATCCGTGGCGCTACAGCCCTGCAGTTACCGCGCTGGCCCATTGGTCCCAGGATTTCTACCCGCAGTTGGGCGAGCGTTTATTTGCCGCTACCGGGGTCGACCCCGAGGTTTATACCACCGGCCTGTTTTGGCTGGACCTGGATGATGAAGCCGAAGCGCTTGCCTGGGCTGCCCGCGAAGGTCGTCCATTGAGCAAGGTGGACGTTTCTGCAGCCCATGACGCGGTCCCCGTACTGGGCTCCGGTTTTTCCCAGGCCATTTACATGGCCGATGTGGCCAACGTGCGCAATCCGCGCCTGGTCAAGTCCCTCAAGGCAGCCTTGCTGGCTTTACCCAGTGTGACGGTTCATGAGCAGTGCGCAGTAGAAGGTTTCATTCAGGAAGACGGAAAGGTTGTCGGCGTAAATACTGCACTTGGCCCGGTCCGTGGTGATCATGTGGTGCTCGCCGCCGGTGCCTGGAGCGGCGAGTTACTGGGTAATCTGGGTTTGGTGCTGCCCGTGGAGCCGGTCAAGGGCCAGATGATCTTGTACAAATGTGCTTCGGACTTTTTGTCGAGCATGGTCTTGGCCAAAGGCCGCTATGCGATTCCCCGGCGAGACGGGCATATTCTGATTGGTAGCACCTTGGAGCATGAGGGTTTTGACAAGACGCCTACCGAGTCGGCACTGGAAAGCCTGAAAGCCTCGGCTGTGGAGCTGATTCCGGCGTTGGCGGATGCACAAGTGGTGGGGCACTGGGCGGGGTTGCGACCTGGGTCGCCCGAAGGCATTCCGTATATTGGTAAAGTGCCCGGGTTTGAAGGGTTGTGGCTTAACTGCGGGCATTATCGCAATGGGCTGGTTCTAGCCCCCGCATCCTGTCAGTTGTTTGCCGATTTGTTGCTGGAGCGTGAGCCGATCATTGATCCGGCGCCTTATGCGCCGGCAGGACGGATTTAGCGGCAGTTACCGACGCTCGATAGGCGTCGGCCCCTGCTCGAGGTGCGCCTGTGTGCAATACCATTCCTGACGTGAACTCAGGGCGCGATCCTGTGGCAAGTGCACGCCACAGTGGGCACAGCGAACCATAGGGGTTGCACCTTGCTCACTGGGACGCTGTTGTGTCGGCACAGGGCGTTTGAATTTGCGCCAGAGCCATACGGCGGCAGCAATCAGGGCAATCCAGAACAGTAAACGAACCATGGTGGGCAGCTTCTCGACAAGGAATAGGGCAGTTTAGCCAAGGACATGACAGGCGCACAGCGGAATAAAGGCGTGCAATAAAAAAGGAGCCCGAGGGGCTAATGCCAGTCAGTTAAGCGAACGCGGTGCTCAAGGCAGAGAAGAACGAATGTGGGAGCTGGCTTGCCTGCGATTGGATCAACTCGATATACCTGAAGTATCGAGGTGTCTGCATCGCAGGCAAGCCAGCTCCCACACTGAATCTGCTTCGGTTGCTGGATCCCCACTCCTTAACTGATCGGCATTAGCCCGAGGGGCTCCTTTTTTGTGCCGCATCAACCCATCAGTCAAAAATACCGAAGGTCATGTAGCTGAACCACGAACGATCTTCGTTGTTGCCCAAGGCTTGAGGAGCCTGCTCTTCGATCACGTCACCGTTCTCGTCATGAGGCTTGAGGTCCGAAGGAATGGCGTCCTTGGCATCCTGGTACTGCTTGATCACGTCCTGGTTGGCGCGGGTTTCGCCCGGCGGCAGCGGTGGACGGGACTCGATCAGACCCAGAGTGTACTTGCTCAGCCACGAGCGGTTATCCGCTTCGGCAACGGTTGGCACGAACTGACCGTCCACCAGGCTTGGATGGTTCGGGTAGTTCAACTTCAGGGTTTCCAGGCTGGTGGCGGCGAGGGCGTCCAGGTGCAGGCGCTGGTAGGCCTCAGTCATCACCGCCAGACCATCACCTACCGATGGGGTTTCCTGGAAGTTCTCCACCACGTAGCGACCACGGTTGGCGGCTGCTACATAGGCCTGACGGGTCAGGTAGTAGTGAGCCACGTGGATTTCGTAGGAGGCCAGCAGGTTGCGCAGGTAAATCATGCGCTGCTTGGCGTCCGGCGCGTAGCGGCTGTTGGGGTAGCGGCTGGTCAACTGGGCGAACTCGTTGTAGGAGTCGCGGGCAGCGCCCGGGTCACGCTTGGTCATGTCCAGTGGCAGGAAGCGCGCCAGCAGGCCTACGTCCTGGTCAAACGAGGTCAGGCCCTTGAGGTAGTAGGCGTAGTCCACGTTCGGGTGCTGCGGGTGCAGGCGGATAAAACGCTCGGCGGCGGACTTGGCAGCTTCCGGCTCGGCGTTCTTGTAGTTGGCGTAGATCAGTTCGAGCTGGGCCTGGTCGGCATAGCGGCCGAACGGATACCGCGACTCCAGTGCCTTCAGCTTCGCTGTGGCGCTGGTGTAGCTGTGGTTGTCCAAGTCGGTCTGAGCTTGTTGGTACAGCTCGACTTCGCTCAGGTTTTCGTCGACGACTTCCTTTGTTGACGAGCAAGCAGCAGTCATGGCGAGGATGGCGATCAGCAGCAGGTGTTTCACTTGCATGGCGGCTTGCGTCCCTATGACGGCCGCTGTCTTGGGCGGGGCCGTCCTGTTATGATGAGCGCCCCGTTGAAAGCCTCGGGGCAAAAGACGCCGTATTTAACCACAAGCGCGCAGCCGAAACCAAAGGCTGTGCCACGCCTAGTCTGAGCATGTCCGATAAAATTGAACTTCGCGCAGAGGTGCCGTCCGAATTGGGCGGCCAACGCCTCGATCAAGTCGCCGCACAATTATTCGCTGAGCACTCGCGCTCGCGCCTTTCCGCCTGGATCAAAGACGGCCGCCTGACTGTGGATGGAGCGGTTATCCGCCCGCGAGACATAGTCCATGGCGGTGCGATTCTTGAGCTGACTGCCGAGCAGGAAGCCCAGGGAGAATGGATCGCCCAGGACATTGAACTGGACATCGTCTATGAAGACGACGACATCCTGGTGATCAACAAACCCGCAGGCCTGGTGGTTCACCCGGCGGCCGGGCACGCTGATGGCACCTTGCTCAATGCCCTGCTGCACCATGTGCCGGACATCATCAATGTCCCGCGCTGCGGCATCGTGCACCGTCTGGACAAGGACACCACCGGCTTGATGGTGGTGGCCAAGACCATTCAGGCGCAGACGCAACTGGTCACACAGTTGCAGAGCCGCAGTGTCAGCCGCATCTATGAATGTATCGTGATCGGTGTGGTAGTGGCGGGTGGCAAGATCAATGCACCCATCGGTCGCCACGGCCAGCAGCGCCAGCGCATGGCGGTTATGGAAGGCGGCAAGCAGGCCGTCAGCCACTACCGTGTGCTGGAGCGTTTCCGGTCCCACACTCACGTGCGGGTCAAGCTGGAAACCGGCCGTACCCACCAGATTCGGGTGCACATGGCGCACATCAACTTCCCGTTGGTCGGAGATCCGGCCTACGGTGGTCGCTTCCGTATTCCGCCGGCGGCCAGTGTAACGATGGTCGAATCCCTGAAAACTTTCCCGCGTCAGGCGCTGCATGCACGCTTCCTGGAGCTGGATCATCCGACGAGCGGTAAGCGGATGAGCTGGGAATCGCCACTTCCAGACGATTTTGTCTGGTTGTTGTCGTTGCTCAAGCAAGATCGCGAGGCATTTATCGGATGAGTGACTGGCTGATTCCTGACTGGCCCGCGCCGGCCGGGGTGAAAGCCTGCGTCACAACACGTGCGGGCGGCGTCAGTCTGGCGCCGTTCGACAGCCTCAATCTTGGCGATCATGTCGAGGACAGCCCTGAAGCTGTCAGCGAAAATCGCCGACGCTTGACCGATGCCTTCAACATCCAGCCAGCCTGGCTGCGCCAAGTCCACGGTGTGACCGTGGTCGAGGCTGATCCAGGTCGGATTGCCGAAGCTGATGGCAGTTGGACCAGCACTCCTGGCATCGCCTGCACGGCGATGACGGCTGATTGTTTACCTGCCTTGTTTTGCAATCGGGACGGTACGCGCGTTGCCGCAGCCCATGCCGGTTGGCGTGGGTTGGCAGCTGGCGTGTTGGAAGCGGCCTTCGAAAGCCTGGATGTTGCGCCGGCCGACGTACTTGTCTGGCTGGGGCCGGCCATCGGCCCGCAAACCTTTGAGGTTGGCCCGGAAGTGCGTGAAGCCTTTACGCAGCAACACTCGGTAGCGGCGCAAGCGTTTGTTCCCAGCCACAATCCGGGCAAATTCATGGCCGACATCTATCAGTTGGCACGTCTGCGCCTGGCTGCGCGTGGTGTCACCGCCGTATACGGTGGTGGTTTTTGCACGGTGACCGATCCCCGCTTCTATTCCTACCGGCGCAGCCCGCGCACGGGGCGGTTTGCTTCCCTTATCTGGCTCGAACGCTAGACTCTTCTGACCTGCATCAATCGTTGACTGCTTGAATCTTCCAGAATCGACCGCATCTATAGGGGCATCTGGCAGGTTTCATCATTCAGGATGTGTTACTCGCGAGCAAGCTCGCTCATACATAGCTCCGGCCTGCTCAAAAGGAAGGTGACTAATGCGTATTGATCGTTTAACCAGCAAATTACAGTTGGCATTATCGGATGCTCAATCCCTGGCGGTTGGCCTCGACCATCCGGCCATTGAGCCTGCTCACTTGATGCAGGCACTCCTGGAGCAGCAGGGCGGCTCCATCAAGCCTTTGCTGATGCAGGTGGGCTTTGATATCAACAGCCTGCGCAAGGAGTTGAGCAAAGAGCTCGACCAACTGCCGAAAATCCAGAACCCCACTGGTGACGTGAATATGTCCCAGGACTTGGCGCGCTTGCTCAATCAGGCCGACCGCCTGGCTCAGCAAAAGGGTGATCAGTTCATCTCCAGCGAACTGGTGTTGCTCGCGGCCATGGACGACAACAGCAAGCTTGGCAAATTGTTGCTGGGTCAGGGCGTGAGCAAGAAAGCCCTGGAAAACGCCATCAACAATCTGCGTGGCGGCGAAGCGGTGAACGACCCCAACCATGAAGAGTCCCGCCAGGCACTGGATAAATACACCGTCGACCTGACCAAGCGTGCCGAAGAAGGCAAGCTGGACCCGGTGATCGGCCGTGACGACGAGATTCGTCGCACCATCCAGGTACTGCAACGCCGTACCAAGAACAACCCGGTACTGATCGGCGAGCCTGGCGTGGGTAAAACTGCGATTGCCGAAGGCCTGGCCCAGCGCATCATCAATGGTGAAGTGCCGGATGGCCTCAAGGGCAAGCGTCTGTTGTCCCTGGACATGGGGTCTCTGATTGCCGGCGCCAAGTTCCGTGGTGAGTTCGAAGAACGCCTCAAATCCCTGCTGAATGAACTGTCGAAGCAGGAAGGGCAGATCATTCTGTTTATCGACGAACTGCACACCATGGTCGGCGCCGGTAAAGGCGAAGGCTCGATGGATGCGGGCAACATGCTCAAGCCGGCATTGGCACGGGGTGAGTTGCATTGCGTCGGCGCCACCACGCTCAACGAATATCGTCAGTACATCGAGAAAGATGCGGCCCTTGAGCGACGTTTCCAGAAAGTGCTGGTGGAAGAACCGAGCGAAGAAGACACCATCGCGATCCTGCGGGGCCTGAAAGAGCGGTACGAGGTCCACCATAAGGTAGCGATCACTGACGGCGCGATCATTGCGGCGGCCAAATTGAGCCATCGTTACATCACCGATCGTCAGCTGCCGGACAAGGCTATCGACTTGATCGACGAAGCGGCCAGCCGTATTCGTATGGAAATCGACTCCAAGCCGGAAGTGCTGGATCGTCTGGAGCGGCGCCTGATTCAACTGAAAGTCGAATCCCAGGCCCTGAAAAAAGAAAAGGATGAGGCGGCAATCAAGCGCCTGGAAAAACTTCAGGAAGAAATTGTTCGCCTGGAGCGTGAATACTCGGACCTCGAAGAAATATGGACCTCGGAAAAAGCCGAAGTCCAGGGCTCGGCGCAGATCCAGCAAAAGATCGAGCAGTCCCGTCAGGAGTTGGAAGCTGCGCGCCGCAAGGGCGACCTGAGCCGCATGGCGGAGTTGCAGTATGGGGTGATCCCGGACCTGGAGCGCAGCCTGCAAATGGTTGATCAGCACGGTAAAAGCGAGAACCAGTTGCTGCGCAGTAAAGTGACCGAGGAAGAAATAGCCGAAGTCGTGTCGAAGTGGACCGGTATTCCCGTGTCGAAAATGCTCGAGGGCGAGCGCGACAAGCTGCTGAAGATGGAAAGCCTGTTGCACCAGCGTGTCATCGGCCAGGAAGAGGCGGTGGTTGCGGTGTCCAATGCGGTACGGCGATCCCGGGCCGGGCTGTCTGACCCGAACCGTCCGAGCGGCTCGTTCATGTTCCTCGGCCCGACTGGTGTCGGTAAAACCGAGCTGTGCAAGGCGTTGGCCGAGTTCCTCTTTGATACTGAAGAGGCCATGGTGCGAATCGATATGTCCGAGTTCATGGAGAAACACTCCGTGGCTCGCTTGATCGGGGCGCCGCCAGGCTACGTGGGCTACGAAGAGGGCGGTTACCTGACCGAAGCCGTACGACGCAAGCCCTACTCGGTGATTCTTCTGGACGAGGTCGAGAAGGCACACCCGGATGTGTTCAACGTGTTGCTGCAAGTGCTGGAAGACGGCCGCCTGACTGACAGTCACGGACGTACCGTGGACTTCCGTAATACGGTGATCGTGATGACCTCCAACCTGGGCTCGTCGCAGATCCAGGAACTGGTAGGGGATCGTGAAGCCCAGCGGGCGGCGGTGATGGATGCGTTGACCAGCCACTTCCGGCCGGAGTTCATCAACCGGGTGGATGAAGTGGTGATCTTCGAGCCTCTGGCGCGGGATCAGATCGCCGGCATCACTGAGATCCAATTGGGTCGTCTGCGTAGTCGTCTGGCCGAACGCGAGCTGTCGCTGGAACTGAGCAGCGAGGCCTTGGACAAGCTGATTGCTGTGGGTTACGATCCGGTATATGGCGCGCGGCCGTTGAAGCGTGCGATTCAGCGCTGGATCGAAAACCCGTTGGCGCAGTTGATCCTGTCGGGCAGCTTTATGCCTGGCACCAGTGTCATGGCGACCGTGGAGAACGACGAAATCGTCTTTCATTGAGCCCAGGTTGTGCCGTTATAAGAAGAGGCCCCGCATTGCGGGGCCTTTTTTTTCGATAGGGCGTTGAACTGTAAGGCAAAGGCTTGTAAAGTGCGCCCCGCAGCAACGTCAGCCCACGGGTTTCTTCTCCCCAAGAAGAAATCAGAAAGAAGCGCAAATCATTGTCTTAAAAGCAATTTAAAGGGTTGACAGGGGTTTTTAAGATTGTAGAATAGCGCGCCTCAGAGACGCGAACGTAGCGATACGGACGGGTTGAAGAGAGGGTAACAAGCAGTAAAGTTGTACTTTGAAATATGTAGTTCCGTGATAGCTCAGTCGGTAGAGCAAATGACTGTTAATCATTGGGTCCCAGGTTCGAGTCCTGGTCACGGAGCCAATTTCAAACCGGGGTATAGCGCAGTCCGGTAGCGCGCCTGCTTTGGGAGCAGGATGTCAGGAGTTCGAATCCCCTTACCCCGACCATATTTGGGTCGTTAGCTCAGTTGGTAGAGCAGTTGGCTTTTAACCAATTGGTCGTAGGTTCGAATCCCACACGACCCACCATTTTTGAGACCAGTTAACGCTGGAATCGAATCTTAAGGTCAGAGGCAAAAGCTCTGATCGAGGAAGGCGGAACGGTTTTTGAAGATTTTGCTTACATAGATATCTTCGTAGACATGCAGCCGTCTGCAGCAAACATTAGTTTCGCTGCCGCATGATGTCAATATGCATTGATTTTTGGTGCGTATTCCGGGGTATAGCGCA
Organism: Pseudomonas spelaei; assembly: GCF_009724245.1. Classification (GTDB taxonomy): domain Bacteria; phylum Pseudomonadota; class Gammaproteobacteria; order Pseudomonadales; family Pseudomonadaceae; genus Aquipseudomonas; species Aquipseudomonas spelaei. The sequence goes on along the minus strand of NZ_WNNK01000017.1, from coordinate 49,593 downwards.
GTCCGGTAGCGCGCCTGCTTTGGGAGCAGGATGTCGGGAGTTCGAATCCCCCTACCCCGACCAGCTTCAAGAAAAAAGACGCCCTCGGGCGTCTTTTTTTGTTTGCGCACAATTACTTAATGCGCGGTGGGGATGCGCATTCGGCGTATTAAGGCGTCCATTATTCAAAAAAACCGTGCAGTCTCCGTGGTCAGTGTTTCAATCTTTGCAGTGACGCACGCGAAATCTCTTTGGTACTGAGGAATATTTTTGTAAATCCGACGAGCGGTCATCGTCGGCCGTTTTTTGTCCCTGCCCCATAGACCTTTCCTCCTGACGTTCTCATCGCTGTGTTTTTAAACGATGAAGCCAACAGGGTGGTGATAGCGTTTAGTTCCCCCGGCGGCAGCACTTCGCTACTTTTCGGCTCGTGCGGACGACCAAAAATACCCGCTACATAATTGAATACCTGTTCCAGCTCCTGGCCGCAGGATAAGCCCATGGCCCTTGAGATCTGATCCAGCGCTTTGGGCGCTGGTATAGGCCTCTGAGTGTCATTCGTTAATCTATAAGGTTCTGGCTGGGCTGAGGCGCTACTCGTATCTTCACGCCTGATACGCTTCAAGGCCCCTTGTACGACGCTGCGCTCATGCAAAACGGTTCGCATATGGTCGTAGTCGACTTCGATGTATTCCATTGTCGTCGAGAGGTTCGTATGGTTTAGCAGGTATTTGGTCAGGTGGATGTTGCGGTCTGGTAGTTTCATCAGATCGGTGGCCAACGTATGTCGAAAGCGGTGCGGGGTGACACGTACGCCCACCTTTTTTGTGAGTTTGCGGTACATCGCTTCGACCTGGTCCAGAGTCATCTCCTTTCCTCGGTAGTACCTTGAGAAACGGTTGACATTGAACAGCTGATCGTCCGCGCAGAAGCCCGCACGTTCGGCTTTGCCCAGGATGAGTTGTATGTGAGGAGCCAGACCCTCCATGATGGGGACTGAGAATTCTCGGTGGGTTTTTTCCGTTTCTCCCCGTATCAGTATCACTTGCTCGTCCCAATCCACATCTTTGTAACGTATGTGTAATAAGGCATTGAGCCGAATGCCGGTGTAATAAAACATCTCGAACACAGCAAGCCAGAACCACGCCGGAGTTATGTGGCTACGCTCGTGAGTGCAGCGTTCTTCTCCCTCCAGAGCGTTGAGCCACGTACGTGCTTGCTGGATAGCCCTGCCCTGAACGGTCTTGTGTGCTCGCTTTGCGGGCGTCACGCAGGTTTCTGCAAACGGGTTAATTTCTGTATGAGTCAACATGCCATGTTTTATGGCATACCCCCATACAGTACGCAGGTGACTCGAATACGTGTTCCAGCTACGTTTGGATTTGTTCGTAGTCAGAAACTCCCTGCGCCATGCCAGTATGGCCCTGTGATCGATCTCTTCAATCGGGGTCGCTCCAAAATGCTTAACCAAAGCCTTGGTCGACGCGTTGTAGATTTTCGCACTGGCGGCTCGTAAATCGCGCGCAAGGATGTAGTCCTCAGTGAGTTTGAGCGGCATAGTCATTGAGAGGACTCCATAGTTTCGGATCTCAGCGATAAGCTGGTGTTGTCAAAGGGTGGCTCGGGGAAAATCGTATGCGGGTCCAAAAGTAAGTAGCCCTTAAGCTGCTTCGATTTCCGAGGCCCAACGACATCACAAGTCCAGATGTTCAAACTCTTTTGCGTTTTTTGATGAAGCTTCTGTTTTTCGAAACTGCGTTGGACCAATTGCCAAGCATTCACCTGCTGCGCTTTGGCCAGCCGCTCTATGTGAGGAAATTCCTGGATGTAGCGTTTGAAGATACCGGGGGTTACCAGCATCGCGGTGCCCGCCACTGTGTGGACCAGCGCTTTGGTGTCGTTAATCACGATCTTGCGTGCGGCGATACCGTCTTTGAGCCATTGCATAAATGCCTGACCTAGTTCCGTTGTGGTGCTAGGCATTGGGTCAATTTTTTCGACGATTGCTTGCGCCTGATCGTTGCCGCTGTGAGCGTGAGTGCGCGGCAGATCTTCTGGTTGTGACGGTTCATTAATGTTGCCCAGCAATGCCAGCAAGTCATCGAAGTTGCCAGCGTCACCGCCGGTGACCTGCGCAGGTGACTGGACAAAGGGGGCGACTACAGAGGTAGCACCAGGCTCTTCCCCTTGACTGATTGCGGGACCGGGTGTGGTAAATGGCGTGATGTCTGGAACGGTGTCTTCTGAATCACTGATCTCCATTTCGACGGTGCCTGAGTAAGCCTCAGGCCGGTCGTTGGGATCGTTCCAGATGAGCGCCGGCGAGAGTTTGAGTAGGGTGAGGGTATTTCGCCAGCCTCGACCGTTGTCTATCGTGGCCTTCCAGATGGCCCTGTCCTGGGCATTGGTCTGGATAACACCTTGGTCCTGCAGCATGTTGAAGAAAGGCGCATTTGTACTGGGTATCCCATCAACCCCCTGGTTCAACAAATACGCCCGTAGCTGGTCCGAGATGGGTTTGCTCACCAGCCACAGAGCGTCATGTGTCAGCCATCCATCCGACGGTCCATCGGGCTGATTCAACTTGAAAGTGTCACGTACCAAGTAGCGCAAACCATCTGCCAATTGCCGCTGCAAAGATTGTTTGGGGGCGGACAGTGCGCGGGCTGGATTTCCGCCGAGCTCGTGCGCGACGGAGGCTTGGTCAGCCTTGATCACGATCTCACCCAATATGCCGGCGTGTTCGTACTGACCAGCCAAGATGAAGATCAACTGTGACCAGGCTTCAGGGAAGTCACTGAGCCAGTCTAAAATTTCCGGGGAGAGGATCTGCGCATAGATCAGTGCGGCGGCGGCACCGTGCAGCTGATAGTTACGTCCTTTCACATAACGAAAACGATAGGGGCATTTGATCGGGCCATTCCAAGGGTGCCAGGTCCTCCCTCCCTCCAGCTCGACATGTACGTCGACGGCAATCTTGCCGAGGTCGTGGATTAGCGCGCCATAAGCTGCTGCGGCAGTCCACGCTTCGGCCTGTGCCGATTGAGACTCTGGTGGTGCGCCTATGGGGAGCAGGTAGGTTTGTCGGATCTTCAAGGCATAGGCGACGATTTCAAGTCCGTGATCCAGCATGCCGCCCAAGTGTGCATGGTGGTGGTTCTGCGAGGCAGGGAGCTGCTGGACCAACTCTGCGTAGCGCTTAAGTGGCCGCCGGTAAAGCTCCACAAACTGTGCGCGGGATAGCGATGCGCGCTGCCAGATGTTCTCCAGAAGCAGCTGACGTCGTGGCGGTGACAGCAGCCTCTGACAGGACAGTGGTAACAGGTAGTCACCGCTGGGCGTATCGGGTGGGTTGGGCGCTGCCTGGGATGGCCGGCGCAGAAAGGAAAACATAGCATGCTCCATGAGGGATTCATGGGCGGTCTTTTCCAGTATCAAGGGTTTGAAGCACAAGGGAAAAACAGTAATGGTGCGCGCATGTATTTTTTTGATGGCACCGCGGTACGGGTTTTTGGGCCACAGGGTAAGCCGATGGTGATTCGCCTTTTTAGAGGTAGCAGGCGTGTGGTTCGGTTTGTCGCAACGGTGCGCCACCACAGCCTTTTTCCGCCGCCAGGCGGCCCTTTCAGATAAGGCTTTTACTCTTATGATCCCCTTCCATTGTCTTTGCGACCCCTTTTCCTTTTGGGCCATTTTCGAGAGGAAAATAAAAAACTTGCTTGCGTCGAGAAGCAGCCGGGCACCATGGCACTGGTGCAGGTTCCATCTGGTTAAGTAACTCGGCGTTTCTGAGGCAAACCACATGAGTGCATCCCCTATTCTTTGCGAGAAGCGGGTGTTTGGTTTGATTCCTTGATTTGAAAAGAGAAACCAGCCTACTTAATACTGTCGACGTGGGCTATAACTCAGCAAGGCCTCTCATGTTCAATGCAAGAGGCCTACGTTGGTCACATCTTTCGAAATTTTACTCTTCGCACTTTTCTAAAAAAGCCGCCACTTCAGCTATGCAAGCTTCGCGCTCCTCAATGTGAGGCATGTGGCTGGAATGTTCGAAAATGCGCCAGCGCACGTTTGGAATTAGATCGGCGTACGGCTGTACAGTGGCTGGAGTGGCCTCGTCGAAATGGCCGGAAATCAAGAGGGTAGGTATTTGAATGCGTGGCAAACGATCAACGATGCTCCAGTCCCTCAGACTGCCGATGACGTGGAATTCAGTGGGGCCGTTCATGGCGTGGTAGACAGTAGGATCATCATCGATTGCCGCGAAGCTTCTAGCTACCTCTGGCGGAATGGGTTGCACTCGGCAGACATGGCGGGCGTAGTACACGTCGGAGGCGGAGCGATATTCCACGCTGTCGGTGGTGCCGGTGGCTTCGTGTCGTTTGAGTATTGCCTGCACGTCAGCCGGCAGTGCTTCACGTAGCGATTGTGCTGCTGCTCGCCACAAGGTCATCGAGGCGGGAGAATTAGCAATGATCAGCGCTTTGAGCGCGGAGGGTTGGCGCACGGCATGCTCAGCACTGAGCATACCGCCCCAGGATTGGCCGAGCAGCGCGTATTTAGCGACGCCTAGATGGTTCACCAGATTGGTCAACTCCTCAAGAAACAGGCTAACGGCCCAAAACTCGAGGGTGGCAGAAGGTAAGTGGGTAGAGCGGCCGTTACCGAGCTGGTCGTAGTGAATCACTGCCCGTCCGGTTTCGGCTAGGTCCTTGAAACTATCCACATAGTCGTGGGTACAACCAGGGCCGCCGTGGGCAACAATCAAGGGTAATCGCCCGGTGTGCAGGTCGCCGGTGACCCTGTACCAAGTGCGATAATCGCGAAAATCGGCATAACCTTCGTGAACCTGCATGATGTTGTTCCTCGCCGTGAATAGATGAGGGCAGGCTAACTTGGAAAATACCGAAGGAATCACTGGTGAAAATAATAGGTTTTTGCCATTAGCGTCAGAATTTCAGCAAGCGGTAATGCAATCCTTTCACTATTGCCTCCACGCGATTACGGGCTCCGAGTTTGCGGATGGCACTGCTCAAGTGCAGGTTTACAGTGGCCTGGGAACGGTTGAGGGCTGCTGCAATACCTTTGGCCGTCAATCCCTCAGCTGAGTACTGTAGGCATTCACGTTCTCGGCGAGTCAGGTGGGCATGGTTGCAAAAGCATTCGGTAGGGGCCAATAACTCACTCGCTCGTGTTTGGAAGGCATGCGCGAGTAGCATCAGATCTCCCAGGCTTGTCTGGGCGTGCTGCTCGGCATCACGCTCAGTAGTTGTAATAATACTGGTTAGTGTGGCAAAAGCGCCTCCCGGTAAGTGCAGCGGTACCGTCAAGCCTGTGGTTAGTCCGTTATCTAGTATGTAGTCGATCACTGGTTTGTAAGGCTCACCTAAACACCCGTGTAAAACACTGCAGGTGTTGGGACGATATGACCAGGCGAAGGGGGCGGTCCGACGCACAGCGCATTGTTGAACGGGGTCTATTTGACAGTAGCCTCGCTCAAACCAGAAGGCGCGCATGTCGCTGGGCACATTGCGGGCCTTGAATACCGACGGGTTAATCAGGGCTCCTTCATGGCTTAGAGGGACCGGCACATAATCATAGATCAGTGTTTGGAAACCGAGCGTATCGGTCATTGTTTGGATATAATCCACACAATCATCAAGGCTGGCCAAGCGAGCGAGTTCGTCGCTGAGCGTCATCAAGTCGATCCGCATCAGATGTCTCCAGAAAGATTAAAAATCTCAAAGTATTTGAGCAAAGCCTATGCCACTAAGGTGATTATTCAGAGAGTAAGACAAAGCCCTATTACTTTTTAGGGTGGAGTCCTGAAGCGGCACATTCTAGAGTCAAGGCTCCTGCCTTTTTTTGGAGTGCGCGCCATGATTGATACCTCCACTCTCAGCCAAGATGCTGAACTTGCACATTTCGGCTATAAGCAGGAATTCAAGCGACAGCTAAACGTTACGGATCTGCTGATCTACGGTATGGTATTTATGGTTCCGATTGCACCGTTCTCCATCTTCGGTGGCGTGTTCGATGCGAGCCATGGCATGGTTCCCTTGACCTATATGATCGGTTTTGTCGGCATGCTGTTCACTGCTGTAAGTTACCAGCAAATGTCCCGAGCTTTCCCTATGTCTGGCTCGGTCTATACGTATGTTGGTCGTGGTCTGAATAGCAGTTTGGGGTTTCTCGCCGGCTGGGCGATTTTACTTGATTATCTACTGGTGCCTACGTTGCTCTATGTCATCGGCGCCAATGCCATGGCTAACGTTTTGCCCAGCATCTCCCAGCCGTTTTGGATTGTGTTTTTTGTGATACTGAACACCCATGTGAATCTGCGAGGCATTCAGACAACCGCTCGTGCAAGTCGTCTATTTTTATATGCTCAACTTTCTGTATTGCTTGTATTTGTTGTGCTGGCCAGTATCGCCATCAATCAAGGTGTTAACGGTGCTACCTGGAGCTTGAGGCCGCTATACAATCCGCATGAGTTTTCCTTACCGATGATTTTTAGTGCCCTGTCGGTTGCAGTCCTGTCATTCCTGGGGTTCGACGCCATCTCCACCCTTTCAGAAGAAACTCAGGGTGGCAGTCACGTCGTCGGCCGAGCGACATTGTTGTCTTTAGCCTTAGTCGCGGTTTTGTTTATTCTGCAGACTTGGCTGGCAGCGCTGCTACAACCGAACCTTGTCCAGTATCCTGACGCCGATGCATCCAATAACGCTTTCTACGAAATTGGTCGCCTAGTCGCTGGGCCGTGGTTGCAGGTGGTCATTGCGCTGGCCGTCGCCATCAGTTCCGCTATAGCAAACTCTCTGGTGGCCCAGGCAGCTACCTCGCGCCTGTTGTTTGCGATGGCACGCGACCGGCAGTTACCAAAGTTTCTACGGCAGATCCATCCGGTTAATCGGGTGCCGCAACGGGCGATCTTACTTGTAGCGGGGTTGAGCCTAGTGCTGGGCCTGTTTTTCGTTGGTCAGATCAATTTGCTTGCATCGATGTGCAATTTTGGAGCGCTTTCGGCTTTCATGCTCCTTCATGTTGCAGTCATTTGGCACTACCGCCATGCCGGTCGCCGCATTGTACATGGAGCGGTGCCGCTGATTGGCTGCGTCATAATCGGCTATGTATTAATCAACGCCGACTTATACGCCAAGGTCGGAGGCGCCTGCTGGACGGTTCTAGGGCTCGCTGTCGTGGTGTTTTTCAAGATTACCGGCCGTTCTACCGAGTTCAAGGTGACGACGCGTTAAACTGAAACACTGCGAGTGACTGTGTCAGTAGCCGCATCACGGTGGGTGCAAGCAATATTAATCCCACCGATGGCAGACTTCTGATATCCGACGGTGTGGTCGGACATCTGAGCGTATTCTGCTTGGACGAAATTCCTGAGCCAGGACAGTAATAACTAGGCAATGTCTCCTAGCTTATAACGCTCACCAATCCGGGATGTTGTCCTTGTCGCTGAAAGTTGCTTGCGGTTCGAAGCGGTTTGTACTGTGATCTTGCGGCAGAGCGAAATCAGGATTATAAATAATGTCAAATCGCCTTTTGATCGGGCGGGAAGGAGACGCACAATGACCGCACAGACCTCTCAGCGAATAGCGAGCCGCTTGGGCTATGGGCTCGGTAAGATCGTGCGTCTCGTTTGGTTCAGTCAGAACCGCACACTGCGTTTGGCAAAGCGTCTGGTCCTGGCATTAGTACTGCTATATTTTTCTGCAGATATCCTCAGCGGGATTGTCAGCGTTGCAGTTTTTGCACTGGCTTTTGGTGGCGGGCTCTGGGTGTTGAGCAGCCGTATTTCAGAACCGCCAAGTAAGCGGGTCGAATATGGGCGAGGTTATGGCTCGCAAGGTTATGGTTACTACAAAGCCGGTAGGCGTGTAGATGACTAAATAGCTCAGCTATAAGTAACTCATCCATTACATTTTAGAGTATTTTACGCTTTAGAGTGTCTGCAGCCTCTTGACCTGCTTGATTTACATCTTTCGTTCCACTGGTAAGCCCTTCCAGCACTTTCCCCGCACTAATCCCTGCCCATCCCAGCGCTCCTATCCAGAACACTGGCAGGATGATGAACATTGCCCCCATGACGAAGTTCAAGATCGCATCCTGAGCCGTAGCGTTCAGTCCCATCACTGGGTCAAATGACAAATGCGGTGAGCCTGAGCCATACAAGGCGTCCAAGATCGTGGTATCAATCCATCTCGCCAACTGGAACCAGAAGTCCACGAAGATCAGCGCAAAAAACACAACCGTCAGTGTCATGGCCACCTGCAGTTGATATGCCCCGACGATCAAAACCAGCGGGATGCAAATCACCAATGCCATCTTCAAGAACGCCATGACCATTGGGAGTGCCTGGCGAACCATGTCCATGGCTGGAAAGTACGCCAATGAGCCCAGTGCCACGCCAAGGGTGCCTGTTACGCGGGCGGCACCGTTCCAGACGGTCCCATTGATTTGTCCACCGTAGTCCGTATAAACGTCCCCTTTAACCTGGTTGGATGGAGAGACCAGTTGCCGAACAAGCGAGTCGGTTACGTCTTCCGGTGACAGCCATTTGGCCCAGCCGAGCATTCTGGTCATCAGGTCGGGTGACACCTGGGCCTTGATGCGATCTCGTAAGCCCACTCCGCTATCGGACCACCATTGCTTGCAGGTCGGGTATCCACCACCTCCGCTGACTTGGGGCAAACCCACATCTCGGCCTGCGTCATATGGCCAGGATGTTCGAGGTGTTTTGGAGTAGTCGGTGTCGTAGTACCCCGAGCTGTTCAGGAAAAAATGCGAACCGATCCAGCTAAGGTCCTGAACAAACTTTGGATCATCGGCTTTCGCTCCCAAGTCGGGCTGACGCATAAATAATCGAGCCCGAGACGGCCCATAACAATCATGGGTAAAGTCCCCGATTTCCTGAGCCAGCAGGGGGTTATTGATCTTGGTGTTACTCACTTCCATGCGCACTTGCCGTAGGTCGGTGCCACATGGAATGGCTGCTACAGCGCCACTGGTCAATCCTTTTGACAGCGCATGCATAAAGGCCCACCACATGGGCATCTGGGCACTTTTTCCAGCCAGTGAACTGAATGAAGTATTCCAGCCTGTGTCCGAAGGTTTAGGCAGGGTGTACTGACATTGCTGAGCTCTGCTTTGATCAAAGGCCAAGGTATCGAAGCTCACATTGACGGCAGGGACTGCGAAGAATGCGACGACGATGTAACCCACATAGATGTGGGTCTCGATGCGGGCGAGTGAGAGCACACCCTTGTTGCCCTCATCAGCGCCTTCTCCACGAACCTTCAGCCACTCTCGAATAACGATGATGCAGAAGGGCAGGGCGTACAGGCCGGTGTCAGAAATCATGTCCCAGATGCCGTTGTTGATGATCCAGCCCACCAGCGTGAGGTAGTACTCCAGGTAGTCATTGGTGTAGAGCGTCATTGGATGCCTCCACTGGGGATAAAGGCTTTGCTCAGTTCGATCATGAGGAATAGCAAGATAACCATAATCTCCAGCCTCTTTAGCTCGCGGGCTTCAGTCCGTTTAGATTGAGGTAATCGTGCTTTGAGCTTGAGCCAGCTTGCGACCAGGACGGCGTAAACCACTAGGCGCCAGGTGGCGAGAGTCCAGTAATGGTCGGTACGCCATGCTCGCCATTGTTCAGCACTGTCGAACACGCTCATCAAGACGGCACTGAGTAGTACCATGATGGCGATAGCTGAGAGCAACGCGGTTAGAACCAACATAATGCTTCTCCCGACTCGTCGAGCCAGCGAGCGATTGGGTGCAACGACAGGCTCCTGTATATTCGTCATGGTCTATTCCTCACGGTTTGCTTTTGGCGGGGGATTGCAACTGATTCAAACGGTCGGTTTCAGGCCCGCCCGGTAGCACGCCACGTGAGCTTTCTGTACGTGCTTTACCGCGCTCGATGATGGTCATGGGTGAGTTCTTCGCGAGCTGTTGGCGCATGTCCAACTCAATCTTGAGATTGCCAATTTCCTGTTGCAGCGAGGAGCTCTGCTGATCGACTGCCTGGACGGCGAGATCATTCGCGGCAACGTTGGGCTCACGACTGCCCGCCAGTAACGTACGCTGAAGCATCAAGGCTTTCTCCAGCACCTCGGATAGGGCAACTTCTGAGGCCAGGCGACGGGCGAGTACGTCCTGGTCGCGTTCATCCTTGAGAGCTGCGACAACCCCTCGGGTAATTGGCAGTGAGCTGCTGCTGGCTGCTTCCAGATTTTCTGCCGACAACGATTTATTGCCGGTCAACATCTCCTTCAGCGCTTTGAGTTTGACGTCGTAGGTTTCCTGAATCAGGGGTGTTAGACCAACCCCGGCAGCGGTCACCGTTTTGGGGCAATTGTCACAGGTCTGCTGTTGCTGTTCCCCCAATACACGATTGGCAAAGGCGGTAGCTTCCTGGGGCGATGACCACACATTGCACACCATGCCATTGCTGCAGGTGTCCTTGCTGATCGATGACGTGTCGCCAGTGGCACGCTTATTCAACAGGTTGTAGCCTGCCTTGGTGACATCGCCAACGATGCGGATCGGCTTCTGGCCGGAGCCCCCCGCTCGATCACCACCGACCCACGTGACACCATCGTTGCCACCTTTTTTTTCGACTTGCTCAACGGCAGATACTGCATCCGAATTGGAGGCCAGTGTCTGGCTCATTGCTTGGCCCTCAGCCAGCTTGCCCCAACCCATTTGGTTGCCTGCGATATCCGCCATGCGATCACCAATGGCGCGGCAGGTGCCTTTGGAGCGGTCGAAGTCGAGACGGGCCTGCAGGATGCCATTCGTAATCAGGTTATACAGGGCTGGATTTGCACGTTGGAGAATCAGTGCCGGCAGAGAGGCAACGGCGCCAGTCGCGTTTTGTACCACCGAACTCATGATGTTCTTGAAGCCCGAAGTGGCACCATTTAACTGGTTCTCCAGCGTATGGTTCAGGCTCATGTTTCCGCAGACCAAGTTGTTGTTCCAACCGCCACCCACGGAAATGCTATCCATGTTGCCCGCGCTGCCCATGGTCACTGCGTTGCCACCGCCGATGCTGTACAGGACGTCGTCCCCAATAACATTTCCAGAGGATGAGACATTGATAGGGGCAGCAGAAAGGACCAGCGTACTGCCGAAGCAGCAGGTGAGTCCGATCGCTAAAGTAGTGAGTTTCATCGTGCTCTCCGATCACTGAAATTCATTGGAAGTCCGTACTGCCGAGGAAGGTTTGCCCGCGGCGTTGGCAGCATGAGTACGGGCGCCAAAGTGCCCACGCGTAGGCGCCATCTTGTGCATCGATTTTGGGTCCGATACTGGGGAAGGTCGCGCAGGTTGGATTGAGGACCGGGGTGAGCTCTTGCCACTTCCCGGTGGACGCATCACCTTCGCGCAACGCGCCTGCCGGCCAGTAACCGGGCTGGGGGAGGGCAAGCATTGGCAGGTAGACATGAACCTGGCCAAGTCGAGTAGTCACGTCACCGGCACGCTGCGCAATAACTGCGCCCGTTTTGTAGTCGTCAGTCTGGTTAAGGAAGCCGCTACGTGGGTAGACGTTTCCCCAACTACTTGCTGAGAGCAGGCTACCGACTTCCCGCATACCCGGAATCAGCGCTTCGGGGTATACGGACTCCGGAACGCCGTATCGCCAAGCAATGGGGTCAAGGGTGCTGAGGAAGTATGGCACTAACGGTAACGTTGCACCCTTGCAGACGTAGCCCGAGGCGCTGGCGAACCGACTCAGCGCCGCGCCACCTGGGTGGCCAATGACATCGGCTTCCTTAAATTTGATGATGTTGTTCTCGGCAACATGATTGGTAGTGCCGTCGTTACCCGCTTGGGCCACCGGATTCGGTGTGCCCAGAGGCGACATCTCTATCCACGGGTTTGAGCCCGTATTCGCGTATGCCGAAACCACGGCGTCCGGCACGTAGTGGCGAACCTTGGTCGAGGTTTTGACTTTGCAGCCAAAAGGCGTGCAGAGCAGCCAATAGCAAATGCCGACGACCTTGTACTCCAGGCAGGTTGGTGAAAGGGTCGAGGCAACTATTGCGGCCGAGGTGATCGCAGCTGATGCGCTGAACGACAGGCTGAAAGCGATGGCCAGCGACAGTGGGCGGATCGCAAACCGTGAGCGTCTCATCGTGACTGACTCCGTGCGCGATCAATCAGCGCGACGGCTTTAGCTACGTCCGGTTCGCCATATACAATGTAGCGGCGGTCGACCACTACGGCCGGGAGTTTTTCCACACCCAGACTCCAGGCGTCCGTGACACCTTGCTGAGCTTGAGCCAGATCGCTTTGCAGGCGCTTGCCAGCGGGGCTGGCCAAGTAGCGTTGAATAGTTGCTTCTGCCTGACGTGGGTCTGCTGGAAGCTGAGCCGTCAGCTGTTCTTCAAGACGTTGTTGGTCATCGAGACGAATGGTGCGAACGCCGGCAGGCGCGGATACCGGATGTGCTTGATTGGTGATCACCCAGGTTTCGGCTTGGACAGCAGTGGACGCGGCTAGCAGGCTTGTAAGCAAAAGCTTGTGTAAAAATTGACTGACGCTGGAGCAGATGTCGGTCATGGCACCGTACCTGAAGTGAGTTCAGGTACAGGAAGCCTTACGACGGCTATGGGTGCAGCAGGAAATAGGATTTAGAGAGAGCTGGTATTTCGGCTAGTCAAAGTAGCTACAACGCGGCTGACCTTCTTTTGACTCGACTCAGCAGTAAAATCGGCTTAGGCCGCTCTAGAGCTGGAAGAGCGAGCCGTCAACGTTTCTTGGAAGGAAATAGCCCTTGATGCAGGACATGTCACGTATGCAGAGCTGTACGTGCGTCTGCTTGCGGAAGAAAGTGCCTGGGTAAAGCTCCGGGCCCTCCAGGAAGGGAGAGCGGATTGAGGCATAATCTGGGAGCCCTACAGCTTTTCGAGCTTGGTGCAGGGTCTGGAACACTGCGCAATCGAGATGACGCTTAAGGTTATCCTGATCGCCATTAAACCCAGGAATATTCGTCGGTATTTCTTCGGAACTAGCGACCAGAATGTCGTAAGCGCCTCGCAGTTCGTCGAGAGCGCCTTCGTCCGTCAGATTTAGGCATAAGCCCAAATCGATGACGGCGCCTACGACAAATGGATCCTTGATCGCTCCTTTTCCTCGTTTGGAATGCTTTTTGATGTGTTTGGCATAGCTCAATGCACGCTCTGGACTGTTTTCCCAGAAATACGAACCTTCGCCCAGCCAGTCATAGTCATTGACGCTCTGCGCAACATGCTCACCAGCGAGGACCGCTTCCCCGGTTATGCGATCACATCCGTGAAAGCCCAGGACAAATGAGGGGAGCTGTTGATACATCAGCGATAGGCAGCTTTGAGCTGGCCTTTGGCGTTATAGACGCCAGTTTTTACGCGAAAAGCCTTGGCTTCAGCGGGATCCCCAGCCAGAATCTGAGCCAGCTGACGAAAGCGCTCAGCAGCTTCGATATGCGGATTATCAGTCTTGCTGGTCTTTTTGGCTTTTGCAATCATGTCGACCTCCTAGAAGGATCGGAGTCGGATACACGATCATTTTATAGACAATTGAAAGGTTTGTCAGGCTGACTTTTGGTGTCTTTCAGTGTTCTGCATTTGAACGTCCGCGAAAGGGCATTTGCAGCACCTTCGGGCATGCGTTTAAGCGTTCGATCAACAGCTCCAGCCCCTGTAGACGCGTCACCTGACAAATAAAGTGAACGCTTCCACTTATTTATGAGGAAAGCTTGCAGAACCTCACTTCTGAACTAACCAGTCAATAGCAGAAAGCAACATTACTCCATCTGCTGGGTCTTCAAGTTTTATAGACCTACCTGTTGTATTGTCTCTAATCCGCAGGGTTGGAGTTGCGCTGAACCCAGCTTTGACGGCTTCTTCTGCTTGTTGGCTAACATGCATCGTGGATGTTAGCTGTGGAGATCAATTACCTTACCTATCAATGGGTTAGAGCTGGTCTTTTTTGCCTGATACCGATTTGATACCAATCTGGAGCTTTTCCAGCTCCCCCCAGTCTGAGCTTGAGTTGAGCCAACGCGCATACGTCGTCAGCAACATTTGGACACTGTGGCCAAGCTGCTGAGCGATGAATGCGGGGTTCATGTTGGACATTAAGCATATTGTCGCATAAGTATGACGGCAGTTGTACGGCGGACGATAAGGTATCGCTAAAGCTTCCAGCGTTGGCCTCCATTGTTTGTGAAGGTCTGACGTCTGCTTGATGTACTCGCCGTTCTTCGAAGGCGGGAACACGTAGGGCGTGGTTTTGATCTTGCCGATTCCGTTAGCACGACGCGCTGCGTATAGGCGGGCGAACTCAAGCGCGTGCAGCGCTCGCTCATTCAGCAGTACGAACCGGTCTTTGCCTGTTTTGGTGCGCTCTTCTACCACACCAAGCGCGACGGTTCGGCAGACATGTACCTGGCGTTTCACTAAGTCGACAGCATCCCAGCGCAACGCCGTGACCTCCGACAGCCGAAGCCCCGTGAAGAATGCGAACTCAAAGAATGCGGCGTAGATCCCGCTGGGCCAGTGCGTTGTTTGGTACAGGTGGGCAATGATGCGGTTCGCTTCGTCCAAGGAGAATGGACTGATCTCCTTTCGCGATCGCTTGGGTCGGTCTATCGTTGCGGCCGGATTCTTCTTGATCAATTCTTCAGCTACTGCCGCTTCCAGAATCGTCGACAGTTTCGACCAGGGCGTTACGCCGAACGCCTGGCGATGTCCAATCCGTGGCCGCAATAATGCGGCGTAGGAGTGTGGGGGTGATTTGATCGAGACGGATCAGTGCCAGAGGCGGAATCCAGTAAAGGTTGAGCGCGCCTTTGTAGTTGTTGCGCGTACCGGTAGTAATAACCCGACCATCTAGCCAAAGCTGGGCGTACTCGTGAAACGTCGGAATGCTGTTCAGCAGAACGACCGAGCCGGGGAACAGCTCGGTGTACTTGGTATCATCCAAGAGGCCGAGCTTGATCAGGCTTCTTACTTGATCGCGTAGCTGGGATGCAGCTTTAATGCCTTTCGGCGTTGCGGGGTAGGGGAGCGTTTCGCATCTTCGGACCCCATTCCAAGTAAAACGAATCCGGAGGGATTTGCGGAAGATTTCCACTCCACTGGGCAAATCCATTGTGCTTCTTGCCATTCCTCGTACCTTCTTTTGCTGTACATGATGCGATGTCCTTGCTTGTTCCAGACCCCTTCGGGGATCTGTTTGCGTGCGCGTCGCGTCGCAAGAGCTCTAGACGAAATGCCTAAGAAATGTGCCATAACGTCTTCCGACACCTTGTCTACGTCAGGGTGAGGCAAGGATTCCAAGCTGCTATTCGTCATTTCCTGAGCCTTCCCTTTTGTGTGAGCAAGTTACTTCTTCCAATGAGCCCGGAGCCGGACGTTCGCTCCACTGCGATTGAGGGAAAAGTAACCGCATCACGCAGCCTCGACATTGAATTTGCTGGCGGTGCTGGGTGGTTGTCCTACGAAACTGCCCTGGATTCCTGGTTGCAACTGCGCTGCCATTGCAAGTGCCTGTTCGCGCAGAGATCGGGCATCACGCTCGAGCTTCTTGCCGGTGCGAAAGGCGCTGAAGGTCTCTGCGGCGATCCGCAGCAGCTCGCTGATGGCGACCAGCGTCTGGTGCTCGGACGGGCCGAAGAGCGGATCCGATTCAAGGCTTTTGCAGCTTTTTGCCAGGCGCGTGTGATCGGCTCGGATGAATTGCAAGGAGGCCCGGAGCTCACGGATGGTTTTGGCGCTTGCTGCGCGCTGGAGGTCTTCACCCTCGCGCAGGCCGGTCTCCAGGCCATCGCTGCGGCCCATGATGTAACCGCCCCAGAGCAGCAGGGCGGCTAGAACTATCAGGATGACGAGTGCACCTATTTGCATTGAGGTCATCATGTGGTGTGCTCCTGGGATTGTTGTTGGCCGGTGCTGACACAGGTACACGCGTTCACGCGCACGCGTGCTTATTAAATTTCTCTCTTTACACGAGAAAAGAGATAAAGAAGTAGGACGGTGGGGCAAAGCCCCAGTCTGCGAGGCTTTCAGACGTCCCACCTTGTTTTTAGAAGGTGGGACGCATGGGACGCCACTGAAGCAACAGAAGCAAAAGCCAGCCGGGATGAGATATTCACCGACATTCGTCAGCCGTTCACCGGGCATCACCCACACATTCACCGGATGGCATTAAACCGGTCTTGCTGCCACCAGAATCGACCTGTAAAAAGGGGCCATCTTCGATGGGTGCGACCGCAAAGCGCGGCAGGCCACCCACCACCAGACCCGGCCATTGCGCCGGGTCTTTTTGTTTAAGGGGCAGGGTAATGACGAACGAGCAACAGGCACTGGCAGAGATGCCGATCTGGTTGGTAATTGCCCTGTCCCTGGTTGGCGGTGTATCTGGCGAGATGTGGCGCGCTGACAAGGATGGGGCACGAGGCTGGGCGTTACTGCGCCGCCTCGCACTTCGGTCCGGTGCCTGCATCGTTTGCGGTGTGTCAGCGATGATGTTGCTGTTCGGCGCGGGTCTGTCGATCTGGACAGCGGGTGCCTTGGGTTGCCTGACCGCGATGGCCGGCGCAGATGTCGCCATCGGTTTGTACGAACGCTGGGTAGCCAAGCGGCTCGATCTCAACGAGGCGGAACCAAAGGCATGAGCCGGGGAGGCCGCACGGGGCGCAGATTTCACGGGTCCTCCCCGAGGGCCGCCCCCCCTACACGGGTTATCGAACTCGCGGAATCTCTCTAGCTGAAACCTTCGCCGGGATGTCCGTCTTTCCAAAGGGATGGGGCTGGGCATGGCAGTCGGATGCCGAATCGATCGACCGGACCGGGCAGAAAACCGCCGGGGACCCTGGGGACTTTCGAAGGGTACGGGGTCGGAAACCCGCGGGATCGTGTTAGTGGCAGACTCGCCAGCCTACTGAAATTTCAAGCATTGAAATCTTGAAATGGGTCATTGAAAAACTACTTAAAAAGAATGGGCATGCACGAGCACACTAAAAAAGTTTTTGCCTTGCTCATCACTGCTGCGAGCCAACGCGCTGCGCCCAAGGAATTAATCGATTCATTGGGGGGGCAGTTTTACAACTCTAGGTCAATAGCAGTATTTAAATTTCAGACTCACTAGATTACTGATAACTCATCGTGAACGTAGCCTCGGCCGATACACTGCCTGCTGTCAAAGGGCTCCTCACCGACACATACTGCACGGTGAGCGGCACATTGCTGGTATCCGAAGAAGGACCAACAAGCCACTGGTTCGGATTACCTGCCACCGACGACTCCGGACCAAAGGAAACTGCTTTACCATCGCTGTTCAGGATCCGTAGGGCTATGCCCCGTGCTGTCGAGCTCGAATTCAGCGTCAGGTTGTCGGTGCGGTTGTTCGGGTTGTTGGCGTCGCTCAGTGTGATGTATACAGACGAGCCACTTTGACACTCCAGCCCAATGTTGAACGTCGTGTTGCCTTTCGTCGTTCCGAGCGGTTGTATCTCGTGTAGCTCGGTGTCCGGCAGCGTCACATGAAGAGCTGGCGTCGTCACCCTGCAGCTACTGGCTTCGACTGTCGCGTTGACAGGAAAGTTAAAGGTCGCCCCGACTGCTGATGGCGTAATACAAGCCCCGCTCCAGGTTTGAGTCATCGTTGGCACACTGGTAATGGTTCCGCTCCCAATCTCCCCGGTAATAACGAGTTGAGCCCTGACGAAACTTCCAAATAGCTTGGAGGGGGACAAGGGGGCTGCGAGACTATATGAGATCGGTACGGTATCCCATGTACCACTACCATAGCCCTGTGTCTGAGTATATTTCACGCCGATGCCGGAGACCCCCGTCTGATACACATCTGTATAGCCTGGTACAAGAACCCCGTTGTTGATCACGGTGGTACGTTGCATCGCACAGTCGACATCAATGAGCTCTAATCCGACGTTAAGTCCTGCGTCGTCTAATATAGTACCGACGGAGTGTTGCTGCGGTACAATAAGGGTTGATTTTGTGAAAGGTTGCGTGGTGGTTTTGGACCAAGGAAAAATCAGTTCGCCGGCTGTTGCTTGGACACAAATTAACAGTCCGGTCACTCCGATAGTCATGTAACTCACCAATCGGTTCAGCGGGGGGGCTGTATATATAACTGGGCGCATTGGTTCTTTAGCTCCAACTGCTGATTAACGTGGTTGTTTGTGCGGCAATAACTTTGTATCGGCGGTATTAAGTTCGGTGGCGTGATCGATCCCGCCTTGCAGTGCGTCGCGGGATTTGTCGTCCGGCGGGAGTTGCGCGAGCAGACGGTTCCAGTAATCGATCGCTTCCTGATAACGCTCACCTTCGAACGCGGCGATACCGAGCAGACCGAGGCTGGTGACTTCTTTTGGATCGGCCTTCAGCGCTTCATCGGTCAGCGCCTGGATCTTGGCCGACCACTTCTTGCCATCTGCGAAATATAGCGCCTGTGCCCACTGACCGAGCAGTGCCGGTTGGCGACCGGTCAGGTTCAGCGTGTGCTCGAACATCTTCGCGGCGTCCGCCGGACGTTGCTGATCCATGTAGGTACGGCCAAGGAAATACAGGCTTTCCGCAGAATCCGGTTGTGCGGCAACCGCTCGCTCCAAACGCTGAGTCATCTCTTTCATCGACTGCGGAGCCTGCGCGAATTCGCGGGTCAGTTCGACCTCGTCGGCAGCACCGAAGTGCAGGTACAGCCCCAAGCTCAATGCCGGCACTAATGCGGCGGCCAACAACGGCAAGGGTTTACCAAGTCGGGAAACCCGCGTCACGGCAACGCCTTCGGTATCGAGGAGCAACTCACGCGCAGCTTCCGCGCGAACGCTGTCCAATTGTGCGGCGTTGAGGACACCTTCGGACTGCTGCGAGTGCAGTTCGGCAACACGCTCCTGATACAGCGCGATGTTCAGGGCGGTACGATCCTCCTCGCGCCTGGCACGACGACCAAGCAACACGGGGATCAGCAGAAAACTCAGGGCGACCAAAAGCAACAGCCCTGCGGCGAGCCAGAAATCAATCATTCTTGATTTTTGTCCAATGGTTGATCGAGGCGATGATCTAAATAACTACCGAGCAGCAAGCCGGTGGGGCTAGATCAGAGGAGTTCTGTATTGGTATTCAGTGCAGCAGGTTATTTGAGTGGGGTTAGTTGCGAAATCAGACGATTCTTAGAAGTCCCGCGGTCGTACTTTAGCCCCTTGGATTTAGCTCACATCAAGAAGATGAAGGACACTGGAACAGCGGCGAAGCCGTCAGCGCGAAGCTGACGGCTGTTTTGCACTTTCTGCCACAGAAAACAGTGGTCAACGCTCAGGGCAGACTCATCGTTATTAAAAACATTCCGGAACGTATCGGCGAGCCTGTGTCGTCCACCAACCGATACTGTTGATCATAGTAATGACCCTGAGTCGTATCGGAAAGCAACTCGACCTTGACCTTAGCTTTAGCACTACTCGTAGCGACGCTGTGTGCCTTCAGTACCATGGTGCGAGTTGCATTTGGGCAGTTGCTCAATGCAATTCGCGATTGTGCGTTTATGTCTGTAGTGCAAGGTGGATCAATGATGCTACCTTCAAATCGAATGACGCCATGCGCAATGGTTGCAGCGGCGTAGCACGCACCGCTGAGGACGAAGTAAAGGCTGATGGCGACAGGTAGACGTTTGATCTTCATGCGGACATTCCTTTTTTATTGTAGGTATTGCGGCGGCACGAATGGCCTGAAACTGCTGCATCGAGATGCTGCAGATTGCTTCGTCAGCGTAGCTCAAGGCTCAACGTCTAGTGGTTTGGGGGGCGCGGGGGGCAGGCGGAGGATAATCAACCCTGTCTGGAGTCATTGGGGATGAGGGACAGGAGCAGGAATTAGCAGATGTCGCCGCCAGCTCCGGTGCATCGGGCATGGGAATTACTGAGCAGTCTGTGAGAGGCAACGGAGGGCAGGGTAGTGATTGCGCTATTGTCAGGAGCGGCGGTGAGGGTGCATTGCCAGCGCAGCCGCAGCTTTTTTGTGCTGGGCGCGCTGAGCACGCAGAGTGGGAATCAAGCAATCATCTCTGGTGTTTATCCAACAACTGGTCGAGGCGCCGGGTCTCGTCAATGGACAGGCAATCGGGCATTTCGGTGCGCCTCCCGCGACGACGGACGACCAGCATAATCACCCCAAAACCGCCGAGCAACAAGGCGGACGGGCCCAACCAGAGCACGGCGGTCTTGGCGTTCAGGGGTGGTTTGTAGCGGACGAAATCACCGTAGCGCTCGACCATGAAGTCGATGATCTGCCGATTGTCCTTGCCTTCGCCGAGCATGCGGAAAACCTCTTTTCGCAGGTCGGCGGCAATCGGCGAGTTGGAGTCGGCGATGTCCTGATTTTGACACATGAGGCAACGAAAACCCTTGGTCAGTTCACGGAATCGCTCGCGGTCACCTTCCTTGGCGAACTCATAAGTGTCGATGGCCGCATGGGCCACACCGGCCAGGCTCAAGCCCAGCACAACGGCTGCAAACCAGCGCTTCATGGCTTGGCCTCGTCGACCAGCGCCTGGTACTTGCCTGCCAGTTTTTCCCGCCAGACCTGCTCGTCGATCACGCCGACGAACTTGTCACGGATGATGCCCTTCGCATCGACGAAGAAGGTTTCCGGTGCGCCGTACACGCCGAGGTTCAGGCCCAGCGAGCCTTCATCGTCACAAATGTCCAGCGCATACGGGTTGTGGAAGTCCGCCAGCCACTTCAAGGCATCGGCGTTGACGTCCTTGTAGTTGATGCCGTAGATCACCACGCCCTGCTGGGCCAGCTTGTTCAACACCGGGTGTTCGACCCGGCAGGAAATGCACCAGGTGCCCCAGACATTGACCAGCGCCGGTTTGCCCAAAATGTCCGCCTTGGTCAGGGTCTTGTCACCCTGCACCGACGGCAGTGAAAACTCCGGGAACGGCTTGTTGATCATGGCCGAAGGCAGCTCGGCCGGATCCAGGTACAACCCACGGTAAAGGAATACAGCGACCACCAGAAAAATCGCCAGTGGCAACAACATCAACCAACGCTTCATGCAGTGGCTCCCGACATGCCCAGTGCTTCACGCACACGGCTTTTGACCTTGACCCGATAACGCCGATCCAGCGCCGCCAGCAAGCCGCCGAAACCTGTCAGCAAACCGCCGAACCAGATCCAGCGCACGAACGGTTTGACGTGCACGCGCACGGCCCAGGCGCCGTCACCCAGGGGTTCGCCGAGGGCAACGTAGATATCGCGAGTGAAACCGGCGTCGATGCCGGCTTCGGTCATCACCGAATTCTGCACGGTGTACAGGCGTTTTTCCGGGTGCAGAACGCTGACTTCCTTGCCGCCCTTGATCACCCGCACGGTGCCCTTGTCGGACGTGAAGTTCGGGCCTTCGAAGTGCTTGGCGCCTTCGAAGATGAAGTGATAACCGGCCAGGTCCATGGACTCGCCCGGTGCCAGGCGCAGGTCGCGCTCGGCACTGTTCTGGCTCGACAGCACCACGCCCAGCGCACACACGGCAATGCCCAGGTGCGCGACTTGCATGCCCCAGTAGCTGCGGGTCAGGGTCGGCAAGCCTTTGATCAGACCTTTGTGGCGGGTCTTGTCGAAGATGTCACGCACACCGGCCAGCAACACCCAGGCGGCGAGCATGAAGGTCGCCAGCACGGCCCAGTTGAAATCACCGTAGGCGACGCCAGCCACCACGGCCATGGCCGCACTGCCCAGCAGCACCGGAGTGAGCATGCTCACCAGCCATTTCACCGGGGTGTCTTTCCAGCGCACGAGCATGCCGACCGCCATCACCACCATCAGCAACCCCATCAACGGAATGAACAGCGCGTTGAAGTACGGCGGGCCGACCGACAGCTTGGCGCCGGTCATGGCGTCGAGAATCAGCGGGTACAACGTGCCGAGCAGGATCATCGACGCGGCCACCACCAGCACCAGGTTGTTGCCCAGCAGCAGGGTTTCCCGGGACCAGAGGTTGAAGCCGACCTGGCTCTTGACCACCGGCGCACGCAGGGCGAACAGCGTCAATGAGCCGCCGACGACGAACAGCAGGAAAATCAGGATGAATACGCCGCGCTCCGGATCGGACGCAAAGGCATGCACCGAGGTCAGCACGCCGGAACGCACGAGGAAGGTCCCCAGCAGGCTCAGCGAAAACGCAGCGATGGCCAGCAGCACGGTCCAGCTCTTGAACACGCCACGTTTTTCCGTGACCGCCAACGAGTGAATCAGTGCAGTGCCTACCAACCATGGCATGAACGAGGCGTTTTCCACCGGGTCCCAGAACCACCAGCCACCCCAGCCGAGTTCGTAGTAAGCCCACCACGAGCCGAGGGTGATGCCGATACCAAGGAACGCCCAGGCCACGATGGTCCACGGCCGCGACCAGCGCGCCCACGCGGCGTCCAGGCGACCGCCCATCAGCGCAGCGATGGCGAAGGCGAAGGCCACCGAGAAACCGACATAACCCATGTACAGCATCGGCGGGTGCACGATCAGGCCGATGTCCTGCAGCAGCGGGTTGAGGTCGGCGCCGTCCGTGGGCATTTGCGGCAGGATGCGCTTGAACGGGTTGGAGGTCATGATCAGGAACAGCAGGAAACCGGTGCTGATCATGCCCATCACCGCCAGCACGCGAGCCAGCATGACCTGCGGCAACTGCCGGGAAAACACCGACACCGCGAAGGTCCAGCCGCCGAGAATCAACGCCCACAACAGCAGGGAACCTTCGTGGGCACCCCACACGGCGCTGAACTTGTAGTACCACGGCAAGGCGCTGTTGGAGTTGTTGGCCACGTAGGCCACGGAGAAGTCATCGACCATGAAGGCGTAGGTCAGGCAGCCGAAGGCGAACAGCAAAAACGCGAACTGCCCCCACGCGGCCGGCTGGGCCAGGCTCATCCAGAAGCGGTCGCCGCGCCAGGCACCGACCAATGGCACCACGGCCTGAACCAGCGCGAAACACAGCGCCAGGATCATGGCCAGGTGGCCCAATTCGGGGATGAAGATTCCAGCTGTCATCAGTTAGCCCTCTTTCGCGGGAGTGGGTGCCGACTGGCCGCTGTCTTTCAGCGCCTTGGTCACTTCCGGCGGCATGTATTTCTCGTCGTGCTTGGCCAGCACTTCATCGGCCACCACCACGCCGTCGGCGTTGAGCTTGCCCAGGGCGACGATGCCCTGCCCTTCGCGGAACAGGTCCGGGAGGATGCCGCGATAAGTGATGGTCACGGATTTGTTGAAATCGGTGACGACGAATTTCACGTCCAGCGAGTCGCCGGAACGCTGCAAGGAACCGGCCTCGACCATGCCACCGGCGCGGATGCGCGTGTCTTGCGGCGCTTCGCCGTTGGCGATCTGGGTCGGTGTGTAAAACAGGTTGATGTTCTGCTGCAGGGCGCTCAGGGCCAGGCCGACGGCAGCGCCGACCCCGACCAGGATCGCGAGAATGATGATAAGACGCTTTTTGCGCAGCGGATTCACTTGCCGTTCTCCCGGCGCAGACGACGCGCCTCTTGTTGCAGATACCGCTTGCGGGCCAGGATCGGCGCCGCCACGTTGAGGACCAATACCGCCAGGCAGATGCCATAGGCTGACCAGACATACAGGCCATGATGACCCATGCCGATGAAGTCGCCGAATGAAGCAAAACTCATCGAGCGACCTCCAGGCTGTTTTCCACTTCCGCTTTCACCCAACTGGCCCGGGCTTCGCGCTTGAGCACTTCAAGACGCATGCGCAGCAACAGCACCGCGCCGAAGAAACAGTAGAACCCCAGCGCCGTCAGCAGCAATGGCAGCCACATCTCGGCGGGCATCGCCGGTTTTTCGGTGAGGGTGAAGGTCGCGCCCTGGTGCAGGGTGTTCCACCACTCCACCGAATATTTGATGATCGGGATGTTGATCACGCCGACGATCGCCAGCACCGCACAGGCCTTGGCGGCGCTGTCACGATTGCTGATCGCGTTGCCCAGCGCAATGAGACCGAAGTACAGGAACAGCAGGATAAGCATGGACGTCAGGCGTGCATCCCAGACCCACCACGAGCCCCAGGTCGGCTTGCCCCAGATCGCCCCGGTGACCAGCGCCACGGCGGTCATCCAGGCACCGATGGGCGCCGCGCATTGAAGGGCGACGTCGGCCAGTTTCATTTTCCACACCAGCCCGACGATGCCGCACACGGCCAGCATCACGTAGATGGACTGCGCCAGCATGGCGGCCGGAACGTGGATATAGATGATGCGAAAGCTGTTGCCCTGCTGATAGTCCGGCGGCGCGAAGGCCAGGCCCCAGACCACGCCAACGCTGATCAACAGCAACGCCGCGACGCTCAGCCAGGGCAGCATTCTGCCGCTGATGCCGTAAAACCATATGGGCGAGCCAAGCTTGTGAAACCACGTCCAGTTCATACTCTTTCCGTTGGAAAACAGCTCGGAGTGCGATCGCCGAAGATCCGCCGGAGCATGCCCCGCTGGCCTCGACGACAGCGCTCCCAAGCACTTTTCTTAAGGATGGCCCGCTGTGTGCGCTGCGGCCGAGTAACGGCGTTCACGCTCAAGCATTGTCTGTTTCGGCGCTTCGCTCCAACGTTGCAGTTCGGGACTGAACCACCAGGCGACGATGAACGCGGACACCATCAGGGTCATGCTGATAACCATTGCAGCGAACATGGACTATTCCTTTTTCGAAGGCTGGTAGAGAGTGCGGAGATAGGCGACGATCGCGGTTCTCTGCCCATCGGAAAGCATCGAATCCCACGGAGGCATGGCCGTTCCGGGAACCCCGTTGCGCAGGATCTCCTGCAGATAAGTCGTGTTGCCCTGCTTGATCTGGAAGTTGGTGGGGCGTGGCGACAGACCACGGGACGCAGGGCCATCACCCTTGCCGTTGGCCCCGTGGCAGCTGGCGCAGTTGGCATCAAACAGCGATTTGCCCAGCATTACATCGGCAGGTGGCACGGGAACAGCCTCAGGCACGTGCAGGCTTTGTACATACAGCGCCAGTGCGGCCAGGGTCGCGCTGTCGAGGTCACGCCAAGCCGGCATTGACGTCGCGGGTCGTCCATTCCACAGCACATCTGCTAGGCGCTCGGTGGTGAAGGCCGCGTCTCTCAGATTGGCTGGGCGTGGCAGCAACGACGGCGCTGCCGGTCCGTTGCCGGCGCCTTCACTGCCGTGACAGCTTGCGCAGTTCAAGGCAAACGCGGCGGCGCCCTGACGCAATGCAATCGCACGGTCACTCTCATTGGTCGGCATGGTCAGGCCCGGAACCACGCCATCCAGTTGCGGAGTGGCGGCAATAGGGTTCTGGCGGGCATTGAGCGAGGCAGCCATCTCTTTGACCATTATGCTGCCATGCGCGTCGCCGGCATCCGCTGCTGGCGCGTCAGGCATGGGGGGCTCGGCGGCGCTCGGATCATCGTAGCCGGAGACTTTTCTCGCTCTGCCAAGCGATTGGAGGTATGCCGTCAGGGCGAGGGCGTCCGACGTTGGTTTGTCGGCGCCACCTTCGAACAGCCACGGATACCCCGGCATGACTGAGTCACTAACCACGTACCTAGGGTTGAACAGGTGAGTCAGCTGCCAATCGTTGGTACGCACGCCGGTTTCCCGGGCCAGGTCAGGGCCGATACGGCGGGTACCCCAGAGTTGCGGGTAATCGTATTTGGTCTCCCATGCCTCCGTCGGCGCGCCCCAGCGAGCCACGTCCTGCTCGACGAACCGTACCTGCTGGGTGTGGCAATAACCACAACCCTCGCGGCCATATACCGCCCGACCACGTTCCTCCTGGGCGGTGTAGTCGCGCATGTTGGCAGGGGCACGTGCATCAATGGATTTTTGTAGCTCTTTGCCCGGAAGGATGCCCAGCAACATGAATGACAGAATGAAGAAACCGATGCCAGCGACGAAGATAATGAGGTATGCGCTGTTGAACAGACGATGTTTGACGATTCTTTGCATCGTTAGGCTCCAGCGAAATTGGATTGTGTGACGGGAGCCGTCAGGACTACCGGCGAGTGATTACGCGGCCCGGTGGTCAGACCCAGGTAAAACGCGATGAAACCCAACAGCAGTGGCAAGGCACTCAGGTCCCTGATCCACCAGTAGGTCAGCGAGGCACGAACCGAATCCATCCAAGGCGCAGGACTTTCCCACAGGTGCGCCTGCACCAGACCACCAGCCGTCAGGGTGATGAACATCAGCAACAGTCCGGTGGTGATCAACCAGTACGCCCAGTTCATGGCCGCCGCGTCGTAGCGTGCATTCGGCATCCGTTGCCAGGCATGGGCGATACCGCCGGCCGCCACGAAGGTGGCGAAACCGAGCATCGCCAGGTGAGAGTGAGCGATCACCCAGTCAGAGAAGTGGGTGAGTTTATTCACCGGCATCAGGGCCTGGAAAGCGCCTTGCAGGCTGACGATCAGATACATGACGATGCCGGTCCAGACGAACCTGAGCGGCACGTCGCTCGCCACTTTCGCGGACTGCCCGCGCAGTGACATCAGTTGGTTGAACACCACCAGGATCACATCCATGCCCAGGTACACCGAGGCAATGATCGCCGCCTTCTGCGCATCCATCGGAATGGCGGAGTAAACGTAGTGGTGTGTGCCATTCAGGGGATAGAAGAAGAACAGGAACCAGAAGCCGATCATCGACAGAAAGTGGCTGTAGATAGGGCGATTGGTCGCGGCCGGGATGATGTAATACGCAATCGCCAGTACGAACGGTGTGACGAACAATCCGACAGCATCGTGAATCCACAGGCCGCTGAACGCAGCGCCCTGGGCGCCTGGTACGAAGACCGGAACGAAGTTGCCCATGGGGTAGGCCAACAGGCTGAAGATCGCGCCGCCAATCAGATACCACGCCGATATGTACAAGCCACCTTGTTGGCGCTTGAGCAGGAATGGTCCGGCAAACTGCGCGCAGACCAGCAGCAGGCCGATCACCACCAGTACGTCGATGGCCATCGGGAACTCGGCCCACTCGATCGACTGGATGGCCAGCCATGGGTTGTCCAGGCCCAGGGATACCAGCAGCCAGCCGGGCAACAGCACGCCGAGGTTCCACAGGAAGAAAATCGCCCAGCCGAGCTTGCGGCTGAGGATCGGGCGATCCGCCAAGCGCGGGACCATATGATAGCAGCAAGCGAAAAACGCGTTGCCCAGCCAGCCGAAGAAAATGCCCTGAGTGTGATCGTAGCGCAGACGACCCCAGGTGAGTGCCGCATGGCTGCCGAGCAGGTCGGGCAGGGTCAGCTTCAATGCGACAAGCAGTCCGGCCACGCCAGACAGGAACAAGGTGATGACCGCTGCCAGGGCGTGGGCCTTGACCAGGTCGTAATCGATTCGCGCAAGGGGGGAGAGTGGCTCAACGGTTTGGGAGGATGGCGCTGGACCAGCGACCGGATTATTCATGGAACGATTCCTTTATTGCAGATGAATCGGAATTCTTGAGTACCCACGCGGCAGTGCCGGTGGCCTCCTCATCACTGAGTGAAATATTCGTCGGACCTGCGGCGTACCCGTCCCAACCGGGCCGGGGGTGGGTGATGGCGGCGATCATCAAGGCCAGCGCATCGGCATTCATTGGCTGCGTACCGATGATTGATTTGTAGCGCTCAAGCACGGCCTTCCAGGAAGGCGCAACAAGGCGTTCGGTCACGTCATGGCAGCCAGCGCATTGCCGCTGGATCACGGCGGCGCCGACATCGATCAGCGCCGTCGCTTGTGCACTGTCGACCACCGCGCTGATTTGCGCAGGGGGCGCGTCACCACGCCTGGTGACGTCCGCGGTCGCTTGGGTACGAATGACCGTCCAGCTGATGATGGTGCCCAACAGCATCACGCCGATCGTAATGCTGAGCGCGGCTCGCGAAACGCCGTGGCCGGACGTGTTAGGGGTGGGGTCACTCATGGTGTTTCCTTGCCATTGAAGAACATCAGGTAATCAACGATCGGTTCCACGGCCGCTTCTGGAATGGGCGCGCCGTATTCGCCGCGCATTTTGGCCACCTCAGCCGTCCAGGTCGCCCGTGGAAACGGCGGTTGATGGGTAATGAAGCGAGGTGAATGACACATTGTGCAGAAGCCCATGAACTGATTGCGTCCGGGGCCTTCCGGCAAATAAGGTTCATCGGCCGGCACCGTGATTGTGTGTATCGGAGGGCCGAAGTCGACCTTCGGCGCCTCAGCGGCCCAGCCACTCGACGTCGCGAGAGCAAGAACCCACGGCAGGGGGATGAACAGGTGCGGAAAACGCAGATAACGCTTCATGTCAGATCACCATGCCTGTGGTTTGCTCGATGACCCGGCGCGCCAGACCGCCACGGTTCCACTGGCTCGTCAGCTGCCCTTCGCCAGCGCGGTTGGTGGCGCGCACCTTCAGCGTGTAGCGACCTTTTTGGGTCGGGGTCCAGACGAACCGCCAGCGCCGCCAGGAGTAGCGTCCGATTTCCGGATCGAGTTTCGCGTCGGTCCAGGTGCGGCCGCCATCGAGGGATACCTCGACCCGGGCGATACCGTCGCCTCCGTCGTTGGCTAGGCCTTCGAGCATGTAGGGATGATTGACCAGCAGTGCCTCTTCAGGCTCTGGTCGCACGAAAAGCGAATGGGTCGCGAAACGGTTGATCGGCACAGTTCGCGGGGCCAGCTTGCCCGGTTCTTCGCTGATCTCGGTGTTGTCGGGAATCCGGTAGGCTTCGTCCATCCAGATGTTGCTGAGGCGCTTGTCCAGCACCTCGATATGCGCCAGTGACTTAATCCAGTAAGTGGCGTACCAGCCGGGCACCACCAGTCGCAGCGGAAAACCATTGAGCATGGGCAACGCAGTGCCGTTCATCGCGTAGGCGACCATGACGTCGCCGGCATTGGCGTGATCGAACTTCAGCGACTTGACGATCTTCGGCAGGCCGGGCATCGGCGATTCGTCCAGACCCGAGAAAGCCACCTCGACCGCACCGGCCTTGACCCCCGCACGGTCGAGCAAATCCTTGAGGCGAACGCCGGTCCACTGGGCGTTGCCCATGCCGCCGAACTGCCACTGCAAACCGGCCGGCGTGGGACCGGTGAAGAGGCTGCGGGCATTGCCCGAACACTGGTTCATGGCGACCATGGTTGCCGGCTCGAAATCGTTGACCAGATCCTGCAGTGTGAAAGATTGGGGTTTCGCCACCTGACCATCGAGGCGCAGACGGAATGTCCGCGTATCGACATGGGTCGGGTAACCGGAAAGGTGCCAGCGCACGAAAAACGCCTCATTGGGCGTCAGATCCTGACGAAAGTAATGCAGTGGGGTTTCCAGTTGCGGCGGTCGGTCGGCCAGCTGAATGAGGCTGGTTTTTTCCGGCAGGCGCACCAGACGCCGGTCGGAGTGGGGCATTTCGTCCAGCGCGGCCGAAGCTGAGCTGTTTCCGGCAAATGAGGGGCGGGGTAACAGGCTCGCCAGGCTTACTGTAGAAGCCAAGCCCAGCAGCCGACGACGATTCAGTTTCCAGAAATCTTCATTACCGTTCATTTTTCATCACCTGGTTGTGGAGTGTCTGGGCGCCCCGCATGAGGCTGGTTCGGAAAAAGTCCATGGGGTATGCACCCCAATCGATATCACTCATCGTTCAGGCTCGGGTTGATCGCGGGTGGCAAAGGGACTCAGGGGGCAGGCATCGAGCTATTCGACCCGACCCACGCCGGGTTCGGTTGCATTAATGGCTTACGCGAGAGCGCCGGATTGGCTAAAACGCCCAACAAGTGATGCCAGACAACGATAATCAGGCTGACCTGCGGATGAAATAAGACGATTCTTATAGGGCTCGACCGGGTGAAAGGGGCATGGCAGTGAACACAAATACCGCGATCCCCGCCGTGGTGCAGCCAAGTCCCAACCGCTCACTGTTCACCATCCGCTTGTGGCTTATCTGCTCTCGGCGCAAGGGGCTCGTGGGGAGTAGTCGTTTCGGCTGTGCACGCCAGGCGGTAACGCTCATAGTTAACGCCCGGTTCGATTGCGGTCAGCGAATACGTGGCCAAGCATTCCTGGTGCCCCCACTTGATTGACAAGCGGTCTTGATCCTTCTCGACCAGCGCCAGCGCCTTGCCATTGGGGTCGGAGATAGCCAGCTGTTTGCCGCTGGAGTCTTCCACTGACGCACCGAAGGGGATCCGTTTGTTCTGAGCATCGAACAATTCGAATTCGACTCGGCGGCCGGTTCTGCTCTTGTAGCGGGCGAGGGCGATGGCGCCGCGCCGTGGCACCAGTTGCTGGGTGGCATTTTCGATTTCGATGTCGCCACCCAGTTCGCGGGTGTCCAAGCTGACCCAATTGACGCGATAGGGTTGCGCGCTAGGGATGATCGCATAGCCGTTGTAGCCGGTTTCGACACCGCTGTAGCTGCTGATGCCGGCCCCGCTGACACCCGGCACCTGCGCCAAGGCAAAGGTTTCACCCACCGACTGACCAAGGTTGATACCTCCGGCATGGGCGACCACGGAGCCAGCGACGTTGACGTTCTGCGAATCGTAGCTACGCCCCTGGCTGTAGCCCAGATTGATATCCGCGACGGCGGTGCGGAAGTTGAGGTTCGCCGACCCCGAGTTGCCACTCGTACTGCTATTGCCGGCCTGTAAGGAATACGAAGTATCGCTGGTGGGCGAAACGTAGCCATTGATGCCCATCTGAGTGCTGTTGCTGCCTTGTTGCGAGGTCGTGGTGACGAACGCACGCGGTGCCCTTGCCTGGCTCCCAAGCGGGAATGACAGCGACAGGTTGAACTGGGTATCCCTGCTTGGCATACCTTTGTAGCTGAAATCCTCGGTTCGGGTGACATCGAAGCTGTAATTGACATTGCCCCAATTGTTGCCATATCCGGCGGAAAAACTCCTGCTACCGCCTTGGCGCCAGTAGCGCTGATCGCTCGCGTTGAGATAAAGGCTGCCCCATTCGCGGTCGCGGCCCAGACTCTGGTTGATGGTCAGGTCGGTCCGGGTCTTCGCGTTGCCGGTGCGCTTAACGGTACCTTCGCTGAGGTCCTCAACGTGGTCGGTCAGGGTGCGATAGCCCTCGGTGGAATACCGGTGGGCCGCCAGGGTGAAACTGGTGTCGGTGCCGCTGAAGGTCTTAGCATACAGGGCGCGCACGCTGTCACCCTGTGTCGTGAGTCCGTTGATCTGGCTCGTTGAGTGGGTTACGTCAAGCGACACCGCGCCGAATGCCGTATTGCGGCCGAAGCCCATGGCCAGCGCCTTGTAGTCGTCGCTGGTCTGCACACCGAGGATGCCGGTCAGGTTACTGCCCAATCCGTACGCCAGTGTCGTGCTGAGCATCTTCGGTTCGGCCATGCCTTCGGTGTTGCTGCTATAGCGGCCGGCGGAAACGCTGTACTTCAACTGGCCTTTACGAACCATGATCGGCAAACTGGAAAACGCCTGCTTGCTCACCCGGCGACGTCCATCGGCTTCAATGATGGTGATCTCCAGGTCGCCGTTAGAACCGCTGGGGTATATATCGCTGATCTCGAACGGGCCAGGAGGCACGTTGGTGGTGTATAGAATATAGTCGTTCTGGCGGATTTCCACAGTCGCATTGGACTGCGCCACGCCCCGAATCACGGGCGCATAGCCACGCTCACTGTCCGCTCGCATTCCTTCGTCGGACGCCAGTTTCAGACCACGATAACGCACGCTGTCGAACAGATCGCTGTCGGTGAAGATATCGCCAGCGCTGAACTGTCCCTTGAGCGGTGTGACGTCGTGCTGCAGATAGCTGCGGTTGCTCTTGTACGTGCTCGGCCGACCGGTGCCGTTGCTGAAGTTGGACTCGTTGCGTAAGCGCCATGCACCGAGGTTGATGCCGTTGCGCAAACCCAAGTTGTTGGTGAAACGGGTCTCTCCGTAGCTGGCGCTCCGACTGTCGTTGAGCTGATAGTTGATGAACGCTGCCGAGACGCCATCGTCCCATAGCTCGGGGTTCACGAAGCCGCGCATACCACGTTGCATCGCCAATTGCGGCACGCTGACCATCAGGCGCAAGCGGCTGGCGTCGTAATGCAGGCTGGCCTGTTCGATCATGGCGGGCAAGTCGTAGCACGCTTGAGGTGCGGCCGGGTCGATTTTGCCCTCTGCTTGCAGTTTGCCAATGTCGATGCCCAGTTGCGTGAGCAACTCCAGGCTCAGGCATGGCTCAACTCGCTCCGTGGCCGGATTACGATTGAAAGTAATGTCACGGCGGCCGCTCAGCACTTCGTTGATATACAAGTCAACTCGATAAGTGCCCGGCAAAACACTGTTTTTAGCCAGCAAAAGT
This sequence comes from Pseudomonas spelaei, assembly GCF_009724245.1. Taxonomy (GTDB): domain Bacteria; phylum Pseudomonadota; class Gammaproteobacteria; order Pseudomonadales; family Pseudomonadaceae; genus Aquipseudomonas; species Aquipseudomonas spelaei. The sequence continues at coordinate 17,272 of NZ_WNNK01000017.1, read as the reverse complement.
TGCAAGTCGACATCGCTTTGTGCGCCTTGTAGAAAGTGCGTGTTAAATGCAAGAAGTTGCGGGTCACCAAATTCGTCGGATGCCAGTGTGATGTTGGCGGGCATGACGAGAACGAGCCAGTACAAACCGTTCAGTCGCAATAAACTGGCGCTACGGTCAGATATGGACGGGCGCAGCTCTCCAGCAGGGTTGGCAATCTGCTTATTGTTGTAAATAAACGGCATGCAAAGACCTTTATCCTGAAACTTCAACTGAAAGTGCGACGCGCGTCCTTCTGGGTTTTAATTAGGCGTCGGAGTGGAATCTTTGTGGCTGGATTCTTCACTGTTATTGCCTGCGCGACTGACGGTCAGTTGGTGTTTGTTTTGCGCGCCATAATCATTGATGCTGTTGAAGGTCAACTGCGCTGTTGAGTTGCCCTTGAGTTTGTGTAACTTAAATGTTTTTGTTTCACTGGGAGCAATCATGGTCGAGTCGGCAGCAACTTCCTTCTGCCCGCCAGCCTGCAGCGTTACATCACCCATCGAAACGTGAAAGAGTGTGGGGTTTTTCACGCTCAATTCGCCACCGACATTGTCTGGGGACAATGTCCACAACAATTGCGAGGGCGCTTTCAGGGGATCCCCCGGCAAGTGTGCGGGACGGAAGAAGATCTTGATGCGTTGGCGCACGGCCAACTGCAAGGTATTGGCCGCATCAATTGTCTGGGGGATTTCCTGAACGCTCAGCCAGACCACGGACTCTTTGTCGGCGGGCATGCCTTTGCCTTCATACAGAATGCGCAATAGCTGCTGTTCGCTGGGCTGAACCTTGGCCAGCGGCGGGGTGACGGCGAACGGGGCGGTTTGCGCGGAGTCTTCGCCACTGTCGATCCACGACTGGACAAGCACTTCCTGCTTGCCATTGCGCACGGTGATATTGGCTTCCTTGTGGGCTCCGTCAAAAACGACCCGTGTAGCGCTCAGGGAAATACTGGCACTCGCCTGGCCAGCCAGCAGCATGCCCAGCAATCCCAGGCAGGTGGGAATAGAACGACGCAACATGCGAACACCCTTGAATAAAACCTGAAGGCAGCCCCGAAGGGCTGCGCACGATGGATCCTACGAAGACTTATTCGTATTCGAGGATAAATGGCAGGGTCGCGTCGCCACGACCGGCGGTGGCGCTGCCTTCAGCACCGGTGGTGACGTAGGCGGCGGAGAAGCTGAGGGTGGATTCGCCACCGGTGCCGGTACCGTGCAAGTCACCTTGCAGTTTGGCAGTGGACTTGGAGGTCAGGTCGATGAGGGCGCCTTTGCTGTCGAGCAAGGCGATACCGACGTTGGTAGCGGTGCCGTTACCGGTGTTCAGGGCCAGGACTTTCTTGCCCGGCACCAGACCGGATCCGCCACTGTTGGCATCAAAGAGCATGGAGACTTTGGTGCCAGTGTTGCAGTTGACGTTCAGGTTGAAATCCTGAGCGCTGACGCGACCCGAAGCCGGATTTTCAGCGGTGCCCATGTCCTTGATCGCAACGTTACCCATGTCCATGGCGATCACACGGTCATTGTTGGAACCGTCAATGGTGCAAGCGTCATTGTTAATGGTGCCGGTGAAGCTGATCTTGCCACTACCGCCCTGAACGGGTTGTGGTGTTGGTGGGTCTTCTCCTGCGAATGCGTAGCCAGTAGAGGCGATCATTGCCAGTGCCAGAACAGCGGAAGATATCTTTTTCATGTGTTGCCCGTCGTTGATTTGATAAGAGGTCCATCAAGTACAGCTAGCTCACGATAACGACGCGGGCCTGCTGAAAATATCAGACGATTCTTAGAAAACCCTTCGGGCGCCTTAGTATGATATTAGTTGAAAACGCCTCGATCCAGGCAATAAGTCAGCAAGTCCTGATCGCTGGCGACGTCAAGCTTGCGCATGGCGGAAACTTTTTGTGAGCTGATGGTTTTTATACTTCGGTTCTGCCGACGGGCAATATCACCGACACTGGTGCCAGAGACGAAAAGGCGAACGATTTCAAGTTCCTTGGGTGATAGACTTTTCAAGCGTTCATCCAGGTCGGTATTGTTTTCCAGAACAGAATGACGCACAACTTCCAAAGGCTGGTAAAGCTTCCCCTGTACTACAGCATTGAGTGCGCGTTCTATTTCAGTATGCAACTGGTTCTTGAGAAGAACTCCGACGACTCCCAATTCATTCAGGCGAGTAAGGATTAACGAGTTGGAGATCATCGTTAGTATCAGTACTTTGACTGCAGGGTAGTGACGCTTAAGATAGTCGACTAGTTTGAGACCGTCTCCATACGGCGAGTCGGCGGGCATGTTGTAATCGGTGATGACGAGGTCTACCGATTGTGCTTCCAGCAACTCGACCAGGCCGTTGGAGCAGGCCGCTTCGCCAACAATGCAAAAGCGTGGATCGCGCGAAACTAGCTCCCGTACACCCAACAGCACAATGGGATGATCGTCGGCAATGATGACCTTAAGTTTCTGCATAAAAAATCCGTGGTACCTTTACGTAGGATGAAGAGAGTTCAGGATCGGTTGATTTTATGTCAGGCCCCTGAGAATTGCCGAGAGCCTGTCCATGACTTCTCGCACCTTGAGCGCCAGCCGCGCATCCAGCCCGGTGCGCGCCAGATCGGTCTCCAGGCGTGCGCAATCGTCGGCGAAGTCGACTGCCTGCACAGCGCCCAAGGCCCCGGCAATGCTGTGCAAGCGTTCGCCGAGAGTCTTTGCGTCGCCTCTTTGCAGAGCGTCTTCGAAGCGTTGCAGGTCGTCCTGCATGGTACTGATGAACACCGGCTTCATCACCGGTGGCAGGAAGACGCTGTCGGCAGCATCAGGCATGGCTGCGAGCGTTGGACTTTCCCGAGGGATGACTGCGGGTTTGTCGGGTAGCGGTGGATCGCACAGCTTGATCAATTGTTCACGCAGGGTTTGCAAACTCAGCGGCTTGACCAGCCAGGCGTTCATCCCGGCGGCGATACAGCGCCGGCCTTCTTCGCGCATGGCGTTTGCCGTGACGCCGATGATCGGCAGCCGAACGTCGTGTTCGCGCAGGGCCATTGCCAGTTCATAGCCGTTCATGACCGGCATGTTGACGTCGGTCAGTACCAGATCGAATTCCGCAGGCTGCCAAAGGTGCAAGGCCAACTCACCGTTGGCGGCGACCACGGCGCTGCAGCCCAGCGCCTCCATCTGCTCCTGGAGTATGGCCTGGTTGATCGGGTTGTCTTCGGCGATCAGGATGTGCAGGTTCAGCGCCGGGTTGCCGGGCGAGGCGCTGCTGGACGCTTGCGGCATGGCCGACCGGGTCTGGAGGATGGCGTGGGTTATCGCACGCAGGTCATGCAGCTCCACCTCCAGGCCACCCTCGATTGGCTGGGCCGGGTTGGGGCCACCGTTGATGCAACGAACCTGTGGCCCATGCCAATGGGGTGCGCGCTCATCGGGCTGCAGATCCACCAGTAAGGTGTCGTCCCGCATGTGCTCCATCGACTCCGTCGCGAGTGTTGCCGGGATGCCCAGGCGATTGAGCCAGTTGCAATGACTTTGCGCCAGTTCCAGGATCGGTGCACGAACTTGAATCGGCGCCAGCGAAGTATCGATGACGCTTTTGGCCGTGGGGCCGGGCGGTAGAACGAGCAAGTTCATGCGCAGGGAAAAACTGCTGCCCAACCCCGACTCACTGACCACGCTCAATTGCCCGCCCATCATTTCGCTGAGCCATCCGCAAATCGGTAGACCCAGGCCGGCGCCTCCCTCGCTGGAGCCTTCGCGGGCCTGGTAGAACAACTCGAACAACCGGCTCTGTTCGATCTGATCGATACCAATTCCGGTATCGGTGACCTGCCACTCAAGGCTGACTTCGTTGGCGCTTGTCGCCAGCACTCGGGTACGCAGCACCACCCGCCCGGCGTCAGTGAACTTGATGGCATTGCTGAGCAGATTGTTGAGGATCTGCCGGATCCGTAACGGATCGCCCTTCAGTCGGTCGGGTAGGCCGGCATCGGTGCAGCCATACAGCAACAACCCCTTGCCTTGTGCGAAGGCCGCATAGGTGCGCAGGGTGTCCTCGATCATATCGAGCGGGGCGAACGTCACCGGTTCGATGGTCAACTGGCCGGATTCGATTTTCGACACGTCAAGCACGTCGCTGATCAATTGAAACAGCGTGGCCGAAGAGCGCTGGATCGTCTGCAGGTAAGCCTGCTGACGGGGCATCAGTTGGGTCAGCCCGAGCAATTCCAGTGTACCGAGCACGCCGTACAGCGGCGTGCGGATCTCATGGCTCATGGTTGCCAGAAACAAAGTCTTGGCTTCGTTGGCTGCATCCGCAGCACGCATGGCTTGCTCTAGTGCGCGGCCATCCTCGACGTGGCGGGTAATGTCATTGAATGCAAACAGGCGAACATCCTGGCCTTGATAGCGAGCTGATACGATACTCACTTCCAGATAACGCCCGTCGATCTCCAGCGGCAGTTCGGTAGCTCGGTCGTTGTCGTGCCGATCTTGGAGGGCACTGATCAGTCGGGCGGTACCCTGCCAGTTTCGGGCGCGCGGGTTCTCCATCAGCACCTGCTGATTGTCCCGGCGCACGACGCACAAGCCGGTGGGTGCGGTATCGATCACCACGCGGCTGAAGGCGATGCTTTCGGCGATGCTTTCATGGGCCTGGCGTGCCGGCTGAATTACTGTTTTCTGATACCAGCGACTGGCCAGCCAGCTCAGGCCGATTACCGCCAGGAACGCCATCGCCAAACCGCTCAACGGCCCGAGCGCGGTACGGAAGAAATGCGCGAAACCGACGGTGTAGATGGTCGTCCAGCCATGACAGCCGGAGTTTTCCAGCTTGAACACCAGTCCCTCCGACCTGAGGTTGAATCCCGTGTGCAACGGCGACGCAGGATCGATGGCTCCGATCAACACTTCACCGGTAGGGCTCACCAGTGTGAACCGGTCATAGATCGACCAGTCCATGACGCGTTCGAAATCATTGAGCTGGGCCAGATCAAGCAGCAAGGCGAGGATCACGCGTGTGCCAGCCCCCTTGATGGTCAATTGCTCGGATTCCAGGTCGAGATTGACGTAGGCCAGCAGGCGAGCTGGGGTCGTACCGCCCGTCTGCTCGGCGTAGCTTTTCCAGATGACTGTGTTGGCTGGTTGCACTCCTTCCTGCGGTCGTCGTGCGAGTACCGTATTGAACACATCGATGAAGCGTTCGCGGGTACTCATCACTTTACCGCGCCCGCGTCCGGCGGCCGGCACGGTGATGTCGTAGTTGCCCTTGGGGTTGAAGAGAAACACTTGCGGCGAGCGGTAGTAAGACCCTGCCCAAAAGGTACTGTAGAAATCCGCCAGGTTGGCACCCAAGCCGAGAATTCCGGAGGACACGCCGGACGTGAACGCAGCCGGTTCGACCTTGACACTGAACGGCATGGAAAAGGAAAACGCCTGGCCCCGATAAATATTCGGCCCTTCTTCAGGTAAGGGAGTGAACACGCGCACCTGATGGCTGCCGTCGCTGAGTAGGTCGCCCTGGACACCGTGATGGGTGAGAGCTGCAAGAAACTCCTCCTGCTCCTTGATGTTATCCATCAGGCGGGCGGAGTGCAGGCGCATCGTGACCTGGGTTTCTTCGATCAACCGTTGCAGCGACCAGACGCTCAAACCGATCAGCAACAAGGCGATCGCTACCAACAACGTCATACCCTTGTTCAAGCGCGATGAGCTGCGAGCAAGGTTTTTCAAGCGGTCGTTGTTGTGCTTCATAAAAACGGCTCGTAGTGCATGGATGGGTTGAAGTCGGCACCGACATCCTACCGCTGTCAGCGACATAAGGCCTGGGGCCTCAGTGCAGATTAGCCGGCCAGTTGCGCATGAGCAGTTGTTCGAACTGATCCACGGGCAGTGCGCGGGAAACCAGAAACCCCTGTGCCTGGTTGCAACCTGCCTCGCGTAGTGCCTCGAGCTGAGCCGGGGTTTCAACACCTTCGGCTACCACGGTGAGACCCAGTTTGCGACCCAAGGCAATCAGACTGTTCAGTGCCGAGGCCATGCATTCATTATCCTGGCTACCCTGGACCAGCGCTCGATCGATCTTGAGTTCGCTGAAGGGGGTCGACACCAGGTTGAGGTAGGAACTGTAGCCTTGGCCAAAGTCATCTTGAGCCAGACCAAAGCCCATCATGCGAAGGCGACAGGCACCGGCGTAGTAGTTGCTGAGCTCCCGGGGCATCGAGGATTCCAGCAACTCAAAGCATAACTTGCCGAGTTCACCCTGATGCTGGAGGACGAAATCCAGTAGTCGGTCCGCCAGGTCAGGGAGGTCGAGCAGGTGCGTGGGCAGGTTGATTGAGACCGGAATATCGTAGCAGCGTTCGCGCCAGCGTGCCTGGGCCGTCATGGTCTGTTTCAACACTCGCCAGAGCAAGCGTTCTTCCAGTCCACTGGATTCGAGGCTCGACAGGAATGCACTGGGTAACAGGATCCCGTGCTCTGGGTGGGCCCAGCGCACCAACGTTTCCGCCGCGACAATACGACCATCCTGTACCGAGATCCTCGGCTGGAACCAGGCCTGGAAGGCTTGCGAATCCAGGGCCTGTTCGAGTGTACGACCGTCGAATGTTGTCGGTTCTGGCCGCCGGCCCAACTCGCGGTGCTGGCAGGTCAGCAGTTGTTTGATCAGAGCGCGCAGGGTAGCGCGGGTCACGGGTTTTGAGATCACCCCGACCACCTTGATGCCGAGGTTTTTCGCCACCAGACTGGCCCCCGTCAGCATGCGCCGGGACGCGGCACTCATGATCGCCAGATCCGGCTTGTGGCGAAGATTCGCGAACTGCTGGATGAATTGCACACCGTCCATGCCTGGCATCAACAGGTCGGTAAGCACCAGGTTGAACTCATTCAACCGCAGGCACTCCAGGGCCTCATTGCCGTCTTTTGCGGTATGCAGGTTGTAATCGCCCAGCTCGCTGAACAGATGCACCAAGTACATGCGCTGGAACGGATGGTCTTCGACAATCAGGATGTTATAGGGCGTCACAGCGGTTTCCATGGTAAGGCGCCAGGCAGTTGTAAAGGTCGAGCAAGGTGAAGGGTTTGACCAGGCAGTGATTCATGCCAGCTGCCAGGCATCGCTCCAGTTCGCCGCGCATCGCGTTGGCCGTGGCGCCGATGATTGGCAGCGTTTTGTCGCGTTGATGCAGGGCCTTGGTCAGTGCGTACCCGTCCAGACCAGGCATGTTCACGTCGGTCAGCACCACATCGAAGCGGCCGGGCTGCCAGCGCCCCAGCGCCTGTTCGCCGTCAGCCGCCAGTTCCACGCTGCAACCGAGGGCTTCGAGCTGGTCCTTGAGGATCGTTCGGTTGACGGCGTTGTCTTCGGCCACCAGCACTCGCAAGTCGAGTCGACGCATGTCGCTGTCGTGGTTTTGAGCATCCTTGCGTATGCCTCCAAGCCCTTGAGCCTGGCTTATCACCTCGTGCAGGGCAGTGAGGTTATTGAGGTTTACGTGCCACACGCGGTCTTCCGGCAAACGTTCGCTGCGGCCATCGGCACTGGCCAGGATCTGCGGGCCGTGCCAATCTTCCACCAAGCGCCGGCGCAGTGGGCCGGGATGCAGTTCGAGTAAAAGTTGGCCGTGGAGCATGGCGGTGTCCGGAGGAGGGCCGATATGCGGCCGGGCGCCCCAACGATGCAACCAACCGGACAGGGTTTGCGCAAGCTCGCGGATGGGGGAGACGATGTAAACCGGTTCGGCCAGCAAATTGCGCGGCAGCGTTGTGCTACCAGTGCTGGCCACGACCTCCAGTGGTAGCGTTAGGCTGACACTGGTACCAAGTCCACGCTCGCTGACCAGACGCATCTGGCCGTGCATCAACTGGGTCAGGCGTTGGCAGATCGGCAGTCCGAGGCCGCTGCCAGCGATAGCAAACTGGTTGCCCTGGGTTTGATAGAACGGTTGGAAAATTAACGGCTGATCGTCTTCGGCAATGCCTTTCCCCGTGTCGCATACCTGCCACAGCAACTCCGAATGATCCCCCTCAAGGTGCGTAGCACGCACCCGCAGCACCACGCGGCCACAATCGGTGAATTTCAGTGCATTGCCTAGCAGGTTATTAAGCACCTGTCGGATGCGATTCACGTCACCGATCAGCCGCTTGGGAAGCTGTGGATCAAGGCAGGCATAGAGTTGCAAGCCTTTACTCATCGCCGCGGCGCTGTAGGCATGAATCACGTCTTGGGTCAGTTCCAATGGTGAGAACTCGCTCAACTCAAGAGTGAGTTGATTCGCTTCGATCTTTGAGACATCAAGCACGTCGCAGATCAGTTGCAGGAGCGTCGCACTCGCCCCTTCAAGGACCTGCAAATATTCGGTTTGCCGGGCATCCAAACGGGTGCGCGACAACAACTCGAGGGTGCCGAGCACGCCATACAAAGGAGTGCGAATCTCATGGCTCATCGTCGCTAGAAATAGGGTCTTGGCCTCGTTGGCTGCATCGGCCGAACGCCGCGCTTCGATCAATGTAGCTTCGACTTGTTTGCGTGTACTGATATCGCTAAAGGCACAGAGCAGCACATCCTCACCTTTGTAGCGAGTGGTCGCCCGGCTGAGGCACAGGTGTCGTCCATCGACTGTGACATGATCATCGCCCTTTCGGCCGGTAGGCATGAACGCCTCACGAACCCAGCTCATTCCCATCAGGTCACGCGCCGGCCCCATACCAAGCCATTGCTGTGCGAGATGGTTTTCGAGGACCACCTGGCCGTCGTTGCGGCGCAATACACACAGGGCGACCGGCGCGGTCTGGATCACATCGCGGCTGAACGCCTCACTTTCCACCAGCGCCTGAATGCGCTGGATGGCTGGGATGATCAAGCGCTGTTCGAAGCGCCGGGTCAGCAGCAGGATCAGATTCAGGCTGAGCAGGCAGAAAACCATTGAGCCGAGCAGTTGTTTCCACAGGCCGCGCAGTACCGATTGCAAGTCAATTGAGTACACTAGCTGCCATTCCGAGGACGTCAAATCTTTGCGAATCACCAAGCGTTCGGGCAGCAAGCCGTTGCCGATAAAACCGAAAAAACCGTCATTTCCCGGGCGACACATCTGCTGATCCGGCGCTGGACTGTTGCTGAAAACCTGCATGCCATCGGCCGTGACCATCAGGAAAGTGCCCGCACTTTGATCGCTCAGCGCAGTGGACACCTCGTGACTGTCGATTTCCAGGCCGAGCCAACCTGCCTGCGCGTCGTGCTCGTCGAGACGGGTGAAAAGGTACAGATGCGCGCGGAGCCCGGTCCGACCGCTCAACCACAGCTCGTTGACGGGGGCGTTGCGGGACTCGAGTGCCCTCAGTTGATCGAGGATGTCGGATGGGATGACCGGAGTTTGCGCAGCCGCGTTGTATAGCCGTTTGATCTGCGGTCGTTCACCAGTGTTTACGTAGAGCAGGCTGACCTGCTTTTCACGCAAGTAATCTTCCAGCCGGCGCGTCATCCAGAGGCTCCACGCATGGGCGGGGTCGCTGCTCAGCAGCAGGTGGGTTTCCTCGTCGCCAGGCGTCGGCGATTGGGGGACGGATTGCGCGGAGGTGCGAAGCGCCGTGAGGCTCAGGCTCTCGAGCAGTACCTGACGATTAGTGAAAAAGGTATGGGCTTCGGCGATCGCACTGCTCATGTAGCCGCGTCGCTGGGAAAGGTCGTTGTTGAAGGTGAACAACAGAAAGTTGTAAACGCCACTCAAGATACCGATCGATAATACGATGGCAAATGCCCGAAGCAACCAGCGAGCAGCCTCGGGGGTGGAAGAAATGGCATTGATTTGCAGCAGGTGTCGTCGTAATCGCATCGATCGATTTTAGCTATGCGGTGCGGCGTAAGGGTATCAGACGATTCTTAAACGCGATTTGGGGAGCGAAGGTGGGCGAACTTTCGCCGATTCCAAGGTTTCAATCGAATAGGCGTTCATAAATACTCCATGACTACTGTTAGCTCGCCATTTGCGGAGCCTGCCTTGATGGGTTCTTTGCCAAGTCGATAGTAGCGGGCAGTCAAGGGAATTTCAAAGTTTCCACCATTGGTGTCATAGCCATTGAAATGCTGATAATCTTTTAGCACGACAGGCGTGTCATCCGGTTTTTTTATTTGAAGGGCGATATCTTTGGCGGTCGAGTCAGGACTCAATTTGAAAACACCATTTCTATAATCTATCGTATTGGTGGAGGGCATGAGCTTGTAGGATACTTTTGTAATGCCTGGAGGGCAGTTGTTCAGTTTTATGTTGAAGCTTGTAGGCTTTGAGGTGCTCCCATTTACTGAGTCGAAATCACTACGTGTATAGCTTCCCATTTCAACAGATATATCTGGTATTTCACACGAAGCAGCAACAATATTTATCGAGTTGTTCAAGTTAAGGGTAAATACCACCGCCTCACCAAAAACATATGTTGCTAGCCTTCCAGGCTTGATAGTGCTCGCTGATGAAAGATTTCCGCGCTTGATAACTTCGATGACTTCGGGCCCCCAATTGGATCTTGTACCCTTTGGAACTAAGTGTGCTGCGTCGTGGTACCCGAGTTGTAAAGTCGAGAAACGTACAGCAAGTCCGTCAGTGCCAAGCGGAAATTCGTTACCGCTTGCAGGTTGCTCACCGCGAGAAGAGTCAACTATCAGTCCTACTGGTGAATCGGTATCGCATACGTATTCAGTGTATTGCAGTTGTTGTTTTTCCGAATAAAGCACAGTGCCATTCGGAGTGTCTCGTGGGATTGTCAAGCTTGCTGGCGGCGTGAAATTAATATGTTGTAGCCCCGGCACCAATTTTACTCGGCAAAGTGCCTGCGCGCCAGAGCTGCAGAGGAGTAGCGCAGTCATGGGGAATATTAGATTTCTATAAAATAGCATGTTTAAGTTATTCGATTTAAGGGTGGGCGACGAGTTAGGTTTTAAAACTTTGGGAAAAAAGCACGATGCTTAAATAATAATTTGGTGTTGAGTAGCGATGCGTGATTATTCTTTGGGGCTTCATTTTTCTGTATCGTGAAGCGCGCACAGTGCGGATAGCATATCTAACATAGCTTCATTTGAAGCCGACATGCTTGGGCTGGTGACGAATTTATCGTTCGCCACGAAACTAGGCACCTCGCGAATCCTGTAATGCATGGCCAGCCGATCACCTTCGGCAATCTTGCTGTTAACAGCAAACGACTTGATGGTTTGGTTCGTCAAAATTTTATCAGCGCCGAGCCCAATGAAAAACGCAGCGATCGCTTCATCGTTATCCAGTTTTACACCGTTGTTTGCCAGATCAAATAGCGCCTTGTGCGTAACCGCCCTCATGTTCAGCGCCTCACTAACATAAAACGCCTTCGCATAACCCGTCCATTGTTTGTTGCCAAAAGAAACCGGAACCTGTTTGATCGCTACATCTTTGCCAGGCCCCGCCGCCCATGCAGCCACGGCTGGATCAAAATCCCGGCAGTGCCCGCACAAATACGAGAAAAACTCGATTACTTTGGGTGACTCACTCAATTTCTCTTCGGTGATTTTGTAATTCTTTCCAGCTACTGGAGCAGTGCTGGAGTTCGCCATTGCCAGCGGGGCGGTAAATAACGCGGGAGCGATCAGGGTAAGCAATATTTTCTTCATGGAGTACCTTTATTGAGTCAATACGAATTTGCTTTCAATGTTGTTTTTCGATCAGTACTGCACAGTCTCGGATAAACAGAGAGGATACGACTGTCCCGAGTAATACTCCTAAAAGACAGCCGAGTACGACACATAAAAAAATAATTCTAAAAATACTCATTATCTTTGTAAGTCTTGCTGTTGAAAGTCGTGGGGCGGAATAAACGATTCAATTGATTCAGGCTGCCAGTAAATAGGCTAACCCCGTTATTGCTACCAATCCCACCGCAGTAACAAACACGTTGGATGCGTACCCCCGATACTTCGCCAACGCTGGAACTTTGTGAATGGCGTACATCGGCATCAGGAACAGGATGGCGGCGATGATCGGTCCGCCGATGGTTTCGATCATGCCCAGGATGCTCGGATTCAGCGTGGCGACAATCCAGCACACGAGAAGCATGAACAGGGCAGTCAGACGATCCCGGGTTTTCGCGTCCGGGCGGCCGCCACGGTTGAAGAGCAGCCCTTTGAAGCCTTCGCTGGCACCTATGTAATGCCCCAGGAACGACTTGGAAATAGCCACGAAGGCAATCAACGGGGCCACAAACGCAATAAGCGGGTCGCTGAAGTGATTGGCCAGGTAGGAAAGGATCGACAGGTTCTGTGCCTTCGCCTGCGCTAGTTGGACGGGCGACAGGGTCAACACGCAGCTGAAGACAAACAGCAACACCGTTGCCACCATCATCACATGAGCCCGTAGCAGGATTTGCGAACTGCGTTCTTCGGCTTGCGCGCCATAACGGCGCTTCTGATCCACTGCAAACGCGGAAATGACCGGTGAATGATTGAAGGAGAACACCATGACCGGAATCGCCAGCCACAGCGTGTGGAGCAGGGCCGACGGCGTGGCTGGCGTTGCAGCGGTGGACAGGATGCCACCATTCCAGTGCGGGATCAGGTACACCGCCAATAACACCAATGAAGTGATGAATGGATAGACCATCAGGCTCATGGCTTTGACGATCACCCGCTCACCGCATCTGACAACCAAGAGTAGGCCGAGGATCAGTATTAACGACAGCACGGCGCGGGGCGGTGGCGTTACGTGCAGTTGATGTTCGAGGAAGCTGTTCGCGGTGTTGGTGAGTGCCACGCTGTAGATGAGTAGCACCGGGAAAATCGCGAAGAAGTACAGCACCGTCACGAGCGTGCCGACTTTGATTCCGAAGTGCTCCTCTACCACTTCGGTGATATCGACCACCCGTGTGCCGGACAGCACAAAGCGAGACAGCGCCCGGTGCGCATAGAACGTCATGGGGAAAGCCAGCAGGGCCAGGATCAGCAGCGGCCAGAAACCGCCCAGGCCCGCATTGATTGGCAGGAACAGCGTACCAGCGCCCACCGCCGTGCCGAACAGGCCCAACATCCAGGTCGTATCATGATGGTTCCAGCGTTCGACGTCGACGGGCGTGCTCAGCCCGGCACGTTCGCCGATGGTATTGACCGGATCGTTCATCTGTAAGGATCTCCGCAATGCAGTCGGGCGTCAGCCGCCCGTGGCGTTCATGAAACGTACAAGTTGCACGGTGTCATCGATTACGAAGTGGTGGCGCTGCGGCTTGCGCAACATCGCGTCGATGATCGACTGCTCTAGGTGTCGGTTATCACCGGGGTAATCGCGGAGCACCGGCTTCAGGTCAACGCTGTGCTCGTTGCCCAGACACAGCAACAGCCGCCCCTCCACGGTGAGCCGCACGCGGTTGCAGGTTGCGCAGAAGTTTTGACTGTGGGGTGAGATGAAGCCGACGCGGATATGGGACGCTTCGGCAATGCGCCAATAGCGTGACGGGCCCTGGGTCGATTCGTCGGAACTGACGAGGGTGTAGCGCTCGGCAATGCGCTCGCGCACCTGGGCGCTTGAGTAAAACGTATCGCCACGCCTGTGCTCGCTGATGTTGCCCAGGGGCATTTCCTCGATGAAGGAAATATCCAGTCCGTGATCGATGGCAAACGCCACCAAATCGTTGATCTCGTGATCGTTGCGTCCCTTCATCACCACGCAATTGAGTTTGGTGTGCTGAAAGCCTGCGCGGTACGCGGCGCCGATACCAGCGATCACCTCGTTCAAATTGCCGTTGCGAGTCAGTACGTTGAAGCGCTCTGCATCGAGGCTGTCGAGGCTGATATTGAGCCGTTTGAGGCCTGCGGCAAACAAGGGCGTCGCTAGCTTCGCGAGCTGTGTCCCGTTAGTGGTCATGCACAACTCGCGCAGTCCCGGCAGTGCGGCCAGGCGTTCACACAGACCGACAATATTCGGCCGAACCAGCGGCTCGCCACCGGTTATGCGGATTTTTCGAGTGCCCAGCGCGACAAACCGTGCTGCTACTCGATAGAGTTCTTCGAGCGACAGAACATCCTTGCGCGGTATGAACGTCATGTCCTCGGCCATACAATAGACGCATCGCAAATCGCACCGATCAGTGACCGACAATCTTAGGTAGTCAATCTGACGAGAAAAGTTATCTATCAAAGTTTGTTTGGACACTACTATCTCCAGTTACCGCTTAGGCTCGTTGTTTTGCGTGCCTATTTAGGTTGGGGAGTGTGTGTGATGTCGATCTTCATGAAAAATCAGACGATTCTTAAACCGGTAAGTAGCATTCAAACTGTTTGTGGTGGCTTTGAATGGTCATTTTTTAGAGAAATAGCTCCCTACCCATAAATCCGTAAATTAGCTTTAAACGCTTGCTCTGCCCGCGCTTTGGTGCGCTACAAATAAGCATGAGCGTAAGCGACTGGCGAACACACCTTCCCACAAGACCGAGGGCGAGTAACCGCTCTAGCTTGCGGCATGAGGCAAAATCATGCTTTCCTGCCATGACCATCACACTGGTGGTCTACAGCAATGTGCAATCAAATTTCTGAACACCAGCATGGAGCATGTTTATGTCTAGTGAAGTGAAGCTGGTAATTTTGATTTCTACGCAGGCGGGGCGGGGACAAGAGCAAATTGATGCATTTGAAAAACTTGCCCCACTTGTCAGAAATGAAGATGGGTGCCTGCAATACGACCTTCATAGGGTCACTGACGATGAAGACCAATTTGTTTTGATTGAGCGATGGGCGTCGAAATCAGCCCTAGAAGCTCATGATATTACTCCTCATATGATTGCAGCTGACGCATACAGTCCTACCTTCAGGGCAGGCCCAGCGACCGTTTTGCACCTTGGATCAACGATCCCAGCTTAGATCCCATTTGTCATCACGCAGGCTGCCACCTATGTGGCAGCAGCTCGGCAATTTTATTCGCTCGATGCGTCGGCAGGCGCGTGAGGACGTCCTTCAAATAAGCATATGGATCATGCCCGCTGAGTCGCGCCGACTGGATCAAACTCATGATCGCCGCTGCCCGTTTGCCGCTGCGCAGTGAACCTGCAAAGAGCCAGTTCTTGCGACCTAACGCCCACGGCCGGATCTGGTTCTCTGCCCAGTTGTTGTCAATGGGTACGGCCCCGTCATCAAGATAACGCGACAGCGCCGTCCAGCGTTTCAGGCTGTAATCCAATGCTTTGCTGATAGCCGAGCCATCGTGCACAAGTAGGCGCTGGGTGATCATCCAGGCATGCAAGGCGTCCATCACCGGCACCGCTTTTTCTTGCCGTATTCGGTGGCGTAGATCCGGCTCCAGCTCTCGGACTTCGCTCTCGATTTCGTACAGTAGTTGGATGTAACGCAAGGCCTGTTCGGCGAGCTGGCTCTTATTGGTGGCGTGCAATTCGAAGAACTTGCGCCGTGCATGGGCCATGCAGCCGATCTCGATGACGCCGAGTTCAAAGCTGGCTTTATAGCTGCCAAAATCATCGCAGACCAGCTTGCCCTTCCAGTCTTGCAGGAAGTTGCGGGCATGTTCTCCGGCTCGGCTGGGGCTGAAGTCGTAAACGACCGCCGCCAAGTCCGAGAACTGGCTGGTGGCGTAGGCCCAAACATAGGAACGATGGGTTTTCTTCGCGCCCGGGGTGAGCATCTGCACCGGCGTCTCATCGGCGTGGATCACGTCATGCCCAAGCACCGCGTCGCGCAAGGCATCGACCAGAGACTGCAACTGCACGCCAGTTACGCCAACCCATTGGGCCAGAGTTGAACGTGGGATGGCCAAACCGACTCGACCAAAAATTGACTCCTGACGGTAGAGAGGCAAATGGTCGGCATACTTCGCAATCATGACGTGGGCCAGCAACCCGGCGGTCGGGATGCCCTTGTCGATGACCTGCGCCGGCACTGGCGCCTGGATCAGTGTTTCGCAGTCATCACAGACCCATTTGCCACGGACATGGCGCTCGACAGTAAATACGCCCGGCGTGTAGTCGAGTTTCTCGCTGACATCCTCGCCGATACGCTTGAGTGCGCACCCGCAAGGACAATGAGTGTTGTCCGGTTCGTGGTGGATTAGCGTGTGTGGGAACTCCGCCGGCAACGCCGTGCGCTTGGGCTTTTGCTTTTTATCGGTCGCAGGCAGAGCTGTTTGCAATGCCTGAAGCTCAGTCTCCATCGCCGCGATATCGGTATCGATCAAATCGTCCAGCAAGCTAGCCTGCTGCGGATTTAACTGTTCGCTACGCTTGGCAAACTTCAAACGTTTGAGCTGTGCAATTTCGTGGGTCAGCTTCTCGATAACCGTTTGGTCGCGGTGGATTTTTTTGTCCATTGTCTCGACTGTCTGATCGAGACTCTCGACACGCTGCATCAACTGCGCCGCCAGAGCGCGCAGTTGTTCAGGGTTTAGTTGGTCGAGATTGGGCAGCGAAGTCATGCCGCCGATTTTGCCAGAACAGGCGAAAACCGACGATAGGCTCATCGGACAATTGCACGGCCTGGGTGGTCATGGCAGGTGTTATACGATGGAAATCGCGTTGCCAGGCCCGACTCTTTGCCATGGCAAACCCAGCACCAGGGCATGTAGTTGTTCGGCACCCAATTCCATCTGAGAGCCGTGTCGAGAACCCGGCCAGAAGAACTTGCCCTGATGCAGGCGGCGGGCCGCCAGCCAGATGCCCAGCCCATCGTGCACCAGCACTTTCATGCGATTGGCGCGGCGGTTGGCAAACAGATAAGCACAGTGCGGCTGCGCCGCACCGAACACCGCGACCACCCGCGCCAGCGCGGTTTCGGTGCCTGCGCGCATGTCCATGGGCTCGGTAGCGAGCCAGATGGCGTCGATGCGGATCATCGCAGCAGATCTCGCAGAAAGGTGGCGCAGGCGGCAGCGCTTTCGGTCGGCCAGTTCACTTTGACGGTGCCGCGCGGGTGTGGGATTTCGAGGCAGATAGTAGACGACGTAGCTTCCGACCTTGCCCCGATAGGTTGCAAGGGCAGCGGAATGAAAGCAGGTTGCAGCGCCATGGTTTTCTGCATTTGGACTCGAATCCATTTATGGACGAGGTTCGCGTTGAGGCTGTGGCTCAGCGCAACGCTGGCTATCGAGGCCCCGGGCTGGGCGCACTCTTGAATGACCTGGGCCTTGAAGGATTTGGAGTAGGAACGGCGTTGTGGCTGCATGAAAGACCCGCTTAAAAGGCTAGAACTGGTGTCCACTTAAATTAAAGTGCACACCATGTCTTGGTTTTGCAGGGCGGACTAGATGACTTTG